>CAVWLW010000016.1:0-8922 GCA_963755715.1 uncultured delta proteobacterium
GGTCGAACCGGCGACGTCCAGCTTGGGAAGCTGGCATTCTACCACTGAATTACGCCCGCTCACGTCAGGGTAGAGTGGCGACTAAAATGTAAGGAATTGCGCCTGGGTTGTCAATGCAAAGCTTCGCTTTAATCATCGCACGATTTGCTGCGAGTCAAAAATTCGCCGATTTCGCCGCTCGCCGCTTGCGGCAATGTGGCGCGCTGGCTTACTGTGGAGGCTATGAAATATCGAACACTCGGCAAAACCGGTTTACGCATAAGCGCTGTCGGTCTCGGCACCATGGTTCACGCCGGCCACTTCGGCCCGATGAAAGATTCCGAATCGTTGAGCGCGATCGACGCAGCCCTTGACCTAGGTGTCAATTTTATCGACACCTCGGATGCGTACGGCGCAGGCTATGCGGAAACATTGCTAGGGAACGCGCTGAAAGGAAAACGCGATAAGGTCATCATCGCCACCAAGGGCGGCAACGTGATGGTCGGACCCAACCGTGGCAAGCGGATCTTTGATCCCGATTACATCAGCCGCGTAATGGACGAGAGCCTGCAGCGACTGCAAACCGACTACATCGATCTCTACCAACTGCATAATCCGACCATTGACGTGATCGAGCGCGGCGAAGTTTGGAATGTGCTTCAACGCGCCAAGCAAGCCGGCAAAATCCGCCACTACGGCGTTTCGATCAATACCATGGAAGAAGGTGTCGCCGCCGTCAAAGACGGCCGTGCCGAAACCATCCAGGTGGAATACAATCTGCTCGCCCAGGAGCCGCGCGAGAACATCTTCCCTTTCGCCGCGGAGTCCAACGTCGGCATCATCGCGCGCATACCGTTAAAGCGCGGCATTCTGACCGGCAAAATGAGCGCGGCCGACGAATCGCGATTTCAAGGCGAAGATGTCCGGGCGCGCAGCTTCAAAGGCGAGCCGTTCCAGAAGGAATTGGCCAAAGCGGATCAACTGCGCTTCCTCGTGCACGGTCCGATAAAATCGCTCGGTCAAGCGGCGATCGCCTTTTGTATCGCCCGCCCCGCGGTTAGCGTCGTAATTCCTGGCGCGCGCAATGCCGAACAGATGCGCGAGAATGCCGCCGGAGCGGATGTGGAAATTCCCGCTGCCGATCTCGACAGAGTTGTCGACCTTTGGCGGCGCGGCTTTACCCCTTGAACGGACCGAGCATTTATATCTTCGGGGTCTATTGATGGAGAAAATCGTTTCTAGCTGGCCGGCTCAAAAAAAACTCGCCGTTATGGTGACAGTGATGTTCGAAGTTTGGTCGGAGGGGAAAGCGCCGCCCTACTCGCCGATGACGACGTCGTTGAAGCCCGGCACCGCCGATCTCTTGGGCATCTCCTGGTCACAGTACGGCGGCAAAACCGGTATCTGGCGCTTCATGCGCATCTTCGATGACGTCGACATCAAAGCAACCATTTGTCTCAATGCCAAAGGCGCGGAATTATTTCCGCAAGCGGTGCAACAGTTACACGAGCGCGGCCATGAAATCGCCGGCCACTCGTACACTCAGGATTTGATCCTGCCCTATCTCTCGCTCGACGAAGAAACAGAGGTGATCCGGCGGTGCAAACGAATCATTGAAAAAACCGTCGGCACGCCTCCGCTCGGCTGGTTCAGTCCGGTGGCGGCGCCCACCGAGCACACCGCTGAATTGCTCGCCCAAGAAGGATTTCTCTGGCACGGCGACTATAACGACACCGATCTGCCCTACGTGGTCGAAACCGCCAAGGGGCAACTGGTCGCGATCGCGCACAGCGACTTCACGGACAACCGTACGTTGCGATCGAGCCCGCGCGATTTTTTCAACGTCTACAAAGACACCTTCGACTATCTTTACCAACACGAATCGCCGTCGCTGGTGAATTTGACCGTGCACGCGCACTTCGGCGGGCGGCCGCTGATGTCGGCGATGCTGCACGAGCTGCTGCGTTACATGAAAGGCTTTCCTGACGTTTGGTTCGCCCGCCACGACGAGATCGCGCGTTGGGCTCTCGAACAGTGTCGTTAGCGCGCCGCTAAAACTCGCCGCGGTAAAAGCCGCGCTGGCCGCGCGCCTCTTCCACGCCGACTTCCAAGTATCGGATTTGAGTCCGAGGAAAAATCCGGCGGACTTTTTTCCGGATCTGATCGGCGACATGCTCGGCCAACAGTTCGGTGCTGGTATTTGCCAGCGGCAATAGAATGACGTCCTGCCGAGGCAAAATAATTTTCTGTTTTTTGTAGCGAACTTCCACTTCGTGGGCGCGTTTGCGAACGTCGATCGCCGGACTCCCTGTTTGAATCAAAGTGCGGTGATCCAAGGCATCACAGATGCGTTTGACGACCGGCTTGAAAGATATGAAGTCGAGCACCACGCCGGCACGATCGAGCTCGCCTTCCATGACGACCGACACTTGATAGTTGTGTCCGTGCAGCGCTTCTCTTTGGCCGTTGGCAAAGATCAGGAAATGCGCCGAGGCAAAATTGAAATAATCTTTAGCGACTTCGATGCTGAATGATTTCGCCATCGCTGGACGTTAGCCAAAACCCTGGGGCCTTTCAAGCGACGCGTTGGTAGGAAAGACCGCGCGCGAAATTAGGCCTTGACCGCCGCGCCCACTGCGTCGGTTATATGTTTGTAGCCGTCGCGCTCGAGCAGTTTAAGTAGGCCCTGGTTGATCCGTTTGACCACCCCGGGTCCTTCATAAATCCAGCCGGTATAGATCTGCACGGCGTTGGCGCCGGCGCGGATCTTGTCGTAAGCGTCCTGCGCATGAAAAATGCCACCCACGCCGATAATCGGCAGCCTACCGCCGGTGATCTTGTAGATGTGAGCGATGAACGCCGTCACCATCGAGGTGATCGGTCGGCCACTTAGGCCTCCCGGCTCGCGGCCGTGGCGCGATTTTAGATCGTCGCGCATAAACGCCGTCGCGTTGGTGGCGACGATGCCCGTCAGTTTGACGGATTCGACCACTTCGATAATTTCGTCGACTTGGGCAAACTCCATGTCGGGAGCGATCTTGACGAAGACCGGTTTGGGATCTATTTTCGCGCGCGCCGCATGCTCGCGATTTCTCTCCTGCACGGCAGACAACAAGTCACGCAAAAGCGATTTCTCCTGCAGCTCGCGCAGATAGGGCGTGTTCGGCGAGCTCACGTTCAAGGTAAAAAAATCGCCGTGCGCGAAAAGCAGGTCGAAGCATGCGAGAAAGTCCGCGACGGCGTCTTTTGTCTCAACGATCTTGGTGCGGCCGAGATTCAGGCCCAGCGGAATTTTTGGCCAGCCGCCGCGCGCGCGCAATCGCTCGAGTTTGCTTGCGATCGCAGCGGCGCCTTCGTTGTTGAAGCCGAGGCGGTTGATCAACGCGTCATCCTCCGGCAAGCGGTAGAGCCGCGGCTTGGGATTGCCCGGCTGGGCTTGCGCGGTAATGGCGCCCACTTCCATGAATCCGAACCCGAACGCAGAGAGCGTTTTCGGCGCCAGCGCGTTCTTGTCGAAGCCGGCGGCGAGCCCGACGGGATTGAGAAAAGTCAAAGGACCGACTTTAACGATGAGTCGCTCGTCTTCGAGCTTGTAGAATTCTTCGAGCACGCCGGAAAGAAATTCCAAGCGCGCCAGCAGACGCAAAATCATTTCGTGGCTGGATTCGGGATCTTTCTGAAACAACAGCGGACGAAGGAGCGATTTATAAAGCATGGGCGTTCATGGCGTGGCAAAAAAGAATCATCTTTCTTCGCGGCATAGAGATTCCGGACAAAATTCTATTCATCTTCAATAAACGGAGAGGGAGGCTCGTCGAAGCTCTCCCTCTCTCGATTGGCGTACAACCTCTGGCCGCGGCCAGCGGTGAAATTGCGCGACCGTTAGCCGTTCGCAATCATTTGAACGGTGCGCAAGGCGCGGGGATCAATAGCATATTTTCCTGCATGACAAGAAGTTCCCTGGTGGGCGGCGGCCATCCCTGCACCGTCTTGCTCGCTTCGGCGCGCAACCGCTCGCGTTCTCCCGCATCTTTATAAGCCCAAACGTGAATATATTGATTGAGCGGACCGATCAAAGTCGAACCGGCAAAAACCAACGGCGAGACTTTGGTGCGCGCTGCTATCACCTTGCTCCAGCGTTCCAGCACCGTCGGCATGGCGCCGGGTTGATAAGTATAAGTGCGGAACTCGTAAAGCTCGCCGAGCTTGCGCTCGGGCAGCGGCGGTGAAAAAGGCGCCGGCTGGATGATCTTGTTTTCCTGGGTGATAATAAATTCTTGAGTCTTCGGCGGCCACTTGCCGGTTTTTCTGGCTTCGCCGGCGATGCGCTCGCGCTCTTCGAAACTGTCGTACGGCCAAACATGCACCACCCGATTGAGGCCGCCGACTTCCGACAGCCAGAGTCCAAGCAACTTAGAGAATTGCAGCCGCGCCGACAGCCCTTCGGCGAAGCGCTCCACGAAGTTCTGGGTCATTCCCGGTTTCAACACGTAGGTTCTCATCTCAAGAATCATTGCGCGCCCTCCTATGTGAAATTTTCTAACCTTTCCCATAAACCTACGAGTAAATGCAACCGCAATGGGCGCAAAAACGCGTTAGGAACATGAATCTGCCAACGCGCGACATCGATTCATCCGGCGCCAAATTTTCCTGACTCACTGTTTGGCGGGGGCGCTTATTTCGGACCGTTTGCTCTGTCACGGCAGCAAAGCGGAAAGACCGACAACTTGCGCCGCCGGAGCCATTGTCATAGAAGCGGCGCGAATTGTCAGCGTTGGCAGCGCGTCAAACATTCTTTACTTAGATTCCAACCAAGAATTCCCGCACGCTACTCAGCCCACACTTTTCCGTCCTGGTACGCTGGTTGCTCAGATGCACTATTCCAGCGCGATTGAAGGGCGCGCCGTTTCTCTATTCATAAAGGTTCAAACAAAATGGAAGCAACCAATCCAAACGACCGGCCAACGCCTACAACAGGCCCGAAACCCGGCCACTCATCCAGCGATTGAAATCGTCCGCAAGGAACCGCAAATTCCCGAGTCATCGACTGATAAAAAAAAACCGGAGGGGATGCCGTCCCGCGCTGGTTTCGAGAAACGTAAGTATTACATCCCGGTCAAAGGCAAATTTTTAATCTCGACGACTCTTTCTTGTGTTTGGCTTTACGCGTCGTGGTTGCTGGCGCAAAACTGGCTCGGCGACCTCGCCCAGATAACCGGGTATTTCCCGGCGGTTCTGATTATTTTCTTCATCGCGCTTCTACCCGGGTTCTTGAACGTGCATATCATCGCCAGCGTGGTCCTGGATCACCCACCGAATCTTCGACTCGACTTGACCTTTCCGAAGATCAGTCTCCTAGTGGCCGCGTACAATGAAGAGGAGAACATCGCCGACACCATTCGCGGCATCAAAAATCAGGACTACCCGGGGCCCATCGAGATCGTTATCGTCGACGACGGCTCGATGGATAATACCGTTAGAGTTCTTCGTTCCTACAACATGCCAAATTTGAAGATCGTTCAGACGAACCACGGCGGTAAAGCCCGCGCGCTGAATGAAGGACTCAAACATGTCACGCAGGATATTGTCGTCTGCATCGACGCCGACACGTTTCTTCACCCACAAGCTTTGCGGCGCATCATCGCGCGCTTTCTGACCGATCCAGAGGACACGGCGGCGATTGCTGGTTGCGTGCTCGTCAAGAATTCACGATCGACGTTCATGACCCGGCTCCAGGAATGGGACTATTTCACCGGGATCGCGTCCGCAAAAAGACAGCAGTCGCTTTACCAGGGAACCCTCGTGGCGCAGGGAGCTTTCAGCGCCTTTCGAACCAAGGTGGTCAAGTCGCATCAAGGATGGCCTTCGGTCATCGGCGAAGATATCGTTCTTACCTGGTCACTGATCAATAGCGGCTGGCGTATCGGCTTTGAGCCGTCCGCAATCGGATTCACAAGCGCGCCGCAAACATTCATGGGCTTTTATCGCCAACGCAAGCGCTGGGCGCGCGGCATGATCGAGGGATTGAAGCGGCATGGCCACCTTGTCTGGAAAGGCTCGCGGCTTTCCGCGTTTTTTGTCGGCATCGATTTCATCATCCCGTTTATCGATCTTTTTTATGCTTTCGTGTTTCTGCCCGGCGTTGTCCTGGCGCTCTTCGGCCATAATTACATCGTCGGCCCTCTGACTTTGCTGGTGATGCCGTTGGCGTTTCTAATCGTGCTGATCATGTTCAAAAAACAGAAGGCCGTCTTTACCGAGCTCGGTCTAAAAGTCCGGCGTAATCTGCTCGGCTTTTTTATTTATATGCTCGTCTATCAAGCACTGATGTCGCCCATTTGCGTGATCGGCTACAGCCAAGAGCTTTTGGGCATGCCGGAAAAGTAGTAAGACGACGATATCGAACCCTGCCGCCATTCAATCTGAATTCGAATCCACGGTTATTTAACCTCGTCTCCGAGAAGACTACATGCTACTTCCCGGCTGTTGAATTCGTGCCAGTCGCAATTCTCCGTCGAAAGTCGCGTTAAAACAAAAAATTTCTGTGATTTATGACTCATTTCGGCGCAATCGGTCGACGACCTGCAAGCGGAAAATCTCAAAGCATTGAAGCCCGCCAATGCGCGGCAAAAACGGGAATTGGCGAAGTTGAGCGACGCTATCGACGGGGAAACGAGGCCTTCGGTCGAGACGCGCTATAGTTTTTATCAAGATTCCGACAAGAATCGATTGAATCGCTATTCTCTCAGCGGTAATTTTTCGCTTGAAAATCAAAAATATGGGCTGAGTTACCGGCACACCGACGCCAGCGATCCGAGCCGAGACAACCGGGCGGAAGATCTTCTTTTCAAGGTTTATTCCCGCCTGACCGACACATTCGGGGCCGGAGCGGGCATCGGCTTCACACAACTCGGTGACGGCCACACTTCGAACTTTCCCACCGGTCACCTGCGCGTCGATGCCAAACTCTTCGGCGGCACCGCCGGCGCAAACCTGACGCGTGAAGTGCTTAGCGACACCGCAGAACTGATTGAAAATCGTATTCGGATGACCGTCGTTGGGCTCTACCTGTCGCACCCCGTGACGGAACGATTTTCGCTTTACGGCAACTATAACTATAAGAGTTTCTCGGACAGCAACCACGCCAATGAATTGCAGCTCGTCTCTCAATACGCCGTTTATCTCGCGCCCCGGATCGTTATCGGCCATCGCTTCCGCCTGCTTGATTTCCAAAAGCAAAGCCACAGCGGCTATTTCGACCCGAACAATTATCTTGCCAATCGCGCTTTCAGCTCGATTTATTACGAGAATCGAATTTTTTATACGTACTTGGAAGGCTACGTGGGTTATGAAACCTTCCGCCGCAACGGCGTCGCCACCAACAATCTTATTCATGGCGGCTCCGGCAGCCTGGGCGTCAAACCGACTACTAACTTAGCGATCGAAGTCAACGCCGAAGGCGGCAACTTCGCCGCCGGTTCGGTCTCTGGTTTTAGTTATTTCATCATCGGCCCTCGGCTCTCTTACCGATTTTAGATTCTTCATCATCGCGATCGTCGTTTTCTTGCCTCCAGATTTCGCCAGAAGGCTCCCTGGTGATTTCCAAAGCTCCGCTTATTTGCTAAGACTCGAGAATCTTCGGATCAGCGCGTCTGGTCTGAAACGTTGTGAGCAGAAATCATAATGTGTTCACTACGAATCGATCAACTGTTCTACGTTTCAGTAAATACAGAGATTTCTAAGAGAGAGCTTCGCTCAGCGAAAGTCCGTTCGACCTCTGCGCTCGGTTCAATGGTTTGCGGCGGTTCAAAAGTTCACGGTTCAAGTCTGGAGCCTTGGAGACGTGAGAATTCCCGAAACGTCGAAATGATCCGACCAAGAACCTGCATGGCCGATTGAACGCTGCGTCTTGGTGGTGAACTCAGATTCGGGAGGGAGGAAAATCAGTATGTTTGCTAAAACACTCTGGATCCTTCTGGCTATGGCGCTATTTGTAGCGCCGGTAAGAGCTGAGCAAATCAAAATTGCTTATTCCGGCGTATCTGCCTCAGGGACTCCTCTCTGGCTCGCCAAAGAGGAAGGGATCTTCACCAAGCATGGATTAGAGGCTGAACTGATAACAGTGCGTAGCGCTCCTATCCAAGTTTCGGCTTTGGTCTCTAATGAGGTGCAGTTTGTCCGGGGAAGCGCTTCCAGTATGCTTACGGCTGCAGCGCAAGGTGCGAAGCTCAAAATTCTCTTCTCGCTTTTCGCTGAACGGGCGTCCTACGATTTTCTGGTATCCCCATCGATTACCAACCCCCGCGATTTGAGAGGCAAAAAAATCGGGGTTCAGGACTTTAGCGGTCTTCTCTGGAGCCTTACCATGTTGTCGCTGAGAGAGATGGGGCTGGACGCTCAGAGAGATAACATCAATATTCAGGCCATAGGCGACAGCACTGTGATTGCCCAATCTCTGGCGACAGGAATTATCGACGCGGCGCCGTTGGATAAATTGCAGTCCGTGAAGCTACAGGGGCTGGGAATCAAAGTGCTCTTGGATTTAAGCCGCATCGCTTTTCCTTCCAGCCCTTTGATGAGCGCGGAGTCTTTTATCCAAAAGAATCCCCAGGTCGTAGAGAACTTTATCAAGGCGCTGATAGAGGCCAGCACAATGATGCGCTCGCAGAAAGAAAAGGGCCTGGCCGTTCTTCAGAAACATATCAAGGTAGACAGGCCCCTCGCGGAGATAGGATACAAGAATCTTCTGGAGGATCTGACGCCTTATACTTTTGTGACCGTAAAGGGCTTGAGAACTGTCCAGGAGATCATCGCTCTGCGCGATCCCAAAATAGCCAAATTCAATGTTGAGGATCTTCTCGATCAGCGCATCCTCACCAAGGTCGTCAAGAGTGGGTACGTGGAGGAGATCGAACGAAGATATAAGCTTCGACCTCAATAGAA
>CAVWLW010000017.1:0-66155 GCA_963755715.1 uncultured delta proteobacterium
CGCCACGCCATAAGCCACGTCTTGCGTCACCACGCTGCCGACGATCTGCGGGCTCTGGGGATTGCTGATATCGATCACCCAGAGTCCATTTAAAGAGGGTGGCCCACCCCGTTCGCGACGTAGGCGTAGGCCCCTGAGATGGCCACGTCATTGGCCGCGAACGGTGTGTCGACGCTACCGACGATCTGCGGGCTCTGGGGATTGGTGATGTCGATCACCTGGAGTCCGGAATCATAGTCCGCGACGTAGGCGTAGGTGCCTGAAACGGCGGCCTCACGAGCCCCGCCCGGCGTATCCACGCTGCCGACGATCTGTGGGCTCTGGGGATTGGTGATGTCGATCACCTGGAGTCCAGAAGAGCCGGCCGCGACGTAGGCATAGAGTGCGATGGCCACGCCACTGGCCCCGCCCGGTGTGTCCACGCTGCCAGCCCAATGCAGATAATCTCGATAGTCGATGCACTCAGCGCCAACCGAGCTGAAGGAGCATACGCCCCGATCGTTGCTGCCACGATGGCCAAAGTCGGGAAAGCGGAGACGCTCCCCATCCATTGCAGTCTCCAACGAGGGTTCCTTCGAGCCCGCGCCCCCCTGGCCTACCGCATACAAGACGAGCGCCCGCGTCTCCTCGTGCCCGCCGCTCTCGAGCCGATAGAAGTACTGCCCCGACGCCACTTGCTGCCCGCGCTCGTTCCGCCCGTCCCAGCGCGCCGACGTCTTGCCCGGCCCCGCCGCCCCGTCGTACACGGTCGCGACGAACCGGCCGGCGGGATCGAAGATCCAGACCGCACCTGCTCGCGCTGCGCCGTCTAGAAGCTCCGAGCACGGCGCCGGCGGCGGTCGCCGGGTTCGGGAAGCTCTGGAGGAGCCGCGGCCGCGCGACGGCGGCGATCTCCACCGGTCCAACACCCACGTTCGCCGGGGTCGAGTTCGGATCCGCCGGGTTCGAGCCCGCGTCCCAGCTCGGTGCGGTCGAAGTAGCCGTCGATCGCGATCGATCCCGATCCGGGACGCTGCAAGAACGCGCGAAAACGTTAACCGAATTGGTCGATGCGGCGCATTATTATTTGTCCGACAAAATCGTTCTTGAGGAAAAGGCGGAAAAAAAGTTTTTAACCAGAGACGCCGCCCCGCCGATTCAGAGCTTGATAGAGAAACTCGCGATGCTAAGCGAATTCACTGAGGCGGCGATCGAGCAAGCTTTCACGAATACGCTTAACGAATACGGCATACAGATGGGCAAACTCGCTCAACCTGTGCGAGTCGCCTTGACCGGCGCCACCGTGAGTCCCGGGATTCACGATGTCATCGCGGTCCTCGGCAAAGAGCGCACGATTGACCGGCTGCGAAAGGCATTAGAATATATCCCGCAACTTGACTCGCCCAGCTAATTCTTTTAGTTTTATCACTCGCGACTTTGAGGAGTCGGCTAATTGGTAAGCCACCTGACTCTGGATCAGGCGATTGAAGGTTCGAGTCCTTCCTCCTCAGCCAAGGTCCCATCGTCTAGCGGTTAGGACACCGGCCTCTCACGTCGGGAACACGGGTTCGATTCCCGTTGGGACCACCACGAATTTCTAAAAAAATTCTCCGCACCTCTGCTCAAACTGGCTCTCGTTCTCGCCAATCTTTTGGTGAATTGTGCTAAGTTGCGGTTCTGCCGTCTCAATGGCGGAACTTATTTCGAAGGAGTACCGCTGTGAAATTTGTCGGTAAAGGCCAACCCCTCACACGCGCGGGTCTGAACAAAGCACTGGCACTGCTCGGGCTCGGCGTCAATGATGCGGCTTACATTTGGACCGTCGTGGAAGTAGAAACTGCCGGACTCACCCAAGGATTTGGCTTTCGCGTCGATCGCCGGCCGCAAATCCTCTTCGAACGTCATATGTTTAGAAAATATACGAATGGCCGCTTCGATGGCGCGGCCCCGGACATCTCCGGGCCGGCCGGCGGGTATGGTTTACTCTCTGAACAATATACCAAATTGGAAAAAGCGCTCTCGCTTTGTGCCAAGGCGAAGCTCGGTTCCGAGCCGGCGCTTAAATCGGCCTCGTGGGGCATGGGTCAGGTGATGGGATTCAATTGCGCGGGAGGCGGATACAAATCCTGCGTTCGAATGGTTCAGGCCATGGTGCGCAGCGAGGATGCACAACTGGCCTGCATGGCGGGATTTCTTAAAGCCAACGGTTTAGCGGAAAAGCTTCTAAACAAGGATTGGACCGGCTTTGCGCGCATGTATAACGGCCCAAGTTACTGGCAGAACCGCTACGACATCAAGCTTGCCGAACAGTTTCAGCGCTTTGCCAGCGGCTCCCTGCCCAATCTAGAAATGCGCACCGCGCAAGTCGCGTTGCTCTTTCTCGGCTACGCACCGGGAAAGATTGACGGCATGATCGGTCCGCGCACGCGCGCCGCGATCAAAAACTTCCGCGTCACCGCGGGGCTTTCAGCCGGCGAAGAGCTCGACGGACCGACTTATCAGGCCTTGTGTAAAAAAGCTGCGATCCGCCCTTCGTAATGATCGCGGCAGGCAATCGTTCCGGCCCCTGTTGATACCGTTATGACCGCCCGTCTTGTTTGCGAATATCTTTCGTTTCGTTATCGCGATTATCTTATTTTTTGGTGTGGCCTCTTCCATGGCCATACCCGCACGCGGGAGCAAACGACGACACAGGGCTGGCTGATCTTTCAACCGACAGATTTGCCGTTCTACTTGGGACTGGACGGATTCTGTCTCGGTTAACCCACCTTTTTTCAGCGCTGTGTTGGCGCGGTTGTCGATCGTACAGATCGCTAAACTATCGTTATCATCACTCGGAGAGTGCTCGGGATTTTTCCTTCGGCCTGATCGCCACGGGCCATGACCCCATTTATGACCCACCTATAAGCCCGTTCAAGAAACTTAGTAAAAAACTCCGCAAGCAACGCCGACCACGATTTCAGCCGCTGAGAGGTACGACGAACCACGTAGCTCAGAGCTTTCAGATCTTACCCGTAGATTTAAAATGGTCGATGCGGCTCTTGATGATCTCATTCAAATCTTGTGTTGCTACCTCATCAGCAACGGCCAGAGGTTCGGCACCCAGCCGGGAAAGCTGGTTGTTGATCAGGCGAAGAGTTGAGTGGAGACGCCTATACTCCTCCAATGACTTGTGACAATTTAGCAACCTGAGATCAATCCCTTCCATGCATTGACTGATTTGCCGAGCTTCGCCTTCTTGAAAAGCGCGCACAAGGTGCTCGAATGGTTGCTCTGACTTCTTGAACTCCTGCGACATTTCAATCTTTCCTTTCTGGTGTTTTAATCTGCTTTGATTTTAATTGGTCACGATGCACGTTCTGTCAATTAACCCTTTCTAAAAAACACACGGCACTCTTACCTTAAGAAGGAATGATGATCTTCTGTCCGACGTATATGTAATCGGGATGTTTCATGGTCGACTTATTTGCTTGGTAGATCTTTTCCCAATTGAGCTGAGTTCCATAGTATTTACGCGCGATCAAGCTTAACGTATCGCCAGGCGCCACCGTGTGTTCCGACGCTCCATTGGAAAAACCGGAAGGGGCACCTGATTTTGTCGTTCCTGCGATCGCTTTTGTTCTTTCAGTCCCGGGCGCGGAATTTCCGCTAATATTAGCCGGCGTGGAGCGTGGCTCTTCGCGGCTCGCCACGGCTACCGTAGTTTTATAGAGACGATCAATAAATCCAGAGCCATCTAACTCTTTGATAAAAGTCAGGTCCACAAACTCCTCAGGCCGCGCCGCCGTGATTTTGGGATTGGTTGCAGCCATCTCCCGCAGCATGATTCCGATTCCGCGCAACGTGGGATATGGTTTCTCGGCTGTCAGTCTAAGCCCGACATCCTCGTAAACTTCCGTCAACACGTCAGTGTCGGACGTTCTAAGATACTTCGCTAGAATGGCCAAGGACTCGGCACGATGGGTTTTGTAATAATGAATTCCTTCCACATAAGCTTTCATCACGCTGCGGACCAACTCAGGCCGGGCCTTGATGAATGCCTGAGTAGTCGCCAAACCCGTGTGCTGATACTCGAGTCCCAGCATTTGCAGATCCGCCATCAGCGGCAGGCCCATGTTTTTTGCTCTTAGCGTAAAAGGCGCTGACAACATTGCCCCTTGGATCTTTCCGGTTTCGAGCGAGGCAAGGATCGCCGGCATGTTGCCGGCCTGCAGGATCGCGACCTCTTTTTCGGGCGCAAGACCATATCTCTCAAGGGCATAACGCAATGCGAAGTCGGTAGAGGAACCAAACCGGGTAACGGCTACGATTTTTCCTTTTAGCTGGTCTGGTTGCTTGATGCTTTTATCAACGTACAATTTAAAGTTCAGCGTATTAATCACGCCCGCGATCATTACGACGTCTGCCCCCCGAAGACGACTTTGAATTACGGCTGCGCCTGCCATCTGAGCGAAGTAGACGTCTTTGGAAATCAGGCTTTGCACCGTTGTGGTTCCACTTTCTATAAACACGAGCTGCACATCGAGGCCGTATTTACGGAAGAACCCGCGCTCATGGGTGATCCACAAGGGCGCCATGTTCCCTGAAAGGGAGCTATACGCGATGGTGACTTTCTCCAGCGGGCGCTCTGGCGCGCTCTCTGACGCATTAACGCCAGCGGGCAAGAGCACTGTCAAAATGAGAACTAGAATCAGCAACCAGCTACTGTTGCCCTGTTTGGATTGCTTGTCCATTTTCTTTCTCCTTCCTAAATCAGTGACTCACGCTATTTCCCGGCCTAAGCGCAGCATGGCCGCCTTAAGGCTCGAACGCATGCGCTCCAGGGAACGAGCCAAGTCTCCAATCTCGTCGCGCGAGGTTACACACTCTCCGCCGACGGAGGTTTCGAGATCACCCATGGTGACCTTGTCGGCGATTTGTGTTAGGCCAACGATGGGTCGAACAATCCAGTGAGCTAACAGAAATGACAGAAGTGCGCCGACGAAAGGAACGATAGCAACTATTCCAATAACCGGAACGAGTGAGCGTCGGATCTCCTTTTGCACCGCATCAGCCCAAAAACCCACATGGACGATGCCCAGCTGTCCCTCTAGAACCGGCACCGCGGTTTCGTACACTGTTGCGTCTGCCAACAATAATTCTCGCCGGTGAACTTGGCGCTTTGCCCCGACAGAAAGTTCTTGCCGAAGTTCTTGGGGAAAAGTTCCAAAGGTATGAGCGACGATTTCTCCCTCCCTATCTTGGACAAAAGCATAAGCCACGCCATCGAGAAGAGTATACTTTCTGGCGAGAGCGTGAAGCGCAAGAAGATTTCTGCCGGCGATATGTCCCGCGGTGGCATCACTGAAGTTGGTGGCTATCGCAAGCGCCCGTCTGTCGAGTTGATCTCGCAGTGTGCTTTGGGTGAGTTGATACACTGCGCCAATCACGAAAGCACCCAAGACTAGCATCACCCCTGTATAGATTCCGCCGATCTTCCATTTGAGGCCAACACGTCGCGATTCCTGATCCATTTTTTTACTCCTAACAAGTAAAGCACTCACATCGTTTTGAGAGTGGCAATTTCGTGTATCATTTTTTTCTGGAAACTGGCTCTTATAGTTTCATTCAAAATTTCTCCGCTAACCCGCAGGATAAGTTCCGCGAGCTTTGCCTGCGGAAATGCATGGCGGCGTTCGCCGAGCGCAGAAATTTGATCACCCAGGATTCGATTGGCCATTGGCCCCATCGCTTCGGTGGCTGCGCGGGTCATACGATCAAAAAATTGTAGAGAAACGGCGGGACCTTTTGTGGCAATCCGGGACAGCGATACCCGGTCGGACTCGCGAAGAGGAATGACGGGGGTTTCAGGCCGATCGTTCGTGTTCGCCTCGATACCGTTAGTTTCAGAGCGCTTTGGGTTAATTCTTGGGACGGGAGTTTTCATTCTGAGGGCTCCAACCTCCGAGGCTCCCATCTTTGCAGCTTCGCTTCCTTGCTCCAACGACAGACTCCCAGCTGCCCTCATGAGCATATAGGGAGAGACTTTCTTCCTGCCTGCCACGCTGGCCATGGCCAGTGAGTTATCACAGAGGATATTGATCAGTCGCGGCGTTCCTCCCGAATAGTGCCAGATGGCCTCAACCGCTTCTTTAGTAAAAATCTCTGGACCGTCATAACCTACGATCTGGAGACGGTGACGAATATAGTGGTCTATCTCGCTTGTCGTCTGCAAAGAGTACAGACGATGATGAATCGCGATTCTTTGCTTGATGCGGCGCAAAGAGGATTTGCTCAATTTAGTCAGTAATTCGGGTTGTCCCACGAGCACGATCTGGAGGAGTTTTTCTTCATCCGTCTCCAAGTTTGACAGATCGCACAGACCTTCCAACGCCTCATCGCTAAGCTTTTGTGCTTCATCAATCAGCAGGGCTACGGTGCGACCTGTTCGTAGCTGCTGACTAAGATAGTTATTCAATTCCTGAATCATCTCTAATCTGTTTTTGTCTTTGTTGCTTAGTCCCAGATTCTGGACCATCAACTCCGTTAGTCCATAAGAAGTGAGATGACTATTTGAAACAAAAACAAAATGCACGCGCGTCTCGAGATGACGCATGAGCTTACGCAAGAGGGTCGTTTTACCCGTTCCCACTTCTCCCGTGACAAGCATGAAACCTTTCTTGCTTTCAATTCCGTGAACAAGCGCCGCCAAACCCTCAAGGTAGAGAGGGTGGCCATAAAAAAACCGCGGGTCGGGCGTTACTCCAAAGGGCGTTTCTCGAAACCCAAAATGACTCTCAAACAGGGCTTTGTGTTCTTGAGAGCTGGGAAAGTCCGTCATTTGCTTCTCCTTTTCTAGTCGGTCATTGGATTTTGACAAATTTCACCCTTTCCGTATCCAACTATCGGGACACGCTAGAAGTTCCTGCGCAATAAAATATTTGTCGTGACGAAGAAGATGGTGCGAGGAGGAGCAATTTGTAATTTTTCGATTTAGTTTTGTCAAGACAAAAAATCGTTACGACAAAATTTTTTTTGCGCCGAGCACTTCGCATCTGTTTATAGTGCTGTGGATGATGTCGATAAGAATACGTTATGTCTGCAAAACTGAACTTATTCACAGTTGTGGATAAGTTTTGCCAGCGCAGAGTATTTTTTTCCTCTGGAAAAATTGCTCAAGGCATCACGGTTGCTGAACACGGCTAATTTTCGTTTGCTGAAAATAGGGAACGTATTTACCGACCGGCTAACTGCCGAGCACTTTTCCGCTCCGTACTTGAAAATGCTTTCGGTGTTTCACTGATTTTCCGTAAGGCTCCGGTCCCATCGATGTGATGAAAATGTCAAAAAAATGTCCTGTCAAAAAAAGAAAAAGGAGGGAAAGAGAAAAGGGGAGCAAATCTGCAGTTGAATAATTTTATAGTGACTCGCCGAAGGCTCACCCGAGTCAGTTTAGCCGCGTTACCTGATGGGGGCAGCTTGCGATGTGAAGCGAAATCTTAATTTGCTCGCCTTCCAGATAAGACAAATCGCTCTTAACCCCGCTAAAGAATGACGCGCAGCCAGTCTTGCAGGCTATGTGCATACGTCGGCAGAAAAATTTTCTTAATCGGTTACTGACAGTCGTATCGGCAGCAGTTTTAAGGCCGATCACAAATCAAAATGAGGGTTCTTCAGCAGAATCGACAACTGAACAATCTGAGCCAGCCAGTCGACGGTTCTGCCAAGGTCGGACTGATTTTGCATCTTCCTGCTCTGATCGGTCTGCTTGCAGCGCGGTGTAGCGTGAGAATTCTTGCGCTGTCGCCAAGAGATGCTTTATCGGTGAAGGTGTTGTGAGCGGCGAGGCGCCCGGGGAGGATCAGGCGCTAGCCGAGTGCACCGCGAGTCAACAGCGCGGCGGATCTCACAAAACAAGTCCCTGCCACGGCCACAGAGAGCGGCTCGGTGAATTTTCTTTTAGCGCTCGGCCGGGTCGACTCGACCGGTTAAATTTTCCCTTGCAAGCGAAGATATTCGATCCTTTGCCGAACGATCTCGCCCAAATCGGTGGTCGGCAAACCGTCAGGGATTTGGATTGATTCTGCGCCTAGTTGGATGAGCTTTTCGTCAAGCCCGCAGAGACTCGAACGGATGCGCTCGTAGTCCTGCAAGTATTGCCGGCAGGCCAAGATATTGTCGTCGATTTCTTCCAGACATTTCGAAAGTCGCCGGGTCTCTTGAGTAAAAGTTTGGCGTAGATGATCGACGTTGGCCTGGATGATTTGTTCCTCCACCGGCCGTATTTGTTTAGCGATCTCGCTCTTCATGTCCTGCAGCGCTTGCAGTAAACGCTCGTAAGATTGTTCTTCCCGCATAAGATCCTCCGGCAATTGAATTCTCGACTCGCGCGTCGAAATGTAGTGCTGTGCGAGAGACTCCGACACCCGCTTCTTGACCAGCGTCAGGGTCGCCTGGGTATCGCGAATTTTGTCGTCAAGCCGCGATTCATCGGCGATCAACTTGACCAGCTTTTCTAATGGACTTGACGCGAGGGACACGGTTCTCTCCGCTAAAACTCGGGAACGCTTTCGTAATCCTACTTACCGAGTCCGATGCCAAACTGCAAGAACCCATGAAAATAAGCGCAGACTGGTTAAGATAGGGGAGTTTTGGGCGCAATCCCGCCACGGAACAAGAATGCAAAATGTCAAAACCTAGCTGGTGGATGGGCGCTGAAAAGGAATAACGAACAATATCATAGAGGGGCGCGTGGTTTAATCTTTGTCGGACCCTTTGTGATCGCGCAGCTCGCGCTTCCAACTCAAAGTCCGCGCCTTGGCCGCGATCTGTTCGGCTTCGGCGATCAAACCTTTCTTCTGGTAAAAAATCGACAGGCTGGTGTAGGCCAATTCATCATCGGGCGCAACTTCGATAAGCCGCTTGCCCGCTTCGATCGCTTCGTCAAATTTTTCCTGGTGCGCGTAGGTCATCGCCAATGCGTGCAGCGCGTCCGCATAGTTCGGGTCTTCCTCGAGCGCACGCAGATAAGCCGCGACGGCGGCATCCAACTTATCTTGGGCAAATAATTCCATGCCCTCGTTATAATGATCTTGTTTGTTCACGAGTCGCCTAGTGGACTTTACTGTCTTTGGCCAATGCGGCGGCGGGCGAAGGGTGCGAGGCGTTGGATTGGCTGATTTGTTCCGGACGACACTGTTGCAGCAGAATATTTTTGAGCATCGCGGGATTGACCGGTTTTTTAAAGATCACGCCTTGTAAGCCCTCGAGGCAACTCCGCTTGATGATATGATCCTTGTCGTAATTGAATGCAGTCATCAAAACCACCGGCAGCGCCGGCGTATCTCTTTTGACCGCTTGATAAAGCTCGTAGCCATCCATGTCCGGCATCACGACGTCGCTCAATACGAGATCGAAGGACTGGCGCTGCAGCCATTCCAACCCGTGTACCCCGGATTCGGCGGTCTCCACGCAGCAGCCCTCGGCCACGAGTAAATCCTTGAGCGACTGGCACACGCCGGCATCGTCGTCGACGATCAGCACCTTGAGGCCGCTCAACGGATGGCGTTCATCGGGCTTGGGCCTGTCGCACGGCTTGGCGCCGTTCTCCACGTGCAGATCGGTCATCATCTTGCCGTGCAGATATTCTTTGGTGCCGTACTCGCCCTCGTCTGCCATCTCGCTGATGCGGCTGGTGATATCCTGAATTTTTTTCACTTGAGACGCCAAAGAATCGAGCCGATCGGATTCAACGAGATAGTCCTCGTCGCTGGCGACGCGTCCGACAAATTGGCGCAGCATCTCGATTTGATTGACCAGCACTTCCAGCGAGTTATTCATTTCATGGGACAACCCAATGGCAATTTCACCCAGGGTCACGAGCTGATCGCGCCGCCTGATTTCTCGGATATCTTTGGCGAACCCGATCGAGCCGATTTCATGACCCTCGTCGTCGTAGGTAATCGACGCCGAGATTGCGACCGGAATTTTTTCGCCCTTTTTGGTTTTGAATACTGTCTCGAAATTGCGCAAGCGCCCTTGGCCCGAGGCATCGGCCGCGCGCATCGCCGCCATCACTCGCCTTGCTTCGTCAAGACTCGGATAAATTTCCAGGACGTTTTTTCCCAACACCTCTTCGTAGCTGAAGCCGAGGTTCTGACGCGCCCCGTCGTTATAAAAAATGATCGTCCCTTGCTTATCGACTGAAATGATAATATCGGGGCAACTCTCGACGAGTTTTTGGAAGTATTGTCCAGGGAGGGCCATAGGGGCTCAGTTGTATCTTGCATGATAAGTCGAACGACGATATCAATGCAAGAGCCCGGTAAACGCAGCCCGAGTACACGCCACGAAATCGATTCACCGCGATTAACCGACTTTAATGGGACCGACGAAAGACACCAGGCAGCTCACTTGGTTCTTGGCCTGGGCCGTAGTTTTTTGCGATATCGGCACCTCCGTTTATTATGTGCCCGGCATTCTTTACGGTCACGTCAAGGATGCCACGCCGTTTTTTGTTTTGCTCACCACCGGCGGTTTTATCCTCCTGTCGCTCAAGTACATTGAAATTTCATGGCGCAATCCGGAAGGCGGCGGCGTCGTAACCATTACCACCAAAGCGTTCGGGCCGATGTGGGGCTGCCTGGGCGGCATGTTGATCACGGTGGATTATTTTCTTACCACGGCGATTTCGGCGGTCGCCGGATTTCAATATGTCGGCAGCGTGTTTCCTACCTTGGATGCGCACGTCGTGCTCCTTTCGTGCGCCGGCGTCGGCGTGCTCGCGGCACTCAACATCATCGGTATTCGCGAGAGCGCCGCGGTAGCGTTGGTCATGGCCTGCGCTTCTTTTGTCGTCAACCTCGTCGTGATTGGCAGCGCGGTCACGACCATGGATAGCAACCAATGGCACGCGGTGCTCAGCCGGATGGGAACCGGCCATAATATTTCGCTTTACGACCTTCTGGTCGGCTTCGCGTCGGCGTGGCTCGCTTTTTCCGGTCTGGAGAGCATCAGCCAGCTCAGTCCGACGATGCGCTTCCCACTGCGTCAAACAACCCGCCGCGCCATGATCGCAGTGATTATAACGATGGTGGTCACGGCACCGATCTTGACCGCATTGTCGATCGGCTTGCTGCCCGCGCAAATCAAGGCAACCGAAAGCGAGCGCTTCATTTCCGAGCTGGCCATGGCAGTCGGCGGCATCAGCGTAAAGCTCGCCGTGGTTCTCACCGCATCGAGCTTGCTTTTGTTTGCTTCCAACACGGCGATCATCGGTTCTTACCACGTCTTTTTGGCGCTCGTGAAAGGCGGCTTCCTGCCGAAAATCCTGGCCGTGCGCAACGGCACTTTCAATACGCCGCACATCGCCGTCGGCATCGCCACCAGCATTCCGATGTTGGTGATTTTGTCGAGCGGCGGTGAAATGAAACTGCTCGGCGACATGTACGCGTTCGGCCTCTTGGGCGCCTTTGTATTTTCCTCCCTGAGCTTGGATTCGATCCGCTGGCGGCTCGGCCGGCGCGACTTCGGCTTTTGGGTCGGCGTTTTCACCACGGCGATGGTGATGGTCGCTTGGGGTATCAATCTCATCGAGAAACAGCTCGCCACCTATTTCGGCGGCGCGGTCACGGCGATCGGTATGCTCACCGCGGTCGGCGTGCGGCGTGCCTGGTTCGTCGATTTGCTCGTGCAAATTCCGTTTCTGCAGCGCCTCCAGGCGCGCGCCTACCGCGCTTCCGAAGATCTGGTTGAAGACGAGCTCAAGGGTTTGGTGACGCTCGCCGAAGCGGTCGAGCTAAAGCCGTTTTACTCCTCATCGACGCTGCTCGCCTTGCGCGACGAATCACCGCGCTTGATTCAGGAAGGCATTACCCGCGTCAAAGGACGCGGCGAGTCGGCGCTCTATTGCATCTACGTAGAAGAATGGCCGGGGCTATTTGCCGGCGAAACGCCGCATGTCCCCAATGAGCAAGGCATCCGCACGCTGCGCGCCGCCTTACAAGCCACGCGCGAAAAGAACATCGAGATTATTCCGATCTGGACGGTCTCGCACAACGCCGCCGAAGCCCTCGCTAACGCCGCTAAGGTGCTCGACGTCGACACCGTTATTATCGGCGCTTCTCGGCGTTCGGCGTTTTATCACATGCTGCGCGGCCACGTGCTTAAAGGGTTGACGAAGAAGCTGCCGCGGGATTGCCACTTGCTGATTTCCAACTAAGCCCAGCGCGGGACCGGGGCGAACCAGGTCGCGGGTTAGAAAACAGCTTTGACATGGTCTTAGCGCATGCCGAGGTTTTTAAGAAATCCCGACTTGGATAACGCCGCGACAAAAGTATTGTCGTAGAAATCCCTCGGATCGGCGTTCTTGGCGTTGGGAAATTCTTTCTCGTCGAGATATTCGAATTGTCCTTTGATCGCCTCGGGGCGCACGCTCAGGCTCATCGCCCAGTACGGCGCAAACGCCTCGTAGGTGCCGTCGATGGTCGGGCCGTCTTCGATCTTGGCGTATTTGGCGATCGCCTTCTTGGCAACGGCGCTATCCTTGCGCGACAGCACAACGCCTTCGGCGATCGCTTTAAGAAACGCGTAAACATTGTTTGGATTATTCTTGAGATACTTTTCCGTGGTGCCGTAGGCGACCTGGAAGGCGGGGATATTCAGCTTGCCGATATCGACCAAAAGGTTCAGCCCCGACTCCTTCGCTTTCAGCGTGTTCGGCGCCGAGAGCGTGCCGGCCGCAGTCTTGCCGCCGATGATGGCGCTGAGAATCGCCGGCACGGTCTGGACGTAAAGAATTTGCACGTCCTTGTCCGGCGCCAGGCCGTTTTTTTTCAGCGCTTCCCGCGTCGCGGTATCGAGCGCCGCGCGCGGCGTGCTCGCGGCCACCGTTTTGCCTTTTAATTCCTGGATCGTCTTGAACTCTTTTGCTGCCCAAATCTCGAATACCAGTTGCTGCATCGTGCCGCCGAAATATTTCACCTGTCCGCCGCGCAGCCGCGCATTGATCAGATCGGGTCCGTCTGTGTAAAAATCCGCCTCTTCCGACACGACGGCCTGAGCGGAAACTTGCGGCGTGAGCAGTTGCAAGGTTGCGTTCAAACCGTATTTCTTGAATAGGCCGGCTTCATAAGCAACCCAGATCGGCGTGAACGCGCCGCTCGGTTGCGCGTAAGTGACAATCACATCCGGTTTCTCAGGCTTGCCACCGGCGTCGGCGCCAAACGACGGCGCGACCGATACCGAGACGCAACCATGCGGTCACCATGATGGCAACTAATTTCGCTCTAACCATTCCCATTCCCTCCACGAGTCTGACCCCGATGGTCAAATCTTTCAACCCGAGACGCCGAGAAGCAAAACTCGAAACGGCCTCTGCGGGCCGCACATCGACGATTTTTAACTCCACGGTCGAGTTGCCGTTCCACTCATTCTCGCCGAGCCGATAGGCGATATCGATGCTTTCGCCCGGCATGCCTGGATAATCGTCGCCAACGCCGAAGATAACGCCGCTGATAACGCGGCCAGCCTGACGCAGCCGGTAGCGCACGCCGGCGGAAAAAACTTTGCGCTCGCAAACCTGGGCGGCGGAAGTCATGAACAGCGGCTCGGGATTGCCAACGCCAAAAGGTTTAAGGATATCCAGCTCGCGCAACAGTGGATGGCCGATTTGGGCAAAATCCAAGGACCCGTCCACCTCCAACAGCGGCAGGAGGTTTTCGGCTGTAAGCAACTGACTCGCGACGGCTTCGAAGGCTTCGGCAAAACAATCGAGCTTGTCTGGTGTGATCGACAAGCCGCCGGCGTATTCATGACCGCCGAACTTTTCCAGATGCTCGGCGCAGCG
The DNA here is from genome assembly GCA_963755715.1 of uncultured delta proteobacterium. Classification (GTDB taxonomy): domain Bacteria; phylum Desulfobacterota; class Binatia; order UBA9968; family UBA9968; genus DP-20. Next base: position 13,805 of record CAVWLW010000017.1, read on the forward strand.
GCGAAATCCATCGACTAAGTGAAAGCCGCGAATGCTGCGCGCCGAGCCTTTACCTTCGCGGCCGTTGAAACCGATGACGACCGTCGGCCGATAGTACTTCTCGACGATGCGCGCAGCGACGATACCGAGCACGCCGGGATGCCATCCTTCGCCCGCTACGACCAGCGAATAGCGACTGCCGCCGTCGATTACGGCGCTAGCTCGCACCAGCGCTTGCTCGAGCACCGCGGCCTCGACTGCCCGCCGTTCGCTGTTGTGGGCGTCCAGTTCTTGGGCGATGCGCAGCGCGACTTCACTCGACTGAGTCGTCAGCAACTCGACAACTTTGATGCCGTAATCGACGCGGCCCGCGGCGTTGATGCGCGGGCCCAAACGAAAGCCCACTTGCCCGGCAGTAACAGCGCCGTCTGGAATGCCCGCGACCTGTTTGAGCGCGACGACTCCCGGTCGGGTAGACGCGCTCAGCTCGACAAGACCGCGGCGCAGCAGCGTGCGATTGACGCCCGTGAGCGGCACCATGTCGGCAATCGTGCCAAGCGTGACAATATCGAGATAGCGCCGGAGGTCGGGCACCGCGCCTTGAAACCAACTCTCGTCGCGCAATTTGGCGCGCAAACCAATGACGAGATAGAACGCCAACCCCGCAGCACAGAGTCCTTTATCGGGAAACAGACAATCCTTGCGATGCGGATTGATCACCGCCACAGCCGCGGGCAACTCTTCCGGCACCTGATGATGATCAACGATGATCACGTCGAGATCGAATTGCCGCGCGGCCGCCACTTCCCGGGCATTGGCGATACCGCAATCGATCGTCACTAACAAATCGACGCCCCGTTCTTTCAGCCGACGCAGCCCGTCGACGTTAAGGCCGTAGCCTTCTTCGATACGGTGCGGCACATAGTAGATCGGCTCCGCGCCGAGCTCGCGCAGAAAGGTCACCAGCACGGAAGCGCCGGTGGTGCCGTCGACGTCGTAATCGCCCCAGACGCCGATTTGCTCGTGGTTGCGAATCGCTTGGATCAAGCGGCGCACCGCCGGCTCCATATCGATCATTTGGAATGGTGAGGGCAAATCTTCGCGCAGGCTCGAAGAGAGATAGCGCCGCGCGGAATCGACTTCGGCATAACCGCGCAGACAGAGGATACGCGCCACCAGCGAGGAAATGCCTAATTGCTCGGCCTGACGCGCAGCGCACGCTTCGTCGAATGGTTTCAGCACCCAGCGTTTGGCGAGGTCACTGCGCATCTGAAATAGCGGCAGGATAGTTGGGTTGTCCGACCGCCGCGGACAATGCATGCATCAGGGTCAAGCGCACTAAATGGCTTTCTAGCTGAATTAAATATCGTTGATCACTGTTTCTTTGCCACCGCCCGCTTCTCCCATAAGAGAACGACCGGACTCGCGATAAAGATCGTCGAGTAAACGCCGGAAAAAAAACCGACCAACAGAGCAAATGCAAACGGTCGTATCACTCCCCCGCCGAGAAGAAAAAGCGCCAAGAGCACGAGAATGGCGGTGCCGGTGGTAATAATAGTCCGGCTGAGGGTCTCGTTGATGCTGGTATTGATAATGGTCTCGAGGCTGTCCCGCTTGATCTTGCGCATGTTTTCCCGAACTCGATCGCAGACGATAACCGTGTCGTTGACAGAAAATCCGACGACGGTCAGCAGCGCTGCGACGATAGTCAGATCGAATTCGTAGTTGGCGATAATCAGCGCGCCGATCGTGACCAAAACGTCATGGACCAAGGCAATCACCGCGCCCAAACCAAAACGGAGCTCAAAACGAAGCCAGATGTAGATCCCCATCATGACAGTCGCCGCGATCACCGACCAAGCCCCTTTCTGACGTAGATTCGGCGCCGACCTTCGGCCCCACCGACTCGATGCGGCGAACTTCAAAACCGTCGCTGCCGAACTGTTTGCCAAGCCTTGCCTTGATCTGTTCGCCGAGCTCGCCGAGCTGCACCGAGGTTCTCTGCAAACGCACGAGAAATTCGTTTGATCCTTCTTGACCGAAATCTTGAATCACCGTGTCGCCCGCGCCGAGTTCGCCCAAGGCGTTCCGAATCTCCGGGATCGATACCGGCTTGGTAAACTTCAGCTGCGCCACGGTGCCGCCCGCGAAATCGACGCCGAGCAGCGGCCCTTTGGTAAAAAGTAAGACGAGAATCAACAGATTGACGACCGACGAGATCCCGATGGCAATATAACGGTAGCGGGTAAATGGTATCTTGCTGCCCGGCTTGATTAGTTCCATGACGTTTCCTTCAGATGCTGATTTGCTTCAATTTGCCCGTGACTGCCCGGTAATCATAGTAAATCCGGGTCATGTAGACGGCCGTGATCACCGTCGTCAATATACCGATGCAGAGCGTTACCGCGAAGCCTTTGATCGGACCCGTACCGAACTGAAAGAGAATAACCCCGGAAAGAAACGTCGTGACGTTGGTATCGATGATCGCCGGCATGGCGTGTTGAAATCCGGCTTCTATGGCGGAACGGGGCGTTCGGCCGGCGTGCAGTTCCTCGCGAATCCGTTCGTTAATCAGCACGTTGGCGTCCACGGCCATACCGGCGATGAGCACGATGCCGGCGATACCCGGCATCGTCAGCACGGCTTTGAAAGCGGCCAGGATCGCCAACAGGAAAAGAATGTGAAACAGCAGCGCGACATCGGCGAGCACCCCGGCTCCGCGGTAGTAAGCGATCATGAATATGATAACCAAGCTGGCGCCGACGACGAACGAGATCACGCCTTGGCGAATAGAATCGCTTCCTAACGAAGGCCCGACGGTCCTCTCTTCAAGGATCTCGACCGGCGCCGGCAACGCGCCCGCGCGCAAAACAATCGATAGGTCCCGCGCTTCTTTAATATCGAAATTACCGGTAATCGAAGCCCGACCGCCGCCGATTCGTTCCTGGATAACCGGCGCCGAATAGACGCGGTTGTCGAGCACGATGGCCAGCCGACGCTTCACGTTGGCCGCGGTGATCTGCTCAAATAGTCTTGCGCCCGCGCCGTTCAGAATCAACTCGACCGAGGCTCCTTGCAGTTGCTGCGCCGGTCGCACGCGCGCGTCCTGAACATATTCACCTGTCATCAACGGGCGCGACTCCAGCACGTAGGCTTGTTTTTCCGTACCGGCTCCCTCCCCTCGACCGGCATGACCGTAAAGCAATTGTCGCCCAGGTGGCGGGCCGTTTTTGATCGCATCATCAACATTGGCCGTGTCGTCGACGAGCTTGAATTCCAAAAGAGCCGTCTTGCCGATGATCTCCTTGGCGCGTTCTGGATCTTGAATGCCGGGAAGCTGGATCAGGATATTTTCTTGTCCTTCGCGTTGAATAATCGGCTCGCTTACGCCGAATTGATCGATCCGGTTACGAATCGTTTCCAAAGACTGATCGACGGCATAGTCCCGCAGAGAGCGCAGCTCTTCCTTGTTGAGGGTCAAATAAAACTCCGTGCCACCCGCCCCGGTCTGCGGCGTCTTCGCTTCAGCCAGGTAAGCGAAATCGCTTTTCAATATGCCGCGCACCCGCTCAGCGTTCGCCGCCGATACTTTGATCTGGAGCTGGGTGCCCTCGGTTCGTTCCACCGAGACGCCCGAAACGCCCTTCTCGCGTAACGCATTGGTGAGCTCGCCCCGGACCCGCTCCACATTATTTTCGATTGCCTTGTCAACCTTCACGCCGAGGACCAGATGGCTGCCGCCTTGGAGATCAAGCCCAAGATTGATTCGATCCGTCGGTAAAAAACTGGCCCACCAGGCAGGCAATGGGCTCACGAAGGTAGGCAGCAAATAGATGATCGCCGCCAAGATGGCGATGCCGAAAGAGACTCGCCCGCGTCAAAACACTTTGCCGCATTCCCTAGTCCTTTCCTTCTTTCGCTGCGGATTTCTCACCGGTGAGCACGGCCGAGATCTGCGGACGGTGCACGCGGATTCGCACGTTCGGAGCCACCTCCAACGTCACCACCGTTTCCTTTAAGTCGACTACCTTACCGTAAATTCCGCCCGAGGTCATCACCTCGTCGTTCTTTTTCAATTTGTTCAGCAGCTCCTGGTGCTCTTTGCCCTTCTTTTGCTGAGGACGAATCACCATAAAATACATGATGACGAAAATCAGGGCGAAGGGAATCAGCGTCATCATAGGGCCGGGACCGCCGATGCCCGGCCCGTTTTGCGCGTATGCGATATCGAACATACTTCCTCCCACTATTTATATTGGCTCACACTGCTTCGCTTGCCTGCCAGAGTCGCATCCAGTTTTCGGCGTGGCCGCTGCGAATCGTTTCCCGACACTTATCCATGAGCCGATGGTAAAAGTAAAGATTATGCAGGCTGTTTAATTGAGCGGAGAGAATTTCACCGGCCATGTACAGGTGACGCAAATAGGCGCGCGAAAAATTGCGGCAGCAATAACAGCCGCAGTCTTCGTCCAACGGCCGCGGGTCGGCCGCGAATTCGGCGCGCTTGATGTTCAGCTTGCCTTTCGAAGTGTAGAGCGTGCCGTTGCGCGCATTGCGCGTCGGAATCACGCAGTCGAACATATCGAAACCGGCGCGTACGGCGTCGATGATGTCTTGCGGCCGGCCGACGCCCATCAAATAACGCGGCCGATCGGCGGGTAACAAGTCGACGGTAAAGCTGCCGATCGCATTGAGCTGCGCTTCACCTTCGCCGACGCCTAATCCGCCGACGGCAAAACCTTCGAAGGGCAGCGGCACCATCGCTTCGACGCAATCGCGGCGCAAATCCTCGAACAAGCCGCCCTGAATGATCCCGAACATGAGCTGATCGCGCCGCGTGCGCGCCGCCGCGCAACGTTGCGCCCAACGAATCGTCCGCGCGGTGGAAGCGCGAACATACTCGCGCGCGGCGTCCGCGGGAATGCACTCATCGAGCGTCATGGCGATATCGCTGCCCAGCGCCTCTTGAATTTCCACCGCCTTTTCCGGCGTGAGCAGGTGCGAAGAACCGTCCAGGTGGGATTGAAATTGCGCGCCTTCTTCGCTGATCTTGCGCATCGCGCCCAAGCTAAAAACCTGATAACCGCCGCTGTCAGTTAAGATCGGTTTGTCCCAGCCCATGAAACGGTGCAAGCCGCCGAGCGCACGGATCACCTCATGTCCCGGCCGCAGATAGAGATGATAAGTGTTGCCCAGTAAAATCTGACAACCGAGGTCGCGCAAATCGCGCGGCAACATCGCTTTCACCGTGCCCTGCGTGCCCACCGGCATAAAGCAAGGCGTCTCGACCTCGCCGTGAGTCGTGATGAGATGGCCGAGGCGGGCGTTGCTGGCAACGTCTTTCTTCAAAATAGTGAAATGACCATTCATGAAACGGGTCGCACGATTGGAGAAAGAATCCGGAACCTGTTGCCTTTTTAAAGTATCAGCATCGCGTCGCCGTAACTGTAAAATCGATACTTTCTCTCGATAGCTTCGCGATAGGCGCGACGGATGAGATCCAAGCCGGCAAACGCGGCGACCAGTATCAGCGGTGTCGAGCCGGGCAGGTGAAAATTGGTGACCAACGCGTCCAGCACGCGAAAGCGATCGCCGGGGCGAATGTAAAGACGCGCGATCCCTTCGTCCGCAACAACTTCGCCTTTTTTCAGGGCGATCCACTCCAGGGCGCGCGTGCTGGTAGAGCCGACGGCCACCACGCGATGGCGCGCTTGCTTGGCGCGATTGATTTTCGCCGCCGCCTCGGTGCTGAGCGAGTAGCGCTCGCCCTCCATCCGATGGTTGTCGATTTCACTCTCACGCACCGGTTGAAAAGTACCGGGCCCGACGTGCAGGGTCAACAGCGCGCGCTCAATACCGCGCGCTGCCAACTTGGTGAACAACTCCGGCGTGAAGTGAAAACCCGCCGTCGGCGCCGCCACCGCGCCGGGATGGGCAGCATAAACGGTTTGATAGCGATCGTGGTCCAGTGCCTCGGCCTCGCGGCCCCGGCGCACGTAGGGCGGCAATGGCGGTTCGCCGAGCCTTTCGAGCTGGGTGTCGAAATCGCCGTCGTGATGGAACTCGAGACCGAAACGGCCGCGTCCCAGATCGCCGATCACCTCGGCGCTCATTTGCGCGCCAAAACGCAACTCGCTGCCAAGCGGAGGTTTTTTCGCCGCATCGATCAGAGCGATCCAGAAATTTCGCCCGGCTTCTGAAAAGGGCTCCAGCAAGAGCACCTCGACCTGCCCGCCGCTCGCCTTCGTGCCGCGCAGCCGTGCCGGGAAAACTTTCGTATCGTTCAACACCAAGAGATCCCCAGGATTGAGAAATTCGCCGATCTCGGCAAACACGCTATGAATAATCTCGCCGGTTTGACGATACAGCACCAGCAAGCGCGCCGCTTCGCGCGCGCGGCTTGGATAGGCAGCGATCAGCGATTCGGGCAGTTCGTAGTCAAATTCCTTGAGATCCATGGGTGTCAATAAAATAAGGGCACGGCATGCCGTGCCCTTACGTGATTACTCAGCGAAGTTGAATTGCGGGTTTGTTGATCGCGATCTTTATGATGGCTCGTTCTTTTTAAGAAACGGCGTCAGCAAATCGATCGGCACTGGAAAGATCGTCGTCGAATTCTTTTCCGACGCTACTTCAACGAGACTCTGCAAAAAGCGTAGCTGCAACGCCATCGGTTGTTTGCTGATGACCTCGGCCGCATCGGCCAATTTCTGCGAGGCCTGAAACTCACCGTCGGCATGAATCACTTTCGCGCGCCGCTCGCGCTCAGCTTCGGCCTGCTTGGCCATGGCGCGCTGCATTTCCTGGGGCAGATCGATATGCTTGAGCTCGACTAGGACGACTTTGATGCCCCAAGGATCGGTTTGCTGATCGAGAATTTCCTGGATCCGGCTGTTGATCCGCTCCCTTTCAGCGAGCAATTCGTCGAGTTCGCCCTGGCCGCAAACGCTTCTCAACGTGACCTGCGCCAGCTGCGAGGTGGCGAATAAATAATTCTCCACTTCTATCACCGCGCGGGTCGGTTCGAGCACGCGAAAATACAAAACCGCATTTACTTTAACCGAGACGTTGTCGCGCGTGATGACATCCTGGGGCGGGATATCCATGGTCACCGTGCGCAAATCCATTTTGACCATCTTCTCGACACCGGGAATGATGTAGGTGATGCCGGGCCCGCGCGCTCCCACCATTCGCCCGAGACGAAACACCACCGCGCGCTCGTATTCTTTTAGAATTTTGATGCCGCTGATGACTAATGCGATGACGATGACCAAAAATGTTGCGGGGACACCGAATCCAAACATACCTGCCTCCTCCTAGTTCTTCGCTCCTCCCTCAGCTACCCGCGTAACCTTGAGGCGCATGCCGTCGTAACCGATCACTCGCACTTTTTCGCCGCTCTCGACGGCGCCGTCCGCTTCAGCGCCCCAATGCTCGCCGTGCACGAAAATTCTGCCCGTCGGCGCGAGCTTGGTGCGCGCTTCGCCGATCTCACCGATGAGACCTTCCTTGCCTAAAGTCGGTTTGGCCTTTTGCGAGCGAAAAACCAGATAACTAATTGCCAGAACAAAGCTGCCGACCGTCGCCACGGCGGTAAAGACGATCGAGCGATCGACACCAGAATCAGAAATCGGCGTATCGAAGAGCAAAAGCGAGCCGAGGGCAAGGGAAACAATCCCGCCGATGCCCAATACGCCAAAGCTCGGAAAAAATGCTTCGCCGACCAGCAACGCCAAACCGAGCAGCAACAACGCGAGTCCGGTGTGATTGATCGGCAACACCTGCAAAGAAGCAAAAGCAAGCAACAGGCAAATTGCTCCGGCCACGCCGGGGAAGATCACGCCGGGATGGGCGAATTCCATGTACAACCCAAGAAAGCCCGCCATCATCAAAATGTAGGCGATATTCGGGTCGGCGATGGCGTTGAGGACCTTTTGTCTGAGGCTCATGTCGTAACGATCGAGACGGGCGTCCTTGACCGCGAGTACGGCTTCTTTGCCGTTGAGATCGACTTTCCGACCGTCGGTTTGTTTCAATAGGTCGCCCATATCCCGTGCCACGATATCGATGACGTTTTTCTTGAGCGCCTCTTTCTCGGTGATCGCCACGCTTTTGCGCACGGCTTGGATCGCCCACTCGGTGTTACGGCCGCGCTTTTGCGCGATGCTTTCGCTGAAGGAGGCGGTGAAGTTCTCGATTTTTTCACCCATCACGCCTTTGACTTCCTGGCCGCCGCCGGCGACCGGGTGAGCCGCGCCGATATTGGTTCCAGGCGCCATCGCCGCGATATGCGCGGCCATCGTAATGAACACGCCCGCCGACCCGGCTCCGGCGCCGCTCGGCGAGACGTAAACCATCACCGGCACCTCGGCACCGAGCATTTCCTTAACGATCGTGCGCGTGGAATTGAGCAAGCCTCCCGGCGTGTCCAACTGAATGATCAGCGCTTTCGCTCCGTTCGCCTTCGCTCGCCCGATGCTTTCGCGGATGAAATCGTCCACCGCGGGATTGATGCTGCCGTCGATCGAAATCACGTCGACATGGGGCGCCGCCGCATCTTTCGTTTGGGCCGTGACCGACATGCCGGCGGCGAGAAGGGCGACGAAACAAATGACTTTAAAGATTCTCATCGCGCAGCTCTTTGATGACTTTCTTGATGTCTTCCCACACCAGTTTTTTGTCCGCGGGGTTGCGCAGCAAATAGGCGGGATGAAACGTCGGCATCAGTTTAATACCGTGATAGCTGTGCCAGTTACCGCGCACTTTGGTAATCGGAACCTTGCTCTGAAGCAGCGTTTGCACCGCAAACTTGCCCAGACCGACGATGATCTTGGGGCGAATGAGATCGATTTGTTTTTTGAGAAAAGGCTCGCAGGCGGCGACTTCGTCCGGTTCGGGATTGCGATTTTCCGGCGGCCGGCATTTGACGACGTTTGCGATATAGACGTCTTCGCGCTTGAGCCCCATGCCTTTGGTGATGATGTCGGTTAAAAGCTGGCCGGCGCGTCCGACAAAGGGCTCGCCTTGAAGATCTTCATCGCGCCCGGGCCCTTCGCCGACGAACATCAGCTTAGCTTTGGGATTGCCCACGCCGAAAACCAGGTGGGTTCGCCCCGAGCAGAGCTTACAACGCTCGCAATCGCCGATCGCAGCGCGCAGCTCTTCGAGGCTCTTAGCTTGGAGCGGTTTAGAGTTATCAGCAAAGAAATCATTTGGCATGCCCCTCAGCAAACTGCTTTCCTCGGCGGGCGGCGGCTTCACTGCTGGCGGTTTACCTTTGGCCAATGTTCGAATCCCGGCGCGCTCGCGCCGCTGCAAATGGCGCCGCAACGTTGTCGTCAACGCAGCAAGCTCATCGCTGTCGCTAACTTCCTCCACAGCCGCATATTCCTTTCACGGACGGATCTTACCACCGGAGAGTTGCGCGTAGCAATAACGCCGAACGCGCCAACAATTAGCGAATCTTCAGCCTTGCCCTCGCACCTGCGCCAAGTAGCCGGAGCGCAGCTCGGTGAAGAACGCTAGCGCCGCAGGCCACAGATAATCCGGATAAGTGTACTGCAAGCCATGAAAGCCGCCGTCGTAATAAAATAGCGTCGCCTCGGCATAGATGCCGGCGCGTAAATAAAGCCGTTGGCTGGCGTTCTTAGTCGAGGCCAGAACAACTTTGAAGGAGTCGAGGTATCCCGGATCGAGATTGATCTGCCGCCCGCCGGCTACCGGCGCACGGTATCGTTCTTCAATCGCCTGCGTTTGCAGCTTGACGGCGGCAAGGTTTTCCGGCGATGCCAGAGTAGAAAAAGACAAGAAGCAGCGCAGCAAACCCGGCCCCATTTCTTTTTCGTAGTATTTGGATGCGGCCCAGGAAAGCGCTTCGCTCTTGCCGTCGACCTCGCCCAGGATTCCGACGAGATCGCTCTCCACTTGGACGAGATGCTCGTGGCTGGATGAGAGCAGCGCGACGAAGTACTTCGCCGCTTTGGGCTCTCTGGGAGTTCCCATTTCAGCGCGGGCTTTTTAACGCGAGGTAATGATCGTAAATACAGTCGGCGAGATCGTCCTTGCTCATGAGCGGCAGCGAGCGGGTCAGCGCCGGTGCGATCGACGATGGTCGCGATGTTGGTGTCGCCGTCGAAACCGCTGCCGTCTTCGGCGACGTTGTTGGCGACCACCATGTCGAGATTTTTCTCGTGCAATTTTTTCTGCGCGTTGGCAATCAAATCTTCGGTCTCCGCGGCGAAGCCGACGAGCCATTTGCCGTCCTTATTTTGACCAAGCTCTTTCAAAATATCCGGGCTTGGCTCGAGGCGCAGCTCGACCGGACCCCGACCCCGCTTGATTTTCCGCTCGGCGACGGCGGCGGCATGATAATCGGCGACGGCGGCCGCCATGATCACCGCGGTGCATTGAGAATATTCCTTGAGGACGGCGTCGCGCATCTCCGCGGCCGTCGTCACGGCGATCACACGCGCCCCTGACGGCGGCTCCAGCGAGGTTGGACCGCTGATCAGAGCGACCTCCGCGCCCCGGCGCACTGCCGCGCGTGCGAGCGCATAGCCCATTTTTCCTGACGAACGGTTGGAGATATAGCGCACCGGATCGAGCGGCTCGCGATTGGGACCCGCGGTAATCAAGAATTTTTCCGCTCCTAGATCTTTTTTCTTGAGCAAACGCTCGATTTCCTCCGCGATTTTTTCGGGATCGGGCAAGCGGCCCTGGCCTTCGTAGCCACAGGCGAGATAACCCGACGCCGGTTCCATGATCGAATAGCCAATCCGCCGGAGCTTGCGCAGATTCTCCTGCAAGATCGGGTTATCGTACATGTGAACGTTCATCGCCGGCGCGATCAAAACCGGCGCCTGGGTCGCCATCAGAACCGTTGTCAATAAATCGTCGGCTATCCCATTGGCAATCTTGCCGATCACGTTGGCGGTGGCCGGCGCAATCACGAACAGATCGGCGGCATCCGCCAAATTGATGTGTCCGATCTCGGATTCTTGAGTTAGATTGAATATTTCTGTAGCAACCGGATTACCGGAAAGGGTCTGGAACGTCAGGGGCGTGACGAATTCCATGGCGCCGCGGGTCATGATCACTTGCACTTTGAATCCGGCTTTGACCAGCAATCTGACGAGCTCGACGGCTTTGTAACAGGCGATCCCGCCAGCGACACCGAGGACCACGACTCGCTGTTTATCGGTAGTGCTCACGAAATAAAAATAACCGATCTGCCGAGAGCGTGCAAACTTCTTTCTTATTGGAGTGTTCCAGTCTCTAGTCAAAAGTCAATGTGCCGCTAATTTGTCATGAATGCGACTTTTGTCACTTCTCCAGCCTTCAATGTTGTGCATTGTTGTCTTCTAGCCAAGAAAATTACCTGATTTGCCAATCACAAAGAGCCGACGCACTCACACGAGCTCGTGGCATGGTTTTGGCGTAGAATATTGAATTCTACATCCATCGATGCAAATCCAAGCGCTAGGCTTGACCATTATATGGAGTTAATGTAAGTCACAACAGCAAGAAGAAGGAGACAGTGATGAAGAGAGATGACGGGCATCGGGTTCAACGTTTAATTATGGTAGCGACGTCGGCTATCATAATCAGCATAGGGTTACTGATCACGACGACGGTCAGCGCAGATGAGAGTCCAGCGCTGGTCGGGAACGACTGGCCCCAGAGTCGGAAGAACAAGTTATCGTGGTCTCACAGGCTGTAACCCAGCCGGACCTGGCCGCTGCCACTGTCAGTTTGTCCGGAATGGCAGCAGCTGCCTCATCCACCGGAGAAGATTTCGAGGACGATCCTTTCGAAGGATTCAACGAGAAAATGTTTTGGTTCAACCGTGAAGTTCTCGATCGCTACCTGTTAAAACCGCTCGCCACCGGGTGGGATTTCATACTACCCGATCCTGTTCAACGCGGCGTTCACAACTTTTTTGACAATCTCTCAGTAGTGCGCCGGGTCGTCAATAATAGCTTGCAGTTGAAATTCACCGGCGCCGGCACGGAACTTGCCCGCTTCGGTATCAACAGCACCATCGGTCTCGTCGGGTTTTTTGACGTGGCCAAGGATGCTTTCGGGATCGAGCAAAGAGACGAAGACACCGGTCAGACCTTTGGCGTTTGGGGCATGGGACCCGGCCCCTATCTGGTATTGCCTTTGTTGCCGCCGCTGACGATTCGCGATGGTATCGGTTACGCGTTTGACGTGGCAATGACTCCCTATACCTATTTCATTCCGTGGTGGGGCACCATCGCCGGGACAGTGACCAATACCGTCAACGAGAGGTCGCTGAACCTGGATCGTTTCGAACGCGTCGCCGAATCGACGGTGGACCTCTACGGCGCGGTGCGCAACGGTTACCTGCAGCGGCGCGCTGCGGCAATTAAACAGTAATTCATCAGCCTAATTTATTCACGACCAAAGCGGCAAGATCGGCTGGCAGCCGGTCTGCCGCTTTTTTATTCTGACGACATATTGACGGCTCCTCGTCGCCGGACGAGCAGATTCACAGCTGCGCTGGCCGCGAAGATTTGGCTTTTAGCCATCGGCTATTTAGAATCTTTACACCGTCTCGACCACACGGCACACTGACCCTTGATCCTCGATGCCGAGATTACTATGTTTAAATCAATGGACGCCGATCGAATCAATTACTATTGACAACAATTAAGCCGTTCATTATGAAATAAGACCGTTTCCACAGCCGCCTAGATAACGGATCTAACCAATCAAGGGAGCTTCGAAAAAAAGATGCCACGGGCAAAGAAAAAAAGCGCCGGCCGCAGCAAAGACCGGAGCCATGACTATATCGATGACGGCACGCACGATGAGTCGGATGACGAAGATCTTCCAAGTGACGAAGCCGGAAGACGCAAGATAAAGAAAAATTACGAAGAGCTTCTCGGCATCCGCATCGAAAAACTTCGCGGCCGCGTGCTCAACCGGGAAAAGATCAACAAGAGCATCGACGGTCTTTACTTCATCTGCTTCGCCTGCAAAAGGATCTGTCATAACCTTGACGAAGGTTGGATGGAAGAGGCCGTCACGCTCAACAACTACTGCGGCACCTGCGCCAAAGCGAAGGGCATTCGCAGCAGCGCCGCCTAAAGCTCGATTTTAAGCCGTCGCAAAATCTCCGTCAGGTCACCGGGCAATTTTATTCCGAGCTTGACGACTCGACCATCTTCGGGGTGGCGAAACTCCAACCGGCAAGCGTGTAAAAAATGGCGCTGCAAATCGAATTTATCCATCCGATCGTCGCCGTACAGCGCATCGGCAACGATCGGATGGCCAATCGCGGCCAAATGGACGCGGATCTGATGTGTCACGCCGGTCTCCATCGTGATTTCGAGTAGAGTCAATCCGCCGGACTGCACCGACCTTTCGATAACGCGTCAAGGCCTTCCAAGTTTTTATTTTCTTCATCCGCAGCGACTCGGAAACGGCGCGCATTCGACTTTTATCGCGCGGATCATGGGCCAACGGCAAATCGATCACGCCCGCTGCGTTGGTCGTTCCCCAAACAAGCGCCCAATAAATCTTGGCGACTTGTCTGCGGCGAAACTGCTGGCGAAGCCGATCGAAAGCGGTTTGCGTTTTTGCGACCAAGACAAGTCCCGAAGTTTCGGTATCGAGCCGGTGCACGAGGCCGGGTTCCCATCGGTTCTTCCCCACCCCGAGCAGATGAGGATGCTGCGCCGCAATATAATTCGCCAGCGTGCCCGTATCTCGACCGGAAAAACCGTGAGTCGCGATACCGGCCGGCTTATCGACGATAAAAATCGAAGAATCTTCGTAAACAATCGGCACGTCAAGACTAGTGTCGGGGAGCGGATTGGCCGCCAGCAATGCCGCGGGACCGCTAAACACCAGCCTGTCACCGGCGCTCAGACGGTCGCCTTTTCGCGCCACGTCGCCCATCGATGGAAAAAAATCCATCGCGAATCGCCTGATCGACTTCCCGGCGCGAAAGATGCGGCAAGCATTCGCGCACGAAAGCATCCAGGCGAATTGGCTCATGCCCCGGCGCTACTTGCCATTTCATCGTAGCGCGTGCTGTCGCTTGATCCAGCATATCGACTACCGTACTATACCTCGCGATCTACCCAACAAGGAAATTTGATGCCGAACAATTGTTTCAGCGTGATTATCGCCGGCGGTAAAGGGACGCGTTTCTGGCCGCTAAGCCGCGCCGGGCGCCCTAAACAGTTGCTCAAAATCTTGAGCCGAAAAAGCTTGATCGAAGAAACCGCCGAGCGCGTCTACGCCCTTGGTGGCCGAGCGCAAACCCTCGTCGTCACCATCGCCGACCAAGTCGCCGCGCTGCGCCGCGAGCTGCGCGATTTGCCGAAAAACAATTTTCTCGCCGAGCCTCAAGGCAAGAACACTGCGCCTTGCATCGGCCTGGCAGCGCTCGAAGTGGCGCGGCGAAATCCCTCTGCGGTCATGATCGTGCTGCCGGCGGACCATTGGGTTCGCGATCGCGCGGCGTTTCGACGCACGCTCAAGGCGGGCGGTCGGACTGGCGCTGCAAAATGATCAACTGATCACGATCGGCATTCGCCCCGATTATCCGGAAACTGGCTACGGCTACATTATGAAAGGCAAATCTGTTTCCGCAAAACCTTCAACTGCTTTTCTGGTAAAACGATTTACGGAAAAACCGACACTCGCTTTGGCACGACGGCTGGTGCGCCAGCGCGCTCTGTGGAACAGCGGCATTTTCGTTTGGAAAGCTTCCACCCTACTCCATCTCCTCGCCCGCTATCAGCCGGTGATCGCCGCAGGATTGGAATCGATCAAGCGCGCCGCCGCGGGAAAATCGCTGGCCGATCCAAGTCCCAAGCTGCGCGCGGTCATCGCGCGCGAATATAGGAAGATGCCGAACCTGTCGATCGATTACGCCGTCATGGAAAAAGCCGGCGCCGAAGGCAAGGTTTTGACTCTGGAGGCAGATTTCGGCTGGAGCGACGTCGGCAGTTGGGCGGCGGTGCATCGCATGACACCGAAAGATGCCGATGGCAACGCCAGTCGAGGTCGATGGCTGGGACTCGGCGCGAAGAATTGTCTCATTCATGCTCCAGAGCGGTTGGTCGTGCTTTTAGGGGTCGAAAACGCCGTCGTCGTCGACACACCGGACGCTTTGCTGGTCGGGGCTCTCGATCGCTCTCAGGAAGTGCGCGATTTGGTCGACGCGTTGAATCGCCAAGGCTTGAGCTCGTACACGGTTTAAGCGCGCGGCTGATCGTCGATTCTTCCAACTATCGTGAATACTCACTACCCCAAAGGGCCTTTTCAAGCAGACGACGCGGTGGTCTTGCTCGATCGCAAGGACCGCGAGTATCTCGCCCGCCTCGATCAACGCCGCGCGATTGCGATCCGCGGCGGCAAGATCGCTGTTGACGACATCATCGGCCGCGACGAAGGCAGCGTCGTTCGTTCCTCGATGAACGAGCCTTTCTTGGTTTTCCGTCCCAGCCTGCCGCAGCTTATTCCCAACCTGCCGCGCAGCGCTCAAGTGATTTACCCCAAAGACATCGGACCCATCCTGCTCTGGGCGGATCTTTTTCCCGGCGCGCGCGTCGTCGAAGCCGGCGTCGGCGCCGGTGCCTTGAGCATGGTGCTCTTGCGCGCGATCGGCGACGCGGGTTTATTGATCTCTTACGAAATCCGCGAGGACTTTGCCGAGCTTGCCCAAAAAAATGTGGCGCGATATTTCGGGCCGGCGCCGAACTGGACGGTGAAACTCGGCGATGTCGCCACCGATCTCGCTGAGAACGACATGGATAGAGTCATTCTCGATCTGCCCGAACCTTGGCAGGCGATCGAACGAGCTTGGACCGCCTTACGGCCGGGCGGCTTTCTGCTCTGCTATCTACCGACGGTGTTACAGGTGAAAAGTCTCGTCGACGCGCTGCGCATCGATAAGCGCTTTGCTTGCATCGAGACTTCGGAAAACTTAATGCGCTTTTGGCATTTTAAAGGCATGAGTGCGCGGCCGCAGCATCGCATGGTCGCGCACACCGGTTTTCTCACCTCGGCGCGGCGCTTGGCGGACGGTGAAAAAGACATTCCCCGAGCCCCATAAGGAGATCGCCGCGAATTCTCACGCGTAGCCTTTTTGCAGCCACCACTCGGCGATTTCGATGCGGCGGGCAAACCACACTTTGGGAAAGCCCTTAGCGTATTGGATGAATTCGTCGATGATCTTGGTGCGGAACGGCACACCCGAGACAAACGGGTGCAAATTGAAAGCGAAGTATTTCGGCGCTCCCTGTTCCCCCTCCCAATAGAGGTAGTCAAACTGGTCCTTCATGATCTGCAACAGATCTCTCGGCGTGCGTCCGGTGCCGTAGGTCGAGTAATCGTTGCATCCCGGCACATTGTAAGGAACGACGACGACTTTGCGGCCGCGAGCCTCGACAATGTAGGGATTGTCGCTGTTGAGCGGGTCCGCCCACCAGACAAAGCCGGCCTCAGCCACCAGTTCCAGCGTGTTCGGCGTCGAAGCGTGCCCGGGTGACAAATACCCCGTCGGTTTTTGCCCCAGAACTTTTTCAAATGCCGCCACGGTTTTCTGTATCGACTCCCGCTCCTGCTCCTTGGTGTACATGAACGAGTATTCGTGCTCGTAGCTTTCCGACGAAAATTCATGCCCCTTGGCTTTGAATTCCTTGCATGTGTCGGCGAACTGCTCCACCTTCAAGCCGTTCATTAAAAACGTTACTTTGAGATTATGGCGATCGAAGAGATCACTGATTCTCCAGATACCGACGCGGTCGCCGTATTCTCGTTCGGTGACGAGCGCCATATTTTGCTTAAACGGCGCCTTCGGCGGTGGAATCGTGGCGCCGCCCTGACGCTGTAGTGATTCGTGCGTGCCAAAGTTCTCCGGCCACACTTCCCACGGCACAATGAAAGTCACGCAGATTTTGGCCTTATCTGGCCATTCTATCGCTGCTGGTCTGCCCATAATTGCTCCTTGGATTAGGAATTTTTTAGCGCAATGAACCCAACGTTCACGGCAGACCAAACATATATGGCAGCCACATTAGCTCGTCAAGCGGAACACGCACAGTAATGTTTGCGATTAACTTGACATCCCACTCAGGTGCATCTAAATCTTGATCGCTGCAGGGTCCAATGAAAATTCAAACGTTGTTGCTGGCCATTTTCCTGTCTCTGACGATTGTCCCCACCGCCCGCGGACAATCGTCCCTCGAAAAAGTCGTCATCACCTATCCCAGTCGCAGCATCGCTTCTGTGGATCTTTATATCGCCCAGGAGCGCGGTTTTTTTCGCCAAGAAGGAATCCTCGCCGACGTCGTGCAAGTCAGGGGCAATATCGGCGTGACCGCGCTGTTGAGCGGTGACGCGCACGCGGTCAATAATGTCGGCACGGTCATTCGCGCCATGGAGCGCAGCGATCTGCCGGTCAAAGTCGTATCGCAGAGTTTGAAGAAAAATCTCTTCTGGCTCGTCACCAAGCCTGAAGTCAAATCTCTAAGCGAGCTGAAAGGCAAGCTCTTCGGCACGACGACCTTCGGCGGTTCGCAGCATCTTGCCGCGTTACGGCTCTTGCAAAAAGCTGGGCTCGATCCCGACAAAGACATCACGGTCGTGATCGGCGGCGACGTGCCGGCGCAGCTGCAAAGTCTAGTGAGCGGCGTCATTCAACTCGCCGCGCTGTCCCCACCCACCGTCATCCTGGCGAGAGACAAATTCAAGTTGAAAATCCACGGCAGCACGCTCGAAGATATGCCTAATCTGCAAAACGGCCTCGCATTTTCCGAGAAGATGCTGCGCGAGAAAAGAGACTTGGTAAAACGCATCCTGCGCGCCCGCTCGCGCGCGCACCGATACTTTTGGGAAAACGAACGCGGGACGGCGGAAGTGTTGGCGAATTATTTAAAAGTAGAACTGCCCGTCGCGCTTGAGTCTTATCGGCTTGCGCGTCCGGCTTTCACAGCCAACGGCCTTGCCACCGACAAAGAGATTGAGGAGTTTCTCCGTGCCGACGCCGAAGTGTTCAAGCTACGCGACCCGGTGCCAGCTGCGAAGATCTTTGACTTCAGCCTGCAACGAGAAGTGAATCAAGAGTTAGGAATCAAATAGTCGGCACTGGCAACTGCGCAGTTTCCGGCAGCTGAATACAACTGGAACATATGGCAATAATCCAAAATAGCGGAGGATATGACGATGAACATTCTCATCACCGGCGCCGGATTGATCGGGTCCAACGCCGCGCGCCATGCCGTCGACGCCGGCCATAAGGTCGTGCTTTTCGATCTCTCGCCCAATCGCGACTACATCCAGAAAGTCGTCGGCAAAGACAAAGCCGACGTCGTCGCTGCTGACATGCGCGATTTGCCGGCGCTGCTTAGCCGCGCTGGAAAAATTCAACGTCGATACGCTGGTGCACTACCGCCGGTCTGATCGGCTGGACGGGTCCAGGAGAATTCCTATACCGGCGCGACCAACAATATTCTCGGCACGATCAACGTGCTGGAAGCTGCGCGATTGCGAAAACTCAAACGGATCGTTTATGTCAGCACCTTCGGCGTCTACGAGCGCGGCAAGATCGACGACAGCGCCATTCGCGAGACTCACCCGATCGGCGGCCATAATCTTTACGCCACGACCAAAGTTTGTTCCGAGCATCTCGTTCACGCCTACGCCAGCATGTATAACCTCGACACGATTATCATCCGCCCCGGCGGCGTTTTCGGCCGGGGCTTTTACGTCGGCGGCTCCACGGTCGGCATGGTCATGCGCGATCTGGCGCTCAACATGATCAAAGGCGAGCCGATCACCATCGACGCGAAAGTCTACGGGCCCAACGAGTACGTCTACGGCAAAGACGTTGGCTTGGCTCTCTATCTCGCTTGCCAAGCGAAAAATCCTAAGCAGCGAATTTACAATGCGGGAACGGGAGCCGTGCACGGCGCCGAAGAGCTCGCCCAAGTCGTCAGAGAGCTAGCGCCGAAAACTGAAGTCAAAGTCAGCGGCACAAGCAGCGCCGATAAGAGCCGCAGCATTCCGATGGACATCAGCGTGTCGAAGGCCGAGCTGGGCTATGCGCCAAAGTTTCCCCTGAAAGAAGCACTGCGCGATTACATGGACGAGTTGTGGGCGGACGGCGCACGGCCCTAATGTAGGGGCGTAGCATGCTGCGCCCAATTGGTCGAATCTGCAAAGAGTAAAAATGCGCGGGATCAATTCCCGAAGCGAAATCGAATCATGTAATACAGCGCCGCGAAGCCATCTTTCCAGGTGATCTTCTTGCCTTCTTGATACGTGCGGCCGTGGTACGCGATCGGCACTTCGTAGAAGCGGCAACCTTTCTTCGCCAATTTCACGGTGATTTCCGGCTCGAAGCCGAAGCGCTTCGATTCGAGGTTGATGCCTTTCAGCACGTCGGCACGAAAGACTTTGTAGCCGACTTCCATGTCGGAAAGGTTGAGATTGGTAAGCATGTTGGACAGCAGCGTCAGCATCCGATTGCCCATGGAGTGCCAAAAGAACATCACTCGATGCGCGCCGCCGCCGGCGAAGCGCGTGCCGTAGACAACGTCGGCCACTCCCGTCTCGATGGGCTCCAGCAGGCTGGGATAATCTTTCGGATCGTACTCCAGATCGGCGTCCTGGATGATCACCACATCGCCCGTCGCATGAGCGATCGCCGTCTTTAACGCCGCGCCCTTACCTTCGTTTTGCGGTTGAAAAAACACTTTGATGTGATTGCGCTCGTCGCCGGCCCGGCGGTTTTCTTCCTCGAGGCGGGTCAGAATCTCACGGCTACGATCTTTCGAACCGTCGTCGACAAAGATGATTTCTTTCGGCGTCGGCACGGCGCACACTCGGCGCGCGATTTCCTCGAGCGTGTGCTCTTCGTTATAAACCGGAACCAGGACGGAGAGCTTCACTGTTCGAATTCGCGCTTCTTGAGCTCGCGCACAAATGCAGAGAGCTTGGGATCGGCGTTGACGGCTTCGTTGATCTTCGCTTGAAAGTCCGCGGCCGCCCGCTCCAAAGGAGCCGTGTCCACTCGCAGACCGAGCCACTGACTGAGGCGTAGGAGCAACGCCAAGGTGCCGCGCGGGTTGGGCGACACGGAAAGATAATGGGGCAGTGAAGCCCACAGACTCACGTGCGGCACACCGGCGGCGCGGCACGCGTCGGCCAATACGCCGACGATACCGGTCGGCCCCTGGTAACGCGACGGCACGAGATCGAGTTGATCCACTAATTGGGGATCGGTGGAAAACCCTGTGAGCGGCACCGGCCGGGTGTAGAGCACTTCATCGAGATAGGCGCCCAACGTAATCACCATCTCGGCCTCACACTCGCGCGCGAAACGAAGCATCGTTTCGGTAAAAGTGCGCCAGCGCAGATGCGGCTCCGCGCCGATGCCGAGCACGAAATCTTTTTCGACGCCGATGCCGGGACCGTAGTAAAAGTCGTAAGATGGCCAGTGAATTTCTCGCTCTTTGCGGTCGTTCAGGCGCACCACCGGCCGTTGCCGGTAAAAATCGTAAAACTCCTCGGGATCGATAGCGGCAAATTTTTTGCCCAGCAACTGATCGATCAAATATCTGATCGCGGTCGACGCCGAGGCGCCGGCGTCACTCCAGCCGGCGAATGACAACAACAGGACCGGATTCTTTAATGTTGGCCGGCTTTCGAAAATGAGCGCTTCCATGATTTTTTCACTGTAGCATAACTCCGGGCGAACGCTCCAGTGTATAATCGATAATCCTATCGCAAGCGACTCCTCGAACGCCGTTCACGACGACAGTGCGGTCAGCAGTTAGGAGTTGTCTCCTTGGTTTGCTATATTGAGCGAAGTTTTTATGAAGGATGCACAACATCGGCTTCCGCCGTTGTTCCAAAAAAACGAAGTCCTATTTGGCCACGACGTGACAATGGGTCTGCTCGCTTTCGAGAGCGACGGACACGGCCAAATCAAGATCTTTGCCCGCGACGGCTCGTCGACACGCGCCGAGACGGCGCCGTTCCAACCGTTCATGCTTTTGGCCGGAGATGCTTTGAGCGGCTGGCAAGGTGATGCGACGCTCGAAAACCTCGACGGCCGCGGCGCGTTCAATCGCCTGGCCTTTTTTCCCAACCTCGCGCAGCTTCAAGACGCTAAGTTCTATCTGCAAAGAAAACCCGGCAAAGGGCCGTCCGCGGCAGATGAGCCCTATTGGTATTCCAGCGATCCCCTACATCAATTTCTCTTACTCAGCGGGAAGACGCACTTTTTGGGAATGACCTTTCGCGACTTGAAGCGCCTGCAAATCGACATTGCAACCTATTGCCGGGAAGATTTCACCTTTCCCAACGCGGCGCGTGACTGCGACCGGATTACCGCCATCGCCATGTCGGACACGACCGGCTGGGAGAGATTAATCTCGGGTAAAGAGCTGGACGAGCCCGAAATGCTCCATGCGTTGATCGAAGAGATCCGCGCGCGCGATCCCGACGTGATCGAAGGTCACAATTTGTTTCGCTTCGACCTCGAATATATCGAGCTGCGCGCCAAGCGCTACAACATTCCGCTCAATCTCGGGCGCGACGGTTCACGCTTGCGCGGCTACGCCTCGCGTATGCAAATGGCCGAGCGCACCATCAGCTACCGCAAATATGAGATCTTTGGCCGCCACCTCATCGACACCTGGATCCTGGCGCAGCACTACGATGTCGCCACCCGGGAATTGGAAAGCTTCGGCTTAAGAGAAATCGCGCATCACTTCGGTGTTGCCGGCGCCGAACGCACCTACGTGGCTGCCGACAAGACGAGCTGGTACTTCGATCACGACCCCGACGCTTTGTTCCGTTACGCGTTGGACGACGTGCGCGAGACCCGCGCGATCTCGGAAATTTTGTCGCCCAGCTACTTCGTCGAAGCGCAGATTTTCCCGTACAGCTACCAGAACATGCCGCTGCGCGGCAACGCGACCAAGATCGACGCGCTTTTTTTGCGCGAGTATTTGCACCAACGTCGCGCCGTGCCTTATCCGGGCGAAGGACGCGACGTGGCCGGCGGCTTCACCCACATGGAATACCAGGGCGCCGCGCAGCGCGTCCTCCACTGCGACGTGACCTCGCTCTATCCGTCGCTCATGTTGGTGTACAATTATCTGCCGCAGACTGACGAACTCGGTGTTTTCGCCGGGTTGCTCAGCGACCTGCGCGGCTTTCGGATCAAAGCCAAAGAGCTCGCGCGCGGCGCGCCGGACGAAGAGAGCCGGGTCTATTTCAACGCGCTGCAATCGACTTTTAAAATTCTTATCAACTCGTTTTACGGCTACCTCGGTTTCCAAATGGGCCATTTCAACGATTTCGAAGCGGCCAACCAGGTTACAGCCAAAGGCCGGGAGTTGATCCAGTCCGCCATCGCCTGGCTCAAAGACAACCAGGCCAAGATCATCGAGGTGGATACCGACGGCATCTATTTTATGCCGTCGGAAAGCGTGCAGACCGAGGCCGACGAGGAACGCCTGATCGCCGATCTCGCGGCGATCTTGCCGGAGGGCATCGAGATTGAGCTCGACGGGCGCTACCCAGCGATGTTCAGCTATAAGATGAAAAACTATGCGCTGCTCGACGAACAAGGGCACTTGCGCATCAAAGGCTCCGGCCTGCGTTCGCGCGGCCTCGAACCGTTTCAACGGGAATGGCTGGAAGCGATGTTGATGCTGCTCCTGAGGAATGAACGGGAAAAAATTCCAGAGCTCTACGATCGTTTTGTCGACGACATTGATCAGCACCGTCGACCTATCAGTTGGCTGGCGAAAACCGAAACGCTGCAAGACTCCTTGGAAACCTACCAGGCAAAGCTAAAAGCCAAGAAGCGCAACCCCGGCGCTCCCTATGAACTGGCATTGAAAGCCGAGCGGCGCCATCAGCCTGGCGACCAGATCTCCTATTACGTGACCGGCACAAAAGCCAATGTGAAAATCAACGAGAACTGCAAATTGGCAGCCGATTGGGATGCGGCAAAACCGGACGAGAACGTCGAACATTACAAGGCGAAACTCAGAGAGCTGTACGACAAATTCAAGCCGTGGATCGAGTTAGCAAAACCGGAGCAAGAAGATGCGCTGAGCGCAGGCCCGGCTCAGTTCTCTTTGTTCGCTCCGGAATCCTGATGACACAGCGATGACAACAACCGATCAAAAAATCGCTTTGATCACCGGCGGCGCCAAGGGTATCGGCCGCGCCGTCGCGTTGGATCTCGCGGCTAACCACTGGCGGGTGGCGATATGCTACCGCACCAGCGCCAAGGAAGCCAAAGAGGTTATCGATATCGTGCAGCAAAAAGGCGGCGAAGGATTGGCTATTCAATGCGATGTTTCCGACCCCCAAGCCGCTGCCGGGCTGGTTGAGCGGGTGCACGAGCAATGGGGCCGGATCGACGCGCTGATCAACAGCGCCGGACCTTACCACCGCGTCTCGTTGCTGCAGGAGACTCTTGAGGGATGGCATTCGATGTTCGATAATAATCTTCATCCGGTTTTCTACTTGACCCGCGCGGTGATTCCGATCATGAAAGAACGCAAATGGGGACGCATCGTCAGCTTCAGCATGGCCAACGCCGAGCAGCTAATCGCCCAACCACAGCTCACGGCGCATTATCTAAGCAAGGTCGGCTTGCTAGCGCTGTCTCGTTCTTTCGCCAAGCTGATCGCGGCGGACGGCATCACGATGAATTGCGTTTCGCCCGGTTTCATCGATTCGGGCAGCGCACCCAAGGAAGAGCTCGAGCGTATGGTCAAATTCATTCCGGCAGGCTACGTTGGCACTGTTGACGACGCCGTGTCGGCGGTGCGCTTCCTGCTGTCGGAAGAGGCGCGCTATGTCAACGGTGCCAACCTCCAGCTCAGCGGCGCATGGGGTGTCTAGACGAGAATGCCGAAAAGAGAGATCATTCACTTAACGGACGAAACCCATGGCGGCTAACAGAGATCAGGAACGGGCGCTTGAGCTCATCGAAAAGGCGATGAAACACCAGATGGCGCAGGAGTTCGAGGACGCGATCCGCCTTTACAAAGAATCGATCGCGCTCTACCCGACCGCCGATGCGCATACTTATCTGGGTTGGGCCTATAGCTTCGTCGGCCGGCTCAACGAAGCCATTGCCCAATGCGAGATCGCCATCCAGCTCGACCCCGAATTTGGCAATCCCTATAACGACATCGGTGTGTATTTGATGCAGCAGCAGCGCTTTGACGACGCCATCCCGTGGCTGGAGCAGGCTAAATCCGCCACACGTTACGAACCGCGCCACTTTCCATTCATCAATCTCGGCCGGATTTATCTGACCAAAGGCATGATTCAAAAAGCGCTAGAGGAATTTGGCGGTGCGTTGAAAATCAATCCCGACGACAGTGAGCTTACCCAGCTCGTCGAAGAGCTCCAGACCAAGCTCCAATAACTCAACAACCCTCGCGGCCGAGCGGCTGTGAATTTGTCGACTAGAGGAAATTGTTCAAAGAGAGCTGCAAACTTCAGCAACGTCATTAGCTCGCCGAAGCGACGGCTGCGTCGAAAATCTCCACGGCCGTCTGCGTTTCTTCAGGCGTCACGATCAGCGGCGGGCAAAACCGCATGGTGCTCTGGCCGCAGCTCAGCAGCAGCAAGCCCTTTTCAAAACACGCGTGCATGATCCGATCGCGCAGTTTTCCGTCCGGCGCATAACTACCGTCAGGGCGCTCGAAATCAACGCCGATCATCAACCCCAATCCGCGCACATCGCCGATCGCAGCGTGGCGAGTCTTAACGGCCGATAACTTTTCTTTGAGGATCGCGCCGACCTTGGCGGCATTCTCGACCAAACCCTCTTCAAGCAACTGGAGCGTCGCCAATGCCGCGGCGCAAGCGACCGGATTGCCGCCGAAGGTGCTGCCGTGCGTGCTGCTGGTCCAGGTGCTGATGTCGGCGCGAGCGATCATCGCGCCGAGCGGCATGCCGCTGGCGATGCCTTTGGCGGCACAAACAATATCCGGCTCGATGCCCCAGTGTTCACATGCGAACATTTTGCCGGTGCGGCCGAAGCCGGATTGAATTTCATCGGCGACTAAAAGAATGCCGTACTTGCGGCAGAGATCTTGAAGCATCGGCAAATATTCCGGCGGCGGCACCACGTAGCCGCCCTCGCCTTGAATCGGCTCGACGAAAATCGCCGCCACTTCTTCGGGGCGGACCTCGTAGCGAAAAAGGACTTTTTCCAAAACTTCGACGCATTCAATGCCGCAAGATCCGTACTTCAACTGGTACGGACAGCGATGGCAAAAGCCGTACGGCACATGGTGCACGCCGGGAATCAGCGGGCCGAAGTGCGCCCGATGGGACGCGCGGCTGGCGGTCAGCGACAACGCGCCCAGCGTCCGGCCGTGAAAGGCGCCGTGAAAAGCGATGATGTGCGAACGCTTGGTGTGATAGCGCGCGAGCTTGATGGCGGCTTCGATGGTCTCGGTGCCGGAGTTGGTGAAAAAGACTTTCTTGGGCGCGGCGCCCGGCGCGAGGCGATTGAGCTTCTCGGCCAACTCCACCAACGGCTCATAGTAATAATCGCTGCCGCAAATATGCAAAAATTTGCGCGCTTGCTCTTCGATCGCCTTGACCACCCGCGGGTGAGAGTGACCGGTGCTCGCCACCGCGATTCCTGCCATAAAGTCGAGAAACAAGTTGCCGTCGACGTCTTCGACGACCATGCCCGCCGCCCGTTTCACCACCAGCGGATAAACTCGACCGTACGCCGGCGCCGTGACTTGATGATCACGCTCGACGATCGCCTTCGCTTTCGGTCCCGGAAGCGCGGTTTTGATGTGCGGTGCTTTCATGCCTCTTCCTGTTTCTAGTTTCTGGTTCTTCGCTTCTAGTCTCTCCAACTGAAAACTAGAAACTTGGAACTAGAAACTATTCTGCGTTGTCAATCTGCGCCTTTTGCAACTTACCGGAATAGTCGACGTAAATCGATTTCCACTCGGTGAAAATGTCGTAGACCGTGGTGCCGGCCTCGCGGTGACCGTTGCCGGTATCCTTGACGCCACCGAAGGGGAGATGGACTTCGGCACCGATGGTCGGTCCATTGATATAGGTAATGCCCGCTTCGATGTCACGCATGGCTTGAAACACCCGGCCGACGTCCTTCGTGTAAATCGAGCTCGACAGGCCGTATGGCGTGCCGTTCATCACTTCCACGGCTTCGTCGAAGCTCTTCACTTCGATAATCGACAGCACGGGACCGAAGATCTCTTCCTGGGCAATGCGCATGCTTGGCTTCACCTGATCGAAGATTGTCGGTTGGAAAAAATGGCCCTTGGCGCAAGCGCCCGCGTCGTGGACGCCACCGCCGATCCGCAAACGCGCGCCTTCCTGTCTGCCGATGTCGATATAACGCAGCACTTTTTCCCGTGCCGGTTGGTTAATCAACGGACCCATGTCGACGCTTTCATCCAGGCCGTCGCCGATCTTGATTTTCTCTGCGCGCGCTACCAACGCATCGGTCATGGCCTTCACCACATCGCGGTGCACAATCAACCGGCTCGTCGCGGTACAACGTTGACCCGTGGTGCCAAAGGCGCCCCACAGCGCGCCTTCAACGGCAAGCTCCAGGTCGGCGTCTTCCATCACGATCTGCGCGTTTTTGCCGCCAAGTTCGAGCGAAACGCGCTTTAAATTCTGTCCGCACGCCGACGCGATTTCCCGTCCCACGACTGCCGAGCCGGTAAACGAGACAAGCTGAACGCCCGGATGGCGCACTAGCGCCGCGCCGACTTCTTCGCCGCGTCCGTGCAACAAGTTCACCACGCCGGGAGGAATGCCTGCTTCGGTCAGAATCTCAACCAACCGGGTCGCCGTGTGCGGCGTGTCTTCGGCCGGCTTGAGCACGACCGTGTTGCCGCAAAGCAACGCCGGAAACATTTTCCACGTGGGGATCGCCATGGGAAAATTCCACGGCGTGATCAGCGCGCACACGCCGACCGGCATGCGCACGGACATGGCGAATTTATTCGGCAGCTCCGCCGGCGTCGTCTCGCCGAAGAGGCGCCGGCCTTCGCCGGCAACATAGAATGCCGTGTCGATACCCTCTTGCACGTCGCCGCGAGTTTCTTTGAGCACTTTGCCCATTTCGCGCGTCATGCCGCGGGCAATCTCTTCCTTGTATTTGCGCAATAATTCACCGACCCGATAGAGCAACTCGCCCCGTTTCGGCGCGGGGACGAGTCGCCAGGCGTTAAATGCTTTTTTGGCCGCGCGCACCGCCGCGTCGACATCTTCAGCGCTCGAAGCCGGAAACAAGCCAATGAGGTCGTCGCGGTTGGCCGGATTGCGGTTCTCGAAAGTCTTTGCCGATCGCGCCGTCAACCACTGACCATCGATAAAGTTCTTATACTGATCCGCCATCTTGAAACTCCTCCGCCGAAAGGCGTAAAAGCCCGACGATTTCACTCGCGCCTGCGGGTTATTCTAATGGCCCACCCATGGGAACACAACGACGAACGAGCCGGGGCCGTTGGCGTACTGCACAAACCTTGGTTCAAGCAAAAACCGCTCGCTTGCCTGACACAAAATAAGTGTTAAGGAAATCAGTAAATTGATTTTTAATATTCGATCCGCTAGCTTCGGGCGACTTAGACGCTCCGATCCGCTGACAAACGCAATTTCTTTTTGCCGAGGAGAGGAGAGAAAGTATGTTACGAGTTCTTTACGCATTCATCGCCGTCATGACTCTGGCGAGCGTTGCCCAAGGCGCCGCCGCGGAGGACTTCTACAAAGGTAAAAACATTCGCATCGTCGTTGGCTTTTCCGCCGGCGGCGGCTTCGATACTTACGCCCGCACCATTGCGCGCCATTTGGGCAAACACATTCCGGGTGACCCCAGTGTCGTCGTGGAAAATATGACGGGCGCGGGCAGCTTGATCGCTGCGAATCATGTCTTTCGAGTCGCCAAGCCCGACGGACTCACCATCGGCCACTTTATCGGGGGCTTGTTTTTGGGCCAGGTGCTCGGTCAACCCGGCATCGAATTCGACGCGCGCAAATTTGAATACATCGGCGCGCCGATCAGCGATCACGTGGTTTGCGCGTTGACCAAGGCAAGCGGCATCACCAGCGTCGACCGATGGATGGCGTCAAAGACTCCGGTCAAAATGGGCGGCATCGCTCCCGGCACCTCGACGCCTGACAACGCGACGCGCATCTTGAAAGCCGCCTTGGGCCTGCCGATTCAACTCGTCAGCGGTTACAAAGGCACCGCGGAAGTCCGGTTGGCGGCCGAGGGTGGCGAGGTCGCCGGCGGTTGCTGGGGTTGGGATTCGGTCAGCGTGACTTGGCGCAAAGCTCTGGACAGCGGCGATGCCGTGGTCGTGTTGCAAGCCAACCGCAAAAATCATCCCGACTTGCCGAACGTTCCCCAAGCGATCAAATTCGCCAAAGGCGAAGAAGGCCGCAAGATGATCGAAGTCGGCATCCACGGCGACAGCGACATCGTGCGCACCTACACGCTGCCGCCCGGGACGCCTAAGGACCGCGTGCAGTTGCTGCGCAGGGCCTTCGATGCGACCCTCAAGGATCCCGAGTTCGTCGCCGATGCGAAAAAATCCCGCCTCAATGTCGATCCGATCCCGGCGGAGGAAATCGAGAAAGACATCTCGGGATTGTTCAAGCTCGATCCCGGCTTGGTCGCCAAGCTCAAAGATGTTCTTTACAACTAACGCCACCGCTGATATTTAGCGTCGAACATCGGCCGTGTTCGCTGGAGGGTTTGGACCGTCATGGACATGTTACATGCTTTAGTTTCCGGTTTTCTCCAGTGCTTCAACTTATCGACGTTTAATCTGATGATGATCGGCATAGCCATCGGCTTCGTCGTTGGCATCCTTCCCGGGCTCGGCGGTCCGACGGCTATGGCTCTAATGCTGCCCTTCGTATTCAAAATGTCGGCTGTTGAAGCCTTCGCATTTCTTCTAGGAATGACCGCGGTCACCGCGACCACCGGAGATATTACCTCCGTGCTTTTCGGAGTTCCCGGCGAACCGACTACGGCATCGACAATTGTCGATGGTCACGCGATGGCGCGCAATGGCGAGGCAGGGAGAGCTCTTGGCGCCGTACTGATGAGTTCCCTGGTAGGAGCCATATTCGGTGCCGTGGCCATTGCGGTCGCCATCCCTATAGTCCGGCCGTTGGTTCTCTCCTTCGGTTCTCCGGAATTTTTCATGCTCTCACTGCTTGGGATTTCCTTCGTCGCTGCCCTCAGCGGCGAGGATGTGCTTAAAGGCATGGTCTCCGGCGGTATCGGCTTGATGTTCGCTACCATCGGTTTAGATCCGATATCCGGTATACAGCGCTACACTTTCGGTCAGCTATTTCTGTGGGACGGTATCGGACTCGTCCCCATTACAATTGGCTTCTACGCCATTCCCGAAACTATCGAGCTGGCGGTGTTAGGAACCAGCATCGCGACGCAAGAAGTTCAAGCCCTCGGCGGTGTCATGGAGGGCGTCAAGGATACTTTTCGTCACTGGTGGTTGGTCATCCGCTGCAGCGCCCTCGGCACATTCATGGCCATCATTCCTGGAATGGGAGCGGCCACCACCCAGTGGCTCGCTTACGCTCACGCGGTTCAGAGCTCGCGAAGATAAATCCCGCTCCGGCAAAGGCGACGTCGAGGGCGTGTTAGGTCCCGGCGCGGCGAACAATTCCACATTGGGCGGAAGTTTGATCACGACCATCGCTTTCGGCGTTCCCGCCAGCGTTATCATGGCGATATTGCTCGGCGCGTTCATCATTCAGGGAATTGTGCCCGGGCCCCGACATGTTGCTGCCGCCGCCGAAGGGCCAGTTGGATCTGACTTTTTCCTTCGTCTGGGTCATTATTATTTCCAACATAATCACCGTGGCGTCTGCTTTCTGTTTTTGAAGCCGCTGGCGAAAGTAACCCAGGTCCGTGGCGCTATCATCATTCCGATCATTCTGATGTTGATCTACCTGGGCGCCTTTGCCGAAAAAAATGCTTTTGAAGACATGCTCATCGTACTCTTATTTGGCGGGCTCGGTTGGATCATGGAGAAAATGGAGTGGCCGCGCCCGCCAGTGCTGCTGGGCCTCGTCCTCGGTCCGCTGGCTGAGAACCGGCTGTTCTTATCCACCGACAATTATGGTGCGGCGTGGCTTGCACAGTCCGGGCGTCATCGGGATATTTGCGCTATAACCTTATTCGGTATCTTTTATCCAATGATCAAAAATAGACGGGAGGAGAAGGAGAAGCTGGCGTCCGAACCCAAGATCAGGCAGCTGTTGAAACCCCTGGCCCTGGCGGACTGCGCTTCGGCAACAAAGCGCTCTTTAGCGTCGTCGTCGATCGTGTATACTTGCCTCGCGCTATACCAGAGCCGCAACTTCGGGTATCGTGCCGGCCTGTTTCCCTGGGTTATTGGAATTCCAACCCTGCTGTTGTGTCTTGCTCAGCTCGCCAGGGAGCTCTGGGGAAAAGAAAAACCGAAAGGCGGCTCTTGCCGACTTGGGAAGTTGCGGTTGACATTGCACCCGAAGTGGTGAATAAAAGAACCATCACATTCTGTTATGGACGATTGGTTTCTTTATTTCCATCTGGCTATTGGGCTTCTCGTATTCGATTCCGGTCTCGATGATCTTGTATTTGAGATTCGCGGGCAAAGAGAAATGGCCGATGACGATTATCATGACCTTCTTTACCTGGCTGTTTATCTACGGATTGTTCGAACGAGTCTTGAGTATGCCGTTCCCTGACGGACTGCTCGTTTCGCTAAATCAAAGGTCCTAGCTGATTTTCCCTGTAGTCGCACGCCAGACTCTCTCGGGCGTCAGCGGCAAATCGTAAAGCCGCAGTCCCGTCGCTTGGCAAAGCGCGTTGGCGATGGCCGACGCGACCGGCAATAGGCTGCCCTCGCCGGTGCCCTTGGAGCCGAAGGGTCCGGGGCCGTTTCGACTCTCGACCAGAATCGATTCGAAATCTTTCGGCACGTGAGCGAACGTCGGCACCCGATAATCAACAAGGTTGGGATTGAGCAACTGCCCATCCTTGTAAACCATCTCTTCCAGCAGGCTGTGACCGATCGCGTTCATCACTCCGCCTTCGTCCTGACCCTCGCAAAGCACGGGATTGATCGCCTGGCCGACGTCCGAAAGCGAGACGTACCTTGTCAATTTAATTTCGCCGCTGTCGCGGTCCACTTCCACTTCCGCCGCGCCCCAGCTGATTTCCCAGAAAGTCGTCGGCGAACCGAGCGCTGCTTTCTTGCTCTTGATATCCTGGTACGCGCCGTGGCCGATCAGCTCGCCTGCTTTCGATAAGAAGATGCTTTGCATGAGTTGTTCGAACGAAAGACTCTGCCCCTTGAGCCCGTGGATTTTGCCATCGCGCAGCGCTAGTTTCTCCGGCTTGGTTTTCAACATCCGCGCCGCATGACGCAGAATTTGTCTCTTCAAGTCTTGCGCCGCACGCTGCACGGAAAGCCCCATCACAACCGTTGAGCTGCTGGCGTTAGTGTTGACATCGTAAGGCGTGACATCGGTGTCGAGCTGCGCCACCGTGATCGCTTCGAAGGGCAATCCTAATTCCTCCGCGACCACTTGGCTCAACGCCGTGCGCGCACCTTGGCCGACCTCCACAGTGCCGGTCAGCAACACGACGCTACCGTCGGCGTTCATCTTGACCGCCGCGGAAGACACTTTGTAAGTGCCGCCGCCGTCTTTCATACAAACCGCCAGGCCCTTGCCGCGATTAGCCTTCTTTTTTGTATTCCAGCCGATTTCTTTCGCCGCGCGCAGAAGTCCGGCTTTGAGATCACAATCCACTGGCGTGTCGCCCGGCGTATACATCTCGCCCTTTTTCAGCAGATTTTTGAGCCGAAAATCGAGTGGATCGAGACCCAGCTTCTCGGCGATAATATCCATCTGCGATTCGTACGCCCAGGTCACTTGCAGAGTGCCAAAACCGCGGTAGGCGCCGGCCGGCACGGTATTGGTGTACACGGTGTAAGCGTCGGTTTGCATGTGCGGCAAACGGTACGGGCCGAAACAGCGGTAGCCGGCCTTTTGCGTCACGCGCGGCCCGGCATCGGCGTAGGCGCCGGTTTCCATGTGAATCAGACATTGGCGCGCCACGAGCTTGCCGTCTTTCATGACACCGGTCTTGATCGTTACCCGAGCGGGATGACGCGACACCGTCTTGAAGCTCTCTTCAATGGTATGAGCCAAACGAACCGGCCGTTTCGCTTTCCAGGACAGCGCGGCGGCAAGCGGCTCGGTCTTGACGGCGAGCTTGCCGCCGTAACCGCCGCCGAGATACGGCACGATGACGCGAATCTTATTGAGCGGCAGATGAAAAATCTCGGCGAGATGCTCGCGCAAGGTGAACGGTTCTTGCGTGCCGGCCCAAAGCGTCAGCCGGTCGCCTTCGTAGTCGGCGACGGTCGCGTGCGGCTCCATGGAAAAATGCTGCACCCGCGGAAAAGTAAAAGTATCCTCGAAAACATGATCCGCCTTGGCAAAGCCTTCGTCGACGTTGCCTTTGGCATAACTGAAGCGATAACAGAGATTGGTGCCGGCGAATTCTTTAGGCGCTTCGTAATGCTGGCCCATCAATTCGCCGCCGCTCGCCGCGGACTCATGCACTAACGGGGCGTTTGACGCCAGCGCCACGTCGAGATCGGTCACGGCAGGCAATTCTTCGTAGTCGATATCGATCAATGCCAACGCCGCTTCGGCAGTCGCCTCGTCGACAGCCGCTACCGCCGCCACTGGATCGCCGGAATAGCGGACTTTGTCGACGGCGACGATCGTTTGATCTTTATAAGCCGCGCCGAACATGCCGAGGCGCGCTTGATCGGCGCGCGTGATGACCGCGAATACGCCGGAAAGTTTCTCTGCCTTGCTCGCATCAATTCTGCGTAATCGCGCGTGCGCGTACGGACTGCGAAGAATCTTTCCATGGGCCATCCCCGGCAGCGTCACATCGACCGTGTAGATCGCCTTGCCGGTAACTTTATCTTCTCCGTCGGAGCGGCGCTCCGAGTGTCCAATCACCTGATAAGCCTGCACAACCTTCATCCATCAACCTCGGTTGTGATAATTTTGACGAATCCACTCGATCGCTGCTTCGCGGTTTGGCAGCTCGCCGCCAAGCTGACGATCTTCGACTTGACGCAAAATCTCCGCGAAAACCGGACCCGGCGTAAATCCCAGGCCGATCAAATCATCGCCGCGCACCAGCGGCGTCGGGCGAATTTCTTTTTCATCCAGCTCGGCCAAGCGCGTTTTGCAAAACTGATAGTATTGTAAATCGCCGTTGGATGCCAAAGCATCGAGGCGCGTCAGCTCGAGCAGTTCCTCGATACCGTCTTCGCGCAGGAAACGCTTGAGCGTGCTCAAGCGCATTTGCGGCGCCTGCACATGGCGCAAATGATTGCGCACCAGGTAGGCCACCCGGTCGCCGACAGCGCGGCTGCGCTTGAGCCGCTTGAGTATCTCCTCGGCCATGGCAGCGCCCTTCTCGGTATGGCCGTAAAACGTGACGCGCTCGGCGTCTTGGCGAAAGCACACCGGCTTTGCGATATCGTGGAGCAAACCGCCGTAAGCGAGCGTCTCCGAAGGCGCGTCCAAATGACTGAGCAACAACATCGTATGAGCAAAAACGTCACCTTCAGGATGATAATCGGGACTCTGCGGCGTTCCCTTCAGCGACACGACTTCCGGCAGTAAAATTTGCAATAGGCCGCTTGTGTCCAACAATTCGAAGCCGCGGCGCGCTCCGCCTTCGATCAAGATGCGCGTGACTTCGTCGCCGATGCGCTCCCAGGCGATTTGCGTGATGCTGCCGGCGAATTTTTTGATCGCGTCGAACGTCGGCGCGTCGATTTCAAAATCGAGGCTGGCGGCAAAACGCACGGCGCGGATCATACGTAGCCGGTCTTCTTCAAAGCGCTCTTCCGCGTTGCCGATGGCGCGGACGAGGCGCCGCTCAAGATCCCGCCGGCCTTCGACCAAGTCGATCACACGGTCTTCGATCGGATCGTAGACCATTCCATTGATCGTAAAATCGCGGCGCAATATATCTTCCTCGAGGCTGCCGTAACGGACGTGGCTCGGGCGCCGCCCGTCCAAATAGGGACCGTCATGACGAAAGCTAGCAACCTCGAACGGCTGTCCATCGATGAGCACGAGGATCACGCCGAACTGTGCCCCGACCGGAATCGTTTGAGGGAATAGGCGCTGCAGATCTTCGAGCCGCGCGCTCGTAGCTAATGTCGTAGTCCTGCGGCGACTTGTTGAGCAGCATGTCGCGCACGCAACCGCCTGCGAAAAAGGCTTCATAGCCTTCCTGGCGCAGACGTTGAACGATAAACCTGGCTTTATCCTGTAGAGACACGGGCACCGCCACACCTGGGTGACATTCAAATCATAAACGATTGTGAGAAACGTAACTGAGTTCTTCGGTCAGAGCGGATAAGTCGTGCTCGCCGCGGGGATCAGCTCGCGCACTTTTCCTTGCAGCTCCTGAAAAGTGAATGGCTTGACGATGTAACCGTTGCATCCGGCTTCGAGACAAGTCTTGAGATCGGAGTCGCGAAACAGCGCCGTCGCGGCCAATATCGGAATGTCCTTGGTCTCGGCATTCGCACGCAGCTCCCGCGTCGCCTCCCACCCATCCATGCCCGGCATCATGATATCCATGATGATCAACTGCGGTTTTTCGGCGAGTGCCCTTTCGACGCCTTCTTTGCCGCGCCGCGCCGGGATCGGCACAAAACCCATCAGCTCGATCTGCCAAGTCAGCAGCTCGCGCATGTCCGCATGGTCTTCGATGATCAAGATCTTTTTCATCGGTTTCTATTCGGATAAATAATGGGAGACCCGGGCGCCGAGGAAACGGTCTAAACTATGCCGCAGAGCGTCGGCGACGTCAAGCGCTGCGAATCAAGAACGGAAGTTTGGATCGCGCTGGAAAGCCTCTTCGCCGATTGCTTTGCCGCTCGAACGACCGGGAAGCCGGCGATTCTTCTCCGCACGGTTATTTTTCGCCAATTTTCTTTAAGTTTCCGACGATTACCGTTATAAGCCGTTCCGGCTGCAAATATTGCTTGGCGACCCGCTGGACGTCGTCGCGAGTTACTTTGCGAATGAGGTCGGCGTAGCGGTCCGGATAATCGAGGCCGAGCTTAAAATATTCTACCTGCGAGAGAAAACCCGCCACCTTGCGATTGGTATCGAAACGCAACGGAAAACTGCCGATCAAATAATCTTTGGCGTCGTTTAATTCCTGCTCCGTCACAGGCTGCTCGCGCACGTGGCGCATCTCTTCGGTTGCAATGCGAATCGCTTCCACGGCAGTTTCATTCTTAGTTTGCATGATGAACTCGAACGCGCCGTGGCTTTTTTCCGCCGCGAAGTAACTATACACCGAATACGCTAAACCTCGTTCGTTGCGGATCGAATCCATGGCACGAGACGAAAAGCCACCGCCGCCCAAAACATAATTCATCACTTGGATGGCATAGTAGTCGGGGTTGCCGCGCGCGACGCCATTGTGGCCGAGAATGATATTCGCCTGAGTTAGATCCTTGTTGAGGCGCAAAACTTTCGACTCACCAATTTTGGCCGGCACCAGTTCCTGACCGCTCGGCTCGCCCTTGGCCCAGTTCCGCAACGCGCCATTTAGCGCCTTGGCGATTTCCTGCTCCGATACATCGCCGACCACCGCGATGATCGACCGGTTAGGCCGGTAATTGCGCGCGAAAAAATCGCGCAGGCTTTTTTGCTGCAGCGCTTTAACCGACGCTTCGCTGCCTTCCACAGGGCGGCCGTAGGGACTGTCGGGGAACAAAGCGGCGGCGAACGCCCTTGCCGCCACGATGCCGGGCTCTTCTTCCGCTGCTCTGATGGAGGCGATGATCGCCTGCTTTTGCCGATCGATCTCCGCCTGAGGAAAAGTTGACTGGGTCAGCACGTCGGCCAAAAGCTCAAGTCCCGTGGTGAGATCTTTTTTGAGCACCGTTAGGCTCACGCTGGTCGTGTCCTGACCGCATCCAGCCTCCAAGCTGGCGCCGATGAAATCGAGCGCGTCGCTGATCTGCACGGCCGTGCGCTGTTTGGTGCCGTAGATCAGCAGTTTCGAGGTCAAATTGGCCAAGCCCGCTTGATCGGCCGGCTCATAACGCGATCCAGCGTCGATCAATAATTCTATCGACACCATCGGTAGCGCGCGCTGCTCCGAGGTCAATAGAACCATGCCATTGTTGAGCACCGTTCGTTTAGCTGTCATTCCCGCCTCAGTAGAAACCGGGCCGCAGACGAGCGCCAAACAAACCCATAAGCCTAGACAAGCTTGCTTCATTGGGCTTTGGTCGGAATCAATGTTCCGACGGTCCGCGTGTCCGTCTTAAGATACTGGCGCGCGACACGGCGAATATCGTCGCCCGTCACTTTTCTGATGCCGTCGAGATAGCCTTCCATCTGCTTCCAACCGCCGGCGGCTTCGTAGGAGCCGACCTTCATCGCCTGTCCGAAAATCGAATCCTGGGCAAAAACGAAAGCCGCTTCGATCTGGTTTTTGGCTTTCTGCAATTCACGATCGCTGATCAATTCGGTTTTGATTTTCTCCAGCCCTCGATCGATCTCGCGCTCAAGATTCGTCGGCTCGACGCCGGGAAGAAGTTGCGCCGTGATCGAAAAACCCATCGGATCGATCGCCACGCCGCTGTAGTCGGCATCGACATTGCGCACCAGGCGCTTTTGATAAACCAGCTCATGATAAAGCCGCGAGCTCCGCCCGCCCGCCAGCACCACCGACAGCAGATCGAGCGCGAAGCTGTCGGGGCTCTTGAGATTGGGCGTATGATAAAACAGCAGCGTCACCGGCAGCTCGGCTTCCTTTTTAAAAATCACCCGGCGTTCGCCGCGTTGCTCCTGTTCCTGGGCCAGCACTTTAGGCGGCTCAGCGCCGCGTGGAATCTTGCCGAATGCCGCGCGAATTTTCGCCAGGATATCGTCGCTGGAAAAGTCGCCGCAGACAACGATAAAGGCGTTGTTGGGCTCATAGTAGAGCTTATAAAAGTCGACCAGATCCTGGCGCGTGAGATTTTGGATGTCTTCCATCCAGCCGACCACGGGACGGCGATACGGATGAATCATGAAAGCCACGGCGTTTGCCACTTCACCGAGCGCCGCTGCCGGATTGTCCTCGGTGCGCAGCCGGCGTTCTTCTTGAATGACTTTCTTTTCCGCCTCAAAGTAAGCTTCGCCCAGCAAGGCGTTGGTCATGCGATCGGCTTCGAGCTCGAGTTCGATGCCGATTTTTTCCCGGCTCATGGTCGCAAAGTAAACGGTCACATCCGACGAAGTGAACGCATTCGAGCGTCCGCCGTTTTTGGCGATGATGCGCGAGTACTCCTCCGGGCCGGTTGTCGGCGTCCCTTTGAACATCATGTGCTCGAGAAAATGCGCCAGACCGCTCTTGCCGTCTTTTTCATTGCGTCCGCCGACGCGATACCAGACTTGAAAAGTGACCGCCGGACTCTTGTGGTCCTCCAACAAGAGAACTTTGAGACCGTTATCGAGAACGAACTCTTGAACCTGGGCGGCGTATGCAGTGGGTCGATGGATAGCCAATAGCAGAAGTGTAACAAGCAGAACCCGGCGATGCCACATGATTTGTCAAGTTAAAGGATGAGAGCTTAAAGTCAAGCTAAACGCGCGCCTGCGCGCACGGGCGCCGCGCCAGAAAGATCAGCAGCGCGGCGAGCAGATAACTCAGCAAAAAGATCGTGAAGACAGGTCGATAACTGCCGGTAGAATCAAAAACGAATCCAGCCAAGAGCGCGCCAAGACCGAGCCCGCCTTTGTGAAAAGGATCGAGCACGCTGCTGATGGCGCCGAAAGAGCCGCGCCCGAAGTAGCGGGCAATTAAAATTTGCACAAGCACGCCGGCTCCGCGCGCGTTTAAACCGAAGAGCAAAGCAAATAAATAAGCAGCGCCGGCCGTGCTCACTTGCATCAGCAACCCGACCGATGCAGCGGAAACGATCATCGTCGCGACGCTCAAGCGGCGCGGATGGAGACGTTCAGCGAGCGCGCCCCAGAGCCCATTGCCGAATGCGCCGGAGAGCGCCATCAGGCTAACCGCTCCCGCGGCGATCGTCGGCGCGATCCTAGCATCGGTGAAATAGGCGGCGGTATGAAATGCCACGAAGCCGGTGCCGATGGCGGCGAGAAACGCGCTGCTCACGAGCAGCCAGAGCGTCGGGCTGCGCACCGCCTCAGCACGACTCCAACTCCGCTCCGCGGTGGCGCTCCCGAGCGCTGTAGATGTCCATCGATTCACTCCGCCGATTCGGCGGCGCGGCAAGTCCGTCGGGATACAGGCCCAGATCTTCCGGCTGGCGGCGCAAAAAAATGAGTCCCGGAATAACCACAAACACCCACAGGGCAACACCCAAAGCCAGAAACGCGCTGCGCCAACCGTAATGCAGAACGAAAAATTGATAAACCAGCGACAGGACCGCTGATCCAAGCGGCGTCGACATGGCGACCAAGCCCATTACGCGCGGCCGTTTTAGATAGAACCAATTGGCCGCGGTGGTGAAGGCGATCATGCCGCACAAAAGGAACTCGGTCAGCGCTCGCGCGGGCACAAAAGTCACGTAAAACTGCCACGGCTCCGTGCTGAGACTCACACCGAAAGCGAGCAGGCCGACCAAGGCACCGCCCGCCGGCAAGAGAAGACGCGGCCCTAAGCGGTCCGCGATCGGCCCAAACAGTGGCGACAGCAGACCGCCGAGACAGGCTCCGAGCGTAATCGCCGCCGCCGTCAACGTCCGGCTCCAACCCAAGTCTTCGCTGATCGGCTTGAGCACCACCGCCATGGTGATATTGCTGACCCCGGCGGCTAAAAAACCCGCCACCATCGTGATTGCGACGATCAGCCACCCATAAAAGAATGGCAGGATCACGCATCGCCCTTCGATCGGGGACAATTCACGATTGGCGGTTCTTTCATCGGGTCAATGTCATGGAGTCGATGAGTTCATTCGTGGAGCGTCACGACTGGCGTCGCAATATTTTTCAGGTTCAAAAGAGTCGGGCCAGAGACGAAAATAGATTTGAGTCGCGTTGCCAAGAACGATGGCAAGTTAATTGGAGACTCGCCGGGTCGCTTCACTGCGCCGTTGCCGCGATTCTGCGCCGTTAAACCACTTCGTTTAATTTAAAAACAAGCGCGCGTAGGTTTCGATCCCCAAGCCGACCAATACCAATCCAAGGCCGCGGATAAACGCTTTCAGCGCCGGATTTTCAGGTTCGCGGCCGATCATCTTGAGCTCCGGCCGGTCCTTGTAGTCGCGCATCAAGTTCATCGAGCTTTTCATCCAGATCGCGCCGATCAGGCCAATAACGAATCCCGCGCCTTCGAGGTCCATCCGTCGACTCCTCTCCTTAAGTTTTTCTTGGATCGATTTGGCTTAGGTTTGCCGCCGACAAATGGGCGAGCTCATGGCCGTGCTCTTCCCAATTCATGCCGTCGAACGGACTTATTCTAATCTCCTTGACCGTGCCGGGTTCGAGACAGCGCACGTTGATGCTGTAGCCGTCGGGGTTGGAGCGCGGCACATAAAAGGATTTGATGCCGCAAATTTTACAAAAGAGATGCTTGGCGACGCCGGTGTTGAATTTATATTCGGCGAGGAACTCAGAACCTTGCAATAGCGTAAACCGGTCCTTAGGAACGATCAGATGAAGAAATCCGCTTTTGCGGCAAATCGAGCAGTTGCACTCAGTGGCTTCGATGTCGGCGGGTGCCGCAACGGCAAAACGCACTCGGCCGCAGTGGCACCCGCCGCGATGTTCGACGAGTGATTCGTGTGCTTGAGCCAAGCCGGTCAAGATACTACGCGGCCTCTTCCAGTTGCTTGGTATAACTGCCGGAGCGCGCGGCGCTGTTCATTTTAGCGCGATGATAGAAGATCTTTTGTGCGGCGGCGACGTTGCCAGCCTCTCCTTTCCACGCTTTGAGCGCCGGATCTTGCAGCGCGCGCGCATAGGAAAAGCTCACTTGCCAAGGCAGCGGGCCCGACTTGTTCATCGCATTCAAGTGCTCGGTCGCGCTCACCGCGCTTTGACCACCGGAGAGGAAAGCGATGCCCGGCACGGCGGCCGGCACCGTGCGCTTCAGGCATTGGATCGTTCGCTGGGCGACCTCGTCAGGTCCGGCTTGTCTCGGATTGTCCTTGCCGGAAACGACCATGCTCGGCTTGAGGATCATTCCTTCGAGATGCACTCGATGCAAATAAAGCGCCGTGAAAGTGACTTTGAGAGTGTGCTCCGTCACTTCCTGGCAGCGTTCGATCGTATGATTGCCGTCGAGCAAAACTTCCGGCTCGACGATCGGCACGATGCCGCCCTCCTGACACAGCGCAGCGTAGCGCGCCAGCGCTTCCGCGTTGGCCGACAGACACGTATAAGTTGGAATGCCGTCGCCGATCGTGATCACGGCGCGCCACTTGGCAAACTTGGCGCCGAGCTCTTTGTACTCTTTGACGCGCGCACGCAAACCATCTAGTCCTTCAGTGACGGTCTCTCCCGGAAAAAAAGGAATGTCGACGGGCCCCTTGTCGACTTTGATGCCCGGCATGATCCCCTTCTTGGACAATAACTCGGGAAACGGCGTGCCATCGCTCGCCTTGGTGCGCAAAGTCTCGTCGAACAGAATCACGCCGCTGATCGCTTCCTCGATACCTTTAGTAGTAAATAGCATTTCGCGGTAGGCACGGCGGTTGTTTTCGCTCGATTCTATTTTAATGCTGTCGAAGCGCCGCTTGATCGTTCCCATGCTCTCGTCGGCCGCCAATATCCCTTTGCCTTTGGCCACCATCGCTTGCGCGATCGATTCGAGTTCTTGCTTGGACATGGAGATCGTTCCTCCTTTGAATATGAATTATTTCGCGAGCCCATCTTTGCATTCCACTCAAACCATAGCAAGCTTTTAGCGGCGACCGCCATTGTCTCACCCGGTCTGCTTTGATAGCTTGAAATTCATTATGGTGAACCTACTTCTCCACTGGTTTATCAGCACCGCGAGTCTGCTGATCGTCGCCTATATTTTTCCCGGCATCGAGGTGCGCGGTTTCGGCACCGCACTCCTCGCTCCGATCGTCATCGGCCTCGTCAACGCGACCATCGGATTCATTCTCAAGATCCTTACCCTGCCGCTCACGCTTCTCACGCTGGGGCTTTTTTGGTTGGTGATTAATGCGCTGATGCTTCAGTTCGCCGCCATGCTCGTGCCGGGATTTTACATCGCCAGCTTTTGGTCGGCTTTTTTCGGCGCCATCGTATTGAGCCTCGTCAGCACAATCTTGAACTCACTGATTGCGTGATCCGAAGCTCATTTTTCCGGCAAGCCCATCGCCTCGGTCCAATAACTCGCGTCGTAGAATTTTTCCGGCGGCGCAAAGGGCGGTTGGTACACGCCCATTTCTTTGCGCAGCTCGATCACGCCTTGTAGCGCCGCCGGATTGATCCGCGCTTTCGGCACGACTTTGCCGTAGGCATTTTCGGCGGCGGCGCGACTCAGTTTTTCTTTTTCCATCATCAGGGCGATCGTCTCGTCGCGGTTTTCGGAACGGAGCAACCAGTCGGTGGCGGCAACCCAGGCGCGGATGAAGCGCACGGTGAGCGCGCGATGCTCCAATAACCAGCGGCGCAGCCCCCAGCCGCAGGTCAACGGCCAGCCCGGCACGTAGTCTTCCGAATTCGCCAGCAGCACGCCGCCGGCCGCCAACGCCTTATCGGATGCCGGCGGCGTCAGCATGGCCGCGGCCACCCGTCCTTGCAAAAAAGCTTCGAGCCGCACCGGCGAGCTGCCGATGATTTCGATATCGTAATCGGTGTCGTCCATGCCGTGGGTGCGGAGAATTTTCTTGCGGATGAGATCGAGATTGGAATCACCGGGATCGCCGGCCAACAATTTGCCGCGCAGTTTATCAATGGAATCCACGCCCGGCTGGCCGATCAGATAGGCGCTCAGCCCCTCTTCGGCCTGCATGAAAAGCAGGTAATCGACGCCGTCGGTGGTCGTGCGCGCGATCATGGTGTCGGCGCTGCTCAAGGTAAAATCCCAGCGCCCTTCGGCCATGCCTTTGTTGTGGTCCGGTGCGTAGGTCGTCTCGTGAAAGCGCACTTGCAGATTTTCTTGAGTAAAAAATCCTTTGTGCTCGGCCACGACATGGGGAATCCGCCGGAGATAGCCGGTAATATTCAGGACGTCCATGGAACCTCCTCCGTGCGATTCTTCTATCGCCTCAAGCCGCGCACCTCAAGCCAGCGTTGTTGGCTTCATGAAAAGATCCATGTAGAAATTGATTCAAAAACATTCGAGGATCTCGCCATGAAACTCAAAGACAAAGTCGCGGTCATCACCGGCGGCGGCCGAGGCATCGGCAAGGCAATCGCTCTGCATTACGCACGCGAAGGCGCCAAGCTCGCTCTGTGCGCGCGCACGAGCACGGAGCTGGATCAAACGGTCGGCGAGATCCGCGCGCTGAAAACGGAAGCCGAGGGCTGGACTTGCGACGTTTCCATGGAAGATTCCGCCCGAGAGTTTATCGCCAACGCGTCTAAAAAATTCGGACGCATTGACGTGCTCGTCAACAACGCCGGCGTGATGACGCGCCCGGCGCCTATGAACGAGCTGGATGTGAAAAAATGGGATTACACCATCGCCGTCAATCTGCGTGGACCGTTTCTGATAACCCAGGCTGTGCTGCCAATCATGATAAAACAGAAAAGCGGCTCGATCATCAACGTCTCATCCTCGATCGGGCGCGGCGCCTACGCGAATTTCATCGCCTACGCGACATCAAAATGGGGACTGGAAGGATTCACCCAGAATCTCGCGGCGGAACTTCGATCGAGTCATATTCTGGTCAATTCCGTCGAGCCCGGCTACGTCGCCACCAAGCTCACCGGCTTTCACGGCAGCAAGCCTGAATCGGTGACCGATGTATTCGTCTATCTCGCCTCGGATGAAGCCAAAGGAATCACGGGCAAGATGCTCAGCTCGTCCGGCTGGAAGTCGCAAATAAAATAGTTCCGCGCCGGCAGGTTCACAGCGCGCTCGTTGTCATGTCTGGAAAAAGATTAGATTCCCAGCAGCTCGATAATTTTAGCTTGATCGAAACCGACCACCGATTGGCCATCGATGATCGTTACCGGCGTGCTTTGAAAGCCCTGATCGAGCAATTCCTTCAAAGCCGCTTTATCCGCGCGCACGTTTTTCTCGACAAACTCAACGCCCTTTTGAGATAGAAACTCCACCTCTTTATGACAAGGCCCTCAGCCGGGTTGGGTGTAGACGATCACCGATTTAGCCATACTTCCGACCTCCACGAAAAATCGCACGATAACACGTGGCAAAATACCACTTCCTAAAGTGGCGTGCAAAACTGGCTCGTTTCATCTGCAAGCCACTCAATAGAACCAATTTTAGCCCATGACCTTCACCAGCAGCCGACAACCATGCTAGTCTAAGTTTGCCATATGTCGCCCAAATCCCGAAGCCGATTTTCCCTGAGACATTGGTTGGCAGTCAGCGTCGCGCTCGCAACGATTGCCGGCGCGCTGACGGCCTGGACTCGCGAAGCCAATCTCGTAGTGCCGAGCGCGACCGACGAGCTGTTGCGCCATGTGAAGTTTTTATCCGCCGCGGAGCTCACCGGCCGGGGCGTCGATACGCCGGGGATTAAACTCGCCAGGGATTACATCGCGGCCGAGTTCGCCAAGTCCGGTCTAAAGCCCGGCGGCGACAACGGCAGCTTCTTGCAAGGCTTCGATGTCGCAGTCGGCGTTAGCGTAACAGAACCGAGCAGCCTCGCTCTCGGCAGTAACCGGCCCCTGGAATTGAATACACAATGGATCCCGTTAGGTTTATCAACCTCCGACAAAGTCCAAGCCCCAATGGTTTTCGCGGGCTACGGCATCACGGCGAAAGAATCCGGATACGATGACTACGCCGGCACCGACGTCAAAGGAAAAATCGTCCTGGTCTTGCGCTACGAACCGCCGCCCAAGAGCGACGCCAGCCCCTTTAGAAAATTTCCCAATTATTCGAGTCATGCGGCGCTGCGCAGCAAAGCGAACAACGCACGCGCGCATGGCGCGGTGGGCATGATTCTCGTGGATCTAAACAATTCGGGTGACGAAAAAACGGAGCTGTTATCGACCCGGAGTAGCTTATGGCGCGGCGGCAACAGTCTGGTCGCCGCCCAAATAAAGCGCCAGGTCGTGGAAGAATGGCTTGGCGCGCGCGGCGTCTCCCTTCGAGCGCTGAAGGAGGAAATCGACGCGAACGAGAAACCGGCCTCTAAGTCCATTTCCGACGGCATCGTGAGCCTGCAAGTGAGTTTGCGGGAAGATCGCCAGAGGGCGGAAAATATCGTCGGCATTCTCCCCGGCGCCGACGCCGCGCTGGCACAAGAAAATATCGTCATCGGCGCGCACTACGATCATCTCGGCGAGGGCCATTTCGGCACCCGAGGACCGGGCACCGAAGGACAGATTCATCCGGGCGCCGACGACAACGCTTCGGGAACCGCCGTGCTGCTCGATCTGGCGCGCCGGATGCGCCGCCTGCCGACCCAGCCGGC
This sequence comes from uncultured delta proteobacterium, assembly GCA_963755715.1. GTDB lineage: Bacteria > Desulfobacterota > Binatia > UBA9968 > UBA9968 > DP-20. The sequence goes on from CAVWLW010000017.1 coordinate 58,477, forward strand.
GCGCACGGTTGTGTTTGTGGCCTTCTCGGCCGAAGAGCTTGGCCTGTACGGCTCACGCGCCTTTGCCGATCGCAGTCCGCTGACAAAGGCGACGAAGGCGATGCTCAATCTAGACATGGTTGGACGTTTGCAGGAGAACCGTTTAACGGTGTTCGGCACACGCTCGAGCACCGACTTTAGCGGTTTGGTGTCGGCCAACGCAGCCCAACTTGGGCTCACGATCAGGGAATCGGACGACGTCGGCCGAAGCGACCACATGTCGTTTTATCGGAAAAAAATTCCCGTGCTTCATTTCTTTACCGGCGTCCACGACGATTATCACCGGCCGACCGATACCTGGGAAAAACTCAATATCGACGGCATGGCTAAGGTGAGCGATCTGGTCCTGCTGACTGCGCTTCACCTTGCCGATGCCCAACAGCCGATTGGATTCGTCAGCTTGCCTTCGCGCCCGCCGGAGGGCGGCATCGCGGGCGGACAAGAAATTCGTGCCTATCTCGGAACTATTCCGGAATATGGCATCGCCACCGAAGGGGTGCGGCTCGCCGGCGTCTCCAGTGGTAGTCCGGCCGCACGCGCGGGCTTGCGGGAGGGTGACGTGATTATCCGTTTAGCCGAAAAAAAGATCCAAAACATCGAAGACCTGACCGACGCGCTGAGCGCCCGCAAAGCCGGCGACGAGGTAGAGGTGGTGGTTTTGCGGAGCGGCAAGCCGCTCACGTTGAAAGCGACGTTGAGCAGCCGGGGATAATGATTTTTTTTGATTCGGGGCTTCGCCGCGACGGCAAAAAGCAGCTCCAACTCCCCGAAAATTGGAAATAATGCTCGCAGCTAACACAGTGTTTATGTTAAGGTAGATCAAGTGGTGAAGGTTAAGGAGGATAGCCGTCGATGATCAAGCTGTATACGTTTCCGCCCTCGACTAACTCTCGCAAGGTTCGGATCGCTCTCTTAGAAAAAGGGCTTGAGTTCCAGCGGATCAACGTCGATCTTTCCAAAAGGGAACAGAAAAATCCCGAATATCTCAAAATTCATCCCTTCGGCCAAGTTCCGGCATTGGATGATGAAGGATTCATCATTTACGACTCGACGGTGATCAATGAATATCTCGAAGATGAATATCCCTATCCGTCATTAATGCCCAAAGACTCCGAAGGTCGGGCGCGGGCGCGGCTCATGGAAGATTTTCGCGACACTCACTTTAATGTCTCCTGTGTTCACATCATGCAGGAAATGCGCAAGCCCGAGGGAGAACGCGATGGGCAGCGGATCGACAATGCCAGAGCAGCGATCATCCAAGCATTCGACAGGATCGAGACCGAGCTCAACGGCAACGAATACTTGGCGGGCTCCTTCAGTCTCGCCGACATCGCCTTCATGGCCAACCTCGAATTGTTGGAGCGATTTGCTATCCCGGTCGATGCCGGCAAATACAGCCAAACCGCCGCCTGGATCAACCGGCTCAAGGCCCGGCCCAGCTTCGCCGCTTCCGCGACGTAGATCGGCCGGATGTCCAGGAGTCTGATCCTCGCCTGGCTCGTCCATCTTTATACCGCCCTCGGCGCCATCGTCGGCTTCTTTAGTATCCTCGCTATCGAACAAGGTTCTTTTCGCGAAGCGTTTTTTTTGATGGCGCTCACAGTCGTCATCGATGCGACCGATGGCACCTTGGCCCGCGCCGCTCGCGTGAAGGAAGTGATTCCCTGGTTCGACGGCAACCTGCTCGATGAGATCGTCGATTATTTGAATTTCGTCATCGCTCCGTGCTTTTTTCTGGTGCATGCCGGCCTCTTGCCGCCCCAGGACTCGCTTTGGCTGGCCGCCCTGCCGCTGGTCGCGAGCGCTTACGGCTTCTGCCGGACGGACGCTAAAACCGCCGATAATTTTTTTCTCGGCTTTCCTTCGTATTGGAATATCGTCGTCTTCTATCTCTACGTGCTCCAGGCGCCGCTCTGGGTCAACGCTTTTCTGATCATCGCTTTGTCCATCCTGGTGTTTGTTCCGATCAAGTTTATTTACCCGAGCCGCAGTCCGCGTTTTCGCGCGTCGATAAATATCTTGGGCGCGGTCTGGGGCGTCGCCGTTCTGTATATGATTTATCGGCTGCCGCACGGCGATCGGACGCTCGCGTTTGCCTCACTGTTCTTTCCAGCTTACTATACGGCGCTATCGCTTTGGCTCGAGTTTCGTCGACTGACGACTCAATCATCGCCGCGAGGTTGATCATGCGCAGACTGCTTCGGGATGTCGGCTTTTGCAAAAACCTAATCCTCTTCATCGTTCTTCTGTTGCCGGCATCCTCAGTGCAGAGCCAGCCACGCGCCGAATCCGGCATTCCTAAATATGTCTTCTTCTTTCTCTCTGACGGCGGCGGCATGACCCATTTGGAAATCGCCCGGCAGTACAATCTGCAAGTGCGTAACGAAGGCTTCGTCATCGTCGACAAAATCATGAAGCAAGGCAGCGTCGGCGTGATGACGACACACGCGGCCGATTCGTTGTCGACCGATTCGGCGGCAGCGGCCACCGCGCTCGCCGGCGGATGTAAGGCGAACCTCGGCGCCCTCGGCATTTGCGCCGATGGCACCCCGACGATCAGCGCCATGGAGTTGGCACGCCGCCGCGGCATGCGCCTCGGGTTGGTCACCAACGCCCCGGTCTACGACGCCAGTCCGGCGGCATTCGTCTGCCACGTGCCCAACCGGCGCGACTATGCGGCAATCATCGATCGTTACTTGGAATTGGAACCGTACGTCTTAATGGGCGGAGGCAAAGAGCAGTTTTTGCCCAAGAGCCAGCCGGCAGTCGCCGAACCGATGAAACTGACATGATCGCCGCCTTCGGGAAGAAAGGTTATCGCTTCGCCGACACGAAAGAGGAGCTTGAGCGGCCGACCTCCGGCAAGCTTCTCGGTCTTTTCGCGCCCAGAGATATGAGTTTCGAACTGGACCGGGACAAAGACCGCGAGCCGTCGGTTTACGACATGACCCGGGCGACAATACGACTGCTGCACGATCAGAATCCGCGCGGCTTTTTCGCGTTTATCGAATCGGAAAATATCGACAGCGCGGCGCATATCTCGGATATCGCTTCGGTGATTCACGACTACAGGGAATTCGACCGCGCTGTCGGCCTCGCCTACGATTTCTATCGTAAATACCCGCATGACACTTTGATCATCGTCACCTCCGATCATGAAACCGGCGGCTTGGGATTTACTCTGGCGCTTAAAGATTTGACCAGTACGAAGGCCAGCAACCAAGTAGCGGCTACGACCGCCGATCTGAAAAAATTGCAATTACTCGATATCTCGCTGCAGAAAGCAGCCCAGATACTGGGCCCTCATCCCAGTGCCGACGCGGTCGACAAGCTTATGCGCGAGCACTTCGCTGGATTCGTTTTGGCGCCCGAATTCAAGGAGGCGATCATCAAACGTCAGCCGGTTTCCCGCACCATGTTTTTAGACTTGACCGCCAACACCCTCGGCTTGATGGTGGCGAACAACACGCAAGCCTATTGGCAAACCGCCACGCACACGAACCAGCCGGTGCTCGTCGCGGCGCTCGGTGTGGGCGCCGAGCGCTTTCGTGGTTACTACGATAACGCCGATTTCGGTAAAATTTTGAAAAATCTAATCGAAGGAAAGCCGACGAAGTAAGCTAATCTCGTCGGCACTAGGTCGTGATTCGCGAGACCTATCTCTACCCCGCCACGGACACGCCGAACAGCCAACCGACGCTATAGGTGATCGCGGAAACCAGCAAGCCGATCCCCAGCATGCGCGCGCCGCTCAGCAGCGGGCCACGCGCGGTGAAGATCGACAACACGGCGCCAACTGTGAACAAAGCGCAAAAACTGAGCGATGCGCTGGCAATCCACGCCTTGGTGCCGGCGGTCAAGAGATACGGAGCGACAGGCACAAAGGCGCCGACGACGAACGCAAAAAACGAGCTCATCGCGGCGGTCCACGGCGATCCGAGTCCTGCCGGATCGAGCCCGAGCTCTTCGCGCGCGAGCGTATCGATTGCGGTTTTTGGATTTTGAATGATGCGCTGCGCCAGCCGCGACGCTTCTTGTTCGGGAATCCCCTTGGCTTGATAGATAAGCGAGAGCTCTTCCTCCTCCTCCTTGGGAGAAATTTCCAGCTCTTCTTTCTCGATGGCGATCTGCTGCTCGAAGACTTCCCGTTGCGCGCCGACCGAAACGTATTCACCCGCGGCCATGGAAAAAGAACCGGCCAGCAGACCGGCGACCCCGGCCAAAATGATATACTCGGGCTTCGCCTCCGCCCCTGCAAATCCCATGACGAGACTGAAATTCGAAAGCAGCCCGTCGTTAATGCCGAACACCGCCGCGCGTAGGCCGCCGCCGTACGCCGAAATGTGCCAACGCTCAGTTCCGGCGATCGATTCCTGACCCGAGCTTTTCCCCTCCATTGCCATCAACGTCCGGCTATGCGCTCTTTCCTCCGCCGGCAGGCCGGCCGCCTCAGGCTGGCGCATGTAGCCCGCTTCGTCGCGCGCTTCCATGTTGCTGATGATCGGCACGACGCGGCGCGTGCCGAACCGCCGCGCCATCCAACCGAGCAGGCGCACCCGCGCCGATGGTTTATGCGCCGGCACGGCGCCGCCCCCCGCCTGAATCAACCTCGCCCAACGCTGCGCGTGCCGCTCTTCGTTCTGCGCGAGCTTTTCAAAAATCACCGCGCGCTGATCGTCCTTTTCAGCCGCGGCCATGGCGCGATACAGCGCGATACCGTCCATCTCGACGATATAATTTTGCCGATAACGCTCGACGTCCGCACCCGTTGAATTGCTTTGTTGCGCCATCAGCCGCGCTCTTTCAGCGCTCGCGCAAAATAATTTTCCATCAAGTCCATCCTTGCCACAGGCGAACTTAAAGAGTCAAACAAACTGCCCATGGGGTTCGCCAGGCGATTTGTCGATCGGCCACGACTCATCACCCAGTACAGCGCGGAGATTTAATAATCAGACGAAGAAGTACTTCGTCGGCACTAACGTGGGCTCTAAAAATCTTCGGCAGAGTCAATTCAACCGATCAGAAATAGTGGTCAGACCGCAAGCGCTACGCGGGGGCGGTAAGCGGCAGGAATTTTTTGTCGACGGGAATGTATTCATTAACGTAATGCTTCGCGTGGTAGATGGTCTGAGCTTTTTCGATGAACAACGCCGCGCCGAAGATCGCGACCAAGGCCCAACCTTCCGAACCTTTTTCACCGGTCAGCACGTCGATCAACGCGCCGACGAACAGGATCAAAAGAAGACCTTCCGTAACCGCATCGCCGAGACCCAACACCGGATGACCCGTATAAAAGTAACCGCCGCCGGGATAAAGGACCGATAAGCGAATCGCCCGCTCGCCGTCTTTGAATTGTAACTGGCAGCTGGGACAAGTGAACTTTGCTTTCACGAGTCGCGCCTGGCATCTCGGACAAAGGTGATGCCTCTCACTCACTTCCGACGGCTGCCCTCCTTTCGGCAAAGTCGACAGCAGCGCCTTTAGCTTTTTGAACTCCGGCGACTCCACATAGTTGAAGCTCTCCTTCTTACCGGTCTTGTAGGTTAACTTCAGCACTCTCCCCATAAACCCGCTAACCTTCGCCTCCGTAAGGTCGCCGTAAACAACCTGGGCGACGGAAGACTTCGGTTTAAAATTCATCGTCGTCGGCAAGTGCAAAATCCGTTTGTTGGTAAAAACCAAAACACACCGCTTCAGCAAATAAATAATCCACCCCGTGGTTAACTGCTCGAACCACGACATCGGCGAAGCCGCCCTGACCGCCAGCAATATTTCCTCGTCCGGCTTTAAAACTTGCCTCAGTAACGGCGCCACGTCCCGCAGTATTTTCAACTGCCGCTTCGTCGTGCCCATGTGAAGCTTATTGTTGTGGGTCGTGAAACAAACGTCCTGATTGATCCGTAGTCCGAAGGTGTCGACCTGAACGTCATCCATGATTGATTTCTCCTTTTGTCTGAAAGCGAAAAGATCCATCCGAAATCGCACAGCCTGAATTGCAAGGTATTCCATTTGGCAACTTGCCAAGATATCCAGAGGTAATCCCATTCGCCTTGGCCACACGACCCAAACTCAAATGTTTTCGGTAATCTGCAATTAGGGTTTCTTTGGCAACAAATGGATACTCAAACGGTTTGTATTCGAACAATCCCAGGTGGGAGCCTTTCACGAGTAACTGACGAACACGCTCCCGCGTGACGCCGATTACTCGGCCGGCTGCTAGCGTACCGAGGTCCTCGTAAAGTTTGTGAACATGTTTCAATCTTTCAACCATCGATGACCTATTCAAAGACGTCGAGTCTGCGGAGTCTGGTAACGGATTTTGTATGGCAGCGATAAGCTTCGCCTGAACGCTCGACGATACCGGTTTTCCTTCTAAGATCTTCCTAATTGTCGATGGGTTCACGTCGAATTTCGACGAGGCTTCGAAGATATCGACCTGGCTCTTAATGGTTCCCCTGATAGTTGATGTAACACTGTCGAATCCGCGAATTGGTTGTCGTTTTTCTGTAATTTGTTCTCCAAGGATAGCGTTGAGCTTCGATTTTGTAGGCAAGGAGATACGCCTTCCTGCTAGAACTTTGCGAAACGTCGAGGGCCTACGTCCAGCCTTCTTGCTGCCAGTTCGAAGCCACCAGATTCTTCAATAAAGACCTTCAATCGTCGAAAGCCCTCTCCGTCCACCATGAAAAGTCCGCTCTAGTTTAATCAAAACAATCGTTTATGACGCTATAACCAAAGAACTTTCACTTCACTTTCGACCTGCTTAAATTCTTTGTCACCGGTCACCAACTCAACGCGACGATGCTTTGCCAACGCGGCGGCGAAGCAGTCGGCATAGGACATCTTTTTGCTGGACTTGAAGATGGCCGCCTGTTTGGCCAGTTCTAAATCTGCCGGGACGACATGAATCGGCAGCGTCGAAATGAGGTGAGAAACTTCGTCCGCTCGCTGCTGTCCCGTCTCGCGGAGTGTGATGTAATAGACTTCACCCCAATTCACCACGGAAAGGAGACAAGTTTTTCCGGAGTCTCTCGCCGAGCGGAAAATCTCGATCATCGTGTCTTTGCCTGCCTCACCCTCGATGTAGGCAATTAGACTGTAACTATCCAAAACTCTGACGGCAGCTCTCACAGCTCGCGCTCCTTAGTTTTTTCAACCATCAACGCTTTGAGAAGCTTGCCTTTGGTGCCCGCCATCCCCGCCATATTCCGAATGTAGTCATCGGTGATCGGCTTGATAGTGATTTCTCCGTCGCGTTCATAGACATAAACTTGCGTTCCCTTTTTAATGCCGAACTTGCGGCGCAGCTTTGAGGGAATCACGATTTGACCTTTCACGGTCACTACTGCTCTATCCATAAAGCCTCCTATGGGGTAACCGGACAACCCTCTATATACCAATAGTAAATTTAGGTGTCAATGGACCAAACGTTATAACATTTTATAGAGAGAGCCTACTTAGCTCAAAAGTACTCTCTTCAGTGAATTTGCTAACGGAATGAATCCAGCTTGGTGTACGCACCAAAATCGCGTAAGTTGCCCAATAGGTCCGGCAATCATCATTATTGACAGATCAGAAAAACGATGGCACCGGCCGCCGACGTTGCGCACCACTGTTATTTCATTCTAACTTGGAATTGA
>CAVWLW010000018.1:0-48201 GCA_963755715.1 uncultured delta proteobacterium
TGTGCCTCTGCGGTGAATCCTGCTTTTCTCCTCACGCTCGATTCGCTCACGCGCGTCCCCAGAGCCGGCGGGTCGCCAGGCGCGCGCCTTCGGACAATGCCTTGAGCTTAGCCCAGACGAGCTGGCGGTGCAGCCGGCCGCCGAGGCCGCAGTCGGTGCCGGCGATGACATTCTCGCGACCGACCAAGTTGGCGAAGCGCAGAATGCGCTCCGCGACCAGCTCCGGATGTTCGATGACGTTGGTGGCATGACTGACAACGCCCGGGATGAGTATCTTGCCTTCCGGAAGTTTTACCTGCTCCCACACGCGCCACTCGTGTTCGTGGCGCGCATTGGCGGCCTCGATCAAGTAGGCGCCGGCGCGTATTTGCAAAAGCAGGTCGACGATATCCTTGAGCGGCAAATCCGTCGTGTGCGGTCCGTGCCATCCGCCCCAGCAGATATGGTAGCGCACGCGCTCCTGCGGAATGTCCGCGAGCGCATGGTTGAGCGCCTCGACTCGCGCTGCGGCGAGCTTTCGGTACTGCGCGGCATCGGGCGGCGGATCCTCCATATCGTAGCGAGTCACGAGCTGCGGATCGTCGATCTGCAGCACGAATCCGGCGCCGACAATGGCTTGGTATTCAGTCTTCATCGCGTCGGCAATCGCGAAAAGAAAAGCTTCTTCGCTTGGGTAGTATTGGTTGATCCGCCTGGTAATAATCGAGCCGGGCGCCACGGCCGTAATGAATGCCTCCTCCGCTGCCACTCCGGCGCAGGCGGTCTGCAAGTCTTCTATGTCCATCTGAACTGCGTCCTGCCCTTTGTAGAGGATCGGCGCGTTGCAAATCACGTCGGTCCAGCGTGAGCCATTGACGGTTCTGAACGGCTGGATTCTGTCGTACTCGTCGTAGAATTCTTGAAATGTTCTTTTGTCTCTGCCTTTCGCCAGAGAGCCTTGTCCCCGGGAAACGCTCTCGGCAAATCCACTCAGACGCTCGTTCACGTAGCTCGACCAGCTCGACTTCGACAGCTCGCCATCATTGACGATATCCACGCCGCATTCTCGTTGCAGGCGCACGATCTCTAGAACCGCCGTTTTTACCCGCGCGGCCCATGCGGACTGGTCGATGGACCGACCGCTGCCCTTCGCATCGTTCATCTCGAGCAGATCCACCGGCCGGGGCAAGCTGCCGACATGGGTGGTGAGAATTCTGTCAGTGCTGCGCTTCATGGATCCTCCATTTTTACCCCATTTACATCTTCTCGCGCCGATTGAAAACAGCTATGACCCGGCTAAGTCTTCCAAACATACATTCAAAGGCGACCGCCCGGTCGGTCTTTACTTTTGCCATTTCCCTGTGCTGCACAGTTCATCCTGTGCGATTTTTTCTAGAGCAATGATTGAATTACTTTTTGTGCGGCAAGACAGCGACGCAGCAGACGGGGCTCTCCCATGCGCTCCACACATGCGGCGAACGTGTCGGTAGGGCCACGCCAGCGGAGCTCGTCCACATCGCGGAAGAGGCGCGCGTCGGTCCTGAGCGTTGCAAGACGCTTGAACAATAACGCAAGCTCGCGGCTGTCGCCTAAGACGGCCGCTGGGAAGTCCTCGATGATGCCGTGTTTATTCAGAAGCCGCGCCGCACTGACCGCGCCGATCTTCGCAATGCCTGGATAGCCGTCGGCGGCGTCGCCGACGAGCGCAAGGAAGTCGGGGATCAGCACGGGCTCCACGCCGAACTTCTCTCGAACTCCCGCTGCATCGCGGATCTTCTGACTTCTGCGGTCAACTTGCACGACTCGCTCGTCCCGGACGCACTGCGCGAGGTCCTTGTCGGGCGTCCAAATGCAGACTCTCTGCACTCTTTCGTCTTCGGAGGCGATCTGCGCCGCGGAGGCAAGCGCGTCGTCGGCCTCGAGCTCGATCATAGGCCATGCCGCGACACCCATGGCGGTGAGCGCATCTTCGAGCGGGTGGAATTGGGCGAGCAATGCGCGGTCAATTCCAGCGCCGGTCTTGTAGCCGGACCAAAGAGCGTTGCGGAAAGACTCGATGACGTGATCGGTCGCCACACCGACGTGAGTCGCTCCGGTCTCGATCATCTGCAAAACAGTATTCAAGACACCGATCACTGCACCGAAGGGTTTATCCTCGCCTTTGTTGAAGCGACGCAGGCCGTAAAAGTGCCGGAACAACTCGTACGTGCCGTCGATCAGATGAACAATTAATTCGCCGCTTGGAGTCGCGTCGTTACTTTTTGTCATTAGCGGGTCCTGGGCTCTGCATAACAATCTTTACCGAATTCTACGGCAGGGGCCAATGAGCGGCATGCCCGGCGCAAACGGCAACTTCAGCGCAGTTATCCCAATTACGAATGGCAGTAAAAAACAGACTAGACCTGCACGCTCGATTCGCCATTGACAGTCTTTCGTTTCCTGCCGTAACGTGGCCCGGCACGTCAGATCAGATTTTTTTACGAGGAATTCTAGCCATGATTCATCGACTCAAGGTAATCCCGATCTTTCTGCTTTTCTTGCTCTGGTTTTTTTCGCCGGGGGTTCGCGCGCAGGCGCCGGACCTCATCCTTCATAACGGAAATATCATCACGCTGGATGACAAGCTCGCAACCGCGTCCGCCGTGGCGATTCAGGGGGAAAAGATCTCGACGCTCGGAGCAAGCGAGCAGGTTTTAAAACTGGCAGGGCCAAAAACCAAAATTATCGATCTCAAGAAAAGAACGGTGGTGCCGGGCCTGATCGATAGCCATATTCACATCATCAGCGGCGGCCTGGGAATGAAGAAGGTGCAGCTCGCCGAGGCGTCTTCGATCGCCGAACTTCTGGACACCATCGCCGGCCATATTCGCGACAACCAAGTTCCCGCTGGAGAGTGGATCGTCGCGTCTTCGGACTGGTACGTGAATCAATTGAAGGAAAACAGATTTCCGACTCGCTGGGAGCTCGACCGGGTCGCGCCGCAAAATCCGGTGTTTTTGCCCCGCGGCGCGCATCAATCGGCATCCAACAGCCTGGCCTTGAAGCTCGGCGGGATCACCAAGGAGAGCCCATCTCCCGCCGGCGGCGAGATTGTCAAAGATCCGAAAACCGGTGAGCTCAATGGCTCGCTGGTCGACACGGCCCAAGAGCCGATCAAGAAACTTCTTCCCAAAGAAAGCGACCAGGCGAGCCTGGAGGCGCTGCAAAGAGTGCAGGAACTGGCGCACAGCCTCGGCATCACGAGCTTGGTGGACGGCGGCGTGAACCTCGGCGAATGGCAAACCATGGAGCAGCTCAAGAAATCCGGCCGGCTCAAAATTCGCATTGCGGCGCGGATCCGACCGAGAGACGTCAACGACTTCGCCAAGATCAATGCCGCTCTGTCGCCTGAAACGGGCGACGTCTGGTTGCGCACCGGTCCCATCAAAGTGACACTGGACGGCGGCTCCACGGGCGCGCTTTTCACCCGTCCCTATGCCATCAAGCCGGACTTTCACGGCGTCCAAGTCACTTCGACGGAAGTCTTAAAAGAGATTTCCGAGCTGGCGAACCAAAATAACTGGCGCATGAGCGTTCACTGCAACGGCGACAAAGCCTTCGACATTCTTCTCGACACGTGGGAAGCGGTCAACAAGAAAAAGTCTATCGTCGGCAAGCGCTGGACCGTCGAGCACGGCAAGAACATCCGGCCGGAGCAGATCCGCCGGGTTAAAGCATTGGGATTGCTGGTGACGATCCAGGCGGCGCCTTATGTCAAAGGAGAAACGTACATGACGAATTTCGGCCGGGAAACAGCCGAGCAATCCTCGCCGACGCGGGATTATCTGAAGAGCGGGATCGTTCTGGCCGGCGGCTCGGACTGGCTGACCAATCCGCTCAATCCTTTCCTGCACATGTACTTCGCCGTCGCAAGAAAGACCAAGGCGGGAAATCCCCTGGGCCAGAACCAGGCGCTGACTCCGGCAGAGGCGCTCGCCATGCACACCAAATACGCCGCTTACGTAACCTTCGAGGAGAACTCGAAAGGAACCCTCGCGCCGGGAAAACTTGCCGATCTGGCCGTGCTCTCGCACGACCCTCTAGAAATCGCCACCGAACAGATCAAAGACATCAAAGTTTTGATGACCCTGGTGGGCGGCGAAGTCGTTTACCAGAGAGAAGTAGACTAGGACATAAAACGGGGCATCGGTCTTGTCGTGCAGACAGACAGCGCTTTGCGTTTACTGCCAGCTGTCGCGCGGTAAATACTATAGATCAGCGACACCTCGGTAGCTCAGACGACGCCGCGCATCGCTTCATTCATGCAAACAATGCGAGCCGCTTCGGTTACAAACCTTCCTGCGACCTTTTGACTTCTCGGCGGCGCGAGTGGAGCACGGGTTCGGTGTAGCCGTTGGCTAGGTCACGGCCGTTTAAGACAAGCTCCAACGCCGCCTGAAAAGCGATGCTTCGGTCATAGTCCGGTGCCATGTTGCGGTAGTTCGGATCGCCGCGATTTTGCCGATCGACCACCTGGGCCATGCGCCGAAACGTCTCGATGACCTGATTCTTCGCGACGATGCCATATTTGAGCCAGTTGGCGATATGCTGGCTGGATATTCTGAGCGTCGCCCGATCCTCCATCAACGCGACATCATTGATATTCGGAACTTTCGAACAGCCGATGCCCTGATCGACCCAGCGAACGACATAGCCCAGGATGCCTTGCGCATTGTTATCCAGCTCGCGTTGAATCTCCTCCGGCGTCAACTTCCGCTCCAACAACAGCGGCGGTGTGAGAATATGCTCGAGGTTCGCGCGGCCCCGTTTCGCCAGTTCGCGCTGCCGCTTGGCGACATCGACATAGTGATAGTGCAGCGCATGAAGCGTCGCCGCGGTCGGCGACGGCACCCAGGCGGTGTTGGCGCCGGCTTGCGGATGGGCGATCTTCGTCTCGACCATCGCGCGCATCTCGTCCGGCATGGTCCACATGCCTTTGCCGATCTGCGCTTTGCCGCGGAATCCCGTCTCGATGCCGATGTCGACGTTGCAATCTTCGTAGGCTTTGATCCATGGCTGGGTTTTGATCTCTTCCTTCGGCAGCATCGCGCCCAGCTCCATGCTGGTATGGATCTCGTCGCCGGTGCGATCCAAAAAGCCCGTATTGATGAACACCACCCGATCTTTCGCAGCCCGGATGCATTCCTGCAGATTGACCGTGGTGCGCCGCTCTTCGTCCATGATGCCGATCTTGAGAGTTCTCCGCTTCAAGCCGAGGGCACCCTCGATGCGTTCGAACAACTCGACAGTAGCGGCGACTTCCTCCGGCCCATGCTGTTTCGGTTTGACGATGTAAATGCCCCCCGTTTTGCTGTTGCGATATTTTCCCTTGCTCTTGAGATCGTGAATCGCGGCAAGCGCCGTGATCATGCCGTCGAGAAAACCCTCGGGAATCTCTTCGCCGCTCTTCGTCATTACGGCGTCGGTATACATGTGCATGCCGACATTGCGCACCAGCAGCAGGCTTCTGCCGGGCAAAGTCAGCTTTCTTCCGGTCGGCGTGGTAAAGACTTTGTCCGGATTCAGCCTTCGGGTCAGCGGGCGGCCGTTCTTTTCGAATGTGGTTTCCAGCGTTCCTTTCATCAGGCCGCACCAATGTCGATAGACCGCGATCTTGTCGGCGGCGTCCACCGCCGCGACCGCGTCCTCGCAATCTTCGATGGTGGTGATCGCCGCCTCGAGGACCACGTCTTTCACGCCTGCGGGGTGGGCCTTGCCGATGGGATGGTTTCGGTCGAATTGAATCTCGATGCGCGCGCCGTTGTTTGTCAGGACGATGTCCGTCAACTCTCCGGCGCTTTCCCGATAGCCGAGAAATTTTCGTCCATCGGCGAGACTTGTCGTCTTGCCGTCCTTGAGCATCACTGTGAGTTGTTTCTTACGGCCGAACCGCTTGAGAAAAAATCGGCTGACGTCCGAGTAACTGCCGCGTTTCAGAGCGACGACTTTGTCTAAAAACTCCTCGGTGTAGGCGATGACCTTGGCGCCGCGCTTGGGATTGTAGGCTTCACCCTTTTCCGCGCCGTCCTCTTCCGGGATCACGTTAGTGCCGTAGAGCGCGTCGTAGAGACTGCCCCAGCGGGCATTGGCGGCGTTCAAGGCATAGCGGGCGTTGTCGAGCGGCACCACCAACTGCGCCCCGGCGATGGAAGCGATCTCGGCGTCGACGTTGGCCGTGGTGATTTTAAAATTTTTCCCCTCGGGGACGAGATAACCGATCTCTTGCAGAAAGGCAGCGTATACCGGGAGGTCAAACGGCTGACCGGAGCGGGCCAGGTGCCACTCATCGATCTGCTTTTGCAGCCGGTCACGCTTTGCCAAAAGCGCTCGATTCTTCGGCCCGAGATCTCTCACGATCGCGCTGAGAGATTTCCAAAAGCCGTCAACCTTCACCCCGGTTCCCGGCACGATCTCGTCGCGCACCAGACGATAGAGCTGTTCATCGATCCTAAGACCGCCGACCTCGACTCTGCTGGCCATGGTCATCTCCGTTTCGTGTGCACCCGAGGCAAGCACAAAATCGCACGGCGAGACGCAAAAATCTTCAGCGTGCTTCGGATAGTTTTATTCTTGAGTTCTACCCCTTCTTGTCAACTCCGTCGGTCCTTAATGCCGGATGCAGCGCATCGCCTCATTCATGGAAGCGACGCGTGGCGGCGTCGGCAGCTTCTTTCACTCCGGGCAGAGGGCAGAAATTGTTAGCCTCGATGCCGAAGACCGGGTTGAACTTGCTGCGAAAGTTTTCGAGCGCGATCACCGCGGCCAATTCGACCAACTCCTCGTCGGTAAAATGTTTCTTAAGACGTTTGAAAAACTTATCCGTGACCCGTTTACCGGTGTAGGTCATGCGCTCGGCGAGCTCCAGTGCCAACCGCTCGCGCAGGGAAAACAAAGAGTTCTTCTTGTAATCTCCCAGCACGGCTTCGACCTTCTCTGCTGCAGCCCCGTTTTGCATCGCCCCGGATGCGTTACTGTCAATTCAATACGGGCAACCGTTGATATGGGCAGTCCTGACGCAGACCAGGTTGCGTAGCTCCGGCGCTATCAGCCCCGATTCCTGAATGCCCTGGGCGAGTGCCTGGACTCCTTTCTGGATCGTCGGCCTGACGGCAGAGACCTGCGCAGCGTTTGACACAAAGCCATGACGTTTCTTCTGCTCTGCGAAAATTTGCCGCACCTCATCATTGGCTTCATTTTCCAGTTACACCTTTAATCCTGGCCATGAATGTTCCTTTTGATTTACTTCACGATGTCGATTCATCTGAGTCTCAGTTGTCCGTCATTGTAAAATGGGCAAAGCGATCAATACCGCGAACCTTTTGCTCGTTCAAATAGTATCCCGGGTGTGCGAGTAAGAGAGTTTCAACCAGGTACAATTTTTCATACGTGGATGATCGCAATTGCCGATAAGTTCGCGACCAAAAAGTTCCCGATCTCCGTTATGTTCCTGATAGAGACGTCCCCAATCGAGGATCTTAACCGGCGCGTGACTCATCGGCATCGGCAACCCGGATCGATGCATATTTCGTGCTGGTAGGCTCAAAACGATATCGGGGTTTTCAGGTCGGTTAGGCTGCTCTCTCCATCGCTTGCGCCATGCCGCCGAAATAGACGCGGTGAATGTCCATCGAATCCGTCGCGGTCGTCAGGACATCCTGCTCCCGTCCCGGCGCGACATATTTCTCCAGAACATCGAGGAACATGTCGGAATGTTTTACGTCGGCTTTGCTATGCGCGGTGAAGTTCGGCACCTGCGCGGCGCTGAAATTTAGATCGCGCGACCAAATCTTGTAGAGCCGGCTGCAATTGCCCCCGCCGATATCGCCCAACAGCCGATCGTCATTGGTCCACTCGGCGATGGTCGACGCAGCGATGGCTTCCTGCCACGGACGGGTGCGCGCGATCCAGAACCACGCGTACATGGCCGCCTTGGTGGTGGGCAACGGCGCGGCGTTCATCACCTCATCGGCGCTCAAGCCGACTTCTTTTCCCTGACGAACAATGAGATCCATATGGCCGGTCTTGGAGTGCTCGTCTTCGACCAGCTCCTCATACTCGTGCGCTAAGATTCGTTGCTTAACCTCGAACTCCGGACAATTCGCCGCTACCTGCGGCCAATTGTTACGTCGCTGGCGGGCATAAAGGCCTAGCTGCAGAGAGATATATTCGCGCCCGCTCCGCCGTCATTTTGATCGAGTAAAAATGTTCCATCTCCGGCGTGCGAAAGAAATCCCTGACGCACTCACCGAGCGCCTGCCGCCATTCTTGTGCTTGCACCGAAATACCTCCTAGAAAATAAATCCTCTGTTTCGCAGTTTGTACGTCGAATCAATAAGTTCGACAATACCCGTCGATCTACTTTTTCTGCTGCGGATTCTTCTCCGCACACCTACCGTGCCGCCTTGGCAAAAACTTTTTCGATAAAGCCATCTTTCACCAGTTTATCGACCACGCTATTGTCGATGACTTTGGCAGTGAGCGTTTCAGCGTCGACGCCTTTGACGGGTTCGAATTCCAAGACCGTAGCCACATTTCGGCTATCGACCCGGGGTGTTTTTTCAGTGAACTTGGTGACGAGAGCGTAAGTTTCGTCGAGAAAATCGGCATCATTCCGTTTGAAATATTTTGCCAGCACCTTGAGCGTGGCTTCCTTGTCGTGATTCATCGCGCCGACGGCTTCGATATAGGCTTTGACCACGCGCTCCGCGGTATCGGGATTCTTTTGCAGAAACTCCCGGGTGACCGCCATGACGTTCATAGAAAAGGGAATGTCGAGATCGAAAGCGTTCAGCAGGGCCCGTGCCGGCGCTCCCGGCTTGACTCCGGTCACGATGCCGGCAACTTGCTTCTGTCCAAAAGCGGCTTGCATTTCCGGCGTGCCGCCGAGCGGGCGCATGGTGACGGATTTTTCCAGCCCAAGCTTGCGCAAGATCAATGTCGTCACCGTGTGCCCCGATGAATTGAAGCGCGAGATGCCGAGGGTTTGGCCTTTGAGCTGATCGGCGCGCGTGATGTCGGGTTGGACATAGAAAGTCATGGCCGGGCGATTGGTCATCGCTGCGATCGCCAGCACCGGCGCGCCGCGCGCCGCCGCCAAGACGACGCCGCTGATCCCGGGGGCGCTCACGTCGAGACTGCCGCCGAGAAGCGCTTGGATATTCATCCCGCTGGAAGCGATATAGATGAGCTGGACGTCGAGACCGTATTTCTTGAACGCGCCGGTCTCATGGGCCATCCAGACGCCTGCAACGCGTGGGCCCGACGACTGAATAGGACAATCGAAGAGGAGCGGCCGATACCTCGCCCGCACAACAAAGCCAGAGCGCCACAACCTGCAAGAGCAGCTTTTTCATGCCAGCTGACAAGTTACGGCTGTTGCGGTGAGACCGTCAAGGGGCAAAAACCAAGCACATTCGTTGACAACCAATTCCCCATCTAGTTACTCTCGGCCTTTGGTCCTGGGCCAAATCAATAGGCCGAACAGCCGACGGCGAAATTCTGAAGCAAAGGAGTTCACCGATGCGCCCGTGGTTCTTTCAAATTCCTTTCATCTTCATCGCCCTGTGCGCGGTTTTGCTGCGCGATGCCGCGCCCCAAAGCGCGTCTGTTTATCTGCAGCTCAGTCCGACGGTCAAGGCCGTGCTTTATTCGCCCGATGCGAGTATTAAATCTCGCGTCGCGGTGGTCAACATGCATGAAGACGGCAACCGCTTGAACGACATCGCGTGCACCGAGTTGGTCCAGCGAGGCTTTTACGTGCTCTGCATGAATGGCCGCTCGGACAACAACGAAGCGCTGGATTTTTGGAACGATCTGCCGCTCGACGTTGCGACCGGTATCAAATACCTGAAAGACACGGTGAAGGCGTCGAAAATCCTTCTTTACGGGGGCAGCGGCGGCGCGCCGCTGATGACTTTTTATCAAAACGTCGCGCAAAACGGTCTGTCAGTTTGCCAGGGCGCGAACAAACTTATCCCTTGCAGTAAAGAGCTGGCCGGGCTGCCCCAGGCTGACGGCATCATCTTGCGCGACGCCCATCCGGGAACTGCGGTCAATACTCTGCGCTCGATCAATCCGTCGCTGCAGCGCGACGACAAGCCGGACCAGATTAACGCCGCCCTCGATCCGTTCAGCGCCAAAAATGGTTTCAACGCAAACGGGCCGAGTCATTACTCGCGCGAATTCCAAGAGCGTTATTTCAAAGCACAGGCGGCGCGCATGAACCGGCTCGTCGACGCCGCCCTGGGAAAGCTGCGCGCCATCGAAGCCGGCAAATACTATTACAAAGACGATGACGCCTTCGTGATTCACAAAAGCGAGAGCAGCCGTCTGTCGGAAATGGATTTGACCATTCATGCCGGCACCGTCAAGCCGCAAAAGTTGTTAAAGAACGACGGCACGACCGTAACCGAGGTAATCAAGAGCGTGCGTGTCGCCGACAGCCGGAATCCCGAGCGCGCCAAATCATTTTACGACGGGTCGAAATTCTTGACGGTCAGATCGTTTCTCGGCACGCGGGCAATTCGCGCCAAGCATGCGCTGGACGATATCGACTATTGCTCCAACAACAACTCGACGCCCTGTCACTTGCACAAAATCACCGTGCCGATTTTGATCCTCGGCATGGGCGGCCATTATTTTTTGCGCGACAACGAGATCCACTACGAAGTGTCGGCCAGCCCCGATAAAGAATACATCGTCATCGAAGGCGCGTCCCATGGCATTCGGCCATGCAAAGCTTGCGAGACAACGCCGGGTCAATATTCCAACACGGTCAAAAACACTTTCGACTACGTGCAAAAATGGATCAACGCGCGGTTTCAGTAACGGTTCGTTGAATGAATCTGCTGCGCGAAATTTCGCCCTCTGCAGGAAACATATAGCGGTCCTGAACGCAGGCTGACTCCGTTTTCATCGATGACGGCGCCATCGTCGTGTGCAATGGCGGCACGGCGACTCCCGGCGCAGCCCGAGAGCAGTGTAGATAGTAACCGTTAGCGGTAAACGCTGCCGATAAAGCCGCTTTGATCGAGTTGGCGCATGATACTGGTGTCGACGAAGTCTTCGGGCTTGTAGTTCTTCGTCTTGGGCAGTTGCGCGGACATTTCGTCCAAGTATCGGCTGAATTCCTTCCAAAGTCGGATAAGGCGCCTTTTCATACAGCGCCGAAAACACGCGGTAGGTTTCCTCGAGGATCTCGCGATCGCTGGACCTGAGCATTTTTCCTAACACTTTGATGGCAAACTCTCGATCCGTCTTCACCCGATGAATGCCCTCGATCACTCCCTTGGCGAATTGCGAGAAAGTCTCGCGCTCCTTACGTAGCTGGCTTTCGCGCGCGACGATGACCGTCGTGGCGTATTTGAATTCTTGACCGAGATTGGCCAGCTCGGTGAAGCCGAATTTTTTTCTGCCGATGTAGGCCCGCGGCGGATCGAGCACCGCGGCATGGATGCGGCGTTTTTCCAACGCAGCGAGGCTTTCGATATAGCCGCCGGTGGCCAGGAATTTGACGTCGGACTCCAACCCCCACTTTTTTAACAACCGCTGCGTCAAAAGCGTCGGCGAACCGCCCAAGTTGCCGACGCCGATAAATCTCCCTTTGAGATCGCTGGGCTTTTTTATCTCCGGGACGGCGATCACGGAAAGCGTGAAGGAATTAAGCAGTCCCATCATGATGGTCGTGTCTGCGCCCTCGATGCGCGCTCTGACGGGAGCGGTTCCGGATAGGCTCGCCGCCAATGTGTCCCCCGCTAAAATAAGCTGCACCTGCCGGGACGCCGATTGCAGACCGAGAAGTTCGACGTTCAGCCCATGCTTGGCAAACAATCCGGCGTCGCGCGCCGCCCAGAGCGGCAGCTGCGCCGATCCCAGACTTAATGAAATGCGAAACGATTTTAGCTCTTGAGCATCCAGAGTAGGGAGAAACCCAAATGAGAGCGTCCAAAGGATTGCTAAACAAATTTGCGCCTTGTCCGTAGACACACCGGCTCCTTAAGCGATTATTTTGTCGCTCCGAACTCCGCGAAGAATTTTTCCGCGCCGGTATGTAACGGAATGGCCAGACCGCGCAAGCCGGTTGCCGGGGATTCGCCGCGAAAACCGTCGTTCATTTTTTGCAATTCAGCCATGCGCGAGTAGACGATCTTCAACATTTGATAAACAACGCTCGGGCTCACGTCGTCGCGCGCTACCAGAGGTCCGGGCAAACCCACCGCTCGCGCGGATCGCGGATAGTCCGGATAGTAAGTCTTGATATCGACGTCGAGATAAAGCGGCGAGCGCTTTTGCAGCTCTTGAATCCTCGCCGAATCCAGCGGAATGATCTTCAGCGTTTGCCGTTTGACCATCTCGCTATAAGCGGGTACCGGCAGACGGGCGATGCTGAAAACGGCGTCGATTTCTTTTTTTTCGAGCGCGCCGCGCGCCTTATCCGTGTCTCCTCTTACCGCCGTTACGTCTGAAGTAATGCCGTAGACATCGAGAATCTGCTTGCCCAGAAGCGCCGAACCGGTGCCGCCGCCGTAGACGATTTTTCGTCCTTTGAGATCGGCGATCGATTGAATGTTGGAGTCGGGATGCGCATAGATGAACATGAGACTAAAACCGAAGCTCGCCACGTGGCGGATTCGTCTTTGCGCCCGCCCGTTGAAACTCTCCCGTCCCGTCATAGGCTTCTTTGACCGATTCCGCGGTGCTGGTGCCGAAGGAAGCGTGTCCGTCATTGACGGAAATCATATTGCTCGGACCGCCCTCCGACGGCAGCGTGACAAGCGTGAAATCCGTCGCGTACTGGTTCACCAGATTGGCGAAGTAAAGCATATTCACGTATACACTGCTGTTGAGACCCGAGGTATGAATCGAATAGCGACTATCGGCGCCGTGATGCGGCCGCGACGTAAAGCGGCTGCAACAGGAGCGCGAACAGCAAAATTTTCTTAATCATGATCACCGCAGTTCATCGGGGATTTCAACTTTAATAGGGATACTACTAGAGCAAGTCAAGGTAATTTTGTGGCGTCCCGTTGACGGCTTCGCGGCGCTGATCTAGGTATAATTAAAAATCGTTCACGAGTCGAATCTTTCTCGTTCAACAGGGTCCAGCACTGAAGGGAGAACGCAAATAATGTCATCCAACTTTTTACAATCGATGGCGGTTTTGGAGGGCGCGCGCGCCGCTTTGAGAGTGGGCGCGGTCAGCAAGGGGGAGCGCGTCGGTTTTATTTGCGATCTGCGCGTCGAGCCCGACGTCATTTACGCTTTCTTCACTGCTGCCGGTGAGATCGGCGCCACTGCCTTCTTATGCATGGTCGACCGCGGCCGAGGTTACGGCCCGCCGGATGAGTTTGTCGAAACTATTAAAACCGCGAACGTGCTTTATTTTTCTTGGGAGATGGCGAACTCTTTAGTCATCAAAGCCCTGCGTCAAGAGCGCGGCATTCGCTGCGTCGGGTTTCCGCATTGCCGCACGGCTGCCCTGCTCTCGGATGACGCGGTGCGATTTCCCCTGGACGTGCTCTCTGCCTTATACCCAAAAACATGGGATGTGTTTCGCTGCGGCAAAGACGTCGACGTGCATATCACCGATACCAAAGGAACAGACTTTCGCGTCACGCTCACCAAAGAAAATATCGAGGAGAAATTTGCCCAGGACCCGCGCTACTCCGGTCAGATCGTCGCCAACAAACCGGGCTTCGTCAGCCATCTGCCGGTGGGACATGGGCCCAATGTTTTGAGCCCGTCCGAGCCGCACAATGCGACGAGCGAAGGAACCATTCGTCTCGACGCCTTGACGCTTGCGCCGGGTGTTTATCGCGGCTGGTCGGGCGATTCAGCGTATCAGGAGCCGGTGACGTGCCAAATGAAACAAGGCCGGATCGTCTCCATTGAAGGAGGCAAAGAAGCCGACATGTTTCGCCGGGTGATCGAAGACGATCTAGATAATGTTTGCCAACTCCGTGAAATCGGCGTCGGACACAATCCGAAAGTTCCGACCTTTCGCGGTGAGCGGGGATATCACGGAGCAAATCACGCCGGCGCTGTCCATTGGGGTTTTGGCGGCGGGCATCAGAAAAAACGCATTCACGTCGATGCGATTATTTTTCAGACTACTGTTCGGGCTAATGGCACAGTGATCATCGAGCGCGGGCGCCTCAAGGCTTTAGATGATCCAGAAGTCCGCCAGTTGGCGAGCCAATACGGCGAGCCGGATCGCGTATTGTCGGAAGCACTATAACCGGCGCAGGACGACCGACAGATAGAGTTCTAGAATTTTGCAGTCTGAGTTCGACAACTTACTAGTGTAGCCCGTCTTCTTTTTTCCGCCTACCTTCGTCCCTGAGGGCGTCTATAGTAAAAGGACGGCTTGGTCTCGCCTGGCGCGCCGGCGGATTGTTTGAGCATCTTGGCAATCCTTTTCCCCATGACGTCGACGACATAATTGGATAACAAATGATCGCGCGCACTTTTGATCTTCTGGCGGATCAGATTCTTAGACACGTTATCTCGGACCGCCAGTCGCAAGTCGTTCGTCAGCAGGGAAACCACTCCTTCCCGTCCGCGTGTCGACAATCGAAGAGAGAACCGGCCTTCCTGAGTCGGGTCGAGGAAATTGTACTCGAGCCTTTTGTCGATGCTGCGAATGATTCTTCTTAATAAATCTGCGCTCTGTCTAACCGATTCTTGTTGCTCGGTCATAGAACCTCCATAGTTTGCGGCCCAATAATAAGCCGCCGAGGTTACCGGATGTCCTCAGGGCCTGAGAGAGCGTCACCGCGGGAAATGCGGAAGTAAACCCATACTTCTCGAACACCGGCATCGAGCCGGCAGGTGAAGTGAAAGCAAAAAGGGGCAACCCGACCTGTTGCCCCTAGGTGATTAGCTAGCTAACGAAAAGACTACCAGCGATTGCGCCCGCTGTCGCGGCCGCCGCCATCGCCGTTATCGCGCCGCGCCATCGGCTTGGCTTCGTTAACAGTCAGCGTGCGCCCATCGAGCTGGGTGCCGTTCAACGAATCGATCGCTTTTTGCGCTTCGCCGCCCGTTCCCATCTCGACGAAGCCAAAGCCCCGCGATTGTCCCGTGAACTTATCCGAGATCACCCTGGCCGATTCGACGGCGCCGTGCGCCGAAAAAATTTCCTGCAGTCGCCCGTCGGTTACCGAATAAGGCAGACCGCCAACATATAATTTACTACCCATGTTCTCCTCCTATGAGAGAATTGATGTCTGTGACCCTGAGAAGTAGACTGCCAGTCGGCAGAACATGGGCTAGTCAAATTACTGAAACCACGCTCTGGTCGGTTTGTCCGTTAGGTATCGTTCGCAAGGAGAGAGACGGATTAGAGGCCTTCAACGTTTGTGTCATCCTCTTTCAGAAGGCCCATTACTGAACTAGGAACTCCACTCTACGTGTTAACGGTGAGAGTGTCAATCACCCGAAAATTATTAAGGTCGCGATAGTTGTGCTCCATGGCGTCTCTGATTGGCTGGCTTCCCCGATAGAGGGACTCGGCGCTCAGCTGTTTCGCCCAGCGTTTCGGGCGCTAACTCGACTTACGAAATTTCTTGGCGCGACGGACGAAATACTCCCACATGGATTCGAGTCGGTGCGGCGTATAGATTTGTTCGTATTTAACGGCGGCTTCTTCGTCGCTCGTCCATGATGGATCGCCCGAAGCGGTCGCCATCAGTTGAATGCGCGCGGCTTTTTCCAGGAATATCGCGTAGAGCGTGGCGACTTCGATCGTCTCGCCGACCACCGTCGAGCCGTGGTTTTTCATCAGCACGCCGCGACATTTGCCCAGGCTCTTGGCGACTTCGACGCCCAATTCGGGAGTTCGAATCAGCGCGGTGGTATAGTCGAACGTCGGCAAGCCATCGTAGAAAATATTGCCTTCGTGACTGATCGGTCGCAGCCGTTGGCCGAGCGCGCCGAAGGCGGTGGCGTAGGGCGGATGCGAGTGGACCACGCAATTCACATCCGGCCGCGCCTTCATGATTTCCGTGTGAATGAAAACTTCGGAGTGGCGCTCGTACTTGCCCTCGAGTTTTTTGCCCGTGCCGATGTCGACAACGATGATATGCTGCGGGCGGATCTCTTCGAAGCCGAAGCTGTGCGGCTTCATGAGAATCTTATTCTGCCCCGGAATGCGCACCGAAACGTGGCCTAAGATGTTATCCCAGTGTCCTTCATGCGCGAGAATGTTGCAGGAGTAGGCGACCTTTTCTTTCATCTCTTTGATGTTCACGGCCATGATTGCTCCTTGAATTGGTCGAGAATGGAAGATTGAGGATCGAGATCGCGATCTTCTATTCTCGATCCTCAGTTTTTGCTTCGTAAACGAAATCTTTGAATCTTGCCTGTGACGGTCTTGGGCAGGTCGTCGACGAACTCGACCCAACGGGGATATTTATAAGGTGCCAACTTGCTCTTCACATGATTTTGCAGTTCGAGTCTGAGTTCGTCGCTGGGCTTGAATTCGCTCTTGAGCAAAACGAACGCTTTGGGTTTCAGCAGGCCGTCGGCGTCGGTGTCGCCGATCACGCCGGACTCGAGCACCGCCGGATGTTCCATCAGGGTATTTTCGATTTCAATCGGCGAGACCCAGAGGCCGCCGACCTTCATCATGTCGTCGGAGCGGCCGCAGTACCAGTAGTAACCCTCACCGTCGCAATAATAAGTGTCGCCGGTCTTGAGCCACTCGCCTTGCATCATGCGTTTGGTTTGCTCGTGCTTGTTCCAATAATAGGGCGCGTTGGCATCACCTTTGACCATGAGATTGCCGACTTCGCCGATCGGCATCTCCCGCCCATTGTCATCGACGATCTTGGCCTCGAATGCCGGCGTTACTTCGCCGCTGCTGCCGGCTTTGGCGCGGCCCGGGCGATTGGCCAGAAAGTCGTGGGTCGCTTCCGTGGAGCCGACCACGTCTAACAATTCCAGCCCGGTGCGATCCTTCCATTGATGAAACAGCACCGGCGGCAAGGGTTCGCCGGATGATAGACAGATCCTCAGCGAGCTCAAGTCGTATTTCTTTTCGATGCGCAGGAAACGCGCGAAGAGAGTCGGTACGGAGAAAAAGAAAGTCGGTTTGTACTTGTCGATGACCTGAAGAATTTTCTCCGGATCGGGTTTCTCCGGCCAGAGCACCGTGGATGCGCCGAAGCGAAAAGGAAAATAGAGGGAATTTCCCAGTCCATAGGAGAAAAACATCTTCGATGCCGAGAAGCACAGATCGTTTTCGTTCATCTTCAGCACCGGCTTGACGAACAGGTCGCTGATCGTGATCATGTCGTGCTGCAGATGAACCGCGCCTTTCGGATTGCCCGTGCTGCCCGAGGTATAACCCCAGAAACAGACGTCGTCTCGAGTGGTCTTGGCGGCTTCGAGCTTGTCCGACGCTTTGGCAGTCAAACTCTCGAAAGAAAGCGCTTTGCCTTTCGGTTTGCCGACGACGACGACGTGCTTCAGAAACGGCGTGCGGTCCCAGATCTTTTCGACCTCGGGCAGAGTAGATTCGTGCACGACAATCGCTCGCGCCCGGCTGTCGTTGATCAGATACTCATAATCTTTGGCGAACATCCAAGGATTGGTCGGGATCGCGACCGCGCCGATTTTAATGGCGCCGAAAAAGCTATAGGCGAATTCCGGCGAGTCCGGCAGGATGACCAGCACGCGGTTTTCGATCTCTATGCCGAGATCTTTGAATGCGTTGCCGGTGCGGTTAACTTTTTCGAAGACTTCTTGGTAGGTGATGGTTTGATCTTGGTAGTAGATGGCGATTTTGCC
Organism: uncultured delta proteobacterium; assembly: GCA_963755715.1. GTDB lineage: Bacteria > Desulfobacterota > Binatia > UBA9968 > UBA9968 > DP-20. The sequence goes on from CAVWLW010000018.1 coordinate 17,809, forward strand.
GCCGCGACCTTGCGCGATATTTTCGTCGACGAAGGTCGTGGCGGCGTTGTAGATATCAGGAAGGTCGAGATTCATAGAATCGCGGACCGGTCGAGGATTGAGAATAGAAGATCGAGAATGGCGATCCTCGATCCTCGATCTTTCATCTTCGGTTATTCTCCTCCAACGATCTCGGAGTGAGTCTCCGTAGCGATGACGACCGATTTCGAATCGGTGTAGTGCTCGATCGCTTCGTCGCCATGTTCTTTGCCAAGACCGCTCTGCTTGACGCCGCCGAAAGGCAGCTCGTCGTAGATAATCTGCGCCGAGTTAACCCAGGTATAGCCGGCTTCGATATTTTCGGCGCCATACATGGCGCGGTTGATATCGCGCGTCCAGATCGAGGAGCCGAGGCCGAAGATCGAGCCGTTCGCCTGCTCGATGGCTTGGTCCAAATTCTTCACGCGCACGATCGGCAGCGCCGGACCGAAGACCTCTTCCTGGATCATGCGCGACGCGGGGTCGACGTCCGCGACTAAGGTCGGCTGCAGATAGAAGCCTTTGTCGTAATCGTCGCCTTTCGGCCGCTGGCCACCGAAGATAACTTTGCCGCCGCGCTTCACGGCGTCTTCGACCTGGTCTTCGACTTCTTGTCGCTGTTCCTTGGTGTGGAGCGGGCCCATCAGCACGCCGGCCTTAAGCCCGTTGCCGATGCTGATCTTTTTCGCCTTGTCGACCAACTTTTCCATGAACGCGTCAGCGATGCTTTCGAAAAGATATAGACGTTTGACGGCCAAGCAAGCCTGTCCGCAATTAAAGAAACGACCGACGGAGGCCGCGCTGACCGCGCGGTCGATATCGGCGTCATCGCAGACGATCATCGGATCGCTGCCACCGAGTTCCAACGTCACGTGCTTGAAATCCTTGGCGGCCGATTGCATAACCCGCCGGCCAGTGTCCGTCGCGCCCGTGAAGCCGATTTTTCTGACCGTGGGATTCACTAGCAACTCTTCGCCGACCACGCTGCCGGGGCCGGTAACGACGTTCAAAACACCTTTGGGACCGCCGGCGTCTTGGATCGCTTTGTCGATAATCTCGCAGGTGCGCAGATCGGTGAGCGGTGTCGTACCGGCCGGTTTGACGACCACCGTGTTACCCGCAAGCAATGCGGGACCGAGCTTGTTGCCCATTAAAGACACGGGAAAATTCCACGGCACGATGGAGCCACAAACTCCTAGTGGCTTGCGTAGGACGATGCCATGGCGGCCGGTGTCGAGCATCACCGCGCTGGTGCGCATGGTTTTCGCCATGCCCCCGTAGTGATCGAGGGTGTGCACAAAGCGGCGAATTTCCAAAATCGATTCCCGCATCGGCTTGCCCTGTTCCTTGGTCAGCAGGGTGGCAAGTTCTTTTTCTTGTTGAAGAATTGTGTGGCCAGCCGCGAGCAAAACTGCGCCGCGTTTGGACGGTGCCATGGCAGACCATTTCTTAAGCGCGCCCTTAGCGGCATCGATGGCGCGGCGAATATCCGTGATCGTTCCCTTGGGTACGTTGTCGACAACTTCTCCGGTGGCTGGGTTGCGGACTTCGGTAGTTTGTCCGCTCTCGGAATCCGCCGGTTCACCGGCGATTAACATCTTGGCCATAAGGGTCCTCCTAAACTCTTGTTGGAAACTAGAGAAAAATCATGTTCATAGGTGGAAGTCAACAATTCCTGCCGCGGAACGGTTGCCGCATCGATGCTTTGTAGCTAGTGATCGGCTCCCCACTGTGCTATTTGAGCGGCAATAAGGAGGCACCCATGGCGCGCAACGGTTACAAAATCTTCGATGCCGACACCCATGTTCGGCCCGACGCCGATCTCCTGGAACCGTACATGTCAGCATCGACGCGCGACAAATTGGCGCATTACGAAAAATACAAAACCCGCAACAAAGAAGGCGCCGTCACCTATTTAATGGGAGAGCGCAAGTACAAGCGTCGCTTGGGGCTCGCCAGCGAAGCAGCTCCCCAAAGCAAGGAATACATGAGCGGCTACAAGCGCCATCAGCACGGCAACCCCAATCCGCTTTGCGAACGCGATCCGGCAGTGCGCATCGCGGACATGGATCTGGAAGGAGTCGACGTCAATCTAATGCTGCCGTCGGGTTGGTTCGGCTGCTGGACGACGATTGATGACGTTGGTTTGGAAACTAGCGTATACGAAGCTTACCACCGTTGGATGGCGGAATACTGTGCGGCTTTCCCGGATCGTTTAAAGGGCGTGATCGTGGTCGCCGCCCGCGACGTTAAAAGTTCTCTCGTCGAACTCCAGCGCGCAGCCAAGGAATCCTGGCCGTTGGCGGTTTTCGTCTACGCGCCGTATCAATTTCCGCTGGATCACCCCGACCTTGAACCGATCTGGAAGACGGCTGCCGACAATGATTTGTCCATCGCCCTCCATACCTTCACCGTGATGCCGCCCTACGCGCCCGGCGGGCTCGACTCGTGGGACAATCTCTGGCTGCAAAGATCGGCGGCCCACCCGTGGTGCGGCCAGCGCAACATGGCGTCAATCATCGGTGCCGGCATCATGGATCGTTACCCGAACATTCGCGTCGGCACATTGGAGGCGGGTCACGGCTGGTTGCCCGCGTGGGTCAATCGGCTCGAAGAGCACACAAAACTCTGCCCGGAGGCGCTGCCGCTGCTCAAACAAACCATCCGCGAGTACGTGACCGGCGGGCGCTATTTCCAGAGCATCGAGGTTTCCGAAGGCGCCGCAATCACCCAGAGCGTGATCGATCTACTCGGCTCGGACATACTCATGTTTGGTTCGGACTATCCTCATGGCGAGAGTTGGTTCCCTGTCTCTGTCGAAACGGTTCTCAATTGGCAGTTAAAGCAAGATGACCTGCGTAAGCTCCTGTGGGACAACGCGGCGCGCTATTATCGGCGGTACGCTGCATGAACCGAGCAAGCGCAGGGCTCAAGCTCAAGAAATTACTGCAGCGGCCCGGCAAAGTCCTCGCGGTCTTAGGCGCGCCCAACGCGTTCCATGCGAAAATCATGGAAGCCAACGGTGTCGAGGCGTGTTTCGTCGGCACGAGCATCACCGGCGGTAATTACACCGGCCTGCCGGATCTTGGCGTGCTATCGATGACGGAATGCGTTGGATTTGCGAAATGGATCGCGCGCAGCGTGAAAATCCCCGTGATTCTCGACGGCGACACGGGGCACGGCGGTATCATGGCGGTGCGCCGGCTCGTGCAAGAGTGCATCGAAGCCGGACTCGCCGGCCTGCGGCTGGACGATCAGCCGCTGGAACAAAAACGCCGCACCATGTCGGCGGGTATTTCGATCGTCTCAAGCGACGAAGCGGTGACGCGCTACCGCGCCGCTGTGGACGCGAAAAACGAGATCGACAAAAACTTCGTGATCATGGCGCAGTGCTACGCGCGAAACGCCGTGAATGGCGGTATGGCGGAGACGCTGAAGCGTCTGCGTCTCTATGAAACCGATGGATGCGCGGATTGGGTGCAGTTCGAAGCGCCGCATTCCGTCAACGAGATCCAACGCAGCCGTAAAGTCGTCAAAGGGCCGTTTTCCGCGATGAAAGGCCAGCTGCCGCGGGCTCTGACGTTGGCAGAGCACCGCGAGCTCGGATTAAATGCCGCCTGGTACACTTTTCTTCCCGATCAAGTGCTAAAGACGGCGGCATGGCGTTTCCTCGAGTCGTTCAAGAAGAAAGACATGCGCGCATGGTACGAATTTCTTGACGCCAACCCGCACACCCCGTTCAGCGGCGGTGCGGCATTGCCGTGGGACGCCACGGGCATGAGCGAGCTCACCAAGTTGGAAGCGCGCTATTTCTCCAAACGGAAGCGGAGGTCGTGAGATGCGTTTTTATCTGGTCGTCGTTTGCTCGGTCATTTTGCTGGGATCCCGACTCGAGGCGCAGAGCGACTTTTATCAGGGCAAACAGATCAAGATCGTCGTCGGCGCTTCGGCAGGCGCGGCGAGCGATCTCTACGCGCGCGTAGTCGCGCAACATCTGCCGAAACAAATACTCGGCAAACCCGAAGTCATCGTGCAAAATATGCCGGGCGGCGGATCGATGACCGCGGCCAATTATGTCTACAGCGTCGCCAAACCCGACGGGCTGACTCTCGGAGCCGTCACGGCGCCGATTTATTTCGCGCAGCTGCTCGGACGCAAAGAAGTGCAATTCGACTGGGCAAAGTTCACCTGGATCGGCACGCCGGAAGAAAATGACGAACTGTTCTTCATCAAGTCGGAGCTGCCTTACAAAACGCTTTTCGATTTACGCAAAGCGACCGATCCGCCGCGCTGCGGCGCGTCGGGAGTCGGCAGCACGGGGTATTACATCCCAAAGTTGTTAGAGGAAGTTTTTGGCTTTAAGCTCGGTATGGTCACCGGCTATCCGGGCGCTGCCGATGTCGACCTAGCCGTAGAAAAAAATGAGGTTCAATGCCGCGGCACGACGATCAGCGCGTTTTTCGGTCGCGAGCCGGGCAAGAGTTGGGCGAAGAACGGCTACGTTCGGTTCCTGGTCCAAACCGGCGATAAGCGAAATCATCGCTTGCCGGACACGCCGACGATCTGGGAATTGATGGAACAGGAAAAAGCCGCAGAGGCGAAGAAACGCTTGGCGCGCGTGGTGCTGGGCCCGGGGGCATTTGGCCGGCCGATTTTGGCCACGCCGGCTATCCCTGCCGAGCGCGTGAAGATTCTGCGCGACGCCTATAGCAAAATGCTCAAGGATCCCGAGTTTGTCGCGGAAGCGAACAAGAGACAATGGGAGCTAAATCCGGTGAGCGGTGAAAAGCTCGAAGCGTTAGCCAAAGAAGTGATCCACCAGTCGCCGGATATCGTCGAGCGCATGAAGAAAGTTTTAGGCGAATAAACGGCGCGTTCAAATCGCTGCGGGGTAGTTGATTCATTTAGTCTCGGTTTTCTACGAACGCCAAATACAAAGAACGGAGCGACTCATGGAGCTATCGAAATATATCGTTAAAGCGCGCCCGGGGGTTCTCGGCGGCAAGCACGAAGAGAAGCGGCCGCTGCGCCAGTTAAGCGCCTTGCCGGTCAAGCGCCATGTTTTTATCAACCGCGATTCGCACCCTGAAGCGAATATTTACGTGGCGATTCACGAAGCGAAGGATTTGCCGTCGCCGGTGCCGGATTATCAGGTGCCGCACTGTCACAACACAGACGAATTTTATTACTTCATCGGCAATCATGCGGATCTCACCGGCCTCGAAGGACAAATCATCTTCGAAGGGAAAGCGCACAAGATCATCGCGCCGGCCTGTGTCTATATTCCCACCGGCGCGGTGCACGAATATAAGGTTACCAAAGGCGCGGGTACCGTGACGGTTTTGTTTCGTGATCGCGGCTACACGCATGAAGATAAGCCTTTCGATGCGTCTAAGGGTGAGCGCGAATTTGCCAAGTACGCCGGTTATATTTTTCCGCCCGATGTGAGGCCGACGACGGAAATCAAATATCACACCGACGCGGCGCCCGGCGTGCGCTACGTCTTCGTCGACGGCAAGTTGAAACCCGAGGCCGGCTTTTACACGGTCGTCCGTAGCGTGGAAAACGTCAAGCCGACGCAGGCCAATTACGTCGATCTGCACAGGCACAATTGCGACACCCAGCATATTGCGATCGGCACCGGACCGGAGCTTAGCGGGTTGAAAATAGAGTTTCAGATTCGCGACGAAAAAGTCGTCGTCGAGAGCCCGGTGGGCGTGCACATTCCTGCCGGCACGCCACACACGCAGCGCATCATCGAGGGATCCGGGCACTTCTTCAACTTCGTGCCGAAGAGCAATTACAACGAGGGCTTGATCTGAATTATTGGGCGACGAACGATTACGATGAAATTAAAATATTTATCATTCATCAGCGCACTTGTTGGGATCATCTCCATCGCGGCATCGGCGTCGTTCGGCCAAACGAATCCGCGCTACATACGATTTTCCGGGGTGCCCAATTCGGTAAAAGGCGCGCTCTACACTCCGGATGCGCCACAGCAGCCGGCGCATGTGGGCATCCTTGTGATGCACCGGGCGTCGAATTTTCTGGTCACGCTCGCGTGCACGGAATTATCCAAGCGCGGCTTTCTCGTGCTGTGCATGAATCCGCGCTCGGACAACAACGAAGCTCTGGTGCGCTGGGAAACCATCCCGCTCGACGTGAAGGCCGGCGTCGAATTTTTAAAAAAGCAACCGGGAATCACCAAAATCATACTCTGGGGCTTCAGCGGCGGCGGGCCGACCATGACCTTCTATCAAAACGTTGCTGAAAACGGCGTGTCGGTCTGCCAAGGAGCGAAAAAGCTTGTTCCTTGCGGGGACGATTTGACCGGCCTGCCCAAAGCGGATGGTCTCATTCTGGTCGACGCCCACCCGGGCAATCCGGTGAATGGCATTCGCAGTATCAATCCGGCGGTCGTCGACGAGAGCCGTCCCGACTTGCTCAATCCCGACCTCGATCCTTTCAACCCGAAGAACGGCTACAACCCAAAGGGGCCTTCGAGCTATTCCAACGAATTCAAAAGAAGATACTTTCGCGCCCAGGCGGAGCGCATGAATCGCTTGATCGACAAGGCACTGGCGATGCAGCGGCAGATGAAAGAGGGCAAGTATATTTATCCCGATGACGATGTGTTTTTGATCGTTCGCGGCGACGGCGCGCGCTTGCTGCAACTGGACCTGAGCATACATGCCGGCACCGAGAAACCGCGCAAGCTGCTCAAGAACGACGGCACGATCGTGACCGAGGTCGTAAAGAGCGTGCGGGTTGCGACTCCAAGCGCTGCGAAGCAAAACGCGACGTTCGAGAACGGCACCCGTTTTCTAACCGTGAAGTCGTTTCTAAGCGCCAACGCCGTGCGCGGCACGGACTCCATGGACGGCATCGATCACTGCTCGAGCAACAATTCACCGCCCTGCCACTTGCCAACGATCACCGTCCCGACCTTGGTGACGGCGATGGGCGGTCACTATTTCATTCGCGACAACGAGATTCACTATGAGCTTGCCGGCGCGAAGGATAAGGACTTTATCGTTTTGGAAGGTGCCGAGCATGGACAGACGCCTTGCGTGCCTTGCGAATCGACGCCCGGCCAGTACGCCAATTCGGTCAAAAATTTTTACGACTATGTGCGCGACTGGATCAACAAGCGGTTCTGATCGGGCTTGAACTTCGTCCTTTCGCAAGCCAATATTTCGCCAGGATCGAGCCCGCGTTGTTGGCGATACAATATTGATTTGTGGCTTCGTCGGCAGCGTGCGGTCAATCAAGAAGTGGGGGTAAAATGACTAACGGTAAAATCGCAAGCGCCGTGTTCGGCGGCGGTTGTTTTTGGTGCACGGAAGCGGTCTTCGACGAGCTTCGCGGTGTGCAGTCGGTCATCTCTGGTTATGCCGGCGGCGCGACGAAGAATCCGACTTATGAACAAGTTTGCTCCGGCAGCACTGGCCATGCGGAAGTGATCAAAATCGAATTCGATCCGGCGCAGATTTCATTTCGTGATTTGATGACGGTGTTTTTCGCGACCCATGATCCGACGACGCTCAATCGTCAGGGCAATGATGCTGGCACGCAATACCGCTCGGCGATTCTTTATGCCGATCCGCAACAGAAAGCCGAGGCCGCGGCATTCATTAAAGAACTCGACGAGGCCAAGACCTATAAGAACCCGATCGTAACGACCTTGGAGCCGTTGACGGAGTTTTATCCGGCGGAAGATTATCATCAAAAATTTTACGCCAACAATCCGTACCAGGGCTACTGCCAATACACGATTCCGCCGAAGCTCAACAAGCTGCATAAACAATTTTCGGCTTTGCTCAAATCACATGGCAAGACGGCCTGATTGGCGTGTCATTTTTTTGCCATGCGGGTGGGATAGGCGAATCTGAAGTGCTACGCTAGTCAAAGATAACGCCTGCGTCTGCTTCTTTTCTCGGTTGCCGAGATGCTGGTCGCGCGCCCAAGCCGCCAGAGGCGGTGCATGGCGCGCAAACTCGGAATGAACGGCAAAAAGCACATTCAAAATAGCTTTCCGACCACGCCGCGCGGCGATTTTTTCTCTTTTCGATCGCGGTTCGCGAAAGGCAAGAGGGTTTTTTTGTGAGCGAGTCCGAGGCGCAAACGAAAGTAAACCGGCCGGACCTGCGGGGCAGGCGGCTGGTGATCGTTTCGAACCGGTTGCCGTTCAATCTCGCCATCGAGGACGGCCACGTTGTTTTTCATCCGAGCGCCGGCGGTTTGGTGACCGGTCTCGCCTCTTTTCAAGAATCTCGTGAGCACGACGCGGCGCTGCCGAGCGAGCGTCTCTGGGTCGGCTGGCCGGGCAGCAGCGTCGATGACTCCCTGCGCGATCAGGTCACGCGCGAGTCGCTGGCCAAATTCCAGTCGTATCCCGTCTTCCTGACCGAAGACCAGATGGAAAAGTTCTACTTGGGTTTTTGTAACGCGACGATCTGGCCTTTGTTTCATTATTTTACGTCTTACGCGATCTACCAGGGGCCGTTCTGGGATCAGTACAAACAGATTAACCAGCTGTTCGCCGACGCTCTCGGGAATATTCTCCGCCCTGATGACGTGGTCTGGGTCCATGACTATCATCTGATGCTGCTGCCGCGGCTCCTCAAGACTCGCTACACGCAATTATCGGTGGGCTTTTTTCTGCACATTCCGTTTCCGTCCTTTGAAGTTTTTCGCCTGCTGCCGGGCGAATGGCGGCGCGACATTCTCGATGGGCTTTTAGGCGCCGATCTCATCGGCTTTCATACCTACGAATACACGCATCACTTTTTGCAAAGCGTGCTGCGCATCCTCGGCTACGAGCAGCACATGGCCCAAGTCGTGGTCGAGGATCGGCTGGTCCGCGTCGACACTTTTCCGATGGGCATCGACGTGGATAAATTCGCCAGCGCGGCGGCCGACCCGGAGACCGAACAGGAAGCCAAGGAGCTGACGAACACACTCGCCGGCTTAAAGCTGATTCTCTCCGTGGATCGGCTCGATTATTCCAAAGGCATTTTGAACCGCCTGGAAGGCTACGAGCTATTTTTGGAATCCAATCCCGCCTATCACGGCAAGGTCGCTCTGCTCATGGTCGTCGTGCCTTCGCGCATCGGCGTCGTGCAGTACGATCTGATGAAGCGCCAGATCGAAGAATTGATCAGCAAGATCAACGGCCAATTCGGCCGGGTCGGTTGGACTCCAGTGGTCTATCAATACCGCCATGTGCCATTTAAATCGCTGATCGCGCTTTACGCCGTGAGCGACGTTTGTTTGGTGACGCCGCTGCGCGACGGCATGAACTTGGTCGCCAAAGAGTATGTGGCGACCAAGGCGGATCGCGCCGGCGTGCTGATTTTAAGCGAAATGGCGGGAGCGGCGAAGGAACTGCCTGAAGCCATCATCGTCAATCCCAACAATCGCGCGGAAATCGCCGGCGCACTGCGCGAAGCGCTGGAAACGCCGGAGGAGGAGCAACAAAAGCGCAATGGGGTGATGCACCGCCGGCTGCGCCGTTACGATGTCAAGCGGTGGGCCCATGATTTTTTGACCACGCTGATCGGCATGCGCGAGCTGCAGGATCGCATCGATGCAAAGTTCCTATCGTCGCAAGCCCGCAAAGAATTTGTCGCGCGCTACCACGCCAGCCATCATCGTCTTTTGTTCCTCGATTACGACGGTACGTTGACGCCCTTAGTCGCCCATCCGGCACTGGCAAAGCCCGATGCGGCGCGACTCGATCTGCTGAGAGCGCTGGGCTCGGAGCCAAAAAATAGCGTGGTGATCGTCAGTGGCCGCGATCGCGAGACGCTTGAGCAATGGTTCGGCGCGCTGCCGCTCGGTTTGGTGGCGGAGCACGGCGCTTGGATCCGACCGCAAGGCCAAAGTTGGCAACGGGTGAAACCGCTACCTGACACGTGGAAGCAGCAATTGCTGCCGATCCTGGAAATCTATGCGGATCGCTTGCCCCGCGCCTTCGTCGAAGAAAAAGAGGATTCGCTGGGGTGGCATTATCGCATGGCCGATCCGGAACAAGCCGAACTGCGCGCCTCCGAGCTTACCGACCATCTTCTCAATTTAACTGCAAAGACGGATCTGCAAGTGATTCAAGGCAGCAAGGTCGTCGAAATTAGGCGGGCGGGAGTCGACAAGGGCAGCGCGCTTTTAGCGTGGACCGGCCGTGAAGAGTACGATTTTATCCTCGGCATCGGCGACGATACCACCGATGAGGATCTCTTCAAGTCCATGCCGGAATCAGCCTTGTCCATCCGCGTGGGAATATCGGCGACCCACGCGCACTACAATATGCGCAGTAGCGCCGAAGTCATCGACTTCCTTCGTTCGCTCGCCGACACGCGCTGAGGGAAGAATAGCGCGGCGGCCGCACGATTTTCCAGGTTCTTCTCACAGTTGACCGAGCGCCAGCGGCAATTGCTAGAATGCCTTTCTTTCACAGGATTCCTAGCCATAACAGAGCCGCCGTGCCGGCCATGATCACCAGTCCCAGCGGCACGCCGAGCTTCGCCCATTCGGTGCTTTTGATGTGAAGCGCGTGCGCCGCGATGATGTTCGGAATGTTGCCGGGGATCAGCATGCCGCCTGAGATCAGCAGTCCGAGCAGCGCGCTTTTGATTTGCGCTTCGCTCAGAGAAGGGCCGATCTCAGCCGCCGCCAGCGTGGCATTATCGAGGATCGCGGATACCATGTTGACCCAGAACAGAATCTGCGACGGGAGCTTGAGCAGATAAGTATCGATCAGCGGTTTAAAGCCGGCGCCAAGGAATATTAGCGCCATGACAAAGATATAGACTTTGCCCGCTCTGACAAATACCTCGCTGAGCCTTTCTTCCTCTTCCTCAGCTGCCAAAGATTCACCGGTGTCCTCGGGTGCTTCGTGCACGAGAAAAATGCCGACGATCCCCGAGCACCACAACCGCGGGAACGACGTAGAGCGCGAGGAGGTTGAACAAATAGTAGAACGTGGCGTGGTAGGGCGCGCCGCTCAGCTTCGACACGACGATGGTCGAGAGCGGTTCGCCGAGGGGGGTGAGCGCCGCGCCAAGACCGATGGCGAAGCAAGCGATAACCGTTAGTTTTACTTCGGCGTGGCGGTGTAGCGGCAGCACGCTGATGAATTCGACGAGCAACAGAGCCGCGATGATCGCCGAGATCACGCTCGACACGAGGCCGAGAATGATGATGCCGCTGCACACGATAACCGACAGCGGCATGGTGATGAGGACACGGCGCATGCCATGATCGATGTAGTGACGCAGGTAATGGAAGAGCACGCCGGCACCCAACACGGCGAGAGTGATGTTGATCGGCGCGATCAATCCCTCATGAAGGACTTCGGTGCTCCAGGCATTTGCAAAGGTCGCGCTGATCACGCCCATCAGGAACAAAAAGGCTTCGAGATTCGATTCGATCTTCTTGTTCAAGAACGGACCGACCAAGACAACTATAAAAATCAAAGAGAGGCCAATGGTTAACATGCTGTTTCCATGATCTCGGTTCTATGACATCGCGCGCCGTAAGACGCAATGTCGGTGCCGTGGTTTGACGGCTCAAAGGGTGCGCCGGATGGCGCTGATTTCAGCCAGCAAATTCTTCTAGAAATCTATTGCTTGCATTGATAAGGTGAGCGAAATTTTTCGCTGGAGCGGGACTATGATTGGTAAAAGCAAATTGCGTCGAGTGCTCGTCGTTTTGTTCTTCATGCTTAACCTACGGGCGGCTTCTGCCCAAGAAATGAGCTTGCGCGCGGTTTACAATGCCCTGAGTGGTGTCATGGCGCCGATTTGGGTGGCGCAAGACGCCGGACTTTTCACCAAGCATGGGGTCAACGTCGATCTGAAATACTTGGCGGCTACGACGGCGGTTCAAGGCATGCTCGGCGGCGGCGAAGAAATCGGCCTCGTCGGCAATCAGGGCATCGACGCCAAGCTCGAAGGCGCGGATCTCATTTACGTTGCCAGCGGTTTGCCGGTGTTTGTATTCCAGATTTACGGGCGCCCGGAGACCAAGACTCTGGCGGACTTGAAAGGCAAGGTCGTCGCGGTTACCCAGCCGGCGGCATCGACTGATTACGCCATGCGCATCGTGCTCAAACGCAACGGCCTGGAACCCGATAAAGATGTGCGGATACTTTATGCGCAGGATATCAACGGTGTGTTAACCTCTGTGAGCGCGGGCAATGCCGCGGCCGGCATCATGTCGGCGCCGACGTCCATCCGCGCCAAAGCGGCGGGGTTGCGAGCCATCGTCGATGTTACCGCTCTCAAAGTGCCGTTTCTTTTTACCGCCATGCTCTCATCGGCGAAAGTTATCCGCGAAAAGAACGAAGCCGTGACCCGATTTCTGCGCGGCTATATCGAATCTTTGGCGGTCATTCGCAAAGACAAAGAAACCACCATGCGATCGATGGGCAAGTTTCTCAAAACCACGGATCAAGCGGTGCTCGAATCGGTTTATGACGACTACAAAGACGTGTTTCCGACCACGCCACTAATGACCGCGGCCGAAGTCAAGGCGGTGCTCGACGTCGCTAAGAGTCCCAGAGCGAAGCAGATGAAGCCCGAGGAGTTTTTCGATAATTCGATCGTCCAGAAAATTCAGGCGTCTGGGTTCATCGAGCAGGTCAACAAGCATTAGTTGAGTTTTCGCCTTGCGCGTCCTCGCGGCGCCGTGGCGACAGGAGAATCAAATGAAGCCAAGACTCATGCTGCTGCTGTTGTTGATTTCCATGTTGGTTCCGGCATTTGCCTTCGCGCAGACGGCGGATTTGTTGAGCCAAGCGAAAAAAGAAGGTGAAGTTATTCTCTACACCACCATGACCGTGGGCGATTTCCAGCTTTTTAATAAAGCCGCCAAGGAAAAATACCCGTTTTTGAATATCCGCCATGTTTATCTCAGCTCGGCGCGCCAGACGGCGCGCGTGATGCAAGAATTTCGCGCCGGGCGGGTGCAAGCCGATGTGCTCGGCAACAGCCCGGAGACGCTGCTTTACTTGAAACAGCAGGGCGTGCTCGGATCGTATCGATCGCCGGAAGCCAAGAATCTCTTGAAGGGCGCTTGGGATCCCGACGGTTATTGGTCCGGGATCACCACCGATCTTCTGGTCACCGGCTTTAATCCCAAGTTGATTGCCAAAGCCGCGGCGCCGAAAAACTATGACGAATATCTGCGGCCGCAATTCAAAGGTCAGCTCGCCGTCAACCGCGGCGTGCCTTATCCTTTGACCGGGATGGTTTCACTGCGCGGCGAAGAGCAGGGCATCGGCTATTTCAAAAAATTCTCGCAACAAGATTTGCGGCTGGTGGAAGGCTACACGCATACGATCAATTTAATGGCCGCCGGCGAGTATGCGCTGACGGCGTTCATGCAAGTCTCCAAGCTTGAGGCGATGAAGCGCAAGGAAGCTCCGGTGGACTGGCTGCCGAGCGCGCCAACCTTGGCGACGATCTCGACAGTTGCCATGATCAAAAATCCGCTCCATCCGGCGGCGGCGCAGTTGCTGATCGATTTCTACCTCTCGGCCGAAGGCCAGCACGGCCTGGCGGCGGCGGGGAAAATACCGCTACGCCGCGGTGTCAAAAGCCAATCGGGCGAAATTGATCAGTTGATAGAAAGCGGCAATTTTCATGTGATCGCACCCGAAGGGGGCTATGACCGCTACATGAAAATCTATAACGATTATCTCAGTGTCAGATAAAGCGCCGGCGCTAAGAGGGAGAACTCGGCATGGCTACGGATGTGAAAGCGAGCAAGCGGGTCAATCATGAGAGGCTTGTGCGGTTTGTCCAAGCGGCTTTTGAAAAATTGGGCGTGCCAAACGCCGACGCGCAAATCGGTGCGGATGCGCTCGTGGCGGCGGATCTGCGCGGCGTCGACACCCACGGCGTGATTCGCTTTAGTCCGCAAGCTTGGTACGTCAAATGGTTGTCCGAAGGGTCGATGACTGCGCGGCCGAACATTCGGATGATTTCCGAAAGTGCTTCGACCGCGCTCATCGATGGTGACCGCGGCATGGGCATGGTCATCGGCCACCGCGCCATGGAGTTGGCGATCGCCAAAGCGAAACAATCCGGCATCGGCATGGTCGGCGTGCGCAACAGCCGGCATTACGGCATGTCCGCGTATTATGCGATGCAAGCGCTGCCGCACGATATGATCGGTATCGCCATGACCAATGCGAGCCGGCAAGTGGTGCCGACGTTTGGCCGGGAAGCTCGGTTCGGCACCAACCCGATGTGTTTCGCGGTGCCGGCCGATAAAGAACTGCCGTTTGTCTTGGATATGGCGACGACGACCGCCGCCGCGGGTAAATTGGAGCTCGCCGCGCGCATGGAAAAAGCGATTCCGCTGGGCTGGGCGTTGAATGAGAACGCGCAAGCGACGGACGATCCCCGCGTCGCGCAAAAGGCGCGCAGGCTTTTACCCCTCGGCGGCTCGCGCGAAAGCGGCAGCCATAAGGGTTACGGTTTGGCAATTGTGGTTGAGATTCTCTGCGGGGTGCTTACGGGCACACTCACTGCGCTCAACGCCGATCAAGATCCGCGCGGCCATTTTTTCGGCGCGATTCGGATCGACGCGTTTCGCCCTGTGGCGGAATTCAAACAAGACATGGATCGGCTGATCCGCGAATTAAAATCAACGCCGCCGATTGCCGGGCAGGATCGTGTTTACGTCGCCGGCGAAATTGAATTTGAAACCGCGGAGGAAAGATCCGAGCGCGGCATTCCGCTGCTGCCGTCGGTGCTGAAGGGCTTGCGGGATGTGAGTGAGCAGCTCGGCGTGCCGTATGATTTGGAATGAACGTCGATTGCGCGGCCGCCATACAGGGGCAAGCACAGGGGCTTGCCCCTACCTACCTAAACATACCTGACGCAATCAGTTCTTTTACAAACCTGTCGTCGATGAATTGATCCCACTTGGTGCCTTTGGCCTTGGGATTCTCCGAGGATGCGAGCACGGCTTCAATGGCCGGTTGCGACGGCGCGGGAATTCTTTCCCAGGCGTTCTCGTAGGAGTCGAGCGCTTCGTTGAGCTGCGCCGGGTCGGTGATTTTAGTGTATTTCGACATGATGGCGACGGCGTCCGCACGGTTTTTGCGCAAGAAATCCAAGCCCTCAGCGGCGCTGCGCACGAAACGCCGAACCACTTCGGGATTCGCGTTGATATACGAACGGCTCGTGCCGATGGAATGTTGCACGAAAGGAATTTTCAAAGCCGTGATGTTGAGCAGCTCCTTCAGGCCGAAATTTCGCGCAGTGAGCGTGCTCGGCGGCGCCAGCAGCGCCGCGTCGATGACGCCTTGCTGCAGCGCGGCGACCAACGCCGGTATTTCCTTCAAGTAAGCAAATTTCACATCGACGTCGGGCTTGAGGCCGTTTTGCGTGAGCAGCATATGTCCTGCGATATCGGTGGGTGTGCCTTTATTCGTCGCGCCGAGGGTTTTGCCCGCCAGTGCCTTGATGTTCGCGATATCAGGCTTGCTATAGAGCGAAAAGACGAAAGTATTAACCGGACTCATGATGTAGACGGTATCCGAGCCGGCGAGATTCGCTTCTAAAATTTGCGGGCCGGCGGTGACAAAATTTACTTTCCCGCCGACCAGCGCCTGCACGGCTTGGTTGGTCGGAATATGGGTGAGATCGATGTTGACGCCGTTCTTTTTGAAAAAGTTTTTCTCTTGCGCAATCCAGAGATAAAGCGGATCGGTGGCGATGACGCCATAGACTGCGGTGGCTTGGAGGAGCGAACTTTCGGCGGCGTCACCGGTCCGGCATAGACCGAATAAGGCGCATAGGACCAATGACCATGTAGCACTAGGCTTGCAGAGTTTCACCGATCTCGTCCCCGTCGACAGCACCGCCAGCTCAATAACTGCCGCGGCTGATGACGACTTCTTTCAGCACCACCTCTTTAATCGGCCGGTCGCGCGAGTCGCGCGGCGTGTTGCCGATGGCGACGACAACTTCTTGACCCTTGATCACTTCACCGAAGACGCTGTGGCGATTGTCGAGATGCAGCGTCGGCGCGAGCGTGATGAAGAACTGGCTGCCGTTGGTATTGGGTCCGGCGTTGGCCATCGAGAGGATGCCGCCTCTGGTATGGCGCAGCTCGGAGTTGAATTCGTCGTCGAACTTGTACCCCGGTCCGCCGGTGCCGTTGCCGAGCGGGTCGCCGCCTTGAATCATGAAACCGGGAATGACCCGATGAAAAATCGTGCCGTTATAAAGCGGTCTTTTTACCTTCTCACCGGTCTTGGGATCGGTCCATTCCTTGGTGCCGCTTGCCAGGCCGATGAAATTTGCCACCGTCTTGGGCGCTTTGTCTTCGAACAATTGGATGACGATGTCGCCCATGCTGGTTTTCAGCGTGGCATAGACCGGCCCTTTCTTTTCAGGAGTTTCGGCCGCCGTCCCAATCGATGCACTGAGAAGCAATGCTGCTACGAGTAATGGTTTTACTAACATGAGTTCCTCATTTCTTTTCCAATTCGACCATAACTTCCTTGACGAAGCGCAAGTCCATGTATTCGCGCACCGGCCGCTTCGGTTGCACGTTCAAAGCAACGGATTGCCAGTGCGCCATGAGCTCGACGCCTTTTTCCGTGGGCACGGGAATCAACGCTTCCTTTACTAAATTGTAAGCGTCCACCGACACGTCGCGTTCCATGCGCCAGTGTTTGATCATGGTTTGAATCGCGTCTTCGGGATAATCTCGGCTATGGATGACGCCGCGCACGATCGCGCGCACCATGCGCTTGACGAATTGCGGATTCTCTCTGATCGTTTTGCCGGTGGCGGCCAGACCGCTGAAAGAAGTGTCCTTGAAAAGATCGGCTAAATTGACCAGGCGCTTGAAGCCGGCTTTGATCGCGACGTAATCGGACGGCGGCGCGAGCAAGGCGGCCTGGATGATGCCTTGCTGCATGGCGGCGATCTTCGGCTGGCTGCCGGGAATGCTCACGTACTGCACGTCCTTTTCCGGATTCATCTTATAGAGTTCGAGCAGCGCTTTGGTCCCAGCGAAAGTCGAGCCGCCGAAGCTGACGCCGATCTTTTTACCTTTAAGATCCGTTACTTTTTGAATGTCTTGAGTGACCACCATGGAAAAAGTCGGGCGGCCGATCATTTGCGCGAGCAAAATTATCTCAGCGCCTTCCCAAATAGACGGCATCTGCGGCCCGACTGAAAAGATAAAATGTATCTGATTGCCGAGCAGGGCCTGCACGGCGGTGACGGCGTTGCGCACCGAGATCAGCTCGGCGTCGAGCCCTTCGCGTTTGTAAAAACCTTTTTCCAAGGCGACGAACGCCGGCAGGAATTGCACGTTGGCGGAGGGATAGGCGCCGCGCACGGGTTCGGCCTGGGCTGTGTTCGCGCCCAGAATGATCCAAGTGATCAGAAGTAAGGAAAGCCGTGCCATGAGCGCCTTTTTGAACCGGTTCCCGGTCAGCGTGATTCGCCCTTGAGTTCCTGAATGAGCGATAGGTCAAAAAATTTGTACGGCGGGATCGAGGCGAAAGCGGGGTCCTCATAGCTCATCGTGCGCAGCACGTTAACGATGGCTTCTTCGGTCGGAAAAAGATCGGGCCGCGAATCGGCTCGCATGGTTTTATAAGCGTATTCCAAACTGTCGGCATCATCGATTTTCAGCACTTGCGCCATCACGGCGAGGGTCGAAGCTCTGTCCGCCATCATAAGCCGCACTGATTCGGCGAGTCCACGCAGATAATTTTTAACGACCTCACGATTCTTGTTCAGGAAGGAACGGCGCGTGATGTTGATGCCCCAAATATATTCAAGCGGCACCGGGATCACGGTGAGCCCGAGTTTCTCGGCTTGGCGCCCTTGCAGCGAAGATATAAGCGTGGCATCGAGATTGCCGGAAACCACCGCCGCGAGCCGTACCGCGGAGCCGCCGGAAAGCGGGATAATCTGCGCGTCGCTGCGATAGTCGAGCCCGACCTGGGCGAGCATGAACCGAATGTACGCGTCGGCGCGACCGCCGGCGCCGCTGGACGCGATCTTGCGGCCTTTTAGCTCCTTCAGCTCTTTGATCTTGATCCGACTGGCAAGGCTGTATGGCGAGGAATTGTTCCACGAAGCGAGCCCGACCGCGTCCAAGCCTTGTTTGCCGAGGTAGAAAAGTCCCGTGGAGCTCGAAGTGAGAAACTGCACGCTATCGGACATGAGCGCCTGCATGTTCATTTGTTCGTTGCGGGTAGCGATGACCTCGACGGCGAGGCCATACTTACTGAACACGCCCTTTTTTGCGCCAAGATAAATCGGCAGAGCGCCGGTGAGCGCGCCGGGAGTTGCGACCCGCAAAAGCGTTTGCGCGGCGCCCAAGCTTGGGCTCAGAAGGGATAGCAAAAGAACAATGGTGAAAATTGCGCGCCGATGCTGCATAATTGACATCCTAAGCTAAACAAAGTCGAAATGGGGGTCAAGTCAATGGGGAATTTTCACCGGATGACGGCGTTCAGCGATGGAGGGCTCGATCTCGCGCCGGCAAGCAATGCGAAAATCGAACGGTGTGGCCGTTTGGCATGTCCGCCGCTGAATTTACGTTTAAATTGCCGACGCCGTGTTTTGACAATGAGTTTTCTGGATGTTATAGCAAATTCTGCCCAAACGGGGGGGTGCAATAATGGCTTGGTTTGATCGAAATACTGAGAGCAAGAAAGTTCCGGAAGCAGAGCCAAAAAAAATCGCGGAAGCGCCAAAACCGGTGACCGAACCGGCGCCGCTGGCCACGGCTCCCGAGCCCAAGCCCGTCGTTGCTGCCAAGGAAGTTGCTCCACCTCAGCCCGCTGAACCAGGATTGGTGGCTTACCTTTATAAAGGTAGCCGGGTGAGCGGCCAACTGAGTTTTCAGGGGCCCACTAGAATCGATGGCGCAGTCGATGGCGAGATTCAATGCCAAGGGACGCTGACCATCGGTGAGGGCGCGGAGATTCGCGCCAAGATCTCCGGTCAAGTAGTGATTATTCGCGGCAAGGTCGAAGGTAATGTGACCGCCAAAGAGAAAGTCGAATTGACGGCACCGGCAAAGTTAATTGGCAACGTCGACGCTCCCCGTTTGATCGTCACCGAGGGCGTGGTGTTTGACGGTAACTGCGCCATGGGAGTGGCAAAACAAAAGGGCGGATTCGTTAGTTCACCAAGTATCGGTGCGGACAAGGTTGCAGCGGTTCAAGCGCCAAAGCTGCAAGCCGATTTGAAAAATTAGACTTCGGTTCGCCGTTTTTTCCATCCCGAGATCCTACGTTCATCATCGAAGGTAGGTTTTTTTAATTATTGGGGCCTTGGTTTTTGCCTCGCCCAAGCGAGCACGACACTCGCCGGCAGAGTCAAAAGCGGAAGTTGACGAATGATTTCATTAGACCTCAGCATTCTTTATCAGATCATTCTGTTCGTTGCCCTATGGCTGATTCTCAATAAGATTCTATTTCAGCCTTATTTGCAGCTGCTCGAAGAGCGCGAGCGCCGGACCATCGGCGCCGAGCATGATTCCGCCGACTTGGAACATGAAGGCGCGCGTCTGCGCGCGCAATACGAGGGAAAAATCGCGCAAGCACAGAGCGCCGCCTACGCCGCCAAAGACGCCATTTTGCAAGAGGCGCGGCAACAGCGCGAAAAAATTTTAGGGCAAGCGCGCGCAGAAGCTGCGAGCAAACTTGAACAGGCGCGACGCGAGATCGCCCTGGCGCTGGAAAAAGAAAAGGCGCTGGCCGCCGCTGAGACGGCGACGGTTGCCGGAGAAATGGTCAGTAAAGTGCTCGGAAGGAAGGTCGCGTGAGCGTGCTCGAATTCTTCACGACGGCCCAGGCTTACGCATCCGCGGCGGCCGAAGCCGAGCATCACGCGCCGTCGATCAACGACATTTGGTTTCCACTCGCCAACTTTCTCATTTACGCTTTCATCATTGTCAAGTTTGCTTTCCCGCTAATCCGAGATTTCCTCAAGTCGCGCCACGACGAAGTGGTTTCCACGGTCAGCCAGGCCGCCGCTAAAAAACAGGCGGCCGAGGCGCTGGTGAACGAATACCGCGCCAAATTGTCCGGTCTCGATAGAGAAGTTCAGTCGATTCATGCTTCGCTGCGCGAGGAAGGCGAACGAGAAAAAAGAAAACTTGTCGGCGAGGCTCAGGCGACTGCGATCAAAATTCAAGAAGACGCCAATTTTCTGGCCGAGCAGGAAGTAAAAATGGCCCGGCAAAAACTGCGCGAAGAGATGGCGGATCAGGCCGAGGCGACGGCGCGCCAACTCATCGAGCGCAATCTTTCCGGCGCCGATCAGAACCGTCTCGTGGACGATTTCATTCGGACGATCGGACAGAGTCGATGATCGAAGGCAGCTTAAGTCGCAGGTACACCAAGGCGCTTTTTCAATTGGCCCGCGATGGTGGCCAAGAAGAAAAAATCGGCCAAGAGGTCGAGCAATTCTACGCGGCCTACAGCGGTTCCGATCTGCAGCAGGTTCTCACGAATCCGGCATTCAGGATCGAGGCGCGCAAAAAGATTCTCAATCAGGTGACCGCAAGCCAGCAACTTTCGGCGTTGACGAGTCATTTCCTTTCTCTACTTTTGGATCGCGATCGTCTGCCTTATTTACCGGGCATCGTCAGTTGCTATCGCCGACTGCTCAATGAAGCCAAAGGGCGGATCGACGCCAAGGTCGTGAGCGCGAGCGCGGTCGAGCCTGAGCGGCTTGCCCAATTGAACGATCGTTTGCGCAGCATTTCGGGCAAAGACGTGGTTTTGCAGCAGGAAACCGATGCGAGCTTGCTCGGTGGCCTGCTGCTCGAATTGGAAGGAAAAATTTACGACGGCAGCATTCGTACGCAGCTTGAAAACATGAAACAGCGCATCGTGCGCGGCTACTAAGGAGTCTGAACATGGAAATCGGTACAGCGGAGATCAGCCGGATCATCAAAGAACAGATTCGCGACTACGAAAAGACGGTTGAGATCCAGGAAATCGGCACGGTGCTGTCGACCGGCGATGGCATCGCGCGCATCCATGGACTCGATAAAGTCGCTGCCGGCGAGCTGTTGGAATTTCCCCATAATATTTTCGGCATCGCGCTCAACCTCGAAGAAGACAACGTCGGCGCCGCGCTGTTCGGCGAGACGCACATGATCAAAGAGGGCGACACGGTCAAGCGCACGGGGCGCATCGCCGAAGTGCCAGTGGGCAAAGAGCTTATCGGCCGCGTGGTCGATGCCTTGGGCGAACCGATCGACGGCCGTGGACCGATCGATGCCAAAGAGCGTCGGCGTATCGAGCTCAAAGCGCCCGGCATTGTCGCGCGCCAACCGGTCAAAGAGCCGCTGCAGACCGGTTTGAAAGCGATCGACGGCATGATCCCCATCGGCCGCGGCCAGCGCGAGCTGATCATCGGCGATCGCCAAACCGGCAAGACCGCCGTCGCCATCGACGCCATCATCAATCAAAAGGGCGGCAACGTAATCTGTATCTACGTCGCCATCGGACAGAAGCGTTCCACCGTGGCGCAGGTCGTCGATAGACTTCGAGAGGCCGGTGCCATGGAGTATTCCATCATCGTAGCGGCGACGGCGTCGGAATCGGCGCCGTTGCAATTCATCGCGCCCTATTCCGGCTGCACCATGGGCGAACAGTTTCGCGACAATGGCGGCCATGCCTTGGTGATTTACGACGATTTATCGAAGCACGCCGTCGCCTATCGGCAGCTTTCCTTGCTGCTGCGCCGGCCGCCGGGACGCGAAGCGTACCCTGGCGACGTCTTCTACTTGCATTCCCGCCTGCTCGAGCGCGCCGCCAAGATGAGCGATGCGCGCGGCGGCGGTTCGCTGACGGCGCTGCCGATCATCGAGACGCAAGCGGGCGACGTTTCTGCTTACATTCCCACCAACGTGATTTCGATCACCGATGGGCAGATTTTTTTGGAAAGCGATCTTTTTTATTCCGGGGTGCGTCCGGCGATCAACGTCGGCATCTCGGTCTCGCGGGTCGGCGGTAACGCGCAGATCAAGGCGATGAAGCAGGTTGCCGGCACGCTTAGACTAGAGCTCGCGCAATATCGTGAAATGGCGGCCTTTGCCCAGTTCGGCTCGGATCTCGATCAAGCGACGCAACGCCAGCTCAGCCGCGGCTCGCGTCTGGTCGAGTTGCTAAAACAAGGACAGTATCAGCCGCTGGCAGTGCAGCAGCAGATTCTCATTATTTACGCTGGCACCAACGGCTTCGTCGACGAATTGCCGCTTACGGCGCTAAAGAAATACGAACAGGAGCTCTATTCGTTTATCGAGTCAAAGCATCCGGATATCTTTGCTGACATTCTCAAGAAGCGCGAACTGGATGGCGATCTACGCGCCAAGCTGAACAAGGCGTTGGAAGAATTTAAAAGCATATTCAAAGCGTAAGGTGGAAATTAAGGGTGCCACGGAGTTGTGTCATCCTGAGCGCATTGGCGAAGGATCTCGGTCGAGATTCTTCAGCTATTCCTCAGAATGACAGCAAATAAGAATTAGCAGCCATGGCGACACTAAAAATAATACGCAAGCGGATCAGCTCGGTGCGCAACACCCAGCAGATCACCAAGGCCATGAAGATGGTTTCGGCAGCCAAGCTGCGGCGCGCGCAAGACGCGGCGGTGGCGGCGCGGCCCTACGCCGAAAAGATGACCGAACTTTTAAAAAACGTCGCGGCGCGGGTGTCGAGCGAAGCGCATCCGCTGCTCCAGGCGCGTGAGGAAAAGAAGATCCAACTGGTTTTATTCACCTCCGACCGCGGGCTGTGCGGCGGTTATAATGCCAATCTGATTCGCGCGGCGGAAGCATTCATTCGGAAAAACGCCGGTGAAAAGGAAGTCGAATTGACGCTCGTTGGCCGTAAAGGCGCGGATCATTTTCGCCGCCGCCGAGCCAATATCGTCGACCGTTACATCGGCATTCTGGCGCCGCCTGCGGATGAGTTGGCGGCGGAGATCGGCCAGAAACTCATGGCGCGTTTTATCAACGGCGAGACCGACGCGGTCTATATACTTTACAGCCGGTTTCGCTCGGCGCTTTCCCAGGTGCCGACCTTGGAAAAGCTTCTGCCCGTAGCATTGAGCGAAACCAGCGATACCGAGGCGCAACAACTTACGGAATATTTATACGAGCCGGGAATCGAGCAACTGTTGGCGAGTCTCTTGCCGCGGATTACCGACGTGGCGATGCAGCGGGCGCTGCTCGAAGCGACGGCAAGCGAACACGGCGCGCGCATGACCGCGATGGATTCGGCTACCAGCAACGCCTCGAAGATGATCGGTAGTTTGACCCTGCAGATGAACCGGGCGCGCCAAGCGTCGATCACCCGCGAGCTGATGGAAATCGTCGGCACGGCGGAAGCGTTGAAATAGCAAAATTTTGTGATCGTGAAACGTGTTCCTGATCGGGAAATGATCCGACAGGCACGAATCACGAGCACGAACACGATTTTGGAGGTTTCAAAAATATGGGCATGGGCAAAATCACCCAGGTTCTCGGCGCAGTCGTCGACATCGAGTTCTCCGAAGCTTCGCTGCCGCCTATTTACAACGCGTTAAAAGTTTCCAACCCGGCGATCAGCGACCAGCAGTGGAACCTGGTCGTGGAAGTCGCACAGCACTTGGGTGAAAACACCGTACGCTGCATTGCCATGGACACTACTGAAGGGTTGGTACGGGGCATGGACGTCATGGACACTGGCGCCGGCATTACCGTGCCCGTGGGTGAAGAAACGCTGGGACGCGTGCTCAACGTCATTGGTGAGCCGGTCGACGAAATGGGCCCGGTCAACGCCAAGAAGAGCTATCCGATTCATCGCCCGACGCCGGAATTCGTCGATCAGGAAACCAAAGTTCAATCGTTCGAAACCGGGATCAAAGTCGTCGATTTGCTCGCTCCCTATGCTCGCGGCGGCAAGATCGGCCTGTTCGGCGGCGCCGGCGTGGGCAAGACGGTTATTCTGATGGAGTTGATCAACAACGTCGCCATGAAGCACGGCGGTTACTCGGTCTTCGGCGGCGTCGGCGAGCGCACGCGCGAAGGCAACGACCTTTGGCTGGAAATGAAAGAGTCGGGGGTTATCAACAAAGCCTCGTTGGTTTATGGCCAGATGAACGAGCCGCCCGGCGCGCGCGCGCGCGTCGCTTTGACCGCGCTGACCTTGGCGGAATTCTTCCGCGACGATGAAGGCCGCGACGTTTTACTGTTTTTGGACAACATCTTCCGTTTCACCCAGGCGAACTCGGAAGTTTCGACCCTGCTCGGCCGTATGCCTTCGGCCGTCGGTTATCAGCCGACTTTGGCAACGGACTTGGGCGAACTGGAAGAACGAATTACCACGACACACAAGGGCTCGATTACCTCCGTCCAAGCGATTTACGTGCCCGCCGACGACTTGACCGACCCGGCCCCGGCGACGACGTTTGCACACTTGGACGCAACGACCGTTCTCTCACGCCAGATCGCTGAGTTGGGAATTTATCCCGCGGTGGATCCGCTCGATTCGACTTCGCGTATTCTTGATCCGCTGGTCGTTGGCAACGAGCACTACGATGTTGCGCGCCAAGTTCAAGTGATCTTGCAGCGTTATAAGGATCTCCAGGATATCATTGCGATTCTCGGCATGGACGAGCTTTCCGAAGAAGACCGCATGACCGTGGCGCGGGCGCGCAAGATTCAGCGCTTTTTGTCACAGCCCTTTCACGTCGCCGAAGCGTTCACCGGCACACCCGGCGCCTACGTGGAACTGAAAGACACGATCCGCGGCTTCAAAGAAGTCGTCGACGGCAAACACGACGATATCCCGGAACAGGCTTTCTACATGGTCGGCACCATCGAGCAGGTAGTCGAAAAAGCCAAGAAGATGGCGGCGAGTTGAGAAGGCATCAGGCAATAGGCAACAGGCAATAGTAAGAAAAGGAAATTTCCAGGCCGGGGGCTAATGCCTATTGCCTCATGCCTGTTGCCTAGGAAGTTGTAATGGCAGACAAGATCAGACTTAGAGTGGTGACGCCGACCCGGCTGGTTCTGGATGAGGACGTCGATGAGGTAACCGCGCACGGGGAGTTGGGTGAGTTCGGTGTGTTGCCCAATCACATCGCTTTCTTATCGACCCTCGTCGCCGGCGAACTGACTTATAAGCAGGGCGCCACGAAAAGAACCCTGGCTGTGGGCGGCGGTTACGCCGAGGTTTTGGATAATGTTATGACTGTGCTGGCGCCGTCGGCGGAGTTTGCCGGCGAAATCGATGTAGCGCGCGCGCAACGCGCCAAGGAACGAGCCGAAAAGCAGTTGGCCCAGCTTAATCAGGAAGAAAAAGATCGGCAGACGGCCGAGACCGCGTTGCAGAGAGCTCTGGTACGGCTACAGGTTGCCAGCAAAGAAACAAGAAGATAAGAGATAAGGAAACAGGAGGAAATTTTATGGCCGACGCAGCCAAACAAGAACCCGTCATTACAATGTGGAGCAAGGAATTTACTTACGATCGCTGGATGAAGTCGAAGGGAATCCCGATTCACCGCGGTTATTTTATCGAAGATCTACGCACGATTGAATTGGAATGGTGGGAGGAGCGCGGCTGCAAGTCGGCGTTTATCCAGCTTCTGGGTCAAGAAGGCGTGAGCGCGTCGCGAGTCACAGAGGTCCCTCCCGGAAAATCGCTGCCGCCGGTGAAATTTGCCCTCGATGAAATCGTCTACGTGTTGTCCGGCCGCGGTCTGACAACGGTTTGGGCCAGCGAAGGCAAGCCCAAAAAGAATTTCGAGTGGCAAGAGCACTCGATGTTTCTAGTGCCGCGTAATCATTGGCACGTCTTCAGCAACATGCAGGGCGACAAACCGATCCGGCTGTTCCATTACAGCTACATGCCGATGGCGATGTCGGCGCTGCCGGAGCCCGACATGTATTTTAATAACCCGTACGAATCGAAAATTACCGTGGCGGATGGCGACTTTTACTCCGAAGCCAAGATGGTTCAAGCCAAGGATGCGGACGAAGGCTTGGGCATGCGCGCTTTCTGGTACGGTAATTTTTTCCCGGACATGCGTGCGTGGAACAAGCTCGATGCCAACGAGCGGCGCGGCGCCGGCGGCAAGAGCGTGTTCATGCAATTTCCAAATTCTGAACTGACCGCCCACATGTCGGTGTTCGCGCCGAAGACTTATAAGAAAGCGCACCGTCATGGCCCGGGCCGCGCGATTATTATCCCGGCGGGCGAAGGCTATTCGATCATGTGGGAAGAGGGCAAAGAAAAAATCGTTTGTCCGTGGCACGAGTGCAGCATGATCACGCCGCCGGACAAGTGGTTTCACCAACATTTTAATGCCGGCGGCGACATGGCGCGCTATCTGGCGCTCCATCCGCCGATGCAGTTCCATGGCCACGCAGAAAAGGTCGAAGACCGCGCGAAAGATCAGATCGAATATCCGCGAGAAGATCCTTTTATCCGAAGCAAGTTCGAAGAAGAACTGGCCAAACGGGGCATCAAGAGCGAGATGCCGGCCGAATGTTACTCGAACCCCGAATACGAGTGGTCGAAAGCGATGGGCAAACAATAACTTTAACGGCTAGAATTTCCTAAAAGTTGGTTGATGGAATCCCCGCTCCAGCGAGCGGGGATTCCTATTTATGAAGGACACAAAGAATGACGGACCGAGGCAAAAACATGCACGATGATATTTACGATCATGACCATCCCGATAATTTCGTTATTGGGGAAGACGAAATCGTCACCGATATCGAAGGGTTGGAAATGTTCTCGCTCAAAAGCGTGGGCATCGACATCGGATCTTCGACCTCGCATCTGATTTTCTCGCTGATCACGTTGCGCCGCGAAGGCGCCTCGCTCTCGGGAAAGTTTAGAGTCACTGCCCGCGAAGTCCTTTATCGCTCGCCGATCATGCTGACGCCTTACATTTCGGCGACCAAGATCGACACGGATAAGGTCAACGACTTCATCCATGCGGCGTACAAGGACGCCGGCCTGACGCCCGAGGATGTCGACACCGGCGCGGTTATTATCACTGGCGAAGCACTCAAGAAAGAAAACGCTCAGCCGATCGTCGAAAACTTCGCCAAATATTCCGGCAAGTTCATCTGCGCTGCGGCGGGTCACAATCATGAAGCTTTGCTCGCAGCGTACGGCTGCGGCGCGGTGGATCTGTCGAAGAGCGAACACAAAACCGTGCTCAACGTCGATATGGGCGGTGGAACCACGAAATTTTCACTCGTTGAAGACGGCGTCGTGTCCCAAACGGCTTCGATCAACGTGGGCGCGCGGCTGATCGCTTTCGACGACGACGACAAGATCACCCGCATCGAAGATGCCGGGCGAGTCATGATGAAAGAGGTTGGTTACAAGGTCGAGCTTGGGCAGAAAATCACCGACAAGATGAAAGAAGATTTTGGCGCTTACATGGCCAAAATCCTTTTCGAAGTTATCGAAGAAGGTCCGAATTCACCTATGGCAAGTTCGTTGATGGTCACGCCGCCGTTTGCCAATTATCGTGGATTCAAGCAAGTGCAACACATCGTTTTCTCCGGCGGCGTTTCCGAGCATGTTTACGATCGGGATCCGAAAGCCTACGGCGATATTGGGCCGGTGCTCGGCAAGAACATGCGCGAGTATCTCAAGAAGCTACCCAAGGACGTTTTGCGCGAACCCATCGAGGGTATCCGCGCTACGGTCATCGGCGCCGGCGAATACACGATCCAAGCCAGCGGCAACACCAGCTACGTTTCCAACGAAAAAGCGCTGCCGATCCATGGTCTGAAGGTGATTCAAGCGCCGATTCGCGACGGCGAATCCGTAAGCGAAGCGCTAAAGCAGGCGCTGCGTAAGTTCGATCTGCCCCGTTTCACATCCGGCTTGGCTTTGTCTCTGACCGTGAGCGGTGTGCCGGATTATCAGTCCGTCAGGCGAATTGCCGAAGGTGTGGCGCAGATTCTCAAAGACGCCGATGATCCAAAATGTCCACTCTATCTGACCTTGGACCTCGACATCGCCAAGTCGCTCGGCGGCATTCTCAAAGATGAGTGCCATGTGACGCGGGATATCATCGCTATCGACGGCATCGAAGTCGGCGACTTGGATTACATCGATATCGGCGAATGCTTGGGCATCACCGAAGTCATTCCCGTCACCGTCAAGTCGCTGATGTTTCCGACGACCCATGCCGATTAGCTGAGTTCCGATTCGTTCGTTTACTGTTGAAAGGCCTCGCTCCATGCGGGGCCTTTGTTTTTCGAGGTAGTTGGCGATCCTGAATTTGCCATTGCCGCGCTGTGACCATCCTGCGGTCGATTTGTTTCGATTTTCAATGATGATATGAGTTGATGAAACAATTTATCTGGGAGGAACGCGGTCATGTCCAAGGCGATGCCAACGGAACGAAAAATGTGGAGTAAAACATTTACCCACGATGAGTGGATGGAAAGCCAAGGCATTCCGATTCATCGCGGTTATTACATCGAGGATTTGAGAACGTTGCAGCTCGGCTGGTGGGACGCGCGCCAGTGCAATTCCGCTTTTATCCAGCTCGTCGGCCAGGAAGGCATTACCTCGGCTCGGGTGACGGAAATTCCACCGGGGAAAACTTTACCTCCGTTGAAATTCGCCCTCGACGAGATCGTCTATGTTGTCGAAGGCCGCGGGCTTACGACCATATGGGCCGGCGAAAAACGGCCGAAGAAAACCTTCGAGTGGCAGAAACACAGCATGTTCCTCGTGCCGCATAATTATACGCACCAGTTCGCCAATATGCAGGGGGACAAGCCGGTGCGTTTACTCCAGTACAACTACATGCCGCTGACATTGTCCGGCGTGCGCGACGCGAATCTTATTTTCGGGAATTCGTACGAGGGCTCCGACATCCAGAACGAGATGGATTTCTACTCTGAAGCCAAGATGATCTCGCAAGACACCTTGGATGAATCGTGGGGCCGGCGCGCCTATTGGTACGGCAACTTTTTTCCCGACATGCGCGCCTGGGACAAGCTCGACGCCAACGTCCGGCGCGGCGCCGGCGGGCGGAGCGTTTACATCCAATTTGCCGACTCCGAAATGTCCTGCCACATGTCGGTTTTCGATGCGCGTTTATATAAAAAAGCGCACCGCCACGGCCCGGGTCGCGTGATCGTCATTCCCGCCGGCGAGGGTTACTCGATCATGTGGGAGGAAGGAAAAGACAAAGTCGTCGTGCCCTGGCACGAAGCGAGTTGCTTCACGCCGCCAAATAAATGGTTTCACCAGCACTTCAACGCCGGGGGCGAACCGGCGCGCTATCTGGCGCTCCACCCGCCGAGGCAGTTTCTCGGCCACGCCGAAAAAGTCGAAGACCGCGCCAAAGATCAGATCGAATACGTCAACGAAGATAGATGGGTGCGCGAGAAATTCGAAAGCCAACTGGCGAAGCGGGGCTTGACTACGCTGATGCCGCCGCAAACATACACCGACCCCGACTTCGAGTGGAACTGGAAGCCGTTTTTGAAGAGCGCGAAATAATTGTACGGAACAAAACCGGTTGCCGTCGAGCCGGTTAGGAACTCCGGAAGTTGTAATCGCTTTGCGTCATCCGTCTCCCCCGGCTGCTGGGATCCTCGGGCTGGGACCGATGTTCCGGTCATAGTTTGTTCAATGATCGAACAACCGTGATCACGACCGGCTAGTCGCTTATCCATCGAAGACCGCGCGCCCTTAGGGTTCGATCGACCCTGGCGTGGTAGAGCTTCATCAGCCGCGCCGCCACGAGATCGCCTTCGATGATTCGCAGCGCGCATGCGATGGCTTGCAAGGTCGCCATCCTTTCCGGCCGGCTTTGAGCCGCAGCTGAAAGGTTACGCGGTTCGGCGCGCTGATCTTCACTCTCGGAATATTTCTTAGTCGGGGTGGCGGGAATGGATCTTTCGAGCCTTCCGCCAGTGCCATCCGGCACGATCAGCTGGATCGGCCTCGATCCTGGCACACCAGTTCCCGGTCCAGTTCCAGCGCATCGGCGCTCGGATAAAACAGCAACGTCCGGTAATTAAGGCGACAATAGATCGCTCAGGTCGAGCGTTTCCCGGCTCTCACCGCGAATGTGCACGTCGCTGTTGACCAGAGATTGATGCGCGAGCAGACCGGTATTGCTGCTCCGCGAGAGCTCGCGATGATGGATCACCAGCGAATCTTCGTGCGCAGATCCAAGCGCGGCACCTCTGCGCACATGCATAGCGTAAGCGACGCGCCGCACACCGAGCAGCGCTGTTTTGCTTTTCCGATTCCAGCCAACGGCAACAAACCTCGACGGCTATAAATCCTTCCGGACGGCAAGGTGCCATCAGTCATGCCGCCCTGAGATCGTCTCA
>CAVWLW010000019.1:0-23367 GCA_963755715.1 uncultured delta proteobacterium
CCACGTCTGGTGGATCGCGTTCTACCATCGCGGGCAAAAGATCCGCGAGAGTTCGAAATCGGCGAAAGAGTGGGTCGCGTGCGCTCTCCTGAAGCAGCGGATCGCGGAGACGCAAACCGGGCAGTTCGTTGCCGATCAGGGAAAAGTCACGTTTGATGATTTGGTCGAGGGGATCGCGACGGACTACGCATTGAATAACCGGCGATCGTTTAAAAGCGGCGCGGCAGTCTGCATCAAGCACCTGCGCGAATTTTTCGGACTCGATGCGGCGCTGGACATTACTTCCAATCGCCTGAAAACCTACCAGCTAAGACGGCGCGAGCAAGGGGCGAGCGTGTCGAGCATCAACGGTGAGTTGCGGGTATTGCGGCGGATGTTTTCGATTCAGATGGACGGCGGCAAACTCTCTCGCAAGCCGAAGTTTGTCATGCTTGACGGCGAGAAAGTCCGTGAGGGTTTTGTCGATCACGGCGATTTCTTGCGGGTCTTGGGTGATTACCGGAGCACCTGAAGCCGGCGGTGGAGTTTTTGTATTATGCCGGATGGCGAAAGAGCGCGGTGCGAAATCTCCAGTGGAAAGAGATCGACATGCGCGGCCGCACTGCACGGCTCAAGATCGCGGATTCCAAGAACAGCGAGCCGTGGGTCTTGCCGCTGTCGGGCCGTCTGTGGGAAATCATTCAAGCGCGGGCAAAGGTGCGCCGTCTCGATTGCCCGTATGTGTTTCATGATGGTGGGCAAAAGATCGGTGACTTTCGCAAGGCTTGGCAAACCGCGAGTGTTGCAGCGGGGCTTGGATCGTTCGTTAAAGCCGAAAAGCCAGCCGAGCAGGGGGACCCAAGAAAAAGCGGCAGAGAAAAAAATATACTGATTTGCTCATTCACGACTTGCGCCGTTGCGCGGCTCGCAACCTGTCG
Organism: uncultured delta proteobacterium; assembly: GCA_963755715.1. Classification (GTDB taxonomy): domain Bacteria; phylum Desulfobacterota; class Binatia; order UBA9968; family UBA9968; genus DP-20. Next base: position 918 of record CAVWLW010000019.1, read on the forward strand.
CGCGCCGGAGTTTCCGAAGTCGGTCGCCATGCGAATTACCGGGCACAAAACGCCGTCCATGTATCGGCGATACCGGATCATCGATGAGAACGAGCTAAGGGAAGCGCAGGAAAAAATGCAAGCGCCACCTGAACGCGACGCATGGACAAGGCGGCAGAGTCGCTGATAGAGAATGGGACACAATACGGACACAATTGGCGGAAAACTGCCAGAACCGCTATCTGAGACGATACGGCAACTGCTTGAAAATCTGGGGGTTAACTGGTGAGCCGTGCCGGATTCGAACCGGCGACCCTCTGCTTAAAAGGCAGATGCTCTACCGACTGAGCTAACGGCTCGGCGGCGGAATGGAACCCGTAATTAATAACGAGAATGCTCGGCTAAGTCAAACAATCGGTCGTAAATTCGCCGCCTTGTGCGCGCAAAAAAATAAGCGTTAACGCTGTTTTGGGTCGAGAATGTCACGCAGACCGTTGCCCAAAATATTCAGCGAGAGAATCGTCGAAAAAATCGCCGCTGCGGGGAAGGCGATGACATGCGGATAACTGCGCATGGCGCGGTAGCCGTCCTGCACGAGCGTGCCCCAGCTGGTGCCCCATGCGCTGTATGGGTCATTGATGCCGATGCCGATGAAGCTGAGCGTCGATTCGGCAAGGATGGCGGACGGAATGCTGAAGGTTAACGTCACGATGATCGGCCCGATGATGTTCGGCAAGATATGGCGCACGACAATTCGCCGGCGCGAAGCGCCGAGCGCGTAGGCGCTTTCGACGAAGAGAAATTCTCTCGCTTGAAGCACCTGGCCGCGGGCGATCCGCGCGAAGCGCACCCAAGAGACCAAACCCAAGGCGACCAGGAGGCCGCCGATATTTCTGCCGAATAGCAGCGACAGCAAAATAAAAATCAACATATCCGGCAGGCCATAAAAAAGATCGACGATGCGCATCATGGCGTGGTCCCAGTTGCCGCCTTTAAAGCCGGCGATCAGGCCGTAGGTTGTACCGATGATGAGCGCGATCAGTGCCGTGCCGAGGCCGACGGTGATCGACACGCGCGCGCCGTAAAGCACTCGCGTCAAAAGATCGCGGCCAAGCCCGTCGGTGCCCATCCAATGCGCCGAGCTCGGCGATTCCAACAAACGCTTTTCTTCGAAGCCTCCTACTGCATAGGAAGAAAACCACGGCGCGCATATGGCCGCCAGCACGATGATCAGTAAAAAGCCCGCGCAGAACGGGAGCAAGCGGTTGACGGACCGCTGCAGCGGATTTAGTTCGCTTGCCATCTGCTATTCGCTTCGGATCCGTGGATCGACGTAGCCATACAAAATATCGACGAGAAAATTGGCGCCGACCAAGATCGCCGTGTAAACCAGCGTGACGCCCATGATCAGACGGATAATCGCGGTCGGTGACGGCGGTGATAAAAAATCGTCCCATGCCAGGAATCGCGAAGACGTATTCGACGACGAACGAGCCGGTGAGCAGGGTAGCGATCAGCGGCCCCATCACGGTCAGAACCGGAATCAACGAATTGGCAAGCGCGTGCTTGGCGATCACCGCGGACTCTTTAAGTCCCTTGGCGCGCGCCGTACGCACGAAGTCTTCGCCGAAGGTTTCCACCAAGGTCGAGCGCAGAAGCGCGGCGAGATAAGCCGCAGGCGCAGCGCCTAGCGTTATCGTCGGCAGGATTGCGCTGCTCCAGTCATCCCAACGGCCGGCTTGAAGCCAGCCGAGCTGCAAAGCCACCGCCCATATGAGCAACGCGCCGAGAATAAAGTTGGGCAGTGAAATGCCCAACGTGGCGACGAATAAACAAAAGCGGTCGATGAGCGAATCGCGATAGTATGCGGCGAATAACCCAATGGGGAAGGAAATGCCCAAGGCGAATACAATTGCCAATCCGCCGAGCAGCGCCGAGGTCGGCAGCGTATCGCCGATGATCTCGGTCACACCGCGATCGAGGTACTTATACGACGGACCGAGATCCCCGCGCGCGATGCCGGCAAGATAACGAAGGTACTGCTCGATCAAGGGTTCGTTAAGATGGTATTTGGCTTCGAGGTTGGCGAGGATTTCCGGCGGCAACTTTCGTTCGCTATCGAAGGGGCCGCCGGGCGCGAGACGAAGCAGAGTAAATGTCAGTGTGGCAACAGCCCAGAGCACGATCAAGCCGTGAATGAAACGTTTCAACAGCAGAGAAATCATTTAACTGGGATGAATGTAACTCAGAGCGTACGAGTTGTCATTCTGTTTGGGGTGTGGCCGAGACTCTCCAACTCAGTGATCTGGGTTCCGGTTTGAGGAGCAAGACAGGAACCTTGACGAGAGTTTTTTGAACTTGTCGACTTGAAGTCGACTGTTGTCCTGTCGTTCCAGCGGAAGCCGAAACCTAGGCGATTTTGAACTTGAACCAAGGAACCTGGATGCCGGCGGGAGTTTATCCTGAGCCCTGACGAAGGGCCGGCATGACGAGCCCTTACTTCGCCTGAAGGCGAAGAACTTCGGCGGCAATCCACGTAAAATATTGCACTGATAGAGAGGGCGCTTCGGTGTCAGCGCATTTCTCCAGATATGCGCATTAAGAAATCAGTGCAGCGGAATATTCTTCGAGCTTTTTTTCCAACCAGCGCGTGTTGACTGATCCGTGCCGATATTCAGGATCGGCAATCACCGTTTTAAGAAATGGAATCAAAGTATCGATGCCGCTTACGTGAAAATCATTCAGCGCTTTGTTGGTTAGATTCGCAGCGTCTTGGCGTGTGCCGGCATGAACGATCAACTTGGCGAGCAGCGAATCGTAGTATGGCGGGACGAAATAACCGGGATAACAGTGCGTATCGAGCCGAATACCCGCGCCCTCGGGCGCTTGCCATTCGGTAATCCGGCCCGGGCAAGGACGGAAACCGTGCTGCGGGGATTCCGCGTTGATGCGACATTCGATCGCGTGGCCGGTAAATTGGATGTCCGATTGTTTGAACGGCAGGGGCTCGCCGCGGGCGATGCGCAGCTGCTGGGCGACTAGATCGACGCCGGTGATCATTTCGGTGACCGGGTGTTCTACCTGAATGCGGGTGTTCATCTCTAGAAAATAGAAATCTGCCGTGTCGTTGTCGTAGATGAACTCAATGGTGCCGGCGCTGCGGTAGCCGATATTGCGCGCGAGGGTCGCCGCCGCGGTGCAAATCTTGGCGCGGACGTCCGCGGGTACCGCATAGGCCGGCGCTTCCTCGATGATCTTCTGGTGGCGCCGCTGCAGGGAACAATCGCGCTCGCCCAGGTGGATCACGTTGCCATGCTGATCGCCGAGAATCTGCACTTCGATGTGACGCGCGTTGCCGACATATTTTTCCATGTAGAGCGTATCGTTGCCGAATGCCGTTCGCGCTTCCGCCGCGGCGGTACGGAAAGTATCTTCGATCTCGTTGGCGTTGGATACCAGCTTGATGCCGCGTCCGCCGCCGCCGGCCGACGCCTTGAGCAGGAGAGGATAGCCGATCTGTTCGGCGAGCCGCGCAGCTTCGTGCGGATTCTTCGCATGATCTGATCCCGGAACCAACGGCACTCCGGCGGCGCGAGCAATTTTGCGCGCTTCGAGCTTGTCGCCCATCATAGAAATATTCTCGGCGCTCGGGCCGATGAAGGTAATATTGTTTTCAGCGCAGGCTTGAGCGAGGGCGGCTCGCTCTGAGAGAAATCCGTATCCCGGATGAAGCGCGTCGCAGCCGGTGCCTTGCGCCGCCGCCATCAGGTTTTCGATTTTCAGATAACTATCGGTGGAGCGCGCCGGGCCGATGCAGACCGCTCGGTTGGCCATCTGGGCGGCCATGCTTTCGCGGTCGGCGTCCGAAACGGCGGCAACTGTTTCAATCCCCAAACTTTGGCAAGCTCTGATGACACGCACGGCGATTTCGCCGCGGTTCGCGACCAATACGCGAGTGACACTCATGGATACTCCGGAAAATACGATGAGAAAGACACTGGAGACAGGCAACTTTTCGACGAAGCCGAAGAGCAGCCAGCCTCCACGCTGATTACGGCTTCACGATGAATAGCGTCTGACCGAACTCGACGAATTGACCGTTTTGCACAACCAGCTCGACGATCGTGCCCTTAACGGTGGCGCGCACGCTGCTGAAAACTTTCATCACTTCGATCAAGCCGACGGTGGTATCCTCGGTGATCTGTTGGCCGACTTTGACGAACGGGGGAGCGCCCGGTTCCGGGGCAACGTAAAATGTTCCGAGCAGCGGTGCGGTGATCGGCAACATACCCTCGGGGACCGTCACCGGCTTGGCTGCTTGCGCGGCCGGCGCAGTGCTGGTTGTCGGAGCGGGTTTTACCGCTGCGGCCGCCGGACTCGGCGCCACGCTCGCTGGTGCCGGCTGCGCCGCGCCCGCAATGGGAATCGGATCGCCTTTGCTGACGGTGATCTTGAGCTCGCCGACCTCCAGTTGGAAGTAATCGAATTTCGATTCGTCGATCAGTTTCAATATGTGCAAGACATCATCTTCGCTGAGTTCCATCGCCTCGCCTTCCTCTGAGTTGATTAGGTTTATTCCTTATGCGATTTCGCAGAGCTTGGCAAATCGCGGAGTGGAAATGACTATTTTTGCAAATCGCCTAGGAATAACCGAGGGTATTGCTATTTCCCCACCGCGTTTGACGTTTCTTAAATCCATCCGCGCCATCGAATTATACTCCAAGCCGGTAAATTTCGGATTCAACAGGGTCGCTTCGGTCGTCCAAAACAGCGGTGCGATAGCGGCGTCGGTCTCGGTAAGAATTCTTTGCGCTTCGTCGTAAAGCCGGCTGCGCTTCGCGGCGTCTTGCTCGCGCGCTGCCTGTTCGAGCAATTGGTCGTAGCGCGGGTTTTTCCACCGGCCGTGATTGTTGCCGCTGTTGGAAGTAAAAAGCTTCATGAAGTTATCAGGGTCCGGATAATCGGCGCCCCAGCCCGCGCGATGCACCACGAAGGGATCGTTCTGGAGCTTTTTTAGATAAACTTTCCACTCCTGATTCTCGATCTTCACGATCACGTTCAAATATTTTTGCCACATGCCCTGGACCGCTTCGGCCACCAGCTTGTGATCATCCAGGGTGTTGTAGCCCAAAACAATCGGCGGCAATCCCTTGCCGTCGGGGTAGCCGGCTTCGCTCAAAAGCCGCTTGGCTTCGTTGGGATTGAAGGCGAGACCGATCTCGGGATTGTGCGCCAGCATGCCTGGTGGAATCCAAGAGGTTGCCGGCGTCTGGCCGCCCTGAAGAATTTTGGGAAAGACGCTCCGGTCAATGGCCATCGCAAAAGCTTTGCGCAGTTTGGGATTATCGAAAGGTTTACGATCGACGGCGAAGCCGTAATATTCGCCGCGCAATTGCGGCACAAGTTTGTACCCTGGCATCTTCGATAGGCGCGGTTTGTCGAGGGACGGGATGCTATGATCGTCCATGAAATCCAAATTGCCCTGTTCGAACATCGCCACAGCGGTAGATTTTTCATTGATCATGAACATGCTGACTTTCTCGATGGCGGGCTTGCCGCGAAAGTAGCCCGGGTTGGCACTAAGTTCGATTTCGTTCTCGTGCTTCCAAGACGTCAAACGAAAGGGACCGTTGGTCACGATATTTCCCGGCTCGGTCCAGCGGGTGTCGAATTTTTCGAACACATCCTGGCGCTGCGGGTACGTGACTTCAAAAGTCGTGATAGCGAGAAAGTAAGCGGCAGGGTGGCGCAGAGTAACGATCAGGGTTTGATCATCCGGCGCTTGGACGCCGACCGCCGCGGAGTCTTTGATCTTTCCCTCGGCGTATTCTTGGGCGTTGACGATATCGAAAAGAATATAGGCGTATTGCGACGCCGTCTTGGGATTGAGCAGGCGCTTCCACGAATATTCGAAATCTTGCGCGCGAACTTTTTTTCCGTCGGTCCATTGCACGTCGTCGCGCAAATGAAAGATAATCTTCTTCCCGTCTTCTAAAACATCCCAAGACTTGGCGATCACCGGAGCGGGTTTCAGTTCCTTGTCGAACTCGGTGAGCCCAACCATAAGATTCGAGATCACGTTGAAGGAAACATGGTCTGTCGCGAGGGACCAATCGAGGCTCGGCGGCTCGGTGCCGAGATTGACGCGAAAACTGTCGCCGCCGCTTTTGGTCGTGGATTTGCACGCGCTTAACAAAATGAAAACACTAGCCAGAAGCCAAATAGATGCGTGCAATTGTCGTAGTCGAAGCAATGAATTATCTGTCTTGCTTGTAAAGGTGTTAGCCGGTATTAGTACCGCAATACTCCAGCGCCTTCAAGAAAGAGGTCGGTCGATCATGGACGCAAAAGAATTGTTGATGAATAGCTTGGTCATCGAAGGGCATCGCGATGTTTACGAGCAGCTCTATCGCACCTCGATCGGCGAGAAATCACCGATCCGCGATGCGGTCGCGCCGAGGCTGATTCGCGACGGCATCAACATGACCGTGTATGCGATCTCGCGGCGACTCTTATTCCCATTCGCAAAACACCGGGCGTTATCTGGAAACGGCGCTCGATCAGATCGACCAGTTTCTCGAGGAGGCGCCGCGCTCGGAGGGCATGATCCAGATGGTCAAGACGCGCGGCGATCTGCCCGATAAAGTCGAGCCGGGCAGCGTCAAGTTTTTGCTTCACTTCGAAGGTTGTATGCCGCTGCGCGGCAGCATTCATAATCTTAGAAATTTTTATCGCTTGGGCTTGCGTTCGCTGCAGCCGGTTTGGAATTTTCGCAACGAGCTCGGCGACGGTGTATGGGAAAACCGCACGGGCGGCGGGTTGACGAATTTCGGCGTCGAAGTGATCAAAGAAGCGAATCGCTTGGGCATGGTCGTCGATCTGTCGCATATGAACCGCGAAGGATTTTTCCAAGCGTTGGACGCGGCCACGGCGCCGCTGCTCGTGAGCCATGCCAATGCCTGCGGCATGCTCGACAACCCGCGCAATCTCGCCGACGATCAAATCAAGGCGATCGCCAACCAAGGCGGCCTGGTCGGCATCCTGGCTTTGCCCGAGCGCGTCGGCAAGGGCGAAGTCGCCATCGAGGACATGCTCAAGCACATGGACTACATGATCAAGCTCGTCGGCATCGAGCATCTGGCGTTGGGCATGGATTTCGTCAAGTACGATGGACCGCGCACCTTGAAGGATCGTCACCATCCGCTGCATAAGGATCCGCTGATCAAAGGCTTCGAGGAAATCGAAGACCTGCCGAATCTGATCGACGGCTTGCAGCGCCACGGCTACAAGGACGATGAAATCAGATTGATCCTTGGCGGCAATTATCTGCGGGTGTTAAAGACGATCTTGCCGGAACAATCGGTGATCTAGTTTTCTTCCAGGGATTGCCGTATCGACTCAACGCGGATCATGTCATTTCGAGCCGCAGCGAGAAATCTTTCTTAGATTCCTCACATTCGTTCGGAATAGCAGGTCTTTCCAATTTCAAGGTAGAGGTCGATCCTTCATGATAGTCGGCGCTTCCACTCCACGCATCGACGGCATCGAAAAGGTGACCGGAGAAGCCATGTTCACCGGCGATCTCGCTATTCCCGGAATACTCGAAGCCAAAGTTTTGCGCAGTCCGCTGCCCCATGCGCTGATCGAATCGATCGATACAAGTAAGGCCGAGTCATTCCCCGGCGTCATCGCGATTCTAACTCGTGACGATCTGAAAGACATCGATCCCTATTATGGCAACTGCCTGCGCGACCGCGCCGTCGTCGCGACGGACCGGGTGCGTTTTGTCGGTGAGCCGGTTGCTGTCGTCGCGGCTGAAAACGCGCTCGTCGCCGAGGAAGCGCTGTCGCTAATCGACGTTGAGTATCACGAATTATCGTGTGTGCTCGATATGGATGCGGCGCTTGCGGAAGGGGCGCCGCGCTTGCACGACAAAGTCGCAAACAGCGGGGAGTTTCACGACGTCGCCGGGGTCGGCGCTGAGTTCGGCGGCAACATTTGTCACCGCGAGCAATTCGTCAAAGGGAATCCGAACACGCAATTTAACGGTGCCGAGGAGATCATCGAAGAAACTTTCGAATTTCCGATGGTCTGCCAGTATGCGATGGAACCGCATACGGCGATCGCGCGCGTCACTCATGATGGCATCACGCTATGGAGCTCGTCGGCGCATCCTTTTTTGGTTCGCTCGGAGATCGCGCATATGTTCCACCTGCCGCACGCAAAAGTGGAAGTCATCGTGCCCTTTGTCGGCGGCGCTTACGGTAGCAAATCCTATTTCAAAATCGAACCGCTGGTCGTCGCCATGGCGCGCAAAACCGCCGGCCGCCCGGTGCGAGTCGTCCAGAGCGTAAGCGAATCCATGCTCACGACACGCCGCCATTCGGCGCGGGTGAGGATCAAGACCGGAGTGAAGCGGAACGGAACTTTGGTTGCCCGCGAAGCGGAAGTTTCGCTCGATACCGGCGCCTATGCCGACAATGGTCCGCGGGTGGCGAAGCGCGCGATCAGCCGCATGATCGGCCCGTACAAGCTCGAGCACTGCAAAGTCGACGTGCTAGCGCTTTACACCAACACGGTTCCGGCCGGATCGATGCGTTCGATCGGCGGGCCGCAAACCATCTGGGCGTTGGAATCGCACATGGACACGATCGCCGCTCGCCTCGGTATCGATCCACTGGAGTTTCGCCGGCGCAATCTGTTGCGCCGCGGCGAGGTGCTGAAACCCGGCGCGACACCGATCGATGCCGACTTATGCCAGGGAATGAATGCTGCCGCGCAATCGTTGAACTGGACCGTTGCGACGGCCGCACCGAAACAGCGGCGCAGGTGTCGCCGTCGGTGTTTCGGACTCGGAAGCGATGCCTGTTTCGGTCGCCTTGGTGCGTTTGCTCGCCGACGGCAGCGTGATATTGATCGCCGGCACCACCGAAGTCGGCCAAGGCGCGCGCACGATCCTTTGCCAGATCGTCGCGCAAGAATTGTCGGTACCCGTCGGCAGAGTCTCGATGCGCGGAACCGATACGCTGGCGACGCCTTTCGATCGTTCCACCGGCGCGAGCCGCTCGACTACGGTCATGGGCAGCGCCGTGAAGGCGGCAACCGAAGATCTACGCCGGCAGTTGATTGACGCCGCGGCCGAGGTTCTTGATACCAGCCCGAACACGATTACGTTACACAACGGAGAAGTCGTCTCCAGCGAGAAGCGTTTGAGCTATGGAAAAATCGTCGGCGCATACTTCGGCATGCCCGGCGGAGAATTAATCGGCCGCGGCTATATGCGACCCGGAGCGGGTTTGGGTTCGACATTTCCTTTGTTTTGGGAAACTGGCATGGGCGGTGCCGAAATCAACGTCGATCTTGAGACCGGCGAAATCACACTTGAGAAATACGTAACCGTGGCCGATGTGGGCACGGCAATTAATCCGCAACAAGCGGAAGGGCAGGACGAAGGCGCGGCGATTCAAGGATTAGGGCACACTCTGTTCGAGTCGCTGGTCTATGAGAACGGTCAACCTCTCAATGCCGGCCTGATCGATTATCGCGTGCCGCGCTTCGCCGATTTGCCGGAGCAATTTGACTCGAAATTAATCGAGAACGAAGATGGCCCGGGGCCCTACGGCGCCAAAGGCATGGGCGAATCCGGCATCGTTTCCGTCGCGCCGGCAGTGGGCAACGCGCTTTATCGCGCGACCGGCAAAAGAATCCGAGAATTGCCACTGACGCCTGAAAGAGTGTGGCGTGCTTTGCGCAATGATAAGCGAGACGAATGACATGGAGAAGAACGCGGATTTTGAAAAAATCATCAAAGCCATCGACGCGCAAAAAAGCGATTTGGTCGAGCTTTGTCTGCAACTCGGCAACACGCCGAGCCATCATGCTAAAGAGCGCCGGCTTGGCGAGGCGGTTCTCCAATGGCTCGCTGCCGCAGATATCAAAGGCGAATTGCAGTTTATCACCGACGAAAGCGTCAACGCCGTAGCGACGCTCCCTGGCGCCGGCGACGGCAAGAGCTTGATCTGGAATGCGCATATGGACACCGGTCCTGAGCTGGGTCCGGATGCGACTGAGGACGAGAAGAAGCTCGAAACCGCCTGGGTCGACGGCGACATGCTGTTCGGCAAGGGCATGATTAACGATAAAGCACAGCTCTGCGCTTTCATGATCGCCATGCGCGCCATCAAGCAATGCGGCATCAAGCTCAAAGGCGATCTAACGCTCACCGCTGTGGCTTTTGAGACCGGCGATCCTTCGGTCGGTGCTCAGCAAGGGATCAATTTTCCCGGCGAGGGCTTCGGCACGAAATGGGTCGTGGATCGGGGCGTGGTGGCAGACTACGCATTGGTCGGCGAGACTTCTGGCTTTGGCATCGTGCAAGCCGAGTGCGGCGCTGCCTGGATCAAGGTTCGCATCAAAGGCAGGGAGGTTTACACGCCGCGGTTGGAACGAGGAAATTCGGTCCAGGAAAATCCCAACGCGTTCGTCAAAGCGGCCCATGCCATCATGGCCATCGAAAAATGGGCCGTCGAATACGAAAAACGTGAGACCATGGAATTTGCCGGCGGCACGATCATTCCCAAGGCGCAGATCGTCGAGGTTCGTGGCAGCGAGAAGGTCAGTCGTCCGAATCCCTTCTGCGATATTTTTATCGACGTGCGCATCGTGCCCGGCAAGAACCCCAACGCGATCAAGCAGGAAATCGCCGCTACGGTTAAAGGATTGAATCTCGACTGCCAGGTATCGTTGTTTCAGTACTCCAGAGGATTCATCGCGCAGCATGCGGAACCATTGATCGGCGCCGTCATTGCAGCGCACCGATACATCTTCGGCGCGGAACCGCCGGCGCCGCCGTCGGCCGAAACCAGCATGTGGCGCGATCTAAATGTCTTCAACGAAGTCGGGATTCCGTCCGTTTGTTACGGTCCGCCGCGCCAGCGCGAACCACTAAGCGGCGCGGGCAATCGCGCGATGAAAATTGCCGATCTGGTGCAGGCGACCAAAGTCTACGCGCTGACGGCGATGGATCTCTGCGGTGTTGAGGAGGCCGTGTGACCCGAACTCTTCGATTCCTCATGCTGTCAGCATTGATATCCTATGTCGGGGTCGACCGAGTCATCGCAGAGCCGCTGCGAGTTGGCATTCCCGGCCTGAGCGCCGAGTTCGCGCCTGTTTGGGCGGCCAACGATCGGGGGCTGCTAAAAAAATACGGCTTTGAAAGCGAAATCATTGCCATGCAGGGCGGCACACAGCTCGCCCAGGCGGTTATCGGCGCCAGCATTCCCATCGCCGTCATGGGCGGCGCTTACCTTACCGCGGCGGTGCGTGGCGCGGATTTGGTCATGATCGCCACTCATATGGACAAGTTTCCCTATTCGTTGATCGTCAAGCCGAACATCAAGAAAGTCGAGGATCTCAAAGGAACCAAGTTGGCGATCAGCCGCTTTGGCTCGTCCAGCGATGCCGGTTTGCGTGTGGCGCTGCAAAAACTGGGTTTGAATCCGGATAAAGACGTGACGATTCTTCAAGTCGGTGGTCAGACCGAACGATTCGCCGCTTTAAAAGGGGGAACCGTCGATGGGACTGTTGTGATTCCGCCCCTTAGCGGAGCGGCCCAGCGACTGGGCTACAACGCTCTCATCAACATGACCGAATTGGGCATTCCCTATCCGCAGGAAGGCGTCGTCGTGAGCCGGCAAATGATCGGGTCTCGTCGGGAGACCATCATCCGATTCTTGAAGGCATACATCGAGGGTGTAAAGGAACTGAAGACCGATAAGGAGTTCGCCATCGCCGTGATGGCGAAGCATCTTCGCTTAGATCGAAAGAAAGATCGCGAAGCGCTGGAGGATAGTTTTAAGGAAGTGGTGATCGAGCAAATGCTTAAAATTCCCAGCATCAATCTGGAGGCGATCAAAGTCGGGTTGGATTTGCTGGGTAAAGATAAACCGGCGAGAGCTTCGAGCAATCCGCGAGACTATGTTGACGGCACTCTGATGCAGGAGCTGGTCAAAAGCGGATTTACCGAGCAGTTGTATAAGTGAGAAGCCTCAGGTGGACTCTCGTTCGAAAAATAGCGCCGAGCCAAGGCTAGGACGACCAAAGGCAGTGTTTGTTATCGTCCAGGCTGAAAAGAAAATGCGATCGGTGAAGATCGAGTGGCATCGTTATCAGGAGTAGCGCCGTGAAATTTTGCCTCCAGCTCAATCCCCAGGTTGCCGTCGACAAGCCGGCCGCGTCACTGTTGCCGACGTTGACCGAACAGGTGCGGATCGCCGACGCCGTTGGCTTCGACGCATTTTCCATGGGCGATCATTACAACATTCCGGGTTTACAACGGCTCAACCAGGTGCCGGCGCTCGCGCGTTTGTGCGCGGAGGCGAAAAACTGCGCGGTCGGGACAGCCGTGATGTTGCTCGGCCTGCGTCATCCAGTAACCGTCGCGAGCGAATTGGCGAGTCTCGACGTGCTCAGCGGCGGCAAATCCTTTGCCGCATTCGGTCTGGGCTACCGCGACGAAGAGCTAAACGCATTCAATTTGACCAAGAAGCAGCGCTTTGTTCGTTTCGTCGAGGGCATCGAGATTATCAAAAAGCTCTGGACCGAAGACCGAGTCAGCTACGACGGAGAAGCATTCAAGCTTAAAGACGTCAGCGTCGATCCTAAGCCTTTGCAGAAACCACGGCCGCCGATCTGGATCGCCGCCAATACCGATGCTGCGGTAAGACGCGCGGCGCAAATCGGCGACGGCTGGATGATCGGGCCGCACTCCGCCATCGACGAGCTGCAACGGCAGGTCGTGCTCTGTCGCGACTCCTGGAGCGCCGCAGGCAAGCCTGGGCAACCGGCGATACCCATCATCCGTGAAACGTTTGTGGCCGACACTAGAGAAGAAGCGGTAAGCAAGGCGCGCCCCTGCTTAGAGCAGCTCTATCGCGCAATCTACGTCAAATGGAAGCAAAACGAAGCGATGAATGACCCGAACGAATTAAGCTGGGCCTTTGACAAGCTGGCCAAGGGCCGCTTCATTCTCGGTTCGCCCGAGGAATGCATTGACCAGATTCACGAATATGAAGAGCGTTTGGGAATTGCATACATGCTGCCCCGCTTCGACTGGACGCCGGGCTTGCCTCAGGATGAGATTCTCGCTTCCATGCGCCGGTTCGGCGAAAAAGTGATACAGAAACTTTAGGCCCCAATCCAAAGGAGGACAGTAATGAGACGAACCTTGGCAATGCTCGTGATAACGCTCCTGTTGTGTGGCGTGGTTCCATCCAAGAGCGCTGCAAAAATCGTAGTCGGGCTATCTTCCGTGAACGTGGCCTTTTTGCCTGTCTACGTTACCGAAGCTAAAGGTTTCTTCAAAGACGAAGGGCTCGACGTTTTGCTGGTTCTATTCAACGCCGGCGCAACTAATTTGCAGGCGCTCATCGGCGGCGACGTGCAAATCATGGGCAGCGCTTTCGTCGAAACCATCGGCGGACGGGCCGCAGGCATCGACGTGAAAAATTTCTGGGGAGTCTCCAACCTCATGCCGTTCCAGCTTTACTCGCAGCCGGACTTCAAATCGATGAAGCAGGCCAAAGGCAAACGGTTTGCGATCAGCCGTTTCGGTTCGCTGACTGATTTCCTCACTCGCGCCACGCTGCGTCACTTCGGTGTCGATGAAAAGGAGGTGACAATTCTCCAGATCGGCAGCACGCCGGCGCGCTTCGCAGCATTGAGCGCCAAAGGCGTGGACGCTTCGGTGGTATGGTTTCCGGTGACTGAAATCGCCAAATCGCAAGGATACAATAAGCTTCTCGACTTGAAGGAAATCTTTCCGGAATGGCCGTATGAGACTCTTGCCGCTCGGGAGTCCTACTTGGCCAAAGAGAAAGATCAGGTGGTAAAATTTCTTCGCGCCTACCAGAAAGGCGTCAAGTATACCCGCGACAACAAGGGTGAGGCGGTGAGAATCATGCAAAAATACGTCAAGATGGATCCCGTCTATGCTCCAGCCGGTTACGACGAATATCGCGAATCGTTCCCGGTCAACGGCCAGATCGCCGAGAAGGCGATCCCGGTCGTCATCGATGAGGAGTTCCGCGCCGGCAGAATCAAAAAGAAAGTGACTTTGGAAGATATGATTGACCGCTCGTTTATATCTATGGTAGGCGGGAAATAGATTAAACCCGGGCAGAAGGAGGATTCTATGATTATCGATCTGGATTCCCATTTGCGTGAAGGTTACTTCATGGATGAAGTTTATAATCTCCCCGAGCCTTATGCGCGCTTCACGCCGCAAAAAGCCGGCGAAGGCAGAAATCATAATACCAAGTGGATTCATCAACTCGATCCTGGCGATCCCCAGGGCCGCGCGGCGCATCGCCATCCTTACATTTACGATCCCAAGGTGAACTGGCGCAACGGTGAGATTGCGGCGCGCCAGATCGCCGGCCACGACATGGAGTTTCGCTTTAACGATATCAAGAAGGAAGGTCTCGATAAGCAGATCCTCTTTCCCACGGGCATCAACGTCGCCACGGAAAACGTCGGCGGCTTGGGACTTGCTTGCGCGCAAGGGTACAACAACTGGGTCAAGAAACTCGTCAAAGGGCATGAAGATGTATTTCTGCCGGTCGCCATGGCGCCGGCCGGCTGTCCGGAAGAAATGGCCAATGAGCTGCGCCGTTGCGTGAAGGAGCTCGGATTCAAGGCGTCCCATCTCGTGCCTTATATTGGCAGACGCAACGTCGATCATCCGAGTTTTTATCCGTATTACCAGACGGCGGAAGAGTTAGGCGTACCGCTTTTCTGTCATCCCAACAGCAACGGCGACTTGACCGATCGCTTCGATAATTTTTTCAAGACGCATGTGCTCGGCCGCGTGATGAATTGCACCCCGGCTTTAGTAGCGCTAGTGCTCGGCGGCGTTTTTGAAATGTTTCCCAAGCTCAAAGTGGCGTTCTTCGAGTGCAGCGCCGAGTGGCCGCTTTACTGGATGCACCGCATGGACGACGACTGGGAATGGGCGAAGGATTTTCCGCAGATCTCCGGCCAGCTCAAGATGCCGCCGTCGGAATACGTCAAACGCAACTGCTACGTCACGTGCGAAGCCGACGAAGGCGATATGAGTCAATCGCTCAAGGAAGTCGGCGAAGATCATATTTTGATGGCCACCGACTATCCGCACTTCGATTCGGAATTTCCGCACACGGTTTCGGGAATCATGGAACGATCGGATTTGACCAAGCGCCAGAAAGAAAAGATCTGTGGTGAGAACGCGGCAAAACTGCTCAATCTATAATTAAGTTCAATCGAGCGGCTTTCATCAAGCGCCTGCGCGGCTTTTTAACGCTGACAGGCGCTTTCTGTTTAAGGCACGGGAATGATGGAATCCGAACAACAAACGAACCTGGATGCCGGCGTTCGCCGGCATGACGAATTCTCGCCTTTGCGTGAAGGCGGGAGATTTCAACCGGGAGAGAGACATTAAAGCCGAGCACGGCGCTATTTAATCAGCCCCGCCTTCTTGGCGATCTGCTCGACGGCGCGATGTTCTTCGCGGATTTCTGCAATTAGCTTTTCAGGGGGCTCGTAGTCGGCGACCATTCCCAGGTTTGCTAACCGGGAGCCGACTGCCGGGTCTTTCATGACTTTCTCGAGTGCAGCGATCAGCGTCTTCGATACCTCAGAGGACACCCCCGCCGGCGCGAAGAGCGCTGACCAAACGCCGAGCAGGTTCTGTTTATACCCCAATTGAGTCAATGTTGGGATCTGAGGAAACTCAGGCATCTTGGTCGATGCGACAATTCCTCTCATGGTTCCGGCTTTCAGGTGTTCGGCCACGACGCCTTGAGCGGCGGCAGCGCCTTCAATATGACCGCCCAGAGCAGCAGTTACCGCCGGGCCGGCGCCCTTGAACGGTATCATCGTCATATCGGCGCCGGTAAGCGAGTTGACGATCTCGACGGTAAAATGACCGACCGATCCGGGCCCGACGGTACCGATGCGGACGTTGCCCGGATTTTTCTTGCCGTACTCGGCCATCTCGGCGAAATTCTTGAACGGCGCGTTGCTGTTGACGGCAAGAATAATTGGCGTGCGCGCCACGAGTCCGAGGGCGATCAGATCTTTGAATGGGTCGTAGGGAACGGTCTCAGGTGTAAGAATCCGATTGTAGATGAGTGATGCGTTGTTGGTGATGAGGATTGTGTAGCCGTCTTTGGGCGCCTTCACCGCGCTGTCGGTGCCTACCGTGCCGCCTCCGCCCGGTTTGTTGATCGCCACAACCGGCACCTTGAGCAGCTTGGACAGCCCTTCGCCGATCGTGCGTCCCGCCACATCCGTGGCATCGCCGGGAGCGAGGGGAATCAACAGATTGATCGCTTGCTTCGGATAACTTTGGGCGTGCACATTCATCGGAGAAAAGATAATACCGCATACGCAAGCAGGGTCGCGATCATTCGGATCATTAAAGCTCCTTTAGCGAAGAAGTTCTGTGCCCCAGATCTCTTTCAAAAAACCGCTCTTGTTTAAATCTTCAGCGAAACGGTTGTCGATCATCTCCACCGCTTTGCGGCGCACGTTGGTGCCTTGCTCGCGCGCCACCTCGATCACGCCGGCAACCGTGCTTTCCGGCACGATCAAGCGGCGGTTGACGAGCAATTTTGCATAAGCATCGTACGCCGACTGCAACGCGTCGGCATCGTTGAGCTTGAGTGCTTTACTCACGGCGGCTGTGCCTTTGTCGGGATTTTTCTCGACGAAATGGATCGATTCCGCCAGCGCTGCAACCCACTTTTGGGCCACGGTCGAACGCTCCTTCAGCGTCTTGGCGTTGGTGTGTAGCGAACTGTAAACCGCCGGAAGGCCGAGATCGTTCAGACGATAAACCACATTGAAGCCATTACGTCGCCCGCGAACGTCGAGCGGCGGCGTCACTAGAGCGGCTTCCGCGATGCCGGCTTGCATGGCGTTGAAAGGTTCTACCTGCCCGGTGCCGCCGACGGTGCGGATGCTCACGTCAGTCTCGCTGAGGTTGAATTTCTTGAGCATTGCGCGCGCCAGCCGGAAGGTCAGATCACCTGGACGCGTCACTGCGATGCTTTTGCCTTTCAGGTCTTCGACGCGTTTGATGTCTTTTCGCGCCAGCATCACCCACGGCAAGCCGACGAGCGGAGCGGCGATGAGCTTGGCGTCGCTGCCTGCCGCCATGCCGGGTATCGTCGCATCGGCGGCGCAATAAAGAAATTGAATCTCGTCAGCGGCCAACGCCGCTAATGCAACGCCGCTGCCGCGGATTGACACGAATTCGACCTTCATACCGTATTTATCGAACAGACCGTAATCGAGCGCGGCATATAAATGAATAAAGCCACCGGTAATAGCACAAGCCGCGACGCGCACCGTCGCCGGTATTTCGCCCGGCTTTGCTAAGTAAGGATTGCCGCGAGCAGAAGCAGCTAGCGCCAAAAAGAACAGAATCACTCCTACGCCTGAAAGATTTTTCATAACCCGCTCGCTCCCTTGGCGCTTGGCGTACAACCGTTGGAGCGTGGTTGTCAAGTTAGAAGTGGATAGCCTAGAGTGCCGTTACTTCGACATAGTTACTTCGAGAAGCTGTCTCGGCGCCGATCTTGGCACAAAGGGAAGATTGCATCGGATGAAGCGAATTTTACTCGCTGTCGTATGGAAGTGATTTCGGTTCTATTCAACCGGATCAGCCTGGATCTGCTGTGGCCGAAAAACCCTTCCTGCCATTGTTTATTTTTCCTTTTAATTTATTTTGCAGTTGAAGACGAACAAACAACTGTTTCAGCGACTTTCGCGGCCGAGTCGGAGGAAAATTAGCAAGTCGATGGACCATGAGGACAATTCGTGTCATCACTCTGCCGGGTCTATTCCTGAGTACATTGCACTCGGGTGAGACGTTGTTGCCACCAACAGCCGACCGCGTGCACGCTTGCCTAAGGACCGTGAAAATTACCCATGCCACCGTGCGCTTGTCAGTCATATCGAAAAGTATGGCCTCATCGATCTCGCAAGGAGGCTGAATGGACCAAAACAAACTGAACAGTGAATCTTGGCCAGCGACTGCGATCGTCATTTCTATGCTGAACGAGCAAAGCAATAAACGGTTTGCGGTTGTTGGTCTACTGGGTATGGCGATCGACCTTCTCATGTTTCGAATGTTGGTTGCCAAGGGGGTCAATCCCGACTTGTCTCAAGTGGCCAGTTTTTTTTCGGGAGCGATCGTCAATTTCGCTTTAAACGCTCGCGCCATGACTGCACAATCCGCGGAATCTGGCAGTACGCTCACGCCGATGCTGTATGGTCGTTTCCTCGTCGTGTCTTTGCTCGCACTGTTTCTTCGTAGTGCAGTTCTCTCGGTGCTGACTAGGACCTGGCACTGGCAACTGCAGATAGCCATCCTGGTGGCAATTCTTACCGGTGCCGCTGTGCTTTTCATCGGCACTGTTCTGTTTGTTGTTCCTAAGTGTTGGTCAAGGGATTGGTCGGCAGTCGAGTGGCAGGTGGTCACGATTGCCATCCTAGCCTACGTCTTGGTGCTGAGGGCGGTGTTCATGCCGTTGGTGGACCTGATTCCGGAGGAAGCCTACTATTGGAACTACGCGCAGCATTTGGATCTAAGTTATCTGGACCATCCCCCCATGGTTGGGTGGCTAATCTGGCTTTCCACGTCTGTACTTGGAAAATCCGAGTTTGCGGTTCGGCTGCCGGCCTATATCTGCTGGATCGTTGCTGCGCTCTTCATGTTCCGCCTTACTTTGAATCTCTTCGATAGAACCACCGCTTTTCGGGTCGTCTTGCTCCTCGCGGTGTTGCCGATTTATTTCGGATTGGGTTTTTTTATGACCCCGGACGCTCCTCTGTACGCTGCCTGGGCCGGTTGCCTCTACTTTTTGCAGCGCGCTCTCCTCGCACAGGACCACAAAGCGTGGTGCGGAGTTGGCATTTGCATGGGAGTGGGAATGCTCTCTAAATATACAGTCGTGCTCCTCGGTTTGGGAACCCTGACATTTCTGCTCCTCGATGCGCGCTCCCGACGATGGTTCCTGCGTCCTGAGCCCTATCTCGCGGCCGTTATCGCTCTTGTGCTTTTCACTCCGGTGCTGGTCTGGAACATGAGACACGATTGGATATCGTTTATGTTTCAGGGACCGGACCGTCTGGCGAGTTCTCCAAAGTTCTCCCTTCATGTTCTCATCGGCTCGGTTTTTCTTCTGCTCACTCCAACAGCGTTGTTTGGCATCGCCAAGGTTCTCCTGCCTCAAAGCGTAGCGAAATCGTCAGGCTCCGATCAGCTCTCCGCCGAACGCCGACGGTATTTCTGGGCGCTTAGTTTCACCTCAGTGCTGCTATCGGTATTTGTGATTTACAGCCTGCGCCATCAGGTAAAACTCAACTGGACCGCCCCGGTCTGGCTGGCGGCGATTCCTCTGGCCGCCCGGGACATGGTGCCCCGCCCGTATGAGATCGCGGGCTCGGTAGCGAAATTGATTCGACGATTGTGGCTGCCGACCATCATCGGTCTCCTGATCATCCATGGCGCGGGGTTCTATTATCTTTCGTTAGGATTGCCGGGCGCCGGCCCTGTAGCTCCGAAACATCTTTTCGCGCCGTGGCGGCTGCTCGGCGAAAAAGTGGCAATAATCGAGGCGACGGTCGAAGCTGAAACGAAGTCTAAACCGGTTATCGTTGGAATGGACAAAAACTTCATTTCAAGTGAGTTGAGTTTTTACGCTTTTGCGGATCATAAGGGACTGACCAACACCGGAGGGCCGCATTTTTTTGGCGAACGCAGCCTCATGTGGGAATTTTGGCTTCCTGGTTCGGCGGTGCTTGGGAAGAAATTTTCTCATGATCGACTTCGATCGGCGCAGGCTGTCCGACCCGTCGTTATCGCAGCATTTCGACACGACGAGCGACGTGTCGACTGAAGCACTTGGAGCGAGACGGTCGAGCAGTAGGTACTTTCTACTGGCGGGTTGGCTATCGGTATCACGGTCTTACCGGAAACACGAAGAAGGGTGGAAGTCCCGAGTCCGATTGAATCCCGCTGAAGAAGTGCGGCGAACCGGTCTGTCCGTGGCAAAAGCGATCTTTGACGCCGAATTGGTCAAACAAACCGTTTCAAGCGGCATTGGCACACAATCCCACCTTCAATGGGGACGTTTGATTGACACCCGATAACTGCTTTGTTATCCCCACAGCAGGATTACCGCACGAGGAGAACGATGGTTTTGATGCTGCAAAAGTATTTTCAAATTCTTACGCTACTAGTGATTCCTTCCATCATGCCCGCTGTCGCCGCCGCCCAGGCGCGCACTAAGATGGTCGTTGGCTACGCTTCGATGAGCTCGGTGGCGACGACTTTGTGGGTCGCGCAGGAAAAGGGCTTTTTTGCCAAGAACGGTATCGACGTGCAAACCGTTTTTATTCCCGGGTCGCCGACACTCATTGCGACGATCAATACCGGTGACGTGCACTTGGCCTACACCGGCGGCACAGCGACCTTGGGCGCCGCGGTCGGCGGGCTGGACATGAAGATTCTCGCGGCCTTTTCCAATCACGTGCAGAATGATTTCGTAGTTCGCCCGGAAATCAAAACACCCGGGGATGTCAAGGGGAAACGGGTCGGAGTTACGAGCATCGGCGGTACGGGCTGGATGTCGGCGCTGCTGACGATGGAACAGATCGGCTTGAGCGCGGAGCGCGACAAAATCTTGCTTGCCGCCTTCGGCGACCAGAGAGTGATCAGTCAGGCGCTGGAAACCGGCACGATTCAAGGCGCAGCTCTGGCGGGAGTTTTTAGCCAACGACTCAAACGCATGGGCTACAATTTCCTCGGCGACGTGGAAAAAATTGCGCTGGTGGGCACGGCGGTTGTCGTCAAGGCGGATTATCTTGCCAGCCATCAGGCACTTGTGCGGAGCGCCTTGCGGGCGCTGATGGAGGGCCAGGGTTATCTGCTCAATCCTGCCAATAAACCGGCGGTGATGGAAATCATGACCAAGAAGCTTGGAATTACGGATTCGGTGTCGGCTAACGACGGCTACGAAGATTATGTGCGCCGCACCGATCGCAAAGCCGTCGTCAGCATCGACGGGTTAAAGAACATCCAGCGCTTCATGAAGCTGCGCAATCCCAAGATCGGCGATATCAACCTGGACCGGTTGGTTGACGAGAGCATTCTCCGTGATTTGGAAAAGAGCGGGGTTCTCGAACAAACATTGAGCGTCAAAGGCGCTGCACGCTAATCAGGAAAGGATACATGTATGGCGATTGATGGCATGAAAGTGATCGACCTCGACAGTCATCTAGTCGGGGACTTGGAGAGCTGGGAGCAAACCGTCGAAGCGAAATATAAAGAGTTCCTGCCGCGCAAGCTGCCGACCAAAGACAACGAGCGGCGCAAGACGCTGGTCGGCAACCAAATCATGGTCGGTTCCGAGCTCGGCCGGCAAAAAGCCGAAAAGAAAGAGTGGGTCACCGAAGCCGATCTGACGCCCCAAGGCCGTGTGCGCAACATGGATCTTGACGGCATCGACGTGGCGGTGCTGTCGCCCAATTCGCCGGCGCTCGATATTCTCTGGTTCGCCGACGATCCGGAATTGGCCGCGGCCTATGCTCGCGCCCAGAACAATTACATGAACTGGTACGCTTCGCAGCAGCAGGGACGGCTTATGTGGGCCGGGGTGATTCCGCTGCAGGATACCAAGGAAGCGATCAAAGAATTGCACCGATCACGCGAGCTCGGCAGCAAGGCGCTCAACGTCAAGGCGACGCCGATCCCCGGCAAAGAATGGTGGGATCCGCACTTCGATCCGATCTTCGCCGAATTGGAAAAAACCAAGACGCCGATCATTTTTCACGATACCAAGACCGGCTCCATGGGACACGAGCGCTTCGCCAATAATTTTTTCTTCTCGCACATGGTCGGTCGCACCATCGAGAGCATGGTTTGCTTGATGGTCTATCTCTGCGGCGGCATCATGGAGAAGCACCCGGATCTTAAAATCATCTGTCTCGAAACCGGCGCGTCGCAAATGCCTTGGTGGCTATCGCGCATGGACGAGCATTGGGAAAAACTGCCGCATCTCGTGCCGTGGAGAAGCGCAAATCGTCGGATATTTTCAACCAGAGCGTGTACGTCGGCTGCGAGCCCTTCGAGGACGGCTTATTCGAATGGGCGGTGAAATTCTCGGTGGTGATCGGCTGGTGCTCGTCATCGTTCGCCCCACTGGGATTCATCCCAGCCGGGAAGTCATGGGTCCGGTCGCGAAGAGCATGAAGATTTCCCAGGAGAATAAAAAAAAGCGTTGGCGAAAACGAAAACGAATTGCTCGGGCTCGGGTTGTGATAAGGGTACACACATTCCGATCTTCATGATTTACTGAGCGTCGCTAAAGCGGAACAACGTAAGCTGATCAACGGGCATTTGCCAACTAAGGAGATCAAATGGCTT
>CAVWLW010000020.1:0-35579 GCA_963755715.1 uncultured delta proteobacterium
AGAGTGCCCTTACTTCGACATATTTACTTCGAGAAGCTGTCTCGGCCCCAATCTTGGCACAAAGGGAAGATTGTATCTGATGAAGCGAAATTTACTCGCTGTCGTATGGAAGTGATTTCGGTTCTATTCAACCGGATCAGCCTGGATCTGCTGTGGCCGAAAAACCCTTCCTGCCATTGTTTATTTTTCCTTTTAATTTATTTTGCAGTTGAAGACGAACAAACAACTGTTGCAGCGACTTTCGCGGCCGAGTCGAAGGAAAATTAGCAAGTGGATGGACCATGAGGACAATTCGTGTCATCGCTCTGCCGGGTCTATTCCTGAGTACATTGCACTCGGGCGAGACGTTGTTGCCACCAACAGCCGACCGCGTGCACGCTTGCCTAAGGACCGTGGAAATTACCCATGCCACCGTGCGCTTGTCAGTCATATCGAAAAGTATGGCCTCATCGATCTCGCAAGGAGGCTGAATGGACCAAAACAAACTGAACAGTGAAGCTTGGCCAACGGCTGCGATCGTCATTTCTAGGCTGAACGAGCGGAGCAATAAACGGTTTGCGGTTGTTGGTCTAATCGGTATGGCGATCGACCTTCTCATGTTTCGAATCTTGGTTGCTAAGGGGGTCAATCCCGACTTGTCTCAAGTGGCCAGTTTTTTCTCGGGAGCGATCGTCAATTTCGCTTTAAACGCTCGCGCCATGACTGCACAATCCGCGGAATCTGGCAGTAGGCTCACGCCGATGCTGTATGGTCGTTTCCTCGTCGTGTCTTTGCTCGCACTGTTTCTTCGTAGTGCAGTTCTCTCGCTGCTGACTAGGACCTGGCACTGGCAACTGCAGATAGCCATCCTGGCGGCAATTCTTACCGGTGCGGCTGTGCTTTTCATCGGCACTGTTCTGTTTGTTGTTCCTGAGTGTTGGTCAAGGGATTGGTCGGCAGGCGAATGGCAGGTGGTCACGATTGCCATCCTAGCTTACGTCTTGGTGCTAAGGGTGGTGTTCATGCCGTTGGTGGACCTGATTCCGGAGGAAGCCTACTATTGGAACTACGCGCAGCATTTGGATCTAAGTTATCTGGACCATCCCCCCATGGTTGGGTGGCTAATCTGGCTTTCCACGTCTGTACTTGGAAAATCGGAGTTTGCGGTTCGGCTGCCGGCCTATATCTGCTGGATCGTTGCTGCGCTCTTCATGTTCCGCCTTACTTTGAATCTCTTCGATAGAACCACCGCTTTTCGGGTCGTCTTGCTCCTCGCGGTGTTGCCGATTTATTTCGGATTGGGTTTTTTTATGACCCCGGACGCTCCTCTGTACGCTGCCTGGGCCGGTTCCCTCTACTTTTTGCAGCGCGCTCTCTTCGCACAGGACCACAAAGCGTGGTGCGGAGTTGGCATTTGCATGGGAGTGGGAATGCTCTCTAAATATACAGTCGTGCTCCTCGGTTTGGGAACCCTGACATTTCTGCTCCTCGACGCGCGCTCCCGACGATGGTTCCTGCGTCCTGAGCCCTATCTCGCCGCCGTTATCGCTCTTATGCTTTTCACTCCGGTGCTGCTCTGGAACATGAGACACGATTGGATATCGTTTATGTTTCAGGGACCGGACCGTTTGGCGAGTTCTCCAAAGTTCTCCCTTCATGTTCTCATCGGCTCGGTTTTTCTTCTGCTCACTCCAACAGCGTTGTTTGGCATCGCCAAGGTCCTCGGCCTCAAAGCGTGGCGAAATCGTCGGGCTCCGATCAGCTCTGGCCGAACGCCGACGATATCTCTGGGCGCTTAGTTTCACCTCAGTGCTGCTATCGGTATTTGTGATTTACAGCCTGCGCCATCAGGTAAAACTCAACTGGACCGCCCCGGTCTGGCTGGCGGCGATTCCTTTGACCGCCTGGGACATGGTGCCCCGCCCGCATGAGATCGCCGGCTCGGTAGCGAAATTGATTCGACGATTGTGGCTGCCGACCATCATCGGTCTCCTGATCATCCATGGCGCGGGGTTCTATTATCTTTCGTTAGGATTGCCGGGCGCCGGCCCGGTATCTCCGAAACATCTTTTCGCGCCGTGGCGGCTGCTCGGCGAAAAAGTGGCAATCATCGAGGCGACGATCGAAGCTGAAACGAAGTCTGAACCGGTTATCGTTGGAATGGACAAAAACTTCATTTCAAGTGAGTTGAGTTTTTACGCTTTTGCGGATCATAAGGGAGTGACCAACACTGGAGGGCCGCATTTTTTTGGCGAACGCAGCCTCATGTGGGAATTTTGGCTTCCTGCTTCGGCGGTGCTTGGGAGAAATTTTCTCATGATCGACTTCGATCGGCGCAGGCTGTCCGACCCGTCGTTATCGCAGCATTTCGACACGACGAGCGACGTGTCGACTGAAGCATTTGGAGCGAGACGGTCGAGCAGTAGGTACTTTCTACTGGCGGGTTGGCTATCGGTATCACGGTCTTACCGGAAACACGAAGAAGGGTGGAAGTCCCGAGTCCGATTGAATCCCGCTGAAGAAGTGCGGCGAACCGGTCTCGTGGTGAAAGGGATCTTTGACGCCGAATTGGTCAAACAAACCGTTTCAAGCGGCATTGGCACACAATCCCACCTTCAATGGGGACGTTTGATTGACACCCGATAACTGCTTTGTTATCCCCACAGCAGGATTACCGCACGAGGAGAACGATGGTTTGATGCTGCAAAAGTATTTTCAAATTCTTACGCTACTAGTGATTCCTTCCATCATGCCCGCTGTCGCCGCCGCCCAGGCGCGCACTAAGATGGTCGTTGGCTACGCTTCGATGAGCTCGGTGGCGACGACTTTGTGGGTCGCGCAGGAAAAGGGCTTTTTTGCCAAGAACGGTATCGACGTGCAAACCGTTTTTATTCCCGGGTCGCCGACACTCATTGCGACGATCAATACCGGTGACGTGCACTTGGCCTACACCGGCGGCACAGCGACCTTGGGCGCCGCGGTCGGCGGGCTGGACATGAAGATTCTCGCGGCCTTTTCCAATCACGTGCAGAATGATTTCGTTGTTCGCCCGGACATCAAAACACCCGGGGATGTCAAGGGGAAACGGGTCGGAGTTACGAGCATCGGCGGTACGGGCTGGATGTCGGCGCTGCTGACGATGGAACAGATCGGCTTGAGCGCGGAGCGCGACAAAATCTTGCTTGCCGCCTTTGGCGACCAGAGAGTGATCAGTCAGGCGCTGGAAACCGGCACGATTCAAGGCGCAGCTCTGGCGGGAGTTTTTAGCCAACGACTCAAACGCATGGGCTACAATTTCCTCGGCGACGTGGAAAAAATTGCGCTGGTGGGCACGGCGGTTGTCGTCAAGGCGGATTATCTTGCCAGCCATCAGGCACTTGTGCGAAGCGCCTTGCGGGCGCTGATGGAGGGCCAGGGTTATCTGCTCAATCCTGCCAATAAAGCGGCGGTGATGGAAATCATGACCAAGAAGCTTGGAATTACGGATTCGGTGTCGGCTAACGACGGCTACGAAGATTATGTGCGCCGCACCGATCGCAAAGCCGTCGTCAGCATCGACGGGTTAAAGAACATCCAGCGCTTCATGAAGCTGCGCAATCCCAAGATCGGCGATATTAACCTGGACCGGTTGGTTGACGAGAGCATTCTCCGTGATTTGGAAAAGAGCGGGGTTCTCGAACAGACATTGAGCGTCAAAGGCGCTGCACGCTAATCAAGAAAGGATACATGTATGGCGATTGATGGCATGAAAGTGATCGACCTCGACAGTCATCTGGTCGGCGACTTGGAGAGCTGGGAACAAACCGTCGAAGCGAAATATAAAGAGTTCCTGCCGCGCAAGCTGCCGACCAAAGACAACGAGCGGCGCAAGACGCTGGTCGGCAACCAAATCATGGTCGGTTCCGAGCTCGGCCGGCAAAAAGCCGAAAAGAAAGAGTGGGTCACCGCAGCCGATCTGACGCCCCAAGGCCGTGTGCGCAACATGGATCTTGACGGCATCGACGTGGCGGTGCTGTCGCCCAATTCGCCGGCGCTCGATATTCTCTGGTTCGCCGACGATCCGGAATTGGCCGCGGCCTATGCTCGCGCCCAGAACAATTACATGAACTGGTACGCTTCGCAGCAGCAGGGACGGCTGATGTGGGCCGGGGTGATTCCGCTGCAGGACACCAAGGAAGCGATCAAAGAATTGCACCGATCACGCGAGCTCGGCAGCAAGGCGCTCAATGTCAAGGCGACGCCGATCCCCGGCAAGGAATGGTGGGATCCGCACTTCGATCCGATCTTCGCCGAATTGGAAAAAACCAAGACGCCGATCATTTTTCACGACACCAAGACCGGTTCCATGGGACACGAGCGCTTCGCCAATAATTTTTTCTTCTCGCACATGGTCGGTCGCACGATCGAGAGCATGGTTTGCTTGATGGTTTATCTCTGCGGCGGCATCATGGAAAAGCACCCGGATCTTAAAATCATCTGTCTCGAAACCGGCGCATCGCAAATGCCTTGGTGGCTATCGCGCATGGACGAGCATTGGGAAAAACTGCCGCATCTCGTGCCGTGGCAGAAGCGCAAACCGTCGGATATTTTCAACCAGAGCGTGTACGTCGGCTGCGAGCCCTTCGAGGACGGCTTATTCGAATGGGCGGTGGAATATCTCGGTGGTGATCGGCTGGTGCTTGCCACCGATTCGCCCCACTGGGATTCTTCCCAACCCGGGCAAGTGACCGGACCGGTGGCGAAGAGCACGAAGATTTCCCAGGAGAATAAAAGAAAAGTGTTGGGCGAAAACGCGATCAATTTGCTCGGGCTTGGTTTGTGATAAGGGTACACACATTCCGATCTTCAGTTATTTACTGAGCGTCGCTAAAGCGGAACAACGTAACGCAGATCAACGGGGATTTGCCAACTTAGGAGATCAAATGGCTTGTCTCGCGTTAGTTTTCATCGCGATGCTTGGCATTGGCGGTTTGCCGGTGCGTGCTGATGGCGCCGCCGCGCCGCGCAAGATCGTCATCGCCTACGCGGCCATGAACGCACGAGTCGCGCCACTTTGGGTTGCCCGCGAGCGCGGCTTCTTCGCCAAATACGGCGTGAGCGCCGATACGATCTTTGTGCGCGGCGCGCCGACTCTTGTCGCCGCTATGGCGGCCAACGAGATCGACGTCGGTTACACCGGCGGCACAGCGGTCGTCGGCGCGGTTGCCAACGGAGCCGATCTGAAAGTGCTCTCGGCTTTTACCAATCGGGTCACCTATGACTTGATGGTCAAGCCGGGCATCAAGACGCCGGAGGATTTGCGCGGCAAGAGATTCGGCATTCAAAGCATCGGCGGCACCGTCTGGATGGGCGCTATTCTAGCTTTAGAACATCTCAATCTCGATGCGGAACGGGATAAAATCAATATTCTCGCGGTGGGCGATCAGAACGTGCTCGCCCAAGCGCTGGAATCCGGCACCATCGACGCGACGGTTCTAGACGGCGTGCAAAGCCGTCGTCTGGCCGCGCTCGGCTTTTCCACCCTGGCGGACTTGAATAAATTTAATTTGCCAATTCTAAGTTCCGGCTTTGTCATGCGCGAACCAAACATTCAGAAAGATCCTCAATTGGCGGAAAATCTATTGAAGGCGGTCATCGAGGGCGCGGCGTTTTCGCTCTCGCTGCAGCAGAAACCGAGCACTCTAAAAATTCTGCAAAAATATCTGAAGGTCAGCGAAAAAGACGCCGAGGAAGGTTATCGAGACCTTGTCCTGGGGACCGACAAAAACCGTACGCCAATCCCGCCGGCATCACCAACGTCGTGCGCTTGATGAAACGAAGCAATCCAAAAGTCGAGAAAGTGAGAGCCGAGCAGTTGATCGATGATCGGATACTCAAGAAAATCGACCAGAGCGGCTTCATCGACGAGTTGTTGGCGAAGTATGGGGTTAAATAATAGTTCCAGTTTTTGGTTTAGAATCGAGTGGGAAACTTGAAACGAGAAACTGACGAGGAGTACTTGAATGTACATTGACGGCGACACGCACTATTGGCCGATTCGATTCATCGACAAAGTCAAACATCCGGGCCGCGGCCACCTCGAAATCGTGGAAGACAAGGGCGACATGGTCCGTTACGGCGAAGTTGTCCCGGGCAAAGTGGCGACTTATTATCGCGACGGTAAAAAGATTCACTCGTTCAAGGAAGGGCGCTGGAGCATACCGCTGCGCGCCAAGTTCATGGAGAAGGATGGATTCGACAGGCAGGTGTTAATCCCCGACAATCGGCCCTTGATCTACGAATGCGACCCGGAGCTCGGTCGCCAGCTTGCGCGCGCTTATAACGATACCGTGGCGGAAGATATCCTGGGTGACGAGCGTTTTATCGGCTGCGCCTGGATTTACTTGCCCGATATTCAGGAATCGATTAAAGAGCTGCGCCGCGCGGTCAAGGAACTCGGTTTCCAAGCGGTCAAATTCAATGGCGGTTGGGGCGACGGCGACCTCGACAACGAAGTGCTGTTTCCGCTCTACGAAGAAATCGCCGATCTCAATATTCCAATCTTGCTGCATCCGGCGGCGCGTGTCTTCGAATTGCAGCATAGCCATCCTTGGCTGGTCGGCAGCGAACGTTTTCAGGGATACCAACATTTTCCCACCGCGCTCGGCTTTTCCTTGACCTACATGGTGAGCGCGGCGCGCTTGATCTTCGGCGGTGTGCTCGACCGCTTTCCGACTTTGAAGTTCGGTTTCTTCGAGGGCGGCATCGGCTGGGTGCCGTGGTTGATGCACACGCTCGACGCGCACATGCCGAATGAAGCGACAGTGTCGACTGCCGTGCAGCAATTTTTTGAAGGTAAAAAAGGGATCAAGAAATCACCGAGCGAATATTTCGATCAGTTCTATATCGCGGCGGTCGCCTGGGAATCTTACCTCGCGGATACGATTAACGGCTGGCCCAATCACAACATCATCATAGGCAGTGACTTCGACCACGGCGACGCGGTTGCCACTTGGCCGAGAACCGTAGACGTGATCAAGCAAATGAAGAATCTTGGCGACACGGATAAAGAAAAAGTTCTCGGCGGCAACGCGATGAAAATGTTTGGACTGAATGGAAACGGCGCCGGCAAACACTAAAGGAGGCGCGGCACAGGGAATGACGTCCACTGAAACAGGTCGCGCGGAGGTAAGTAGTGAAGATCGAGAGCATTGATCACGTAGTTTTGACGGTCAAAGATATTGAAAAGACCTGTGAGTTCTATTCGAAGGTGATGGGCATGGAGGTCGTCGCCTTTGGCGAAGGCAGGAAAGCTCTAAGATTTGGAACGCAGAAAATCAACTTGCAAAAAGTCGGACGCGAGAGCAATTTAATCGCCGATAAACCCACCTCCGGTTCCGGCGACGTTTGCTTTGTCACCTCCACGTCCATCGACGATGTTGTCGCGCATTTGAATGCTTGCGGCGTCAAGCTGATCGGCGGTCCCGTGGAAAGAAGTGGGGCGAGAGGGTTGATGATGTCGGTGTATTTTCGTGATCCCGACATGAATCTGATCGAAGTCTCTCACTACGCGGCGTCTTGAGCCGTGCCAGCAAGAAGTGGAGTGATTGCATACGGGCCGGGTCGCGACGTTTTTAGATTTAGCTGGTAACGATTTCGGTCTTACGTCAGTTACGTTAAGTCGGCGGCGCTTTGGCGGAAGGGGGCAATCATGATCACGGCGCGCGCATACTCGGCGCAGTCCATTGCGTTCTCTGTGTTCTTGGTTGTAGCGCTGCTGGCGCACCGCGCGCTCGGCTGTGATCCGCCGTCGACGATTAAAGATGCCACGCCGGAAGAGATCCGCGCCTTCTTCAAGGGCAAGAAAATGAAAGTTCTTACCTTCCTCGGCTACTCCGGCGCTGAGTACGAGAACAGGTCGGCGATGCTTGAGCAAGCCGCGCGGATTCTCGATACGTTTGACCCCAAGACCACGATCGTGAACATTGGCGCGACCACCGAAGGCATTGGCGCCGTTTACGAGACAGCGAAGCGGAAAAAGTTCGTGACGGCAGGTATCGTCTCGACCCAAGCGAAAGAAAACCAGGTCAAACTATCTCCCTGCGTCGACATCGTCTTCTACGTCAAGGATTCGACTTGGGGTGGATTTATGCCCGGCACCGAGAAACTATCCTCGACTTCAACAGCCATGGTCCAAAGCAGCGATGTAATCGTGGCAATCGGCGGTGGCGAAGTAGCAAGAGACGAGCTGATTGCGGCCAAACGATCAGGTAAGAAAACTCGGTTTATCCCTGCCGACATGAATCACCGGATAGCCCAAGAAAGGGCGCAGAAAAAAGGACAACCGGCGCCAACCGATTTTCGTGGAGCTGCGGGGGCTGCGTTCTAGACAACTCGGTCGTTTAGCACCCCGGCGGTTGGCTCACCTGTTCCAAGTACGCCTGCATGATCACCAAGTGGGCGCGCGGTCGATATGCCACAATCATCAATAGAGTTCATGCGGCCGAGTCCGCTTGACCGAATCGTCAACCGCGTATTCGGGTTTCTGGTCAAGATCGGTTTTGGGCTGGCGCATAACTTTCTCCTGGAGGTTCAAGGTCGGAAGAGTGGACGCATCTACGCGACTCCAGTCAATGTGCTCACTCATGAGAATAAGAGATATCTCGTGGCGCCGCGCGGCGACACCCAGTGGGTTAGAAATGTGGTTGTCAGCCAAAAGGCGACTTTAGTGAGGGGAGCCAAGAGAGAAAACGTTCGCATGCGTGCGATCGCGGACGACGCCAAGCCGGAAATCTTAAAAGCCTACGTCGATCGGTACAGACTCACGGTTCAACGATATTTTCCCATTCCCGCGGGATCACCCTTAAAAGACTTCGAGCCTTTAGTCGGGCGCTATCCTGTCTTTGAGATAAGTTCAAGCGAGTGACCAGTTTCGTCCTGTGAAATCCGCTCGACGGTTTATCTCCCCGCCAGGGCATGCCATACTCACGGCGATTTTCGACGAAATGGAGATCCGATTGTGCCCCCGCATATTCTTCGTATCGACTGCCCCGATGAACCCGGTTTAGTGCACAAGATCACCGGCGTGCTCTACAACGCCGGCTATAATATTCTGAACAATCAGGAATTTGTCGATCTCGACGCCAAACATTTCTTTATGCGCACGGCGTTTGAAGGACCGACGGCGCCGGATCGGGTGGTTTCTTATCTCGAGCAAATTTTGCCGAAAGATGCCGTCGTGAAACTTATGGCGACCGAGCGCCAGCCCATTGTCATCATGGCGACCAGTGAGACTCATTGCCTCGGCGATTTGCTGATCCGGCATTATTCCGGCGAGTTGCCGGCGGTGATTCGCGCGGTAGTCAGCAATCATGAAAAACTCAAGCCGTTGGTCGAACAATTCGGCATCCCGTTTCACTACGTCAGCCATCAGAATCTCGAACGGACGGCGCATGAAGATTTGGTTGCGGATGTCCTGGCCGGCTACGCGCCGGAATACATCGTGCTCGCGAAATACATGCGCATTCTGTCGCCGAAATTCGTCGCGCGTTATCCCAACCGAATGATCAACATTCACCACTCGTTTTTACCGGCCTTTATCGGCGCCAAGCCGTACCATCAGGCGCACGAACGGGGCGTGAAAATCATCGGCGCGACCGCGCATATCGTCACCGACGATCTCGACACCGGGCCGATCATCGCCCAGGGCGTGATCCCCGTGAATCATACTCATACCGCGGCGGCGATGGTGCAGGCGGGGCGCGACGTCGAGAAAATCGTGCTCGCGAAAGCAGTCAAGCTCGTGCTCGAAGAGCGGGTGTTTTTGCACGGCAATCGGACGATCATTTTCGAATAGCCATTTTTCATGCGCAAGGTCGCCTGGTCGGCTTTCACCTCAGTTTTCGTCTTGGCCGTTGCGAACGCGTACGCCCTCGATTCACTCTACAGTCGCAATCTCTCCTGCTCGCGCTTTTCAGCGCCGCGCGAGCGCCAACTATGCGAAGCCCTGGAGCGGGAGATGGAATGGACGTGGACCGGACATGCGATTATCGCACCGAGTTTTCGCGTAACCTTCGCCACCGTCAAAAAGGTTTATTGCGTTCTTTCCGTAACCGCGCAAGATACGCCTTCACTGGTCAGGATGGTCGTGCAGACCGAGCGGAAGACGGATGGCACGATGGCGGACATGCAGCTTCAAAACGGCGGCCGATTTCTGCTTTATGCGCTCGGCAAACAAGCCTTGAGTGCATTTCCGGAGCAGCAAAATAATTGGGACAAACTAGAGCAGCAGATCGCAAAAAATCTCAAAGAAGAAATCGCGTTGTACAGCGCCGATCCCGGTGTCATCTGGAATCCGGCGAATCCGCAGTATTTATTTCGCAACGGCTGCCGATAACCGGCGCAAATTGCGCCGAGCATTGCGCTTGTGCCAAGACACTTCGATTGACAATCCGGGGAGCATTGGATAAATATTTTTGCATAAACTTTTTCATAACATAGCTAGGAGGCCGACATGGCTAAGGATCTTACGAACGTTTATTGCGGACTGTCAACGCGAGCTGCCGGGAGAGGTGATTCACATCACCAAGGAAGTCAATCCGGCAAACTATGATGTTACCGCGATCATCAAACATCTCGGCGCGCAAAAAAGATTTCCGATTATTATTTTCGATAATCCGCTGAATTTAAACGGCAAAGTCGGCCCGATCAAGCTGACAATGAACTGCGAAATTTCGCAAGGCAAGACCCAGATCGCTCTCGGCATGCCGCGTAACTCGACGCGTCCACAGATGGCCGACAAATGCCTGGAGATGGAAGAGCATCGCGTCCCGCCGACGATCATCAGCAAAAAGGACGCGCCAATAAAGGAAAACACCATGGTCGGGAAAGACGTCGATCTGTATCAGATTCCGATCATGCGCCATCATGAAATGGACGGCGGGCCGTACATCGTTCTGTCGACGGTCACCAAAGATCGAAAAAGCGGCATCTACAATTGTTCGTACCACCGGATGGAAGTGAAATCGAAGACCACCACCGCCCTTTATGCCTCGCCGCGCCATCTGTGGAAGATTTTCAAAGACTACGAAGAAAACAATCAAGAGATGCCCGTGGCGACCGTGCTCGGTCATCATCCGGCCTACCACATGGGCGCTTGCTACAGCGGACCTTTCGAAGTCAGCGAGTACGATGTGATCGGCGGCTACTTGGGCGAACCGCTGCGCTTGGTTGCTTCGGAAACGTTTGGCGACGATTTGCTCATTCCCGCGGATGCTGAAGTCGTCATCGAAGGCGTGCTCAAGCCGGGCGGTCGTGTGGTTGAAGGCCCCTTCGGTGAAGCGCCTGGTTATCTCGGTCCGCAGCGTTACACGACTTGCGTCGAATACGAGGTTAAGGCGATCAACTATCGCAACGGCGCCATGTACCAGTCGGTAATTACGCCGGAAGGCGACAAGCCGTGGATGGATTTGCCGCGCGAAGGCGCCTATTTGCGCCGCTGCCGCGAGGCGGTACCAGGCGTCACAGCGGTCTGCAAGCAGGGCCGCCACGCGCATTACAATGTTTTCATCTCGATGAAAAAACTGTCCGAAGGGGATCCGGCACGCGCCGCCGCCGCCGCGTTGACCTTCGATCACACCAAGAATGTCTTCGTGTTCGATGACGATATCGATGTTTTCAATCCGACCGATATTCTCTGGGCGATTGCGACCAGGGTTCAGCCGCATCTTCAGGTCAATATCCTGAAGCCCTTGTTCCGCGGCAATTTCTTGGATCCCTCGCTACGAGACGAGATCAAGACTTCAGGGATGATCGTCGATGCGACAAAACCGACGGACCGGCCGTTCTCGCCGGTGTCCAAGTGCCCGGATGAAGCGATGGCGCGCATCAAACTCGAAGAGTACGTGCCGGGTGAAGTGTTGCAGCATATTCCGATGGACCGAACGACCTATTGGGCGTAGGCGGTTGCGGAATCTGATTGGATTTAATTATTTGAGGAGGAATCATGGGTCAGGCGGTCGAAATTACATGTCCAAACTGTAAGAAAATTTTCGTGGTGAATCCCCACATGCTGGGATCGGGAATGAACTTTCATTGCCCGTTTTGCGATCTATACTTTCCGGAAAAAGACAGCCCTAAAATCCGCAAGTAGCATTCATCATCGGCTACGGCGATTTTCGCCGTGGCCCTTTTGGTATTTTAGCCACACATCATGAAAACAAAGCAAAGCTATGCGGTGGCGGGGACCAACGCGCACCGCGTCGACGGCATCGAAAAAGTCACGGGCAAGGCGGTCTACACGACCGATCTCCAACTCCCCGGCATGGCGCACGCGCGCATCCTCAGAAGTCCGGTGGCGCACGCAAAGCTCGTCAAAGTCGAGGCTTCCAAGGCGAAAGCGTTTCCGGGAGTGATCGCCACGCTCACCCGCGACGATATTCAAGCTTTCAATTACAAATACGGCGCGACCTACAAAGATCAATCGATCGTCGCGGTCGACAAGGTACGCTACGTCGGTGACCCGGTTGCGGCCGTGCTCGCTGACGATCCGGCGATCGCGGAAGCGGCGCTAGAGCTGATCGAAGTCGAATACGAAGAGCTCCCTAAAGTAACGAACATAGAAGAAGCCACGGCGCCGGGCGCCGCTCTGGTGCACGAAGCCGGCGTTGCTCGTGCGGAGTTACGCGGTTCGGTTTACGGCGCGCCGGAAAGATTCAACGGCACGAATATCTGTTACTACCTGACCTTCGCTCGCGAAGACGTAGCCAAGGGCTTTGCCAAGGCGGATCATATCTTCGAAGACACCTTTCGCTTTCAAAAAGTCCAGCACTATTCTTTGGAAGCGCACAACAACATCGTTTATTACGACGGCGAGAAGCTAACGGTCTGGGCATCCTGCCAAGATCCGTTTACCTTGCGCGATCATCTTTCCGGTATCTTTCGGCTGCCGCTCAGCCGCATCCGCGTCATCGTTCCCTACGTCGGCGGCGGTTACGGCGGCAAGCTCTACGTCAAGGGCGAACCGATTTCAGCAGCATTAAGCTGGATGACCCACCGGCCGGTAAAGCTTCAGTTCTCGGTCAATGAAAGCTTCAAGACGATTACGCGCCATCCGGCACGAGTCACCATCAAAACCGGCGTCACCAAAGACGGTAAATTGATCGCGCGCGACTGCCAAGTTTACATGGACACCGGTGCCTACGCCGACGCGGGTCCGCGGGTGACCCAGAAAGCGGCCTATCGCTCGCTCGGTCCTTATAAGATTCCGTATGCGAACGTCGAAGCTTACGGCGTTTATACGAATACAGTTCCTGCCGGCGCGTTTCGCGGCTTTGGCGCGCTGCAAGTGACCTGGGCGTATGAATCGCAGATGGACATGATCGCCGAGCGCCTCGGTCTCGATCCATTGGAATTTCGTCTCAAAAATTTGCTCAAGAAAGGCGATCTCTACACGGTCGGCGACACGCCGGTGGATTGCGATTTGAAAGAAGGACTGCTCAAAGTCGCCGATGCGATCAAGTGGCAAGAAAAAAGTAAGACGCCCAATCGCGCCAAGGGTCTCAGCTGCTGCATCAAAGATGCCGGCGGCACCTACAAAGTCGCCGGCGCCACGGTGAAGATGTCGTCGGACGGCAGCGTGGTCCTGCTCACCGGAACGGTGGAAATAGGGCAGGGGCCACGGACAGCGTTGAGCCAGGTGGTCGCCGAAGAACTTTCGTTGCCCATGGACCAGATCACCGTCGCCCAGCTCGATACCGACGTGACACCCTACGATATCTCCACCAGCGCGAGTAGTTCTATGGTGGTTATGGGAACAGCGGTTTTACGAGCGGCCGAGGACGTCAAGAAGCAACTTCTGCAGTGCGCTGCAAAGGTTCTCAAACAGAAGGCCGGCAACCTCAGATTACACAATGGTCACGTCGTCGTTGGCGAGCGTCCGGTCATTTCATTCAGTAAAGTGATCGTTGATTTCTTTGGCAGCAAGGCCGGAGAAATTATCGGCAAGGGCCTGTACAAGGATAAACGCAATGCCAAGGCGGTCTTGGGCTCGACCACAACCTTCTGGGAAGTCGGTTGGGGCGGCGTCGAAGTCGAGGTCGACCCTGACACGGGCGTCATTCATCTGCTCAAATATGTTTCCGCCTGCGACACCGGCAAAGCGATTAACCCCGAGCAGTGCATCGGTCAAGACGAGGGCGCGGTGATGTTCGGCATCGGCCACACGCTAATGGAAGAGATGGTTTACGAAGACGGTCAGTTGCTGAACGGCAATCTCGTCGACTACACCGTGCCGAGATTCAATGACGTTCCCGATAACCTGGACACCATCTTGATCGAAAACGGGAACGGTCCTGGTCCGTTCGGCTCCAAGGGCATCGGCGAAGGCGGGCTGTTGCCGGTCGCTTCGGCGATTGCCAATGCGGTATCGCGCGCGGTCGGCGTGCGCATTCAAGAATTACCTTTGACGCCTCCGAAGATTTGGCGCGCCATGCAGGCCAAAGCCTAGATTCATCTGCTGCTTTAACTATTCGCAAGCATTACTTGAGCTTTGCCATGGCGACTTGACGGGGACCATCGAAGCTAAAGATCCAAGACTTCGCCGCACTGCTTGCAGGTGACCAACGCGGGATTTGACTTGAGCGAGCTTGTGGCGCGGCTGACTGCGTCGCCCGGATCGTCGAAACGAACTTCAGTCTCATAGAGATTATTGCCGCATTTTTCGCAGGGCCAGATAAACCGGTCTATTTCCTCTTTGCCGCGCTGCCGTTCCACCACGTAAGTCCATGAACCGTCCGCGCGCCGGGGTGAATGCGGCGTGTTCTTGGGCAGCAGAAAAATATCGCCGGCTTGGAGCGTCGCCAGCTCGCGCTTGTTGTCTTGGATGTAGTGAAGATTGAGATCGCCTTCGAGTTGATAAAAAATCTCATCGCCCGGATTGATATGAAAATCCTTGCGCCGGTTGGGGCCGCGGGTGACGAAAGCGATGAAGTCCGAGTCCTGCCAAATGACCCGGCGCTGGCCCCAGTCGCCGCGGTTTTCATCGATCCATTGTTTGAGATTGAAACCCTTTAAGTGTGGAAACATAGGACCTCCATCCGCGATCATCACTATAGAATTGCGCCGGGGCGCGAATCAAGCTAAATCAAACTTGTGTTCACGGTCAAAAAACAACGAGTAACGTTGAAGACAGGTCGGGTCGGTTTAATCTCGGACACCCACGGCTTGCTCCGGCCCGAAGCGTTGGCAGCGTTGCAAGGCTCCGAGCTGATCATCCACGCCGGCGACATCGGCAAACCGGAAGTCCTTGCTTCGCTCAAGTCAGTAGCGCCAGTCCTTGCGATCCGCGGCAACAACGACCGAGAACCGTGGGCCAAAAAAATCCCCGACATTTTGCATCTGCACGTCAACGGCGTTTGCTTGTTTATCATCCACAACGTGAATGATCTGGAAGTCGATCCTGCGGCGAAAGGATTCCATGCCGTCATCAGCGGCCACTCGCATAAGCCGAGTCTTACCAATAGTGACGGAGTAATCTTCCTCAATCCAGGCAGCGCCGGCCCACGCCGCTTCAAGTTGCCGGTGGCGCTGGCGCGGCTTAGGATTCAACGAGAAATAGTAAACGCACAAATCGTTGAGCTGTTGTGAACGGGACGAGCTGTTTTTTTACCACAATAGCGTAAATGCTCCCGATAGAAGCATTCGGACTCTAAGAGGGGCTCAAATAGCTCTTTACGCAGCAAGCTTTAAGAATTAAACCCGGTGATTAAGATTTAACGCAAACTTTATTGACTTTGATTCAGGCGCACGGTAATTAAGTCACAGTAACCTTTTAATTCGATCCTGCGAGGTCGAAAAAGGGCGTCATGACAAAATCCATTCAACAAATCATATTCGCTCGAAGACCCTCCCGGTGATCCGCGAGGGTCTTTTTTTATGGCCGAGACAAAGAAAATTCTGCTGGAGCGCGCCGATCTTGCGAAAGCCGTCCATCGGATGGCGCGCGAGATCGTCGAGAAATGCGCGGCGCCTAGCGAGTTGGTGCTGATCGGCATTCGCTCGCGCGGGGTCCATTTGGCGCGACGCTTGGCCCGTAAGATTGAGGAAATCGACAAATTCACGCCGCCGGTTGCCGTGATCGACGTCACGCCGTACCGCGATGATCGGAGGCAAGAGCAAGACGGAGCGATGGTTGGCGCGATCGAGATTCATGCGGCGGTCGATGACAAAACGATCGTGTTGATCGACGACGTAATTTTTCGCGGCCGCACGATCCGGGCGGCGATGGAAGCGGTGGAGCGGATTGGCCGGCCCAAGCGCATACTGGTCGCCGCACTGATCGACCGCGGCGCCCGGGAGTTGCCGATACGCGCCGATATTGTCGGCAAAAACATCGACGTTGGTGCTGGGAAGAGAGTGAACGTGCTCTTGGAAGAAGCGGATGGGATCGATCAGGTGAATCTTGCTGATTGGCAAGAAAAAAAGTGACTTAAGTTGAGATATTTAAAGCGATGCGTAGCTTGATTTCGATCGCCGATTTGACCAACGAGGAAATCGAAGAGATTTTTTCTCTGGCGGACGAGGCGGAGCAATTGCGCGCCGCCAGACCGGCGAGCGGCCAGATCATGGCTACTCTTTTTTACGAACCGAGCACGCGCACCCGTTTATCATTCGAGTCGGCAATGCAGCGCTTGGGCGGCTCGGTGATCAGTTGTTCGGACATGAAATCATCGTCGACGGCAAAAGGTGAAACGGTTGCGGACACCGCCAAAGTCGTTTCGAGCTACGCCGACGTTTTGGTGGTGCGGCATAATTGGGACGGCGCAGTGCAGGCGATGGCCGAGCATGCCGACGTGCCGATCATCAATGCCGGCGACGGCGGCCACGAACATCCGACCCAAACACTGTGCGACCTTTACACCTTGCGCAAAGAGAAGGGCGAGCTCAAAGGGCTGACGGTGGTCGTTTGTGGCGATCTAAAAAATGGCCGGACGATTCACTCGCTGGTGTTCGCGCTGGCGCGTTTCGGCGCCCACGTCGTCACTTTGGCCGCGAGCGGCATGGAGTTACCGCAATATGTGATCGAGCGTCTGGAGCGCGAATACGGCTACGGCCTGGCGCCGGTCGCGTCGAACGACTTGAGCGCGGTGGTAAAGGAAACCGATGCATTGTATTTAACGCCCAAGCAGCCGCACCAGTTGGCGCTTTTCACGCAAGTTGACGAAGTCATTCAAGCGCGGCTGAACACGATGGCGAGCGGATTGCGCTATGACGCCTTCTACATGACGCGGAAACAAAAGGAGCGCATGAAGGAAGGCACGAACGACGCCAGCTATCCGACGATCGGCGCGGCTTTTCTGCGCGAGCAGCGTTTTCAGGACACGGTGGTGATGCATCCGCTGCCGCGCGTCGACGAGCTGTCCCCCGAAGTCGATAAAGATCGGCGTGGAATATATTTCAAGCAGGCGGCTTACGGCGTGCCGGTACGCATGGCGCTGCTCAAGTTTCTCTTCGACCGGCGCCACGAGACGATGCCGCGGTCCAGGGGAGCGGCGATTTCATACGAAAGTCCCGAAGCGATTGGCCCGCAATGTCGCAATCCGAATTGCATCACGTCAAAAGAGCCGCTGTCCGCGCCGAAACGCTTCGAGCTTTTTGCCATCGGCGAGAGCGGCTCGGTGATCTTGGGTTGCAAGTACTGCGATCACCGCTTCAAGGTGCAATACGTTGGCAACGTCGCCGCGAAACGATACTGCTCCTACGATAACACGCTCACGAGCAATCTAAAGGAGTGGTTGAAGAAAGACGAGTTGGCGATCTTCGACTCGATCAAAGAAGCCGAGGAGCTGGGCTACGAGCCTTTCAAAAGCGGACCGCAACGAGTCTTGATGGGCGAAGCGGAAATCAAACAGGCGTTGGTCGAGATGAGCGGCCGCATACTGAGCGATTGCCGCGACGCCGATCGCTTGTTGATCTTGGGTGTGCGCAGCGTCGGATCACAATTGGCGCAACGGCTGGCGATGGAAATCACAAACCAGCGGCAACGCAGACCGGAGCTCGGCGAGATCGACATCTACGGCAGCGAAGAGCTGCGCCGGTTAAATCCGGCCGATCCTGACGCCGGGCCACTCAACCTGAAAGACCGCGAAGTGATTCTTGTCGATGACGTTATTTACACCGGCCGGACGGTCCAGAGCGCGCTGAGCATTATCTTTCGCTCGGGCCGACCGCAGTCGGTGCGTCTCGCGGTGTTGATCGACCGCGGCCATCGCGAAGTGCCCATGCGGCCGAATTACGTCGCGAAAAATATTCCCAGCTCGGAAACAGACCGGGTGCGGGTCAAGTTGCGCGGGCTCGATCAGGAAGAGCGCGATCAAGTCGTGATGTATTCGCTCATCAGCCCGGTCGCCGGTTCGCAGCCATTTGCAGCAGCCGGCGATGAAAAACCGGCGGCTAAGTAATTTCATGAAAGCGATCCTAGCATTGGCGGACGGCCGAGTTTTCGAAGGCGAATCCTTCGGAGCTGAAGGCGAAGCCTTGGGTGAAGTCGTATTCAACACGAGCATGACCGGTTACCAGGAGATCCTCACCGATCCGTCCTACGAAGGCCAGCTCGTCGCCATGACCTATCCTGAGATCGGCAACGTCGGAGTGAATCCCGAGGACGTAGAATCGCGCCAGCCGTTCATGAACGGCTTCATCGTCAAAGACTACACGCCGCAACCGAGCAACTGGCGCGCTGCCCAGCCGCTGCACGAATACATGAAAGCTAACGGCATCGTCGGCATCCAAGGCATAGATACGCGCTCACTCGTTCGCCATCTGCGCGATCAGGGGTCACAAGAAGGCGTGATTTCGACATTGACCGGCAACGCCGATGAGCTAGTCGCGAAAGCGAAAAATTCGCCGGGCTTGATCGGACTGGATTTAGTCCGCGAGGTATCTTGCAGCGAAGCGTACGACTGGCATCAGGGTATGTGGCAGCTCGAAGACGGCTACAAAGAGCGCGATGGCTCGAAGACCATGTCCAAGCCCAAAAGGAAGGGAACCTTTGGCGCGCCGGCATTTTTTGTCGTCGCCTACGACTACGGCATCAAATACAACATTCTGCGCAATCTCGCCGAGGCCGGCTGTCGAGTCAAAGTCGTCCCAGCAGCGACGCCGGCGGAAGATGTTTTGGCATTCAAGCCGGACGGAATTTTTCTCTCCAACGGGCCCGGCGATCCCGACGCCGTGCCCTACGCCAAAGAAAATGTACAAAAATTGATCGGCAAAAAACCGGTCTTCGGCATCTGTCTCGGCCATCAGATCATGGGCCTCGCGCTCGGCGGCAAAACTTACAAGCTCAAGTTCGGCCACCACGGCGGCAATCAGCCGGTGATGGATCTCACCACGCGCAAGGTCGAGATCACGTCGCAGAACCACGGCTTCGCAGTCGACGCCGATTCGCTCAAAGGCGCGGCCGAAGTCACGCATCTGAACCTGAACGACAACACGGTCGAAGGCCTGGCGCATCGCGAGCTGCCGATCTTTTCGGTGCAATATCATCCGGAATCTTCGCCTGGTCCGCATGACGCCGATTATCTGTTCAAGCGCTTTACCGATATGATGGCAAAATATCGAGGCAAATAACGACCCATGCCGAAACGCACCGACATCGAATCGATTCTACTGATCGGCGCCGGACCGATTATCATCGGTCAAGCTTGCGAGTTCGACTACTCCGGCACACAAGCTTTGAAGGCTCTGAAAGAAGAGGGTTACCGGGTGATCCTCGTCAATTCCAATCCGGCGACGATCATGACCGATCCTGGATTTGCAGCTCGCACCTACATCGAGCCAATTACAACCGACATCGTTGAAAAAATCATCGCCAAGGAACGTCCCGACGCAATCTTGCCGACCTTGGGTGGCCAGACGGCGCTCAACCTCGCCATCGATCTCGCCGAGAAAGGCATACTCGAACGCTACGGCGTCGAGATGATCGGCGCCAAAATCGATTCGATCAAAAAAGCCGAAGACCGCGATCTGTTCAAAGAGGCAATGCGGCGCATCGGCCTCGACCTGCCGCGCAGCGGCTATGCGCGCAGCATGCGCGACGCCATGCGCATTCAAAAGCGATTGAACTTTCCGGTCATCATCCGCGCCTCGCGCACGCTCGGCGGCAGCGGCGGTAATTTCGCGTACGGTCCAGAAGATTTCAAAGAAGTCGTGCAGGCCGGTTTGAGCATTTCTCCCGTGCACGAAGTGTTGATCGAAGAATCGGTGCTCGGCTGGAAAGAGTTCGAGCTCGAGGTGATGCGCGATCACAAGGACAACGTGGTAATCATTTGCTCGATCGAGAACTTCGACCCGATGGGTATCCATACCGGCGATTCGATCACGGTCGCGCCTGCGCAAACCCTCACGGACAAAGAGTACCAGATCATGCGCGACGCCGCGCTCCGGGTGATCCGCGAGATCGGCGTCGACACCGGCGGCTCGAACATTCAATTTGCCGTCAATCCGAAAAACGGCCGCATGGTCGTGATCGAAATGAATCCACGCGTCTCACGCAGCTCGGCATTGGCGAGCAAAGCGACCGGATTCCCCATTGCGAAGATCGCCGCCAAATTGGCCGTGGGCTTCACCCTCGACGAGATCCGCAACGATATCACGCGCGAAACGCCCGCTTGTTTCGAACCGACCATCGACTACGTGGTCGTGAAAATACCGCGCTTTACCTTCGAGAAGTTTCCCCAGGCCAAGGACATTTTAACGCCGCAAATGAAGTCGGTGGGCGAAGCGATGGCGATCGGCCGGACCTTCAAAGAATCCTTGCAAAAGGCGATGCGCTCTTTGGAAACCGGTTCGTTTGGCTTCGAATCTAAGGTGGATTTGTCCGACGCCAGTCGGGACGAATCACTGCGCATCGTTCAGGAAAAGCTCAAGCAG
This sequence comes from uncultured delta proteobacterium, assembly GCA_963755715.1. Taxonomy (GTDB): domain Bacteria; phylum Desulfobacterota; class Binatia; order UBA9968; family UBA9968; genus DP-20. The sequence goes on from CAVWLW010000020.1 coordinate 20,890, forward strand.
CCCAACGCCCAGCGTCTTTGGTATCTGGGCGACGCGTACCGGCTCGGCATGACGACCGAAGAGATCTTTCAGCTATCGGCCATCGATCCCTGGTTCCTCGAAAAGATTCGCGAGATCATCGCCACCGAGAGCGAAATTGCACGCGGTACAGGATCACCGGCTCAATTGGACGCGGGACTGTTGCGTCAGTGGAAACAGATGGGCTTTGCCGATGCGCGGATCGCCAAACTGATTGGCGCCAGCGAAGCCGAAGTTCGCAAGCGCGCGAAAGACCAAAGGCGTCGAGGCGGTGTTCAATTCCGTCGATACCTGCGGCGCGGAATTTCAAGCGTTCACGCCTTATCTCTATTCAACCTACGAAGGCGAGGACGAGTCGAAGCCGACGGCGCGGAAAAAAATCATGATCTTGGGCGGCGGCCCGAACCGCATCGGCCAAGGCATCGAATTCGACTACTGCTGCGTGCACGCCGCTTTCGCGCTGAAAGAAGAAGGTTACGAGACCATCATGGTCAATTGTAATCCGGAAACCGTCAGCACGGATTACGACACTTCGGACAAGCTTTATTTCGAGCCGCTGACCATGGAAGAGGTGATGAACATCGTCGACCGGGAAAAGCCCGACGGCGTGATCGTCCAATTCGGCGGCCAGACGCCGCTCAAGCTCGCGCTGCCGCTCGAGCGCGCCGGCGTGCCGATCATCGGCACATCGCCGGACAGCATCGATCTTGCGGAGGACCGCGAGCGCTTTTCGCCGAGTTGATTAAGAAACTGGACATCAAACAGCCGGACAACGGCATCGCGCGTTCCTACAACGAAGCTTTTAAGATCGCCGAGGGGTTGGGTTATCCGGTTTTGGTGCGGCCCTCCTACGTTCTCGGCGGCCGCGCGATGCAGATCGTCTATGACGGCGATGCGTTGAAGGATTACATGACGCATGCCGTGTCCGCTTCGCCGGAACATCCGGTGCTGATCGACAAGTTTCTCGACGACGCCATCGAAGTCGATGTCGACGCGCTGGGCGACGGCGAAGAGTACGTGATCGGCGGCATCATGGAACATATCGAGCGGGCCGGAGTGCATTCGGGCGACAGCGCGTGCAGTCTGCCGCCCAAATCGATCAGCGCGGAAATTCAAGACGAAATTCGCCGGCACACCATCGCCTTGGCCAAGGCGCTCAACGTGCGCGGCCTGATGAACGTGCAGTTCGCGGTGCAAGGGAACCAACGTATTCGTGCTCGAAGTCAATCCGCGCGCGTCGCGCACCGTGCCGTTCGTCAGCAAAGCGATCGGCGTACCTCTGGCGAAAATAGCCGCGCGCATCATGGTTGGCAGAAAGCTCAAGGACCTTGGACTAACGCGGGAAATTCATCCGAAGCATATTTCAGTCAAAGAAGCGGTTTTCCCATTCAATAAATTTCCCGGCGTCGACACATTGCTCGGTCCCGAGATGAAATCCACCGGCGAGGTCATGGGCATCGACACTTCCTTCGGCATCGCTTTCGCCAAAGGCTCAGCTCGGCGGCGGTATGCGCTTGCCGCAAGGCGGGCAAAGTTTTTATCAGCGTGCGCGACGAGGATAAACCGAGTGTCGCCCCGGTAGCGGAAAAACTTTATCGCGTCGGTTTCGAGATCGTTGCGACGCGCGGCACCGCGGCCTATTTCGAAGCGCGCGGGATTCCGTCTGAAGTCGTCAACAAGGTTCAAGAAGGCAGTCCGCACATCGGCGATCAAATCAAGAACGGCGAGGTCGCGATGGTCATCAACACGCCTACGGATGCGCATTCCCAGGCGGACTCCTATCACATTCGGCGTTGCGCTTTGGATTACCAGGTGCCTTACTTTACGACCATCGCCGGCGCCGAAGCCGCCGCCGAAGGCATCGAGTACCTCAAGCAGCGCGAATTCGACGTCAAAGCCTTGCAAGACTACGAAGCGCCGCTCTTGCCGTAGCAGGCGTCATGAAGCCGCCCGGCGCAGCTCCCGGCAGCCAAATTTCGGCAACAAAGGTCCAAGCCGGCGTCCATGTCCGTTTGCACGCCCTCGCCACGCCGATAAAAAATCTCAAAGGCGTCGGTCCTAAGCGCGCCGCCCAATTAGAATCGTTCGGCCTCAAAACAATCGGGGATCTGCTCCATCACCTGCCGTTCCGTTACGACGACCGCCGGGAAATAAAAAAAATCGCTCAGGCGGTGGCGGGCGAGGAAGCGAGCTTTGTCGGATGCCTGGTGGCCTTGCAAAAAAGATATGTGCCGCGGCTGCGGCGCCAGATGCTTTTGGCGACGCTTCGAGACGACAGCGCCAGCATCGATCTGATCTGGTATCGCGCGCCCGGCTTTCTCGCAGACCGCCTCGCGAACGGCCAAAATCTTTTGGTTCACGGCAAGGTCGAGCAGGGGATGCCCGGGCGGCTGCGCATCGCGCACCCGGATTTTGAGTTGATCGATGCGGGCGACGACGGGCAATTGCAACGGATTTTGCCGGTCTATGTTTGCCCGGCCGGCATTTCTTTGTCCTTGATGCGTCGCTGGGTGGCGCAAGCGTTGAGCGAATACGGCGACTCTATCGCGAACCATTTGCCCGCGGCAATCGCCGAGCGTCATGGCTTGCTCCCGGTCGACACCGCGCTGGCGCGCTTGCACGTGCCGCCGGCCGATGCGCCCATCGGTGCACTGAATGAGTTTTCTTCGCCGGCGCATCGCACGATTATTTTCGACGAGCTTTTTTATCTGCAACTCGGTCTGGCGCGGCGCAAAAGCGCGCGGCGTCATGAACGGGGCATCGGCTTTGTCGCGCGTGCCGCGGGGCTTTTGCCGCGCATGAAAAAAATATTGCCCTTTGAACTTACCGGGGCGCAACGGCGCGTGCTGGGCGAAATAGAGCAAGACATGGCCGGCGAGCAGCCGATGCAGCGTCTTATCCAGGGCGACGTGGGATCAGGAAAAACCATGGTGGCTTGGCTGGCGTCGCTGCAAGCGATCGACAACGGTTACCAGGCGCTTTGGATGGCGCCGACGGAAATCTTGGCCGAGCAGCATTACCGCAACCTGAAAGAATTCGCCGACGATTTGAGAATCCCCTCCGCGCTGCTCACCGCGGCTACTCCGGCCAAGGAAAAGAGGGCCTTGCTTCAAGCGATCGAGCGCGCCGACGTAGCTTTCGTCGTCGGCACCCACGCCTTGATCCAGCAAGAAGTGCACGCGCCACGCATGGGCTTGGGTGTGATCGACGAGCAGCATCGTTTCGGCGTGATGCAGCGGCTTTCGCTGCGACGTTTGGTCAACGGAGCCGCGCGCGAAGCCGCTGCAACGCGGGAACCGCATATGCTGCTGATGAGCGCGACGCCGATCCCGCGCAGTCTCGCGATGGTGCTTTATGGCGACATGGAAGTTTCGTTCATTGACGAAATGCCGCCGGGAAGAACGCCGGTACAAACCAAAGTTTTTGCCGAGCGCGAGCGCCGGCAAGTTTATTCGATCGTTCTCGACGAATTGAAACGGGGCCATCAGGCTTTCGTCGTGTTGCCCCTGGTGGAAGCTTCGGAACAACTCGAGCAAGTGCACGACGCCACCCAGATGGCGGAAAAAATGCGCCAGACCTTGTTCAAAGACTTCGGCATTGGGCTCGTGCACGGCCGTTTGAAGACAGAGGAGCGCGATGGCATCATGCGCTCTTTTCGTGACGGCAAACTCGGCCTTTTGGTCGCGACCACCGTGATTGAGGTCGGCATCGATATCCCCAACGCCACCGTGATGGTGGTCGAGCACGCCGAGCGTTTCGGACTATCGCAATTGCATCAACTGCGCGGCCGGGTCGGGCGCGGTACGGCGCCGGGTCATTGCCTGCTGGTCAATCGCGGCACAGGAGGTGCGCTTGCGGCAGAGCGCTTGCGCGTAATGGCGCGCGAACGCAACGGCTTCAAGATTGCCGAAGCCGATCTGCGCTTGCGCGGTCCGGGAGAAATGCTTGGCACGCGCCAGTCCGGCCTCGCCGACTTTCACTTTGCCAATTTAGCGCGCGACGGCCAACTGTTGGCCGAGGCGCGCAAGGAAGCGCTTGCGTGGTTGGCAAAAGATCCTGAGCTAAATAGTAAAGCATCGTCCGGTATGAAACAGATTCTGCGCCACCGTTGGGGGACGACGCTACAGTTGGGTCGGGTCGGATGAATAGGCCGTCATCTTGGGCGGCACAAAAAGCCGGTAGCTCGATCATGCAAAAACTCGACAGGGCAACCCTGTCGAGTCGTCCGACACGCCTTTTCAGGAAACCCATGGCCGTTATTCGGCATGTCCTCGGGTCGCGGGTCGATGGCGATTTTGTTGACAACCGCGGGAGCCCAGTCTACCTTCATAAAAACAGCCTTGTTTTCATTTGATCGCGAACCTGGGATGGAGACGTACGACAGCAAGACCGCAAGCCGGATTGTCGGCGTGAGCCTGCGCCAATTGCAATATTGGGACGAGCAGGATTTTATCCGGCCGTCAATCAAGCTCGCCGAAGGACGCGGCACCCGACGTCTGTACTCTTTCAATGATCTGATTTGCCTGAAAGTCGTCAAGCATTTGACCCGCCACGGTTTTAGTTTGCAAAAAATCCGCCGCTGCGTGGCGCCGCTGAAGAAAAACTTTATGCAAACCGAGCGGCCAGCGGAGTCGCTCAGGTATTTGACGGACGGAGAAGATCTGTTTGTCATCACTAGCGACCGGCAAAAGATTCTCAAAGCGATGGAGCGGCAATTCGTGTTGTCTTTGGGCATCGGCAACTTAGTGCGCGAATTGGATTGGCAAACACGCCGCGCCGGGTCAGCTCTGAGCCGCAAGGCAGGAAAAAAAGCGCGTCAGCTTGAAGGACCGCGCGCCGGCTCGACCTAGACATTTATGGAAACCGCCAAAGTCACGCCGATGATGCGCCAGTATCTGCAAATCAAAGAGCGCCACCGCGACGCCATCTTGTTCTTCCGTCTCGGTGATTTTTACGAAATGTTTTTCGAAGATGCCCACACTGCGTCGAAGATTCTCGATATCGCGTTGACTTCCCGCAACAAAACCGAAGACGGTTCGGTTCCCCTGTGCGGCGTGCCGTACCATGCCGCCGATCCGTATATTCAAAAGCTCCTCGATGCGGGCCACAAAGTCGCCGTTTGCGAGCAGGTCGAAGACCCGGCGACGGCCAAGGGCGTGGTCAAACGCGAAGTCGTGCGGGTAATCACCCCGGGAACCGTTACCGCTGCAGAGGCGCTCGATGCGCGCGGCAATAATTTTTTGGCGGCGGTGTGCAAGGGATCGAACGGCCTCGGCTTGGCTTTGACCGATATCACTACCGGCGAATTTCGTTTCACCGAAATCGCCGACGATGCGGCACTCTTCGACGAGCTCGGGCGCATCCATCCGAGCGAGTTGTTGCTGGCGAGCCGCGACGGTCGGCTGCGCGAACGTCTCTATAAAGAATATCCGCTCATTCATTTCAGCATGATCGGGGACGAGCTGTTTGACGACGACGCGCGGAGCCGAATTAGGGCTGACGCCGATGTCGATGCGCAAGCCAGCGTCGAAGGCGTGCGCGCCGCATCAGCGATCCTCGGCTACCTGGAGGCGAACGCGCCGGAGTCGCTCAAGTTGATCGGCGCTCTCGAACCTTATCGCCTGTCCAGTTATCTTGTCCTGGATGAAACCACTCGAGCGAATCTCGAGCTCACCGCCAACTATCAAGGAGACCGGCGCGGCTCGCTGTTGTCCATCCTCGATTGCACGTCGACTTCACTCGGCGCGCGCCGGCTACGGCGTTGGCTCTTGTATCCCTTGCTCGATCCGAAAGAGATCGGCGCGCGTCATGACGGCGTGCAAGACTTGGTGGATCGCTTTGCGCTTCGTCAAGAGTTGAAAGTCGGTCTGCGAAAAATCCAGGACCTGGAACGATTGGCGGGACGAGTCGTTTCGGGCAGCGCTTCACCCAAAGACCTGATTGCCATCAGAGAAACCTTACATGCCGTCAGCGCGCTTCGCTCCCAGCTCGATGCCATCGAGGCGCCTATTCTTACGGCGCTGCGCGACGACTTGGCCGATCTTCCTGCGGTCGTCGATCTGATCGAACGCGCCATCGTCGATGATCCGCCTTTCTCGATCAAAGACGGTGGCTTCATCCGCGCCGGTTTCGATGCCGAGCTCGATGAGATCCGCGCCATTCGCACCGACGCCAAGGAATGGATTCGACAATTTGAAGCGAGCGAGAAACAACGCACCGGGATCCATTCGCTGAAGGTGCGCTACAACCGCGTCTTCGGCTACTACATCGAAGTGACCAACTCCCAGCTGAGGTCGGTGCCCAGCGATTACCTGCGCAAACAAACGCTGTCCAATGGCGAGCGCTACATAACGCCGGAGCTGAAAGAGTACGAAGCCAAGGTGCTCAACTCGGAAAGTTTGATGGAAAAGCTCGAGACCGCGCTACTCACGCAGGTGCGAGAGGAAGTCGCGAGTCATTATCCGGCCTTGAAAACCGTCAGCGACGCCGTGGCGGTGCTGGATGTTTTGGTTTCGTTGGCCGAAGTGGCCGAGGCGAACCATTTCACTCGGCCGCTGATCAACACGAGCGCGCGCTTATCGATCCGCGAAGGGCGCCATCCCGTGGTGGAATCGGTGGTCGGCCGCGGCGCGTTTGTGCCCAATGATTGTCTGATCGATCCCGACTCGCAACAAATCATCCTTCTCACCGGGCCCAATATGGCGGGCAAATCGACCTACATGCGCCAGGTGGCGCTGAGCGTGATTCTCGCGCAGATGGGCAGTTTTGTCCCCTGTGCCGAGGCGTGTATCGGTGTCGTCGATCGTATTTTTACACGCATCGGCGCCGCGGACTCGTTGAGCCGCGGCGAATCGACGTTCATGGTCGAGATGAAAGAGACTGCGAATATTCTCCGTCACGCAACCGCCCGCAGCCTGATTTTGCTCGATGAAGTGGGACGCGGCACCAGCACTTTCGACGGGATTTCGATTGCCTGGGCCGTCGCCGAATCGTTGCACGACGTCGATTGCCGGCCGCGCACGCTTTTTGCCACCCACTACCATGAGCTCACCGACTTGGCGCAAACCAAAGAGCGGATCAAAAACTATAATTTCGCTGTCAAAGAATGGCGTGGCGAAATTATTTTTCTACGCAACCTCATCGAAGGCGCGGCGAGCCACAGTTACGGCATTCACGTGGCGCGCCTGGCGGGCATGCCTCCGGACATCATCGAACGCGCCAAGGAAATCCTGGCTCGCTTGGAAGGCGCCCGCGACGGTCATCAAAACGTGGAACCGGGCAACCGATCCGCGAGCACTGCACCGGCGCAGATGGGTCTCTTCAACTCCACCGACGACCGATTAGGCGATCGTCTGCGCGATTTAAATCTCTCGACGATGACCCCCCTCGAAGCGATGAACGTTCTCCATCAGTTGATCGAAGAGGTCAAAAAATGACGGTACGAAAGCAGATCACGATGAAGAAAGCAAAGATTTGTTCGTCCGTTGTGCGCGGTGGTTTCTGCGCGCTCGTAATAGTCGCGTCCTTGCTCTCGATCCGTCCCGCCTGGGCGCAGAGCCCAAAGGGCAGCACGGCAAAGGAGCTAAATAAAACAGATGCGACGCGCGCGGCCGGCGACCTTTCGCAGCGTGTCGATGAAAGGAAGAACAACGATGAAACGTCCCTGGGCCCGCCGGCTGACAAAACCCTAGTGACCGGCTTGAGGTTTCTTTCTTCCAAGGCTACGACGAGAATCCTCCTTGAACTGTCGCAGGAGAGCAAGTATGAAATCCGCCGTCTGAAAGAAGATCCGGGGAAAGGCATACCGCCGCGCATTTACATCGACATTTTGGGCGCGAAGCTGGCGCTTACATCACGGGATCCGGTGCCTGCCGACGACGGCCTGCTGCGCCAGGTTCGTCTCGGCCAATATAGCGCCGATGTGGTGCGCGTTGTCCTCGATATGCAGAGCCTCGGCGCGCACAACGCATTTCTTCTTACGGATCCGTACCGTCTGGTCATCGAGCTTCAGGGGCAAAAAGGCCAGGAGCGAGTGTTGACTAGTGAGCCGGCCGCAAAAGTGGAAGCGACGGCGAGCCGGCCTATGGCGCAAGCGAAGAAACCCAACTCCACGGCGCCGGCCGTGAGCAATCTGCGCAAGATAGTTTTGGATCCGGGGCACGGCGGCAAGGACCCGGGCGCGATCGGCGCCGGCGGCTTGGCGGAAAAAGACGTGGTGTTGAGCATTGCCAAAAAGCTCGCCGTCAAACTCAAGAATGAAATGGGAATCCAGGTTGTCTTGACGCGTCAGGATGATCGTTTCGTGGCCTTGGAAGACCGCACCGCGATGGCCAACGCCGAGAATGCCGATTTGTTCATTTCGCTGCACATGAACGCCAGCCTCAATGCCGAGGCAAGGGGCATCGAAACTTATTATCTTGACAACACCACCGACGAAGCTGCGATGCGCCTGGCCGCGCGCGAAAACGCCGCGTCGCGCAAGAATATTTCCGATTTACAGTTTATACTGAGCGATATGACGCAAAATATGAAGCTCGAGGATTCGATTACCCTGGCACACAGAATCCAGGGGGCGCTCGTCGGCGGCATGAGCAAAGTCATGAGCGATGTCAAAGACCTGGGTGTGAAGCAAGCGCTTTTTTATGTTCTGGTCGGCGCGCGCATGCCCAGCGTCCTGGTGGAAATGTTTTTTATCACCCATCGCACCGAAGGCCGGGCCTTGAGCCTGGCGAGTTACCAAGACTCCATGGTGGAAGCCTTATTCGAAGGTATCCAAAAATACAGTCAATCGAACCTCATGGTCAAAACGCTTTAGATGAATATTTCATGGACGCTGTAGCCATCTCGCTGGCGCTGCTCGACCAGGTGCAAACCGAGCATGATCTCAAACGTTTGACGCGCCAATACGTCGATCACGGCCGGCGCACTCTTTTCGAGCGACACCGCGCAGGCGCAGACGGCTTGGAGATCGTCTCGGCATGGTCCACCGTGATGGATCATCTGATTCGCCATTTGTTCACCCAGATCAGCGCCCAACACACCAGTCAGTTTCCCGCGCCGAACCTGCGTTTCGCTCTGGTCGCTCAAGGCGGCTATGGCCGGGGCGAGCTCAATCCCCAGTCAGACATCGACCTCTTATTTCTCTACGGCTGGAAGGTTTCACCCTTCGTCGAATCGGTCACCGAAAAGCTGCTTTACACCTTGTGGGACGCCGGTCTTCAGGTCGGCCACGCCACCCGGAGCATCGCCGAGTGCGTGCGCCTGGCGGAAAACGACATGAAAGTGCGCACATCCTTGCTCGACGCGCGTTTTCTTTGCGGCGATTATCCGCTCTACCAAGATTTCGAAAAGCGCGTCGAGTCGCGTCTGGTCAAAAACGGCGTCAAGCGCTTCATCCGCGAAAAGCTCGAGGAGAATCGCGCCCGTCACGAACAGTTCGGCGGCTCGGTCTATTTGCTCGAGCCCGAGGTCAAAGAAGGGGAGGGCGGGCTGAGGGATATTCAAACCGCCCGCTGGATCGCGCGCGCCAAGCTCAAAGCCAAGGATCTCGACGCGCTCGCGCTCAACGGCGTGGTCAGCGCCACCGATATCGCCGCTTTGAAAGAGTCACAGGATTTCTTGCTGCGGGTGCGCAATGAATTGCACTTTTCCACCGGTAAACATCAAGACCAGCTGACCTTCGAGCACCAAGAAAAAGTAAGCTCGGCGCTGGGCTTCGAGGGTGAAGGCGCCTTGCGCGGCGTCGAGGTCTTCATGCGCAGCTACTATCTGCACGCGGCGCAGATTAACCGGCTATCGACGCTGATCGTGCACCGAGTGACCGACTGCGACAAGCCACGCTTCGGCGCCACCTATATGTTCGGCCGCACCTTGCGCGAGGGGATTCGCCTCTCAAAGGGACACGTGACGGTGACCAAACCCGAGGTTATCAGAAGCAGTCCCGAAAATCTCATCCGTATTTTCGACGACGCGCAGAAATATAACTGCCAATTGACGCACGAAACCCGCGAATTGTTGCGCCAGCATTTGGATTTGATCGACGATGATTTCCGCCGCTCGGCGGAGGCCAACCTGCCGTTTTTCAATATCCTTAAATGGAAAGAATCGGTCTATGAGACCCTGATGGAAATGCACCGCGCCGGCGTTTTGGGCGCGCTCATTCCCGAATTCGGCCGGCTGCTTTGCATGGTGTTGCACGACGCTTATCACATTTACACGGTGGATCAGCATTCGCTGCGCTTGATCAAAGAGATCGAACGGTTGAAAGCCGGCGATTACGCCGAGAGCCTGCCGCTGCTCACCCAACTGGCGCGCGAAGCCGAGAAGATCGAGCTGCTTTATCTCGGCTTGATGTTTCACGATATCGGCAAGGGTTTCGGCGGCGGTCATTCGGAGATCGGCGCGCGCATGGTGCATTCCATCGCGCGGCGCATGCGTCTGAACGCCGACGATGGCGCCCTGGTCGAGTTTCTCGTGCGCCACCATTTGCTAATGACCCACACGGCGTTTCGACGCGATTTGGAAGATGAAAAGACGATCTTCGATTTCGCCAAGACGATGGGCAGCGTCAATAACTTGAAGATGCTCTACTTGCTAACCTTTGCCGACGTCAAAGCCGTCGGCCCCGAGGTCTGGAATCCCTGGAAAGCGTCGCTGCTGGGCGAGCTTTACATCAAGGCGCTCAATCTCTTGGAAGAAGCCGAAAAAGGAGAATTCGAGCGCCAGGATATTCGCGCCGCGCTGCGCCGTGTCCAGACCCGAGTGCGCCGGCAATTGTCCAAAGACTACGACGAGGAGAGAGTCGAAAAGTTTATTGAGGCGATGCCCGAGCGCTATTTCCTGTTGACTCCCGAAGACGATATCGCCGAGCATTTCGAGCTGATGGATAGCTTTCGCGATAAGAGAGCGGAGTTGTCGGTGCAGCACTTTCCCGAGCGCGACTGCAGCTCCGTGGTTGTTTGCAGCCAGGACCGTCCAGGATTATTCGCGTCGATTACCGGCGTTTTCACCGCGCTCAATTTCGACATTCTCAATGCGCGGATTTTTACCGCCAACGACGGTCGTATTCTCGACGTATTTCGCATTTCTCATCACGGCCGCCCCGAAGTTGTCATGGCCGAGCAGAAATGGGTCAAATTTCGCGCGGTTCTGGATGGCGTGTTAGACGGTAAAATCGATATCGCCCACCTGGTGGGATCGTTTAAGCCTTCGCTGCTGTTTAGAAACGGGCGCCGAAAGTCTCCACCGCAATCAATATCGACAACGAGGCTTCGGACGGTTTTACCATCGTCGAGGTTTTTACCGAGGACCGGATCGGCGTTCTTTTCACCATCACCTACAGCCTGCACCGGCTTGGCTTGTCGATTCACGTTGCGAAAATATCAACTAACGTGGATCAGGTGGGGATGTGTTTTATGTCACCGATCACGCCGGCGGAAAGTCATCGAGCCGGAGCAGGTCGAAACCGTGCGCAAATTTCTCCATCAGAATCTTGCTCCCCAAAATGACACAAGCGAAAGATTTGCTGAGCCCGCCAGTTGACGCCTTTCTGGCGATGGCGGCCGTGGAAAAGGGCCTGGCGAAAAATACCATCGAGGCTTACGGTCGCGATTTAGCCAAGCTCCTGGACTATCTAGAATCCCAGCGGGTAACGTCGTGGAGCGAGGTCGATTCGATGCGGATTCGCACTTTCATCATTTCTCTCCGCGCCGCCGGCCTCGGTCCTAAAAGCATCGCGCGTCACGCGGTGAGCGTGAGACGGTTGTTTTTGTTTCTCGAAAGCGAAGGGCAGGTCAAGGATAGTTCTATGCCCAACGTGTTGTTGCCGGCGGCGTCACGAAAGCTGCCGCAGCCGTTATCGGGCGACGACATCCGCAAGCTGCTAGCCGAGCCCGATGCATCGCGGTCGCTCGGCGCGCGCGATCAAGCCATGTTGGAACTCTTGTACGCGACCGGCTTGCGCGTATCGGAACTCGTCGCCCTTGAGACTCGGCACATCAGTTTTCAAGGCGATTATCTGACGATCAAAGGGAAGGGCGCCAAAGTCAGGGCCGTGCCTTTCGGCAGATGGGCGCGGGAAAAGCTCACGCTGTATATCAACGAGGTGAGGCCACGGCTCTTGAAGGGCGTCTCCAGTCCGTTCGTGTTTACCAACCGTTCGGGAAAACGCTTGAGCCGGCAAGGCTTCTGGAAGCTTATACGCCGCTATGCGCTGACGGCGGGGATCGATAAGCGCGTGACGCCGCATACCTTGCGCCACTCTTTTGCAACCCACCTGCTCGAAGGTGGCGCGGATTTAAGATCAGTACAGGCGATGTTGGGCCACGCGATATTTCGACGACGCAAATCTATACTCACGTCGATGGCGCGCGCCTAAAAAAAATACACCGCGAACATCATCCGAGAGAGCGAAGCGGCACAAAGAAAAGGATTAATGGAGTGACGGAGTGACAGAGGCGCGCCCACTGGGTCGCCCGTTTCAGAGGGCAGACACGGGGGTCTGCCCATACCCAACTATTATAAACCGCATTCTTCCACCTTGTCTTTTCCTCGGCCTTGCCGTATTCATATTACAGTAGTTCTCCCGCGGAACTCTATTGGAAGAAACAATCCGTCAAATCGCGATTTGGGCGCTACCTGTTTTGGTCGCAGTCGTGTTTCATGAAGTCGCCCACGGTTGGGTGGCGTACCGGCTCGGTGATTCAACCGCTGCGCGACTTGGCCGATTGACGCTCAATCCTTTTGCTCATGTAGATCTATTTGGCACGATTCTGTTGCCGCTGATGTTGATCGTCACCCACGCGCCTTTTGTGTTTGGCTATGCCAAACCGGTGCCGGTTAACTTTCTCAATTTGCGCAATCCCAAACGCGATATGATTTGGGTTGCCGCGGCTGGACCGGCAATGAACTTGGCGCTGGCGTTTGTTTGCACGGTGATCTGGAAGTCGCTTGCGCCGATGCTGGACGCACGGCCGGACCCAGCAGCGGGATCGGCGGCCGGCAATTACGTCACGGCGATTGTGTTGATGGCTCAGAGCGGGATTTTGATCAACGTCGTATTGGCGGTGTTCAATATGTTGCCGTTACCGCCGCTGGATGGCGGGCGGGTTTTGGTCGGCTTGCTGCGTGCGCTAGCGGTGAAATTGGCGCGCATCGAGCCTTTCGGCTTCATCATTCTGATCGTATTGCTGATGACGCATACTTTAAACCCCATCATCCATCCACCGACGGAGTTCTTGTTGAAGCTTTATTTGCGTGCGTTTTAGCTTCGGGCAAATTATGGAAACCATCGTCAGCGGTATGCGACCCACGGGACGCGCTTTACCTGGGCCATTTACACGGCGCGCTAAAAAATTGGCTGAAGCTGCAAGAACAATATCAGTGCTACTTTTTTGTCGCCGACTGGCACGCCCTGACGACCGACTACGCGAGCCCCCAAGGGATTCAGCAGAGCACTATCGATATGGTGATGGAATTCCTGGCCGTACAGTATTCCGGTCTCGACCCGGCGAAGTCCGTCTTGTTTCGCCAATCGCGGGTCAAGGAACACGCCGAGCTGCATCTGCTCTACTCGATGATTACGCCGGTGCCGTGGCTCGAACGCAATCCAACTTATAAGGAACAGCTCAAGGAAATCGTCGGCAAGGATTTATCGACCTACGGTTTCCTCGGCTATCCGGTTTTGCAGGCGGCCGATATCACGATTTACAAAGCCAACAAAGTTCCGGTCGGCGTCGATCAGGCGCCTCATGTCGAGCTGACCCGCGAGATCGTGCGGCGATTCAATCAGCTTTACCAGCCGATTTTCCCCGAGCCGGAGGTTTTGCTGACCGAAACGCAAAAGATGCCGGGGCTAGACGGCCGCAAGATGAGCAAGAGCTACGGCAACGCGGTGTTTTTATCGGACACGCCGAAGGAGATCGATCAAAAGCTCAGCCGCATGATGAACCCACCCCGCTCGCGTACGACGCACCGATCCGGGCGAACCGGGGAAAAAGTGTCCGGCCTTTCAACTGCACAAGATTTATTGCACTCCCGAGGAAATCGCCCAGGTTTCACAAGGCTGCCGAAGCGCCGGCATCGGCTGCCTGGAATGCAAAAAAATTATGATCAAGCACGTGATCGAGGATCTGGCGCCGTTTCGCGAGAAGCGCGCGCATTATCAGGACAAGCCGGGCGAGGTCGAAGAAATACTCGAGTCGGGAACCCGACAGGCGCAAAGCGCCGCCGCGGCGACCATGACCGAGGTGAGAGGAACACTAGGGCTGTGAGCACGCGCGTCCAATTGGAATTTTTCGAAGGCCCCTTGGATCTCTTACTTCACCTGATCAAGAAAAACGAGGTCAGCATCACCGATATCCCGATCGCGACGATCACCGAACAATATCTGGGGACGTTGGAATTGATGGAAACTTTTAGCCTCGATGTAGCCGGCGAGTTTCTCGTCATGGCGGCAACGCTGATCCATATCAAGTCGCGCATGCTCCTACCGGCCGGAGACGAGGAGAGCGATGACGACGAGGCTGGGATCGACCCGCGCGATGAATTGGTGCGCCGCTTGTTGGAGTACCAGCGTTACAAAGACGCGGCCACGGAGCTGGAGCAGCGCGAGATTTTGACGCGCGACGTGTTTGTGCGCGCCCCACCGCCGGCGGAGGAGAGCGGCCCGCGCG
>CAVWLW010000021.1:0-73896 GCA_963755715.1 uncultured delta proteobacterium
ATTTATCAATAATTGATTTGATTACGGCCGACTGAATTGGTTTTTGCAGATATTCGGCCATTCCCACGCGCAATGCTTCTTCGCGCCATTCCCATCCACTCAAGGCGCTGCAAGCAACGATAGGGATATTGGCAGTCGTTGGATTTTTCTTAATCACTCTGGCGGCATCGATACCGGTTATATCAGGGAGATCAAGGTCCAACAGAATAAGATTGGGTTTGGCCGAAACGGCTTTTTCTATCGCCTGAGTTCCGGTTCCCGCCTCGAGGATTTCGTAGCCGGAAAATCTTAGGATCGACGCGAGAATGTGCCGCAAGTGTTCATGGTCGTCAACTATGAGGACAGTCTTTGCCATGTCGCCCAGCTTGCCCACCAAGACGCGCTACTGAGTTACCCGATTCATTGAAGCATGCCAAAATGGCAAAGGAAATGGGTGAGCTTAGTAACAATTGGTGCGGCCCGAAACGGAAGCTTTTAGAGGAGATGATTAAAACGGATCGAGCAAAACGGCAGCAAACGAGAAGAGGACTGTTTTAAATGGTCGGGGCGAGTGGATTTGAACCACCGACTTCACGGTCCCGAACCGTGCGCTCTACCAAGCTGAGCCACGCCCCGACCCGCACAACGTAGCACACCGAAACGATAAAACAACAGTTCGGCGACGCTTCGGGCCACGTCGAAGCGCCAATCTCAGGACCAAAGGTTGGCGCGCCTCAGCTACAGTCGGCCGTGGCTTCACGCATTCGCCGGATCGTGTCGGTGTAGTTGGGTGTCTTGAAAATGCCGGAACCCGAAACGATGACTTCGCCGCCAGCGCGGCAGACACGATCAATGTTGTCGGTTTTGATCCCACCGTCGACTTCTACCAAGATCGCTAATCGACTTTGATCAATCCGTTTTCTGACCTCCTCGATCTTGGGCAGCACGTCGGGAATAAAAGCCTGGCCGCCGAAGCCGGGAAACACGGTCATCATCAGCACCATGTCGATGTCCGAAAAGCAGCCTTCGACTTTTTTCAAAGGAACGTCAGGATTCACGGCAATAGAAGACTTGGCGCCGAGATCGCGTATTTTGTTGAGCGTTGCATTCGGATTGGGACAGGTGTCGGGATGAACGGAGATCCAATCGGCGCCGGCTTTGATGAATTCCGGCGCATACTTATCAGGGTCGGTGATCATTAAATGAACGTCGATGGGAATTTTAGTTACCTTGCGCACCCATTCCACGACGACCGGACCGATGGTGATGTTGGGCACGAAATGACCGTCCATTACGTCGACGTGTAACCAATCGGCGCCGGCCGCTTCGACGGCCTGAATTTCGTCTTTCAGCCGGCTAAAGTCCGCGGAGAGAATCGACGGGGCGATTTTGAGCGATTTCATTCAGGAGCCCTTTCTCATACGCGCGGCGAAAAAACCATCGGTGTGGTCGCGCTGCGGCAGCGCTTGGTAAAACTTGTCCCGCACCATCCGGCTTGCCTGTATCGGAAGATAGCGCGCGGCCTCCTGCAACTCAAACTCTGGGTGCTCAGCCAAAAAGAATTCGATGTTTTGTTCATTCTCGGCGCGGCTGAGAGTACAGGTCGCATAAACCAAGACCCCGCCAGGCTTCAAGTAAGCGACGACTCGACGGAGAATTTTTGCTTGCAAGCGACTCAGCCTTTGAATGTCGCTTTCGTTTCGCTGCCATTTGATTTCGGGATGGGAGCGAAGCGTGCCGAGACCGCTGCAAGGCGCGTCGACAAGAACACGGTCGAAGTATCCCGCGGTGAGGGTCGGCAGTTTTTCACCGATGTCGGCGCACACGAGATGCAGCGATTTAAGGCCGAGCCGGTTGACGTTTTGGCGAATCCTTTCGATCCCCGGCGCCGACTTGTCGATCGCCACCAGTTCGCCTTGATCCTTCATCAGCTCGGCGACATGCGTGCTTTTCCCGCCCGGCGCGGCGCAGGCGTCGAGGATCCGTTCGCCCGGTAAAGGCGATAAAAGAAAAGCGACGAGCTGCGAGGCCTCGCCTTGCACTTGAAAAAGCCCGGCGGAAAAACCCGGCAGATTTTCCACTGCGCCCGCTGACTGCACTGAAATTGCTTGAGGCGAGCAGTTGCCGGCAGTTGCGTCGACGCCGGCTGTGGCGAAGCGTTGCAATAGTTCTTCTCTGGCGCACTGGAGCGAATTCACGCGCAGCACCAGCGGCGATCTTTCGTTATTCGCCCGCATGAGTTCTCGCGCCGATTCGACACCGAATTCTTCGCTCCAGCATTGAACGAGCCACGGCGGATGAGAATACTCGATGGCGAGCGCTTCAAGGGATAAATCTTCCGAGTTTGGCGCAATATTGCGGTGCGCTTGTCTAAGAAAACTGCGCAGAACGCCGTTGACAAAGCCTGCAGCCTTGGCGCCGCCGCGCGTCTTGGCCAACGCCACCGCTTCATTCACCGCGGCGTAATCGGGAATTCTGTCGAGGAAAACCAGTTGATAGCAAGTGAGGCGTAGTAAATTTCTGAGCCCGCCGTCGGTTTGCTCCAACGGGCGGCGTAAGTGATGACTTAACTGCGCGTCAATTTTTCCGCGCCAACGAAGCGTGCCGTAGACCAGTTCCGTGAGGAGCGATCGATCGCGCTCGGTCAAGGACTCGGTTTTTAGCGCCTGATTGAGCAGAATGTCGGCATAGGATTTTTTGGTATCGACTTTGAGCAGGATCTCACAGGCGAGGCGACGAACGCTCGCTTTTGCTATTTCAGCCGAGGCGGTCACCGGCTTTGATCCTCGCGCCTTTGATGAATTCAGCGGCGGGAAGTCGCTTTTTGTTTTCTAGCTGTACTTCTTCCAAGGCGATGACTCCCGAAGAGGTCCTCACCCAGAAAGCATCGGCGTGCGCGCGCACGATTTCGCCTGGACTTCCTGCGAATTCACTAGATATGAGCGTGGCGCGGTGTACTTTAAGCAATTTGCCGGCTAGGTAAGTGTAACTGCCGGGCCAAGGATCGAAACCGCGCACACGCCTTTCGATCTCGACCGCGGACCGGCGCCAATCCATCAACCCATCTTCTTTTTTTAAGATCGGCGCCAAAGTCGCCTGCGCTTCGTCCTGTTCCTGGGGCCTTAGCGTTCCTTGCTTGAGTCTGCGAATGGTTTCCAAGAGCAAACTAGCGCCGATAGGTGTGAGTTTTTTTTGCAGCGAGCCGGTGGTTTCGTCAGAAGCCAGAGGAAGCGCGTCTTGCAAATAGATGGCGCCAGCGTCCATTTTTTCCACCAAGCGCATCGTCGTCACGCCGCCCTGGAGTTCACCGTTGATGATTGTCCAGGCCGCGGGCGCGGCGCCGCGATATTTGGGTAAAAGCGAATAATGCACGTTGAGACATCCGTGCGGCGCCAATTCAAGAATTGCCTTGGGTAAGATTCTGCCATAAGCGACGACGACGATGATCATTGGCTGCCAAGCACGCAGCACGTCGAGAAACTCCGGTGTTCTGATTTTTTCCGGCGCGACGACGGGGATGCCGCGTGCTTCAGCAATCCTGTGCACAGGTGGTGGTGCCGTCTTTTGACCACGACCGGACGGACGATCGGGCTGTGTAACCACGCCGACGACGGAATCAGATCCATCGCAAAGCCGCTCCAGCGTATCGGCGGCGATCTGGGGCGTTCCCATGAATACGATCGGCCAATTCGTGGACATTGGAAATTCGTTGTGATTACACGATTCGGAAATGCTGTGTTGGGAGCGTGGGCGCACGCTTAAATCATTACGCGAGCACCTTCTTTGGGTGGTTCAATGCCGGTCTTCAGCATTTTCTTGCGCCTACGACTGTAGAGATCGCGTTTCAGCCGACTGATTCGATCGATGAAAAGTTTCCCGTCCAGATGATCGATTTCATGTTGCAAGGCGACAGCGAGCAGCCCTTCGGCCTCAATCTTGAACTCCTTTTCGTTTTCATCGAGAGCAACCACTTCGACTTGCGCCGCGCGTTTAACTTCGGCGGTGAAATCGACGACGCTCAAACAGCCTTCTTCCCAGATGATTTCCCCTTCCGCCCGAGTGACCACCGGGTTGATCAGCTTATAGATCTGTTTATGCGGATTTTCGTGATCGACATCCATGACGATGATTCGTTCCAACGCGCCGACCTGCGGCGCAGCGAGCCCAACCCCAGGCGCCGCGTACATGGTATCGAGCATGTCATCAATCAGTTGCACCGTTTGGGCGGTGATGTTTTTCACCGGCGCCGAGGTTTTTTGCAGCGTCGGCTCAGGATATTTTAGGATTTCCAAAATCGCCATACTTAGAAAAAATTCATAACATACTGTAGGGATCGACATCAATGTGGAGGCGCACGGCGCGCCCAGGCGGCAAGAGTTGTCTTGCCTGCCTGGCAAATTCCAACAAAGCTGAGCTCTGTTTGCCTCTGAGAAGAAGCTGCCAACGATAACGATTTCTAAGCTTTTCGATCGGCGCGGCCGCCGGCCCCAGCACTTCGATTTGCGCGAACACCTCGGGCTTGCGCGTCTTCAATTCCCTTAATTGCAGCGCCAACTCTTGCGATTTTTTCTCGACCTCCGACAGCTTAGGCCCATCGATACGCAAATTCACCAGCCGGCTGAAGGGCGGATAGTTGAGCGCCTGGCGAAATTCACTCTCGGCGGCGAAAAAATTTTTATAATCGTGACGCACGAGATGTTGAATCGCGTAATGATCGGGCGCGTAAGTCTGGACGATAACTCGCCCGGGATTATCGCCGCGCCCCGACCTTCCGCCAACTTGGCTTAACAACTGAAAGGTTCGCTCGGCAGCGCGGAAATCCGGCAAATTGAGCGACAGATCGGCGAGCAAAGCGCCGACCAGCGTCACGCCGGAGACGTCGTGGCCCTTGGTAATCATCTGAGTGCCAACTAAAATATCGATCTCGCCTCTTTCCCACCGGCGGATTAACTGTTCATGAGAGCCGCGCTTCGTCGTCGTGTCTCGGTCCATCCGCGCCACGCGCGCTTGCGGCACAAAACCCTTGAGCGCCTGTTCGATCCGCTCGGTGCCGCTGCCAATTCCAGTAAGAGTCGGATGATGGCACTGTGGGCAAATGTCGGTCGTCGGCCGGCGATAATCACAGTGATGACAGGAAATTCTTTTCAATCTTAAGTGCAAGGTCAACGTCACGCTGCAATACGGACAGCGCCACACGTAGCCGCATGAAGTACACTGAAGAAAGTTAGCAAAGCCACGGCGATTCAAAAATATCAACGTCTGGTGGCCAGCTTGGAGATTTTCCTTGAGCGCATTGGCGAAGGGCTCGGTGATGAGTTGGCTGTCCGTGTCATTGACATTAGTTGTCGCCGTCGATTGTTTCGCGTTGGCAGGACGGGCTTGCACGCGAAATTGCCTGCGTAAATCAATCGCCTCGATCGTCGGTAAAGGACGCTGTTCGACCCTGCGGGTCATCTCAAGAAGTTGATAACGGCCGTGGCGGCAGTTTTCATAGCTCTCGAGGGCTGGCGTGGCAGAGCCCAAGATGACAGGGCAGTTGAGAAACTTGCCGCGCACCACGGCCACGTCGCGACCGTTATAACGGAGTCCATCTTCTTGCTTGTACGACGAATCATGTTCCTCATCGACGATGATGAGACCGAGACCGGGAATCGGCGCGAACACCGCCGAGCGAGCGCCGACGACGACATCGACCTTTCCATGACAGATCTCTTGCCACTGCGCCCAGCGTTCCGCCTCGGTGAGGGCGCTGTGAAGCACGCCGACCTTTTGTGGGAAGCGAGCATGGAGTCGATCCAAAAGTTGCGGTGTCAAGGAGATTTCGGGAATCAAAATAAGACTTTTCCGGCCAAGCTCTTTGGCTCGCTCCATCGCGCGGATGTAAACTTCGGTTTTGCCGCTGCCAGTGACGCCGTGCAGCAAAAAAGTTTCGAAGCCGCTCATTTTGATTCGACTTTCGATTGCGCGCAGCGCGTTGTCTTGCTCGGTGGTCAAGTCAAATCTCACTGGAATGTTGATTGTCAGTAGGTCGGTCGCGGCAAGAAGCTGGCTTTTTTTACGTCGTTGTCCGGCCAAATGCTCGTCAACTCGGATCGCTCCGAGCGCTTCGAGGCGAGTGAGAATGCGATCGAGACTGCGGCCGGGAAATCTCGCCGCGAGTGTCTTCACGGTCATTTTCCCTTTTTGGCGCTGTAACTCGTCGAGCACTTTTCGTCCGAATCCCTCCGTGTTCAACATCTCGGTTTTCTCTAGGGTGATCGTTTTTTGGCTTTGGCGCCGCGATTTCGCTGGCAGCATCGTGGCGATAACTTCGCCCAGAGAGGCCAAGTAGTACTGCGCAATCCAGCGGGCCAGCTTGAGCAGATGATGATCGAAAATTGGCTCTTCATCCAACGGTGCGACGATCGACTTGGTCTTGGCCACCGGGCTGGCTCCAACAACTTCGATCACAATTCCTGTAACCGTTCGCTTTTGCAGCGGAATCAAGACTCTGGTGCCTGGCTTAAGATGGCCTTCTAGGGCTTTGGGAATGCTGTAAACGAGCGGCTCTTTTAGCGGCGCCGGCACGACAACGAGAGCAAATTTTTCTCCCTCGGTCATCGCTCGATTTGTATCCAGCGACCTGGATAAAAGCAATCTGAGACAAACTCCCCGTCGGCGAACTATTTTGTCCAATTCTGTTGCCGAAGAGTGCCGATTTAGCGGATCAGGTTTTCAAAAAATTCCCGATATAGCGAATAATAGTGACAAATTCATGTCAGCAAGGAATTACACCGTTTGGCAACTACTTTGCTTTAATAGCGCCACCAAATGTCATAATTAGGTATAATTGCGCACAATTTTATTTTGACGCTTGGAATCCTTAATTGATTAAAAAAATCAAACCCTTACGCACTCCTAGGTCCTTCCATAGGAGGGACTAGCGGCGATGGATCAGGAAAACAACGTCAAGAAGCTGCGCGAAGCGAAAATGTTGAGCAAGACCGAGCTCGCGCGCTTGGCCGGCATATCTCCTTTGACCCTCGATCGCATTGAGAAAGGCAAAGCTTGCCGCATGGCGACCAAACGGAAAATCCTTTTCGCTCTCGGTTTAACCATCGAACAAAAGCAGACGCTTTTTGAGCAATGAATTCATGTTTTCATTTTTGAAAAACGTTAACTTGGGATTTTTGAATCCTTTAGGCGCAGGCGACGATTACGTCGCTCTCGATATCGGCTCCAGTTCCATCAAGCTGGTGGAAACGGTCGTCGATAAGAACGGCTATCGCGTTCTGAGTCTCGGCATCTTGCCGCTGCCGGAGTACGCTATCCAAAACAACATGGTTGTGGACTCGAAACCGGTGGTGGAAATTATTCGCAAGTTGATTCACGAAAACGGGGTCAAATCCAAACAGGTCATCTCCGCAGTTCCCGGCCGGGCGGTGATTATGAAGAAAGTGCAAATGCCCAAACAGGAGCCGGCGGAACTCGAAGCGAATATCGAGTTTGAGGCGCAGAACGTTATTCCCGAGAATTTAGAAAACGTCAATCTCGATCATCAGGTTTTGCAAGAGGCGGAAGACGGCAACAAGATGGACGTGCTTTTGGTCGCCGTCAAGAAGGAAATCGTCAACAGCTATGCCGACGCGATCCAAGAAGCGGGGCTAATGCCGACCGTGATGGACGTCGACTACTTCGCATTGGAAAATATGTACGAAGCCAATTACGCCGGTGAAAGCGAGAACGGCGTGGTCGGAATCATTCATATCGGCGCGCAATACACCAGCATTACGCTATTGCAAAACGGTATTTCCACGTTCACCGGCGATCTTTCACTCGGTGGAGCTTATTTCACCGACAGCCTTGCCAAGCAACTGGGCGTGTCCGTTGAAGCCGCCGAGACATTCAAAGCAACCGGGATGCTCGACGGCAAGAAAGGCTTGGACCTCGATGCGACCCTGCGTTCGACAACTGAAGAATTGGCCGAGGAGATCAGGAGAACCGTGAGTCTCTACGGGGCGGTCCCATCCGAGGACGGCGACGGGCTCAAAATGATTTTTCTCAGCGGTGGCGGCGCGAAACTCGCCGGTCTGCGAATCCTACTCGAAGAGCGCATGGGCGTGCCGGTGCGGCTAAGCGAGCCGTTTCGTGGTTTTAACGTCAGTAAGAACATCGATCGCGATTACCTCCTCGACGCGGCGCCATATTTTGCGGTGGGAGCGGGATTATCGATCCGTCGGCCGGGGGATAAATGATCCGCATCAATCTGCTACCGGTCAAAGCGCTCCAGGCGGAGGTTACCCGGCGCCGTGAAATCGTCATCGGCGCAGTGGTGTTCGGCGCTGTGCTGGCTTTACTGATCGGTACTCATATTTATCAAACTTTAGAGCTGTCGGGCTTGCAGAGCGAACTCGCGTCATTGCGCGCCGACCTTCAAGCGCTCAACGTAAAAATCAAGGAAGTGGGCGATCTCCAAAATAAGATCAAGGACCTGCGAAGCAAGAACAAGATCATTGAGAATCTGAATAAGAAAAAAAGCGGCCCGGTGCTGGTCATGGAAAATCTTTCGAGCGCGACACCGAACAGTCTTTGGCTCACCGATCTCAGAGAAAGCGGCGGCAATGTCACGATGAACGGTCTCGCGGTCGATAATCAGACGATCGCGGATTTTATGAAGGCGATCGCGCTTTCGAAACATTTTAACAACGTCGAGCTCGTCGAAACTACCCAGGGGGCGGGACCGACGGCGGCGCTAAAGAAATTTTCCATCAGGACCGGGGTCCTGTACAGGTCGCCTGAGGCGGTTCCCGCGGCGACTAAAACTAAAATTGATACACCTACGAAAAAAGAGGAGAAGAAGGGTTGAATCAGTTGGTCGACAACATTCTCGAACGATCGACGGCGCAAAAGGTTGCGATCCTCGGCGGGACGATTATCTTGCTCGCGGCGCTTTACTACAGTTTTTTATATAGCCCGGGCGCCGACGAAAC
This sequence comes from uncultured delta proteobacterium, assembly GCA_963755715.1. Taxonomy (GTDB): domain Bacteria; phylum Desulfobacterota; class Binatia; order UBA9968; family UBA9968; genus DP-20. The sequence goes on from CAVWLW010000021.1 coordinate 8,949, forward strand.
GGCCAAGTTGGCGGACAGCGTCGAAATCGCGCGCAATGAAAAAGCCGTGAAAACCCAGAAAGCGGCAAACTTGGTGCGGCTGCGAAAAGACCTGCAGCAACTCGACGCCGAGCTTAAGCTGGCGATCTCCCAACTTCCTGAGAAAAGGGAAATCCCCGATCTGCTCAGCAGCATCTCGGCGAAAGCGCAGCAGTCGGGGTTAGACGTTCTTTTGTTTCGTCCGCGTGTGGAAACCTTTCAGGATTTCTACGCGGAAATCCCGGTCGATATCACGGTCAAGGGCAATTTTCAGAACACCGTCAGCTTCTTTGACGAGGTCGGGCATCTGAGCCGGCTGGTCAACATCGACAACATCGGATTTAAAAATCCCACGGTAAACGGCGACCAGGTCCTGTTGGAAACGACCAGTGTCGCCACCGCCTTTCGCTTTCTTGATGAAGCGGAGCGCAAGAAAATCGCCGAGGAAAAGGCCAAAGCGGCCAAGACCAAGAAATAAGCGGCACGATGAATTTACGCAATATCCAAAGACTAGCCTTGTTGACATGTTTCGTCGGCCTTACGGCCGGAAATACGCGCGCTCAAGAGGCGATCCCGACCCCGTCGGAAAAAATGCAGGAGGCGGTCGGCAAGCTCAACAAAGCGCCGGCGACGATCGGCCAGTCGTTGCAGGGATTACGCGATGCGGCAGCGGCGAAGCTAAAACAAACTCTCGGCGCCGGCGCCAAGCCGGACGCCAAAGCGGCTCCGGTCGATCTCGACCTGCCGCAAAAAGCTGCCGAAATTCCGGCGGGCGCCTCGGCTTTGAAAGAAAACGGTCGTGACCCGTTTAGGCCGATGACGCTGCGCAGCAAGGTCACTTCGCGGCAGCGTGAAAATCTCTCGCCGCTCGAGCGCTTCGAGCTCGGTCAACTCAAAATTGTCGGCATCGTCTGGGATATAAAAGAACCGCGGGCGATGATCGAGGACACGGCAGGGCTCGGTTACGTCGTAAAAATAGGGACTCCGATTGGGAGCAACGATGGCAAAGTGAAGACGATCCACCGCGATCAGATTGTTATAGAAGAAAACTACACGGATGCCTACGGTGGACAAAAAAAACGTGATGTCAGAATGAGACTCTCGACGGAGTAAAGACGATGATAAAAACCAGAAACTTTCTTATATTGCCTCCCGACAAGCTCCGCGAGAATTGCGCCAAGACGCTTTCAATGTTCGCTCTGCTTGGCTCGATTGTTGGAGCCCACGGCCTAACCGGTTGTGCAAGCGGCAAGGAGACGGTCTTGCAACCTGACAGTCAAACGGCGAGCCCGGCTAAGCCCGCGCCGGCGAAGCCGCAAAGTTCCGGTGCGCCAAGCCAAAGCTTACAAGAGTTGAGCGTACGCGAGGAGCAGGGCCAGACTACGTTGTTGGTGAAATTTGCTCAGCCTGTAACCCAGTACCGCCATTTCACACTCCCACAACCCGCGCGGATTGTACTGGATGTCCTCGACGCCAACAAAGTAACGGCGGCAGACGAAACCTACCGCATCGATACTAACTGGGTATCGGCGTTACGATTAAACGCCAACGACAGCAATCTTCGTCTGGTTGCCGAAATATCCGCCGCGTCCGTTCCCGCCTACACGATCGTAGCGGAGGATGGTGGATTGAAGATCGTTATCGGCGCCCGGGATCCAAACGCGACCGCGAGAAGAAATAGCTTACTCGTTGAAGGCGGCCGGCGGGTGGGTGCGCGTCAACTCGTGCCGGCTACTGGCGCGGAAGCGCGAGCGTCATCAGGCGGCTTGGAGGATCGATCATCAAGTGAAAAAACCTACACGGGTCAAAAGATATCGCTGGACTTCAAAGACGCTGATATAAAAAACGTCTTTCGCTTGCTCGCGGAAGTGAGCGGGTTGAACATAGTGGTGACGAACGATGTAAACCGCCGGGTGACCGTGCGGCTCGTGGAAGTGCCATGGGATCAAGCGATGGACTTGATTATCACGACCAATGGCCTCGATAAGGAGCAGATCGGTAATGTGGTGCGCATCTCCACCGCGGGAACTTTAAAGACTGAAAAGGATGCTTTGGTAGCGGCGAAGAAATCAAAAGAGGACTTGGAACCATTACAGACGATCTATTTCAGCGTAAATTATGCAAGAGCCAAAGACCTTGAAAGCAAGGTTCGGCCGTTAATGAGTAAACGGTCTGATAACGCGCTCGTCACCGATGACCGTAGCAACACGATAATGGTTCGCGATATTCAGAAAAGCGTCGAAGACGTCGCTTCTTTGATTACGAAGCTCGACGCGAGAACGCCCCAAGTTCTCATTGAGTCGAATATTATTGAGACAAACCCGACCTTCGCAAGAGCCTTGGGAACAAAGTTCAATTTCACCAGAGGAGGCGCGACAATTACGAGTGACTTCACCCCAGGTGGCGGCACAGCGGCTGCAGGCGTGGCGCCGATAGTCTCGGTTTTTCAGAATAGGGTCGGAGGTCTGACAGATCTCAATGTGACGTTAACCGCGGCAGAGAACGAAGGACTGGTAAAGGTGATATCGAGACCCTCTGTTGCGACTCTCAACAATGTGGAGTCGACAATACAGGCCTTGCGGATTCTCCGAATTGCTCTACCCTCGTCGACGAATATCGCGAGCGGAAGCGGTGCGGCGGCGGGCACGGCTGTGGCTACGGAACAAATTCCAACCGGCATCACTCTTACGGTAACACCCCAAGTGTCTTCCGATGGGTTTATTCTGATGAAAATCGGCGTGAAATCCAGCTCTGTTGCACCGACAGCGAGTCCTTCATCTGGAATCGGCTCTTCGGGAGTAATACCTTTCGACGAGATTAGTAGACAAGCGATCGCCAACGTCCTGGTCAGAGATGGGGAAACTATCGTCGTTGGCGGCATTCTAAAAGATACCAATTCGACTAACGAAGCGGGCATTCCTTGGATTAAAGAGGTTCCCGTATTCGGCTGGCTATTTAAGACCATCTCGTGGCAAAAACAATTTGAAGAGATGATGGTTTTCATCACTCCACGGATTGCTTCGGCCGGCTCTGCGGATATGCCTACCGCCGAGGAGCTTTGGCGCGATCAAATGAAAAAAACTAGTGGGAATCAACCGGCGAGTTCTCAAAGCAGTCCTTAGCTCATCGTAAAGGTGAGTCGGCGCGTCCTTGCGACGGGGTCATGAATTTGCCGGCGTCGATTGGCCATAGTGTCGTCGGTTCCTCGCAGCGCAATAAGAAAGACATTAAATGCCGCGACCGAGGCCTAGGAAGATACTAATCGCCGGCTTTTGTTTTTTCGCGTTAATTCCATCGGTTAATTCACTGGCGTTCGCGCCAGCCGAGTTTCGATCTTTCCAGACAGCGCAAGTTTCTGTCTTTAGTTCTTGGCGTCCGTATAGCAATCCGGATCGTTTGATTTCTGTTGGCATGAATAAAGGCGAAGTACTTGCTATCGCGGGCAAGCCTGATCATGAAGAATCCTATTATCAGGGGGGCGGCGGCCGGCTTATCAGAATCTCTGATTGGTGCTATATTCGCTCCGGTTTCGACGCTCAGACGACGATATTGAAATTTGCTCAAGAGAGCTTGGTAAGTATCACTTCGACATCAACTCGTTAGTAACCGATCCGATTCCGCGTTTGCCGTCCTCGAGTGTCGCTCAGCGCCGAGCTTGACTTGAAAGGATCCGGCTCTCTCTGTAGTCTAAGCTGAACTGATTAGGACAACTACGAAATGTTGCGCTACTTCACGGCTGGGGAGTCCCACGGCCCCTGTTTGACGATGATCATCGACGGCGTGCCGGCGGGATTTGCCATTCAAATCGACAAAATCAATCACGATCTTTGGCGCCGTCAGCAAGGTTACGGCCGTGGCGGGCGCATGCTTATCGAGAAAGATGAGGCACAGGTTCGTTCCGGGATTCGCTGGGGCGAAACCATTGGTGCCCCGGTCGCTTTGGGAATCGAGAACCGTGACTGGAAAAACTGGACAAAGAAAATGTCCGCCTCTGCCTGAAGATCGCGATGATAAAATCGCCGTCACCAAACCGCGTCCGGGACATGCCGACTTGAATGGCGCGCTCAAGTACGACCGTCGGGACGTTCGCGATATCCTGGAACGCGCTAGTGCGCGGGAAACGGTGGCGCGCACCGCCGTCGGGTCTTTTGCCAAACAACTGCTGGCGCCGTTCGGCGTTCGCGTCATGGGTTACATTCGCTCCATCGGCAACGTCGCGGCGAATTTGCAAGATCTTACTTTCGATGAAATCTACGCGCGTTCGGAAGAGTCGGCGGTTCGAACCGCCGATCCCGCAGCCGAAGAAAAGATGATCGCCTTGATCGAAGAGTGCAAGAAAGAAGGCAACACGCTCGGCGGTATCTTCGAAGTTGTCGTGCTCGGTTTGCCGCCCGGATTGGGTTCGCACACACAATGGGATCGCAAACTCGACGGACGCTTGGCCCAAGCGCTGATGAGCATTCAAGCGATGAAAGGCGTCGAGATCGGTCTCGGCTTCGAGATGGCGCGGCGCCGCGGTTCGCAAGTGCATGACGAAATTTTTTTCGATCCGACCAAGGATGTCACGGAAGGCACACCAAGAATCGTGCCCACGGGGTTTTATCGGGGTAGCAACAATTCCGGCGGCACCGAGGGCGGCATGACGAACGGCGCCCCGCTCATTGCCCGGGTCGCCATGAAGCCGATCTCGACTCTCATGAGTCCGTTACAGTCGGTGGATTTACGGACCAAGCAGCCTACCGATGCGTCCGTCGAGCGGTCCGATGTTTGCGCCGCTCCAGCCGCCGCCGTCGTCGGCGAATCCGTAGTCGCATTCGAGGTCGCCAAGGCATTTTCTGGAAAAATTCGGCGGCGACTCCTTGCGCGAAATCCGGCGCAACTATGAGCATTATTTAGAACAAATCAAAAATTATTAAGCCGTTGTCGAAAACGCCGGTTCAAAACATCGCACTGATCGGCTTCATGGCCGTCGGAAAGAGTGCCATCGGGCGGAACTTAGCGAAGAGGCTGCATCGGCGCTTTGTCGATCTCGACGCGCTGATTGAGAAAACCGAAGGGATGAAGGTGCGGGAAATCTTCGCACAAAAAGGCGAGAACTATTTTCGCCAACTGGAAAAGCGCGTGCTCGACGACGTATTGCGCCGGGAAGGGCAAGTTATCGCCACCGGCGGCGGCGTTGTGATGGACGATGAGAATCTCCATTGGCTGCGCGCGAGAGCATTGCTTGTCGGCCTGACCGCGTCGATCGATATTTTGTTGACCAGGGCCGGCACGGGAGCTAAACGCCCGTTGCTCCAGGGAGTCAATCGCAAAGAGCGCATCGAGACCTTGTTAAAGGAGCGCGAGCCGAGGTATGCACAAGCTCATGTGATCATCGACACGAGTGATTTAGTCATTGATCAAGTGGTGGGAAAAATCGTGGAAGCTCTCGGTTTAGAAAAAGAGCCACATGCAGACTCTAATCGTCAATCTTAGCGACCGTTCGTATCCGATTCACGTCGGCGCCGAAATCATCGAGCGCGCCGGCCAACTGATGCAGCAGGCGGGATTGCTCGGCAAGGTGGCCATCGTTACCAATCCCACGGTGGCGCAACTCTATCTCGACCCGATCCATGGAGCTTTGAGTCAAGCCGGATTCGAAACGACGCCGGTCCTCCTGCCGGACGGCGAGGAGCACAAAACTCTCAAATCACTCTCGACCATTTACGATCGTTTAGTTGCCGAACGATTCGAACGAAAGTCTTGCGTGCTGGCGCTCGGTGGCGGCGTGATCGGCGATCTCGCCGGCTTCGCCGCGGCGACTTATCTGCGCGGCATTCCTTATGTGCAAGTGCCGACGACTCTGCTCGCCCAGGTTGATTCCAGCGTCGGTGGCAAGACCGGCGTCAATCACGATGCAGGTAAGAATCTGATCGGTGCTTTTTACCAGCCTAAATTGGTTTTGATCGATGTCGCGGCTTTGCGTTCGCTGCCGCGCCGAGAGCTCGTCGCCGGTCTCGCTGAAGTGATTAAATACGGTGTTATCTGCGACCGCTACTTGTTTGAGTTGCTCGAGCAAAATTTGGAAAAAATCCTCGCCCTGGACCGCGAGCTGCTCACCCAGATCATCGTCCGATCCTGTGAAAATAAAGTCCGCGTCGTCGAGGCCGACGAGCGCGAGGACGACTACCGGGCCGTGCTCAACTTTGGCCACACGATCGGTCACGCTTTAGAGGCCGCGACCGGCTACCGCCAATTTCTGCATGGAGAAGCGGTGGGCATCGGCATGGTAAAAGCAGCTGCGCTTTCTGTGCAGCAGGGTTTTTGTGACCCGAAGAGCTTTGAGCGGATTACCAGGCTGATCAAAAAGGCAGGCCTGCCGACCGAGTTTCCTCCCGGTATGTCGGTGTCAAGTTTGGTTCAAGGCATGGAGGTCGACAAAAAAGCGACAGCCGGGCAGATCAAGTTTGTCATCTCGGAAGGTCTCGGCAAGACGCGTTTTCATTGGCTTGCGCCTGGCGAGATTTTAGACGCACTGGGTGGCTAGTTTTTTCTGCCTGCAAAGGATTTTTCATGGCGAAGAAAAAAATCCTCGTGCTGAACGGTCCCAATCTAAATCTTTTGGGCAAACGCCAGCCGGAGATTTACGGGACGTTGACGCTGGCACAAATCGAGCAGAGGATTCGCGCGCTTGCCAAGGAGCTCGGCATCGAAATCGAGGTGCGCCAGTCCAACAGCGAGGGCGAGCTGGTCACCTGGATCCAAGAAGCCGCGAATAAGTTCGGCGCAATCGTGATCAATCCTGCCGCGTACACTCATACGAGCTTGGCGATGCGCGATGCGGTTTCAGCGGTCGGCATCCCCACCGTGGAGATTCACATTTCCAATATTCACAAGCGTGAGCCGTTCCGCCACCACTCCTTTATCGCCGAAGTTGCGGTTGGGCAAATTGCTGGATTTGGGGTGGACAGTTATCTGTTGGGGCTTCGCGCCGCGGCCGATTTAATCCAAGAATAGCGAGCCGATCTCGAAATTTTTTGCTTTCATTTCCTCGATGAGTTGCTGGCGCTCGTTCTCAGCTTGTGTTATCCGAGCTCGCATATCGCTCAGCTCCTTCTCCCTTTCGGTATAAGGGGGTGGCGGATCAATCGAAAAAGGGTGGCGTCTGAGACGCGCTGCCAGTGGGCAGTCCTTGCGCCTTATATTGAGCGTCGCGTAGACGCGACATCAAGTCGGCCTGCTGGCCTTTATATGCTTCTTCGGTGGTAAAGAAACTTGGCTCGGGGCCCTTGGTTCCGCGCGTAATCCAGGAGTACCGATCGCGTAATTCTTTGATCTCTGCGGTAAGCCCCTTCACTTTATCCTCATACGCTTTTTGTTCCTCAGCTCTTTTCTTGGCTAGCTGTCCGTCTCCCGCAGATACCGAAGGCGGTTTTACTTCTGGGGCTTTGGTCGGTCTCGGCGGCGGCTCCGGTGCGACCGTCGTGGGAGCCTGATTCACACTGAGACTAGGCGAGCCGAGCCGGTCACCTTCTTCGGCGCGGCGAATGGTTTGAACTTGGTCCTTACTTATAGCGATCTCGCCGCCGAGGCCGGAAAATTTGATCATTGAACCGTCGTCGCGATAACTCTGAACATGGATTTGCCGGCCATTTTTCAAGACCAGCAGGTATTGTGCTTGCGCCACACCTGCCCAGCTTATGACTCCCACAAGCATGACGATAAAATGCGGTCTAAACATGGAGCCGATTATAGCACGCGGAGGTGGTCGTTGGTATCTCGGAATTTTGGCAATGTGCGGCTCTTTTACGCTTAGTTCAATCATGCTAGCGTTTGCATGTCGGCGAGGTCGTCATGAACCTGTTTCGATTGTCGCTCGTTGTTTTTTGCGTGTTTCTTTTTGCCGTCAGCTTGGACAGTGTCGGCTTTGCCGAGCCCAAGGTGCAAATCCTCTCACCCAAGGATGGCAGCCGCATCACCCAGGATCAGAAATCAATTTTTGTCAGCGGAAAAGTCGCGCGCGAGGCCGGTCGATCCGAAAGGGTCGACATTTTCCTCGTCATCGATATTTCCGGCAGCACCGCATTGTATGCCGGCGCGGATTTGGGCGAGGCCGATCAACCGCCGGAAACTTCCGGATTTCCCATGCCGCAGATCTCGATCGGCGGCATGAGTCTCGGCAGGCCCCCGCTACGAAACCCGCGCAACTCGATCCTCGCCGCCGAAGTCGCCGCGGCGCGGCGATTGCTTCTTCAACTCAATCGCGACACGACCCGGGTCGGTGTATTGACCTTCAGCGAAAACGCAAGATTGCTCCAACCACTGACCCAAGATTTCGATCAGGTGCGCCGCATTTTAACCGAGGTGCTGCGTGCGGGTCCTTACGGCGGCACCAACATGGTCGAAGGTATACGCATGGGGATCACCGAATTAATGGGATTGGGAACCAGCGAAAAGCGAACCGATGCGATCAAAGTGCAGTTTCTGCTGACCGACGGATTTCCATCATTGCCGATCGGCGGCGGTAAAAGAATGGCCCCCGAAGACATAGATTTAACGATCAACGCGGCGCGACTGTCCGGCAAAGCGGGTATCAAGGTTCATGTATTCGCTCTCGGCGACGAAGCTCTTTCCTATCCGCGCGCGGCGATGGGGATCGCCAAAGAAAGCGGCGGCACTTATACGCCGGTGATGCGTCCGGCGGACGCGCTGGCGGTGCTCGAAAATATCTCCGTCGTTGGTGTTGATTATGTGCAAGTTGTCAATCAGACGATCGGGCAAAAGGCGACGCAGCTGCGGCTTGCCGCCGACGGATTTTTTTCCTCGGCGGTGCCGGTAGCGGAAGGTCGAAATCAGATTGATGTCTTGGCGCGCGCCAGCGACGGCACCAATAGCCGCGAGTCGATCACGGTTTACTACCAGCCCGGAACGCAAAAATCTTTGGAGTTGGAAGTATTCCTGGAAAAAGAAAAAAACCTCCAACTGGAGGTTGACCGGCTCGGAAAAAGCTCAGCGGAAATCCAGCGCGAAGTCGAGCACAATCGTGAAGATACCCTCAGGCGGCCACAACAACTGCCGCCGCCGAGCGATGGACCGCCGAGATGAGAGGATTGGTTTGAATCTCGACGCGGTGCAGGCTAGCGAACTTTTCTTTCCGCCTCCGCCGCGATGGCGATCTCCGAAGCGCCGGCGCGCTTGATGATCGACATCACTTTCACTGTGTCTCCCAATAAAACATCCTTATCGCCGCGGAGAATCACGGTCTTGTCGGTGCGCGTGTTCAAGGCGTCCTGCAGGGTTTTTTCCAAAGCTTCTTCTTTGACGACTTTTTGATCGACAAAAATTTCATGCTTGGGTGTGATCGTCACGGTCGTGCCGCGCGATTCCGACTGGGTGGCGACGGCTTTCGGCAGGTTTATTTTGCCGCCTGACTCGATCATCGCCGAGCTCGTGATCATGAAAATGATCAGCAACACGAGAAAGATATCGGTCAACGGCGTGATATTGATCTCCGCGACGATTTCAGAACTGTCGTCGTTGCCGCCGAGCGGGGTGATCGCCATGGAATTCCTCAGACGCTCATGTTCTGGACGATTTTGCCGACTTGAATGCGAAACAAGCCGTTGAGCGTCGAAATGCGCGTTTGAAAGTAGTTGTAAAAGATAACCGCGATGATCGCGACGGCCAATCCGAGCGCCGTCGCGACCAGCGCCTCGGAAATACCCGCTGCGACGACGGCGAAACCGCCGGTGCCGGCGATCGCCATGCTTTCGAACGATTTAATAATGCCGACAACGGTTCCGAGCAGGCCGATGAACGGCGCGCTGCTGGCGACCGTGCCGAGGATCCAGAGATGTTTTTTCAGCTTCTGGTTTTCCTCGAACATCGCTTCGGCGGCGATGCTGTTGGCGACTTCCAGGCGGGCGCTCGCATCGCGTTCCAAGATGTTCAGAAATATGCGGCCCGCCGGCGAGTGCGAGTTTTGCTTGCAGATCGCAATGGCCAGATCTCTTTGTCCTTTCTTAATCGGTTCGAGAATCGATTCCGTCACTCTCAGGGTGATCGCGCCAATATTTCTGAGCGACCATAAACGCTCAAACACGACCGCGACGCTGACGATCGACAGAAGAATCAATGGATAGGTGGCGATGGCGCCCTTGTGAATAATATCGATGAGATCGAGACCTTGCGGTTGCATGACACGTCCTTCGTGCAGTTCGGATGATGATTACCTTAAATGAAAATTATTGCAATGAAACCGGATGCGGGTTTGTGATTCGCTATGAGGCTGCTTAGCCGCGCACGCCTATGGTGACGGTGAACTGCATGCGCAACGGAGTGTTGGCGAGATCTTTCAAGCTTTCCGGGATCGGCGGAAAAGGCGCGGCGCGCTTCATCGCTTCCACCGCGCTCGCGTTCAGTCTTGCATCGGTCGAGTCTAGAACTTCAGAGCGCACAAGTCGGCCGGCTTTATCGAGTGTAAATAGCAGCGCAACTTTTTGTACTCCGGCGACGCCGTCGGGATATTTCCAGACTGACTCGACGCGTTTCTTCAGTTGACTGAGATATTGATTGTAATCGGCGCTCGACAAGCCCTTCAACCCGGTCGTGCTGCCGCCGCCGCTGCCCGCGCCCGTGCCGTTTCCCGCCAAGCCGCTTCCGCTCGGACTTCCGCCGGGGACGCCGTAAGGACCCGACCCCGTGCCAGTCCCTTTGAGCGCGCCGGGAATTTGCGCGCCTTCTTTCAGCCCTTTGATGCCGGGTCCTTCGCCGGCGCCTTTGAGCGCAGCCAGAGTTTTTTGATTAGCTTCGAGATCGGCAGCGCTGCTTCCCGGTAGATGAGTCGGACTCTCTTTTGTCGGCAAGCGAACTAACGAGTCCACCGACGTCTCTTTCACGTTCACCGACTCGGAGTGTTGATCAGCGGCCAAAACTTTTGGACCGGGCAATGTCACCGGCTTGGGCGCGGGAGCGGCTTCAACCGGGCTGCTGCTCGGAACTGAAGTTTCGCTTGAACCGCTGTCCAATTTGCCGCTTCGTTGGGTCGGTGGCGTCGGTGTACCGAGCTTCGGCATGGTACGCGGCCCGCCGGGACCACTCCCCGCACCGATGCTCTTGTTTGAAGATCCGCCATCGCGAATTTCCAGCAACTGCACCGAAATCGGCGTGTCCTCGGTCTTGGCGACCGGCAAGGTTACGGCGCGCAGCGCCAGCAAGAAGAGCATCGTGTGAAAGAGCACGGAGGGGATTAGAAAAGGGCTGCGCAAGAGCGAAACAAGACCTGCGTCGCCCCAATCAGAGGAAGTCGGCTCGACCATTTCAGCTTCCTGGCAAGGATATTTTTGTTATCTCGGTAGCCGGCGCGGGAAGCTGTTCTTTCTTGGAGAGGATTTCTAACCCGGCGGCACTGACGTCGCGGCGAACCAGGCGCCCGTTCTCATAGTAAGACCACAAATCTGCGATACCATCACCGTTGAGGTCGCGCTCCTCTTTGAGCACGATCTCCCCGTCGGCGCTCGTGTCATAATAGATCCACAGATCGGCTCGGCCGCTTGCGCTTGTGTCCTTTTCGACCTTGGCGAGGCGTCCGTTTTGGTAGATCGCCCGATAGGTCATGCTTCCCTGTCCGGTTTCGTCGCGGTCCTCGCGAACGAGCTTATCGTTGTCATAAAAATAGATGGTGTCCGGCCGACCGATTTGCTTGGTATCGATTTCTCGCCGGACCATTTTGCCATCTTTGAAATAGCTCCAGGTGTCGACGCGGCCATCGCCCTTGGTCGACTCTTCTTGACGGATCACTTCACCTGGTTTTTGCGGATTGTAATAAATCCAAAGGTCCGGCACGCCGTCGCCGTTGATGTCCCTAATTTCGACGTTTTTGAATGGGCTTGGCGCGGTCTGGTTGTTGGGTGGTTTGCTCAAAGAAGCCAGATTTTCGCCGCTCTTGTTTTGAGAGCCGGTTGCTCTTGGCGGCGTTTCAGCTGGCGGCGGAGCTGATAAGGGCTTTTGCGTTTGACTCGGCGTCCCGGCAGCCGAGACGGGTTGGATTGCAGATTCGCCGCCGGCCGGCGTTGTCGTTGCGCTCGCCACTTGATTTTCTAGGTCCCTCTGGTGCGCCAGCTCCTGCTCGATGGCGGCTTCAAGTTGTTGGTCTTTTTTTTGTTCGGTATAAATCTGGTTGTTGATTTGCCCATAATGTGAGTCGGCGGTGATCAAGCCGGTAATCAAACCAATAATCAATCCACCGCCTGCACCGTAGGGGCCGCCGATAGAGCCGCCCATGGCAATGCCTTCCATGGCTTTGCTCCAGGCGTGTTGCCAGCGTTGTGAGCTGCTGACCGCTGGTGGTGGTTGCGGCGCTGGGGAAGGAGTATTCGAATTGGGATAAGGGTATTGCGCGGAACTTGGTGGGTATTGCACCGCCACGGGATCGCAACCGCAAATTGCGCTCAAAAACGCCAGCCCGAATAATCCCAATCGCTGTTTCATCCCTCATCCTATGCCAAGGGGCAAAGCTTACTTTATTCCGGGCCGGACTCCAACCCCAAAATGGCCGCCGTTGCCGGCTGCGCGCCGACCATCGCCGCGCCCTCCATAATATTGCGCCGTTCGTCTTCGACCCGCGCGAACGGCGCGGAAACGCGCGGTGGCTCGGCATTTTCCAATTGCTCCTGGCTGATGACTTGATCGCCCTTGAAGACGTAGCGCGCGGTGATTTTACCCTGATACTTCTGGTCTTCGAGTTGCTCCACCTTCTCACCGTTGCGGAAATTTACCCAGACATCGACCTTGTGATCGCCGTTCGTGTCGACTTCCTGGGCGATGATCTGGCCCTTTTCGTAGATCGTTCTGAAATCAAACAGACCATCTCCCTTGGTGTCGCGTTCTTCGCGGACGAGTTGATTATCCTGAAAATAGGCAACGGTGTCCCACTTGCCGTTTCCCTTGGTGTCGCGCAGACGTTTTGTCAATCGACCTTGAGAGAAAATTTCAATCATGTCCAAGCGACCACGGTGCGCGGTATCTTCCTCCCGGCGCACGACTTCGTCACCACGGAAATAGACGCTTCGGCCGACTTTGCCGTCGCCATGCAAATCTTCGTCTTGTCTAACCAGGCGACCATCTTGATAGTGCCCCCAAAGATCGATCTTGCCGATGTGTTTGCGGTCCAGCTCCTTGCGCACCAACTGGCCATTTTCGAAATAGGAAAAACTATCGGGCTTGCCATCGCCGTCGGTATCTTCTTCAATCCGGCTAATCTTGCCGTCTTTGTAGAAGACGCGTCGGTTTGCGGCGCCGCCCGCTTTGGCGGTCTCCTCGCTGCGCACCGGTTGGCCGTTTTCATAGTAGATCCAGAGAGTCGGTTTCCCCGAGCGCTCGGTGTCTTGGCCCTTGCGTTCGATTTCTCCCTTGGCGTTCAAGTAGAGCCACGTATCGAATTGGCCGTCATTCTTACTGGCAATTTCCTGACGCGCCGGCTTGCCGGCCTCGTAATAAATCACGATGTCGGCTTTGCCGTCAAAATTGACGTCCTGCTCGATGCGCTCGGTTTTCCCCTGGGCATCGTAATAAATCCAGCGGTCCATCTTGCCGTCGCCATTGGTGTCTTGCGCCTGGCGAATCACATTGCCGCGATCGTCATAATAAAAGCTGGCGATGGGCTGTTGGGAATGTGTTTGTGACGGTAGAGCAAGGAGCCAGAGCGCCGCAAAAACCAGCCAGCCCGCTTTTACTCGGTCATTCATCGCTCGCCTAGAGTCGCGCAGCGCGAGACGAATCGAATCAGGACTTGTTTGTATCGTGGGCGTCGTTTGATGACGGCGCACTATCGATGGGAGTCTTATCCGGCTCGTTGACCGCTTTTTTGAAGCCACGGATAGCTTCGCCGAGCGATTTGCCGAATTCCGGGAGTTTGCTTGGACCGAATACGATCAGAGCGACGATAAATATGACGATCAGCTCCGGAGCGCCGAGACTTCCTAACATAAAGCACCTCCCGCAAGGCACTTTCACGCTACGCCACGAGATAAATGAAGTCAACGCGCCTGCGGTGAAGAATAATGCGTACGAGAGTCGAGCAAAATAGAGCGATTTTTCGAGGCAGCATGATCCATGGGCCATCATTGGGCCATTATCCAAGAGATTCTACCTTATGCACCTTGCAAATCGGCGGGTGTCAGGTAAATCTGCATACTTAAAATCCCTCCCGAACTATCCAGCGATGAACACCGCCGAGAAAATCGAAGCTTCGTCCCTCGATCCACGTACTGCTGCAATCAGCAGAGCGTTGGCTAGCTTGGCTCTTGGCAGCGGCGGTCGTGTTCTTCTTGTTTTATCAGCTTGGTGGTGCGCCTCTCTATGAGCCGGATGAAGGGCGCAATGCAGAGAAAGCGCGTGAAATTCTCGTGCTCAACGATTGGATCACACCGCATGAGAACTTCCATACCGTGCTTGACAAGCCGGTGTTTTACTATTGGCTGGTGGCGCTCTCTTACAAACTTTTTGGTGTGTCCGAATGGTCCGCGCGGCTGCCCTCCGCGCTGGCGGCCATGGCTTGCGCCTGGTTGGTTTTTTACTTCGCCCGCGCACGCTGGGGCCGCTGGGAGGCATTCTGGGCTGTGCTCATTTTGCTGACCAGCACTGAATTTTTCCTGCTTGGTCGAATCGTAATCTTCGATATGACGTTGACGTTTTGTCAGACCCTTGCTTTGGCGTCTTTCTATGAAGCGGCTCACACCGACGGCACGGTCCGGCGAAGAATTTTCTGTACAATGATGTATCTCGCCCTCGGAGCGGGGACGCTGATCAAAGGTCTTATCGGAGTGGTCATCCCGGGAATGGTGATCTTTTTTTATATGCTGCTAGGAAAGCGTTGGGAGATTTTACGGCGCATCTATTTTATTCCCGGCGTTTTGTTGTTTTTTGCGGTGGTTTTGCCGTGGTATCTCCAAGCTAACGCGCGCAATCCCGGTTTTCTCAGTTATTACATTTGGCAAGAGCATTTCGGCCGCTATGCCACCGTCGACTTCGACCGTTCCGAGCCCTGGTATTATTTTATTGTCGTCGGTTTACTCGGATTTTTCCCCTGGACTTTCGTTTTGCCCATCGTGGCCAAAGATTATTGGAAAAAAACCTTGGATGACAAAACGCTTTTCCTCATCCTCTGGCTGGTTCTGCCGTTCTTGTTTTTCTCTGTTTCGAAATCCAAACTACCTCACTATATACTGCCGATATTTCCCGCCTTGGCAATCTTGACCGCCGCCACCCTGGTTCGGCTGTACCGGCAATCCGAATCGAAGTTGCGTTTCGCCTTAGCACTCGGGTGGTTAATGCAAATCTTAAACACGGTCTATTTGGCCGCCGGAACGATTTTTCCCTCGATTCTCCCGAGCCACGTTCGCGAGAGCGTCAATGGCCTAGCCTCCTTTATTTGGTTTTATGTGCTTTTCTCGGTGCTAATGCTTGGCTACATGATCATTTCCAGGGCGGACGGGGCGGAACGACAGCGGACGCTTTTTCTGGTTCACGGTTTGAGTATGTGCGTCTTTTTGGTTTTTTTAACGCGCATGGTGATTGCGATTGCGCCGACCCGTTCCGCGCAGGCGCTTGCCGAGCAAGTGCGATCCCAACTCACCACCACGACTCAGGTCGTATTTTTCGATACCTATTTGGCGGGGATGCCGTTCTACTTACAGACCGAGCGGCCGATTTGGTTTGTTACCCATACCAACAAGAGACGCACTTTTCTGGGAAATTATTTTGCGATGAACAAACGAGCTGAGCCGCGGATGCCGTGGGGAAAAGCCGTCCTGGATTTCGCCGAGTTCCGCGCGCGTTGGTACACTGCGACGCAACCCCTGTTGGTCATTTTGAAAGAAAAAAACCTGCCGCGAATGGCACAGGAAGTGGGGCAAATGCCGAAGCGCGTCGCTGGCGTCGATGAATACGTCTTGGTTTTAAAACAGTGAGAGAAAAAACGTTCACTCGGCGGATGAAACGCCGCCGTGATTGTGCCGAATCGGGTCGCAGAGCTTGACTATGAATAGTTGGATTGTCGCGGTTATTCTGGGCATCGTCGAAGGTCTCACCGAGTTCCTGCCGGTTTCTTCCACGGGTCATTTGATCGTTGTTGGATCTCTGCTTGGGTTTGTCGGCGAGAGGGCGGCGAGTTTCGAGGTGGTCATTCAACTCGGCGCAATCCTTTCGGTCGTTCTGTTGTACTGGCGCCGGTTTGTTCGACTGATTCCGGCGCGCCGCCGATCCCTCCTCGGCGCTCGATCCACCCTGGACGGATGGGCCGGGCTTTGGCGCATCGGGTTCGCGACAGCGCCGGCGTTGCTGGTCGGTTATCTAGCACGGCACGCGATAAAAGAGCGACTGTTTAATCCTGAGGCAGTGACATTGGCGCTGGCGGCCGGCGGTATAGCGATCCTGCTGGCGGAGCGCTATGGCTCTCGCCGCAGCACCAACACGCTCGATACGCTCACGCTCGGGCAAGCCGTCGGTGTCGGCTTCTTTCAAGTGCTATCGCTCTGGCCCGGCACGTCGCGGGCCGCCGCGACGATCGTCGGCGGCATGCTGCTTGGTTTGGAACGGAAAAGCGCGGCGGAATTCTCGTTTCTCATTGCCGTGCCGGTTATGTTTGCCGCGACCGGTTATGAGCTGATCAAGATGCGCGACCAAATGGCTTTTGCAGATTCTCTGCAGCTCGCTGTCGGATTTGTCATTTCATTTGTAGTGGCGTTGATTGCCGTGAAGGGGTTTATCAGCTTTCTTCAGCGCGGTAAGCTCACGCCGTTTGCCTGGTATCGAATCATCGCCGCGCTGGGTTTCTATTTTCTCACCCGCGGTTCGAGCTTCTAATAAAATATTATCGTCAGGACGCGACGGACTATTTATGTTCGTGGCGGTGCTTGATCCATGCAAAGAGCTGGTTTCGGTAGTAATACGCGGCCCCTAACGCGACGATTGAGCCAAGCGCGAGCAGGATAAACGTGTGGTACTCTTCGTTTCGAATCGTCGCGCCCTGCATGGTCAGAAGGTAGGTTCCCGGTAGCCGTCCGATGATTGACACAATCAGAAAGGTGCCGAGCTTCATTCGACTCAGCCCGAGAACATAACAGAGATAATCCTTGGGAAACCCGGGAAAAAGAAACAGCACGAAGCAAATCAATGTGCCGGTCTTGGTCGTGAGAAAATTGAACTTCTCCAAAACTTCGCGCTTGACGAATCGCTCGACGAACGGCCGACCGAGAATACTCGCTAGCTCAAAGGCGACCCAGGAACCTAAAGAAAGACCGATGGTCGAAAGCAAAAAGCCAAAAGTTTCGCCGTAGACATAGCCGCCCGCGACGCCTGTCAACTCGCCGGGAAAGGGCGCCGCGATCACCTGCAATACTTGCAAGAGCACGAAAACCGCGGGCGAGTAGGGCCCGAGATTTTGCAGAAATTTACTGAGTTTATCACTGCTCGAATATATTCCCTCGAAATCATCGAAGTCCTCGCCGGCCGGGGCAAAAGCACTGAAGGGCCGTGGAATATAACGGCTGAAAAAAAACAAGAGCACGATCAGGACAACAAAAATTAGACCCCGGATAGCCAGTTGACGACGCGGGTTGCTCATCGGATTGCTATAACAATAAAAAAATCAGAAGACGAGCGGGGTTGACGAAAGGTCTAAAATTGTTATCCGGGTGCACGCCTATCACAGAGCTGCTTGCATGTTTTCGAGCAGCGCTTCGATTCTTGAGGTCTTCTCTGTAGCCCATCGACGACGTTATTGTTAAATGAGGACGAATTTCGAGAAGGTGTTAAGTCCGATAAATCAATAAAAAAGGGGCGCTGGATTCAGCCAGCGCCCCTTTTGCTAACTTGCGTCTGTTCAGAGCCGTATTTATTCGGCGCCCACCTTGGGCCGCCACTTGTCGAAGCGCGTTTCGTACCGATCGATGACGTCGGTCATTATCATGCCGGTTATGGCAAAAATCAGCACGCCGACGAAGACCTTATCAGTCTGAAAGGTTGCGCCAGCGACCGTGATCATGAAACCGATGCCCGCCGTGGCGGCATAGAGCTCGCCGACCATGACGCCGATCAGGGCGCGACCGACCGCTAAACGGAGGCCGGTCAAGATGAACGGAACGGTCGACGGCAACACGACCGATTTGAAAATTTGCCATTCCGAGGCGCCAAAGCTCCGCGCTGCGGTGAGCAGATTGGCCGGCGTGGTTTTGACTCCATCCCGAGTATTGATCAAGAGTGGAAACACCGCGCCGAGGAAAATGATGCCGACCTTCGACAGGATGCCGATGCCGAGCCATATGATAACCAGAGGTAACAGGGCAACGCGCGGCGTAGCGTTCATGGCGTTAACAAAGGGGTCGCAAACGTAGGCGAACTTTTTATACCAGCCGATGGCTATGCCGAATGGAATCGCAAAGATGATGGATAGAAAATACCCCCAGAAAAACTCAATGCCGCTAACATAAAGATCATTCCAGATTTCGCCCGACGCGAACATCTGCCAAGCCGCCTTCCCAATCATTGATGGCGCGCTCATAAACATGGGGTTAATGAGACCAGCCCAGTTGCCGATGGTTTCCCAGGTTAAGAGAAACCCAATCACCGAGATCGTGCCGAGGATTTTTCGTTCTTGATTGAGGTAGAATTTATATGCGGCGGACGCTTCGGCGACCCGTACATCTAACAATTGTTCTTCTTGAGCGGCATGAGCCATAAAGTGACCCCTCCTGTTATCTGGTTAGGAAAACGATACCATTTGTTCAGCCTGCGCACCAGTACCAAAAGGGCTTGACCTTGTCAACAGATATCCGTCAGCATTTTGGAGCGAATGATGACGGAGTATATTCGTCTGTTATCTTGACATTTGTTTAGGTATTAAATATTTTCATCTTTAGTATTCCTGCCCGTTATTATTTTGGGAGAAGACTATGAAACTTCTTTTTGTCACACCGCCGATGGGAAATTGGGCGCCTTGGGGGGACCGACATCTAGCGGTCAACTCGCTGCATGCTCAGGTTGCTGCCTTTATTCGAGAGAAGAAGGTCGCGGACGTGTCGGTTCTCGATTGCCGTGCCCTTGGACTGGACGATGAGCAGATGCTCGATGAGGTCAAAAGGCGGCAGCCCGATGCGGTGTTTTTCGGGGCGATGATCGCCGCTGCCGGCGGGGCCGCGCAGCTCAACCGTTTTCATGCGGCGATGCAAGGGATCAAAGAAGTTTTACCGAAAACGATCACGATCGGCGGCGGCTTGATGTATACGGCCGTGCCGCAGAAGGTCATGGCGGAGAATCCACAGTTGGATTTCGCCATCGTTGGCGTGTTCGGCGACAACGAATATCCGCTCTGGGAATTGCTCGAGGAATTGAAAAAGACGGCGCCGAAGCTCGGCGCCATCCGCGGCTTGGCTTGGCGCGATGGCGATGAAATCGTTCTTAATGCGGCGCGCCCGGTGATTAGCAATCTCGACGAGCTGCCGATGCCCGCATACGACCTTTTCCCGATGGACAAGTACTACGGCTACTCTGTGATTCCCAACTACAATGAGGCTGTCACTTCCCGAGGCTGCGAAGGGGCATGTCACTTCTGCTATGAATGGTGGTTGGTCGACCCGCGCAATCCGCGTGATTTCAGCTCCCATCGCACGCGCGGCGGGCGGGCCGTGGCTGATGAAATGGAGCTGCTCAACAAGAAGTATGGCGTCAAAGCGCTGACCTTTATGGACGATGACTTCAATTCGGATCGCCAGAAAATGGTCGATCTGGTCGAAGCGCTGGAAGAAAAGAAGCTCGATATGAGCTGGTTTTGTTTAAGCCGGGCGCAGAACTTCATCCGTGACGCCGATTTGGTGCCGCGCTTGCGAAAAGTCGGTCTTTATCAAGTTCTGATCGGCATCGACGGCGGCACCGACGAGGAAATCGCCGAAGCGCACAAAGGCCCGATGAAAGTCGGCGTTAAGGAATTGAAAGACCTGATTCAATTCCTGCGCAAGAACGACATCTCGACGATTTCCACCTATCTGAACGGCTTTTGGGAAGACGACGAAGCCAAAATTCGCCAGCGCGCCAAGGCGGTCGACGAAATCGACCCCGACATCGTCATGATTCAATTGCTCAACCCGATTCCCGGCTCGCCGATCTACAAGAAAGCCGTCAAGGAAAGCTTGATTGAAATTGACAATCTCAGCCTTTACGACCTCGAGCATTGTGTGATGCCGACCAAACATCTCTCCCGCCAGCAACTCGGCGAACTGACCGGTTGGGCATTCCAATCTTTCTATGGCAAGCCGGGCAGAGTCGATCGGATCTTGAACGGCTACAGCTCCCCCTATGTGAAAATGAAATTTCTGTCTTTTAAAGGGAACGCTGCCAAGTACGAAAAAGGCGCGGCGGAAGATGCCGTCGCGATCTAACGAATTCCCGCGCAATGGCTGCGCCGTTAAATAATCGCCCCTTGACGGGTAAAATCGCGCTCGTAACCGGCGCGAGCCGCGGTATCGGCGCCGCCGCGGCCGTTCGTCTGGCTCAGGCCGGCGCCGCGGTTGCCATCAATTATCATCAGAACAAAGAGGCTGCCGAAAAAATAGCCGATCAAATTGCCGAGAGCGGGGGGCGCAGCGCGATCATTCAAGCCGACGTGACCGACAAAAACCAAGTCGAGCAGATGGTTGCGGTCGCGCAGCGTGAGTTAGGTGCGATCGACGTTTTGGTTAACAATGCCTATTTTCCCTTCGACGTCGGTGCGCTGCACGAACTCTCGTGGGAAAGCTTTCACCGCGCCATCGAGCATGAGCTGTCGGCACTGTTTCATTGTACCCGCGCGTGCGTACCGGCGATGAAGGGAAAAAAAGCTGGCCGAATTATAGTCGTCAGCACACGCTTGGCGCAGCAGCCGTTGCCCAGGATGGGAGCCTATGCCGCCGCCAAGTCCGCCCTCGAGTCGATGGCCAACACCATGGCGATCGAGTTGGGACCCTTGGGGATCTCGGTCAACGTCGTCACGCCGGCGTTCACGTTGACCGATGCGTCGATGATCATGCCCGAGGCGTATCGGGAGCGAGTGAAGGAAACTCGGCCGTTGAAAAAGCATCTCTATCCTGAAGATGTCGCCGGCACGATCGCATTTTTGGCCGGTGATGAAGCCAGTATGCTCACCGGGAGCCATATCTTGATTACCGGCGGCAGTCATCTGCAACTCTAAAAATTGATAATGGATAATTGAGAACGCCCGGATTCTAAATTTTCAATTATCCATTCTCCATTATCAATTGTTTGCCTATGCTTTCTCTCGACGAGATCATCGCTAGACTGACCGAGATTGTCGGTTCGCGACGCGTTTCCACCAACCCCATCGACAAGATCAACTATCAGCACACGCTCGCTTATGGCGCTTATCGCGCGCTGCCAGATGTCATCGTGCGAATCGAGTCCGATGCAAACGGCCATCACAAAGTCGCCGATATTTTAAGATTCGCCAATGAGCACAAGATCCCGATCGTCGCCAAAGGCGGCGTCGGTATGGGCATCAGCTCGCCGCTCAAAGGTGGCTTGCTTCTCGATATGCTCGGCATGGACAAAATCCTTGAAGTCAATCCTGCCCTGCAATACGTGATCGCGGAGGGCGGCGCGAGCGTGTACGGCATTCATCACGCCTTGCGCCAGCATGGACTGATGCTGCCGAATTTCGGCACCTATGGTCCCGCGGTCGTCATCGGCGCGATGATCAATAAAGGCGGCATCGGCTACGGCATGACGCGCTACGGCTGGATTGCCGACATGGTGCTCGGTTTGGAAGTGATATTTGCCAACGGCGAGACCATTCGGCTCGGCGCGCTCGCGAATCAGGGCACGACATTCGGTCCCTTTCAAAAATGGATTCACCTGCCGGACTTGCTTGGTCTTTTCACCCTCGCCGCCGGTTCCATGGGTATTATCAGTAAGGTTTGTTTGCGCGCCATCGAAGGCAGGCGCGAGTGGCTGCATGATTACTGCTATTCATTCCGGCGCGATCAACTTGCGGAAGCGCAGGACGCGCTGATGCAGTTGGTCAAAGGTGAGGTGGTTTACGACATTCATTTCACCGACCGTTGGCAATACCATTGGCCGATGGAAGACGGTTTGTACGATAAACGCAAAGTTCCTGACGATAGCTGGTTTTTCTTAAAGACGATGTTGATGGCGCGCGATGCAGACGAATTGGCATTTAAAGAGAAACGCATGCGGCGCATTTATCATGACGCGGGGGGCATCGACGTACCTGAGATCGCCGAAAAGGGAATGGGCGCTGAAGCGCAAGAGCATGGTCTGCATGGCTGGCCGGACTGGCATATTATGGGGCCGGACGGCTGGTGTGGCTCGGTGGTGCGCCACACCGGCATGTTCGCGGTCACGTCCAAGATGTATCCGCTGACGTTTCTCAAAGAAATGTATGATCTTGACGAAGCCGCCAAGCGTGAGAGCGGGCTTTGGGACGCCGAGCATTCGCCGCAGCATGACAGTTACGTCACGCGCGATCTCGGCATCAAAGAAGAGTATTTCGTCTTCTACAATCCCTATGACGACGAAGACGTCGGCAAACTTCGCAAGTGGATGGGTATGGTGCAGCAATTCAGTAACGAGCGCGGCGTGGTCTGGACCGCGCCGACTTTGAGCACCAAAGGGCCGATGCCCTATCAGCGGCTGGGCAACCTTTACGACGTGATCAAGGAGATTAAGCAACTGGTCGATCCCAACAATATTCTGAACCCCGGCGCGCTCTATTAATCAAAGAAGGAGAGAAGATTATGGGACTCGGAAGGCAAGATTTTTCCGGCAAGAGGCTTGCGCCCCCTGAAGCCGACGCCGTGGTGGCCGATCTAAAAAAATATCTGGCTGATATCGCAGAGCGCTGGCTCATCAAAGGACGTTTCCATACCGATATGGCTAAGGGCACGCTGCCGATGGAAGCGATCCAAGTATTTTGGCAGAACTGGTACGGCTTTGTCGCCGAGATCAACAATTTTCACGGCGTCGCCTACCAGCGCCACTTGCCTTTTTTCAAGCGCCATCCCGAGCTGCAAAAACACTTTGCCAACCATGTCGCAGACGAAATGATCCATCCCAAACCGCCGGGGCACATTCAAATCGTGCTCGAGCAAGGCCGCAACTTCGGTCTCACCAACGATCAAATGATCGAATATGAGATGCTGCCCGAGTGCCGAGCGTTTCTCGAATATTATCGCGGCGTGCTCTATGAAGGCACGATGGTCGAGTGGTGGGCATCGTTCTGTGTCGAGGAAGCCGTGGGCCACTGGGCCAAGTTCTTCGGCGGTACGCTCCGGAAGAACTTTAATATTCCGGAAGACAAGATCGTTTACTTCCGCATGCACGCGCAGGCCGATCTCGAAGAGCACGACGGCGTGATGGCGCACGCCGACCTGGATTGGATGGTTCTGAAAAAATTGCTCGAAGAAGGCAAAGCCGACACCCGGCCGGGATTCAATTTAGAATATTGCCTGCGCACCGGCACAGCCTATTTTGCCTGGTTCTTCGAGGGGGTCTACCAATGCGTTAAAAAAGAAGGATTCTACAAAGTTTAATCATGGGCGAAACCAACAACGAAGAGCTGTCGCCCCGCCGGTTGATGCGGATCCTGGGAGATTTCGCGAATAGCCAAATCCTCGACGCCTCAATCGAATACGATTTTTTCACACTCATCCACAAAGGCCTCCAATCCGCCGAAGAAATCGCGCGCGCGGCCGGAACGGATGCACGCGCCACGCGTATTGTTCTCGATAGCCTGCCGGCTTTAGGCTTGATCGAAAAGCGCGGTGGTAAATACTTTCTCACCCCCACGGCCGACGTATTTCTGGTCAAAGAGAAGCCCTCTTATGTCGGGGATTTTCGCCACGTGGCGCTGGCGCTTTGGGACGGCATGGCTCATCTCAAGGAGTCGCTCAAGACCGGCAAACCGCTCAGCCGCATGGACACCGGTGCCGAATTGCAAGTGTGGGAAAAGTTAGTGCTCGGCATCATCGTCATCGCCGAGCCTGCGGCGAAAGCGCTCTGCGATATCCTAAAAATCGGCAGCGCGCGCAAAGGGATCAAAGTTCTCGACATCGCCGGTGGTTCGAGCATTTTCGGCATGACTATTTTGTCCCGGGATCCATCAGCGCAGGTCACACAACTGGATTGGCCCAATGTGAATGCGGTCGCTAAGAAAGCTAATAAAGAGCGTGGTCTGGACGGCAAGATCCGTTTCATCGACGGCGAGCACCATACGGCGCCCATCGAAACGAATTATTACGACTTAGTTCTCGCCAGCAATTTTTGCCGCTTCGAATCGCCCAGAGGGAATCAGGAACTATTTGCTAAAGCCTATTCGGCGCTCAAACCCGGCGGTATCTTCGTCGTCAACGACTTTGTACCGAACGAGGAGCGCACCGAACCGACTTTCGCGTTGCGCTTTTCCGTTTACACTTTGACGCACACGCCGGAAGGCGAGTGCTGGACGTTGTCGCAGTATTCCGACTGGTTACAGAAGGCGGGCTTCAAGTCGATTGAAATCCATGGCGATATTCCGAAGACATTGCCAGGAACGACTTTGATTGTGGCGAAGAAATAAACGATGAATACCGGCGCTAGCGCGCAAATCGAATGAACTTTCTAGCTCTTACTGCAAAAGGGATTTTTAGATTACTTTTTTACCGCCCGACTCCCAACGACTTAAGCCACGGCCTTGTGCTTTGCGGCTGGCGACGATGCGCCGCCATTTTTCCTGATCGGAGAGCAGTTCTTCCACTTGATTCGGCGCATGAGCGGTGATCTGCAATCGATTATTATCGGGGTCGAAAAAGTAAATGCTGCGCTCGCCTGGCGGTCGCAAACCGTCCTCGGCGCGTCTGTCGCCTTGCGTCTTACCACCGTAGCGCTCGACCAGTGCAACCATAGAGTCGAAGTCATCTTGCGGCACGTCCATGGCCATGTGACAACCGCGGCCATGCTTTTTGCTCCGGTCCGATAATTTTTCGACTTCCACCAAGCCGATCATTTGACCGTTTTGCGCGGGAATCAGCATCTCGTTATCAGAGGCGATCGGCACGCCGCTGCCGAGTGCTTCTGAATAAAAGGTCATGGCTTTTTTCATGTTCAGTGTTTCGAAAACCGTGTGGCTGATGCATTCGCCCAACGGTTCGCTGCGACGAAGGCAAAACTCCAGATGATTACCGTCCAAGTCGTCGAAGTAAATCGACAATGCCAAGGGTCCGTCATCACCGTGCTCTATGGGGCCACGGAACGGATGATGGGCTGCTTTGAGATTTTGCTGGGTTTGCTCGAGTCGTTCGCGCGTGACGCCGACACCGATGCGCGGAGCGGCGCTTAAAGATGGTCCGGCGACCACCCCAGGCAGATGCAGGCCGATGATATTGTTGCCAGCGAGCACGTAGGTCTGGCGCGGCGTGCCATCGGGATTGCGCCTGGTCGTTTTGAATTGCAACCCAAGCACATCGACATAAAACGCTTGATTGATTGCCAGATCGCGCACCGGAATGGCGATGTGGTCGATGCTTTCGACGCCAAAACGTATTTCTGCAACCATGGATGAATCCTCTGCTGCTGTATCGCTTGTTTGTGCGGAACCTACAAGAAATCGGAGTGGAACGTCAACAGATGTTGAGACAAAAATTCGCGTTTTGATCGATGCCAGCGGTTTAGATGATTTCCGGAAAGATAAACTTTCTCTTGCCCAAGCGGCGTGCGCCGCTTTTCTCGATCACCACGGTATCGCCGCAGCGGATCGAGTCGGGTGCGTCGCCCGGCATCGCTCCCGGTTTAAGCACAAAGACATTGCCCTCGACCAAGGGCAGATCGAGATGTTGTGTGTAAGTCGCGCTCGTGTACATATCGCCTTCGACCTCGCCGGTGATCTGCGGCCGATCTTCACCGATGCCGCGGCCGTGCAGCAACATCCCTTTCGGCGTATGGCCCGCCTCGCGCACGAGCTTTTGATAAAGCATCACCACCTGGCGAAATGACACACCGGGCTTCATAAATTTCACCAGCTCGTCGAAAACTTTTACGCTCACGTCGAAAGCGCGGGTTAATTCGTCGGGGATTTTTCCCAGGCACGCGGCCTGCACAGTTTGCGCGATATAGCCTCCATACTTTGCCTCAAGCTCGGTGTTAACCATATCGCCGGCTTGGAGCGGGCGGTGCGGCGCGATGCGACAGGCCCAGGGCACGCCGGCTCCCGCGCCCCAGTGCGTCATCGACGGGTAGTCTCCGCCGTTGGCGATGATCGTTTGCCAGATCGTGGCGACCATGTCGTTTTCCATGACGCCCGGCTTCGCCTTGGAGATGATTGCAGCGACGACCCTGTCGAGAATCTCCGCGGCGCGCTCGATCCAAGCGACTTCTTCAGCGCCTTTGACGGAGCGGGCCTCTTGTAAGAGCTCTGTGGCGTTCTCAAACCTCGCCTTGGGAAAGGCCTGGCGCACTTTGTCGAGCATGCCTGTCACGACGGTGCCTTCAGGCGCGCGCAAGAGACCGCTCAAACCGCTCACACCGATGCGCGCGCTTTGCAATTGCAATTCCGTCATTCGTTCGATGACGGGCTCGCCCCAGGAGCGCCGGCTCGGGCGTATATCGGTTAGCCAATCCTGGGCGATGCTCCACCATTCCACTTCGTTGCCGCCGCGGACGAAGGCGGTCACCGCGCCGGAGAGCGGGAACACGACCGCGACTTCGGTTTGATGGCCGCCGATGTGGGTCAGATAGCGAATGTCCGCCTGAAATTGATCCCAGTGGCTTTGATTGGGAAAGCCGATAATCGCGTCGAGCTGCTTTTGGCTGCATGAGCTCGCGCACGCGCGACCAGCGCCGCTCACGCTCTGCATGACTGAACTTAGGTAAGCCAAAGCCTCGTTCGCCGCTATTGATCATCACGCCCCCCGCTTTCATTCACTTTTCTTGAATTTATATGGTGAGCTGTCAGGCCGTTCAAGCACCGTCCTTGGACCCTTGGAAATATGCCTTGAAGCGCCGGTTTCGAAAGCCCGCGGCGACATGAAAACGAAGCCCAAGTGCACCCAAGCGGTCGATTTTACCACTAGCATTGCCAAAACTCAGGTGCTAGACTCCGGCCGTGCTGATCAGAGATCTGTCCGTCAAACTCACCCGGCAAAAACTCGCGCACTAGAGCCTCACTAGGGGCACACCATGCAATACCTAGCGATTTGCGAGGACGATCTATTATTCCAGTTTATGCGCAACGTTGCCGACGAGCAGGGCGAGGTGCGCTACCTGGTTCCCAATGACAAGATCGCGCGCGCGATCAAGCGTCAAGGCGGCAAGGTATGGCACGGTGACTTGCTCAAGGAAGAGACTTACAAGAAGGTCAAGCTTCACTACATCGATCAAGCGATCGTGTTTATCCGCGACGGCGACTTGCAAGACCGCGTCTGCCGGCTCCTGCGCAGTCTCGACAAGATGGTTTCGATCGTGTCGTTGACTTCGGACAATAACGGTAATCATAAGGAACCCGCCGATCCCCTGCTGCGCCACCTTCAGTTGTCCAATATTTTCGAAGAGTTTTGCGCTTCGCAACTGCTTGACACGTTGAATATCAAGAAGGTCGAGCGCATACGCTCGCTGTTCGCCAGCGGCAAGAAGATCCATATTTTGCTACAACACGATCCCGACCCGGACGCCATCGGCAGCGCTTTGGCGCTGCGCGAGTTGCTCGGGCGCAATCGGGCGACGACCCCGATCGTCACTTTTGGCACCATCACGCGGCCGGAGAATTTGGCCATGGTGCGTTTGCTCGACATCCAGATCGAGCAGATTTCCTACGAGGATCTGCACAAGGACGGCGCCCGCTTGGCGCTTGTCGATGTGCAGCCGCCTTACTTCGAGAAGCCGTTGGGGCGTGTCGACCTCGTGGTCGATCACCATCCCAAAAGAATCGCCTTCAAAGCGCGCTTCGCCGATCTGCGCAGCAACTATGGCGCGACCTCGACGATCTTCACCGAGTATTTGCGCGCCGCGGGCATGGAACCGTCGCAGCGCCTGGCGACCGCGTTGGTTTACGGCATCAAGACCGACACGTTGTTTCTCGAGCGCGGCAGCAACCTGGCCGACCTGAGCGCGTTTAATTTTCTCTACCCGATCGCCAATAAGGCGATGATCTCGCGCATCGAGCGGCCGGCATTGCCGCGGGAAGATTTGGAAGCGATGGGACGCGCGCTGAGCCGGCTGCAAGTCGAAAACGGCGTCGCCGTCATCCATTTGGGAGAAATCAATCGCGAAGATGTGATTCCGCAACTGGCGGAGTTCTGTTTGCAAATCGAAGGGGTCGATTGGAGCGTGGTTTCGGGTCTGGTCAAGGACCGGGTGGTCATCTCGGTGCGCAACGTCGGCTATGTCAAAAGCGCCGGCGAAATCATGAAAAAACTCTACGACGACATCGGCAGCGCGGGCGGTCATCGGGCGATGGCCAAAGCGGTTGTGCCCCTAGACCGTTTCAAGGAAAGATTCGGCGAAGTGAGCGAGCGAGTGATACGAGAGGCCATGGTGCCGATGATCGTCGACCGCGATCAGATCGAGCTCGTCTTAAATTAGCTCCTGCTGGCTGCTCATGCGAGCCAACTATGATAAAAGCTCATGAGCCTGCCCGCCGCATCCAGAGCTGCCCACTTCCTTGACAACTCCCGCCTCGGCGGACTAAGGGTGAAGCAAATCAACGCTTCAAAAGGGAGGTCTCTATGCCTAAACTACGCCATTTGGCCATCCGCACCGAAGACACCGGCAAACTCGCGTCGTTTTATATGGACGTTTTCGAGATGCAGATGCTGCACAAAGACAAGAACGAAGGCGGTGCGATATTTCTAACCGACGGTTATTTCAATCTGGCGATTCTGCCGAACCATGAGCAGCAAGCGCCCAATGGTCTTTACCACTTTGGCTTCGAGGTTGAGAACGGCGAAAAGATCGTCGAACGCTTGAAGAAGGTCAACCCCAACAAATTACCCAAGCCGCGTCCCAACGGTCGGCCCTACGCCGAGACCCGCGGTTCCGATCCGGACGGAAACTATTTCGACATTTCCGAGCATGGTTTCGAGAATGTCGTGCCGCTGGGTGAGAAAAAAGATAACTAGCACTTGCGCCGTCTTTCCGGTAATCTCTTAAGTTCCGCGAGTAGGGGACGGTCGCAACCGTCCCCTACGTAAAAAATTTTCACGCCGAGTGCGCGAGGCGAGGTGATCGCCGTGACGAATTGGCCAGCTGCAAGATTCTGTTGGCGCCTGACGTTCATTGGCATCGCCTCACTCGGATTGCTACTCCCTTTCATTGCTCCACGGCGAGCAGTCGGGCAAATCAAATCAAACCTGTCCTCCAGCGTCACCAGCGAGAGCATGACCCACGTCTGGGTGGCGCGCGACCGCGGCTTGTTCAAAAAATATGGCCTCGACATGCAGTTCATTCTCATGCCGCGCAATCCTCTGGCCATCGCTGCGTTGCTTGCCGGCGAGATCGACGCCGCGATCGTCGGTCCCGGCCACCTCGTCAATGCCGGATTGAGCGGCGCGGATGTCATCGGTATCGCCAACTTTAATCAAAAACTGGACTTCCGTCTTAATACGCGACCAGAGATCAAGAAGCCGGAAGACCTCCACGGCAAACGGATCGCAATCAGCGGTCCGGGATCGACGTCGCATCTGGTTACGATGCTTTCGCTCCAGGGACTCAACGTCGATCCGATTCAAGCGAAGATTGCATTTCTGACGATACCGGGGACGGAAATGAACCGGCGCCTGGCGCTTGAGAGCGGCAGCGTAGACGCAACAACGCTCAGAGGCGCGATGGGCGATCTTTATGCCAACAAGGGTTACACCCTGCTTTATAATTTAAAGGCTGCCGGTGTAACGCTGCCGCAAAACATGATGGTGACGACGCGGCGCACAGCAGCAACCAAGCCGGCGGTGATCGAAGGCTACTTGAAAGCGACCATCGAGGCGATCGCGATGATCAGCGATCCCGCAAACAAGGAACTCGTGAGTCGGCTTTTGGCCTCGAACCTGCGCTTGAGCAATCCGGCCGATGTCGAGGAGTCCTATCAGGCCGTGATTTCCAATTATGAACGCGCGCCGCACACCACCATAGAAGGAATGAAGCGGCTGCAAAAGCTTTTGATTCAGCTCAACCCCAAGATCGCTGAAGTGCGCGTCGAGACTCTCATCGATAACTCGTTCATGAACAAGCTCGAAAGCTCCGGTTTTATCCAGAGCCTGTATAAGAAAAACTGAGCACTCGCACGCCAAATACAACTATCGCCAAATACGGAGATCATGAATCGTGAGAACTGAAAACATTCCCGTAGTCGTAGTCGGCGGCGGCAGCGCCGCTTTTGAGGCGGCGGTCGCGGCTAAGCAAGCGGGCGCGCCGCAAGTCGTCATGCTCGAAAAAGCGCCGGAGCCCGAGTTCGGCGGCAACGCGCGGTTTTCCCATACCGGATTTCGCTGGGTGTTTTCCGGCGCGGATGAAATCCGTAAGTTTCTGCCCGATTTGGATGCGGCGACGTTTCAGAAATTGAACTTGCCTGCCTATTCCGCGGACCAATTTCACGCCGATTTGCAGCGGGTCACACGCGGCCGCATCGATAAGACGCTGGCGGACAGTCTCGTCAATCAATCTAATGCCGCGATTCATTGGATGCGCGAACTCGGTATCCGATGGGAGATCGATAGCCACGTGATCATCGATGGTCGCTATTATTTTGAGCCGGGGCTCGTGATCCATCCCGTGGGCGGCGTCACCGGGGGCCTCGGGCAACTGGGGCAATGGCGTGAAATAGCGCTCGGCATGGGCGTCGAGCTTCGCTATGAGTCACGGGTGCGAAACTTGCTCGGTAATGACCGCCGGATCGAGGGCGTGGTCGTTTCCGATCCGAACGAAGAATACGAAATCAAGACGGGTTCGATCATTCTATGCGCGGGCGGTTTTCAAGCCAATGCTGAAATGCGCGCGCGCTATCTCGGCTCCAACGCCGACTTGATGAAGGTGCGGGGCAGCAAGCATGACACCGGCGAGGTGCTGATGATGGCTCTCGCCATGGGCGCGAAAGCGGCCGGCCATTGGCAAGGCGCCCATGCCACGCCGATCGATTCGACGTACCCCGACGTGGAGATCGGCAGTAAAGCCAATCGCTATGGTTATCCGTACGGCATCACCGTCAATACTTTGGGACAGCGTTTTTTCGACGAAGGCGAAGCGCGCCACTCGTACACCTATGCGAAAACAGGCTGGGCAGTGCTGGGTCAGCCGGGCGCGCTCGCCTATCAGATCTACGACCAGAAGACCATTCCACTGCTCGGCACAAGATACGAGTTTTCCACGCCCATAGAAGCCAACACCATTGATGAACTAGCCAGCAAGATCGGCATCGAATCCGCTGTGCTCAATCACACGATAAAAGAATTCAACAATGCTGCACGCAAAGACGTTCCGTTCGATGCGACGAAGCTAGACGGCAAGTGCACGGAAGGGATCACGCCGAAAAAATCCAACTGGTCAAGCCCCATCGACAAGCCGCCGTATTGGGCGTTTTCGATCACCGGCGGTGTCACGTTCACCTTCGGCGGATTGCAGATCAATACTCAAGCGCAGGTACTCAACACATCGAACAATCCAATCCGCGGTTTGTTCGCCTCCGGTGACATCATCGGCTTGTTTTTCCATAACTATCCTTCTTGCACTGGGCAGACTCGCAACGTGGTTTTTTCGCGGTTAGCTGGACGAAACGCGGCGGCGCTGGGGCTTTAGATTTGCAGAATTGAGTTGACCACCGATACTCTCGGCAGCTTCACTCAGTCCCATCCGACGTTCTGGTTTTTCTACAGCTCGATAGTTCCTACCCCATCACGATTCACGACCTTCGAGCCATAGCGCTTTGACAACCGGGCGACACGTCCCAGGACGCGATTGGCGACTTCGCCTTCGGCGAGCAAGGGTCTGCCTCGTTGTGGGCGTGGACGGCCGAAGCCTTGGTCGATCGGATGAATTTTGATTGTCTTGAGTTTGCTTCGGCTGAACTCGCAGAGAGCGAACATGTTTTCCCAATAGGCGGGCTCGCTCGGGTGGCCCTTTTTGCCACCGTTGGTGCGGGCGTCGAGGAAGTCGGACGGTGTGGCTTTCAGATCCAAGTCGAAACGCTCATAGGCGTCGGCCGGGAAGAAGCCGACGGTTTCGTTTTGAAAGATCAAATTGCCGACGCTGTAAAAGATTGGCCGCTCTTTGTAGATTTCGATGCCCAAGGGGAAATGGGGGCCGTGACCGACGACGATGTCGGCGCCGGCGTCGATGGCGCTGTGGGCGAATTCGACGATGAAATCCGCGGGCTCTTCGAGTTCGGCACGGGTCGCGGCCGTGAGCAAACTGGCGCCGCCGAATTCATGACAGTGCACGCTGACCACGACCCAGTCGGCCTGGCGGCGCGCCTCGCGGATCCAGCGCAGATTGTCCTGCAGGTCGCGTTCGTTGACCTGGGTCGCGATGGAAAAACCTTCGCTGCCGACGAAGCGGCTACCGAGCAGACTCAGCTCCGCCGACTTGGCATCGGGAATTTCTTTGTCACTGTAAAAATGCTTTCGCGCTCTTTCATGGCTTTTTTCAAAACCGAGTTCGCGGCTGATGCGTTTTAGTTGTTCGAAGGCTGCGGGGTCGACACGGTGCGTCGTTTGAAATCCTAAAGGATTGATTCCTGGCCGGCCGCGCAAGTCGGGACGCTGCTCGCCGGCTTGATTCCAGGGTCTGAACGTCGCCGTGGTGGCAACGAGCGCCACGCGACCATTCGGCGTATCGAGATAAGCCGGCGCCCGCGCCTCAGCGAGATTTTTCCCAGTGCCGGCATGCGCCAGGCCGGCACTGTCGAGATGTTTGATATTCGCCAGCACACCGCCTTCACCGTAATCGAAGGCGTGATTGTTGGCGCAGCAAATCAGATTGATGCCGAGCCATTTCAAGTCCTCAAGCAAATTTGGATCGGTCGTCATGAAGGTGCCCTGCGTAATTCCGGGCGTGCCCTCGTCCCAATCGTGCACGGTACCTTCGAGATTGGCGAAGGCGGCGTCGGCGCTGCGCAGAATTTCGCGCAAAGCCAAGAAGCGTGGTTCTGTGAAAGGCGTGAGTTTACGCGTGAGCATGGTGTCGCCGGCGAGCGCAATGGTGAAATTTCCCGTTTCGGCTTGGTAAATCATTTTTATCTCCCGACTTCTTGATTCGTGTCTTTCGCAGTCGATGCCGAGGAATCTCGTTTTGAGTCGAGACCCTCCATCACAGAATTCAAGATGACGCCGTGACGTTCATTGCGGATAAGCCATTATTCGATTCTTTGAACGCGATTGGCGATTTTAGTCTCAAATTTATTTCAATCCCATCACCTTCCGGTACGTTTGAAAATATTCGTTGTAGCGTGACGCCAGTGTCATCGGCAGCGGTACGATTTTCGTTTTTGGCGGCGCTTCACTGAGAATAGGCGAACTGACATCCGTGCGCGGCGCGAAGTAGCCGGCTGCGCCGAGGATTTCCTGGCCCTCGCGCGATAATAGAAAATCAACGAGCAAACGCGCCGCGCTCGGATGGGGCGCGTCTTTGACGACGCCGAGGCCGAAGGTGAGGCCGATGACTGGCTCGGGCGCGATCCAGTCGATCGGCGCGCCGTCTTTTTTCAGACGATCGACGCCATTGGCAAAAGCGACCACGGCGACGGGGCGCTCGCCGGCGGCGACCATGGTTTGGATCAACGAGTGGCCGGTGCGAAACTGAATATCCTGGGCGGCGAGCTTGCGTAAAAGGTCCAAAGTTTTTGCCTCGCCTGAGTAGGTCATCATGCCAGCCATCCATTTGCTCTCGTTTTCATCCATGATCAGTTGGCCTTTCCATTTGGGCTCGGTTAAATCCCAGAAGCCCTTCGGCATCGGCAGGCCGGGAAATCGGCGCGTATTGTAGGCGATCACGTTGAGCGTGGCCGAGTGCAGAGTCCAAAGACCTTTGTCGTCTTTGTAGTCGGCGGGAAAAGCGGCGCGCTCGGGAGAATGGTAGCTGTCGAAGATTCCCTTCTGTAGCACGCCGTAAAAATCGAACCCCGATTGGTGCACGACGTCGGCGGAAATCTTGCGCGCTTGTGCTTCGGCAACCAGGCGCGTGGCCATTTTTTCCGAACCGATGCGCACGGCGTCAACTTTGATGAAGGGATATTTCTTTTCAAAGGCGGCGGTGAGCCGTTGCGCAGACTGAGCTTCCATCGAAGCGTAAAGGACGACTTGTGCTTCTTTCCTCGCACCGTCAAGCGCCGGCTGTGCCGCCCCCGCTTCGAAATTGAGAAAAACCAGAGCGAAGATTAGACACCGGTTCGAACCTGAGCGAAACGTCATGGTACCGCTCCTTGAGATTGGTTTATGACGCGTTGCGGAGATGAACCACCGACTAACACCAACGGCGCTGGATCGTCAACGTCAACCTTGCCGGTGAATCTGAAACTCATAAAACCGTGTGGCTTCACCGTTACCTTGACTTCGCTAAATTTTTCTCGTAGAAAAAACTTAACAATCTTGATGATTTGCCTTGAAATTGTTCCATACCTTTTTCATTGCCACCGGACATGAATAATCCTTATTTCCCGCTGCTCGTGATCTTTGCGCTGGCGGCGGTCGTGGTACTGGCGCTGCTGTTGATTGCCTCGAAGGTCGGACCCAAATCGAGCAATCCGGCCAAAGCGGAGCCCTTCGAATCCGGCAACCCGCCGCGCGGCGACGCGCGCATTCGCATCTCGGTTAAATTCTATCTGATCGCGATGTTATTTCTGATCTTCGATCTCGAAGTCGTGTTCCTCTATCCGTGGGCGATTTATCTTCGTCAGTTGGGAGTTTTTGGCTTGGTACAGATGGGAATTTTCCTCGTCATTCTGACGATCGGCTATGTCTACATGTGGAAAAAGGGCGCTCTGGACTGGGATTGATGGCCAATGGCGGAAACCAACTCTCAACTTTCAGCCGTTCAGGGGAAACTTGGTTCCAAGGTTATCGAGACTTCGGAGCCGCAGGGCGATGACGTGTTGATTCTTGACCGCAGCGACCTGCGAGAAAGTTTTCGCATCTTGAAGGAAGACCCGGAGCTCGATTTTGCTTTTTTATCGGATATCACGGCGGTGGATTATTGGCACAAGAAAGAACCACGTTTCGAAGTCGTCTATCAGATTTTGTCGCGCGCCAAACGAAGACGGCTGCGGATTCGAGTGCCGGTGCCGGAAAATGATCCGTCCGTGGAGTCGCTCACGCCGCTTTGGCGCGGCGCGAATTTCATGGAGCGCGAAGTCTGGGATCTTTTCGGCATCCGTTTTATCGATCATCCGGATTTGCGACGCATTCTTTTGTATGATGAATTTAAAGGCTATCCGCTGCGCAAAGACTATCCGGTCAACTTAGTCCAGCCGCGGGTTCCCGAGCGGCCCGTCGATGGCACGTTTGTCGATGAGCGCTCACGGAATAAATTATTGCGCCTGCAAAAATCTTTGGGCAGCAAGATTTAACGCATTGCGATGAAAGCAGAAACCAAAGAGCTTCCTTCGGAGATCATGGAACTGCAGATGGGGCCGTCCCATCCAGCGACCCATGGGACCATCAAGTTTAATCTCAAGCTCGACGGCGAGAAAGTGCTCGATTGCGACGTCGAAGTCGGATTTCTCCATCGCGGTTTTGACAAGAGCTGTGAGCAAGCGACCTGGACTCAAGTCATTCCTTATACGGACCGTCTGAACTACGCCTCGTCGCTGATCAACAACGTGGGTTACGCCCTGGCCGTGGAAAAACTGATCGGCGCCGAAACGCCGTTGCGCTGCCAGTACATTCGCGTGATCGTCAGCGAGCTGGCGCGGCTTTACGATCACCTCACCTGCTGTGGCATGGCGTCATCGGAGCTCGGCGCGATCACCGCCGGTTTTTACATGATCGAGGCGCGCGAGCTGATTACTCGAATTATCGAGAATTTAACCGGCGCGCGCCTCACAGTGACTTATGTGCGCATCGGTGGCTTGAAACACGACCTGCCGCACGACTTTGCCGAGAGCGTAACCCGGGCCTTTAAGACCATCCGCAAGCTGCTCGACGATTGCGATCGTTTGCTTTCGCGTAACCGGATTTTTCTCGACCGCGTGTCGAACGTCGGCGTTATTTCCCAGGAAACCGCGTTGAGCTATTGCCTCACCGGGCCGATCCTGCGCTCCACCGGCGTCGATTACGACGTACGCAAGGCTTTTCCCTATTTGGTTTATGACCAGCTCGATTTCGAGGTGCCGGTGGGCAGTCGGGGTGATAACTACGACCGGTTCCTTTGCCGCATCCGTGAGATCGAGCAGAGCATGAAGATCGTCGAGCAGGCACTGGCGAACCTGCCGGTGGGGCCGGTATGGATCGAAGACCCGCGCTTCGTCTTGCCGGAGAAAGAAAAAGTTTACGGCAGCATCGAAGGGCTGATGCATCATTTCAAGATCATCATGGAAGGGATCCATGTTCCCGCCGGTGAAACTTACTTCGCGGTCGAAGGCGGCAACGGCGAATTGGGCTTCTACATCGTCAGCGACGGCGGCGGCAGGCCCTACCGCATCCGCGTGCGCCCGCCGTGCTTTATCGCCATGGGAGCGTTTCACGAAATGATCAAAGGTTACATGGTCGCCGATATTGTGCCGACGTTCGGCATGGTGAACATGATCGGCGGGGAGTGCGATAGGTAAGTCGGGGATAGAAGGATAGGAGTTCTTCTATCTTCCGATCTTCCATGCTCGGTTCAAACGAAAAATGGCACTAGAATTTTCACCTGGGACACTGAAGAAGTTCGAAGAAACTGTGGCGCGCTACCCGAAAAAGGAAGCGGCCATGTTGCCGGTGCTTTACCTGGCGCAAGAGGAATTTGGCCATTTGGGGCCTGAGGCGATTGAATATGTCGCCACATTGATGGAGCAGACGCCGGCGCGGGTGCATGGCGTGGTGAGCTTTTACACCATGTTCAACATGAAGCCGATCGGCCGCCATCATATTCAAGTTTGCCGTACGCTGTCTTGCGCCCTCGGCGGCGCCGAAAAGATGACGGCGTTCATTAAACAAAAACTCGGTATCGAGATCGGGCAAACCACGGCTGACGGACGATTTACTTTAAGCGAAGTGGAATGTCTCGCCTCGTGCGGCACCGCGCCGATGATGCAAATCAACGACGAATATTACGAAAATCTCAACGAAGACAAAGTAGCGGTCATTCTGGAAAACCTGAAATAGCGACGAGGACCGAAGAGCACTGAGCGTCGTCGAATCTCCGGTTTACGTCGTTTCTATCTGATCGAGATGGAAAAAATTCTGCTCCGTAACGTCGGTGTTGCCGACTCCCACACGCTGGCGGCCTATGCTGGGCGGGGCGGTTATCGCTCTTGGCAGAAAGTCGTCGAGAGCATGAAGCCGGCGGAGCTGATCGACGAAGTCAAAGCGTCCGGGCTACGCGGCCGCGGCGGCGCGGGGTTCCCCACCGGCATGAAGTGGAGCTTTGTCCCGAAAGACAACCCAAAGCCCAAATACCTCGTCTGCAACGCGGACGAAAGCGAGCCGGGCACTTTCAAAGATCGCTTGCTGATTGAGCAAGATCCCCATGCGGTCATAGAAGGGACTTTGATTTCAGCTTACGCGATTCAGTCGCACACGGCCTTTATTTATATTCGGGGCGAGATGGTCTACGGCGCCACGCGGCTGGAGCGCGCCGTCGAGGAGGCTTATCGAGCCGGCTTCATCGGTAAGAATATTTTTGGCTCCGGTTACGACTTGGACCTAATCGTCCATCGTGGCGCGGGCGCCTATATCTGCGGCGAAGAAACCGCGTTGCTGTCGTCATTGGAAGGCAGCCGCGGCTGGCCTAAACTGAAGCCGCCGTTTCCAGCGACCCACGGCCTTTTCGGTTGTCCGACGGTGGTGAACAATGTCGAGACGCTGGCCGCCTTGCCCTGGATCATCGAGCGCGGCGCGCCGGCTTATGCCGCTATTGGCACAGAGAAAAGCAAGGGGACGAAGCTCTTCAGCGTCAGCGGTCATATCGCCAAGCCCGGCGTCTACGAGTTGGAAATGGGTTATCCGTTCAAAAAGTTTCTCGAAGAGGATTGCGGCGGCGTGCCGGGCGGCAAAAAACTCAAAGGCGTGATTCCCGGCGGCGGTTCGATGCCCGTGATGCTTCCCGACGAGATTGACAAAGTGAACCTCGACTACGAATCAGTTCAGGCCGCGGGCAGTCTGCTCGGTTCGGGCGGCGTGATCGTCATGGACGAAAGCACCTGCATGGTGCGGGCCGCGTTGAACCTTTCTCGATTCTTCGCGCACGAGTCCTGCGGCCAATGCAGCCCATGCCGCGAAGGCTGCCACTGGATGGAGAAGATTCTGCACCGGATCGAATATGGCCAGGGCGAACAAGGTGATTTGGATCTGATTCTCAACATCGCGGGCAACATCGCGGGCAACACGATCTGCCCCTTCGGTGATGCCGCCGCCTGGCCGCCGGGCGCATTCATACGCAAATTTCGCGGCGAATTTGAAGCGCACGTCGCAGAGAAACGGTGCACGGTGGGATAATAAACCGTAGGGGCGGACCTGCGTGTCCGCCCTGTTCGGACGGGCGACCACACAGGGTCGCCCCTACATAAAAATTAGATTCATGGATCCGGTAAAGATCACTATCGACGGCAAGGAAGTCGTCACCACCAAAGGCAAGACGGTCATTCAGGCGGCCGACGATGTCGGCATCCCGATTCCGATTCCGCGCTATTGCTATCATCCGAAGCTTTCCATCGCGGGCAATTGCCGCATGTGCATGGTCGAGATCGAGAAAATGCCCAAGCTGCAGATCGCCTGCAACACGCAGGTGGCCGAGGGCATGTCTGTTTTGACCCAAAGCCCCAAGGTCTTGGCGGTGCGCAAGTCGGTCTTGGAATTCTTGCTGGTCAATCATCCCGTGGACTGTCCGATCTGCGATCAAGCCGGCGAGTGCTTGCTCCAAGACTATTACATGGAGCACGACCGCCAGGAGAGCCGCTTCGACGTGGGCAAGGTCCACGATCGCAAGAAAACGATTTTTGGGCCCAACGTTATTTTCGACGGCGAGCGCTGCATCAAATGCACGCGTTGCGTGCGTTTCTGCCAGGAGATCACCAAGACCGACGAGCTGACGGTGATCAATCGCGGCGATCACTCGACCATTGCGCTGTTCGACAACACGGTGCTCGACAATCCGCTGTCGGCCAACGTCGTCGACATTTGTCCGGTCGGCGCGCTGACCGATCGGGATTTTCGCTTCAAAGTGCGAGTCTGGTATCTGCAAAAAACCCCGTCGATCTGCCCGGGCTGCAGCACCGGCTGCAACATCAGCGTCGAAGCCTATCAGAATCGGATCGCGCGCTTTAAGCCGCGGATCAATGAAGCGGTCAACAGCCATTGGCTTTGCGACGAGGGGCGCTA
The DNA here is from genome assembly GCA_963755715.1 of uncultured delta proteobacterium. Lineage (GTDB taxonomy): Bacteria > Desulfobacterota > Binatia > UBA9968 > UBA9968 > DP-20. Next base: position 48,479 of record CAVWLW010000021.1, read on the forward strand.
TTGCTTTCACGATCTGGCCGGTGGCGAACGTTTGACCACGCCGATGATTCGCCAAGAAGGCGGACTGGTGCCAACGACCTGGGAAAAGGCGCTCCAAGCCGTTTATTCCGGTCTTAAATCGGCGCAGCCCGTGGCCGGGATTCTTTCCGGAAGAAATACCAACGAAGAAGCGTTTCTTGTTTGCCAAGCTCGTTAAGAAGCTCGCCGCCGACTATGCGCTCGAAGTGTTTTACCAGGAACGCGAGCTCACCCAAGTGCAAAAGATTCTCATGAGCCCGGATCGCTCGCCCAACTTTCGCGGCGCGCGCGCGATGGGCGTGAGCACCAACGGCGGTTTCGATGCGCTCATGCAAAAACTGATCGCCGGGAGCTTCTCTGCTGCCTATGTCGTCGGTGAAGATCTGCTCGCCAGCGCGGCCGAGCCGGATCAAGCGCGGGCCGCGTTGCAAAAACTTCCCTTTTTGGTCGTGCAGGATACGCGCATGACGGAGACCGTGAAGCTCGCGCATGTGGTTTTGCCGGCGACGCACTTCGGCGAAAAGGAGGGGACCTACACCAATCGCCAAGGCCGCCTGCAAAAACTCAACGCCGCCCTGATCCCGCCCGAGGGCGCGCTGCAGGACAGCGAGATATTCACGCGTTTGTTGGATCTTGCCGGAGAGAAAAACGGGTATACGACGACGGCGGAGATTTTTGCGGCGTTGAGCCATGAAGTTTCCGCCTATGCGAATATAGACTACGATTCGATCGATGATCAGGGGATAGAGCTGGAAGCGGCGGTGGCGGAAAATCATGATCGTTGATGTCGCGATTGTTGCGCTCAAGGCCTTTCTCGTTCTCTTCATGGTGCTCAACCTGGCCGGCGTCTTGGGCTGGGTCGAGCGCAAGGGCAGCGCGCTGATTCAAGACCGCATCGGCGCCAACCGCGCTTCCATCTTCGGCTTCGCCGGCATGGGATTGGTGAATACCTTGATCGCCGATCCGCTCAAGTTTCTCACCAAAGAAGATTTCATTCCGCCGGACGGGCGACAAGCTGCTGCACACCTTGGCGCCTTGCATGGCGTTTTTTCCGGCGCTGGTCACTTTCGCGGTCATTCCCTTTGGCGATGTGCTCAACATCGGCGAACGCGCCATCAACCTGCAAGTCGCCAATCTCAACATCGGCATTCTTTACGTCTTTGCCATGGGCTCGCTCGGTGTTTACGGCATCGTGATCGGCGCCTGGGCGTCGAACAATAAATTTTCCCTGCTCGGCGGCGTGCGCGGCTCGGCGCAAATGATCTCCTACGAAGTCGCCATGGGGCTGTCGGTGATGGGTGTGCTGATGATTTATGGCACCCTCGAGCTGCAAGAAATCGCACGCGACCAAGGCACGCTGATTCGCGAGCTATTGCCGCAATGGCTAAGCTTCTTGCGGCCGATTATCGGTTGGCTCCCCGCCTGGGGCATCTTTCTCCAGCCGTTGGGATTCTTACTCTTTTTTACTGCTGCGGTGGCGGAGACCAAACGGATTCCCTTCGACCTGCCGGAAGGCGAATCGGAGCTCGTCGCTGGTTACCACGTCGAATACTCCGGCGGTAAATTTCTCATGTTCTTTGCCGGCGAATTCGCCGAGATCGTCACTGCGGCGGGCTTGATCACCACGTTGTTCTTCGGCGGGTGGCAAGTGCCCTATCTGATGCGCGATGGATTTCACTTCCCCTGGGGCGCGGCTTGGCTGCTGCCGCATCTGGTGGTCGTCGTTCTCCAATTGGTCGCATTTACCGTGAAAGTCATCTTCTTTTGCTGGTTGCAGATTCTTTTGCGCTGGAGCGTGCCGCGTTTTCGTTACGATCAGGTGATGCGCCTCGGCTGGAAAATGATGCTGCCCGCGGCTTTACTCAACGTCGCGGTCACGGCGATCGTGATCGTCCTGGCGCAATAGTCCAGTTATGGATTTTTCAACATTCGTATTTTTCTTATTGGCCGGTCTCCTGGTGCTCTCGTCGCTGCTGGTGGTCTTTCTCCGCAACGTCGTGCACTGCGCTCTCGCGCTGGTCAGCGCGCTTCTAATTATCGCGATCCTGTTCGTGACTTTGCATGCGCCGATGCTCGGCGTCCTGCAGGTGATGGTCTACGCCGGCGCGATCATGGTGCTTTTTTTGTTCGTCATCATGTTTCTCAATCCCGCCGTTTTGGAGCGGGCAGGCACACTTTGGTGGAGCACGGCAACGGTGCTGGCTGTGCTGCTCGGCGGTTTGTTGGTGCCGTTATTTTTTAATAACGAGGTGGCGGGCGATCCGGTGGCGTCGACTGAATTCTTCGGCAGCCCGGAAATGCTCGCCAAAAGCCTGTTCAACGATTTTGTTCTGCCCTTCGAAATCGCTTCGGTCTTATTGTTGGTCGCGATCGTCGGCGCGGTGGTGCTGGCGAAACGGGAGCGCGTGGTCCGATGATGCCGCTCAATTACTATCTTATTCTGAGCGCGGTCGTTTTTGCCATCGGCGTAATCGGCGTGTTGATCCGGCGTAATTTAATCGTCGTTCTCATGTCGATCGAATTGATGCTCAACGCCGTAAACCTCACTTTCATCGCCTTCTCGCGCTATCTCGGTTCGGCGGTCGGGCAAGTCGCGGTCTTTTTTGTCCTGGCCGTGGCCGCCGCCGAAGCGGTCATCGGCCTCGCGATCATCATCTCGGTATTTCGCCAGCGCCAAAGTCTCGATCCTCAGGACATGCAGCTACTCAAATGGTAACGAACAACCTCGCCTTGGCGGACTACGATCTGCTGCGCTGGATCCCGCTGATCCCGCTACTTGCGGCTGTGTTCAATCTTTTCTGGGGCCGCGCCTTGGGCCGGAAAACCGCCGGCGCGTTGGCCTGCGCGGCGGTGGGTGCTTCGTTCGTTCTAGCGTTTTACGTTTTCTGGCAACTGCCGTCGAACGGCGTCTTCCGCGACCTGGTTTATACCTGGATCGATTCCGGTTCCTTCAAAGTGAATCTGTCGTTCCAAGTCGATGCATTGAGCGCGGTGATGCTGCTGATCGTCACCGGCATCGGCTTTCTGATTCATATTTATTCCCTCGGCTACATGGAGCATGACGAGGGGATGGTGCGTTTTTTCATTTATCTCAATCTATTTATCTTTTTCATGCTCGTTCTCGTGATCGGCGACAATCTCCTAACGCTCTTTGTCGGCTGGGAAGGCGTCGGCCTTTGCTCCTATCTCCTGATCGGTTTTTGGTATCAGGATCCCAACAACGCGATCGCCGGCAACAAAGCCTTCATCGTCAACCGCATCGGCGATTTTGGTTTTCTTCTGGGAATTTTTCTTCTGGTCACGGAGCTCGGCCGCCAGGGGATTTGGACGCTCGATTTCCTCGAATTGCAAAAGCATGCATCAATGCTCAGTCCGCATGTCATCGGCGTCATCACCTTGTTGCTCTTCATCGGCGCCACCGGCAAATCGGCGCAGCTCCCGCTCTTTGTCTGGCTGCCCGACGCCATGGCCGGCCCGACGCCGGTGAGCGCGTTGATCCACGCGGCCACCATGGTCACCGCCGGTGTTTATATGACTGCGCGGCTGCATTTTCTTTTTGCTCTGGCGCCGTCGACTCTAGCGCTGATCGCTTGGATTGGCGCCGCCACGGCATTCTTCGCGGCAACGATCGCGCTGACGCAAAACGATATTAAGAAGGTCTTGGCTTATTCCACCGTGAGCCAGCTCGGCTATATGTTCCTCGCCGTCGGTATGGGCGCATTCGGCGCGGCGATCTTCCATGTTTTCACCCACGCGTTTTTCAAGGCTTGCTTATTTCTCGGCTCGGGTAGCGTCATCCATGCTCTGGACGGCGAACAAGATATGCGCCGCATGGGCGGGCTCAAGGCGCATATGCCCACGACCTACTGGACTTACGTCGTAGCGACGTTGGCGATCGCCGGCGCGCCTTTTACGGCAGGTTTTTTCTCCAAGGATTTAATTTTGTGGCAAGCCTTCAGCCACGGCGCGATGGCGCTCTGGGCAATCGGCGTGATTACGGCGGGCATGACGGCTTTTTACATGTTTCGCCAATTGTTCATGGTGTTTCACGGCGAGTGCCGCGCCGATGCTCATGCCAAGGCGCATCTTCATGAGTCACCCGCGGTGATGACCCTGCCGTTGATCGTACTTGCGATCGGTTCGGTCTTCACCGGTTGGTTGGGCGCGCCGGAATATCTCTGGGGCAGCCGCTGGGAGCATTGGTTGGCCGCCGTATTCGGCGCGGCTGAAGGCCATCACGCTTCGGTGAGCACGGAAATCGTCGTGACTCTGCTCACGCTTGGCGTGGTCGCCGTCGGCATTTACCTGGCCTACTTAAAATATGGACGCGCCGGGAGCGCAGTCGAGCAAAAAGATTTAGCGGGCGGCTTGCTCTATCAACTTTCGCTCAACAAATACTACGTCGATGAGATTTACGATTATGTTTTTGTCCGGCCGTTTACGGCGTGCTCTCGTTTTTTTGCCGAGTTCATCGATCCTTGGGTGATCGACGGCACGGTCAACGGCGTGGCCGCGCTCGTGCGCTGGTCAAGTCAGGTCTGGCGTGGCGTCCAGACAGGCAACGTGCAACATTATGCGGCGGGACTGCTGCTTGGCACCCTGGCCCTGCTCGCCTATTACCTCGGTCAATCTTAGTTATGTTCGGCCTCGCGATCGGTCATCTGAGTATTTTGCTGGCGATCCCGGTGCTCGGCGCGGGGCTGCTGATCTTCATGCCGCGCCGGCAAACACACGCGCTCTTCGCCGTCGCGCTGTTCGCGAGCGCGCTCAACTTTCTCTGGTCGGTGAAAATTTTCGCCTTGTTCGACGGCACTAACGGTGACATGCAACTGGTCGAAAGCCTTCGATGGATGCCCAGTTTCGGCATCAACTACATCGTCGGCATCGACGGCATCAGCCTGTTTCTGGTTTTGCTGACGACCTTGCTCACGCCGATCGCCATCCTCGCGTCCTGGTCGGTGCAAGACAAAGTCAAAGAATATTTGATCTTCATGCTGCTGCTGGAGACCGGCATGCTCGGCGCTTTCGTGGCGCTGGATCTTTTTCTATTTTACGTTTTCTGGGAAGTCATGCTGGTGCCGATGTATTTTTTAATCGGCGTGTGGGGCGGGACGCGGCGCATTTATGCCGCGCTGAAATTCGTCGTCTACACGATGGCGGGCAGCCTGTTGATGTTGGTGGCGATCATCTATCTGGCGACCCGCCACGCGCAGACCGACCAAGCGCTCACTTTCGATTTGCTGAAACTCTACGGACTCCATCTGCCGATGGAGCAACAAATGTGGCTCTTTCTCGCCTTCGCTTTGTCGTTCGCGATCAAGGTGCCGCTGTTTCCCTTTCACACCTGGCTACCCGACGCTCACGTCGAAGCGCCGACGGCGGGCTCGGTGATCCTTGCCGGCGTGCTGCTCAAGCTCGGCACCTATGGTTTTCTCCGCTTTGCCATGCCGCTTTTTCCTGACGCGGCTATGGCCGCAGCCCCGGTCATTACGGCTTTAGCCGTGATCGGCATCATTTACGGCGCGGTGGTGGCAATGATGCAGAGCGATATCAAAAAGCTCGTCGCGTATTCCTCGGTCAGTCATCTCGGTTTTGTCATGCTCGGCTTGTTCGCACTGAATATTCAAGGCGTTCAGGGCGGTATTTACCAGATGATCAATCACGGGCTTTCCACCGGCGCCCTGTTTCTGTTGGTCGGGATGATCTACGATCGGCGTCATACAAGGGCGATCGCTGAATTCGGTGGCTTGTGGAAACAGCTGCCGATATTTTCCGCTGTCCTTCTGGTGGTGACGTTCTCTTCGATCGGTTTGCCGGGCCTGAACGGCTTCGTCGGCGAGTTTCTTATCTTGCTCGGTTCTTTTAGCGTAACGCCGCTGTGGACCGCGGCGGCCGCGACCGGCGTCATTCTCGGTGCGATTTACATGCTCTGGATGGTTCGCCGGGTTATCTTCGGTCCGCTGTCCAACGCTGCAAATGAAAAATTGGCGGATTTAAATGCCCGGGAAATTTGTCTGCTTGCGCCGATTCTATTCTTGATCGTGCTGATGGGTGTTTACCCGCAGCCGTTTTTGCGGCGCATGCAACCGGCGGTCGAATCGACCTTGAAGAGAATGGCTGCGGTCAGCACCGCGCCCGTGGTGGCCGATCACGGATCCAGCGAAGAGACCGAGAGCAATGGACGTTAATCTCCTGCCGCTCCTCCCGGCCATACAGGTGCTGGTCACAGCGCTGGTCGTCCTGGTGCGCGATTTATTTATCGACGAACATGAGCCCAAGGGTTACTTGGCGTTTATCAGTCTGCTCGGCATCGGTCTTGCCGTCGCCGAGGCTCTCCTGCTTTGGGGCGGACAGGAAAGCGCTTTTGGCGAGAGTATTGTCCTCGATAGCTTTGCGCTCTATTTTTCGCTGATTTTTTTGCTGGCGGCCGCGCTCACGATTCTCTCGGCGATCCACTATCTGCGCCAGACCGGTATCCATGAAGGCGAATTTTACGCGCTGATTCTTTTCGCGACGGTCGGCATGATAATCATGGCCGCCGCCAACGATTTGTTGGTTTTTTTTCTCGGCTTGGAAACCATGTCCATCGCCGTTTACGTGCTGACCGGCATGTGGCGCGCGAGCGCTCGCTCCAGCGAAGCGGCGATGAAGTATTTTATCATGGGCGCTTTTGCCACCGGGTTTCTCCTCTACGGCATCGCGTTGATCTACGGTGCCACCGGCTCGACGAACCTCAATTTGATCGCCGACTTTCTCATCGAACAGCCGAGCGATTGGCCGCTTTATTTGATCGGCGGCGGGTTTCTCTTGCTGGTCGGCTTCGCATTCAAAGTCGGCGCCGTGCCGTTTCATTTCTGGGTGCCGGACGTCTATGAAGGCGCGCCCACACCAGTCACCGGATTTATGGCCGTCGCCGTCAAGGCCGCGGCGTTTGCCGCCTGGGCGCGCATCCTGCTTCACAAGTTCTCGCCGCTCGACACGGACTGGGTTTTCCCCCTGTGGGTGATTGCCATCGCCACGATGACATTCGGCAACCTACTAGCAATCACCCAAACCAGCGTGAAGCGCATGCTGGCTTACTCCAGTATCGCCCATGCGGGTTACCTGCTGATCGCCATCGTCGTCGGCGAAGAATGGGGCGGCCTGCCGCTGGTCTTTTATGTGGCGACTTACGCCTTCATGACGCTCGGCGCTTTCGCGGTGTTGACCTGCGTGGCGGACGGCGATGCGCTCAACGAGAGCTATCGTGATTTTGCCGGATTAGGATTCAAACGACCCTTTCTCGGCTTGGCCATGTCGCTGTTTATGTTGTCCCTCGCCGGTTTTCCGCCGCTCGCCGGTTTCGCCGGGAAATTTTATATTTTCCGCGGCGCGGTGCTGTCCGGCCATCTCGGCTTGGCGATTATCGGCGTGCTGAACAGTCTGCTCTCCGTGATTTACTATCTGCGAGTTATCGTCGCCATGTATATGGAAGAAGGTGGCGCCGCGGGCAAGAGCTTCGCTCAAGCGCCGTACGTTTACATCGCGATCGCTCTCGCGGTGATCGGCACGATTTATCTGGGAGTCCTGCCGGCGACGGCTCTCGACTGGAGCCGCGTGGCGTTTTCTTCCCTGGAGTGAGGTTCGCTCTGCCGCGGTCAATGGGGTTTGAGAAAAAAACCGATGCCGACGGGCACTTCCGCGGTGCCGGGCAGCCAGTCTTCGAATTTTCCCGACCTGACGTAAAGCTGAGCCGAACCGCCGCCGTCGAGGTTCAAAAGTTCTGGCGTTTCTAACTGCCATTTTGAGTTGGTGAAGATTTCTTGCAACTCGGAGAAACTCAATCCGCCAATCAACGCGTCAGTTACGCCGACGATAATCTGTCCCTGCTTGTCGATGCCGATCACGGCTCGGCGCGCGTAACGCCCGAGTCCGCTGGTGATTTCCACCGGTGCGCCGCGATGCAACAACAGCGGTCCGGATTGGAGCGCTTCGCTGGCCTGAGCCGGCTGAAACTCGTCGCGATGCGTCACGAACGGCCCTGACTCGCCGATGCCGAAGACGCCGGTATACAAGGCATGTTTGGAAATGGTGCGATTGATTTCCTGCGCTGCGCTCTTGAGATAGGCCAGAGGCCGGCCCTTCTCATCGAAGTAGTTGGCGTTGATCGCCGCGATCGCGCCGCTTTTCTCGGCGAAGGTTTTTGCGCTGGCGCTTTTCAGTTGCCATTGTCCGGCAGTCAAAACACGCGGAATGATGATTTGGCTGTCGAAGCGCAACAATCTGAGCTCAAGCGTATAGCTCGGCTCGGAGCGTTCCAGCGCGACGGTGCGGAGCGCGACGCCTTTTTGCAGCGTCCGCCAGTGGCCGGCATCCATGACTGAGAGCGTCGTTCCGACCGACGGTTTTGCCGGCGTCTGCGAGCGGACCCACTCGACCGGGAACAACAGCACTGTCGAGACCAAGCTGATGAATAAAAGCCGTCGTGCAATCATGGCTGGTTCAAGATTAGCAAATGGCGTCGAAAAAAAAAGCTAAAAACTTTTCCGATGGAGCGCGCAGCTTGCGTCCTCGCGGTGATTGCTGATAACTATTTTGAAATAACATCGGCTTAGGGAGGCAACCATGAAACGATATATTTATGTGATGATTCTTTGCCGGCCTGCTCGGCGGCGTTTCGGCCTGCGGCGATAAAAAGGATACCGCGGCGCGGGATCAAGAAGTGCAAAAGGTGATGCAGGAAGGCATGCAAAAGGAGAAATCGATGATGGAAGGCATGCAAAAGGGCGTCGAGAATATGGAGAAGAAGGCGACGGAACCAAAGGAAGAGGCGAAAAAGTAGTCGCAGTCTCTGTCGGTTGCAATTCTACCCGGAGCGCTATCAATCGCGGCGCCTGATCTCGAACACCACCCGATCCATGAGCGGCGGTGAATCCCGCAATGTAAGGATTTGCCGCCGCAAGTCCGCGTCGACCACTTGTGTCACGGTACACGGGAGCGTCTCTCCTTTCACCCGGAGCTCGACAATCGGATTCTGAAGCATATTCTGACACCAGTGCTTGCCCTGGACGCGAGCCGATGATGCATAAAAGCATCCTTGGTAGTAGACAAAGCGAAGCTCCACGCGGCGCGGCTGTCCAGTCTTGCGTCCGGTCGTGGTCACATGCGCGACTACTGATGATCCGTCTTTTAGATTCATGGGCGTAAATATAGGGTGATGCGTAGTTTGAAACAAGCGAGCTTAATGCTCGGATCTAACGAGCTATGCCGATATCACGATCGCCTTGACTCGTTCGAGTGGGCAAGGATAAGCTTGGCGGAATTTGATTAACAATCGGCGCGAGCCAAATTTCGTCGGAGGCGAATCATGGCGACAAAGAAATCGACGGGAATCAATCCGACAATGGTCAAATACGGCGGCGGCATCAGCGCGGTGCGCGCTTTACCGAAGGCCAAGGGCAAGCGTCCGGCGGTTATCATTCTGCACGAACGCTACGGCATCGATCAGCATACGAAAGATTTAACGGTCAAATTGGCTCAGGCGGGCTTCGTCGGCCTGGCGCCCGATTTGTTTCATCGTTTCGCCGGCGATCGTAAAGCAGTCTTGCGCGGCGAGCAGAGGGTCGATCTGACCGACGACGGCGCGCTGGAGGATTTGAACGGCGCGGTGGAATACCTGAAAAAACTGAAAGAAGTCGACGGCGCGCGGATTGGCATCATCGGCGTTTGCCAAACCGGTCGGCAACCGGTGCTGTTGGCGGCGAAACGAAATGACGTCGCGGGCGCGGTGGTGCTTTACGGCGCTGTCGGCGGCCGGGAGTGGCAGGGCAACGAGCTCCGCCCGACGCCGATCGAAGAGTTGATCGCGCAGGTGAATTGTCCCGTGCTCGGGGTCTTCGGCGAAGCCGACCACATCATCTCCCTCGACGATGTCCTACGGTTTCGCAACTGCTTGGAAAAGTCGAAGAAGAATTATCATATTCGCGTTTATCCCGGCGCACCGCACGGCTGGCTGAACGACACCATGCCGGGGCGCTACCGCAAGGACGCGGCGAAGGACGCCTGGAGCCTGATGATGTCGTTTCTAAAGCAATGCTTTGCCGGAGGCTGGAGCAAGGATAAGATCGTCGGCAAGTACGAAAGCGAATACTCAGCGAATTACGATTTCTCCAAAAACGTTCGGCTCGAATAGGAGATCCGCTTGCGGCCATGAAAAGAAAACGAATTTTTCATCGACTTCGATTCGCGATTTTCTGCAGCTTGGTTATGACAGTGTCATCGCTCGGCTCGCCGTCATTGCTGCAAGCCGAACGCGTGACCATCGCGACACCGAGCCGCGGTCTGTTCGAATTTCCCGTCGTCGTCGCCACGCGCAAGGGATTTTATAAAAGCGAAGGGATCGACGTGGACAAAGTTCAGATGCAGCCGGCCGTCGGCGTCAAAGCTTTAATCTCCGGCGATGTCGATTATTTGCTCGCTTGGGGATCGGCGCTACGCGCGGCGGTGACCGGCGTCCCCATCAAAGCCGTGGTCGGCATCGCCGGCCGGCCCTTGCATGTCCTGGTTGCCCGCCCTGAAATCAAGACGCCAAAAGACCTGAAAGGAAAAGTGATCGGCGTCGACTCGGTTGCCGGCACGGTGGATTACCTTTCGCGAGTCGCCGTGCGCCATTTTGGCTTCGAGCCGGAGAAGGACGTAAAGATCATCGTCACCGGCGAAAGCCCGACGCGCTTGGCTGCGCTGCACGCCGGCTCGATCGATGCGACGGCGATCGATGTCGCCTTTGCCGTGAAGGCCGAAGACGAAGGTTTTAGGCGACTCGTTTATCTCGGAGACCTCATCGAATTGCCGTTGTCGGGTATGGCGGTCACGGACCATAAGCTCCAAACCCAGAGGGATCAAGTGAGACGAGTCGTGCGTGCCACGGTGCGCGGCACGCGCTACTTGAAGCAGAATCGGAGCGAGATGGTGCAGATGCTTGCCGATTATCTGCATATTACGCCGGGGCAGGCGGCCAGAGCCTACGACGCCTCGATCAACTCGTTCAGCGACGACGGCACGATTTCCGACAAAGGCGTGCAGCTGGACGTGCAGCTTACGAAAGAAAGACTCAAGCTGACCAAGGATATTCCGTTGAGCCAATTGGTGGATTGGAGTTTGGTGAAGGAGATAAAATAAGAACTGGTTTTGCTTTACGTCAATATGTTTGTGATGTGCTGCCGATTTGGATCATTCAGATGCGCTGTTAAAGATCTTAGAATTTAATACCGGCTGAAAGCGGTAATGGCATTACGAGGGAATTTTCATGTTAACAGGTTCATGTCTCTGTGGCGGCGTTCGATATGAAATCGACGGTGAGCTTGGCGCGGTGACTAATTGTCATTGCAGTCTCTGCCGTAAGATGTCGGGATCGGCTTTTTCGAGTGGGTCGACGATTCCGACGGCTTCGTTCCGTTTTGTCGCCGGTGAAGATTTGCTCAAGCAGTGGGAATCGTCGCCGGGTTATCATCGCGTGTTTTGCGGGCGCTGCGGATCACCGATTCTAAAGAAAAAAGATAAAGACCCTGAACACCTTCGCTTCCGTCCGGGAACTTTGGACAGCGATCCTGGGGTGAAAGCATCAAAGCACATTCATGTTGGATCGAAAGCACCGTGGGTGGAAATCAAAGACGGCTTGCCGCAGTCCGAATAAGGATGCAGAAGGCGCCTGTCAGTGACCAGAGTTCACAAGCGACGTCTCCGCAATCAGCTCTCGTTAGCTCGGCCTTGAAGCTTCCCCGCGCATTCTACGAACAAAAGACCATCAGCGTCGCCAAGCAATTGTTGGGCAAATATTTGATCCGCAAACATCCGCAAGGCGACACGGTCGGTCGTATCGTCGAAACCGAAGCTTACATCGGACCGCAGGATTTGGCGTGTCACGCGGCGAAAGGACGAACGGCGCGCACGGAAGTGATGTTCGGTCAGGCCGGTCATGCCTACGTCTATTTCATCTATGGTGTTTTACAACATGCTCAATCTGGTCACCGAGAAAAAGGAGTATCCAGCGGCGGTCTTGATCCGCGCGGTGGAGCCGGTGGACGGTGTCGATTTAATGAAATCCCGCAGGGGACTCGATAAACTGCGCGAGCTCGCCAGCGGGCCGGGAAAACTTTGCCAGGCCTTCGCCATCGACCGCTCGCTCAACGGCGCCGATCTGTTCGGCGACGTCCTTTACGTCGAGGATCGCGGCGAGCCGGTGCCGAAATTTAACGCCACGCCGCGCATCGGCGTCGACTACGCCGGCAAGTGGAAAGATAAACCGTATCGGTTCCTCGTTCGGAATAGCGAATATGTTTCGAAAATCTAACCAATGGTAGCAAGCGCGGGAGTCGTTCCGTTTGAGGCGATTTAGCTTCGTTGTGGCGCATGGAAAACCGGTCCTATCGAATAGAAGTCGTTAGTAATCGCGAACGCCTAAAATCGATCGGTCCGCTGATCCCCGGCGCGTGGAGTCGCCACGACGATGAGCTCGGTCGGGAAGCGCGCGGTGAATTTCTGATCGATACCGGCGCTTACGGAGCAATGATCGATTACGATGTCGCTGTATCGCTCCAGCTTCGCGAGCAGGGCACGAGGGAAATTCACGGCATTCACGGCTACGGCACGCTGCAGCAGTATCTCGCCAGGGTGCGCCTGCCGGCCAAGACTGCGAGCGGCGCTGACGATTGTTTCGAACAGGTCATAGAATGCGTCGGCGTCCCTGCTTTGTTGGAGAAAAGCCGTGAACAGAACGCACAGGTAATCGGAATATTGGGAAGAGCATTTCTGCAAACGGCCTGTCTCGAAATTGACAGCAAGATTGGCCGGATCGTCCTGCAGATGGGTTAGCTCGTTCGACACAACGCTGAATGATGAGAACTGCCGGCTCGATGGCGGCGGCGAGGCGGGAGCGAAGACAGACGATGGCGGAGTCACAAGAGAAGGAACTCGAAGAGGTTATCGCCGAGCGCTTGCGCGAAGCGGGATTAAAATTTGCGACGGAACGCGCGATCGGCGGACTCGCGCCCGATTTCATCGTGTACGCACCGGACGGGCGCCAGTTTGTCGTCGAGACGCGCAACTGGGATTTTCCGGGATTGACGACGGAAGCAAGCCGACAGGCGCAGCATTACCAGGATACGGCAAAGGCTGATGGCGCGTTCATCGTGATCGCCGGTTTGAAGAGAAATTTGCCGTCTAAAGGTGTCGTAACGATCGATGGGCTCGTGCCGGCCCTTCAAGCAGAATTTCAAGAGACAAAAACGCGCGGACATTCTGCCGAGGTGACGAAAGTAGATAAACTAATCTTCGCGGCCATGCCGTTCGCGCCGCAATACGAAGATGTTTTTTTCGTAGCGATGAGCTATGCCGCAGAACAGGTCGGCGCGGTTTGTGACCGAGTGGACCGGCGCGAGTTTCAAGGCAACGTGGTGGAAGAGGTGCACCGACTGATTCGTAAATCGACTGCAGTGATTGTCGACCTGTCGGAATCAAAACCCAACGTGCTCTACGAGGCGGGCTTCGCCCACGCCTTGAAGAAGCCCTGTATCCACATTTGCTCGACCGCGCTGGAGAAACTCCCTTTTGATGTGGCGCAGTGGAAAACCACCCCCTACGAAGCGGGGCAAACTCACAAGTTGCGCAGAGATCTTACCCAGCGCTTGAAGACAATTTTTGAATCTTAGCGCCAATGGCTCTACCGACGACGATTTACGTCGATCTCGACGACGTGCTGTGCCAGGCGGCTTGCCATTTTCTCGTTATCATCGAACGCGAGTTCGGCAAACAAATCGCTTACGAGCAATTGACCAATTTCGACGTCGGTCATTCTTGCGGGCTAACGCCCGGCGAACGCGACGAGTTGTATCGCATCGTGCATCGGCCGGAGGAATTGCTGCGCATGGCGCCGATTGCGGAGGCGATCGAAGCTGTAAAGCATTGGCGTGCAGAGGGATTTGACATCGCCATCGTCACGGGCCGTCCGCCGGAAAGCTACGAAGTGTCGCTTGCCTGGTTGGCGAAGCACGAGATACCCCATAGTTCATTGACCGTGGTCGACAAATACTCACGCTTTGCCACGGAAAACACCAAGGCAATCACATTGGCCGAACTGTCGACGAGGCAATTTTGCTGGGCCGTGGAAGACTCGCTGCCGATGGCGCAGTTTTTAGCCGGCCAAATGAAGTTGCCGGTAGCGCTGATCGATTGTCCGTGGAACCAGTCCGACGTCCAGCATGAGCGGATCAACCGTTTCCGCGATTGGCGAATCATGGCCAAAGTAACGAGCGATCTCGCGCTTTCGGAGCGGAGGTAGAAATGCAGATAAAAGTCGCGGTGCTTTGTCTTTTGCTGCTGCCCGGTTTGTGCGCGGTCGCCCACGGCGGCGAAGCGGACTCGCGATCGGCGCTGGTCGAGGGCGCTAAAAAAGATGGCAAAATGGTTTTCTACACTTCGGTAGAAACCGAGTTCGCGAGGTCGTTAACCAGCGCCTTCGAAGCTAAATATCCTTTCATCAAGACCGATATTTTTCGCTCGAGCCACGAGAAGATTCTTAGCCGCATGAATGTCGAGCGCCAGACCGGCACTTTCACGGCCGACGTCGTGAGCGTCGGCGAGTTCGAGACTTTTCACTTGCAGAGGCGGGGATTCATCGCGCCGTACAAATCGCCACAGGCCATGGCATATCCGGAAGGGTTCAAAGATCCCAACGGCTATTGGACCGATCTTTACGATAATCTCATCGTCACGGCTTTTAACACGACGAGGGTCAAGCGCGAGGAGATTCCCAAACGCTACGAAGACCTGCTCCAGCCGCGCTGGAAAGGCCGCATGGTGCTCGATCAAAACGAGGATCGGTGGTTTGCCAACCTGGTCTACTTAATGGGCGAGAAGAAAGGACTGGAGTTCATGCAGGCGCTGGCCAAGCAGGATATCGCGATTCGCGGCGGGCGGTCGCTGGTCACGCAACTGCTCGGCGCCGGTGAATACGACCTGCAAGTCGTCGCGTACTGGTATCGTCCGCACCTGATGAAGCGACAGGGCGCACCGGTTGATTGGGTGGGTTTCGAGCCGGCTATCGTGGCGCTGCATCCGATCAGCATGGTTGAAAAGGCGCCACACCCGAACGCGGCCAAGCTGTTCATTGATTTTGCGTTATCCGACGAGGGTCAAAAGATTTTCATACAGCGCGGCCGAGAGTCGGCAAAACCGGGACTCAAGCCTGAGGGTTATCCAACCCACTTAAAAGTCGTGCCGAGTCGAGTCCAGTTGGCTGAGAAGCTGGCAGATTACACCCGACAATACGAGTCGCTGTTCGTGCGCGCACGTTAATGCGGCAATGGCCGCAGGCAAAAAATTGTTAGGAATCCCCAGGCGCTGTTAAAGGAGCGACTAAGCGCTATTTCAGCTCACTTTCACAGGTGGGCCGCTCTTCGAGTGGCGTTCGGTGAGCTCCAATGTGTAGCCATCGGGATCTTCGATGAAAGCAACTTTATCTTGGCTACCGGGCCGGTTGGGCTGCGGTTCAAGAGTAAATTTCACACCTGCTGATTTCAACTTTCCGCTGAGCGCATAAAGGTCGGACACATAGAGGGCAACGTGGCCGTACCATTTCGGCATTTCTTTCACGTGTCCGGGCCCGCCGGTTTCGATGAGCTCGAGGCCGGGACATTCATCTTCACTGCCGTAACCGAGATAGCCGACGCGCTCGTGTTTCTCAGGATTGGGCCGGATGCGCTGCACGTCCATGCCGAGCAGCCGCGTGTAAAAATCGATACTGCGATCGAGGTCGCTCACCAGCATCATGGTGTGGCGAATACGAAATGTGACGTCGTTAACGGTTTTTTCACCAGCCATTTTTTCTCCCCGGAGTTTTGATGGGATTTCGCGAACGATCGGCGATCGTGATCGAGCCAAGCGTCGGGAGAGACTAGCGTAGGAAAGCGCTGAGCGTCAAGCGCAACTGCCGAACTTCATCAGAGGCGCCCAAGAGCCTGTGTATGGCTCAATCAGAGATGATGCCGATGGAGCCTTCGCTGCTTGCCGGCCCAGTAAATCATCATCACGAGAACGATCACTGTGACTGCCCAGTGCCTCAAAGACCAATCGATAAACTGTGCCAGCTCACCGATAATCCGCTTGGCGAATTCCCCGATCATGTTCATGTGACCACCTCCGGGAAAAACAATTCGCGCGCGAGCGAGGAGCAACTTCTATGATAGCCAGGGTTCGAGGACGCGTTCAAGGCATGAACAGTGATCCGGCAAAATAATCGGCCGCGCAAAATAAGTCTAAAAAACTACAAAACACGACATCGCTGGACGCTTGCGCCGGACGAAAAATCGGTGCGCTCCAACGGCCGTGCAAGCCACGGATAAAAGGCAAATTTCGATGCAAACAGCAAAAGCGCGGCATTTAGCTCGCGCCGCGGTAAAGGTCGCGTCTGGGAGATCGCGGTGATGAAATGCTACGCTAGTGCTTTGGTAAAGGCGCGACGCAGAAACACGCCGATCAAGTGGCGTTTATAATCGGCGCTGCCTTCGAGATCGTCGACGGGATCGGCGGCCTGCGCCAGCGCTTCGGCCGCATCCGTGAGTTGTTTTTCTACCTGGGACCGCGTGCCGGTCAGGAGCGAGTTGGTTTGATTCGACTGTGTCGGCACGGCGCTGACGCTGCCGACGACGGCAACAGCCTTCTTGATCGTATCGCCGTCGACATCGAGCACTAGTGCCAAGCCCAAAGTGGGGCGTTCTTTCAGTTGAAACTTCAAATAAGCGGCGCGCTGTGACTTCGCAGGCAATGGAATTTCTACAGCGGCCAAAACCTCATCGGCCGCGAGCGAAGTTTCATACGCGCCGGTGATCAGTTTGTCGATTGCTACTGTTTTGGCGCCGGATTTCCCTTGCACCTGAGCTTTGGCGCCGAGAGCGACGAGCAGCGTCGCGGGATCGGAGTGCGGCTCGGCGAAGCAGAGATTGCCGCCCAAGGTGCCGCTGGCGCGCACGCGCACATTGGCGACTTTGGTTTCCATCTCGGCGAGCACCGGCAAGTTTTGTTTGACGATCGAAGAACGCTCGATGGTGCGATGGGTGGCCGTGCTGCCGATCATGAGCCCGCCGTTCTTAATTTCGATCTTGTTCAAATCGGCAATCGTTTTGACATCGACCAAATGCTCGTAGCGGAGCAGATCATGCTTCATCGCGAGCAAAAGCTCGGTGCCGCCGGCGTAGAGCCGGCCCTTCTCACCGAATTCGGCGAGCATCTGCGAAGCTTCAGCGATTGTTTTTGGTTGGTGTATGGTGAATTTTCGTAAAGGCATCATGACAATAACCTGATGAAGTCAAAAGGATAAACTCGCCGATTTCAGCCTTTATCCCTTATCCTTTTTTTCTTTCAACGCCCGCCAAACTCTTTCCGGAGTCAGCGGCGCTTGGCGGATACGCACGCCGACGGCGCGGTCGACGGCGTTGGCGATGTTGGCAGCCATCGAATTCAACGACGCTTCGCCGCCGCCTTTGGCGCCGAAGGGCCCGACGCCGTCCTGATTTTGCACTAGGTGCAGTTCCACATGTTTCGGCAAGTCGGAGAAGCGCGGCAGTCGATAATCCAAGATTGAACCGTTGAGTAGCTGCGAGCCGTCATAGACGAGCTCTTCAAAAAGACCGATGCCCATGCCCATGGTCGCGGCGCCGATGTCCTGGCCTTCGGCCAAGCGCCGGGTTGATCGCGAGTCCCACGTCGCCGACAGTGGCAAGTTTCTCCATGGTGATTTTGCCGGTCTCTTCATCGACGGAGATCTCCACGCCGGTGGCGGCGGCTTCCCAGAAAACCGGCAGCGCGGCGAACTTGCCGGACTTTCTGATATAAGAGCGACCGATCACTTCGCCGTCGGGAAGCGCGTAAAATTTACTAATCACTTGAGACCAATTGAGCTGGACCTCGCCACAGCGTACGCCGCCGCGCACGGTTTGAATGTCTTCAACCTTCGCTTTCAGCACGTCGGCGGCCATCACGACCATCTGTTGAATGGCCTCCTGGCTCGCTTCCAACACGGCACTGCCCATTAAAGTTGTCGTGCGGCTGGCACCGGTAGACCGATCGTAAGGTGTGATCGCGGTGTCAGAAGAAACCACGTTGACATTCTCGAACGGCACTCCCAGCGCTTCCGCCGCGATCTGCGGTAATACTGTGTGGCTTCCCTGGCCCAATTCCGTGCTGCCGGTCATGATCGTCACGGAGCCGTCGGCGTGGACGCGGACGGCCGTCGACGTCAGCGGATAAGCGCCGGCGTCGCTACCGGACACGGCGACGGTGCGGCCATGCCCCTTGGGTAAGGGCGTTCCCCAGCCGATCGCTTTGGCCGCGGTCTCCAGGTCTTCTTTCAAAGTGCCGTCGAAAGGACGCATGCCGGGGAAAAATTCCTCGCCCGGCTTGGCCGCATTGGCCAAACGAAATTCATAGGGATCTTTGCCGATCTTTGCCGCCAGCTCATCGATCTGCGATTCACCCGGTAGAGTCACTTGAGCGCAGCCGAAGCCGCGATAAGAGCTGGCGGGCACGGTGTTGGTATAGAGCGAAGAATTTTCGATCAGAACATTGGGTATTGCGTAGGGTCCGACACAACGGTTAGTCGACTTCTCGACCACCAGTGGGCTGTTCTCAGCATAGGCGCCCGTGTTCATGACGATCTTCGCCTGGCGGGCGATGATCTTGCCGTTGGCATCCGCTGCCGTGCGCATCCAGGTGTAAGCATCGTCGCTGCGCGTCGTCAGCATCGCTTCCTCTACCGTGAGCTGCAGTTTCACCGGACGCTTGGCTTTCCAAGAGCAGGCTGCGGTGAGTGGCTCGACTTTCGTGTACGACTTGCTGCCGTAACCGCCGCCGACAAAGGGGACGATCAGACGCACTTTGCTCACCGGCAGATTGAAGATCGATTTCAAATCATGGCGCACCATAAATGGATGCTGCGCCGAAGAATAGATAGTCACGCCCTGATCGGTGACATCGGCTACGGCGACGTAAGGCTCCATGGCGTAGGCATAGGTCATGGGAAAATAGTAATTGCCCTCGACCACCGTGGCTGCTTCCTTGAATGCTTTCTCGACGTCACCCCACTGGATTTTGTGAGTTTGGCAGATATTCGTTCCCTTGCCCGCGGTCACTTCACCTTCGAAACCGCGCAGCGCCCCCGCTTCGAATTTCTTTTCGTGCAAGAGCGGGGCGTCTTTCGCCATCGCTTCTTCCGGCGTGAAGACGCCTTTCAGTTCTTCATACTTGACGTCGATAAATTCCAACGCTTCGAAGGCGGTTCGTTCATCGATCGCCACCACGGCGGCCACAGGCTCGCCGGCGTAACGCACTTTTTCAATCGCCAGCAGAGGATGATCTTTGACCGCGTGGCCGAAATAGGGATTCAACCCGTCGAGATCGTAGCCGGTGACGACGCAATAAACGCCTGGATGCCCTTCGGCGCGTGATTTGTCGATGGAAATAATCTTCGCATGGGCATAGGGGCTGCGCAGCACTTTGGCATAGGCCATGCCGATCAGCTTCAAATCGGCGACGTACTGGGCTTTCCCGGTGACTTTGACCCGGCCATCGCGCCGCGGGATGGAATGATTGACGACGTGGAAATCCGTCTTCTTTTCGGCGCTCACTTTTTCGACTCCTTCGACATCATGTCGGCGGCGCGCTGGATCGCGGCGACGATTGGCACGTAACCCGTGCAGCGGCAAATGTTGCCGTCCATATGGTGAATGATCTCGTCGCGGGTTGGTTGAGGATTTTCGTCGAGCAGCGCTTTTGCCGACATGATCATGCCCGGGGTGCAGTAGCCGCACTGAAAGGCAAATTCATCGATGAATGCTTGCTGCAACGGATGGAGCGTGCCGTCGGCCTTCTCCAAGCCTTCGATGGTCGTGACGGTTTTGCCGCGCGCTTCATAGGCCAGATAGGTGCAGGCGCTGACGGGCGTGCCATCGACCAACACTGTGCAAGCGCCGCAAACCTGGACTTCGCAGGAAACTTTGGTGCCATTGAGATTTAGCGTATTACGCAGAACTTCGGCCAGAGTGTCCGCCGGTTCGCAGTCGACTTCGCTGGCTCTACCGTTAAGTTGGAATGAAAGTTTCATAAGCAATAATAATTGGAGTAATGGAGTGGTGGAATATTGGAGTGTTGGGTTTTCGTTCAACCCATTGCTCCATCACTCCACTACTCCAACGACTCTTCTTCAGTTATATCGCGGCAGAATATTTTCCGCCCAGAGCTCCATTTGCCGATTCAAACTATCCATCGTCGGATAGATGACCTTGAGCTCGAAGTGCTGCACGCCGCTCTCAATGAATTCATCGACGCGCCGGCGCACATCGTCCACCGAACCGAAGATATGGCGGTCGAGGGCGAACTGCATGCTGTCGATGTCGCGCTCGTAGCTCTCGCTGCTGGTTTTGAGCGTCGGCATCGCGAGATTCAGCCCTTCGTCGCGCGTCTTGGCGATGGTCGCGAGCTTCTCGACGGCGATGGTGATCTTCGACGGATCGCGGCCCGCGTCCTTCGCGGTTTGCGCCAGGATGTCGCAGCCGACCTTCATTTCCTTGGGCGAGAGCCAGCCGGGGATCCAGCCTTCGCCGTATTTGCCGGCGCGCTTGGCGGCGAGCTTCATCCAGCCGCCGACCCAAACCGGCGGATGAGGCTTTTGGAATGGTTTCGGATAAACCTCGGCGTCTTTGAATTGGATGAAATCTCCCTTATACGACGCCAATTGTTGCGTCCAGATCGCTTTCATCGCTTCGATATATTCGTCGGTGCGATCGCCGCGCCGTTCATAGGGCACGCCGAAAACGCCGAACTCGTCCGACTCCCGCGTCGCCTTGGAGCCGAGACCCACGCCGACCAATAAACGTCCCTTGGCGAGATGATCGAGAGTAGAGTACTGCTTTGCGGCGTAAATCGGATTGCGGCAGGGCATGACCAAGCAAGCGACGCCGAGAACGATCTTTTTTGTTTCGGCCGCTAGGTACGAAAGCATCGTGGTAGCTTCGTAAAAATTGGCATCCTGGGTATCGCTGAGGGCCTCGGCGGCGCCGGACGAAATATGATGTTTGTGCATCTCCGAGCTCCAAACCACATGGTCGTGAACCCAGATCGCGTCGAAACCTAGCTCTTCGGCCGACTTGGCGGCGTTGACGATGTTTTCAATGCTCGAGAGCGGCCCCGAATTGGGCACTCTCACGCCAAAGGAAATCTTATTCATTGCTAGCTCCTATTTCTTTTCGGTGACTTCGACCTTGTGATACTTGAGATGGCAATTGTACCAGTCGACGACGTTGGCTGCGACATCGTCGAAGTAATCGTTATAGATGCCGTAGTGCGTGGTTTTTTTATACAAAACCAGTTTCTTAGGCTCGCCGGCTTTTTCGTATAAATCAAATGATTGCTGTTCCGGTGTAACCGCGTCGCCTTCGACAGCGATGAACAAAGCACCGCGGGGTGAAATTTTATGAACGACGTCGATGGGGCTGTATTCCAAAATCGCCTCAGCGCAGGCCAGCGGCATGGCATCGGGAATTTTATCCGCCACGTCTTTTTTAATCGTCGTCGTCTGGCGCTCGGGGGTTTGCACCATGACACCGCCTTCGCGCGCGCTGACGATGGCGCCTTTACCGGTAAGGGCGCGTTGCTTTCGATCGTCGTCGATACTTTTGAGATAATCGACCCATTCATACTCACGACGCATGCAGTGGAGCCACTCGCGGCCGCTGCTCACGCCGAGATAACTGACGCAGCACTTGACGCGCGGATCGATGGCCGCAACATAGACAGCATTGCCGCCGCCGGTGCCGCCGGAGCCGTAGGTGGCGAGGCGATCGGCATCGATCTCCGGACGGGTTTCCAGGTAACTCAACGCGCTGCGGATATCTTCGGCTTGCCATTTCGGCATCACCCAGCCGCGGTCGTTGCCTTCGCTGTCACCCCAGCCACGGTAATCGAAACAGAGACAAGCGTAGCCGGCGGCGCAAAGCTTGTCGAACATCATAATATAATGCTTCGCGTCTTTGAGGCCGAGAAAGCCGGGTCCTTGAACGATTCCGGGAAACGGTTTGCCCTGATCGGAATCCGGCAGGTAGAGCACGCCGGCGAGCTTGATGCCTTCGCTGTAAAAATTTACTTTCTCTGTACGCATGGCCACTCCTGAAAATTTCTAGTTCCCGGTTTCTAGTTTCTGGTCAGAAAAAACTAGAAAGCAGAAACCCGCAACTAAAAACTATTAATTACGCTCTTACCGCCGGCAAAACTTCCTGTCCCAACAGATCGATCTGCTGGTACCAGTCGGCGTAGCGGAAACGCAGATCGAAGACGATGTGATTGAGCCCGGCTTCTTCGTAGCGCTTGGTATCGCGGGCGATGTCGGCCGGGGTTCCCGCCATGAGCAGCCCTTCGATGTCCGCAACCGTCGAGAAGGTGCCGGACGCCGGTCTCACCCAAGTCTTCTTCGCAGGGGTGTTGCCTTCGTTGATCAGACCCTTGACGTTAACCTTGCTGAGCGCGACATCGCGATTCTTGTCGATGCTGGTGATAGGGATTGCTCCGGTGGTTACCATGGGGCGACCCGCGAGCTTGCACTGCTCTTCGAGGTACTTGACCATCTTGTTGAACGTCGCAGTCGGAATGCGCCCGGGCATCCAACCGTCGCAATAGTCCGCCGCGCGCCGGCAGGAAGCCGGTGTACCGCCGCCGTACCAAATCGGAATCGGTTTTTTCGGCGTCGGCTTGAGCTCCACGTCTTTGAAATCGTAGTAATCGTCTTTGTAGCTGATCTTTTCGCCGGCCCAGAAGCGCCGGCAGAGCAGGGCGTTGACTTTCGCGATGTTGGCGCGATCTTGCAACGTTGTCTTCTTGTAGCCGGCCGCCTCGAATTCGTGCGGAAAGGTGCCGAGGCCAAGGCCCATAATAATATCATCGCAGAGCGTGCTGAGGCCCGCCATCGATTGCGCCAAGTGAATCGGACTGCGGTGCGAGATCATCGTGCCGGTGCCGAGAGTCAGCTTCTTACAAACCGTCGCAATGGCGGCGAGAACCAGCAAGCCCTCTATATGAGTATTATCTTCGCCTTCCATGCCGTGCGGTTCAAAGACCAGATGGTCTCTCACCCAAACCGAGTCAAAGCCATAACCCTCGGCCTTTTTTGAGCCTTCGATGCAGGCCTCGGCCGAAGCGTATTCGCAGAAATGAGGTAACAGTAAACCGAATTTTAATTTCGTCGCCATGCTTACTCTCCTTCTTTATATTTTATGGGGCTGGTTACAGCCCGCGTTCTTCTAATAGGGTGTCTAGGTCCGTCAACGCTTTGATCGAATCGGATTTTTTCGCCCAACCGACTGCGATTGCCAGGGCATTGACCAAGGAAAATGCCGGCGTCAGCGAGTTGACCGTGGTATGCAGACCTCGCTTGGCATAGAGACAGACGTCGGCCGCTTTGGCAATCGGTGAACTTGGAAAATCCGTGATGCCGAGGATTGGCACGCCAATTTTCTTCGCGTGCTGAAGCGCAGTCTGAATTTCTCGCGGCACTTGCAAAAAGTCAATAGCGATCAGTACGTCGGCTGATTCCATAAACGCCAGTTGCTCTAACAGCGACGTCCCGCCGGTGAGAAAAATCCAATGGGTGTCTTTTTTGACGCGCACCAGGCGAAAATGAAGAAGATAAGCGAGCGCCATCGACGCGTTCAAGCCGATAAGGAACACTTTGCGCGCGCCCAAGATAAGCTCGACGGCCTTGTGGAAATCCGGGTAAGACACGGCCTGGAGTGTTTCCTGGAGCAGCTGTATATCCCGATTGATCAACTTGGCAAGAATATTTTCTTCACCGCCAAGCTGCGCGAACGTTTCCTCCATGCGGTCCGCCGCGCGCAGCTTGCGACGCATCTCTTTCTGAATCTCCCGCTTAAATTCAGGAAATCCTTTGTAGCCCAAGCTCTTGGCAAAGCGCACGACGGTCGAGTTGCTGACTCCAACGGCTTGGGCGAGATCATTCACGTTGGAGTGGAGCAGCGCGGTGCTGTCGTTTTGCAGATAATGGCCGAGCCTTTTTTGGGCACCGTTGAGCGCGTCGACCTTGGTCAGGATTTGTTTGATGGGTGGCATGAAACTTTTTTTCCAACTATCGTAGTGAAATGTTTTTGTCAAGCAGCAGAGTCGATTTTCCATCGCGCGGACATCGACAGGGCTTACTCATGCAGCAAGTTATCGACAGCTTTCATCCGTTCCAGGTCGCATTACACCGCGGGTTGACAGTCATTCGGGTCGGGCGCTAACTTCAAATTGGATTTCACAAGGAGGTAGTTCGCTATGGCCGGACCCGTGAAAGAATTCGAAGTTCATCCCTACGTCCAGTTCATGATGGACAAGTACAGTCCCTACAAAAAGTGGATCGAGTCGGAAGGCGTGCCGATCATCGGCGGCGCGTTCGTCAAAGACGTGCGCACGGAAAAGCTCGCTTATTGGAAGCGCAAAGATTGCCAAGGCGCGATTTGCATGTTCTCCGACCAGATGGTGGCCGACGCCTACATCGCCGAGCTCGCGCCGGGAAAGAGCATGAAACCGCAGCGCCAGTTGTACGAGGAAATTATCACCGTCGCCGCCGGCCGCGGCGCGACGACGGTGTGGTACGAAGGCACGGCGAAACGGACCTTCGAGTGGGAAAGAGGCAGCACCTTCGCGATCCCGCTTAACGCCTGGCACCAGCATCATAACGCGAGCGGCTCGGAGCCCTGCCGCTTTTTCGGTTTGACGAGTCAGCCGGTCGCGTTCGAGTTATTCCGCGATCCGGAATTTATTTACAACACCAACTACATGTTCAAGGACCGTTTCGATCCCGGCGATCCTGAATTTTTCTCCAAAGACGGCAAATATTTCACCGAATATTACGGCGGTATTCTCCATTCCAACTTTATTCCCGATATTCGCAAGATCAATCTCGTGCCGCGAGAAAAACGCGGCAAGGGCACGCGCAACATGTACATCCATATGTCGGGGAGCGCGATGTTGGCGCACGTCTCGCAGTTTCCCGTCGGTCGCTATAAAAAAGCGCACCGGCATGGCCCCGGCGCCCATGTTTTTCTGCTCGACTCGACCGGTTATACGCTCATGTGGAACGAAGGGGAGAAACCGGAACGCTACGACTGGCACGAAGGAACCTGTATCTCGCCGCCGGCCGGCACTTGGCACCAGCACTACAATACCGGCAACCAGCCTTGTAAGTTCGTCGCGCTCCACGCCAACACCGCTGTGCAGAAAGAAGAGAAAGGCGTCGAGCAGCTCGAGTTCGAGGAGGTGGACGAGTCGATGAAGAGGATGTACGCCGAGGAGTGCGCCAAGAACGGCGTAAAAGTGGATATGGA
>CAVWLW010000022.1:0-51290 GCA_963755715.1 uncultured delta proteobacterium
TAATCAGCGGGTCCGGAGTTCGAGTCTCCGGCGGCCCACCAAAACTCTTCTTCCTTAGCGCGCGCGAAAGTTTGCGTGCCGCGTTGTTTGCTCGATCAAATTCGCTGTTGTTAATGCGACGTTGTGATGGGATAATCATGGAAGATTTCTGCCCAGCGATTGCGCCGTTCGATGATCGGGATGAAAAGATAGATGACGGACGAAGGTTTCACGTACGCTATGCATTTGGAGGTCTACCTCCAAGCGGCGGTGGTACGCGGCGTACTGGCGACAAACCAGGATCGACTGAGCAATTTTTTGATCGTCCGCCAGGGCGATGAGGTTTTTTCCATCAAGGACGCCACGTTGGAGACGCGCAACGGCAAGCCGATCTCGGTCGGCGCCGACGAATATTTGATCTATCTGCAAGAGGTATTTTTGATCGCCGACTTAAGCTCGGAAGGCGGTTCGCGACGATCGGCGATCGATGCGTTGTACATAAAAAAAAACCAGAGCAAGGCTTTGTTCAGTGTCGGCCCTTATTTGCTGCAAGGAAACATTCACTTGCAGCCGGGAAGCGCGTTACACGACCTGCTCATGGAAAAGAGTCAGTTTCTCCCCCTCACCGAAGCAACGCTCGTCGATCGTGCGGATCTGGGTCCGCGCACCTATCTGGTGAACCGTTCCAAGATCGGCTTTATGACCGCGATTGGCGACGGTTTGGTCGAGCTCTAAAAATTTCCAATGGTCATGCCTGTCCCAACGGAAATCAACCATATCAAATCGCGGGCCGTGGTCCGCATCACCTGGGACGACGGCCACGCGGGCGAGTATGCCGAAACTTATCTGCGCGGCTATTGCCCGTGTGCGCTTTGCCAGGGTCATGGAGCGCAGCGTCGATTTATCGACGTTCCCGATGCGAAGTTAACGGGCATCGCTGGAGTTGGGAATTACGCCATTGAGCTTTTCTGGCATGATGGTCACAGCACAGGTATTTATACCTTCGATTATTTGCGGTCTCTTTGTCCTTGCAGCCATTGTCAAGCGAAATGAGCGCTTAGCGATAGTTGTCGGCGTTTCGAACTTTTCTTTCATCGCTGGAACCATGAATTAACCGCAGCGCTGCTTTCCGCGATTATCCTCGCCGGCGGCAAGAGCTCGCGCATGGGCGCGGCAAAAATTCCTATTGCCATTTGACGGCGAGCCGCTGATCGTGCACATGGTGCGAAAATTGAGCTCGTACAGCTTCTCATTCACGCTCTCGGTGAGGCCGAGGTGGCGGTGCCGTTTTGGCGGGATCGGGTGCAACCGCTCCAAGCCGTTTACCGAAAGTCGGTTCTCGCACGATGACAGCAACAATTGGATGCGGAAAAATTAAAAACCGACGTCATTGTACGAGCTGGTGACAACGCGAATCATCGGCGAAGCGGAGATTTGCGCCATCGACCCGGAGGGACTGAGTTTTGTCAAACTAAACTCGCCAGAAGACTATCAGAGCGGAGTACGACGTTGGCAAGGGGTTTGAATATTTTGGAATAGACGCAATCGCGCCCCGTCGGCGATGCAGTCAACTCTTGCGGTCTGGGCAGTTTCGCATCGGCAGATGCCATAGCGTTAGCAGGAGTCGGGCCGCACGGCGCTTGACATGGGAGTGGGTAATTTTTACTCTGCACTTCAAGTTAAAAGCGAACAATGGATTTTTTTGCATCTGTTTTTGCGAGAGTGGCGGAACTGGCAGACGCACTAGACTTAGGATCTAGCGGGCAACCGTGGGGGTTCGATTCCCCCCTCTCGCACCAAACTGATCATGGCAACAACGTTTCACAAGACACAAGGATAGAAAGGTTGGTTTACTGTCACCGTTAGCTGATCGCGACGTGAATTACGCCGCGGGGTTGAATGGCCGTCCATGCAACAAGCGAAGGGTGTCGTGGCAAGAAGCCGTCATGAAAATTGATATCGATGAATTAAGTCCCGTGCAGCGAAAAGTCCGCGTCGAACTTCCGGCCGAAACCGTCGTCGGCGAATTCTCCCGCGCTTACAAGAACCTCAGCCAACGAGTCCGAGTCAAAGGTTTTCGCAGCGGCAAGATCCCGCGCAACGTACTCCAAGGAATGTACGGGGATGAGGTTAAAGGCGAAGTGCGCTCCCATCTTGTCGAAGAATCGTTGGGAGAAATCGTCAAGGATCGCAACCTGCAGATCGTCTCGCGGCCGGAGGTGGAGACAGCCGAATTCGACGAGAGTGGACCATTTTCGTTTTCCGCCATTTTTGAAGTGAAGCCGGATTTCGAAGTCAAAAACTATCTCGGCATGGAAGTCGAAAAAGTTAAAATCGCCATCACAGAGGCGCAAGTCGAAGAGGCGTTGCAGCGGTTGCAAGAAGGCCATGCTCGTCTTGAACTCGTCGAAGGGCGTGAAGTGGTGCAAAAAGGCGACTTCGTCACGCTCGACTTTGAAGGAATGATGGACGGGAAGCCGTTTGCCGGCGGCAAAGGCGAGAATTATATGCTTGAAGTTGGTTCGGAACATGCGTTGCCGCAATTCGAGGACGCCGTTGTCGGATTGAGACTAGGCGAGCGGCAAACCGTCGCGGTGAGTTACCCGGAAAATTATCCGAACAAAGAGATTGCCGGCAAAGCCGTAGATTTCTCTATTGTCGCGCGTGAAATCAAGCAAAAAGTTTTGCCGGTGCTCGACGACGAATTTGCCAAAGACCACGGTGAGTGCGCCTCCCTCGACGAGTTGAAGACGCGCATACGCGAGCGCCTGGAACACGAGCTCGGCCAGTATCAAAAGGAAGAGCTGAAGGAAAAGCTGGTCAGCCGGTTGATTGAAGCTCATCCATTCGCGGTTCCGCCCTCGATGGTGGAACGACAGACGCGCTATTTACTGGAACGCTACCAAAATCAGGTCGCCGCGCAACGCGACGCCGAGTCGCCAGCGCCGATGGAAGAAGTCCGGAAAAATCTCGAGCCGCGCGCGACGCGTCAAGTCCAGGCTACGCTGTTGGTCGAAAAGATTGCACAGCTCGAACACATCGAGATTAGCGACAAAGACGTGCAAGAGCGAGTCGATGCGCTTGCGCACGCGGCGGGCGAGCGCGCAAAAACTTTGCGCGAGGTCTATGCGCGGGCCGAAGCGCGCGATGATTTGCGCGCGCAGATGGTCTTTGATCGGACGCTTGAATATTTGCTTGAGCGCGCAATCGTCAAGGAAGTCGATCCGCCGATTTCTAAGGTTGATGAGCAAGCTGAAAAAAGATAGAATGCGGCTTGTGGTTAAGGGGTTCACTTACATATGAATTTCATCCCCATCGTGGTTGAGCAAACGGGTCGTGGCGAGCGAGCTTATGATATTTATTCGCGTCTCCTAAAAGATCGAATTGTCTTTCTCGGTTCCGTTATTACCGATGATGTCGCTAACCTTATTACCGCACAGTTTCTCTTTCTCGAGTCGGAAGATCCAGAACGCGATATTTTCTTCTATATAAACAGCCCGGGCGGTTCGGTGACCGCCGGGCTGGCGATCTACGACACCATACAATACATCCGGCCGCAGATCTCGACGGTATGCGTCGGCCAGGCGGCCAGCATGGGCGCGGTCTTATTGGCCGCGGGCGCCAAGGCGAAACGCTTCGCCTTGCCGCATTCGCGTATCATGATCCACCAGCCGTTGGGCGGATTTCAGGGCCAGGCGGCCGATATCGATATCCAAGCCCGTGAAATCCTGCGTATGCGTGAAGAGCTCAATAACATATTGATGAAGCACACGGGACAGAGCTTGAAAAAAATCGAAAAGGACACCGATCGCGATATGTTTATGAACGGCAAGCAGGCGCAGGAATATGGCCTCGTTGACGAGGTGATTGCGACTCGGCCCGAAGGAAGCATAAAGAAGTAGTCGTAAGCTTTAAGCGGGGGTTCTATGGCAAAGCATGGTGAACACGGATCGGGGAATCTTGTCTGCTCGTTTTGCGGAAAGAGCCAAGACGAGGTTCGAAAGTTGATTGCCGGTCCGACTGTTTACATCTGCGATGAGTGCATCGATCTTTGCAATGACATCATTGCCGAGGAATGCGATCACGACGAGAATATCAGTTCCTCATCCAATGTGCCGAAGCCCGCTGAAATCAAGCGGGTGCTGGATCAGTATGTGATCGGCCAGGAGCGCGCCAAGAAAATTCTCGCGGTAGCGGTCCATAACCATTATAAGAGAATAGACAGCCAATTGGTTACTGGCGACGTCGAGCTGCAAAAAAGCAATATTTTGCTGCTCGGTCCGACCGGCTCGGGAAAAACACTTTTAGCGCAAACCCTAGCCCGGTTTTTGCAAGTCCCTTTTACGATCGCGGACGCGACCAGCTTGACTGAGGCGGGATATGTCGGTGAGGACGTTGAGAATATTATCCTGAACCTCCTGCAAGCTGCCGACTACGACGTCGAGAAAGCGCAGCGCGGCATCGTCTATATCGATGAGATCGATAAAATATCGCGTAAGTCGGATAATCCATCGATCACGCGAGATGTGTCCGGCGAAGGCGTGCAACAAGCTTTGCTGAAGATCATCGAGGGGACCATGGCGAGCGTGCCTCCCAAGGGCGGCAGGAAGCACCCCCAGCAAGAATTTCTGCAGGTGGATACGACCAATATTCTTTTCATCTGCGGCGGCGCCTTCGTTGGTTTGGACGACATTATTCGCAAGCGTACCGGCCGAAAGCGCATGGGTTTTGGCGGTCACTTAGAAGACAAAGACGGCCGGCGTCCCACCGATCTATTACATGACGTGCAAACCGAGGACTTACTAAAATTCGGTTTGATTCCGGAATTCATCGGCCGTTTGCCGGTAATCGCGACGCTTGACGAGCTCGATGAATCCGCCCTGGTGCGTATCCTGAAGGAACCAAGGAACGCCTTAACCAAGCAGTATTCAAAGCTATTTGAAATGGAGTCCGTGCACCTAAAGTTCACCGAAGAGGCGTTGCGAGCGATCGCTCGTGATGCGACGAAACGAAAATCTGGCGCGCGCGGGCTACGAGCGATCATGGAAAATATCATGTTGGAAATAATGTACGACATGCCCTCCCAACCGAATATAAAGGAAGTGGTGATCTCGGAGGATGTCGTGGAAAAACATGATCCTCCAATCGTCGTTTACACCAAGGCTGCAGAGAGTGCTTAGGAGGAACCGCAATGTTATTTCGAAACGAAAAAGACAAAAAAGACGACAAGGAGCAATCCGGCGGGCCCGTGCGGGTTCCTCTGCTTCCTTTGAGAGATATTATTGTATTTCCACATATGGTCGTGCCGCTTTTTGTCGGTCGCCAGCGCTCTATCAAAGCCCTGGAAGAAGCGACTCAGAAGCAAAGCTTGATTTTTCTTTCTTCGCAGAAAGACGCCAAGACCAACGATCCGGCCGAAGATGATATCTATAAAATCGGCACGTTGGGCTCTGTCGTGCAAATGCTCAAGCTCCCGGATGGTACCGTCAAGGTCTTGATCGAAGGCAAGAAAAGAGCCCGGGTCGCGCGCTTCGTGGCCAATCCTGAATTTTTCTTGGTCGATGTGGAAGATGCCCCGGAAATTGTCGAGCGAAATACGGAAATAGAGGCTTTAGTTCGCGAAGTTCACACTACGTTTGAGAATTACGTCAAGCTCAAGAAAAAAATTCCGCCTGAAATGGTCATGTCCGTATCGTCGATCGACGATCCCGGCAGGTTGGCGGACACGATCGTCGCTCATCTTGGCATAAAGCTCGAGGACCGTCAGAATCTTCTTGAGACGTTTGCTGCGGCGGAACGCTTGGAGAAGGTGCTTGGCCACATGCGAGCGGAAATTGAGATTCTTGAAGTCGAGCGGCGTATCCGATCACGGGTGAAGAAGCAGATGGAGCGCTCGCAAAAAGAATATTATCTCAACGAACAGATGCGGGCGATCCAAAAAGAATTGGGTGAAAAAGACGAATTTAAGAACGAAATTCAGGAAATCGAAGAAAAACTGAAACAAAAGAAACTTTCCGCCGAGGCCAAGGACAAAGTCGAAAAAGAGCTGAAAAAGCTCAAAATGATGTCGCCCATGTCGGCTGAAGCGACCGTGGTGCGTAATTATATCGATTGGATCATCAGTTTGCCCTGGAATGAATTTACCGATGATAAGCTCGACATCAATGAAGCGGAGCGAGTCCTCGAAGAGGACCATTACGGTTTGGAGAAAGTAAAAGAGCGGATTCTCGAATATCTGGCTGTTCAGAGTCTGGTTGGAAAAATCAAAGGCCCGATTCTCTGCTTGGTCGGCCCTCCGGGCGTGGGTAAGACTTCGTTGGGGCGGTCCATCGCGCGCTCCACTGGCAGAAAATTCATCCGAGTTTCGCTCGGCGGAGTACGCGATGAAGCGGAAGTTCGTGGGCATCGCCGGACCTATATAGGCGCGCTGCCCGGTAAGATCATTCAGTCGATGAAAAAAGCCGGGTCGAACAACCCCGTGTTCTTGATGGATGAGATCGACAAGATGTCGACGGATTTTCGCGGTGATCCGTCCTCAGCCCTGCTAGAGGTTTTGGATCCAGAGCAAAACACCACTTTCAATGATCATTATCTGGATCTCGATTACGATCTTTCGAAAGTCATGTTCATTACGACGGCCAATACACTGGATCGAATCCCGCGCCCGTTGCAGGATCGCATGGAGATCATTCGCATCGCCGGTTACACCGAGCTTGAGAAGCTCAGCATCGCCAAGAAATACCTCTTGGAAAAGCAAAAGGAAGCGAATGGGCTGACGCCGGAAAACCTGGTTTTCACCGATAACGCGATTCTTGGCGTTATCCGCCATTACACAAAGGAGGCGGGGGTTCGTAACCTTGAACGGGAAATCGCTTCGATCTGCCGTAAAGTGGCCGTAGAAGTGGTGCGGAAAGATCGTAACGCGCGCATTCAAGTCGGCTCGAAAAGCCTCCACAAGTATCTCGGTCCGATAAAGTTTCGTTACGGTAGGGCGGAAACCGAGGTCAAGATCGGTGTCACCACCGGCTTGGCTTGGACAGAGCTCGGCGGGGAGCTGTTGGCGACCGAGGTTACAATCATGCCCGGCAAGGGGCAATTGATTATCACCGGAAAACTCGGCGATGTGATGCAAGAGTCCGCGCAAGCAGCCATGAGCTACGTTCGTTCACGCGCCGCTGAGTTGGGTTTGGAAAGGGATTTTTATCAAAAGCTCGACGTTCACATCCATGTGCCGGAAGGCGCGATTCCGAAAGATGGGCCGTCGGCCGGCATCACGATGGCGACCTGTCTCGTGTCGGCGTTGATGAAAATTCCCGTGCACAATGATTTGGCGATGACGGGTGAAATCACATTGCGCGGGTCGGTGTTGCCGATCGGCGGCCTCAAAGAAAAGATCTTGGCCGCGCATCGCGCAGGCATAAAGAAGGTCTTGATTCCGGCGGAAAATGAAAAAGATATCGAAGAAATTCCGGCGACCGTTCTTAAAACGGTTGAGCTCGAATTAGTTTCGCATATGGATCAGGTCTTAAAAAAGGCGCTTATTCTCGACCATCCGGACGATTTATTTAGAAACGCTGCGGTCGAAACTCAGGCGAAAGACGATGCGCCGACATATGGTGAAAAGGTTGAGGACGTTCCCGCCCCTGAAATTCTACCCCAGTAAATCGTCATTTTAGCCAGTAGGTGCCGGGTGGTTTGACAACCCGGCACCTGTGCTGTTATAAAACCCCATTGATTTGCAATCCTGTCGGTCGCAAACACTTTGGACTGATTGTCATCAAAGACCGAAAACGCTTGGCGAATCAGAAAGCCAGACCGTTCCCGTGAGAAGCGGCAGATAATCCAAAGATAAAAATCCTCGGCTGCACCATAAGGGCGGGCATTTACAACGCGGGCGGTTAGCTCAGCGGGAGAGCATCGGCCTTACAAGCCGGGGGTCACAGGTTCAAATCCTGTACCGCCCACCAAAAGGGAGAATTAGAAGGTTGATATCGGGGTCGTAGTTCAGTTGGTTAGAACGCCGGCCTGTCACGCCGGAGGTCGCGAGTTCGAGTCTCGTCGGCCCCGCCATACCGCTTCAAGGGGGTTCGATAACTTTGCTCTATTGGAGTCTGCGCTCATGAACAAGGAAGAAGCTCTGTCCCAGCGACGCTGGTTTATTGTCGACGCCCAGGGGAAGGTGCTGGGGCGAATGGCCACTGAGATCGCTAAGGTGCTGCGCGGTAAACATAAACCGATTTTTACTCCGAACCAGGACGCGGGTGATTTCGTGATCGTGGTCAACGCGCGCACCATAAAACTCACGGGGACCAAGTTGGAGAAGAAAATTTACTACCGGCACACGGAGTATCCCGGCGGCATCCGGGAAAGAACCGCGGCGCAGATGCTCGCAGAGAAACCCGAAGAACTGGTAAAACTCGCGGTGAAAGGAATGTTGCCGAAGAACCGGTTAAGCAGGAAGCTGGTGACCAAGCTCAAAGTTTACGCCGGTCCCGATCACCCGCACGATGCGCAAAAGCCCCAACCTCTCGCGATCGTAGCATAGGAGCACATACCGATGGCGGAAAAAGTTTTCACAGCAACCGGGCGCAGAAAAACCTCGGTAGCGCGAGTTTTTTTGAGATCAGGCAAAGGCAATATTACGATCAACGACAAATCGCTGCAGGAGTACTTCGGCCGTGAAACGGCGCGCATGATCGTCCTGCAGCCCTTTGAGGTGACTCAAACCAGCGGAAACTTCGATATCGACGTGAATGTCGTCGGCGGCGGGAATTCCGGGCAGGCCGGCGCTATTCGCCATGGTATTACGCGCGCCTTGATCGAAGCTAATGCGGATCTCCGTCCACCGCTCAAGAAAGCGGGCTTTGTCACTCGCGACCCGCGTGCTGTCGAACGCAAGAAATACGGCCGTCATAAAGCTCGTAAGCGGCCGCAATACTCCAAACGATAGAATCCGGTTTCGTCACATCAATTGGTCTTTACTATGTGTTGAGCGGTATCAGACGTGTGATGCCGCTCAACACTGTCTTTTGTTATTGCAAAAGCCGGATTTAGCTTTCAGAGCTCTAACGCTGTCCTGTGTCGCAAACTGCGCTTGAAATAGCGATTGTACCGGCTTGGATCCGCCTCACTCCTCCGCGGTGAAAAAGAACAGACCGATGAGCGCAAAGATTCCGTTAGGCACCCAAGCGGATAGCCACGGTGGGATTGCGCCGCTATGGCCGAGCGATACGCAAAAGGCGGCCAAGACCCAGTAGCCAAAGCCGATGACCATAGCAATGCCAAAGCTGAGCGAAACGCTGCCGCTCATCTGACGCTTGAGCGCAAACGGGATAGCGAGAAGAACCATCAACGGCGAGATAAATGGAAATGCAAGCTTGGTTTGGAGGTCAACTTCATAATAAGTGGCATCGATTCCTTTACTCTTCATGTCGGCGATCTGCTTTTGTAAATCGAAGAAAGTAAATTCCTCGACATCACGCGCCAGCAACGCGAGATCCTCGGGTGTTTCAGAAATAGGCGGGTTTGTTTTGCTTTCTTGCGGCGTGATTGTCCCGTCCACCGATACGCTCCACTCCGTTGCGGCGTCGGTTTTCCAGCCCTCTTTCGTCCATCGAGCTTTGGGAATTTCCATGAGGCCGCGCAGGCTGAAGTCACGATTGAGAAGAAACACTGTGACGTTCTCCAGGGTATTCGCTCGCGCGTCAAAATTCTCGATGTTGATAAAACTGTTGTCGCCGCGTATCCAAATGTCGTGTGTGCCCAAAAGGCTTTGTTGCTGTTTGTTCTTGATTTCGGTTTTATAAATGGTTTGGGCGTTGTGCGTGAAAATGGGCACGAGCGATTCATTCCAGACGAACGTAAAAGCGCAGACGACGATCGAAAGGATCAGCAGCGGCAAGGCAATTCGCTGCACTGTGATGCCGCCGGCGCGGATCGCCGTGATCTCATGGGTTCGGGCCAAGGTGCCGAGGCAAAATAGAGTGGAAAAAAGCGTAGCGAAGCCAATCGCACGCGAAATCAAAAGCGGAGACTTATAAAAAAAATAGCGCAAAATGCTCGAGATCGAAGCCCCCGAATCGAGCAAGGTACCGATTCGATCAAAAAAATCGACCGTGACGTAGAGCACGGTCACAACCGCCAAACTAATAAAAAAGATTCGGATGAAACCGGCGGCCACGTAGCGGTCCAAGATTGCCGCGATAGGGAGAAATTTAAAACGGATGCGGCTTGCCATGCGTGCTTGACTTTACTTTTTCTTTTTGAAATTGCGCAGAAACTCTACTGTCGAAGCAGTCGCGCGTTCCAACGTTTGAGGGAAATAGAGCGGTGATTCTCGCAGTGCGTGCCGGAAGAACTGCGCTCCGATGCCGCCCACTACCAAATTGGGGAGCCAGAGTGCCGGGATCGGGTGGAGGATGTTTTTGTCGCCGAGTGCTTTACCCAGGGACAGCAAGGTGTAGTAGGTCATCAGCCAAAAAAGGCAGAGCATAAATCCCCAGGATCTGTTCGTCCGGGAAGCGCGGGGGATCAGCGTCAAAGAAACGCCGAGCAAGCAAAATACCAGCGGCGCGAAGCCGAAGGAAATTCTCTGGTGTAGTTCCATTCTTTCGGCAATGGTTTGGACTCCGCCATCTTGTTTTGCTGCGATTGCGCTTAGCAGCTCGGACAACGCCATTTCCTTAGGCCCCGATTGTCTTTGTCGAACCGGGCCAATTAGATCATCCAGGTCGAGTTTAAAATCGTAAATGTTGAAGCGCGTTTGGCTGAATCCTGGGCGGTTACTTTCGCGTTCGTAAATAGAGCCGTCGAAAAGCCTGAGGCCGAGCGTATTGGTTTCTTCGTCTGTGGTTATTCGGGCGACTTTACCAAGAATGATGTCCTCTCGCGTTTGGTCACGTTTATCAACGATTAACACGCCTTGAGCGGTGCTACCCGGGGGAACGACTTCCTCCACGTAGATCAGGATCTTGGGAAAGTCGTCGTTGAAGACTTTTTCCTTGAGAGCGGTTCCGACGCGGCTCTTGGCGATATTGTAAAGTTCTTTTTTTAATGCAAAGTTTGCTGCCGGACGGGCATACATCGTCAAAAACAGCGTGGCAATCGCGATCAACCACGCCAAGCACGCGATCGGCCAGAGAATCTGAGTCGGGCTGATTCCCGACGCTTTCATCGCCAAAAGTTCTTGGTCGTTGGACAAGCGGCCCAAGCCCAAGAGGATCGCCAGGAGAAACGCCATCGGGACCGTCATCTCCAGAAAAGTCGGCAGGATTAACCCGAAAAGTTTGCCGACTTGGAGAAACGGCACGCCGCGTGTGACCACCAATTCGATGAGCTTTAACATCCGCGCCACCAGCAACACAGAGGTAAATGCCAGAAGACCGAGAAAAAAGGGCGGAACAACTTCGGCAATAAGATAGCGCAGAAGAATTTTTCGCTTCACGTGCAGGCATGTTAGCCGGTGAAACATGCTTTGTAAAATCCTCCGGTGAGAAACTAACGTCAGTCGATGGCTCAGAACGAAAACCTTGTCTTCGGCGTCAACCCGGTGCTGGAAAAAATTCGTGCGTCCAGCGCCGATATATTGGAAATCTTAATTTCCGATGGTTCCGATCGCGTCGCATTACGCATCGGCCAAGAAGCCGCGCGACTCGGTTTGCGCGTGGTCACGGTTCAGCGCAAAGTCCTCGATCGGCTCGTCGAAGGACAAAGACATCAGGGCGTGGTCGCAAAAGTTGCCGCCTACTCCTACTTGCCGTTTGAAGAATTGCTGCAGAAGATATCGGCAACCAAGGATTTGGAATGGATCTTGATACTCGACGGCTTGACCGACCCGCGGAATTTTGGCGCCTTGTTGCGCAGCGCGGCAGCGGTCGGAATTCGCTATGTCGTCATTCCAAAAGATCGCTCCGTTGAGATCACTCCAGTAGCGGTGAAAGCTTCTGCCGGTGCCGCTTACCACGTCAGCATAACCAGAGTAACGAATCTGCGGCGGGCCATTTCTCAATTGAAAGAGCGCGACTATTGGGTCGTTGGTCTCGACTGTGGCAGTCCCGCTTCGATTTATGAAAAGAGCTATCCGCCTCGCTTGGCGATTGTCGTGGGTAGCGAGGGGAAAGGCATGCGTCCGCTAATCTTGCGCGAGTGCGACTTTTTGGTCTCGATTCCGATGTTGGGTAAAGTCGAATCACTCAACGTGGGGGCCGCGGCAGCGGTATTTTTCTATGAGCTGCTGCGCCAAAGCCGAAATTTAAAGCCACGCAATGGGTAGATAGAAGGATTTTTAATGATTTAGAAGCGGGGTTGTTGACATAGTCGGGTGAAGATGCTTTAAATACCCGTTTACAAAAGAAGAATGGCACGATAGCGTCCTCGTTTGCGCGTGATGACAGGCGATTCGGCGAAAACTGGCTGGATAACCCATTATTGTTTCTCTGAAACGGCGGTTTGGTCAGGACCTTTAGGCTATTTGCGCTGGCGCTTTATTAGATTGATCTAAGCTAAGCTGGCGTAGCTCAACGGTAGAGCAGCTGATTTGTAATCAGCAGGTTGTAGGTTCAAATCCTATCGCCAGCTCCAGCCAGAAAGGCTGAAGTTTCGATCGTTACTGCGTTCGCGGATAAGGAAAATTTGTTTCGTGGGGTGAAGGGAAATAGGGAGAGGTTCCCGAGTGGCCAAAGGGAGCAGACTGTAAATCTGCCGGCGATGCCTTCGAAGGTTCGAATCCTTCCCTCTCCACCATATTTCGCGAATTCGTGCGCGGGAATAGCTCAGTTGGTAGAGCGCAAGCCTTCCAAGCTTGGGGTCGCGGGTTCGAGTCCCGTTTCCCGCTCCATTTTCATTGATCGCCGCCGGTATTCGGCTGATGAATCGCGGTGTGCAGGGTGAGCGCGCAATGCTCTATATCCGTTGAGTGATAGGCCCAGGTAGCTCAGTCGGTAGAGCACGTCCTTGGTAAGGACGAGGTCAGCGGTTCGATCCCGCTCCTGGGCTTTGCCTTCATCGTGTTTGGGAACTAGAAATTTGGATTTTGTGAATTGAGTCACCGGTAAAATCAATAGGAGGATGAGATGAGCAAGCAGAAGTTTGAGCGTAAAAAGCCACACCTAAATATCGGAACAATCGGTCACGTCGATCATGGTAAAACAACTTTAACAGCTGCGATTACCAAAGTTTTGGAAAAGTCGGGTAAGGCGAAGTTTCTTGCCTACGATCAGATCGACAAAGCGCCTGAAGAAAGAGAGCGCGGCGTCACGATCAATATCGCACACGTCGAATACGAGACCGATAAACGTCATTACGCTCATGTCGACTGTCCGGGCCATGCCGACTACGTCAAGAACATGATTACCGGCGCAGCGCAGATGGACGGAGCGATTCTGGTTGTCTCGGCAGCTGACGGTCCGATGCCTCAAACGCGCGAACATATCTTATTGGCGCGCCAGGTCGGGGTGCCCGCGATCGTCGTTTTTCTTAACAAAGCAGATATGGTGGATGACAAAGAGCTCTTGGAACTTGTCGAGCTCGAAGTCCGCGAGCTACTCTCGAAATACAAGTTTCCGGGTGACGATACTCCTATCGTTATCGGCAGCGCGCTGAAGGCGCTTGAAGGCGACACATCCGAAATGGGGGAAGGCGCGATCTTAAAACTCATGGAAGCAGTAGATTCCTTCATTCAAGAACCCGTGCGCGATGTCGACAGGCCTTTTCTGATGCCGGTCGAGGACGTTTTTACGATCAGCGGACGCGGCACCGTTGTCACGGGCCGGGTGGAGCGCGGTATCGTGAAAGTTGGCGAGGAAATTGAAATTGTCGGCTTCAAGGCAACTCAAAAGACTGTGGCCACTGGTGTGGAAATGTTCCGAAAACTGCTCGACGAGGGGCAAGCTGGTGACAATATCGGCGTCCTGCTCCGCGGTACCAAGCGAGAGGAAGTGGAGCGCGGCCAGGTTCTGGCTAAGCCAGGCAGCATTACGCCGCACAATAGATTTAACGCTGAAGCTTACGTTCTGACCAAAGAGGAAGGCGGCCGGCATACACCTTTTTTCAATGGTTATCGGCCGCAATTCTTTTTCCGCACGACGGACGTGACGGGAGTCGTTAAGTTGCCGGAAGGCACTGAAATGGTTATGCCGGGCGATAACATTAACGTAGAAATCGAGTTGATCACGCCTGTCGCCATGGATGATGGGCTGAAGTTCGCTATTCGTGAAGGTGGCCGGACCGTCGGCGCAGGAGTGGTTACAAAAATCAGTCAGTAACGGGTTATTGCGGCCAAGGGAGGTTGCGACCATGCGGGAACTGGTAGGATTTGCGTGCGATCAATGTAAGCGTAAGAATTACACATCGACAAAGAACCGGAAGAAAACCACGGACAAACTGTCTCTCAAGAAGTTTTGTGCTTCTTGCCGGGCCCACACCCTGCATCGCGAGGTTAAAGTCTAACGGGGATACAGGGGGTCAGTAGCTCCAATTGGTAGAGCGCCGGACTCCAAATCCGGTTGTTGCAGGTTCGAGTCCTGCCTGACCCGCCATCTCATTAGATGTCTTTATGGGAGATTGGATTCAAAAAATCCAGGACGGGGCTCGGCAGGGAGTCGAGTTTTTTAAGGAGGCCTGGCAGGAACTGAAAAAGGTCTATTGGCCTTCGCGTAAGGAAACTTATGCGGCGACGCTGGTGGTAATTATTGTGGTCGTGCTCATCTCCGTATATTTGGCGGCGGTTGATTTGGCTTTGACGAAGGCCATTCAAGCGATTGTCGGATAATCTTTAGGCGCTTCCTTATGGCGAAACAGTGGTACATCGTGCACACCTTTTCGGGTTACGAACAAAAGGCCAAGGCAGCGCTTGAAGAGCGAATTCGATCTCTGAGCAAACAGGATTATTTCGGAGAGATCCTGGTGCCGGTCGAGAAAGTGGTCGAGTTGGTCAAGGGTAAGAAGAAAACTTCCTCACGCAAATTTTTTCCCGGCTACATTCTGGTCCAGATGGAACTAGACGATGAAACTTGGCATGTGGTTAAGGAAACTCCCAAGGTGACCGGGTTCGTCGGCGGCAGTACAAACCCGCCGCCGGTGAGCGACGAGGAGGTCCGGGCGATCACGCAACAGATGGAAGAGGGCGCGATCAAGCCTAAGCCGCGGGTATTGTTCTCTGTCGGCGAGAACGTCAAGGTTGTTGATGGACCGTTTGCCGATTTCAATGGCGTTGTCGAAGAGGTTAAGCCTGATAAAGGAAAGCTCAGGGTTTTGATCAGCATATTCGGACGGGCGACACCGGTGGAGCTCGAGTTCGTCCAGGTTGAACGTAATTAGCGAAAAGGGTCCAACGACATGGCGAAGAAAGTCATCGGGGAAATCAAACTGCAAATCCCGGCTGGGCAGGCCAACCCAAGCCCGCCGGTCGGTCCGGCATTAGGTCAGCGCGGCGTCAACATTATGGAATTTTGCAAATCTTTTAACGCCGCAACTCAGGCGCAGCAGGGGATGATCACGCCGGTCATCATCACCGTTTATGCCGATCGATCCTTTACGTTCGTCACCAAAACTCCGCCAGCATCGGTCTTGCTCAAAAAAGCCGCCGGCCTTGAAAAGGGTTCTGCCGAGGCCGGTAAGACCACAGTCGGTAAGGTGACTCGAGCTCAAGTCAGGCAGATCGCTGAGCTGAAGCTCAAGGATCTGACCGCCAAGGATTTAGCGGCGGCGGAAAAGTCGATTGAAGGCACGGCGCGAAGTCTAGGGCTGGACGTCGAGGGCTGATTATTGGCCGCGCTATTGTTCGGCGGCGAGTTCAAACGCACCAACTCGCTTCATTTATAATTTAGAGGAACTGTTATGAGTGGAAACGGCAAGACTTATCGTGCTGCGCTCGAAAAAGTCGATCGCAGCCAGCGCTATCCTTTGGAAGATAGCCTTCGCTTGGCCAAAGAAACCGCCCGCGCCAAGTTCGACGAGACCGTCGAGCTGGCGATTCGTTTGGGCGTCGACCCGCGCCAGGCCGATCAAAACATCCGCGGCACCGTGACGTTGCCGCACGGCATGGGTAAGACCGTGCGCGTGCTGGCGTTCGCCAAAGGCGACAAAGAAAAGGAAGCCCAGGAGGCCGGCGCCGATTTCGTCGGCAGCGACGAATTGATTAAAAAGATCAGCGAAGGCTGGTTGGATTTCGATAAGGCGGTGGCGACACCGGATATGATGGGCGCGGTGGGTCGTATCGGTAAGATCTTGGGCCCGCGCGGCCTGATGCCGAATCCTAAAACTGGGACGGTCGCCGCCGATATTGGCAAGGCGGTGAAAGAAATTAAGGCGGGTAAACTCGAATACCGCGTTGATAAAGCCGGCATCGTTCACGTGCCGGTGGGAAAAGCTTCTTTCGGTGCAGAACAGCTCATCGATAACGCCCGCGCAGTGCTCCTGTCTATTTTGCGAGCGAAGCCGGCGTCGGCGAAGGGAAATTATGTCAAGGGTGTGACCGTTGCCACGACGATGGGACCGGGAATCAAAATTGACCTTTCGCAAGTTCGCGCGATGGCCGCCTAAATCGCCAGAGTTCAGCTAACGAGAGCCGAGTCATTTTGCATCATTTAAGTTAGGGAGATGACAATGTCGGAAGCGCAGGTTGTCCGTGCCAGCCATGGCGAAAAAGCCGAAACCGTGGCGGCGATTCATCAGCGGCTAAAATCGGCCAAGATGGCGATCGTCACCGAATATCGTGGCCTCAGTGTGGCGCAAATGACTCGGTTGCGGCGCGAAATTCGCGACGCCTCGGGCGAGTACCAGGTGATCAAGAACACGTTGGTGCGCCGCGCGCTTGACGGCACCGCGTTCGGCGATTTGGAAAAGCTTCTCGAAGGGCCCAACGGTTGGGTCTTTGCCTATGAAGATCCGGTGGTTTTGTCCAAGGCGCTGGTCAAGTTTGCCGACGACCATGACCGATTGGCGATCAAGGGCGGCGTTTTCGAAGGACGCTTCATGGATCCCGCCGGGGTGAAGGTCTTGTCGCAAATGCCGAGTAAGCCAGTGCTCCAGGCGAGGTTGCTCGCGATGATCAACGCTCCGGCAACGCAGCTGGTGCGCCTGATTCAAGAGCCTGGAGCTAGGACGGTGCGATTGCTCGAATCGGTTCGGAAGTCGAAGACTGAATAACGGAATATTTGCACATCTAATAAAAGGGGGAACGATTTTATGGAAGGCGTATCCAAGGAACAGGTTAAGGATTTTATCAAAAACATGACCTTGATGGACGCGGCCGCGCTCGTCAAGGAGTTGGAAGAAGAGCTGGGGGTGAGCGCAGCGGCTCCGATGGCGGTCGCCGCGGCGGCAGGGCCGGCGGCGGCAGCCGTTGAAGAAAAGACCGAGTTTAATGTCATTCTCGCAGAGGCCGGCGAAAAGAAGATTCAAGTCATCAAAGTCGTCCGTGAATTGACGGGTCTTGGTTTAAAAGAGGCGAAGGACCTTGTCGACGGCGCCCCCAAACCGGTGAAAGAAGCGGTGCCCAAGGCCGAAGCCGAAACGATCAAGAAAAAACTCGAAGAACAGGGCGCGAAGGTCGAAATCAAGTAGACCGCTTCGGGCGGTGCTTGCCGGTGAGTTACATTCATGAATCGTTGACCGCAAGTTCAACAGAGGAGTGTCCATGGCATTTCAAGTTGCCAACAATTTACGATTTCGCCGAACCTTTGGGAGGATCAGGAAAATTATCGATCTTCCCTATTTAATTGAAATTCAAAAGAACTCATACGAACTGTTCCTGCAAAAGGACGTGGCGCCGATGGAGCGCCAGAGCATGGGTTTGCAGGAAGTTTTTAAATCCGTCTTTCCGATCAAGGACTTTAATGAAACGGCGTCGCTGGAATTCGTCAGCTTTTCGTTGGGCGAGCCCAAATACGATGTCGAAGAATG
The DNA here is from genome assembly GCA_963755715.1 of uncultured delta proteobacterium. Classification (GTDB taxonomy): domain Bacteria; phylum Desulfobacterota; class Binatia; order UBA9968; family UBA9968; genus DP-20. The sequence goes on from CAVWLW010000022.1 coordinate 17,881, forward strand.
TCATCAACGCGGCATGACTTTCGCCGCGCCTTTGAAAGTCACGGTACAGCTGGTGCTGTGGGATGTCGACCAGCAAACCGGCTCACGCAGCATCAAAAACGTCAAGGAGCAAGAGGTTTACTTCGGCGAGATTCCGCTGATGACCATCAACGGCACGTTCATGATCAACGGCACAGAGCGGGTGATCGTCAGCCAGCTTCATCGTTCCCCTGGCGTATTTTTTGAGCACGACAAGGGCAAAACTCACGCCAGCGGCAAGCTGCTTTACTCTGCCCGCGTCATTCCCTATCGCGGCTCATGGGTAGATCTGGAATTTGATCCTCGCGATGTTCTCTACGTGCGCATCGACCGGCGGCGTAAATTTCATGCCACGGTGTTGTTGCGCGCGCTGGGCATGACGACCGAAGACCTGCTTAATTATTATTATAAGAGCGATACCCTTGTTTTTGACGGACGCAAGCCAGCGCTCCTATTCAATCCCGGGCATCTAATCAACGCCAAGGTAAGCGCGGACGTGCGCGATCCCAAGTCCAACGACATCATCGTTAAGGAAGGCAAAAAATTTACCCGCCCGATCCTGCGTCAAATGGAAGCCGCCAAGATGAAGCAGGTTCCCGTGGTGTGGGAAGATATTTTAGGGCGAGTGGCGGCGCACGATATTGTCGATCCGCAAACCAAGGAAGTGCTGGTCGAGTGCAATCAAGAAATTACCCAGGAAAAGCTTGACCTCATTCGTGATAAAGGAATCCACCAGATCGATGTGTTGTTCATCGATGAGTCCAGCGTCGGCCCCTATTTGCGAAATACTTTACTCCAAGATCGCATTAAATCCCCCCAAGATGCGATTCTGGAAATCTATCGTCGTTTGCGTCCGGGTGATCCGCCGACGGTGGAATCGGCGACCAATTTCTTTAACAATTTATTTTTTAATCCGGACCGTTACGACCTTTCCAAAGTCGGTCGTCTCAAGCTCAATCATCGCTTGAAGCTCAATGTGCCTCTCGAACAGGGCACCTTGCGCAAGGAAGACATTCTCGAAGTCGTGCGTTACTTAATGGAGCTCAAAAACGGCAACGGATCGGTGGACGATATCGACCATCTAGGTAATCGCCGGGTGCGCGCGGTTGGGGAGCTTGTCGAAAACCACTTCCGTGTCGGTCTGGTACGCATGGAGAGAGCGATCAAAGAAAAGATGAGTTTGCAGGACATCGAAACTTTGATGCCGCAGGAGTTGATCAATTACAAACCGGTTTCAGCGGCGCTCAAGGAATTTTTCGGTTCGAGCCAGCTCTCGCAATTTATGGATCAAACCAATCCGCTATCGGAGATCACTCACAAGCGGCGACTCTCAGCTTTGGGCCCGGGTGGTTTGACGCGCGAGCGCGCCGGTTTCGAAGTCCGTGACGTGCATCCGACACATTACGGCCGGGTTTGTCCGATCGAGACACCGGAAGGTCCGAACATCGGTCTGATCGCGTCGCTCACGACTTATGCGCGAGTCAATGATTTCGGTTTTATCGAGACTCCCTATCGTGAAGTAGAGAACAGCCGGGTGACCGACCGCATCCGTTATCTGTCGGCGCTGGAAGAAGAGGACCATGTAATTGCCCAGGCCAACGCGCCGATTGACGGCCGCGGTAATTTTACGGCGGATCTGGTTTCATCTCGCAAAGGTGGTGAGTTCGTCATGGCGCGTCCGGAAGAAATCAACTTCATGGACGTGTCACCGAACCAGCTTGTCAGCGTCGCGGCTTCTTTGATTCCGTTTCTGGAAAACGACGACGCCAACCGCGCCTTGATGGGCTCCAACATGCAGCGGCAAGCTGTGCCGTTACTGAGAACCGAGGCGCCGCTGGTGGGCACCGGCATGGAAAAGACCGTGGCGCGCGACTCCGGCGTCACCGTGGTGGCGCGGCGTGATGGTGTGGTGGAGAGCGTGGATTCGACCCGGATCGTTATCAAGGCGGATAAGGCGTCGAGTGCGCGCGACACCGGCGTCGATATTTACAATTTGGTGAAATACCAACGGTCGAACCAAAATACCTGCATGAACCAGAGGCCGATCGTTCTGGTCGGCGATCAAGTCAAGGTCGGCGATGTGATCGCCGACGGGCCATCGACGGAGATGGGCGAGCTGGCTCTCGGTCGCAACGTTGTGGTCGCCCTGATGCCCTGGGGCGGATATAACTTCGAGGATTCGATTTTGATCAGCGAGCGGGTCGTCAAGGAAGATATTTACACCTCGATCCACATCGAAGAGTTCGAATGCGTCTCGCGCGACACCAAATTGGGCCCCGAAGAGATTACCCGAGATATTCCCAATGTCGGCGATGAAGCTTTGATGGATCTCGACGAGAGCGGCATTATCCGGATCGGCGCTGAGGTGAGGCCCGGCAATATTCTGGTAGGCAAGATTACCCCCAAAGGCGAGACCCAGCTCTCGCCCGAAGAAAAATTGTTGCGCGCAATTTTCGGTGAGAAAGCCGGTGAAGTCCGCGATACCTCCTTGCGGGTCCCTCCAGGGGTCGAAGGCACGGTCATCAACGTGCGGATTTTCTCGCGCAAGGGCTTGGGCAAAGACGAGCGCAGCAAGGCGATCGAGGATGAAGAGGTCGTGCGGCTCAGGAAAGATCAGCACGACGAAATCCGCATTCTCCAAGACGGCGCTCTCCGGCGCTTGAAAAGATTACTCGTCGGGCGCCGGCTTGCGGGACGGATCAGCGACGACAGCCGAAAAGTTCTGCTCAACAAGGGTCAGGAGTTGACCGAGGAAGATCTCGATCAATTGCCGATGTCTTACTGGAGTGAAATCCGCGTCGATAACGAATCCGCGGAAAACGAGCTCAGTCGCATCATCGATAGCACGACCGGACAAATCAATTTGATCAAGCACGCTTTCGAGGACAAAATTGAAAAGCTCAAAGGCGGTGACGAGTTGCCACCGGGCGTAATTAAGATGGTCAAGGTCTTTGTCGCAATCAAGCGTAAGCTCCAGGTCGGCGACAAGATGGCGGGCCGTCATGGCAACAAAGGCGTTATTTCGCGCATATTGCCCGAAGAAGATATGCCCTATCTGGAAGACGGGACGCCCGTGGACGTGGTGCTAAATCCGCTCGGTGTTCCTTCCCGTATGAACGTCGGCCAGATTCTCGAAGCTCACCTCGGTTGGGCCGCGCGCAGTCTCGGACACCAGATTGATGAGATGCTCCGCCTGCACCGCGAGGATGGTGACTCCTTGCGCCGCCGCTTGAAAGACTTTCTCAACACCAAAGAAGCGACCGATTTGATTGAAGGCGCGAAAGATCCCGAGGTTGTGAAACTTGCGGAAAAGTACCGCGAAGGCATTCATATCGCCTCGCCGGTGTTTGACGGCGCCGCCGAAGAGGAAATCTTTAACCTGCTGAGAAAAGCGGGATTGCCAGCGACTGGCCAGGTAACTCTTTATGACGGGCGATCTGGTCAACCGTTCGATGGCAAAGTGACAGTGGGCGTGATGTACATCATGAAGCTGCACCATCTGGTCGACGATAAAATACATGCCCGTTCGACCGGTCCTTATTCGCTTGTCACTCAGCAACCGCTGGGAGGTAAAGCGCAATTCGGCGGTCAGCGCCTGGGAGAAATGGAAGTTTGGGCACTGGAAGCTTACGGCGCGGCCTACACGCTGCAGGAAATGCTTACGGTCAAATCCGACGACGTCGTCGGTCGAACGCGCATGTACGAAGCGATCGTCAAGGGAGACAACCTGCTTGAGCCGGGCTTGCCGGAATCTTTTAACGTCATGGTCAAAGAACTACAAAGTTTGGGCCTCGATGTCGATCTAGTGGAAGAAAAGTAGCGAAGCCAGATTAGCCTAGCTGCTTGAACCGGAGGTTGATTCGACTATGGAAGATCTATTTAATTTATTTGAGAAGCCAAAAAATCCGCTAAGTTTTAACGCGATAAAAGTTTCGATCGCGTCGCCGGACAAGATCCGCTCTTGGTCCCACGGCGAAGTCAAAAAACCTGAAACGATCAACTATCGAACTTTCAAACCGGAGCGCGACGGCTTGTTTTGCGCCAAGATTTTCGGACCGACCAAAGACTACGAATGTAACTGCGGCAAATACAAACGCATGCGCCACCGCGGCGTAGTTTGCGAGAAATGCGGCGTCGAAGTCATTCAGTCCAAAGTGCGGCGCGAGCGTATGGGTCACATCGAGCTGGCGACACCGGTGGTTCATATCTGGTTTTTGAAGAGTTTGCCGAGCCGCATCGGCGCACTGCTCGATATGTCGCTCAAAGAAATTGAGAAAGTGCTCTATTTCGAGTCCTACATCGTCATTGACCCTGGCGAAACGCCGCTGCAATATAAAGAACTATTGACCGAGGCTCGTTACCGTAAAACGGTCGAAGAATTCGGCGGCAAGTTCGTCGCCGAGATGGGCGCCGAGGCGATTCGTAAGCTCCTCAAAGCGATCGATGTCGTCAAGGTTTCGGACGATCTGCGCCAAGAGATGCGCGACGCCAATTCAGAAGTCCGGCGCAAAAAAATGGCCAAGCGTTTAAAGGTCATCAACGCTTTCAGGACGTCGGGCAACCGGCCTGAATGGATGGTCATGGAAGTGGTGCCAGTGATTCCACCGGATCTTCGCCCGCTCGTGCCTCTCGACGGCGGTCGCTTTGCCACTTCCGATTTAAATGATCTTTACCGCCGCGTCATTAACCGCAACAACCGGCTCAAACGGCTAATGGAACTGAGCGCGCCGGATATGATCATTCGCAATGAAAAGCGCATGCTCCAAGAAGCGGTTGATGCGCTGTTCGACAACGGTCGGCGCGGCCGCGCCATTACCGGTCAAAACCGCCGTCCGCTCAAATCTTTGAGCGATATGCTCAAGGGCAAGACCGGCCGCTTCCGCCAAAACCTCCTCGGCAAGCGCGTTGATTATTCGGGCCGCTCGGTGATTGTCGTCGGTCCGGAGTTGCGCTTGCACCAGTGCGGATTGCCAAAAAAAATGGCCCTCGAATTGTTCAAGCCGTTTATCTACAACAAGCTTGAAGAACGCGGCCTCGTGACGACGATCAAGAGCGCAAAAAAGATGGTCGAGCGTGAACTGCCGGAAGTTTGGGATATTCTCGACGAAGTCATTCGCGAGCATCCGGTCATGCTCAACCGGGCGCCAACCCTGCATCGGCTCGGCATTCAAGCTTTCGAGCCGACGCTGATCGAAGGCAAAGCGATCCAGCTTCATCCGCTCGTGTGCGCGGCGTACAACGCCGACTTCGACGGCGACCAGATGGCGGTGCACGTGCCGCTCTCCGTCGAAGCGCAGGTCGAAGCGCGCGCACTGATGATGTCGACGAATAATATTTTATCGCCGGCGAACGGCAAGCCGATCATCGTGCCGACCCAAGATATCGTCCTGGGACTTTATTACATGACGCGCGATCGATTGCGTGCCAAAGGCAGTGGCCGGCTCTTCAGCAACCCGACGGAAGTGCGCATGGCCTATGATCAAAGCGAGGTCGATATTCAGGCGCCGATCACCGTGAGAATCAACGGTGAGCGCATCGATACCACGGTCGGGCGAATCTTGCTGTACGAAGTGGTTCCGACTGTGATTCCGTTCAAAGAAGTCAATCGGGTGATGAAGAAGAAGGAGTTGGCGAATCTTATTGACATCAGCTATCGCTTGGCCGGTAACAAGGCGACGGTCATTCTCGCCGATCGCTTAAAAGATATCGGTTACGAAAACGCGACCAAGGCGGGGATATCCATTTCCATCAAAGATATGGTCATCCCGCCGAGCAAAGAAGAGCTGCTCAAGAAAGCTCATGATGATGTGCGCGAGATCGAAGAGCAGTACAAGAACGGCTTGATCACCGATGGCGAACGATACAATAAAGTCGTCGATATTTGGGCCGAGGTCACAGACCGCATCGCCGACGAAATGTTGCGCGATCTCGGATCCGAAAAAGTCACTGACGACCAAGGTCATGAGATTTCGGTGCCGAGCTTCAATCCGATTTTCATGATGGCCGACTCCGGCGCCCGCGGCAGCGCGCAGCAGATCCGCCAGCTCGCCGGCATGCGCGGCTTGATGGCGAAGCCTTCAGGCGAAATCATCGAGACGCCGATTACCGCGAACTTCCGCGAAGGCCTTACGGTGTTGCAGTACTTCATTTCCACCCACGGCGCGCGCAAGGGGCTCGCGGACACCGCTTTGAAAACGGCCAATTCCGGTTATCTGACGCGCCGCCTCGTCGACGTCGCGCAAGACGCGGTGATCGGCGAAGAAGATTGCGGCACCATGGACGGCATTGAGATGACGCCGCTGATGGAAGGCGGGGAGGTTATCGAACCGCTCGGCGACCGCGTTCTCGGGCGGGTGGCTTTGGAAGACATCCGCGATCCGTTCACGGGTGATGTGATCGTCAAAGCGAACCAGGAGATCAACGAGGAGTTGGTTCAACGTATCGAAGACGCGGGTTTGGAGCGAATCAGGATTCGCTCGGTGTTGACCTGCGCCTCCCGACGCGGCGTTTGCATCATGTGTTACGGCCGCGATCTCGGACGGGGCCATATGATTAACTTGGGTGAGGCGGTCGGCGTGATCGCCGCTCAATCGATCGGCGAGCCGGGTACGCAGCTGACGATGCGGACCTTCCACATTGGCGGAACGGCCAGCCGGCGCGCGGAGCAAACGACGCTTGAGTCGCGTAACGATGGATTTGTTAAATTAATCAACGTGAACACCGTGACCAATAAGGATGGGGACTTGGTCGTGATGAATCGCAACGGCGAAGTTGCGATTGTCGATTATCCCGAGGGAGAAAAAGGCCGCGAGCGTGAACGCGAACGTTATCCAGTGGTTTACGGTGCCAAGTTGAAAAAGAAGGACGGAACGCGCATCAAGGCAGGCGAGCTTTTGGCCGAATGGGATCCCTACACGATTCCCATTCTCACCGAGGTGAGCGGCGTGATCAAGTTCGGCGATGTCATTGAAAACGTGACCATGGAAGAGAAAGTAGACGAGCGCACGGGTCTATCGACCAAAATCATCACCGATTCGAAAGACGTCGATAAAAGACCGCGCATCTCGATCAAAGATATTGAAGGACAAACCGCGCGGCTCTCGGTTACGGCGGAAGCGCGCTATCTCTTGCCCGTGGGCGTGCATATCAACGTTCAAGAGGGACAGACGGTTTATGCCGGCGATGTGCTGGCGAAAATGCCGCGCGAGACAACGAAGACCAAGGATATTACCGGCGGTTTGCCGCGAGTGGCGGAACTTTTCGAGGCGCGCAAACCGAAAGAGTTTGCGGTTATCAGCGAAATCGACGGTGTCGTTTCGTTCGGCAAAGATACCAAGGGCAAGCGTAAAGTCGTCGTCACTCCCGAAGTGGGCGAGCCGCGCGAATATCTGATCCCGAAGGGCAAACATATCAGCGTCCACGACGCCGACCGGATCAGAGCCGGTGAAGCGCTGATGGATGGCTCCTCGAACCCGCACGACATCTTGAACATTCTCGGCGAAAAGGCGTTGGCTAAATACCTAGTCGACGAAGTCCAAGAAATTTATCGGCTTCAGGGCGTGCGCATCAACGACAAGCACATCGAAGTGATCGTCCGCCAAATGCTGCGCCGCGTGCGCATCAAAGAGGTCGGCGACACTGAATTTTTGATCGGCGATCAAGTCGAAAAGTGGCGCTTTGATGAAGAAAATCAGAAGGCGATCACCGAGCAGGGAAAGCCTGCAGTGGCCGAGCCTCTGCTCCTAGGTATTACTAAGGCTTCGCTGTCGACTGAAAGCTTTATCTCCGCGGCATCTTTTCAGGAAACCACCAAGGTCCTCACGGAGGCGGCGATTCAAGGAAAAGTGGATCTGCTTCGCGGGCTGAAAGAAAACGTGATCATGGGACGTTTGATCCCGGCCGGCACCGGTGTGTCCGACTACGCCAAAGCAGAAATCGAAATCGAGGAGCCGGAAGGTCCCAACGGCGCGCTCCCTGAAGCTGCGGAGGCGTAGAGCTTTGACAATGGCCAGGGATTTTGTTATTAACAGGATTTCCCTAAAGAGGAGTTTAATAACAAACAACTCCTCAGACTCCAAGTTTAAATTGCGATGAGAAAATATGCCGACGATTAGCCAATTAGTGCGTGAAAGCCGCGAAAAACAACGACGCAAGAACACTGCGCCGGCGCTGCAAAGCTGCCCGCAAAAGCGCGGCGTGTGCACGCGCGTTTATACGTCGACGCCGAAAAAACCCAACTCGGCATTGCGCAAAGTTGCCCGGGTTCGTTTGACGAACGGCATTGAAGTGACTTCGTATATCCCAGGCGTGGGGCACAATCTGCAAGAACACTCCGTCGTGTTGATTCGCGGCGGCCGTGTCAAGGATCTGCCCGGCGTGCGCTATCACATTGTCCGGGGCACCTTGGATTCGATCGGCGTTCAAGAACGCCGACAGAGTCGCTCCAAATACGGTGCGAAGAGGCCGAAGTAGGGAATTATGCCGCGTAAAGGTGAAGTCCGGAAACGAGAAATTTTGCCTGACCCGAAGTATGGGGACAAGGTAGTGGCTAAATTTGTTAACACCATTATGGGCCGAGGCAAGAAGAGCGTGGCGGAATCGATATTGTATCGCTCGTTGGACATCGTCACGGCCAAAGCCAAAGAAGACTCCTTGGGTGTATTCAAACGGGCGATTGAAAATACCCGTCCCAACGTCGAAGTCCGTTCGCGCCGGGTCGGCGGCGCCACGTATCAGGTGCCGGTGGAAGTGCGACCGCAGCGGCGGCTTTCATTGAGCATGCGCTGGCTCATCGAATCGGCGCGCAGTCGCGCCGAGAAGTCGATGGAAGAAAAATTGGCCGCCGAGCTAATCGACGCTGCCAATAATCGCGGCACGGCGATCAAGAAAAAAGAAGATACGCATAGAATGGCGGAGGCCAATCGAGCCTTCGCCCATTATCGTTGGTAACTAACAGCGTCTGTGATGCTGGGAAAGGAGGCGGTCGATCCGCCTCCTTTTTTTCCGCGCAGCGAAAAATGGCACGAACTGTTTCACTGGAAAAGACCCGCAACATCGGGATTATGGCGCACATCGATGCGGGCAAAACTACGACGACGGAGCGCATCCTCTACTACACCGGGATCAACTACAAGATCGGCGAGGTGCACGAAGGCACAGCGACCATGGACTGGATGGTCCAAGAGCAGGAGCGCGGCATTACGATTACTTCAGCCGCGACCACCTGTCTGTGGAGCGATCACCGGATAAACATCATCGACACCCCCGGCCATGTTGACTTTACGATTGAAGTCGAGCGTTCGTTGCGCGTTCTCGATGGCGCCGTGGCAGTTTTTTGTTCGGTCGGCGGCGTCGAACCGCAGACCGAAACCGTATGGCGGCAGGCGGATAAATACGGTGTGCCGCGCTTGGCCTTCGTCAATAAGATGGATCGCCTGGGGGCGGATTTCTTCCGCGTCGTCAAAATGATCGAAGAGCGCTTGGGCGCGCGACCCGTGGTCGTGCAGCTGCCGATCGGCGCTGAAGATAAATTTGCCGGAATCGTCGACCTGGTCGCCATGAAGGCGATTGTGTGGGAAGACGAAAGCCTCGGCGCCAAGTTTCATGAAGAGCCCATCCCGGCTGACTTGCAGGCGCAAGCGACCGAATACCGGGAAAAGCTGCTCGAATCGGCGGCTGATTGCAACGAAGTGCTGATGGAAAAGTATCTTGAAGGCAAAGAGATCTCGGAGGCGGAGCTGCGCGGCGCGATTCGTAGCGGCACGCTCTCGCTCAAGATCGTGCCGATCCTGTGCGGCTCGGCGTTCCGCAACAAAGGCGTTCAGCCGATGTTGGATGCCGTCGTCGATTACCTTCCCTCGCCTCTTGATATTCTACCGGTCAAAGGCGTTGAGCCGGGCACCAACACTGCGGCGGAGCGGCCAGCAAAAGATGACGCGCCATTTTCCGCCCTCGCGTTTAAGATCATGACCGATCCTTTCGTCGGTACCCTGACGTTTTTTCGCGTTTATTCCGGCTCGATCACCTCCGGCTCCAGCATTTATAATTCGACGAAAACTAAAAGAGAGCGCATCGGTCGCTTGCTCAAAATGCACGCGAACAAGCGCGAAGAGATCAAGGAAGTTTATGCCGGCGATATCGCCGCCGCGGTCGGGCTGAAAACCGCGACTACGGGCGACACGTTATGCGATGAAGACGAGCCGATCGTGCTTGAGTCGATTGATTTTCCCGATCCGGTTATATCGATCGCGATCGAACCGAAAAGCAAGGCGGATCAGGAGAAGCTCGGTCTATCTCTACAGAAGCTCGCGACGGAAGATCCGTCCTTTAAAGTTCGCACCGATGAAGAAACCGGCCAGACGATTATCTCCGGCATGGGCGAGCTTCATCTCGAAATCATCGTCGATCGCTTGCTGCGCGAGTTCAATGTCGGCGCCAACGTCGGCAAGCCTCAGGTCGCCTATAAGGAGACCGTTCGCAAAAAAGTTGAACAGCAAGGCCGCTTCGTCCGCCAAACCGGCGGTCGCGGCCAGTACGGCGATGTTTGGATCACCCTCGAGCCGCAGCAACCCGGCGCCGGGTTTGAATTTGTCGATGCGATCAAGGGTGGTTCCATTCCGCGGGAATACATTTCGGCTGTGGAAAAAGGCATTAAGGAAGCGACCGAAAATGGTGCCCTTGCCGGCTACCCGGTGGTCGATGTCAAAGCCACTCTTTTCGATGGCAGCTATCATGACGTTGATTCTTCGGAGATCGCTTTCAAGATTGCCGGCTCGATGGCATTTAAGGCCGCTATGCGCAAGGCCAGTCCTGTGCTGCTTGAGCCGATTATGTCGGTCGAAGTGGTGGTGCCGGAAGAATTTATGGGCGACGTGATCGGTGACATCAGCTCGCGCCGCGGTAAGGTTCTGGGTATGGACACGCGGCCGGCGGCGCAAGCGATCGATGCTCGGGTGCCGCTCGCGCAAATGTTCGGCTATGCCACCGACCTACGTTCGATGACTCAAGGGAGAGCGACGTATACGATGCAGTTTTCTCATTATGAACCTGTTCCAGCGGCGGTCGCTGAAGGGATTATCGCCAAGTTTGACGGCAAGTCGGATGATGACGTATGAACGAGAAAATTAGGATTCGGCTAAAAGCCTACGACCACCGTGTGCTGGATCAGTCGGTGGGGGAGATTGTCGAGACCGTCAGGCGCACCGGCGGCCGAGTGGCGGGCCCGATTCCGCTGCCCACAAGAATTGAAAGATTCACGGTCAACCGTTCGCCGCACGTCGACAAGAAATCTCGCGATCAATACGAAATTCGCACGCACAAACGCCTGCTCGATATTCTTGAGCCGACGCAGCAAACCATCGACGCTTTGGGCAAGCTCGACATTGCGGCCGGAGTCGACGTCGAGATCAAGCTGCAGTGAGACGGGTGACAATATGACAGGACTCATTGGCAGAAAAGTCGGCATGACTCAGTTCTACAGCGCCGAAGGCAACGTGATTCCCGTGACCGTCGTCGAAACGGGTCCCTGCGTCGTGGTACAAAAAAAACAAACGACGACGGATGGGTACAACGCGCTCCAGGTCGGTTTCGGCGCCCGTAAGGCGCAGCGAGTCAACAAAGCCGCTCAGGGCCATATGGCCAAAGCCGGCAAGGGAGCTTTCGAAGTCCTCAGAGAGTTTCGTGTCGACGACGTGGCGCCGTTTGAAATCGGTCAAGAGATCAAAGCCGGCGATCTTTTCAAAGTTGGCGATCGCATCGACGTTTCCGGTATTTCAAAAGGGCACGGTTTTTCCGGCGTCATCAAGCGTTGGTCGTTTGCCGGCTTTCCGGGTTCGCACGGCACGCACGAGTATTTTCGCCACGGCGGATCGATCGGCAACCGGTCGTATCCGGGCCGCGTGCGCAAGGGTAAAAAGATGGCGGGCCATTGGGGCAACGAGCAGATCTCGACGCAGAATTTGGAAGTCGTGGATATTCGTTCTGAAGAGAATTTGATGCTGGTCCGGGGCGCCGTACCTGGAGCGAAACGCGGTGTTGTGATCTTGCGCCCGGCGGTGAAAAGGTAAGCACAATGGAAGTCCACGTCATTCAACCTCAGCTCAACGAGTCGATCTTCGGCGCTAAGACGCGCGCGCACTTGCTTCATCAAACGGTGGTCATGCAACTCGCCAATCGGCGTGCTGGCAGCGCGGCGACGAAATCAAAAGGCTTTGTCCGTGGCGGTGGCAAAAAACCCTGGCGCCAAAAAGGCACTGGGCGGGCGCGCGCGGGCAGCATTCGCTCGCCGATTTGGGTGGGTGGCGGCACGGCATTCGGCCCCCAGCCGCGCGACTATTCCTATCGCATGCCGCGCACGGCACGGCGGGAAGCTTTGTTGTCGGCGCTTAGCCTCAAGAATCGGGACGGTAAGATTATCGTCGTCGACAAGCTCGAGCTTGAGGAAGCCAAGACGAAGCTGATGATCAAGGCGCTGGCGGAGCTAAAAATTCAAAGCGCTTTGATCGTGATTGCCGAGGCCGACACGAAGATCGAGCGTTCGGCGCGCAATCTGCCGAAAGTGAAAGTGCTGCGGGTCGAGGGTTTGAACGTTTATGACCTATTGTGTTACGAGCACTTGGTCCTAACCGAGCCGGCGCTAAAACGACTGGAGGAGAGGTGGGTGGCATGAAAAGTCTGCACGATATAATCCGCGCGCCATTGATCTCGGAAAAGGGCACCCTCTTGACCGAGAGCGCCAACCAGGTGCTGTTCAAGGTTCGGCCCGATGCCAACAAGATCGAAGTCAAACAGGCAGTCGAAACGCTTTTCAAAGTAAAGGTCGTGCAAGTTCGTATGGCCCGTTATCTCGGCAAAATGCGGCGCATCGGCAAGAACATGGGACGTCGCTCCGATTGGAAGAAGGCTTACGTGACGCTCAAAGAGGGCGACAAGATCGACTTTTTCGGCGCAGCATAAAAAGTAGAGAACCTAACAATGGCCATTAAGACGTATCAACCCACCTCGGCCGGAATGCGTTTCCGCACCGGGCTCACTTTCGATGAGGTGACCAAGGCGAAACCGGAAAAGGGTTTGCGCAAGCGTCTTAACCACAGCGGCGGACGCAACAACACCGGTCGGATCACCGCGGATCACCGGGGCGGCGGCCACAAACGGCTTTACCGGGTGATCGATTTCAAGCGCAATAAATTCAACGTGCCGGCGAAAGTGGAGGCGATCGAATACGATCCCAACCGCTCGGCGCGGATTGCGCTGCTTTGTTATGCTGACGGTGAGCGGCGTTATATTCTTGCGCCCGAACGCTTGCAAGTCGGCGCCGCGGTGATCGCCGGCGACGACAATATCGACATTCAGCCGGGAAATTCGTTGCCGCTGAAGTTTATTCCCGTCGGCACCGTCGTGCATAATATCGAGCTTAAGATCGGCAAAGGCGGTCAGTTGGTGCGCAGCGCCGGTTTGGGCGCTCAGCTGATGGCCAAGGAAGGCTCCTACGCGTTGCTCAAGTTGCCCTCGGGCGAGCTGCGCTACGTTTTGGCTAATTGTCGAGCCACGATCGGTCAAGTCGGTAACGCCGACCAGGAAAATGTTTCCTGGGGCAAGGCTGGTAGAATGCGTTGGCTGGGGTTTCGCCCGACGACACGCGGTATCGCAAAAAATCCAGTGGACCATCCGCATGGCGGTGGCGAAGGCAGATCGAAGGGTAATCATCCAATGACGCCCTGGGGTAAGCCGACCAAAGGTTACAAGACGAGAAAGAATCATTCCTCGGACAAGTATATCGTGCAACGGAGAAAAGGTAGGTAGCGATGGCGCGTTCGGTAAAAAAAGGACCCTTTGTCGACCCGCATCTGATAAAAAAAATTGCCGCGATCAATGAGTCGCGGCAGAAGCAGGTGATTCGCACCTGGTCGCGCCGCTCGACGGTGACGCCCGAGATGGTTGGGATAACGATCGGCGTGCATAACGGCAGAAAGTTTATTCCGGTGTTTGTCAGCGAGAACATGGTTGGCCACAAGCTCGGTGAGTTTTCCCCAACCCGGACATTCTTCGCCCATTCCGGTGACCGCAAAGCTGAGGCTAAAGAAACGACGGGCGCGCCGTCCGCAGCGCCGAGAGCAGTAGCGGCGCCAAAGCCCGCGGCGGCACCGGCGCCTAAGGCGTAGAGGAAGTTGGTCAGTTAGCGATTAGGAGTTGATGGCGTCCGGTAGTTTTTCGAACAAGCTAGCGAGATTATGGAAGCACGCGCGATCACAAAATTTATCCGAGTCTCCCCGCGAAAAGTTCGCTTGGTGGTCGATCAAATCCGCGGCAAAGGCGTTGAAGAAGCGTTGAACATTCTCAAGTTCACGCCCAAACGCTCCGCGAGCATCGTCGCCAAAACGGTGCGCACGGCGGTCGCAAATGCCGAGAATACGCAGAGCGTCGATGTTGATCGACTGTTTATCAAGCAGGCGAAAGTGGACGAGGCCGGCATGTGGAAACGCTTTACGTCGCGCGCCCAAGGCCGGGCCACGCGCGTGCGCAAGCGGCTGAGCCACGTGACGATTGTCCTCGATGAAGCGCAGAAGAGGAGTTAGGGCCTGATGGGTCAAAAAACACATCCGAAGATGTTTCGCCTGGGCGTGATCGAGACGTGGGATTCGAAGTGGTTCGCCCGCCATGACTATCCGAAGTTGCTGCATGAAGATTTTCGCATCACGAAATTTTTAAAGAGCCGGCTCTATCACGCGGGCATCTCGCGCATCGAGATCGAAAGAGCGGCCAATAAAGCCAAGATCAATATTCACACGGCGCGCCCCGGCATCGTGATCGGCAAAAAGGGTGCCGAGATCGAAAAACTCAAAGAAGAAATTACCAAGCTCACCAAGCGCGAGACGTATATCAACATTCACGAAGTGCGCAGACCGGATCTCGACGGCCAGTTGGCCGCGGAAAACGTCGCGCTGCAATTAGAGCGTCGCGTCGCTTTTCGCCGCGCTATGAAAGAAAGCGTTTCCCGCGCCATGCGCATGGGCGCCCAGGGCGTAAAAATTCAAAGCGCGGGCAGGTTGGGCGGTTCCGAAATCGCTCGCACCGAATGGTACCGTGAGGGGCGCGTGCCGCTCCATACACTGCGGGCGGATATTAGCTACGGCTTCGCCGAGGCGCGCACGACCTACGGCGTGATCGGCGTTAAAGTTTGGATTTTTCGCGGCGAGGTTTTGACCGCGGAAGAAGAACAGCAGAAGGCCATGATGGGTGGGTGATCGGCGGTTGGGATCGCAAGATTCCAAAGACGACAATTGATTGAAAAATGCTCGAACCAAAAAAAGTTAAATATCGAAAATTGCAAAAAGGGCGCCGGCGCGGGACTGCTCATCGCGGCTCGACTTTGGCATTCGGCGATTATGGGCTGAAGGCAGTCGGCCGCGGCTGGATGAGCGCGCGGGAGATCGAGGCGGCGCGCGTTGCGCTGACGCGTTATCTCAAGCGCGGCGGCAAGGTGTGGATTCGTATTTTCCCCGATAAGCCGTTGACCAAAAAGCCGCTCGAAACTCGCATGGGCAAGGGCAAAGGGGCGCCCGAAATGTGGGTGGCAGTTGTCCAACCGGGACGGATCCTCTTCGAGATGGAAGGGGTCGAGGGGCCGCTTGCCAAGGAAGCGTTTCGTTTAGCGGCGCACAAGTTGTCGATTCCGACGATCACGGTGCAGCGGAGGCGCGTGGCCCATGGAAGCTAAAGAATTGCGCGAATTGAGCGCCGAAGATCTGGTCCAAAAGCGGGCTTCGTTGCGCGAGGAGATCGGCAACCTGAAGCTCAAACGCGCCACCAGCCGGCTGGAGAATCCGATGAAGCTCCAAGAGACCAAGCGTGATTTGGCGCGCGTGGAGACGATTCTTCGTGAAAAGGCGCCCGAGGGTCAGAGAGGATGAGCATGAACAGCCCAGGGTCGAGAAAAGAACGAGCTGGCTTGGTGGTCAGCGACCGCATGCAAAAAACCGTAGTGGTCTCGGTCGAGCGCACCGTTACGCACCCGCGCTATAAAAAAATTCTGCGACGACGCACGAGAGTCAAGGCCCATGACGAGCAGGGCCAGTGTCATGTCGGTGATCGCGTGCTCATCGTCGAGTGCCGCCCGCTCAGCCGTGACAAGCGTTGGCGGGTGAGCAAAGTGTTGGAGCGGGGGCATACGATGGAGGAAGATTTGAAAGGAGCCGGCGCCTAGATTCGCTTGTGTCCGGGCGGTTGCGATTGATCTATGATCCAGATGCGAACGACATTAGATGTGGCCGACAATTCCGGCGCGCGCCGCGTGCAGTGCATCAAGGTGCTCGGCGGCAGCAAGCGTAAATATGCCTCGATCGGCGATATTATCGTGGTTTCCGTCAAAGAAGCGATTCCTAACGGGAAAGTAAAAAAAGGTGAGGTCATGAAAGCCGTGGTGGTGCGTACGGCGAAGGAATTGGGCCGGCCGGACGGCACCTACATCCGCTTCGACAATAATTCGGCGGTGTTGATTGACAACCAGAAAGAGCCGATCGGCACGCGGATCTTCGGACCGGTGGCGCGCGAGCTTAGGGCCAAGAAATTCATGAAGATTATTTCTCTCGCGCCGGAAGTGCTTTAAACGGAGATCGAGGAGAGCTTACTCGTGCAGATTCGGAAAAACGACAGCGTCATGGTCATCGGCGGCAAGGAACGGGGCAAGACCGGCAAAGTGCTCCGCGTGTTGCTGGAAAAAGACGCTGTGATTATCGAACGGCTCAATATCGTGAAACGGCATACCAAGCCGCGCGGGCCGCAGCAGCCCGGCGGGATCGTCGAGAAAGAGGCCGCCATTCATGCCTCCAATGTTATGTTTTTGTGCGATAAATGTAACGCGCCGGTGCGCATCGGCCGAAAAGTGCTCGCCGACGGGACGAAGGTCCGTATCTGCCGCCGCTGCAACGAAGCTTTAGATTGATGGTGCGCGCATGGCACGATTGAAAACAAAATATCTAAGCGATGTCGTCCCGGCGATGATGCAGGAGTTCAGCTATAAGAACTCTATGCAAGTCCCACGGTTAACGAAAATCACATTAAACGTTGGCTTGGGTGAAGCGACGCAGAATGTCAAGATCGTCGACACGGCGGTTGCCGAGATCACGTTGATCACCGGGCAAAGGCCGGTGGTCACGCGGGCGAAAAAGGCGATCGCAAATTTCAAGCTGCGCGAGGGAGTGCCGATCGGCTGCATGGTGACTTTACGGCGCGAGCGCATGTTCGAATTCCTCGATCGGTTGATCCACGTCGCCTTGCCGCGCGTGCGCGACTTCAAAGGCATCTCCGATCGCTCCTTCGACGGCCGGGGCAATTACTCCCTAGGCCTGCGCGAGCAGATTATTTTTCCAGAGATTCACGCGGATAAGGTCGAAAAGACCCGTGGGATGACGATCACGATCGCCACCACGGCGAAGACAGACGGGGAAGGTCGAGCGCTGCTCAAGTTCATGGGCATGCCGTTCGCCAGTTAGTCGACAAAGGGAGACTTCCATTGGCCAAGACATGTCTCAGAATTAAGGCTGAAAGGCCGAACAAGTTCAAAGTGCGGGAATACAACCGCTGTCCGCTGTGCGGCCGGTCGCGGGCTTTTTATCGCCGCTTTCGCATGTGCCGGCTGTGCTTGCGTGATCATGCGCGCAAAGGACATATCCCCGGACTGATTAAGGCCAGTTGGTAGGTTTCGGAGAATATCATGGGAATGACGGATCCAATTGCGGATATGCTAACGCGGATAAGAAACGCGTCACGGGCGCGCCACCAAAGAGTCGCCGTGCCGTGGTCTCGGTTAAAAGAGAGCATCGTGAAAATTTTGATCGAAGAAGGTTATTTAAAAGACCAAAAGAAGGTCAAGGCCGCGGTGGGGTTTGGCGAGGAGATGGTGATCCAACTCAAGTTCGATCGCGAGAATCGCCCGATCATTACCGGCATGAAACGGGTGAGCTCGCCGGGGCGCCGGGTGTACGTCGGCGCCAAGGCGTTGGCGCCGGTTCGTAAAGGCTTGGGAATTCATGTGCTCTCGACGCCGAAAGGAATCTTGGTCGATCGGGTAGCACAGAAAGCCAAAGTCGGCGGCGAACTTATTTGCTCGGTATGGTAGGTTGAGGCGAGGTGCCAGGTGTCACGCATAGGAAAATTACCGGTAACAATTCCCGCGGGCGTCAAAGTCGCGGTCGATCCCAACGCCGTTCGTCTCGAAGGACCCAAGGGAAAACTGCAAGCCGCGATTCCGCCCGGCGTTCAAGTCAAAGTCGATGGCAATGTGGTACGCATCGAGCGCCAGCAAGATGACCGCAAGATCCGCGCACTGCACGGGCTGACGCGTAAATTGATCGCCAACATGGCTCAGGGAGTGAGCCAGGGATTTAGCCGCATCCTCGACATCAATGGCGTCGGCTACCGAGCTGAAGTCAGAGGCCAAGAGGTGCATATGACTCTGGGTTACTCTCATCCAGTGGTTTTTCCGCTGCCACAGGGAGTGACGGCATCAGTCGAGCGCCAGATCATCATTACTTTGAGCAGCGCCGATCGCCAACTGCTCGGCGAAACGGCCGCCAAGATCCGTGATCTCAGACCGCCCGAGCCGTACAAGGGCAAGGGAATCAAGTATCGCGAGGAGTTCATCAAGCGCAAAGCGGGCAAAGCAGTGGGCTCGGCGGGCAAGTAGACGGTAAGGATTCAAGATAATGAACAGACGGGGAGATATCGCGCGGCTGCGCCGCAAGATGCGCGTTCGCCACAAAGTCGTCGGCACGGATGCGCGTCCGCGGGTTTGCGTATTTCGCAGCAACAAGCATATTTATGCTCAGGTGATTTCCGACACTCAGGGGAAAACTCTGGCGGCGGTATCGACGCTGGCAGGCGAGCTGGCGGCGGCGAACGAGAAGGCCAAGGGCATTGAAGTAGCCAAACGGGTCGGGCTCGCGCTGGCGAAAGCGTGTAAGGAAAAAAATATCAGCAGGGTCATTTTCGACCGCAACGGGTTTCTTTTTCATGGGCGCGTGAAGGCGGTGGCCGACGGCGCTCGCGAAGGTGGATTGGAATTTTGACAGCAAGTCTGTAGACGCGAGGTGCCTTTGGAACGGATCGATGCGCAGGGATTAGAGCTTAAGGAAAAAGTCGTTCACATCAGCCGAGTGGCCAAAGTGGTCAAAGGCGGGCGGCGCTTCAGCTTCAGCGCTCTCGTCGTGGTTGGCGATAGCCGGTCGGTAGTCGGTTACGGTATGGGCAAGGCTAACGAAGTGCCCGAGGCGATCCGCAAAGGCTTGGAGCAAGCGAAGAAGAACCTGATACGCGTGCCGGTGATGGACGGCACGATTCCGTTCGAAGTGACCGGTCACTACGGCGCCGGCTACGTCATTCTTAAGCCGGCGTCCGACGGCACCGGCGTGATTGCCGGCGGCGGCGTGCGCGCCGTCGTCGAGGCGTCGGGGATTCAAAACGTTCTGACCAAGTGTATCGGCTCGAACAACCCGCACAACATGGTCAAGGCGACGATTGAGGCGTTGCGCGAACTGCGCGCCCCGGAAGAGATCGCCGACCGGCGCGGCAAAGTTTTGGCGGAGATTCGTTGACGATGAGACTCGATGATTTAAGACCGGCGCCGGGCTCGAATAAGAAACGCAAACGCGTTGGACGGGGCGATGGGTCCGGCCATGGCAAAACCTCGTGCCGCGGCCATAAAGGTCAAGGGGCGCGTTCTGGCGGCAATGTTCAGCCGGGATTCGAAGGTGGCCAAATGCCTTTGCAGCGCCGTTTGCCCAAGCGCGGCTTTCATAATCCGTTCCGGGTGCAAATGTCGGTGGTCAATTTAAGTCAACTCGAGGCGTTCGCTGCTGAAGCAAGCGAGATCGGCCCGGAAAACTTGGCGGCGCATGGCTTGATCGCCGGCAAAAACCGGCGGGTCAAAATTCTCGGCGAAGGTTCGCTGTCGCGCCCATTGACGGTCAAGGCTCATGGCTTTTCGGCGTCCGCCAAGGAGAAAATCGAAGCGGCCGGTGGCAAGGCGGAGTTGATCGCAGTTCATGCTTAACGGTTTCCAAAACGCCTCGCGCATTCCCGAGCTGCGCCGCCGCCTGTTATTCACGTTGGGCATGCTGGCGGTGTATCGTCTGGGCGTGCACGTGCCGACGCCGGGCATCGACCGACAAGCGATGGCGGCGTTCTTCGATCAGCAAAAAAACACCTTGTTCGGATTTCTGAATCTGTTTTCCGGCGGCGCGCTGGAACAGTTTTCGGTTTTTTCATTGGGCATCATGCCCTATATCAGCGCGTCGATTATCTTGCAGCTTTTGACCGTAGTTTTTCCCTATTTAGAAAGACTCTCGAAAGAGGGGGAAATCGGCCGGCGCAAGATCACCCAGTACACCCGCTACGGCACAGTGGTGTTGTCGATTATTCAAGGCATGATGATCAGCATCGGCCTGGAAGGGACGCAGGGGCCCGGCGGGCACAGTCTGGTGTTGACTCCAGGCTGGGGCTTTCGCCTGATGACCGTGATTACATTGACTTCGGGCACGGCCTTTATTATGTGGCTCGGCGAGCAGATCACCGAGCGCGGCATCGGTAACGGCATTTCCTTGATTATTTTTGCTGGCATCGTCGCACGACTGCCCTCGGCGGTCACCACGACCTTGCAATTCATGCGTGAAGGCGAGTTGGGGCCGCTGGTTGCTTTGTTGATCCTTGCGCTCAGCGTGCTCGTCGTCGGCGCGATTATTTTTGTCGAACGTGGTCAACGTCGGATACCCGTGCAATATGCCAAGCGTGTGGTGGGGCGCAAAATGTACGGCGGCATGACCTCGCATCTGCCGCTGAAGATCAACACTGCCAATGTGATACCGCCGATCTTTGCATCGTCGATATTGATTTTTCCGGCGACGCTGGCGCAGTTTGCCAACCATCCGTGGGTTCAAACAGCCGCCGGCGCGTTGGCGCCGGGGAGTTGGCTGCACGATTTGGTTTACATTATCCTGATCATCTTTTTCGCTTTCTTTTATACTGCGGTGGTGTTTAACCCGAGCGATGTCGCGGAAAATATGAAAAAGGCGGGCGGTTATATTCCGGGCATTCGTCCGGGGCAGAAGACCGCCGAGTTTATCGAGCGCGTGTTGTCGCGCATCACGTTGAGCGGCGCGATTTATCTGTGCATCGTGTCATTGCTGCCGACTATTTTGGTCCGGCAGTTTAACGTGCCTTTCTACTTTGGTGGCACGGCGCTTTTGATCGTCGTCGGCGTCGCTCTTGATACCGTGGCGCAAATGGAAACGCATTTGATCACCCGCAATTACGAAGGATTCATGAAGCGGGGGCGACTGCGCGGAAGAAGGGGCTAGCGATGGCGGCGGGCGCGCGCGTTGTATTGTTGGGACCGCCGGGCGCAGGAAAGGGAACTCAGGCCAAGCTGCTTCAGGATAAGTTTGGCGTTTGTCAGATTTCGACGGGCGATATCTTGCGCCAGGCCGTGGCGGAGCAGACCGCATTAGGCAAGGAGGCGTCGCAGTATATCAATCGCGGCGCTTTGGTGCCGGACAGCGTGATCGTCGACTTGGTCGCGACGCGATTGCAAGAGAAGGACTGCGAGAAGGGATTTATTCTCGACGGATTTCCCCGAACGATTCCCCAGGCGGAGAGTCTGGACACGATTCTTAAGCAGAGGGGAATCGGACTGAATTCCGTTTTATCAGTCCAGGTGCCGCAAGACGTCATCATCGAGCGATTAGCGGGCCGGCGCACTTGTCGGAGCTGTGGCGCGCTCAGCCATGTGACTCTCAGTCCGTCGAAAAAAGCCGGGATCTGCGACCGTTGTGGCGGCGAGCTTTACCAGCGCGACGATGACCGCGAGGAGACCATCGCGCATCGGCTGAAAGTTTACGACGACCAAACCGCGCCCTTGCTGAATTATTACCGCGGGCAAGGCTTGCTTCGAGAAATCGGCGGGGTCGGCACCGTCGATGAAATTCGCGCGCGGGTGATTGCAGCCCTAGGAGATCTCGCGCCATGATTTCGCTCAAATCGGCTCGAGAAATCGAGATCATGAGGCGGGCGAATATCATCGTTGCCGAGGTTCTGCAGGCGCTGAAAGAGCGCGTCGCTCCCGGCGTGACCACCTTGGATTTGGACGCCGTTGCCGAGGAGTTGACCTTAAAAAAAAAGCGATTCCGGCGTTCAAGGGTTATAACGTCGCAGGGCGCGTCTATCCGCGTTGTCTATGTGCATCCATCAACGATGAGATCGTTCATGGCATCCCATCGAACCGGGCGCTTCGTGAAGGCGATATTATCGGTCTCGATTACGGGGTTATTTACGAGGGATTTTACGGCGATTCGGCGATTACAGTTGGGGTTGGCCGGGTGAACGAGGCTGCGCAGCGTCTGATGAATGTTACGGAGGAGTCGCTGCGCCACGGGATCGCGGAGCTGCACGAAGGAAAGCGGCTGGGCGATCTAGGCGCTGCCGTGCAACGGGTCGCCGAGAGCGCTGGTTATGCCGTCGTACGCGCTTTCGTCGGACATGGGATCGGTAAAAAATTGCATGAGGAACCGCCGGTGCCGAATTACGGCGAGCCGGACCGAGGCCTTCGTTTAAAAGAAGGAATGGTGCTGGCGATCGAGCCGATGGTCACCGCCGGCGGTTATGAAGTTGAAATTAAGGAAGATGGTTGGACCGCGGTGACGAAAGATGGTAGCTTGGCCGCCCACTTCGAGCACTCGGTGGCGATCACCCAAAGCGGCCCGTATATTTTGAGTCAACTGTAAATTGCGAGGAGATGCGCCGCAGGCAGAGTTTTCTATGCCCAAAGAAGACGCCATTGAAGTGACCGGTACGGTGCTGGAGACGTTGCCCAACGCGATGTTTCGCGTCGAATTGGACAACGGCCATAAAGTGTTAGCCCATATTTCCGGTAAGATGCGCATGCACTACATCAAGATACTTCCCGGCGATAAGGTGAAGATCGAGCTATCGCCGTATGACTTGGCGCGCGGCCGAATTATTTTTCGGGAACGATAAAAAGAGGAGCAGTTGTGAAGGTCAGGGCCTCGGTAAAAAAAATCTGCAACAAGTGCAAGGTCATTCGTCGCAAAGGGGTGGTGCGGATTCAGTGCGAGAACACCAAGCACAAGCAACGTCAGGGATAGTCAGTCGTTGATGACTTCGTCATTGGCGGATCGAGATTGGCCATTTGAAAATCCAAACGGAGTAAAACCATGGCACGTATCGCGGGCGTAGATTTGCCCAAGAGCAAGAGAATGGAAGTGGCGCTCACGTACATTTATGGGATCGGGCGCAGCTCATCGCGGGAGATACTCACTAAGGCGGGAGTTTCGTTCGACTTGAAGAGCGACGATTTGACCGACGACGATACCGCCAAGATTCGCCAGGTCATCGAGCAGGACTACAAAGTGGAAGGCGATCTGCGGCGCGATGTCACGGCCAACATCAAGCGGCACCTCGACATGGGATCGTATCGCGGCCAGCGCCACCGCAAGAATTTGCCGGCGCGCGGCCAGCGTACGCACACGAACGCGCGCACCCGCAAAGGACCGCGCAAGACGGTCGCCGGTAAAAAGACGGCGCCCTCAAAGGGCTAACAGGAGCAGCTTATGGCAGACGCTACGGATGAGAAGCCGAAAACGGAAGGTCAAGCAGATCAAAAGGCGAGCGAACGCGCCGCGCGAAAAAAACGCGGCCGAAAAAACATCGCCGAAGGCGTGGTGCATATTCACTCGACCTTTAACAACACCATCGTCACCATCACGGACTACCAAGGCAACGTCATTTCCTGGTCGAGCGCGGGCGCGATGGGCTTCAAAGGATCGCGTAAAGGCACGCCCTTCGCCGCCCAGCAGGCGGCCGATAGCGCGGCCAAAAAAGCGATGGATCACGGTTTGCGCAGTGTGCAGATTTTCGTCCGGGGTCCGGGAGCGGGGCGGGAGTCGGCACTGCGCGCGCTGCAGTCGGCAGGCATCAACATCAGCTTGATCAAAGACGTGACGCCGATCCCGCATAACGGCTGCCGTCCGCCCAAACGAAGACGGGTTTGATGATCAGAGGAGGAAATCGGATTGGCTAGATACACGGAATCAGTGTGCCGCCTCTGCAGGCGTGAAAACTTGAAGCTCTTTCTCAAGGGCGAGCGCTGCTATACGGACAAATGCGCTATTGAACGGCGAAACTATCCTCCCGGGCAGCATGGTCAGGGCAGGCCCAAGTTCTCCGAGTACAGCATTCAGTTGCGCGAGAAACAGAAGGTGAAACGCATGTACGGCTTGTTGGAAAAACAGTTTCGCCGCACGTTTGCCGAAGCTTCGCGAACCAAGGGCATTACCGGCGAAACTTTGCTGGTCTTGCTCGAGCGCCGGCTCGATAACGTCGCCTACCGGCTTGGCTTCGCCACTTCGCGCGCGGAGGCCCGAACCTTAGTTCGACATGGGCATGTCCTCGTTAACGGCAAAAAGGTCAATATTCCTTCGTACACCGTCCGAGCGGGCGATGTGGTTTCGGTCAAAGAGCCGAGCCGCCAACTCGGGCGCGTGCAGTCGGCGATGGAAGGCGCCCAGCGGCGCGGTGTCCCCGACTGGGCGGAGGTGGACCGCGACACATGCAGCGGCAAGATCAAAATCTTACCGACGCGCAGCGATGTCACGATGCCGATCAACGAAAAACTGATCGTTGAATTGTATTCCAAGTGAGTTCGAATTTGGGAGATGCTATGTCGACCATGTATAAACATTGGACGGATTTGATTAAGCCCAAACAATTGGAGTTGGAAGAGAAAACTCTGACCCCAACCTATGGCAAATTTTACGCCGAGCCGTTCGAGCGCGGTTTCGGCCAAACCATCGGCAATTCGCTCCGGCGCATTATGCTTTCCTCGCTCATGGGCGCCTCGATTGTCGCGGTGCGCATCAAAGGCATCTTGCACGAGTTTTCCACCGTGCCGGGCGTCACCGAAGATGTCGCCGATATCATTTTAAATCTAAAGGAAATCAGGTTGCGGCTGAACGAAAGCGAGCAACAGACCGTGCGCATCGATGCCAAGGGCCCGGGAGTCGTTTATGCCAAAGACATCGTCGCTCCGCCGAGCGTCGAGATCTTAAATCCCGAGCACAAGATCGCCACTTTGTCGCGCGACGCCAAACTGGAAATGGAGCTCTTGATCAAGCTCGGCCGCGGCTATGTGCCCGCGGAGCGCAACAAGGAAGAAGGCGCGCCGGTGGATACGATTTTTATCGACGCGGTTTTTTCGCCGATCCAGAAGATCAATTTCACCGTCACCAATGCCCGCGTCGGTCAGCGCACCGACTATGACCGCGTGGTGTTCGACGTGCACACGGATGGCAGCGTGAAGCCGGACGACGCCATGGCCTATGCGGCCAAGATCTTGCAGGATCAGCTCGCCATCTTCGTGAACTTTCAAGAGGAGCCGCGCGCAGAGAAGAAAGACGACGGCCCGGCGATCCCGCTCAATGAAAATTTATTTCGCAGCGTGGACGAGCTCGAATTCTCGGTGCGCTCGCAGAATTGTCTGCAAAATGCCGACATCAAGTATATCGGGGAATTAGTTCAGAAGAGCGAGCAGGAGATGCTTCGGACCAAGAACTTCGGCCATAAGTCGCTCAACGAGATCAAAGAGATTCTCAAGGAAATGGGCCTCGAGCTGGGCATGAAAATCGATCATTTTCCGTCGCGCGAAGAGATCGACGCTCGCAAACGCGCCGCTGAGAAAGAACCGGTCTAAAGCCATGCGTCATCTAAAGTCGGGGAGACAGCTCAGCCGCAACTCCGCCCATCGCTGGGCGCTAATGCGCAACCTTATCACGGCGCTTTTGCGCGAAGAAAAAATTCGGACCACGGATCCCAAAGCCAAGGAATTGCGCCGTTGGGTCGAGCGCGTGATCACGCTCGGCAAACAAGGCAGCCTGCACGCGCGCCGTCAAGTTTTAGCCATCGTTCAGGACAAAGCCGTGGTGCGAAAGTTATTCGACACGATCGGGCCACGCTTCAAGGACCGACCCGGTGGATACACGCGGATCATTAAAATCGGCCTCCGCCGCGGCGATGCAGCAAAGATGTCGGTCATCGAGCTTGTCGGCGCAGAGGGTGAAAAGGAAGCGTCCAAAGGTGGCGCGAAGAAAGGCCGCCGTGCGCGCCGCAGAGAAGCGCAGAAGCAGGAAGCCGCAGCATAGACAGCGCTCCAATAATTGAATTTCCAAACAGCCCGTGCGTGATCCAAAATGATCCGGCGGGCTGTTATTTTTGAGAACCTTCGGTTGATCGCCTGACGTCGTCAATTTCTTTTGAGCTTTGAGCCGCATTCTTGCGACGTAGTCTCCTGGCTTTTTGGTTGTCATCCGCGCGATAGCGGGCCGCTGCCAATTGCGCCATTGCCGCCGGCTGCAGCCGCTCGAGCGCAAAATAGGTCCCGATATTCTCGCCTGCCAATGGGCAGCTTTTGTTAGCCCCGCCGCCATGATAATTAGAGCCCCATGAATCAAAGCGCGGGCGGCGTATTGCGTCGCTCATTGAACGACTTTCTGCACATAGAGTTGGATGAAGCGGCCCTTAACCGGCTTCAATGGCGCGACTTCGGCAATGGCTTGTCGATGGCGCGTCTGGCGCGGGAAGATGCGCGCGAGCTGGTGCTTTACCGGACCGCTGCCGATGCTTCACCGGATGCGTTTGTGAAGCACGAGCATATCGGCGGTGAGTTCTATTTGGTTCTGAAAGGCAAGATCGCCGACGAAACCGGCGAGTATGAAAAGGGCGACATCGTGTTTTTAGATGCGCGCTCCGTGCATACGCCGCGCGCTGTCGGCGAAACAATTGTTTTAGTGGTGTGGCCGGCGGGAGTGCGGCTCGTCGATTAATTGATTGGAACACTAGATCGATCACAGGAGGCGAAATGAAAACTCTCGGATTCATCGGCACGGGCGGCATGGGCAGCGGCATGGCGGCTAATTTAATTAAAGCAGGAAACAAACTGGTCGTTAACGATTTGCGCCGTGAGCAGGCCAAAGGCCTCGAAAGTCAGGGCGCGGTTTTTAAAGAATCGCCCAAGGCGGTGGCCGAGTCCTGCGAGATCGTGCTCTCCATGCTGCCGTATAACGAAGCGGTGCGCGCTGTCGGCCTCGGGGCCGGCGGTTTGCACGAGGCAGCGAGCGGCGCCAAACTCTGGATCGATTTCAGCAGCATCGATAAAAAAACCATCGTCGGCGTAAATCACGAGCTGGCAAAAAAAGGCTGGACCGTCGTCGACGGCTCGGCGGGCGGAGTCGAAGAAGCGGCAGCGGCCGGGACCTTGTCTCTCTGGCTCTCGGGATCGAAGTCAGTCTTCGACGAACACCAAGCGGTGTTCAAAGCGATGGGCAACAAGGTTCTCTACGTCGGCGAGTTGGGCAACGCCAAGCTGGTGAAAAACGCCATGGCGATGTTCGCCGCGGTGACCCATTTAACTTTGGCGGAGATTTGCTCTTGGCTCAAAAAGGGCGGACTGACCGAGGAAACTTTTCGCACGATCTTGAAAAACTCGCCGCAGGATTCCGTCGCTATCGACCGGATCATGGAGATCGTCGTCAGCCGCAAGTATAAGCCGCGCAAATCGTGGATGCCCAAAGACGTTGGCTTCGGTCTCGATATGGCGCGCGAGATGGAGGTGCCGATGCCTTTCGTCGCGTTGGCGTATCAAATGTTTTCGATCGCCCAAGCGACCGGGATGGATGGCTACGAAGCGACCGGTATTGCGTGCAACGTTTACGACGTAATCACCGGCCAAAAGAAGGGCGTCTGACAGATGGCCGGACTGCCATCGGAACGCATTTCCCGGTTTCTCACTTATCTTTTACGCCATCGGCCCACGGAATATCCTTTGGTGTTCGATGAGCGCGGTTTCGTCGAATGGGGTGATATCGTCGAAATCGTCCAAGAGCGCTTCTACGACGTCACCGAAGGGCAAATTCGCGCGGTTGTCACCGACTCGGAAAAGAAGCGTTTCGAGCTGCGTGAAGGCAAGATGCGCGCGACCTACGGCCATTCGTTCGCGGTGGATCTCAGTGACGAAGCGGTCGAACCTCCGTCCGAGCTTTACTACGGCGCGGCGCGCGATCTAGCGGAGTCGATGCTCCGGAGCGGTCTCAAGCCGCGCGACCGCCAATACGTTCACTTGAGTGTTTCGGTCGAAGAGGCCGAGTCGGTGGCTCGGCGCCACGATCCAGCGCCGGCGATTATTATCGTCGACGCGCAAAGCGCGCACGGCGAGGGAATTCGCTTTTTTCAATCAGGTCCGCTGTTCCTGGTCGAAAACGTGCCGGCGAAGTTTCTTTCCCTGAAGTGATTTCCGGTTATCGTCTGTATCCAGTGCGCCGCGCCGCCAGTTTTAAGGCACTCCCAGTCATCATGCTCGGCTTCGGACTTTATCGCGCAGCGATTGGTTGGCGATCTGATATTCGCTAACCGTTTATCAATCAATAAAAATTTTACCTGGCCGTCGGCGCCGGATCGTGCCAATGTTACTCTGATAGATTTAGCTATTGCGCTCCGTCCAAAAAGTCACGCTCCTATTTTACCGCAACCAAGTCCATCGGCGATCTCATAATAACAGCGGAAACTTCAGAAAAACCTCAAAAAGAATTTCGTAAAGGCGCTCAATCCACTTGTATTGGCACGATGAGCCGGTGTTATCTGCGATCGTTGCACAACCATCTGGCGTGTATTATGAGGTGGTCAGTCTCACATCTTTGCGCGAAGAGTCCTGTCCCAACCCATCGCTTTCGAACCGGAGTGCGTGCCCGGTTTATGAACAGGAGGATAAGGATGATTGAGCCCGCTTCGACGAACCAAATTATTCGGACGGGCGGGCCGGACCGTGGCGCGAATTCTCCAATACGGCTCTTAACCGTTGGCCTGCTGGTTGGTGCGGCGTACTATATCGGCTCGTTGATTGGTTTCGCTCTTACGTTTCCGGACAGCGCAGTCTCCGTACTCTGGCCTCCGAACGCGATTGTCTTCACCGCGCTACTGCTCATGCCGATTCGAAGATGGTGGGTAGTGCTTCTCGGCGTTTTTCCGGTCCACATAGCCGTCCAGTTACAGAGCGGCGTGCCAATTTTGCTGATTCTGTTTTGGTTTATTAGCAACGCTGCGGAAGCATTGATCGGCGCAATTTGTCTGCGCCGTTTCGTCGAACGTCAAGCAGATTTTGCCGGTCTAAAAAACCTCGCTATCTACCTCGCTGTGGCGATTCTCGCGCCGTTTCTGGGCTCTTTTATCGATGCGTCATTCGTCTCGCTCGTCGGCTGGAAAGGAAATACTTATTGGCAAACTTGGCTGATGCGCTTTCCATCGAATGTTCTGGCCGCCCTCATGATTCCTCCCCTCGCTATCCTATGGTTTGATCGCGGTGCGGCTTTCTTGCGCAGCATTTCCTGGTGGCGGGGTGCCGAGGCTTCTATTTTGGCATTTGGGCTGATCACGACCGGTTTGACGGTATTCTGTTGGGCAACAGTCGGCCCAGGAGCGATGACGGTATTGATTTATTTGCCGCTGCCGTTTTTTCTGTGGGCCGCGGTGAGATTTGGACAACTGGGAGCGAGCACGGCATTTTTGCTCGTTGTGATGACATCAATTTGTGGTGCTTTCCAGGGGAATGGTCCTTTTCTCAGCCAATTCCCCGCAAGGAATGTTTTATCTCTTCAGCTCTTTCTCATTGCAATTGTTCTCCCGATGATGTTTCTCGCCGCGTTTGTCGAGGAGCAAAAGTACAAAACGGAAGTCGTACGTGAGATCAAGCCGTGGAGCGCGGCCTTCAATGGTAAACGACTATCCCTGTACCTTAGTCTCGGACTGACTGCGATCGCGATGTGGGCCGCCTACTATTTTGGCTCTTTGGTGGATCTGGCGTTCGTGTATCCAGCGTCGTATTTCTCCGCCCTTTGGCCTGCCAATGCAGTTCTCCTAGCTGCGCTGTTGCTTAATCCACCACGCTACTGGTCGGTGTTCTTGCTGGCTGGTGCAGTTGCTCACGTCGTCGCCCAGAGACAGTTCGGCACTCCCGGATTGGAGCTTGACCTATACTACCTCTACGATTGCGCTCTTGTGGCAGTGACGGCCTTAGCCGTACGCCAATTCGGAGCAATCAATGGCGATCTTGGAAATTTGCGCCGTAGCATTATCTTCGTAGGCCAAATCACCGCAGCCACCGCTTTGATGGCTTGGGGCTGGCCGCTAATCCAAATTTCCGTCGGCTATGGAAGCGACAACATTTGGTTGGAATGGCGTCATGCATTTTTATCTAACTTATTGCCCTTCTTAATCCTAACTCCGGGTATCGTACTCGGTTCGACCCGCGGAGCCGAAATCATCAAGAGAGCTTCCCTCAAACAGTGGATGGAGATGATCGTCATACTAGCGGGGGTACTCGGCAGCGGTATTGGAGTGTTTGGTCTAAAATCACACGCCTTGGGCAACTTCCCTGCGCTGCTCTATATTCCCCTGCCGTTCTTGTTGTGGGCAGCGGTTCGCTTGGGACTGGTTGGCCTGTCGCTTTCATTTCTAGCGTTTGCGTTCATGACGATGTTGAATGCACTTGCTGGCAATGGTCCGTTCGTTAGCCAATTGCCGGCCGATAATGTTTTTTGGCTACAGATGTTCTTGATTGTTCTTTATTTCCCGCTTCTTCTGCTGGCGTCTCTTTTTGAAGAACGGTTTGAGAAAATCCAGATCCTCGGCGAGACGGAAAATCGGTTTCGAAATCTTGCGGACGCGGCGCCCATAATGATCTGGGTATCCAACACGGACAAACTTTGCTCGTTTTTTAGCAAAGGTTGGCTCGACTTCACGGGACGAACGCTTGACCAGGAGCTTGGCAACGGCTGGTCCGAAGGAGTGCACCCGGACGATCTCGATCGTTGTCTTCGGACGTACATGGAATCCTTTGACAGACGGCAAGACTTTTCGATGGAATATCGGTTGCGCAGAGCTGACGGCGAATATCGATGGATTCTCAATAACGGTATGCCGCGCTTCGGGCCCGACGGCATCTTCCTCGGGTATATGGGTTCTGCCGTGGATATAAGCGAGCGCAAGCAAGCGGAGTCCCGGCTAAATGCACAATACGACATCACCCGGATACTTTCGGAGTCTGCTTCGATGGCCGAGGCTGCGCCGAAAATCTTGCAATCGATCTGCTCCTGTCTTGATTGGCAATACGGCGAAATTTGGCAAGTAGACCAGGAAACAAACATCCTGACATCTCGCGCAAGCTGGCACTTGCCATCGCAAGACTTAGCCGAATTCTGGTCCGCGAGTCGGCAAGTTACCTTTGCCCCCGGTGTCGGTTCGCCGGGCCGCGTTTGGCAAACCTGTCAACCCACGTGGATTCCCGACGTAACGGCTGATAACAATTTTTCGCGCAAGTCGTTGGCCGCCGAGGCAGGTCTTCATAGCGCTTGCGCGTTCCCCATCCATCGAGGCGACGAGGCCTTCGGTGTCATGGGTTTTTTTAGCCGCGAGATTCGTAAGCCCGACGAAGTGCTGCTCCAAATGATGTCTAACGTCGGCAGCCAAATGGGACTGTTCGTTGAGCGCAAGCGGGCGGAGCGGGCCCTTCGTGAAAGCGAGGCGCGACTGAAGCTGGCAATGGAAAGTGCTCGTATGGGGTATTGGGAATTGGAAGTTGACACTCGCAAGGTTACACGGTCTGAGGGACTAGAGCGCATATTGGGTGTGACTCCGGGAAGCCTGAAATCGAATCTGGCAGATTTTTTGGCCATGGTCCATCCGGAAGATCGCGAGAAGATTCGCTTGCGAGCTGAGCGAGCTCTTCAGACCACGGAAATTTCCGATAGTGAATATCGAATCGTCCGGCCTGACGGTTCGATTCGCTGGATCGCCGGGCGAGGCCACGCGATTTTTGGGTCCGATGGTCACGTCTCGGTATTGCTCGGGTTATCTACCGACATCACCGAGCGCAAGCAAGTCGAGGAGGCGCTACGCGATAGCGAAAGTCTGCGGCGCACAATTTTTGAGTCAGAACCGGAATGTGTGAAACTGGTGGCACCCGATACTCGCTTGTTGGATATGAATCCGGCCGGATTAGCCATAATTCAGGCTGATTCTTTAGACGATGTCGTCGGACAGTCCGTTCTCGCGATCGTCGCGCCGGAGTGGCGCGCTACCTATAAAAAACTGCACGACCGGGTTTGTCAGGGAGAAAGAGGAGTCGCCCAGTTTGAAATCGTGGGACTCAAGGGCAAGCGACGCTGGATGGAGTCGCACGCTGCGCCGCTGCGGGCGAAGAACGGAAGTATCGTCGCGCAACTTGCGGTCAGTCATGACATCACGGACCGCAAGCGAGCGGAGGAAGAGTTGAAGGAGGCACTAGCGGAGGTGGAGCGGTTAAAGGAGCGGTTGGAAGCGGAGAACGTGTATTTGCGCTCTGAGGTATCGGGGGTTCATCGGTACGGCGAGATCCTCGGGGAGAGTAAAGGGATCGAGAAGGTTTTAGAGCAAGTGGAGCGGGTGGCGCGGACGGACATGACGGTATTGGTGTTGGGCGAGACCGGGACGGGAAAAGAATTGGTGGCGCGATTGTTACATGAGAAGAGCGGGCGGCGGGAGCGGCCGTTGGTGAAGGTGAACTGTTCGGCACTGCCGGCGGAGCTGATCGAGAGTGAACTGTTTGGTCATGAGCGGGGAGCGTTTACGGGGGCGGTATCCAAGCAGGTGGGACGGTTTGAGTTAGCCGATGGTGGGACGATATTTTTGGACGAGGTGGGCGAGTTGCCGTTAAGGCTGCAGTCGAAGTTATTGAGGGTATTGCAGGAGGGGGAGTTTGAGCGGGTGGGGAGCGGCAAGACGGTCAAGGTCGATGTGCGGGTGATCGCGGCGACTAATCGCAATCTGAGTGAAGCGGCGCAACGGGGGAGATTTCGCACCGATTTATACTATCGATTAAATGTTTATCCGATCGAGATTCCGCCGCTGAGGGAGCGCAGAGAAGATATTGGAATATTGGCAGAGGTATTTTTACAGGAAGCGGGGCGGCGGTTGGGGAAGAGTTTTGGGCAGATACCGAGTGAAGTGATCGAAGCGTTGCAGGGCTACAGTTGGCCCGGCAACGTGCGCGAGTTGGAGAATGTGATCGGCAGAGCGACCGTCACCTCCACAGGTCTAACCCTCCAACTGCCCGAAGGATGGAATCAGGCTCAAGGGGCCGAGATTTTTTCACATGCATCACCTTCTGGACTAACTCCAGAAAAAAGCAAAAGCCAGAATGACGGTGGGGAGCTGCCCTTAACGCTGGAGGAGTTCGAAAGGACACGAATCCTTAAGGTCTTGCATCAAACGAATTGGCGGATTGAGGGGCCGAAGGGGGCGGC
>CAVWLW010000023.1:0-75395 GCA_963755715.1 uncultured delta proteobacterium
AAAGTCACTCTGTCCATCGAGCCTAGCTGCAGTAAAATAGCGCGTTCCGGTTTATTCGTCCCACGTTTGGTTTTCGAATCCACTGATAGAATCCAGTCTGATCGAGACATAAGTTAAATTCGGTCGCCGCGAAGATGAAAGAAAATCTGCGCTCCGGTTACCATGCTTTTCCCAAACATGATGAAGACGATGACCCAGAGCGCTTGGAGCAGGAGAAAAACTTCAGGACGCCACAGCGCTTCGATGCCCGCCGCTAACTGAGGGACGCTGGGTCGGTCGCTCGGCAAAACGATTGTGAGCGCCAAGGCAAAAGTGATCGCTAAGATTTCCATGACTTGGTAAGCCGTGATTTTGCCGTTGCCCCGGTAGTCTGCCCGTAAGACTTCGGACAAGGTCCGCCAACCCTGAGTCACCGCCATGCTGGAAACGAAAGCCACGTCGTAGTTGCCTTTGAGAAACAGCAGGGTGGCGATCAGTCCAACGCCGACATAGAGCAGACAAGTGAGTGCCTGGATCGGAATCACCTGTTTTCCTTCCAATCCACTGGCGTAGGAGATTTTTTTCATGCTGCCGGAAAAAACAAAGTGCCGAGCAGCCTTTTGCCGATTGGATCGTGACTTTTTTCTACGCCCAAGAACGCGAGCACGCATCTTTCGTTTTCAAGCTTTTGGCAAGCCAATCGTTTTCGCGTTTTCTCGGCTGGCTCAATTACGACTTTCCCTTGGGCCAGAACATTGCCGGCGGCAAACGTTTTCTCCAGCGGTGCGCTATTGATCTCAGAGAATGCACCGAATCGCTCGGTGGCTTAGACAGCGCGAGAAAGATCTTCGAGCGCAAGATTCGTTACTGGCAATGCCGGCCAATGAGCGAGATAGCCGCGGAAATTGTTTGTCCCGCCGATTCTCGGGTCTTGTTTGGCTCTTTGAGGGAGTCCTCGAGTTTGTTTCTCAAGAGCAAATTCTTTGATTATGAAGAGCTGCTCGGTTTGGACAAGCCTCGGTGCAAACATCCCTTAGCGCGGTCGATATATTGATGTTCGGTTCCGAGAAAATTCATTTTGACAAAATGTCACGAGTAAAAATTCTTGTGAACGGCTAGTATTTCCGATCCGTGTTATTTTCATGTTTATAGTGAACCCTAAATAAAACGACGCCATGAATGCTCGATTAACATTGAGTAATTTGGGTTTCATTTTAGACCTGCAAATAACGGAGAGGTGGTACGCAAGCTTCGCTAGAAGAACAAGGTCGCGGAGCCCCACCGTGATTACTGACTTTGGTATGCCCGCGCTGGTTAAAATGCCTCTCGAGACAGCTTTCGGCCGCCGATTTTTTGATCCCGCTCAACTACGGCTCTCGTTTATAGTCCCTTCATCGATTGTTCATCGACACTTAATCTGCGGCGGATTAACCTTTTGCTGATAAAACTGTAGAAGGTTTGTCGGAGGATTCTAATGTGCTTGTTAACATGCAGACATCGGCTGTCTAGTTTTTTGATTCTTTTTTTTCTAATTGATCTCAGCGGCGCGCTGGCTTGGGCCCAGGCGCCGCACAATTTGATTTTGTTTATTCCCGACGGCCTACGTCCTGAGAGCGTCAACGTATCGAGCACTCCGACGTTCGCGCGCGTGCGCGATCAGGGTGTTCGTTTCGCTAATAGCCACTCCGTGTTTCCGACTTTGACGATGGTCAATTCGGCAGCCATGGGCACTGGCCATTTCCCAGGCGACACGGGGAATTACGGCAATACCATTTACACCGGTTTTCCGGTGGCGAGCGCGAACGGAAGCGTCGCGCCGATGGTTGAGAGCGACGCAATTCTCGGCGAGATCAACGCGCATTTCGGCGGCAATTACCTGAACGAAGAAACCTTGTTAGCGGCGGCGCGCAACGCGGGGTTTTTGACGGCCGCGGTCGGTAAAGTCGGGCCGGCGGCGATTTATGACGTGACGGAGCGATCGGGCGCGCAGACGATCGTGATCGACGATCTCACCGGCCGACCGGGCGGTCTGCCGTTGAGCAATAGCACGCTCGACGCGCTGCAGGCGGCTATGTTACCCAATCAGACGCCGGTTCGAGGCGATAACAGCAACGTCGGTGACGCGAAAACCCCGGGAACTCACGCGGCTAACGTCGCGCAACAGCGCTACTTCGCCGACGTCACGACGAAATCCCTATTGCCAATGTTCAAAGCGGCGGGTGGCGTCAATCGGAAAAACCCCTACGCGGGTCCTGCGTCGCCGTGCATGATCCTTGCTATGCTTGCTATGACTGTTGCTGAAGCTTTGTTGTCTCGGGCGTTCCATGGAGTGATTTGGCGTTATTGACAGTGCCGATACCGCTCGATCGCACATGGAACAGGAAAGTTTAACAATTTAGTGACGATTTGGCAGACGATTTTGTCTCAACTGGTTTAATGCGCTTGTAAACAGACCGCTCTGACCAAATTTCGCCGAAAGGCAAAATCGCTCGCAGATGATATCCATGAATTCACAGTTGTCCGCCGCCGAAAAGATTGGAGAATTACTCGCCCGTGAAGGGTTCCTCAGCCGCGAGCAATTGGCGCGTAGTATCACGGCGCAAAAAGAAGAGTACCCATCCGTGCCGCTTGGCAAAGTCTGTGTGGCCCTTGGTTTTGTCTCTTCGTCTGATTTGGCCGGCGTTCTCGTGAAACACCGGCGCCACATTCATATCGGCGAACTTTTAGTGCATCTCGGACTGATTCAGACCGACCAACTGCAGGAAGTGCTCGAATATCAAAAAAAACATCATACTAAAAAGAAACTCGGCGAGCTTCTACTCGAAAAAGGTCTAATCGACGAGGCGGCTCTGATTCGCGCCTTATACAAGCAGTCGCAGCAAACAGATCCACCTGGCAAGCGTAGCGGCGGCAAGTTTGCAGCGCTGATCATTTCCGGCCGATTGCAACAGCAGGAACTCGACGCCATCGTGAAGCGCGCTGAACGCGAAAGAACCGCCGTCGAAACCGTGTTGATGAAACAAAAGCATCTGTCGAAGCAGGAGCTCGGCGCGGCCCTGAGCGCGTACTACCAGTGTCCGTTCAAAGAGTACGATGAAAAAGTGCTGCTCGCGCCGGAATGCGTGAGCGGCATCAATCCCAATTATCTCAAAACAAACTACTGGATCCCTTTGCGCGTCAGCGACAAGACCGTCGATGTGCTGATCGACGACCCCCACGCTCATGACCGCATTCAAGACATTAAACGCCTGTATCCGGGTAAGAAAATCAAGTGCCTCGTCGGTCTGCGCGAAGATATCCTGCAGTATGTGAATGCCGTTAGCACGAACCAATATGGGTCGAC
The DNA here is from genome assembly GCA_963755715.1 of uncultured delta proteobacterium. GTDB lineage: Bacteria > Desulfobacterota > Binatia > UBA9968 > UBA9968 > DP-20. The sequence continues at coordinate 3,323 of CAVWLW010000023.1, forward strand.
GACTCGCGAATCCGTTTCGACGATCCTCGGCCAGCTCGACGGACCGGACGAAGACACAGCGGAAACGAGCATTGAGCAGCTCATCAACGAAAATGACAGCGCTATCGTGCGCCTGGTCAACCAGGTGATCGTCGACGCTTACAATCAGCGGGTTTCGGACATTCATATCGAGCCGCAAGGAAGCCAACGCGAGACCCGAATACGCTTTCGCGTCGACGGTCGCTGTTTCGAATACTTGCAAGTGCCGGCCGCGTACCGGCGCGCGCTCGTGTCGCGCTTGAAAATTATGGCCGGTCTGGACATTGCGGAGCGACGTAAGCCCCAGGACGGCAAGATCAAATTTCAGATCGGTGAGCGCACGATCGAATTACGTGCCGCGACCATTCCGACGTCGGGCGCTGGCAATGAAGATATCGTCCTGCGTATTCTCGCCGCCGAAGAGCCGATCCCTCTGGATCGTTTGAAAATGACGCCGCGCAATTTGCGCGAATTCCGCAGCCTGCTCGATAAACCGTACGGCTTGATTCTTTGTGTCGGTCCGACCGGTTCGGGAAAAACAACGACACTGCATTCCGCGCTCGGCGCGATCAATACCCCGGATCGAAAGATCTGGACCGCGGAAGATCCCGTGGAAATCTCTCAGCCCGGCCTGCGCCAAGTGCAAGTGAATCCCAAGATCGGCTTCAATTTTGCCGCCGCCATGCGGGCATTTTTGCGCGCCGACCCCGATGTCATCATGGTCGGCGAAATTCGCGATCACGAAACCGCGGAAGTGGCGATCGAGGCCTCGCTCACCGGCCATCTCGTCTTGAGCACGCTGCACACCAACAGCGCCGTTGAGACTGTTAGTCGCCTGCTCGAAATGGGCATCGATCCGTTCAACTTCGCAGACTCCTTGCTCGGCGTCTTGGCGCAACGCCTGGCGCGCACCTTGTGCCAAGAATGCCGGGAGTCCTACCACCCCGCCAAGGAAGAATACGACGCGCTCGCTTACGGCTTTGGCGAAGAAGCATTCGCCGGATTGAAAATTTCCTACGACGATCGCTTCGTGCTCTACCGCGGCAAGGGCTGTCCGTCTTGTCGCGATACCGGCTACAAGGGCCGGATCGGCTTGCATGAGCTTTTGCTCATCAGCGATGAGATCAAAAAATTAATTCACATTCGGGCGACGGTAACCGATCTGTTTAAAGTCGCGCGGGCGCAGGAAATGACCACGCTGGTTCAAGACGGCGTGCTCAAAGTTCTGCAAGGCTGGACCGACTACGCGCAGGTCAAAGCAGCGGCGACGAGGTAACGGCCGACATCAGTTTAGTTTAACCGTGTTCATTACCAGAACAGCGGCGCACGCAATCAATCTTTTTCTTCGTACTTTCATCCACCGACGCTTTTGATGGTACCGAGCATGCTCGCTCGGCGACTAGCCACAGCCCGGCCGCCAGAACTCTGGCACGGTGAACGTTGATCCCCTGCGTTCTCTCGTTGACTTCTCGCCCCGGTTACACCTAGAGTCTAATCGTTTTAACGAAAAGCTCGAGGAGAACAGATGGCGACTCGGACGATTACGATTGGTTGTCGCGACTACGATCATACGCGCGCCCTGGCGGACGGTAGAGTCAAAGTCGACGGCGTCGATATCAAGTTTATCAACATCTCGCCGCCGTCGCAGATCTTTCTGCGCATGCTTCGCGACGAAGAATTCGATGTCTCGGAGATGTCATTATCGAATTACATGATCGCGCTCGGCAAGAGCGACGATCGATTCGTCGCGATCCCCGTGTTTCCATCGCGGGTCTTTCGTCATGCTTATATCTGGGTCAACGCCAAGGCGGGCATCAACCAACCGGAAGATCTCAAAGACAAAAGAGTCGGCATCGCCGATTATTCGATGACCGCGCTGCTCTTCGTGCGCGGCTTGTTGCAACATCAGTACGGCGTGGCGCCGCAGGATATTCATTGGTTTCGGCGTCGTTCCGAGCATGTCGCAATCGAGATTCCGCCGGGCATCCGCATCGACAACATCGGCAAGGATGAAACTCTCGACGTTCTGCTCGAAGACGGCAAGCTCGATGCCCTCGCCGTCACCTCGTCTCCGCGCGGGTTTTTGCAAGGTTCGCCGCTTGTGCAACGGCTTTTTCCCGATTGTCGAGCCGTCGAAGCCGAGTATTACCGTCAAACGAAAATCTTTCCGATCATGCACCTGGTCGTCATCCGCCGCGCGATTTATGAGCAAGATCCTTCGCTCGCGGTGCGCTTGACCCAGGGATTCGAAGCCGCAAAACAGCTCGCGTTCGAGTCCTACGAAGAGGGTTTGTCAACGCTGCCTTGGGTGAATTTAGACTTAGAATATGCCCGGAAAATTTTGGGTGAGGATGTTTATCCGTACGGCGTGAAGAACAATTTGCCGACCTTGGAGGCGGCGACGCACTATTCTCACGAGCAAGGGTTGACGGGTAGAAGATTCGACGTGAGCGAGCTGTTCGCCAAAGAAACGTTAAACCTTTTCGCTAAAGCTAAAGATTGATGGCCGCTGCGAGCACAAAAAAAGGCCCATGTCGGAGCACATGGGCCTTTTAAAACGGTTGGGTTTCGTTTGCTCAGCTTGTCATGACACCGATTTGGCGGCCGAGGTAACGAATCGGGCGCGGCGATTTTTTACCCAGCAGTCTTCGTTGTGCTCCTTGCATACCGGAATCTCTTCGCCGTAGCTGATCGTCGATAGTCGATTCGCGGCGACGCCCAGTGTCGAGAGATAATCCATCGCAGCCTGAGCCCGCTTGGCGCCGAGCGCCATATTGTACTCCGCGGTGCCGCGTTCATCGCAATGACCCTCGATCTGTACGCGCGCAGACGGATTGGCTTTCAGCCACTCCGCGTTCGCCTTCAAGGTCGCGCGCGCCGTTTCCGACAAGTCAGCGCTGTCAAAATTGAAACCAATATCCTTGAGCGGCCCACTGCCTGCTGCTTCGCCTCGGCGCAGTGCTTCTAGGCTGGAATCTTTATCGACCTCAGGCTTAGGTGGCGCTGGCTTAGCGGCTGCCGAAGCCTGTCCGGCTGAGGCATTGGAATTTTCTACGGTCCATTTCGGCGGCGGCGGATTGGCTGGCTGGCCACACGAAATCAAAAATGTAACTGCCAATAAACTCAAACCATAGCTCAATAACGGCTTTCGCTCCCGCATCATCGAGTCCCGCCTTTTCCGTCCGTATTGGACTGTTTTAGAACTCGATTGTGAATCATTGCGGTAGTTCTGTCAACTATTTTCTACAAGCCAAAACATGTTTATATTGAGTAAGTATCCCTCCAGACGTTGGATAAAGACCTAGAATTGCTGGAATCATCCCTAGCCTGCGGGTACTATGCGAACGCCGTAAAGTTTTCCTTCTGCGACTCTAAGCTGACACCAGTTTTTACCGCCGTTCTTGCTGGCGTAAACCGAGCCGTCGGTATAGCCGACGCAAAGCGTTTCGCCATCGTTCGGGTGGACGGCAAAACCGCAGGTCATATGCTCGTGACCCGCGGGCAGCCCGTTTTCCAGCCGATTCCAGGTCTTGCCGGCGTCGTCGCTGCGCAAGATTTGCGTTTTAGCTCCGCCGGTTTGCGCTGACGTATTGCGACTGAATTTGACCGTGTTGTACGGTCCGGCTCGGACGGTTCGATAACCTGGCCAAGACGCGGGTCCGTTTTCCGCCGCGCCGAGGAACAATCGATCGGGAGCCGCAGGGTGATTAGCCATAGGAATCGCGTAGGCGCGGCCCATGCCGTATTCGCATTTGGTCCAAGTTTGTCCGCTATCATCGGTCTGGTAGGTACCGATACCGGTGCTCGCGAACATGGTCTCTAATCGAGTCGGGTGGCGCGTTATCCAATGCACGTCGCGATAGACGCGGCCATTTTCATGTTTGCCCATCTCGTAAGGCACAATGCCTGCTGGATCATTGATCTTCGGAAAAGCGGTCGAACTCGCCGGTCCGCTGATATCTTCCCAAGTCGCGCCGCGGTCGCGGCTGCGCGCGACGCCGCCCTCTTCGATACCGACGATGATTTCATCTGGCACGCGCGCATCGAGCGCGATGCAGCGCGCATGCGCCACGTGGGGGCCCGGTGGAAACGTCCACTTGTCGTAATCGGGCAAACTGCGGAACGCCGAAAGCTCGCGGAACGACCGGCCGCCGTTCTCGCTGACATAGACGGCGGCCGGCAGTGTACCGACGTAAATCTCGTTAGCCCGCGTCGGATGCACCGCCATCGTCCAAATATCGCGCCGGTCGATGCCGCCGGAAGGAAGCCACTGCCAACTCGCGCCGTCGTCTTCGCTGACATGAATCTCGGTCAAAGTCGCTGCATACAGTCGGTTCGGATGAAACGGATCGCGCGCCACTTCGCGCACCGTTTCGCCCTCAAGCGCGCTGTTGAGAATCTCGGCCTGTTCTGCCGTACCATCCCAACGACAACGCACCAGCCCGTCGGCCTTCAACAGAAACAGATTTAACGCACTATCAGTCGCCGTCATAAAATACCTCCGCTGGAATTGTTTGATCCGATTGACGCGTCTCATAGTCAAAATAGGGCAAACATCAAATCGACGTCAAGCCGTAATTGCGCGCGCTGACTGCGGCGCAAATCCTTTGTCGGCTGCGCACAAAGCTGATAAAGTCCGCGCTAGTTTGTAGCGTCCATCCCAGAGAGCGCGAAGACAGCCATGAGCCCATCCGTACAAGAGTCAAAACGCTCCCTTCAGCAGATCAAGAGCAAAGTTCTGGACGAGGTTCTCGATTCAGAGCTTTCGGAACTCACGCACTTGAAATGGTTGATTCATTCCGCGCTCAAGATCGCCGTGATGGTCGGTCGGGATTTCTTTCAGAACCTGGTGAAGCTCCAGGCGATGGCTCTGGCGTTCAAGACGCTCTTGTCGATAGCGCCGTTCTTGGCGGTGGTTTTTTCGATTCTCAAGGGTTTCGGCGTGCACAATCGCATGGAGCCGGCGCTCGCCGAGGCGCTCGCGCCATTGGGAGAAAAGGGGCAGGAAATCACCGCGCACTTGATCGGCTTCGTCGACAAGATGAGCGCCGGCGCCCTAGGCAGCATCGGCTTCGTTACGCTGTTCATTACGGTCGTGTCGTTGATGGCCACGATCGAGGAGTCGTTCAACCGCATTTGGCGGGTCACGGCGCCGCGGAAGTTGGCGCGGCGGTTCAGCGACTATTTGAGCGCCATTCTCGTCGGGCCGGTGCTGGTTTTCGCCGCGGTAACGATTACGGCGACTCTGCAGAACAATGCCATCGTTCATGCATTTTTGTCGCTGCAAGCCCTCGGTACCGTCATTCTGGTGTTGCTTCGGTTGGTGCCGTATCTGACTCTCTGGGGCGCTTTCACTTTCGTTTACGTCTTCATACCGAACACGCGCGTCAAGATTCGCTCCGCGTTGGTCGGCGGCCTGGTGGCCGCGCTCCTTTGGCAGACGGTGGGCTGGGGGTTCGCCGTGTTTGTCGCTTCGTCCACGCGTTATTATGCGATCTATTCGAGCTTCGCGATTCTGCTGCTCTTTCTTCTATGGCTGGACATCGGCTGGGTGATCGTGCTCTTGGGCGCGCAAGTGAGCTACGCGCATCAACATGTGCATTTCTTCCAAGGCGACCGGGAGCTATTGGCGCAGAGCCCGGCGGGGCGCGAAAAACTCGTGCTGCACATGATGCTGCTGATCGGGCGAAACTTTTACCACGGCCTCGATCCGATGAGCATTTCCGATTTGGCCGCTCGGCTGCGCCTGCCTGCCGGTATGGTCAAAGAATTTCTCGAAATGTTCGCGCAAACGAAGCTGGTCTTGCCCCTGGCCGATGAAGAAACCTTCGTCCTGGGCCGCGATCCGGAAACCATCAGCATCAAAGAGATCCTGGACTGTGTGCGAAACTCGGGTAAGAGACTTAAAGCTCCGACCGAGCGCAGCGCGGAAGAAAACGAAATCAACGAGCTGCTGCTCGACATCGAGCAATCGATGGCCGAAGCTTTACAGGGAAAAAATTTGCAGGGACTTATCTTAACTCTCAGCCCGCCGGAAACGCGCCGTTAAATCCTGTTGGCGTGGCGTCGCTCAACGGCTGCGAAAGAGGCGTTTGAAAAAGGAGCTGAATCCCTTCTCGGCGTTCTGCGGCAAGCCCGCCTCGACCAACTTTTCCGCATGCAAATTTACCGAGGGATTTTCCACCGGCCCGGTGACTTTTAGCGGTACCACGACGCGGCCTTGCTTGTCGCGGAAAAAAGTCGAGATTTTGGCGCGCGTTGTCCGCGCTGAGGCCTGTGGAGAAAGAGCCGTGCTGAGCGCGAGATCCAAGGTTGGCTGTTCCAGGGTCATGGTACCGTGGCCGCTCACTTCCATCTGCGGATTGATCAGATAGAGACGGGTAAATTCCGCGTAGCCGCCGCCGAGGATAAAATCGGCCTCCAGAGTCTTAAACGTGGTCGCCTGGCGCCGCTCGTCTTTCGATAGCCCGATCATGCCGGTGACTCGTTCAATCTTGTTGATCAAATCGACGTTGGTGAGCTCGCCGTCGCGCGCGACGAGTTTGCCGTTGCCTTGTAGGCGTTTGCTCACTGATCCGCCGCCGGGCGGCAAGCGCATCGAGACTTCGCCGCTAAGATTGCCTTTGACCGCCCGCTTGCCTTTAACTTTAACGTCTTTAAACAGGCCGCGAATCTGGGTCACTAGGCTGTTGGACGGCCCGTTGACGTTCAAGTCTAGGCTCATCGGCCCGGAAATTTCGGTGTCGCGCGGCGCCAGACTGAACACGGACAGGATCTGGAAAATCTTTCCGGCATCGACGTTATCGCTTTTGAGATTTAAATTGACCCGCGGCGCCGTAAATGGGTTGCTCACCCCGCCTTGGACCGGCAAGCTCAGGTCTTGAATCTTTAAATGGTTATTTTTGAGTTCGAGCAAGGATTTTTCTTCTTGGTAGTCGAGCTCACCTTCGAGTGAGATCGTCCTGAGGCCCGGATAATTAAATGACGCCTTGAAGGGGAAGGGCGCGTCACTGGAGAATTCCTTCAACGAGAGATCTATGCCTTTTATATTGACCGGCGCTCGACCTTGGGTCAGCAGATTGATCTGGCCGTCTTTGATGCTGACGTTTTGCGGAATCAAGACCGGCACGGTCGCCATTTCCGCCGGCTTTGCCGCTTCGGATTTCTTCCGCGTTTCGCGGCGAGTGCCGGCGGGCGGTTTTTTAGTCGCGATGTCCGAATAGTTAAAAGTGCCGTCGGGTTGTTTTAGGAGATTGAAAACAGGCTTGTCGAGCAGCAATTCGGTCACTTCGAAGCGACCCTTTAAAAGCGGCCAAAGCTTGAGCCGCAGGCGAACCTGCTCGGCGGAAAAAAAAGTATTTTCCGCGAATGCGGGCGGATCGAAAACTTTTAAGTTGGAGAGGCGGATCGATGGCGTCGGCACTAGGCTAAGCCGGACCTCACCGACGTCGAGCCGGCGGTTGAGCGCCTCCTCGACCAACGGCAAATAGGTGCGCTTGAATAACCCGAGGTCGACAAAATGCGGTCCGATGAGGATGAGCGCGAATAAAAAGCCGATGATTCCCAGACCGATCCATGCGGCCTTTTTGAGCTTATAGCTCCACGTCGGCAAGGCTAAACTCGGTGTTGAGACGGTTTCCGGCACGGTCGAATCCTTCGCGCGGGTATTATACGCGATCTGTGGGTGTGTTTCCAAATTATTGCGACTACGTCTTGAAGCAGTGAGGGGCGCGCGGGATCGTGCGTTGACAGGGCAGACACATGGGTCTGCGTCTGCAGTTCGGCGGACTCCTAGTCGATTGCAATCCTGTCTGAAACGATTTCGAGTAGCGACGGCAACAACTATTTGTTAGCATAGCGCACTCTGAAGGATCAGCACTGATTTGGACCTCGCGCTCGAAATTCTCCCCCAAGTTATTTTGGACGGCATCGTCCTAGGCTTCATGTACGCGCTGGTCGCACTGGGCTACACGATGGTTTATGGCGTGCTGGAGTTTATCAACTTCGCCCACAGCGAAATTTTCGTTCTTGGCGCCTTTGTCGGCGTTGAGGTATTTTTACTGTTGCAGAGTGCCGGTTACCTCGGCACGCTCCATCCGGTAATAGTCTTGTCGTTGGTCATTGTGACCAGCATGGTGATCAGCGGGGTCGCGGCGATGGCACTGGAGCGCATCGCTTATCGTCCGCTCCTCGGTGGACCGCGCCTCGTCGCGCTGATTTCCGCCATCGGCGCGTCCTTTTTTCTTCAAGACGGATTGCGATTGTTCGAGAGCCTGTGGCGCAATACCTTTTATCTAAGCTATCCGAGCCTGGATTTTCTCGATCGCGCCGTGCCGCTCACCGCTAACCTGGTCATCCCCGTAAAATCGATGCTGGTCATCGTCACGGCCTTGGCGACTCTTGCGGGGCTTCATTTCTTCGTCAACCGAACCCGATTGGGCATGGCGATACGCGCCGTGGCGCAAGACCCGGATACCGCGTCGTTGATGGGAGTGCCGGTCAATCGGGTCATCGCTCTGACGTTTTTCGTTGGTGGCTCGCTCGGCGGGCTCGCCGGCGTGCTTTTCGGCATTCACTATAGCCTGGTCAATCCTTACAGCGGTTTTATTCCCGGCATGAAGGCTTTCACCGCCGCCGTGCTCGGCGGCATCGGTAATATCCCCGGCGCGATGGTCGGCGGCATGATGCTCGGTCTGCTCGAGGCTTTCGCCGCGTCTTATCTTTCTTTGATGACCGACGGCGCGTTCGGCGCCGAGTATAAAGACGTCGTCGCCTTCCTGGTGTTGATCCTGATTTTGATCTTTCGGCCGAAGGGCTTGCTCGGCGAGACGGTACGGGAGAGTAACGCGTGAGGCGCTCGCTGGCCGGTTTGGGGCTCTGTGTTTATATCGCCGCCAGTTGTTTGCTGGCCTACTTCTTTCCGCAATCCGTTCTCGCTTTTTTACTGGTCGAAGCCTCGCTTTTGCTGCTCTACTATATCGATGCGCCGCGCCAGATCAAAATTTTTCTCGGTGTCCTCGTGCTGGTCATACTTTTTCCTATCCTCGGCTGGGCGAACGGTTATTATCTCGAAATTGCGATTCAGATCGGCATCTTCGTTGCCTTGGCGCTCGGGCTTAACATCGTCGTCGGTTTCGTCGGGTTACTCAATCTCGGTTTTGTCGCTTTTTACGCCATTGGCGCTTATCTCTGGGCGATCTTCGGCTCGCCTCAAGCTAATGCGTTTATTCCAGGCAACCTGTTTCCGCTGTCGCCCAACTGGTTTTTTGTCTTTCTCGTCTTAAGTATTATCGTCGGCGCGTTGACCGGTTTTGTCTTGGGCTTGCCGGTTCTGCGCCTGCGCGGCGACTATCTCGCCATCGTCACTTTGGGCTTCGCCGAGGTCGTGCGCGCGCTGATGAACAATCTCGACAAGCCGGTGAATTTCACCAACGGCCCGAGAGGGATCGCGCCGATCAGCAAGCCGCCGCTATTCTTTCAGCCAGTGCTGGAATTTTTCGGCTTGCAAGTCCCTGAAGCCAAGCTTTATCCGCTCTACTTTTATTTTCTAATTTTGTTCTTGGTCTGCCTCATCATTTGGGTCACCCGGCAGTTGGAAAACTCGCGCGTCGGGCGTGCCTGGAAAGCGATCCGTGAAGACGAGATTGCCGCCGCGGCCATGGGCGTTCCGGTGGTGCGCATGAAATTGCTTGGCTTCGCCGTCGGCGCGTCTTTCGCGGCTGCCGTCGGTGTGTTGTTCGCCGCCAAGCAAGTGTTTATCAATCCGGAGAGCTTTACTTTCATGGAATCGATCGGTGTTTTGGCGATGGTCATTCTCGGTGGCATGGGTTCGATCCCGGGCGCTATTCTCGGCGCTACCGGTGTCACGATACTCAATTTGCAGTTGCTCAAAGGCTTGTCGCTTTGGCTGAACGGACTGCGCCAATCGGGCGCAGTCCTGTCGATTCCATTACTCGGCAGTTATTCGCTGAGCCAGCTGCCGGCGCAGTTCGAACCGGCGAAATACGAGCGCATGGTGTTCGGCTTGATTTTGATTTTGATGATGATTTTTCGGCCACAGGGCGTGCTGCCGGCCGGTCGGGAGCGCAAGAAATAATGGCGCTGCTCGAACTCCGCGCCATCTCGAAACGCTTCGGCGGCTTGCAAGCGCTGATGAACGTGAGCCTCGAGCTGGAAGAAGGTACAATCGCTTCACTGATCGGTCCCAATGGCGCAGGGAAAACGACGCTGTTTAATACTTTGACGGGGCTTTACCGGCCGGACCAAGGCGAAATTCATTTTCAAGAGCGTTCCTTGCTCGGCTTGAAGCCCGATAAAATAACTGCCGCCGGCATCAGCCGAACCTTTCAGAATATCCGTTTGTTCTCGCACATGACGGTTTTGGAAAACGTCCTGGTCGGCATGCACTCGCGGCTGAAGACGAGCTTGCCATCGATTCTTTGCAACTCGAAGGTATTTTCCAGCCAGGAACATGAGGCGCGCTGCCGCGCCATGGAGCTGATCGAGCTTACCGGACTCTGCGGCCGCGAAAATGAGTGGGCACAGCAGTTGTCTTACGGTGAGCAACGCCGGCTTGAAATCGCCCGGGCACTAGCTGCGGCGCCGCAGCTCTTGCTGCTCGACGAACCGACGGCGGGCATGAACACCGGGGAGGCGCAGTCATTGATGGCGCTGTTTCGTGAACTGATCGGTAAGCACGTCAAGGCGATCCTGCTAATCGAGCACAATATGCGGGTGGTAATGGGGATCTCGCACCGCGTGCACGTGCTCGACTACGGTGAAAAGATCGCCGAAGGAAATCCTGAAGATGTACGCAAGGACCCGCGCGTGATTGAAGCCTACCTGGGCCAAGGATCGTGGATGGGGAATGCTCAAAGTTAAAGCCATCCATGTCTACTACGGCGCCATCCATGCGCTGAAGGGCGTGTCGTTTGAAGTTCAACAGGGCGAGCTGGTGACGTTGCTCGGCGCCAACGGCGCTGGAAAAACCACGACTCTCAAGACGGTGTCGGGATTGTTGCGACCCGCGCGCGGTTCGGTCGAGCTCGAAGGAAAAGCGCTGCACCGAATCGATGCCGATGAGATCGTTCGTCGCGGCGTCGCTCACGTGCCCGAGGGAAGGAAAGTTTTTCCACGCTTCACCGTGCTGGAAAATCTCAAGATCGGCGGCTACACGCGTCCCAAGTCCGCGCTCGCGCCAGAGCTGGATTTTGCGTTCCAAATGTTTCCGCGTTTAAAGGAGCGGCAAAAACAATACGCCGGCACTCTGTCCGGCGGCGAGCAGCAAATGCTCGCGATCGCCCGGGCATTGATGGCCAAGCCGAAGCTCTTACTGCTCGATGAACCGTCCATGGGCTTGGCGCCCAAGATCGTCGAGCTGATACTTGAGAATATCCAGAAGATTAATGCAGCGGGCGTTACCGTCTTACTGGTCGAGCAAAACGCGGCAATGGCGCTGGCGATCTCGCATCGAGGTTATGTGTTGGAAACCGGCGAGGTCATACTCGAGGGAACTGCCAGAGACCTTGCCGGGAATGATTTGGTACGCCAGGCGTATTTGGGCGGATAAATAAATTTTGCCGTCTTTAAAGGGCGGCGTCGAACGGTTAAACTCAAAACCAGTGCAATATCGAACGCGACAAGTATCATTTGGTCCAGGCACGGTGACGCCCGCGGTCAAATTTCTCCTGATCGCCAATACCGCGGTTTTCGTCGTGCAAACGCTGCTCGGCGCCGTGACCGACTACCAGTTGACGCTTGATTTCGGTCTGGTGCCGCCGCTCGTCCTGCACGAGTTTTACATTTGGCAGTTGTTTACCTACCAGTTTCTCCACGGCGGGCTATTCCATCTTCTTTTCAATATGCTCGCCGTGTGGATGTTCGGCTGCGATCTGGAGCGGCGTTGGGGCAGCAATTTTTTTCTGCGCTATTATTTTATTACTGTCATCGGCGGCGGCATTCTCAATACGCTCTTCGTGCCCAATCAGATGGGGCCAAGCATCGGTGCCTCGGCGGGAGTTTACGGCATTCTACTCGCTTACGGTTTGATCTATCCCAACCGCATCGTCTATTTTTATTTTCTCTTTCCGATCAAGATGAAACACTTCGTCTGGATCATCGGCGCCATCGCCCTCTATTCCTCGATCACGGCCGGCCAAAGCGGCATCGCGCACCTGGCCCACCTCGGCGGCATGGTCTTCGGCTATATTTATTTGCGCGGCTTCAATCCGTGGGAGCGCTTCAAAGACTACCGCGACCGCCGCCGCCTCACCCGTCTCAAACGCCGCTTTCAGATTCATACCGGCGGCAAAGATGACGGGCCGACCGTACACTGAAAAAAGCCGCGCCTCCAGATTTGCGCGTGCGCCCTGCGGCCGGCAAGCCTAGAGTTTTTCCCACGAAATTAAGAACACTCCCAAGATCACGAGCAGCACTGCGCCGATTTTCCGTGGCGTCAGTTGTTCGACGTCCTTTAGAAAGAGTGCCGAGAGCGGCAATACGAACAGCGAGGAGCCGTTGATCAATGGCGAGATGATCGATACCCGTTCCATGCTGAGCGCGGTGTAGGCGAAGGCGTAAGAAAGAAAGTTCATGAAGCCGGCGGCGGCGAAGAATTTCAGGCCGCGCGGGGCGGATTCGGCAAGCGGTTTTTTTTCTTCGAGGGCCAGATACATGAGCGTCATGGTTACAAACGAGGTGGTTGCGGCGATGGATGCGCCGAGGATTGGCGCGTGAATATGGACGACGCCGATCCGAACGAGATTGTCGCGCGCCGCGAACAGGAAAGCCGCCGCGAGAGGAAACAGAAGATCCCGCGTTTGCCAAGTTTTCGCCGTTCCACGCCAGGAGAGCGAGATGATTCCGGAGACGATGGTGAACGTACCCAAAAGATTGGTCACGCTGGGTCGCTCGTGAAGAAATAATACCGCGATCAGCGTGGCGAAGAGCGGCGTGCTATTCGTCAAACAGGAGGATATCGACGCGCCGAGCCGCTCCATGCCTTTGAAAATGAAATAACGGGCTATCCCGGGAACGAAGACCCCAATCATCACGAAAAGCAGATTGGCCGGCTCCCAAAGATCGATTCTGTCGGTAAAAATCAAAACGTAAATCCAAAGGAACAGCGCATTGACCCCGAGGTTCGTCAGCAGGCCACGAAAATAGTCAACCGAGAGGACGCCGCGGTTGATGAGAACCATCGAAACGGCGAACCAAAATGAGCCAAAAAGGCCAAGGAGAATGGCGAGCATGCTTCGCCCGCGACCTTACCCTGCGCCGGTTGGTCGTACAAATGGCGAAGCGTGAAAGGGCCGTCGCGGAAAATCATGGTAATGAAATTCACATTCAAACGTCTAACAGAGAGGCGAAAAGGATTAGTGGTCGGTGCTATCGAGGATCACAGTTGCCCAAGTCGGGAGGCAAAATGAAGCGACTGTTGGTTTTGGCGATAACACTTGCGGGTCTATTTTACTTCCCAAGCCCATCGGCAGCCGGACAAGGCCACGTGATGTTTCAATCGAGCGGCGTCATTTTCAAGCCAGCGCCGCGCGCCGGGGTGACACCGAACCGACCCTTCTATCGCCGCGGCTATCCCGTTTCGCCCTATTCTTATCCACCGATTCCGCTCATCCCGCCTTACGCAAGCGCTTGCTACTTGCCGTCTTCGGTCGTCATCACAGCGCCGTATCTTTGTATTTTACACAACGAAGCTTTTGTCAGTCGGATCGGCATGATCGATCACCTGGCGGGCATGCACGGGATGCCGCTGCATCGATCTGTCCCGACGCTGCGGCCAATTGTATTTTTCCGTCCTATTAAGTTTCTCTTAACCGCTACTTTTACTCGTTTTGCACTGCTAGGGTGATGTGCTACGAATGTGAAATTGCCTGCTTGCCGGGCGAACGCTTCTGGATATTTTATGGCGGAAAAAATCTTCACGTCTGCAGAATTGTACGAAGCCTGGCCGGTGCTGTCATTGGAGGAGCGCGTCGAAGGATTTGAATTTTTAAAACGCGATGACGCCGATGATTTCTTTTTGCAATTAAATGCGCGCGATCGCGCGGAGCTTCTATTGGCTTTGCCGCCCGGTGAGCGGCGCTTGTGGATGCGCTTGCTGGCGCCAGATGACGCCGCGGATGTTATTCAAGAAGCGCCCGCCGAAGAGCGCGAAAGTATGTTGTCGCTGCTCGACGACCAGACCCGCAGGGAAGTGAAAGGGCTTCTCGACTACGCCGAGGATGAAGCGGGCGGCTTGATGAACACGCGCTACTCCCGTTTGCGCGCGGACATGACCGTGGACGAGGCGATCAGCTACCTGCGCAAGGACGCGCGCATGCGCGAAAAAACGGTTTACTACGTTTTTGTCGTCGATGCTCAAGAACATCTGCACGGCGTGGTCTCATTCCGAGATCTGCTCGTTTCTCCGGGTGACAAACTTGTCCAAGACGTGATGCGCACGGACGTGATCTCGGCGCCGGAAGACTTGGACCAAGAAGCGCTGAGTCAGCTTTTCATGCGCCATCATCTGTTAATGATGCCGGTCGTGGACGCCGAAGGGCGCATCAAAGGCGTGGTCAACGTCAACGACATCGTTGACGTCGTTCAAGAGGAAGCGACCGAAGACATTCAAAAACTCGGCGCCGTCGAAACGCTCCAAGGGCCTTACCTGCAGGTTCCGTTGCCGCGCATGATCCGCAAGCGCGCCGGTTGGTTGGCCGCGCTTTTTCTCGGTGAAATGCTGACCGCGACCGCGATGGGACAATTTGAAGCCGAAATCGCCCACGCCGTGGTGTTGGCGTTATTCGTGCCGCTGATCATCAGCAGCGGCGGCAATTCCGGTGCGCAAGCGACCACACTGGTCATTCGCGCCATGGCGTTGGGAGAAGTGCGGCTGCGCGACTGGTGGCGGGTGATCCGGCGTGAAGTGATCACGGGCTTCGGTTTGGGCGCCATACTCGCTTCCATCGGCATGGTGCGCATTCTACTCTGGCAATTTCTCTTTAACGCCTACGGCGATCATTACTTTCTCGTCGCGCTGACCGTTGCTTTCAGTTTGGTCGGCGTCGTCTTGTGGGGCTCCGTCGCCGGTTCGATCCTGCCGTTCATCTTGCGTGGTTTGGGTTTCGACCCGGCGAGCGCGTCAGCGCCGTTCGTCGCGACTCTGGTCGACGTAACCGGTTTGGTGATCTATTTCTCGATCGCCGCGGTAGTGCTGAACGGCACTCTGTTGTAGCTTGGATCGAGCGAACGAATTGCATCGCCAGGGCGCGCCGCCAAGCTAAACATCTCGCCTCCCACAACACTCACACCTACTTTTTCGCTTGCCATGATTGAGATATGCTTTCGATCAGCGATAGTACACGCGGACGCCATGAGCAACATTGCCAGCAAACTTGCGAAGGTAATCAATCCGGCAAGGATTGTCGCGGATTCCTCCATGCTCGACGAGCTTTCCTGGGATGCGCTCAGCGAGGGGCGCATGCACCCGAACCATCATCCCGAGCTGCGCACGCCACTCTGCGCCGTCAAACCACAATCGACGGAGGAGGTGCGCCGCATCGTCCAGTTCGCCAACGCGGAAAAAATCGCACTGGTGCCTTTCGGTGGCGGTTCAGGACTGATGGGTGGCGCCATTCCGATCCGGCCCAGCCTGGCCATCGATCTGCGCGACTTGAAACAAATTGTCGAGATCGATATCGCCGCGCGTTCCGCCCGCGTCCAAGCCGGAGTCGTGCTCGAAGCGCTGGACGCAAGACTAAATGAGCTGGGCTATATTCTCGGCCACGATCCATGGACGGTTCCAGTTGCCACTATCGGCGGCGCGATCTCGACCAACAGTGTCGGCTATCGCGCGGGTGTTTACGGTTCGATGGGCGAGCAGGTTTTGGGCTTGGAAGCTGTGCTACCGAATGGCGAAATCCTGCGCACGCGACCGGTATCGAAACATTCGGCGGGCATCGATCTCAATGCGCTTCTGATCGGTGGCGAAGGCTGCTTCGGGGTGATCACCGAAGCGACGATCCGCATTTTCCCAAAGCCGCAAGCGCGGGTTTTTCGCGGGTTTCTCTTTTTTTCTTTTGAACAGGGGTTCGCGGCGATCCAGAAAATGTTTCATGAGCGGATCGAACCGGCGTTGCTCGATTTCGGCGACGATGAAGAAAAGCACGACCCCGGGGCGTTGTTGTACCTGGTCTTCGAGGGCAACGAAAAAATAGTTACGACGGAAGCAAATCTAGCGGCGGCGATCTGTACTGCCGGCGGCGGTGAGCCGCTCGACCGCGCGGAACCGGAGCAGTTCTGGCTCGAGCGTCATGAAATCGCGCGCCGCTTCATGCAGAACCGCCGCCAGCGCCGAGAACGCGGTCGAGACGGCATCTATCGGGATTGGATTCATGTTGCGCTGCCGGCATCGAAGGTTCTGGCGTTTAAAATTGCCGCGCAAAAGTTGATTCAAAGCCGCGGTGTGCGGCTTCAGGAAAGCGGTTTGTGGGTGCAACCGGAGCTGTTTTCCATGCGCTTGGGCGCCGACGAACACACGACACCAAACGCCCAATTGGTATTGGAGGAAACCGTCGAGGAATTGCTGCGCTTGGTGCAGCAGATGGGCGGTTCGATGGAATACACGCACGGCGTCGGCTTCAAACTGGCGCCGCTCATGGCTGAGGAGCACGGCTACGGCTTGGAAGTGATGCGGCAAATCAAGAAGACGCTTGATCCCAACAATATTATGAATCCGGGAAAGCTCGGACTGTGATCGGAAAACGACGCGGCTGGCGCGCCATCCAGCAGAGCGGATGAGCCAGGAGATGCTGTTGCAGCTTGGCTGCGTCGAACTCGGCGTCGCCCTCGGGCGCAATCCCACGCTGGCGAACCAGTCAAACCTTTTCCCAATTGTTTAAGGCCCTCGTCAATGCGTGCCGAACTCCGCTGGAAGTGACCATAAATCCGGCTTTGACAACGCTGACAAATCCAGATAAGTAAATCAGTGAAGGTGTTCTTTGGGAGTGAGCAGATTAAGACTAAAACGATTCATAGCCGCTAGAGTTTCAGTACCAGAAATGCACCCAAACGGGTGCATTTTTTTTTCTAATCGGAGGATTGAAAGTTGCACGCACAGATCGAAATTTTGGCCTCGTTGCAAACTGTTGACCGCGAGATAAAAGAACAAACCGGTCGCAAACAAAGGTTACTCGACGAGCTTCGGGTTACCGAGAAACAAATACAGAGCAAAAAGGGCGAAATCGATGCGCTAAACGCAATTTATGTCGAGAGGGAAAAAGCGCGCGTCGAAAAAGACCGGATCTTCCAGGACGAGGGCAAAAAAGCGATGGACAAGCGGATGCGCATGAACCGCATCAAAAACACCAAAGAGTTGCAGGCGCTACAACGTGAAATCGAGCTGATGCGACAAACCAACGGGGACCTCGAGGAAGATCTAATCAGAATCATGCAGGAGATCGATGCTGTCAAGGCTCAGATCCAGACAAAGCAATCGGAAATGGCGGCGATACAGGAAGAATGGCATAAAAAACAAGGAGAGCTGCAGGTGGAGATCAGTGGCATCGACGCGGCCGTCTCCGAAGCGGCCACACGCCGGCAGAGCATCGCATCGCAGGTCACCGGTGACTTGATTTCCCGCTATGAGCTGATTTTTTCTCGGCGTGGTGGAACAGCCGTAGTGGAAGTTGCGGGGGGGATATGCCAAGGATGTTACATGAATCTGCCGCCGCAGCTATGGAACGAGATCATCCGAAACGAAAAAGTTCATCTATGCCCGAGCTGCCAGCGCATCCTTTTCGTCAAACCGCCGAATAGCGGCGCAGAGCATTAAAGATCTTTTCTCCCTTCGTTGAATTGTTTGTGCCGCGCGGCGCGCGTGACCTGTTTCTTGCTTGCGCGCCCGTGGCGTTCGCCAGTTTGAGATCTTTTATTGTCCACACACTCTTCGCACAGCAGAGTCAAAATTATTATTGACGGATAAATTCATGGCGGAACCCTCAGCGGAATAGCTTGATGGTCGACGGCGTGGTGATTCTCGATGAAAATGGCGTGGGGTCACTACCTCGTCGCGCCACGAATAATGTCGCCGAATATGGTTGATGGGCCTCGAAGCGCTCATTCGACTGGGGCGAAAAAATATCGTCGTGCAAAGTGATTCCCAACTGTTGGTGCGCCAGTTGAATGGTGAGTATCGGGTCAAAGACGAAAAGCTCAAAGAGCTATTTCAGCGCGCCGTGAGTTTGTTGCGGCAGTTCGACTCGTATCGTATTGTTCACGTGCGCCGCGAATTTAACAAATTGGCTGATCGGATGGCCAATCGGGGCATTGACGAAGCGGTGAAAAGCAATATTGCGGGCTAAAGTGGATCAAGCGATCGCGCTTCGTGCTCCGGCATGAAGCGAGGAAAGTCCGGACTCCAAAGGACGCGGTGGCCGTTAACGACGGCTCCGAGTGATCGGGGGAAAGTACCACAGAAATGATACCGCCTGCCGTTCTAGCGGCCGGTAAGGTTGAAATGGCGAGGTAAGAGCTCACCGGTTCGCCAGTAATGGCGAACGCATGGCAAACCCCACCTGGAGCAAGACCAAATAGGAGGGTTGGGTAGTCCGCCCATAGCCCTCGGGTAAGGTCGCTCGACCCCTCGAGTAATCGAGGGGCAAGATGAATGATCGCTGTGACCCATTTTATGGGTTACGACAGAATCCGGCTTACCGATCCACTTTAGCCCAACTCTTCAACGAAATCGTCCGACTACGATCATTTCCCGCATTTTCCGCCGTTCTTTGCCTAGCCAGCGATCCTTTCGGTTTCCAACACCTTTTGATTTTGGTTCGCGCTGTCTTAACCCCGGCACGCTAGCCTTGATACGCCTTGGTTAGACGGTCGAACTTTCCAGCCGTGCCCCTGTTATTCAAACGAACGTCCATCATTTACTGCACTGCTTCTTAAAATCTTAGAAAACCTCAATGTTTTGGTTCTTTTTTGTTGACAGGTGGAGGAGGGCAAGTTATAAGTGGCGCCTAGTGGGAAAAGGTGGGATGACATTTATCTTCTAGTTACGGACACTGGTTAGAAACTATGTTTCGCGGCAGCTTCGAACATACGCTCGACAACAAAGGACGCCTGAGTATCCCATCCAAGTTCCGCGACGTTTTGGTGGGCAAGGGCGACGAGCGAATTGTGATGACTAATTTCGTCATCGACAGCCAGCGTTGTCTTGATGTCTATCCGATCGATGCGTGGCTACGATTCGAAGAAGAGGTTCGCAAGAAACCGAAGTTCGATCCGCGCATGGTGCGATTTCAAAATTATTATCTCGGTTCCGCTTGTGAATGCACTGTGGATACTCACGGCCGGATTCTTATACCGCCGGTGCTTAGAAAATACGCCGACCTCAAACGCGATGTCATTCTAGTTTCCGCGCTGGAAAAATTTCGCGTGTGGGACCGCGAAGCATGGAAAAAGATTTTTGTCGAGGCGGAAGACAAGCTCATGCAGGATCCGGATTTCCTCGGTGATTTGGGATTGTAGACGCGCGCGAGCGCGGCTCCTGAATCAACAAAAGGAGAATAGCGAATGCTACTAGCGCGAAAACCCATTCAAGATATTTCAGTGATCGACCTCACCGGCGATATTGATTTTCGTGAGATGATTCGGATCAAGGACGCGATCGGTTCGTTGATCGAAAAAGAACGGATCAAAGTAGTGCTGAACCTTAAATCGGTGGACCATATCAATTACCTCAGCATCGGTGTGCTGCTGGAGCGCTTGAAGCTTTTGCGGAACTTGAATGGCGATCTCAAGCTCGCTGGCATGAGCCCTTTCTTACGCGATATTTTCAAGGTCGTCGGTATGGACCGATTCTTCGAAGACTACACCTCTCTTGAAGATGCGATAGAAAGTTTCGACGATGACTGGGAGGGTGACGGAACCAGTCATTGAGCTGTGTACTCGCATATTTCCGTACTGGTGCCGGAGGTGATCGAGTTGCTTTCTCCCGGTCCGGGCAAGCGATATCTCGACGGCACGCTCGGCGGGGGAGGGCACAGCGAACAGATTCTAATCAACAGCAGCCCGGATGGGCAGGTCTTAGGCTTGGACCGGGATGATGAGGCGCTGGGCGCGGCGCGCGAGCGGCTGCGACGATTTGACAAACGGTTAATCGCGCGCCAGGCGAGCTTCGCCGAGGCATTTGATATTCTCGGCGAGATCGGTTGGCAGCATGTGGACGGAGCGATTTTGGATCTAGGAATTTCATCCCATCAAATCGATTCTCTCGAACGGGGCTTCAGCTTTCGTTCGGACGCGGCGCTCGACATGCGCATGGACCGCCGTCAATCGATCGATGCGCGCGAGATTGTCAATTCTTACGCGGCAGAGGATTTGGCGCGAATCTTTCGCGAGTACGGCGAAGAGCCCCAGGCACGAAGGCTCGCGCGGGCGATCGTCGAACAGCGGCAAAGCCGACCGCTCCAAAGCACCGGCGAGCTGGCTCGTTTGATCGAACGAATCAAGGGGCGCGGCCGGCGTGAGCACCATCCCGCTACTCAGGTGTTTCAAGCTTTGCGCATCGCCGTCAATCAAGAGTTGGACCACCTTAGGCGTTTCTTGGAGAGCGGCTACGAAACTTTACTGCCGAAGGGGAGAATGGCGATCATTTCATTTCATTCTCTCGAGGACCGCAGGGTGAAGACGGCCTTTCGTAAATGGAGCCGCGCTTGTCTTTGTCCGCCGCGCGCTTTGCGCTGTCAGTGCGGCTGGAGCCAAAAAGTGAAGTTGCTGACAAAAAGGCCGATCGTCCCCTCGGCCGGCGAGATCCAGGCCAACCCGCGCGCTCGCTCGGCGAAGCTGCGCGCGGTGGAGAGGATCTAAGAGACAATCATGGCCGCTACCGCCACCGCGTCAGGGCGCCAGACGGCAAATGGCAAACGGGAGCGATCGCCGCGCGCCGATCGCGCCGGCGGACGCCGACGCTTCGTTGTCGTGGCATTTTTGGCGCTCGCTTTAATCGGCGTCGTGCTGGTCCATGTCTGGTTGCGCTTGCAAGTGGTTCATATGGGTTACGTGCTTTCGAGCGCGAGTAAATTGCAAAGCCGTCTGGAGCAGGAAAACCGCGAACTGAAAATCGAATTGGCGACGATGACTTCGCCCGATCGTCTGGAGTCGCTCGCTCGTCGCCGCTTAGGCTTGAAGCCGCCGGAGAAGGGCCAAATTATTGTGCTTCCATGAGAAGACCTTTACAGCGCAATCAGCGCCGCCTTGGCGTCGCCAAAATATTGTTTCTGGCTTTGTTTTTGATCGTCGGCGGACGCGCCGTTCAATTGCAAATGCTGCAAGGCGAAAAACTGATGAAGCTCGGCCAACGGCAGCATCTGAAAGAGTGGATCGTGCTGCCCAAACGCGGCGCTTTGTTCGACCGCGCCGGCGAACCGTTGGCGCTTAGCATGGAATCGCAATCGGTCTACGCGCGTCCGCACCGCATTCAAGATGCCGAGCGGCTAAGCCGCGACTTTGGCGCAGATTCTCAACTTGCGGGTCGCCGACGTGAAGCAAAAGATTGTCAGCGAAAAGCCCTTTATTTGGCTCAAGCGTCAGGTGTCGTCAGCGGAAGCGGAAAAAATTCAAACATTGAACGCAGACGGCATCGGCATGTTTTATGAGCCCAATCGTCATTATCCGCAGGGGCAGCTGGCCGGCCAAGTGATCGGCTTTGTCGGCAGAGACTCGGAAGGACTCGAGGGCTTGGAGCTCAAATACAATGAATATATCCGCGGCGAATCCGGCTCCTCGGTGGCGGAGCGTGACGCGCTGGGACGACGTGTGCTGGTGCAAGGCGTCGAGGATCTGTATGTTCCGCCCGGCAGCGATATGCATCTGACCATCGATACCTCGATCCAACACGTTGTCGAAAAAGAGCTCGAGGCCTCGATCGTCAAATACCGGGCCAAGGCGGGTGTCGCGATCGTGGCGGACCCGTTTACAGGGGAGATCCTCGCCCTCGCCAATTATCCATCGTTCGATCCGAACAACTATGCCAAACAGTCGGCCGAACAGAGACGCAATCGCGCGGTGACGGACAGTTTCGAACCTGGATCGACATTCAAAACGATCTTGGCCGCGGCGGCGCTCGAAGAAGGCGTCGTCGGTAAAGACGATCTCTTCTATTGCGAAATGGGCAAATACCCTTATGCCGGGAAAATTATTCACGACACGCATCCGAACGGTTGGCTGTCATTCTCCAAGATTCTTCAAGTCTCAAGCAACATCGGCTTCACCAAAGTAGCCGAGAAGCTTAAGAGGGACCGCTATTTTAGATACATCGAAAAATTCGGCTTCGGTCAGGAGACAGGAATCGACGTGCCCGGCGAAGTCGCGGGAGTCGTGCGTAAACCGGAGAAGTGGTCGGCCGTCGACTTGGCCACCCACGCCTTCGGTCAAGGTCTTTCGACTACGCCGCTGCAACTCGTCATGGCCTACGGGTCGATCGCCAACGGCGGTTTTCTCATGCGTCCCTACGTTACCCGGCGCGTGGTCAGTCCGCAGGGGGAAGTGTTGTTGGAGAATCAGCCGCATGTGGTTCGCCGCGTGATTTCAGAAAAAACCGCTAAGCTTTTGGCCTCAATGCTGCGGAATGTGACCAGCGAAGGCGGCACAGGCGTGATGGCAAACGTCGAAGGGTTCGAGGTTGCCGGTAAGACCGGCACGGCTCAAAAGGCCGACCCGGTTCATGGCGGCTATGCGGCAAAGAAGCGGGTGGGCTCGTTCGTCGGTTTTGTTCCCGCCAATGATCCGCGTTTGGTGGCCTTGGTGCTGATCGATGAGCCCGAGGTAAACGTCTATGGCGGCGTCGTCGCCGCTCCGGTGTTTCGCAACATCGCGCAAGCGGCGTTGCGTCGTCTCGCCGTGGCGCCGGAAAAGGCAGCGCCGATTCCGACGATGCAGGATCAGTCGGAGTTGCCGAGCCGGCGCGCCGTTAAACAGCCCGGCGCTGTGATAGGGGAAGCAAATGCGGAAGCGACGCCTGACTTCGTCGGTCTCAGTTTGCGCGAAGCGCTGGAGAAAGCGCAGAGCTTGAAACTGAAATTGCGGCTTCAGGGCAATGGTTACGTGATCAAGCAGGTTCCCGCCCCCGGTGGTCGCTGGAACGAGGGTGAAGTTTTGGTTCTCAATCTGCAAGGCTAGAGCGATGCACATCAAGGAGTTTCTGGCGATCGACGCGGTGGAGCAAGCTGACGGTGATCTCGACCAAGACGTGACCGGACTCGCCTACGATTCGCGCAAGGCCGGCGCCGGACAAATATTTTTCGCGGTACCAGGAGAAAAAGTCGATGGTCACGACTTTATCGCGGACGCGGTGCGCTGTGGCGCCGCAGCCGTCGTGTTCTCGCGCGCGGGCAATTGGCCGCGCGCGTCCGCCGCTGTGCGCGTCAAAGATACGCGCCGCACGCTGGCCTTGTGGGCGGCGCATTTTTTCGACCGGCCGAGCACAAAACTGACGCTCGTCGGTATCACCGGCACCAATGGTAAGACGACGCTCTCTTATCTTATCGAATCGATGCTGCAGGCGGCGGCTCGGGAGCCCGGCGTGATCGGCACGATCAGTTACCGCTATCGCGGGTCGGAGGCGCCATCGCATCACACGACGCCCGAGTCGTTCGATTTGCAAGAGATGCTCGCCGAGATGGTCCAAGCCGGCGTCAAGTCCGTCGCGATGGAAGTATCTTCCCACGCTCTTGCTCAGGATCGAGTGCGTGGTTTGGCCTTCGATGTCGGCGTATTTACCAATCTATCTCGCGACCATCTTGATTATCACCGCGACATGGATGACTATTTTTTAGCCAAGAGCCGGCTCTTTACTGATTATCTCAAAGAAAGCTGCAAGCCGAATAAGGCCGCAGTGATTTACGCTGACGATCCGTACGGCCGTAAGCTGCTCGCTAAAGTGCGCGGCGAAGACTTCGACGCTTGGAGCTATGGCGAGGATGTGCAATGGGACGTGTACCCGCTTCATGTAGAGCAAGATGTTGGCGGACTGAGAGGGGCCATTCAGGCTCGCGGCTCGACGATCGAATTCAGATCTTCGCTGATCGGTGCGGCCAATTTACAAAATATCCTGGGCGCGGTCGGCGCGGGTTTGGCCTTGGGGCTCGATGCCGAGACCGTGGCCCAAGGCATTGAGCGACTCAAATCGGTGCCGGGGCGGCTGGAAAAAGTGGCCAACAATCTCGATATCGCCATTTTAGTCGACTATGCCCATTCGCCGGATGCTCTGGAAAAAGTCCTCGGTGCGGTGCGCCCGATCACTCGAGGGAAGCTCATAACCGTGTTCGGTTGTGGCGGCGATCGCGACCGCGGCAAGCGGCCATTGATGGGCGCGATTGCCGGCCGATTGAGCGACGTTGTGGTGCTCACGTCGGATAATCCTCGCAGCGAAGATCCGCTGGCGATCATCGAAGAAGTGGAGGCCGGCATTCGCATGACCGGGGTCAAAAAGTTTAGCGCGTCGCGTCTTGAGTCAAGTGTTTTCCAAACTCGAAACCCGAAATCTGAAACGGAGAGCGGTTATTGCGTCGAAGCCGATCGACGCCTTGCGATTGGCATCGCGCTACGCGTCGCGCGTCCGCGTGATCTCGTGCTGATCGCCGGCAAAGGGCACGAGGACTACCAAATCTTGGGCGCCGACAAAATTCATTTTGACGATCGAGAAGTCGCGCGCGAAGAAGCGGCGCGGATTAGCGCGTAAGTGGCGAGGGATGGGATGGCGCGCAGTAGAAATTCTTGCGGCGACCGGCGGCAAAGTCCTCCGCGACGGCGGCAAAACGCGTTTCGGTGAAATCGTGACAGACTCAACCAAGGTCAAAACCGGCTCAGTTTTCGTCGCGTTGAAAGGCGAGCGCCATGACGGTCATCGCTTTGTCGGCGACGCGGTCCGTCGTGGCGCCGGCTGCGTCATCGCGCATCGTTCATTGCCCAAGTCCGCGCTTGGCCGCGCGACCGCGATAAAAGTCGCTGACACGCTCACGGCCTTGGGCGATCTGGCCCACTATCGACGGCAACAGTTTGCCCCGAAGGTGCTGGCGATCACGGGTTCTAATGGCAAAACTACGACTAAGGAAATGGTCGCGGCAATTCTCCAAGAAGCTTGGGCCGGCGGTAAACGGAGGCGCGGCAAAATTCTTAAGACGGAAGGAAATTTCAACAACCTGGTGGGGCTGCCACTAACGCTTTTACGTTTGCGCAAGCAAGACAAGATGGCGGTTGTGGAGCTCGGCACCAATCAGCCGGGTGAGATTCAGCGCCTCACCGAGATCGCCGATCCCGACATCGGCATCATCACGTCGGTGGCGGCGGCTCATCTCGAAGGATTGAACAGCTTGGCGGGTGTCGCTCGAGAAAAAGGCGCGCTCTATCGGGGCATGCGCCCGAACGGCACGATTGTCGTCAACCTCGACGATCCGTGGGTTCGGAAAATCGCCGCGCGCTTCCCAGGGCGCAAGATTACCTACGGCAAACGCGGTTGGGTGCGCGCGCAGGCATGGCGTATGCGCGGCATGGACGGCATGCAATTGAAGCTTAAAGCCGGCCAACGCAGTTGCAACGTGAAGCTTAACTACCTAGGTCAACACAATGTCGCGAACGCGCTCGGCGCGGCGGCGTTGACGCTCGGTGTTGGTGCGAAGCTGGCCGCGGTCCGCCGAGGGTTGGCCAAAGCCCGACCGTTTTCCATGCGCATGCAGAGCGAGGATTGGCGCGGCCTTAGCATTATCAATGACGCCTACAATGCCAATCCCGCTTCGATGAAAGCGGCACTGCAAACGCTTGCGGAGTTGCCCTGCCGCGGCCGCAGAATCGCGGTGCTCGGCGATATGTTCGAGCTTGGAAAACAGGCGGCGCGGGAACATCGCCAGCTCGGCAAAAACGCAGCGCGCGGCGCCGTCGATTTTCTCTACCTCCTCGGCGACCGAGCCGCGCTGGTGCACCGCGGCGCTCTGGCGGCAGGTATGAGTCCCGAGCGCGTCATCGTCGGTAAGGATCACACCGAGCTGGTCAAGCGTTTACGCGAGCAGGTGAAGAAGGGCGATTGTCTACTGTTCAAGGGGTCGCGCGGCATGAAAATGGAAAAAGTCTTGGACGGGCTTAAAAGCGGAAAGGCCTAGGAGATTGAACTTGCTTTATTACCTGTCGTTTCCGCTTTCCATGAGCTACTCGGGCTTCAACGTTTTTCGTTACATTACCTTTCGCGCGGCGATGGCGGCGTTGCTCGCGCTCTTGATCTCGTTTCTCCTCGGCCCCTGGTTGATTCGCACGTTGACGGAAAAACAGATTGGCCAGCAGATTCGCGATGACGGTCCGGCGAGCCACGCGGTCAAGGCGGGCACGCCGACCATGGGCGGCGCGCTGATCATCCTGGCGCTTTTGTTCTCGACGCTGATGATGGCCGACATCGCCAACCGCTATGTCTTGCTCGCGCTGATCGCCACGGTCGGCACCGGCGTGGTCGGCTTTGCCGACGATTACTTGAAGCTGACCCGCAAAAACAGCAGGGGCCTTTCGCCGCGCGGCAAGCTGCTCGGCCAATTCTTGGTCGCACTCGTGGTCGCCTTGGCGCTTTATTACCAGCCCCGGTTCAGCACCGAAATCGCCGTGCCGTTCATTAAAACTTTTCACTTCGATCTGGGGCCGTTTTACGTACCTTTCGCGATGCTCGTGATCGTGTGCACTTCGAACGCCGTCAATTTGACCGATGGTTTGGACGGATTGGCGATCGGCCCGGTGATGGTCGCCGCGGGCACCTACGCGGTCATCGCCTACGTGACCGGCCATTTAAAGCTCGCCGAATATTTGCAGATCCCCTACGTCGCGGGCGTCGGTGAGCTGAGCGTTTTTTGCGCCGGGGTCGTGGCGGCCGGTCTGGGTTTTCTCTGGTATAACGCCTATCCGGCGCAAATGTTTATGGGCGACGTGGGTTCGCTTTCTCTGGGCGCCGCCCTTGGCGTAGTCGCAGTGATGACTAAAAATGAAATTCTTCTGATCATCGTCGGCGGCGTGTTCGTCATGGAAGCGCTGTCGGTGATCTTTCAAGTGGTCTCTTACAAGTTCCGACGCAAGCGCGTTTTTCTCATGGCGCCGATTCACCATCATTACGAGCTTAAGGGTTGGAAGGAGCCGCAGATCATCGTGCGGTTTTGGATTCTTTCTTTTATATGCGCCGTCGTGGGCTTGAGCACGTTAAAGCTCCGATGAGCGCGGTGACGGTCAAGCGTGGAGTTGCGCGGCAAAAAAATACTGGTGGTCGGACTGGGACGCACCGGCCGAGAATGCGCGCGCTTCCTGGCGCAGCGCGGGGCTACTGTGTTGGTTAGCGATCTGCGTGGCGAGAGCGAACTCGCCCAGGAAATGACAAGCCTCGCCGGCTTGCCCATTGAGTATCGTTTAGGCGGCGAACAAACCGCTTGGCTCGACGGCGTCGATTGCGTCGTTCCAAGTCCCGGCGTGCCCCAGGAAAATCCGCTGCTGCGGCAAGCGACGGCGCTGCGCATTCCTGTTCTTAGCGAGATCGAACTGGCCGCGCGTTTTGTTCGCGCGCCGCTGCTGGCGGTGACCGGTACTAACGGTAAGAGCACGACGACGACGCTGATCGGCGCCATGATTCAAGCTGCGGGAAAAAAAGTTTTCGTCGGCGGCAATCTCGGCGTGCCCTTTATCAGCGCGGCGGCCGAGGATTGGGATTGGGCGGTCTTGGAGATCAGCAGTTTTCAATTGGAGTGGATCGAACAGTTTCGCCCGCAGATCGGCGTCATGCTTAACCTTACGGAAGATCATTTGGACCGCTACGCGTCCTTTGCCGACTACTGTGCGGCAAAAGAACGCCTGTTCGCGTTTCAAACCGGCGCGGACGTGGCGATCCTCAACCGTGACGATCCGCAGGTGTGGGACATGCGCAAACGGATTAAGGCTCGGGTCGTCTCCTTCGGTTTCACCGAAGTGGCGCAAGGCGTTTTTGCCACGGCCGACGAAATCGTTTGGCGCGATAGCGGCGTCGAAGAACGCTTCGTGCTCGGCGCCGTGAAGATTCATGGCGTGCACAATGTCGAAAACATGATGGCGGCCGTCGCCGCGGCGAAATGCGCCGGCATCGCGCGCGCGCAGATTCAACAAACCTTGAATGATTTTCCCGGTCTCGAGCACCGGCTCGAGTTCGTGCGCGAGCACAACGGCGTACACTATTACAACGACTCGAAGGGAACTAATGTCGGCGCGGTCGTGAAATCGCTGGCGAGCTTTGCCGGTCCGGTGATCCTGCTTGCCGGCGGCGTCGATAAAGGCGGCGATTACGGCCCCCTTGAACGGGAAATCAAACAGAAAGTTCGCCACCTGGTGCTCTTCGGCGCGGCCAAGAAGATCATCGCCCGTGCTTTGGGCGCGCTCACCGAGACCGTGATCGTTGACGATCTTCAGGCGGCGGTGCGGGAGGCGGCGGCGCAGGCGCGGCCGGGCGACGTCGTTTTGCTCTCGCCGGCGTGTTCGAGCTTCGACCAATTTCGCAATTACGCGGAGCGCGGCAAGCTTTTCAAAAGGCTCGTGCAACAATTATGAGAGACCTTTTGGCTGTCGACAAATGGATGCTGCTCGCTCTCGCCGCGCTCTTGGCGATTGGGATGACGATGGTGTTAAGCACCAGTTATCTCTATTCCCAAGAACGCTACGGCGATGGAACCTACTTTTTTCGCAAGCAATTGATCGCCATGGGCGCGGGGATGATCGCGCTGATTGCCTGTTCGATCGTGCCATCGACGCTTTATCGACGCTTCGCTTATCCGCTTCTGGCCGTCAGCTTTGGCGTGCTGGCTTTGGTGCTGATTCCCGGCATCGGCGTGAGCCGCGGCGGGGCGCGCCGTTGGCTGATGCTTCCCGGCTTTGTTTTTCAGCCGTCGGAATTTGCCAAGCTCGCCCTAGTCTTCTACCTGGCCCGTTCCATGGCGAAAAAAGAGCAGTTGATTCGCACGTTTTCCATCGGCGTCTTACCGCATCTCATCGTCGGCGGGGCTTTTGCCCTGATGCTTTTGCTCGAGCCGGATTTCGGCACCGTGTTGATCCTGACGATGCTGCTTTATTTCATGCTCTTCATCGGCGGCGCGCGGGTGCATCATCTGCTCGCCACCGCGCTAATGGCTTTGCCCCTGCTGATTTACGTGATGACGAAAGCGGAGTACCGGTTGCGCCGCTTGATGAGTTTTTTAGATCCGTGGAGCGACGCCTCGGGCAGCGGTTTTCATGTCATCCAATCTTTGATCGCCTTCGGCTCCGGGCAGATGTGGGGACGCGGATTGGGTGAGAGCCGCCAGAAGCTTTTTTATTTGCCCGAAGCGCACACGGATTTCGTCTATTCAGTGATCGGCGAGGAACTCGGCTTGCTCGGCGCACTGGTGGTCCTGGCGCTGTTCGGCGTCATCATCGTTCGCGGTCTGCAGCTTACGGCGAGGATCGAAGAACCGTTCGATCAATACCTGGCGTTCGGCCTGACGGTTTTGCTCGGCCTGCAAGCTTTGATTCACATGGGCGTGGTCATGGGCTTGATGCCGACGAAGGGCTTGGTGCTGCCGTTTATCAGCTATGGCGGTTCGGCGATGGTGATCAATCTGATGGAGGCGGGAATATTGTTGGGCCTGTCGCGCCGGCGACTTTAGCGATGCGAGTCATCTTCGCCGGCGGGGGAACCGGCGGACATCTATTCCCAGGTCTGGCGGTGGCGCGCGAATTTCAACGGCGCGATCCGATGACGGAAATCTTATTTATGGGCACTACACAGGGAATCGAATATCGTGTTTTGCCGAAGCAAGGCTATCGTCTTGAAACGCTACCGGTGCGTGGCCTCAAGGGACGCGGCGTGCGCGGCGTGATCGACGCGCTCTACGGCGTGCCCGCGAGCCTGCTCCGCTCGTTGAAGATCATCCGCGGTTTTCGCCCGGATTGCATCATTGGTCTGGGCGGATACGCTTCCGGCCCGGCGCTGCTCGCGGCAAAGCTGGCGGGCATTCGCTGCGCGATCATGGAACAGAATCTACGCCCCGGATTCACTAACAAGCTGCTCGCGCGCTTCGTCGATCGCGTCTTTACTGCGTATCCCGAGAGCGCGGCTTTTTTTCCCGGCGCTCGCGTGGTCGAGACCGGGAACCCGGTGCGCTGGCAAAAACTCCCCGCGGGTCGCAAGCGGGATAATTTTTCGCTGCTGATCTTCGGCGGCAGCCTGGGCGCGCGCCGGATCAATTTCGCTGTGATCGACGCACTTAAAGAATTAACCGAACTCAAGTCAGAGATTTTCATCACGCACCAGACCGGTGAACTCGATTTTGCCGCGATCCGCGTAGCTTATGACGGGTTGCCGTTTGCCGCTGAGGTGACGCCGTTTATCGACAAGATGGATGAGGCGTACGCGCAGGCGGATTTGGTGTTGTGTCGCGCTGGCGCGACCACCGTGGCGGAGCTTACGGCTTTCGGCAAGGCGGCGATATTGGTGCCGTATCCTTACGCGATTTACGATCATCAGCGCGGCAACGCCCAGGCGCTGCACGAGCGCGGCGCCGCCGAGATGATTTTGGATCAGGAATTAAACGGACAAATTCTGGCGCAAAAAATCCGTGGCTATCTGTCCGATCGCGGTCGGCTCGACCAAATGGCGGCGGCCGCTCGGATGCTCGGGCGGCCCGACGCCGCCGAGCACATCGTCGACGAGTGTTACGGTTTGGCCCATGCCTAGTATTTTGACGGTGACTGAAATTTCATGCTGCAAAAAAAGCATAAAATTCATTTCGTCGGTATCGGCGGCATCGGCATGAGCGGTATCGCCGAAGTGTTGTTGAATTCGGGGTACGCGGTGACCGGCTCCGATCTTCATGACAGCGATGCGACGCGCCGCCTGCGCGGGCTCGGCGCGCGGGTTTTTGTCGGCCACCAGGAAGAAAACCTTGCCGGCAACCCGTCGGTCGTAGTGATTTCCACCGCAGTAAAATATGCCAATCCGGAAGTGCTCGAAGCGCGCCGACGCCATATCCCGGTGATTCCGCGCGCCGAGATGCTCGGCGAGCTCATGCGCATGAAATACGGCGTCGCGGTGGCCGGCAGCCACGGCAAAACCACGACCACATCGATGGTCGCGGCGGTGTTGAGCACGGCGGGTTTGGACCCGACGATGGTGATCGGTGGCCGGGTGCACATGCTCGGCACCAATGCCAAAACCGGCGAGGGCGAATTTTTGGTCGCCGAGGCCGATGAAAGCGACGGCAGTTTTTTGCTGCTGTCGCCGACCATTGCGGTGGTCACTAATATCGATAAAGAGCACATGGACTTCCATCAAACGATGGAAAGACTGAACGATAATTTTCTGACCTTCATCAACAAGGTGCCCTTTTATGGTCTCGCGGTGCTGTGCATCGACGACGTCAACGTGCGCGCTCTTTTGCCCAAGGCGAAAAAGCGCTTCGCGACGTACGGCCTTTCGCCGGAGGCGGATTTTTCCGCCGAAGATTTAAAGATGACGGCAGCCGGGGTCGAATTCACCGCAATGCACGAAGCCAAAAGCTTGGGCAAGCTGCGTTTGCACCTGCCCGGCCGTCATAGCGCGACCAATGCCTTGGCGGCCGTCGCCGTCGCTCATGAACTGGAAATTCCTTTCACTCAAGTGAGCGACGCGCTCAGCCGTTTCACCGGTATCCACCGGCGCTTTGAAATCAAAGGCGAACCGAATGGAATCCTGGTGATCGACGACTACGGTCATCATCCGACGGAAATCCGCGCGACCATCGGCGCGATCCGTGACAGCTGGAAACGGCCGCTCACGGTAATCTTTCAACCGCATCGATTTACTCGGACCCGAGATCTTTTCGATGAGTTCCTGACCGCTTTCGAGGGCGCGGACCGGTTGGTGCTGACGGAAATTTATCCTGCCGGTGAGGATCCGATCCCCGGCATGACCGGCGAAGCGCTTTATCAAGCGATCAAGCGCAAGGGGCATCTGGACGTGCAGTTTGTGCCGGACAAAAACGATATCGTCGCGCAAGTTGCCGGCGAACTAAAACAGGGTGACATCTCGTTGACGCTGGGCGCGGGTGACATTTACAGGGTCGGCGAGGCGTTGGTTGAGAAGCTTCAAATAACGAGTTGGAGGGGTGGGGTGATGGAGTGATGGGAGAATTTGCCGAAGACCCAACACTCCATTGGCTTGAGATGTTTGCGATGGCTCCAGCAAATAACGATGCACCGTTGGCGGCGGAACTGAAACTGATTGCGGGCTTGACGGTCAAGATCGCCGAACCGCTGGCGCGCTACACGTCGATGAAGATCGGCGGGCCGGCGGACTATTTCATCGAGGTGGAGAACGACGCGGCGTTGACGAATTTGCTCGGCGTGCTTTCACGGCACCAGGAAAATTTTTGCCTGCTCGGCAACGGCAGTAATGTCTTGATCAGCGACCGCGGCGTGCGCGGCGCGGTGATTCATTTGGCCGGTGAATTTAAACAAGCGCAATGGCGCGAAGAGGACGAGACGGCGCGACTGAATGTGGGCGCCGCCTGCGCCGTGGCGCAACTGGTACGGCAAGCGGCGCGCAAAGGCTACTCCGGTTTGGAATTTGCCGAAGGGATTCCCGGCAGTGTCGGTGGTGCTTTATTCATGAACGCGGGAGCGTTCGGTTCCGAGTTCGAGAAAGTCGTCGATCAGGTCGAGGCGATGACGCCGCGCGGCGAGCCGCTTCATTTGGCGCGCGCGCAGATGACGTTCAGCTACCGCGATTCGCATCTGCCCGAGGGCACAATCATCACACGCGTGGGAATGATATTGCACAAACAAGAATCAATCGAGGTAACTTCGAAAGTGCGCGAGCTCGTCGGCAAACGAAAGAGCAGCCAGCCATCCGGTTTCCCCAATTCCGGTTCGATGTTTCGCAATCCGCCGGGAGATTACGCCGGCCGGCTGATCGAGACCGCCGGTTTGAAGGGCAAGCGCATGGGCCAAGCCCAAATTTCAGAGCGTCATGCCAACTTCATCGTCAATCACGGCGGCGCCAAGGCGGACGACGTGCGAAGGTTAATGGAGCTGGCGCGCAGCGAAGTGCGCAAACAATTCGGCGTCGAGCTAGTCGCCGAGGTGAGGCTCTTGGGAGATTGGTCGGCGAATTGAACCATTGAACCAGGGTGTACCGTGCAGCTTAAGGTTTATCGCAAAGATAATCGCAAAAAGGATGGACAGCGCTGGCGCCGCCACTTGCTCTGGTGCGGTTGCATTTTCGTGGTGGCGATCCTCGCTTTCGCAGCTTATCGCCTGAGCGATCCGCTCGTGCTCACCGCTGCCTCGCTGCGCGATTTTATCTTGGACAATCGTTACTTTTCGGTGCACGAAATTCAGGTGCGGGGCGGCGACAAAGTGAGCGGCAACGAAATCGTCACCATCGCCGGGCTGCACCAGGGCATGAGTATCTGGAAGGTCGATCTGCCGGCGATTGAAAAAAAAGTCGGCAAACATCCATGGGTACGCCGGGTCTTGGTCCGCCGCGAGTTTCCGCATCGCATCATTATCGATGTCGAAGAACGAGTGCCGCGCGCCATCGTAGCGCTGCGAAAACTTTACTACGTCGATACGGACGGCGTGGTGTTCAAAGAAGTCGATCCCAATGAAAACGTCAAATATCCGTTGCTGACGGGTCTTCGCGCAGAGGAAGTTAGCGGGTCGAACCCGGCCATGCGCAAACGCATTCAAGACGCCATCCGCCTGGGCGACCTGATGGCGCAGCGAGCGCATTCGATTTCGGAGATTCACTTCGATGCACCCGACCGGCTGGTGGTTTATACGACCGATTTTCCGATCCCGCTGCACATGGGTTGGGGAAATTGGGATGACAAGTTGGAGCGGATGGATCGCTTGATGTCGTTGTGGAAAGGCAACGAAGAACGGCTGGGATCACTAGATATGAGCTTTCGCGATCAAATCGTCGCCCGGCTGCGCCGGGTTCAACGATAATTTGGCACAAGGTTTAGCAAAACGACTATGGCGAAGAAAAACAGCATCGTAGTGGGTTTAGACATCGGCACGTCGAAAGTTTGCGCCGTGGTCGGCGAAATGACCGAGCACGGCGTCGAGATCATCGGCGTCGGCTCGCACCCGTCACAAGGACTACGCAAAGGAGTCGTGATCAATATCGAAGCCACGGTGAGTTCGCTCAAAAAGGCCGTGGAAGAAGCAAGTTTGATGGCGGGCTGCGAGATTCACACCGTTTTCACAAGTCTATCGGGCGGCCACATCAAGGCGTTTAATAGCCACGGCATCGTCGCGGTGAAAAACAAAGAGGTGATGGCACGCGACCTAGGGCGGGTGATCGATGCCGCCAAGGCGGTGGCGATCCCGATGGATCGCGAGGTGCTCCACGTTTTGCCGCAAGATTACATCATCGATGATCAGGACGGCATCCGGGATCCCCTTGGCATGTCCGGAGTCCGTCTCGAAGCGAAGGTGCACATCGTCACCGGGGCGGTGGCCTCGGTGCAGAATGTCATCAAGTGCTGCAACCGCAGCGGCCTCAATGTTGCGGAGATGGTGTTGGCGCCGTTGGCAGTGGCAGAGGCGGTGCTTACCGACGAGGAACGGGAATTGGGCGTCGTGTTGATCGACGTCGGCGGCGGCACGACCGACATCGCCGTTTATCATGACGGAACGGTGAAGCATACCGCAGTGATCCCGATGGGCGGCAACCACGTCACCAACGATATCGCCGCCGGCCTGCGCACCCCGTTCAACGACGCCGAGCGCTTGAAACAGCGCCATGGTTTCGCCAGGGCTTCGATGGCGACGGAGGACGAAAGAGTCGAAGTGTCGTGCGTGGCGGGGAAAGGCGCGGGAACGATTTCGCGCCAGATTCTTTGCGAGATCATCGAGCCCCGTCTCGACGAGATCTTCGAGATGGTGCAAAAGGAGATCGCTAAATCGGGGTTCGAAGGGGCGCTCGCATCCGGCATCGTGGCGACGGGCGGGTCGATGCTTTTGGCCGGCGCCGTCGAGATGGCCGAGCGCTCCTTCGGCTTGCCGGTACGTCTGGGCGTTCCCGCGCGAGTCGGCGGTCTCACCGATATTATCAATAACCCGATCTATGCGGCCGCGGTGGGTTTGGCGCTGCACGGCATGAAGCGGCAGGATCGTGGCACGGTGTTTCGCGCCCGCGACGACAAGATTCTCTCTAAGGTTAAGCACCGCATGTCGGATTGGTTGAACGAATTTTTTTAATCATAAAGGCAAACAAAATTTACTGACTTTTTTCCAGAGGAGGAAAACTTATGTTCGAGATTGTGGAGCACAATAGTCTGACCGCGCGCATCAAAGTGATCGGTATCGGTGGTGGTGGCGGCAATGCGGTCAATACCATGATCGGCTCGCGGCTTTCGGGCGTCGATTTCATGGTGGCGAACACCGACGCGCAATCGTTGGATGCGAGCCAGGCGCCGGTGCGCATTCAATTGGGTGGCACGGTGACCAAAGGCTTGGGCGCCGGGGCCAATCCGGAGATCGGCCGGCGCGCCGCGTTGGAAGACCAGGAAGTGATTAAGGAGTACCTCGAAGGCTCTGACATGATCTTCATCACCGCCGGGATGGGCGGTGGCACTGGCACGGGCGGCGCACCGGTGCTCGCGCGCGTGGCGCGCGAAGTCGGCGCCCTGACGGTCGGCGTGGTGACCAAGCCGTTCATTTTTGAAGGTAAGAAGCGTATGCGCCAGGCCGAAGAAGGCATCGAAGAATTGAAAGCGAGCGTCGATACCCTGATCGTCATTCCCAACCAGCGCTTGTTGAGCATCGCTGCCAAGACCACGACGATGCTTGAAGCGTTTCACAAGGCCGACGACGTCCTGCTCCAAGCGGTGCGCGGAATTTCCGATCTCATTATCACGCCCGGTTTGATCAATCTCGACTTCGCCGATGTGCGTACGGTGATGGCGGAAATGGGCTTGGCCTTGATGGGAGCATCGTCGGCATCGGGCGAGAATCGCGCCATCGAGGCGGCGCAAAAAGCGATTTCCAGCCCGCTGCTCGAAGACATCTCGATCCAAGGTGCCCGCGGCGTCTTGATCAATATCACCGGCGGCCCCGATCTCTGCTTGCACGAAGTGAACGAGGCGGCATCGATGATCCAAGAGGAGGCCCATGATGACGCCAACATCATCTTCGGCGCGGTCATCGATGAGAACATGACGGACGAGATCCGCATCACGGTGATCGCCACGGGTTTCGGCGAACTCCGAGAAGAGAAAAAAGTCGTGCAGGCGGCTCAAACTCAGGCGCCCGCGCCCGCGGCCAGTGTCGCGAAGATCGCCAACGCCACGCCAAAAAATCGCAAAGTCGTTCACCTTGGCACCATCATCGATGACCTCGACACGCCGACTTGGCAACGCAAGAAGTCGGGCAGTGACGAAGTCGAGGCGGTGACGTTGGGCAAGACCAGTTTCGAGTTCAACGGCAATCAGGAAGAAGACGATAAGTACGACATCCCGACGTTTCTGCGCCGCCAGATGGACTGAGACGATTGGCGCTGAGCCATCGCTTCGATATCGGTTGTAACGGCTTGCGGATTCGTGCCAACGCGTGGGGTGGCGCGACGGAATTTAGCGCTCGCGGCTAAAATGGCGCGAGCGCTATTTGTTGTAGCGCATGCGAGTGCCGTGCTGGATCGAGAGCGAGATCTCGTTGGCACTGAGCTCAACGGGGAAGAAGCCGCCGGAGATCCTTGCCCCGTTGATGCTAGCTCCCACGAGGCACGCTTTTGAGAAATCGACACCGCGCAAATCGGCGGCGCGAAAATAACAATCGGTAAAGTCGATGCCAGCGGCGTCGAGCCCGCGCAGGTCGAGATGGCGGAAATCGCAGGACGTAAGCTCGCATTTCTCGCCTTGGGCTTTGCGTTGATTGAACTCTTTGACGTTGCCCTCGCGCAAGAGCTGGTAGAGGGGATCCTCGTAGGTTAAGGGTTTAAGCGCCATGATTTTCCCGGTTCTTTCGCACCGAACCGTCAATAGAATGATCGGCGCTATTTCGAAGTCCTTAAACGCTTCTCGCGCCGCGCTCTTTCCAGGGCGAGTCCGATCAGGCGGTCGATCAGGCGGGAATAGCTTAGGCCCGTGGCTTCCCACATCTTGGGATACATGCTGATCTTGGTAAAGCCGGGAATGGTGTTGATCTCATTGACCAACACCTTCCCGTCGGGACGCAGGAAAAAGTCCACTCGAGCCATCCCTTCACAGCAAAGCGCTCGGTAGGCGCGCACCGCCGTCCGCTGAATTTCTTTCACGACCTTTTTCGGCAAGCGCGCTGGAATTTCCAAGCGCGCGCCTTGATCATCGAGATATTTGGCGTCGTAAGAATAAAAGTCGTGCTGCACGACGATCTCGCCCGGTAGTGATGCGATCGGCTTTTCGTTGCCGAGAACCGAGCACTCGATCTCGCGGCCGCGAATGGCTTCCTCGATAATAATCTTGTTGTCGTAGCGGAAAGCGGTGCGCACCGCAGCGGCGAATTGATCTTTCTTGCTTACTTTGGAGATGCCGACCGAGGAGCCCAGGTTTGCCGGCTTCACGAAGAGCGGTAGGCCCAGGTTTTTTTTCACCTTCGCGAAGCTAATCGCCGGTTGCTCCGGCCGCTCAAACATGACGAAGTCTGCGATCGGGATTTTTGCATCGCGCAACAAACGTTTCATGACGTCCTTGTCCATGCCCACAGCGGAGCCCAACACGCCGGCGCCGACAAAGGGAATATTGGCGAGCTTGAGTAAACCCTGAACCGTGCCGTCTTCGCCGAAGGGTCCGTGCAGTACAGGGAAGACGACATCGATGGCACCCAACCCGGAGCCGCTGCTCCGCACCACCGGCGTTGCCGTGTCTCCGGGCCGCACCGCTGCGATATTCTTGGCGTCTTTGAAGTCGACTGCCGATTGTGCCACACCGTGCAGTAACCGCGCGCTTTCGTCGAGATGCCAGCGTCCTTGTTTGTCGATGCCGATGGCGACGACATCATATTTTGTCTTGTCCATCGCTTCGACGATATTTCTTGCCGATATGAGCGAAATCTCATGCTCGGCGGACTTGCCGCCAAAAAGAAGCGCAACGCGGAGTTTTTTCTTCATTGGGCGTTTTTCGAAACTGGGTCGAGAATAGAGGATGGAAGATCGACGGATAGAAAATCGAGGATGGCGAATCGATCTTCGATCCTCCATCTTCGATCCTCGATTGTCTTGCGTAAGCTTACGACTTCTTGGCGACCGCCGCCGGCGCTTGCTGTTCGATGACTTTCACGACCTTGCCGGGATAGGCTTGTTTTTCGAACTGCAAGACGAAGTATTTAGCTTTGACTGGATCGCCTTTGCTGTCGAATTCGATGGAGCCGGTCACGCCTTTGAAGTTTTTGATCTTGCGCACCGCGGTCGACGACGTCGGCGCGGCTCGGCTTCTTGCCGCCGTTCGCTTTGATCCACTGTTCCATCGCTTTGATTCCGACCAGCGTCGCGTCGTAGCCGTACATGCCGAAGGATTCGGTGTCTTTGCCAAAGCGCTGCTTATATTTTTTGGCAAAGGCAGCGGTTTCAGGATACGCATCCGGCGGACCGGCGACGCTGGTGTAGTAGCTGTTGATTACCGCGCTCCCGGCGATCTTCGCCATTTCCGCCGAATCGAGGCCATCGGGTCCCATGAACTTGGCTTTTACGCCTTTTTCGCGCAGTTGCTTCAACAAGAGACCGCCTTGGTGATAGATGCCGCCGAAGTAGACGAGATCGGGATTTTTGGCCTTGAGCGGAATAATCATCGGCGAAAAGTTGGCGCGCTCTTCCGTGCCGTCAAAGCCCAAGACGTTCATGCCCAGCTTCTTGGCTTCGTTGCGAAAATTTTCCGCCACGCCCTGGCCATAAAGCGTCTTGTCGTGAATGATATAGACGGATTTGAGCTTCAAATCTTGCGCCGCGAAACGGGCGCCGACCGGACCTTGGACGTCGTCGCGGCCGCACACGCGATTGACGTTCGGATAACCGCGGTCGGTGATCTCGGTCGCTGTGTTCGCCGGCGAAATCATCGTCAACATAGCGTCTTTGTAAACTTCGGAGGAAGGCAGCGCGACGCCGGAGTTGAAGTGCCCGACGATGACGAGCACGTCGGGGTCGGCAACCATGTTGCGCGCGTTGGCCACGCCGACTTCCGGCTTGGCCTGGTCGTCTTGGGGCACCAACACCAAGTCGTAGCCAAGATCTTTGAATGCCTTGGCCGATTCCTCGACCGCGAGCTGCGCGCCGAGTTTGATATGCTCGCCGAGCGCGGCCTGTTCGCCGGAAAGCGGCGCCTGCACGGCGATCTTGATCTTGCCCTTTTGCGCCCAAGCGGTCGCCGGTAGCGCTGCAATCAGGGCGAATAGGAAAACTAATGACAAGCGTTTCAGCACGGCGGGTCACTCCTTTAAATTGGAATGGCCCACGATAACAAATCGTAACTGAACGCGCTACCGGTTTTGCACCGAGCTGCTGTGGACCAGCCGCCGCAAGCGCGGCTGGATCTTAATTTGTCACACCAAACTGCGGTACCGTTCCATCACCGCGACTAAATCCTCGATTGGACCGTCGGAAAAAATCATAAAGAAGATTTCGTTGGCGTCGAGTTTTTTGACATCATCGATGTCTTTCTTAACTTGATCGAGTGAGCCGGCGAAGATTGAACGATCCGCGCCGACTGACAGCCGAGACCGAAACCGACGCGCAGCCGTCCGTTCGATAAAATATCTAGCGTGGTTAACGGCGCGCGAGGATGACCGGGTTGTAAAACGGAATGTCGAGAACGCTGGTGCTCAGTTATGGGCGGCGACAGACGTTAGCGCTTCGAGGGGATCCAAGACGCGCTTATAAATAGCGTCACTCCAACACGCATGCCAGCCTCCTATTCGGTCAAGTTCAATTTCGCCAAATTAAATCAGCTCGCGGCTTCCTGAGCCACCACCGGCAGAGAAATTTTTTGCGACTGGCGCAGGAGCGTGAGCTCACAGCTCGAACCGATGCGCGCCTCGGTCAAAACCTTGTGCAGATCATCGACCGACCGCACCGGCCGCGCCATCGAGCGCGATAATCACGTCGCCCTGGTTGAGTCCGGCACGCTCGGCCGGGCTCTGTTTTTCGACGGAGATGACCAGCACGCCGGCTTCCGTTTTGAGCTGCTGCGAACGCACGACGATGCGCGGGATCGTGACATTCTGTCCGCCCAGGCCAAGATAGGCGCGGCGAATTTTTCCATCCTTGATCAATCGGGCCGCGACAAACTTTGCGGTGTTGATGGCGACGGCAAAACAAAGCCCCTGAGCCGGCAGAATTACGGCGGTGTTGACGCCGATGACTTCGCCGTTCGAGTTAACCAGAGGACCGCCGGAATTTCCTGGGTTGAGCGCGGCGTCGGTCTGGATGACGTTGTCGATGAGCCGGCCCGACTCGGAGCGAAGCGAACGACCGAGCGCGCTCACCACGCCGGCGGTGACGCTATACTGAAAACCGTACGGATTGCCGATCGCGATAGCGAGTTGGCCGACACGAATTTTTTCGGAATCGCCCAGCGGCGCCGCCACCAGTCCGCCGGCGGAAATGCGGATTACCGCGACGTCACTGGCAGGATCGTCCCCGACCATCGCGGCTTCAAAGCGGCGCCCATCGTTCAGGGCCACCGTCAAACGGCTGGTGTCGTGGACCACGTGGCTGTTGGTCAAAATGAAACCGTCGGGCGTGAAAACAAAACCTGAGCCGCTGCCGCGAGTTTCACGCGCTCGCGTGCGGCTGCGCCCCGGCTTTGAGGCAGCATTTTGGTCGCTTCGATGAAAACCACCGACGGGCTGACCTTTTCGGCGGATTGAACCACGGCCTTGGAGTAAGCGTCGAGTAAGGAGCTGTCACGGTCGGAAATCGCCGGATTGGCCGCCGTAGGCTGAGGTGCGAAATCGTTGTCTAGAATTTTTTTCAAAGCTGGTACTGTCATAATTATTCCTCGGTGCGAAAGATAACCATTACCGTGCTTTGTGTTAAGTACGCACCCAGCGGTGCTATAGTATCCATTGAGTAACCGCAGGAGATTTTCATGGGAACGAAGAATGAGGAATGCCCGGCCGAGATCACGCTGGCGATGATCGGCGGCCGGTGGAAAATCCCGCTAATCTTTCATTTAACGGGTGGCGCTAAACGGTTTTCGGAGCTGTCCCGCGCGTTGACGGGCGTGTCGCAGAAAATGTTGACCCAACAGCTCAGGGAAATGGAGCGAAACGGGCTGGTCGAGAGAAAAGTTTATGCCCAAGTCCCGCCGAAAGTCGAGTACGAGCTCACGCCGCTCGGAAAAAGCTTGAAGCCGGTGGTCGACGCCATGTGCCGATGGGGGGAGCTGCATGGCGCGCAAACGGCGGATCGAGAGGCGCAGCCATGATCATCAGCACCGGCGTGGACCTTGCCGAGGTCGACCGTATTCAAGCAGCGCTGGAAGATCCGCGCATCGGCAGGCGTTTTCGCGATCGCGTGTTCACCGAGAAAGAGATCGCCTATTGCGAAAAAAAATTGCGCGGCAAATATGAAAGTTATGCCGGCCGATTTGCCGCCAAAGAGGCGGTCATGAAGGCACTCGGCCGAGGCTGGGGCGCAAAGGTGCGCTGGCTCGACATCGAAGTGGCGCGTGCGCGCAGCGGCAAACCAGAAATCGTCTTGCACGACAAGACTGCGCGGCTGGCCGAAGAACTGAAGATCCGCCGTTGGGCCCTGTCGATCACGCACACCAAAGGTCATGGTCTAGCGTTCGTCATTGCTGAAGGCGAGTAAAGAACAAACTTTCTTTCACCACGAAGTAAGCGCACGAAGATCGGAGAATTAAAATCTAAGATTTTTCCTCCATAATGGCGCCTTTGCGCCTTGCGGGAGGAATTCCCGACTCCGATACTTCGATGCCAATTATTTGCCGCATTTGTGCTTAGTGATAAGAAGCGATCGTCAGTTGCCGCCGGATGAATTGTGCTCCGGCTTTTTTGCCGGCAGCAAAAAGATCGCGGCCAGCGCCCAAATGCCGCAGAGCGCGCCGGCTAGAGTCCAAAGAGTTTTGTTCCGGCCGCTGTACTTGGCGATCACGCCGCAGAGAATCGCATCGAGAAGGTGGACCAATGCGGTGGTGCGCCACAATGTCGTTGGGTCCATGTCAGACTTGATGAAAAAGAGCCCGGAGAAGTAGCCCAGCAATTTGTAGAAATCCACAGCGGCTCTTGACGCTTCCTTTGAACAGCTAATATACTCGGTCTCCGCGCAATTAGAAATATTATTATGGCGGTCAAAACTATAGAGTGGAAAGACGATCGAGTTGTCATGCTCGATCAGCGACTGCTGCCGCATCGAGAGGTGTACCGAGTCTGCCGAAATTACGATCAAGTGGCCGACGCGATCCGCAAAATGGTCATTCGTGGCGCGCCGGCAATCGGCGTTGCTGCGGCGATGGGCGTGGCGTTGGGCGCGCTCAAGGCGCCGGCAAAAACTTTCGATCGCGACTTCGAGCGGATTCTCTTAATACTGGGGAAAACTCGTCCGACCGCGGTGAACTTGTTTTGGGCGCTGGGTCGGATGCGCCAAGTCTATTCGGAGAACCGCAGCGGCGGCGTCGATCTCGTCAAGCGAGCGCTCAAGGACGAAGCGCAAAAAATTTATAAAGAAGACATTGCCGCGAACAAACAGATCGGCAGAAACGGCGCCAGCCTCTTGCGCAACGCCAAGCAAATCATGACGCACTGCAACGCCGGCGCGCTTGCCACCGCTGGTTACGGCACGGCGCTGGGCGTGATCCGAGCGCTCAAAGAGTCCGGCAAGGAATTTGAAGTTTTTGTAAATGAAACGCGGCCGTTCTTGCAAGGTGCCAGACTCACGGCCTGGGAGCTCAAAAAGGAAAAGATCCCGGCGACGTTGATTACCGACAGTATGGCTGGTTATCTTATGCAACAGGGGAGAGTCGACGCGGTAGTCGTCGGTTGTGACCGAGTCGCCGCCAATGGCGACGTGGCAAACAAGATCGGCACTTACACGATCGCGGTGCTGGCGCGGCGCCACGGGATTCCATTTTTTGTTGCCGGGCCGACGTCGTCGATCGATGTCAATTGTGCCTCGGGCAAAGATATTCCCATCGAGCAGCGCGATGCCAAGGAAGTGTCGCATATATTCGGTAAGGCACTGGCGCCCAAGGGCATGCGTGTTCTCAATCCGG
Source organism: uncultured delta proteobacterium (assembly GCA_963755715.1). Classification (GTDB taxonomy): domain Bacteria; phylum Desulfobacterota; class Binatia; order UBA9968; family UBA9968; genus DP-20. Next base: position 46,609 of record CAVWLW010000023.1, read on the forward strand.
CTTTCGATGTGACGTCGCAGGATCTGATCACGGCGATCATTACGGAAAAGGGTGTGATCCATCCGCCCTATCAGCAAAATATTCGCAACCATGTCTGTCATTGAGAAAAAGCACGAACTCGAAGCCTACTTCCACGATGCCGGCAAGCCGCGCGAGCGTTGGCGGGTCGGCACCGAATACGAAAAAGTCGGTATCTACCGCGATACGGGGCAGGCGATTCCCTATTTCGGTAAGCGCGGCGTCGACTTTATTTTGCGCGAGCTGATCGAGCGCTTCGGCTGGGAGCCGGAGGAGCAGGACGGCAATATCATCGCGCTGACGCGCGACAAAGCACAGATTACCTTAGAACCCGGCGGACAGATCGAGCTCAGCGGCGAGCCGTGCGAGAGCATTCACTGCACCTATGCCGAATTCGATCAGCATATTCGCGAGCTGTTGGAAGTGACCGAGCCGCTCGGCATCATTTTTCTCGGACTGGGCATGCAGCCGGTAAGCCGCTTGGAACAAATCGAGTGGGTGCCGAAGCAACGCTACCGCATCATGGCGCCATACATGCTCAAAGTCGGCAAGCTCGGACAGCGCATGATGAAGCAGACCGCCACGGTGCAAGCCAATATTGATTATAGCGACGAGAAAGACGCCATGGCGAAATTCCGCACCGGCATGGGGCTGGCGCCGGTGCTCATTGCCATGTTCGCCAACTCGCCGATCTGCGACGGCCAGTTAAACGGTTACCGCAGCTTTCGCGAGCATATTTGGACCGACACGGACAGAAACCGCTCCGGACTGCTCAAGTTCGCTTTCGCGCCGGAGGTTTCGTTCGCCCATTACGTCGAATATGCGCTCGACGTGCCGATGTATTTTATCGTCCGCAACAAGAATTATATCGACATGACCGCGGTCACTTTCCGCCAGTTTCTAACTTCCGGCTATAACGGCGAGCGCGCGACGATCGAGGACTGGAACGATCATCTGACGACGTTGTTTCCGGAAACCCGCATCAAGCGCTATCTTGAGATCCGCTCCGTCGACAGCCAGCCACCGGATCTCATGCCAGCCCTGTCGGCGCTGGTCAAAGGCGCCTTTTACGACAACGACTGTCTGCAGGCGGCCTGGGATCTCGTGAAGGGCTGGAGTTGGGACGAACGCATGCAGGTTTATCTCGACTCCCATCGCGATGCGCTGGCCGCGCGCGTTCGACGTTATTCGCTTCTCGATCTCGCTCGAGAGCTCGTGGAGATCGCCTGGGAGGGGCTCAGGCGGCAAAATCAGGTCAACGATCTCGGCGATGACGAAACGATTTACTTAAAGCCGTTGAAAGATCTCCTGTCCCAAGGCAAATGTCCGGCTGATGTCCTGCTGGAAAAGTGGGAGGGCGAGCTGCACCACGACATCAAGCGTCTGATCGCCTATAGCGCCTACAAGCTGCCGTAAACTTCATCGACGATTCGCTGGTGGTTCATTGCTTTCAAGCGCGCGATGATCTCGTCATCGGCCAAAGCGGTAAAGCTTTTTAAATAGCGCCGCTTCAGTTCCATAATCCTTCGATAACTGTTCTCAACCCGGGCGCGCAGCGCCGGCTCCTTTTCCGCCTCCGCGCAGAGAAATTCGCAAACCTCGACCGCCTTTGGCAAGTCATGGCAAAACAACAATGCATCGACGCCGGCGAGTACGGCGCGCGCGGCGGCTTCCTGCGGTGTGAAGTTGTCGCTGATCGCTTTCATGTCCAGGTCGTCGCTAAAGACGACGCCGTCGTAACCTAGCTGGTGGCGCAGTAGCCCGGTGACGATGCGCTCGGAAAGCGTCGCCGGAACATTCGAATCGAGCGCGGTATATCGGACGTGGGCGGTCATGAGCGCGTCAATGCCATTTCGACAAGCGTGAGCGAAGGGCGGCAGCTCGATCGCTTTTAAGTCGTCAAGAGATTTTGCCACCACGGGAAGGGCCAGGTGGGAATCCTGCTCGGTGGCGCCATGGCCGGGAAAGTGTTTGCCGCAAGGAATAATTCCCCCGTCGCGCAGGCCACGCAGCCAGGCTGAACTCATATCGATCACTTGCTCCGGCTCGTTGCCGAACGAGCGATCGCCGATAATGGGATTCAGCGGATTCGAGTTTACATCCAGTACCGGAGCAAAGTTGAGGTTGATTCCAACCAGTGCCAATTCTGTGGCCGCGGCGCGGCCGCAACGGTAAGCCAGATCGCGGTCGCGGCGCGCGCCGATTTCCGCCGCAGCGGGAAAATGGGTGAAGGGCGAGGGCAGGCGATGCACCCGCCCGCCTTCCTGGTCGATAGCGATAAACGGCGGCGTGTTCAGAGTCGTGTGCCAAAGCTGTCGGCAGAGCGATGAGATTTGCCGCGGCTCACGGCAATTATCCCGAAAAAGTATAAAACCGCCGAAAGCGTATTCCTCGAATAGCAATCGTTCATCGCCGCCCACGCGTTCGCCGCGGCAGCCGACGATAAACATCTGAGCGATTTTTTCGCGCAGCGAGTCCACGGCTGACAATTATAGCACGACCTAGACAATTTTTTGGTCAGCGTGTAGATTCGATCGAACCGATGGAACGGACAAAATATATAGTCGTCGAAGGGCCGATCGGCGTGGGCAAGACGAGCTTGGCGAAGATGCTGGCCCATGAGTTCCAGGCGCGCACGGTGTTCGAGAGAGTGGAAGATAATCCGTTTTTACCGAAGTTTTATAAATCCCGCGAGATCTACGCTTTTCAGAATCAGACTTTTTTTTTGCTCAACCGCTACCAGCAGCAGATGGAGCTGGCGCAGCAGGACCTATTCGAGCAGAATACCGTCGCGGATTACCTATTCGCCAAGGATCAAATCTTCGCGAGCCTTACTCTAACGGCCGAGGAACTCAGCCTTTATCAGCAAATCTACGCGCTATTGAACACCCGAGTGCCAAAACCGGATTTGGTCGTCTATCTGCAAGCTCGTCCCGAGGTGCTTTACAAAAGAGTCAAAAAAAGGGATAAAAAATACGAGCGAGGCGTTACCTTCGAATACCTCGGCGAAGTGGCACAGGCGTATAATCAGTTCTTTTTTCACTATGATGAGACGCCGCTGCTGGTGGTGAATACTTCGGAGATTGATTTCGTGTCGAGCAGCAAGGATCTGGCTGACTTGATCAAGGAAATCAACAGCATGGGTTCGGGAACGCAGCACTATATACCGCTTGGATCCAGGTAATCTGGACTGAGACGGATGCCAAAAGGTGATTTTTCGGGGAGAGAGAAGCGGCTCTTCCTGCCCGCGTTGGCCTTCCGGTTTGGTCCGGAAGGCTTTTTTTGTTTTGGGGGTGTCATGGGCGACAAGATCACCGTACCTCATATCCTTAAAATGAAGCAGCGCGGCGAGAAGATTACCTGTCTCACGGCCTACGATTACTCTTTTGCGCGGATCCTCGACGAGGCGGGGGTCGAAATGCTGCTGGTCGGCGACTCGTTGGGCTGTGTCGTTCAGGGCCAGCCCAATACTCTGGCGGTGACTATGGACGAGATGATTTATCACACGCGGCTGGTCGCGCGTGGGCGCAAACGCGCGTTGCTGATCAGCGACATGCCGTTTCTTTCGTATCAGACGAGTAGAGAACAAGCGCTGCAAAATGCCGGCAGATTTCTCAAAGAGGCAGGCGCCGAGGCAGTCAAGCTCGAGGGCGGAGTCACGGTGCGCGAGACGATCGACGCGATTGTCAAAGCCGGCATTCCGGTGATGGGCCACGTCGGGCTGACGCCGCAATCGGTGCATCAGTTCGGTGGCTATAAGATTCAAGGCAGGGAAAAGGATCGACGCGAAAGGGTGCTGCGCGATGCGCTCGCGGTCGAAGAAGCCGGCGCGTTTTCCATCGTTTTGGAGGGAATGCCGCTCGAATTGGCCAAGGAGATCACCGAGCGCTTGACGATCCCGACGATCGGCATCGGCGCCGGCGCTCACTGCGATGGGCAGGTGCTCGTGATCCATGACATGCTCGGCTTGTTCGATGATTTCACGCCGAAGTTTGTCAAACGATACGCCGATCTAAAAAATACCGTTACCGGCGCAGCGAAAGAGTTTATCGGCGAAGTGAAAGAAAAAAAATTTCCCACGGAGGAACACTCGTTCAGGTGAGAATGGGGCATTCCACCGGTTCCGTAGTTGCTATGCAGATCATTGACTCCATTTCCGCTATGCGCCGCTGGAGCGAGGCCGAGCGCAGACAAGATCATCGTATCGCTTTTGTGCCCACCATGGGGTTTTTACATGAGGGGCATCTTTGTTTGGTGCGCGATGCCAAAAAACGCGGCGATCGAGTAGTGGTATCGATCTTCATCAATCCGACGCAGTTCGGCCCGAACGAGGATTTCGCGGCTTATCCGCGCGATTTGGAGCGCGATATTAAATTACTCGAAAAAGAAGGTGTCGATATTCTTTTCCATCCTTCCGTCGAGGTCATGTATCCGCAAGGAGCCGAGACTCACGTCGAGGTTGAAAAGCTGAGTTTGCCGCTTTGCGGCGCCGCGCGGCCGGGACATTTTCGTGGCGTCGTCACGGTCGTCTCGAAGCTTTTTCATATCGTGCAGCCGCATATGGCGGTCTTCGGCGAGAAAGATTACCAACAACTGCAGGTGATCCGGCGCATGGTGCGCGATCTAAACATGGACGTCGAAATCGTCGGCCACCCGATCGTTCGCGAAGCCGACGGCTTGGCGATGAGCTCACGCAACGTCTTATCTCACGGCGGAAGAGCGGCAGGCAGCTCTTAGTTTGTCCCGCTCGCTTTGCAAGGCGGAGCGTTTGCTCCGGCGCGGCGAAACTTCAGCGCCGGCTCTGCTTCGCATGGTTCAGGCGGAGCTTGAAGGAGAGCCGCTTGCCAAGGTCGAATATGTTAAACTCTGCGACGCCGAGACTCTCGATGACATCGGTAAAATTGACGGCTTGGCATTGCTTGCTTTGGCAGTTCGGTTCGGCAAAGCCCGGTTGATCGATAATCGGGTGCTTGGCCGTTAAAGAGAGGTCGTTGCGCTGGTGGACGAGGGATCTGCAAAGGTTAAAACACGCTGGAGCGATAGTCTGCGGCGCTACTTTCTCGCCGGACTGCTCGTCTTTCTGCCACTGGCAATTACCCTTTGGTTTATCGGCTGGGTAATCGATTTATTGGATAGCGTGTTGGCGGTTCTGCCGGACGCGCTTCATCCGAATTCCTATCTGCCTTTTGCGATTCCTAAACTCGGCGCGGTCGTTACCTTATTACTGATTCTTTTTCTTGGCGTTCTTACCCGCGGCGTGGCGACACGGCGATTCCTCGCGGCATGGGAAAGTATCTTTATCCAAATTCCGGTGTTTCGCGGCATTTATACCGCCGTGCAAAAATTGGTGCAGACTTTCTTAGGCCAATCGAATGCGCAGCGCCAGGTGGTCATGATCGAATATCCGCGCGATCGGCATGTTTACAGTGGGCTTTGCCATGGGCCGTGCCTGGTCGCATTTGGAAGAAAAGAAGAACGCCCAGCTGGTCAATGTCTTCGTTCCGACAACGCCGAATCCCACTTCTGGATTCTTTCTCCTCGTGCCCATCAACGAGGTAACCCTGCTTAACATGACGATGGAAGAAGCGCTCAAGCTGATCACATCAAGCGGTCTAATCACGCCTGACGACAAGCTCAAGATCAATGGCCGCTAAGAAATCCGAGGCGCCGGGCGAGCAGATTGTCTGCGTCAATCGCCAGGCGCGCCATAACTACTTCATCGACGAGACCTACGAAGCGGGGCTGATTCTCGTCGGCAGCGAGGTGAAATCGCTGCGCGACGGCAAAGCCAATCTGGTCGATAGCTACGCGCGCATTCAAAAAGGCGAAGCGTTTTTGGTCAATACCCATATCAGCCCCTACGCTGGGGCGAATCAGTTCAATCACGAGCCGACGCGCACGCGCAAGCTTTTGTTGCACGCACAAGAGATCGAGCGGCTCACCGGCAAAACCAAAGAGCGCGGCTTGACCCTGATTCCGCTCAAGATCTATTTCAAAAACGGCCGGGCCAAAGTCGAATTGGGCCTCGCGCGCGGTAAGAAACTCTACGACAAGCGCGAGACACTCAGACGCAAAGTCGCCGAGCGCGAAGTCGAGCGGTCAATCAAATCAAGAAACTGAGTTTCTGGATCCCAGTATCTAGTGGGGACTGCGGAAACGATGCTCTTGATTGGCAACTAGAAACTAGCGGCTGGAAACTGTAAACTACTCACATGGGGGCGATATGGGTTCGACGGAGGGTAGGAAGTCAGAGTGGCATGCCGGGTTCTGTTCACCCGTTAAACAAACAGATCTGCAATTTAAACGCAGACAATTTCGAATACTCCCTAGCTGCCTAATCGCAGTTAGCGTCTTACCGGCTTTCTCCCACGGGGTTGGATAAGACGTCATTCAGTGGGATGGGCCGATTCTCCTGCCGGAGGGGATGAGGCTGAGATCCAAACCGGATGGCTCTGCGAGACCCAGCCGTTGGGGGCTCAAAGAGCGAGATCAAAACGGCGGCTAAGCATGTAGGCATATCTGATGGAAGACCTTCGGACGGGGGTTCGATTCCCCCCGCCTCCACCAATCTCACTTCCAGCCTGTTCCAGTAAATCACAAAAGCTTGTAATCCAATAGCAGAATGTCCGGCACGGTCCAGTGCTGTGCCGCTACAGCTGCCCCATTCTGGGGGCATTTTTGGGGCTATCAGAGTGGCCGTCGGATATACCTCGATTGCCGCGACAAGATGAAATGTCGGCGCCTCCATGCCAGTGGAATCGCAATTCCAAGCGCAGTGCGAAGAGCGCCGAGAATGGCCAAAGCTGCGTGGGCCGATCCGAGCGATTCGGTCCGCTCGGACATCGAGTGGAGTTTTTTGAGCTTCTGTTGGATGAACAGGTCAGTGGTGCGGCGAAACATCGCATTAGCGGGAGTTCCAATTCGCCTCCCGGCATTATGATTAATCAATGTCTCGGCTAATGCTTTCGGCCAGCCGAGCGGTGCGTCGATCGCGATCAACACCGCGTCTTAAGCAACACGACGCAGCCCGCAATGACAATTGCGGCTGCTCGTTCACGAGTGCATAACGTCGCCTCCTGGATTTCAACGCCTCCTTCCCAGAACACCCACTGTGAGGCACACCGCGCGCTGCCGATAAACTCAAAACTCAGGCTCGGTCGAAAGAATGGAGAGACATAAAGAGACCTGCAAAAAAACTGCGCTTAAGAATGCGCCTTGAAGAGCGAATCAAGAAAATTTTCAAATTGATCACACAAATTTCAGTGAAGCTGAACGGAAGTGAAGTCGATCCTGTCGGCATAGGCATGGATTGGCAGGAGCGTGAATACGACCTTGCCTACAAGTACCCGCACGCAAATTCGTGCTGGCTATGGTTGGCTCAACGTTCTTGAGAATGGGCAATGCTGAGCGTCGAAGGCTTAACCGGATGCAAGTTGAATCAGACGATTATCGTGAAAATTTTTTTTGCGATCTCCGAAATTACAGACCAACGAGAGTGGGTTTCGCTGACCGCTCAACCATACCCGACGGGCCGACGTCGAAGTTGCTACGTGAAAGGGGAAAGGCAGCCGCGTTATTACCGTAAGCATTCCGTCCGGTTTGGTGAGTGGACGCGTGTCTATTCTGAGCTGATCATCGATAAAGAAGTAATCCGCAAGCTGCCACTTTGCTTGCCCATCATCTGGTCGAGTGGTTACAAAAAGCATGACCAAACTGAGGAGCGGCGTGAGATTGTTTAGGCGGTCGCCTGCAGGATTTCCAGGCCTTCTTCACTCAGAACACCCAGTGCGAGGCACCCTCGGCATCCAGGGCGCCGAGGTTATCTCCAACGCGTCTCCCCTCCAGTATCTACATCAGCTCGGTGTGCTGTATGTTCTTCCAAAGCTAGTCACAACAATTACAGTGCCGCCGGCGGTCCAATGGCTATTGCGGCCAGGGCTTCTCTAAACTGACGATCCAGTCTCTCTCCCTCACCCACTTCCCGGGGCATTTCCCCTTATACTCAGTGCAATGGTAATAAACATATCTGCCTTTCTTGATTTCAGCGGTGAGCGCACAGCCGCAACGACCGCAGGAAACCAGGCCCCGAAATGCCCAGTTGTGCTTTTGCGGCCGTGTTGGGTGACGCGAACTCTTCTCGGCAAAAACCGATTGGACCCGGTCAAAGAGATCTATTGTAAACCATTTGAGTTGGCAGGGGGGGGACCCCTGTAAGAAGACTCGAACCCTATGTAACATTTCAATACGAGCGAAAACGGAATCTCAGCGGTAAGAAAATGAAACGAAGTGGAAATTCCGCTGCTTTTCGTTATGCCGTCTCGAGCAATTTGTCGAGACAAACACGCCAATCCATTGGCAAATGAACGAGCTCATTTCCTCCTCTCCAGGTAAGACCCTTCGTTGCAAAGGTTTGTTGGTAAGCCCACTGAGCTATTCGGGTCGATACTCCCAGATTATGGACAACGTGGGCCGAATCAAAGCGCAAGCGAAGTTCGTCGCTTAATCGGGCATTCCGCTCAGCCCATTTTTTTAGATGATCGTCGGCCGCAAGCATGTCCGCCTTCTTGATATTGCACGGACGCTCATGTGCGAGCACAAAGTTATGTCCCAAGTCGAATGGGTACAAAGCCCAGGGTATAAAGTGATCGACATCTGTAGAGCTTCGCCTTAAATTCTGGCCGCAGTAAAAGCATGATCCTTTTTGTAAGTCCCAGAGAATAGGAATGTAATCACCTAGACTGACTCGGTCTGTGCCGAATAGAAACCCATTTAAATCGGTGGTTGTGCCAAGAACAGTATGGTTGAAACGCCGAATGTAACGGGCCCAACTTTCTCGAACGATGTCCGTCACCATCTGGTAAAATTTTCGAAAACAGAATGCGACTCCACTTTTGAGCACGATAACATTTGTTTTCTCTGCATCTGAATATAAAAATTCCAGATATTCACTACCCACCCTTTGAAGTTTCCACAACGGTTGCTTAATGACTGTCGCTGAAACCGCATTTACCAATCGCTTCCACTCTTGAGGCGCGGCTCGTCGGAGACTCTGGATATCCCGATGGTTCTCACGAATTCGAGCTATCAATCGCACGATCTCAGCCTGTGATCCAGTATTTTGTTGGAGAATTTTGCCGCTTTCTGTTTCTTTCCCTGAGATCGGTGGGATGTAAGGCATAGTCTGCCTCCAATAATAAACGACGAACTTTTCGGCGATCTCGGAAATGTGCAATTTTAATGGACTGCCGGTATCGTCGCCTTTCTCGACGCACAAATCCGCCAATGCCGTAAGGAGAGCGTATTTGTATGTGGCAACAAATGCGCCTTCCTTGAGCAAACGCTGGATATTTATTAGAAACTCGATTTGCTTCTCAGCCGATGGCGCGACTACCGCTGAATCCAGTAAGCGGCTTTCTGTGGTATCACCCATCTAACTCCACCTCTTGGATCAGGAACGTCTCCATCACGTCGCGGAATGATGTGGATGTGTGCATGCGGAACTGTTTGTCCAGCCAGGATTCCATCGTTAACCCCAACGTTGAAGTTGTGGACATTCAGTTTTGTCGCCAGCAAGTTTCGCACACGGCTAACAAAGACCCAGATATTTGCTTGTTCGTCTGGCGGCAGCTGAAACACCGTTGGCACATGCCGTCGGGGAATCACCACAATATGGCCGTCAGTGACGGGATATGCATCAAGAACGGCGAATGCTTCTAGATCTGAAACCACAATCCGGTCGGGATCTATTGCACAAAAAGGACACTCGGATTCATTTGGTGTGGACATTGTTTGGTTGCACGTTTGTCAATAACGCCGCTGTAAGCTTGTATCTACGTACGTATCAAACTCATCATTGAAAGCAAAGACGATGGCTGGACTGACGGCGTTCGCATTCTTGTCTAGAGTGGTTTCGAATGTTGGCGCGCTTTCTTCTTCTGTCCGTCTGATAAACCTTCCCTCTCGCAGGCTTGTCGGGCAAAAGCTGACCCGGCGGTCCATCGAGACGGTGGCGAGAGAGCTGGCGAAGCTATTGAAAATTGACGTCCAGGCGCTGTGGAGTGACGCGTCGTTCAGTTCAATCGTGCGGTATGCATTGCAAGCGGTCTCGTTTTTTGTGAGGTCGAAAAGAGAAAACGTGATATACTGCCCGGACATTCGGCAGTTAACTTATCAGTTGCCTAGATGAGATTACGAGTGTTCGTCACGCTCGGCATCGGCGCAACGGCTGTATCGCTGTGGCTCTGGGTTGCCGTCTCAGCCGGTCAAATCGTCTGCAACGTTGTAACCGGTGCCCTGATCATCGCGCAGGACGGCAAGATACATTCCTAGGGAAGATCACCAACAGCTTTGACAGCGAGTCGATATTCAATGAGTTTGGGACGTACGGGAACGAATTCAGTTCGAGCTCTATCTGGAACCAGTCCTCTACCTTCGGGAACGAGTTCAGCCCTTACTCTCCGTTCAACGCGTTCTCGACGACTCCGCCAATGATCATCAAAGATCGTAACGTTCTCGGCTATCTCACGCCGAACAAGAGCATTCGGTCGTCGATCTCGCCGAACGTGCTCAAAGCGCTATGCAAGGACGCGTTGTGACACAGGCGAACGTAACTTCACGATTCAGGCCGATACCGAAACGTTTACCGGTCTGGTCAACGGCCAAATGAATCGGGTTATGTTCATGGAGAGGGTCTTTCGGAATGTTTCTGCGGCTCACAGCGGAATCTGCCGAACACCGAGCGGCTTGCAAGCGTTATTAGGGAGCGTCATGTGACGTGCGCAACCATGCGTGGGCGGTAGTTCTGCATGGGGAGGTGTTCATGGAAGCGAGCATAAAGCTTCGGCTAGGAAATCTGTTCGATGGTCCCGCTGATCTCATCGCCCTACCGTGTTCAACCGGAGGAACTATCACAGGTTTTGTTGCTCGTTCGCTTGTGGACTATGCGATTCCGCATCCGCGGGCAGGTATGTCATTGGGGGAAGTGGAGATTCTTCCCTTTGAAGGAGGTGGTGACATCGCTCAGTTTGTCGCCTTCGCTGCCTCTGTCCGTCGTGATGCATCAACCCCAACGGCAATTGAAACCATCGGCGGAAAGCTCGGTGCTTTCACTAAAGCGGAAGCCTCGGTCAGAAAAATCTCTACGCCGCTTTTGGGTGCCGGCGCTGGTGGACTGCAGAGCGAAGTCGTCGTAGCCGCACTGAAGCGCGGATTCGTATCTGCTGCGCACCCATCAGCAACGCTTGTTATTCACATCCTGCATCAAGACCTATACGAACGCCTTAAAGGCAATCGTAGTGTCTTGCATGGCAAGCCAAAACAGGACGTCCGAGTTTTCATTAGTCACACATCGAAGACCAATGAAGATGTCGAATGGGTGAAAGGGCTGGCCTTGTTCCTTATTGAGCAAGGCATCCAAGCTCGTCTTGACAAGTTTCATTTGAGGCGGGGAATGGACCTTCCCCAATGGATGTGCAATGAGTTGGCATTGGCTCAAAAAGTCATCGTTATTTGCGATGAGACATATAAGCAAAAGGCGGACGGTCGGCTCGGTGGCGTCGGATGGGAAACCATGATTATTCAAGGCGATATAGCTAACCTGCCTCCTGATAGCACCAAGTATCAGGTTGTGGTCCGAGCCCATGAACTGCAGAAGGGCTTGCCCTTGTATCTCAAAACCCGCTATGCATTCCACGCTCCCGACCCAGGTGGTGACGTGTCGTTTCGCGCTGAACTCGTCCGCGAATTGCTCGATCTACCGATCGACCCAGTGCTAGAAACTAAAGAGTTTCATCTGTGAATCTGACGCGCAACCATGCCTTGCACCGGACGCTTCACCAGCGGCGCTTCGTTTGCTGGTTTCGCGCCCGTGAAGGCAGACGTTATGCAGCATGGGCGGCGACGCAGGTGAATGGAGAACGACGGTAAGCCGTCACCGCGAGAGATGATGAAGGAAAAACTATGGGGTCAGACTTCTACAAATTGACTATCTCGATTCACCTTGATATGGACTTGCATCATGGCGCGCCGTCCCCGACTATTTGCCGCAGGGGTTCTCTATCACGTGATTGTGCGAGGCAACCAGCGGCAGAAGACCTTCACTGCGGAAAGTGATTATCAGGCCTATATCGAACGGCTGGCACGGTACCGTAAGAAATATGACTATGTGTTGCACGCCTACTGCCTGATGCCCAACCATGTCCATCTGCTCGTTGAAAGCTCCGAACAGCCACTGGCGAAATTCATGCAAGGGCTGCAACAATCTTACAGCCAATATTTCAATCTTAGACATCGCAAGACCGGACACGTGTTTGAAGGGCGCTACAAAGCGATCCTTTGCCAGAAAGACCAGTATCTCCTTCAGCTGATCCGTTATATTCATCTCAACCCGGTGCGCGCCGGCATGGTAAGAAGTCCGAAGCGCTATCGGTACTCGGGGGATCACGTTTATCTGCAGGGGAAGGCTACGGAAACCATAGATCCGGCGACGGTTCTATCGATGTTGGGAGGGAAACAGGCCTATCGAAGGTTTGTTCAAGACGGTTTGAGCGAAGGGCATAAGGAGGAATACTATGCGGTGGAGGACCAAAGATTTCTAGGCGCCGAAGGGTTCGGCGCAAGGTTGCTGAAGAAGGAAGCGGGTTTGTCGGGCAAAAAGCCGACCCGGCGGTCCATCGAGACGGTGGCGAGAGAGCTGGCGAAGCTATTGAAAGTTGACGTCCAGGCGCTGCGTAGTCCGGATCGGGGTTGGGCGATATCGAAAGCGCGCACGATAGCGGCGTACGTATTGGTTCGGAGACTGGGCTACCGGTTAAGCGATGTGGCGGCCTATTTTGGCAGAGACATGGCGACACTCGCGACCTTGCTCGCACGGCTGAGCGATCGGGTGCAAGCCAATGATACGGCCAGACGGGAGATCGAGCGGCTGAACGAGATAGTTGAGTCGTAGAAGTCTGACCCCGTAATTTCCTGTTGACATTGCGGGGCCTGCAAGTTAGCGTTCGATGGGAGGTCCCATGATAAAGCGAGCTTTGTTGGGAATGCTAGTATGCTTCTCGTGGCTTTTTTTGGCGAGGTCGGCCTCTGCTGTAGACCGAGTTAGACCGGCTTTTCATGAAGAACTGGGCCAAGCCTGGGACGTTATTGGGCGTGAAGTGCAAGGACTTTTTGACCTCTGGGAGGATCACTTCGGTTCTATCGGAGGAAAAGAAGAGTCGCCGCCGATTTCTATGATAATTCGCAATCGGGAGAAACTCGGTCCCTCCACCGAGCAAGTTAGGAATCTTGAGCGATTGAAAAACAATTTCGAGAAAGAGTCGATTCGCAAGGAGGCCAATATCCGCGTCGCCAAGATGGACCTCCGCGATCTCCTCAACGCTCAGCCCGTTGACATGTCAAAGGTGGAAGCGAAAGTGCACGAGGTCGAACGGCTGCGCGCGGATTTACGATTTGCACGCATTCGCACGGTTGAAAAAGGCAAAAAGCACTTACCTCCGATCAACGCGAGAAACTCGGCGCGCTTTCCTCCGACTCTCAGCTCATACGTTTCCAACCTTGAAACTGACCCGGTGTCCGGGAACTAAAGTTCACAAAGTAAATCAGCCTGCGCCCGGCATTTCAGCGGCCGGCTCCTGCGAAGACGGCGGTTTGAATCGGGGGGCGGTAAATTCCTGCTTGGATATCTTTAGGACCACTTTGAGACCCAAAGACTTCAGTTGGTTGCCACCTACCAAAATCCGGTCCATCGAGTCCATGTATGCCTTGCTGCATCTTTAGTACGAATAGCTCCGATGCGAATTTTACTCACGACCGCTGTCGTCTTTGCATTGTATCGGGCGGGATTTATTTGGTTCTGGTGTTGGGTCTCAGCACAAAGAAAAGGCACCTTAGGGGGCTAAGACGCCTTTGGATTGGCGATCAGGAACAGGGAGGCAAACGCCGATCGCTCCGCTTAACGATGTGGCGACGTTAAGGAGGCCAGATCGCCAACTCCTAATTTCAGAATAGCGCTCGAAAAAGCCGAAAAAAGTAGCGCAGAAAAAACAACGACCGTTAAGATGTGCGAGCTAACGGATATGCCTTCATGGATGTGCCCGGCGCTGTCCAAGACTGGCTCTGAGGTCGCATGAAAGTCTCGCCCTCACGGCAAAACCATTGGCACGAATCTCAACCTTGATTTACTTAAACGTGTGATCCCTAACCATGCTTCATACTTGGCGAGACTGCGAAACCTTACAATCCTCATAGCCGGAGCTGCACAGCGGCTCCGCGGTTTAGCTCAACCTCGTTTTATCCGCTCGACGTTACCTCGCCACCATCAAGTAACTTGATTGCCACCAACCTTTAGGGATAAAACGCTATACGTTAGACCCAGAAAGTAGAGGAGTTTTCATGAGCAATGCAATTGAGAATCTGGTGTCTGCCCAACAACGGGTGATGGCCAAAATTCCGAGGTAAGTGGTGGCGTTTGACTACCGATTAGCTCGAGCACTCGTTCTCGCATGGATTGTCATCGCACCCATTTGCGCAGCGGCGGCTGGTCCGAACTACATTCCGATTGTCACTGCCAGGGTTCAAGCGCAAGGAACAACGGTTGCAGTCATGGGCTTGGTAACAGTTCCCTCTGGAGATTTTCGGTCGTCCAGCGGAGATGAGGGCTTTGCTATTCAAGATCAGACCGCAGGCATTTGGATCAGTGTCAAGAAGAACCTTAAGTTCAAAGTAGGTCAGAGGGTGCTAGTAAGTGGAACACTCGGACAGAACTTCGGAAAGCTTCAGATCGTTCCTAATAGCCTCGCTGATGTCAAAGCGCTTCCGGGCGTGAAACTGGGAGTGGCGACCGGTCAAGTCGGAATGGCGACTCTGGGATATCTCATTTCGGTCGAGGGAACCATCACGCAGGACGGTGTCGTCGCTGACCTCCCGTATGGTTACAAGGTGTTCCTGAATGACGGTAGTGGCGTAGTACAAGTGTACCTCAACGCATCAACGAACATTGATCCTCGTGCGCCTTATCTGAAACCCGGACGACAGTTGCGGGTTACGGGGTTTGGCAGCCAATACAACACAACTTATGAGATCGAACCTCGCGATCGTCGAGACTTGGAACCCATCTCACTGTAGTGAAAAGACGAATCTCGGGCGAAACGAAAAAGTATTTCGGTTGCGAGGGAGTAATCCGGCGGTCTAACCAGTCGCTCCACGCGAACCGCCGCCGTGCATCCTAGTTTCAGGGCGCACCGTATTCAGCGAATGTTGGATACGCTACCAACGCCCGGTCCCGGCGACGGTCGGTGAGCTCTATTGTTAGGCAGCGGAGAGGCGACCGAAGGAGACAGTGATGACGACCGCCCATGACCTGTTGCAACGACACATCCAAACGCTCGTGGGTGACCACGAGCGATGGCTGGCGGATGCGTTTGGGTAAGGCTGTCCCCCGTCGATAGCTTCAAGATTATCGACGGTCCTCGGCAAGGACTCCCACCTGACTAACGAACGGCGCCGGCGCGAGACGCCGATTAGCGCGCGGAGTCGTCAAATAGTCGTTCTAAAATTCCATGCGAATACGCGCTGGCTACTTGCCGAAGGAAGAGCGGGAAATCGTGGGTGGCGGATTCGTCGGCGGCGTCGGAGATTGTGCGCACGACCGTGAACGGGACGCTGTACTCGTGGCAGACCTGAGCGACGGCCGCGCTCTCCATGTCGACGGCAGCAACGGTCGGTAAGCGGAGGAGCAGATCGGCACGGTCGGCGCGATGTGCGAAAAATTTGTCGCCGCTGGCGATGTCTCCCTTGATGGCCTTGGGTGATTGGATATTGAACGCGGCCCGCGTGGCTTCGGAGACCGCTTTGGGCAGATCGTCGCGCAGGAAAGCCGCGGCAGCCTGAAGCAGTTGGTCACACCGTTTTTCGTCGCTGGCAAATGAACTACGGCCGAGCAGGGGAATCTCGTGACGCGGAAAGAGTGGGCGGGCATCCATGTCGTGCTGCCAGAGCCGAGCCCCAACGACGATGTCGCCGACTTTGAGCCCAGGCTGAGCCGCTCCCGCAACGCCGGTGAAGAGGATTTCGGTGACGCAGAAATCGGAAATAAGGTCCGTTGCCGTGGTGGCCGCAGCCACTTTGCCCCATCTCGAAAAGACGATGACCACGGGTGTACCCCAAAGATGACCCGAGTGATAGGTCCGCCGCCCGTCGTTGACAACTTCAGAGCCCGCGGGAAGCTCCCTCAAAAGCCTGTCGATCTCCTCCTGCATAGCGGCCATGATTCCAATGGGCATCGGGTTTCTCGTAGTTAACCCTTCCACGAGCCGTGATGGAAGTCGGCGGTCTGGTTTCTTTGTGTCTGGCGACTTGCCAGACGAACCGCTGACTGTGTGTAGACCCAAGCAACTCCGAGGATTTCAGCACGACGCGCAGCTAGTCCTTGAGCTTGTTTGGGTCTCTTGGGAAGAGTTCTCGGCGGGTGCCCTCAGCGGCGCGTGGTGCGGATGTAGATCTCGATCTCCTCGTAGGTGAGCACGCCGTCCTTATCGCGATCGGCGGAATCGAAATCCTTGAAGAGGGCGTTGACGTATTCTTGCAGGGAGAGCCGGCCGTCACCATCCCGGTCGGCCGCGCGGAAGCCCTCGGCGCTCAGCTCGGTCAGCTCCGCGATGACCAGGTAGCCGTCCTTGTCGCGATCGCGAAAGAAGAACGCCTCGACGATCACGCGGTGAAACTCCTCCCGGTCGAGCGTGTGGTCGCTGTTCCGATCATAGTTCTTGAAGATCTGGCCCAGGTCGGATGGCCCCGGCGCCTGGGCGGACGCTGAGAACGCGGCCATGACGACGAGGGACAGGACGGCGAGGCTCGCCCACCACCAGGGACGCGCGCCGGGCACGAGTCGGCGGACCATCTCAGCCCACCTTCCAGCTGCCATCGGGCTGACGGCACGCCGTCCCGTACGACTGTTCCTGCTTGCCCCCGATGGTCACGGTCTGTTGATACTCGCGGCAGTAGGTCCCACCGGACTGGTACGTTCGGATGGGTGTCACGGAGCCGGAATGACCGCTGTCGGGGTTGTTCCACGCCACGCTCTGGCCCGACGGGGTCGTTTCCAGCGCGCGGTTTTGGCTTTGCGCCGCCATGCGCTTGTCTCGCTCGTCGAGCATGTTGCCCACGAGCCCACCGACCAGGGCGCCTCCGACCACGCCCGCGGCGATGGCCGCACCCCCGCCTCCTGCGGCGCCCGCGATGAGGCCACCGAGCGCTGCCCCGCCCAGCCCCCCGATCGCCGTCTTGGTGCCGACGTCGCCAGTGGCGCAGCCGGCGATCAGGACGAGGAGAACGGCAAGTGTGATGCCCTTGAACACCGGCGAGCGCGTTGGACCCGGCTGCGAATGCGCTTCGATCGTCTGTGTCATCGTGTGATGCGCCCTGCTCGAACGGATAGGATTTTTAAACGACCTTTTTTATAGCCCGGAGCTATATCGCAGGACCGGGAGAGATGTCAAATTTTTCTGCCGTCGGCTTGCGTTGGCAAGCGGTTTTCGACTGTCAGATTGTCTGGAATAGATCGACTTGACGAGCTGAGCTTCCCTCACAGTCTCCGCTTTACAGGTTCATTCGCGACCTGAACAGGATCGCCAGCATGACCAGTCAGCCGAACAGATCAAAAAATATAAAAAGAGGTTCGGTGAGATCCCTGAAGCGGATTAGTACGAACCTTTGTCCGTGAGGCCGTGTATGAATGCGATTCATTCAGCCCGGTTGTCTCCAGATGTGACACTAACCGTCTCATTACTATTTTGATACAGTTACAGCCTGTCCAACGATACCGGCATAAAAGACGACGATTTCCGCGGGAACCGTTCCTTCATTAATTCCATAGTGGAGGGTGTTCACCACCTCAATTATGGGATCTCCTGCCTTCAAATGCAGCACGTTTCCGTCTGTGGTCTCGACGGTGAGTTGCCCGCTCATCAGCACGCCGGCCTTGATCGCCGGATGACTGTGAGTCTCGAGCCGTGCTCCCGCAGGTATACTGATCCTCCGAATTGTAATCTCGGGCTGACCTTGCGGGTACGGAGCCAATAAGTTCCCATCCCAACTCTTGCTACTCCTAACTAGTTCCTTGACGACGATAGCGCCGTAGTTAGCCTCCTCGCTCGCACAGCTAGACTGAATGAGAACAATGACGGAAACGATTGCGAAAATTCGAACGGTTTCTCTTGTCATCGAATTGCCTCTTAACGTTATGTAGATGGTTCACACTTTGCCCGCCCGCAACCGGATCACTTTGAGCGCCTTCTGGGGGGGCCGGATCGACCGCGTATGCCTGCCATGGGCTCCAGAACAGCGGACATACGCCCTTTTTGCCTGTGAATTGGCGGGATTCGATTTCTCAGACGTGAATTGATCCGTATTTGGCCAGGTTTTTGTTCTGGCAAAGCCATGGCAAAGTGGAAAAATTCATGTGTCATATCTTCTACTCACACGCGCTACGAGAATTGACAATCCTCGTGTCGGGTCTTCTTTGTTTGGGGATCCTGGCGGTCCCGCTCTCAGATCCGGAGGCGATTCGAATATCGGAAAAAGAATTCACGCTGATCACGCCGACTCTGGAATCGCTGTGCGAGCAGATTCAGCGTGCTCAAGAGTAGGGTTCACATATGCGCTGGATTTCGAATAAGGCAGTATCGGCGCTCTAGAACCCGGCTCGATATTCGGGGGAGTTAAGAAATCCATCAATCACGGACGGGAGCGACGCTCCTGAGCTCAATACTCCAACCCAAGCAGAAAAGCTCCCTGGGTCAGGGTCCCGCTGCAGCATGTCAAAATACAAAAGCGAGATATCGACTCGGTTCTGACTTACAAACAGCCCCTGAAACTCTTCCGAATCCAACAAACTCAACGCCACCTGAGCCTTAGTCAATTGGCCGTTGTTTAGTGCCCCAACCCAGACATTAAGTTCCCCGGGATCAGATGAGCGCAGCAAGACGTTATTGTACATCCTCTCGACAAACTGCCCGTTGGTGAGATTGCTGCCAAACCTGGATTGAAATTCGCCCGAGTCGAAAAACACCTGCACGATCTGCTCCCGTGGTAGCCCGCCAAGCAAGGCCCCCAACCAACTCCGAAATCCAGCGTAATCAGCATCCCGAGTCAAAATCCCCAAGTAAGTCTGTGCAATGAACTTTCCCTCAAAGCGAAATTCTCCGGAATTCATGAACGCTTCAATCAAATCGGCCTTCGCTAACCCGTTGTCCAGTGCACTCACCCAGGCAGAAACTTCCCCAGCGCCGGGCTCCCGATCCAAAAAATCGATATACTGCTGAAACACGAAAGTCGTATTCTTGCCGATGACGGCACTAGCTTCGTAGGCACCGATGTCGCATCCGGCGGTGCCGTCGTTATTGCCGTCAGCCGGTCGGAGAAAACCCCGCTGATCGGTCTGCAAAAGCACCCCTGCATTGTCCCGGCAGCCGTTAGGATTGCCCGCATCGATCGCCGGACTGCCGGCGACGAGAGCGTGTGTCTGAGTGGGGCCGCCGTTGTTTTGTAGAGGGCCGAGGATATTCGCTAGCGGAACACTGGGCACGATGTCGGTGGGTCCGGGTGCGAAGCCGGTGACACCGGAATTGCCATTAGAGCCAAACAAATTGAAGTTGTTTGCGTTGATGGTGTTGGGAGCGCAACCGAAACGGCGCGGACAATCTGTTACGTTTTGTATTTCAGGCGCGACCGCCGCCTGATTGCCAACGATCAAGCTATTGTTGAGAGACAGGTTTGAATTACCATTAGTATAGAAGCCGCAATAAGGACCGTTAGATACGCCACCGCCCTGGTTGGCGATATTTCCTGAGATAGTGCTGTTGTTAATCATGAAGCTGGATCCGTACGGCCCACTGCAGTTAATTATGCCACCGCCAGTGCTGGCTGTATTACCTGAAATCGTGCTGTTACTGATCGTGACAAGACCACCGTAATTTGACACGCCGCCGCCGGCCGTATTGCCCCAGATCGTGCTGTTTTCGATAGCAAGATTGCCGAAATTATGTACACCGCCTCCGGTATTACCCGAGATGGTGCTGTTTTTGATACTGAGATCGTTACCGTTAGACACACCGCCGAAAAGAGATCCTCCACTCAGGGTCGCGTTTTGAAGCGTCAGGTTCCCGGGAAACCTCACGGCTATTAGCCCGAACGGAGGCGCGCTCGGTGCGCGAGCAATCGTGGCGCCATTACCTTCAATGGTAACGGGACTAGTAATCAGAGGTAGACCGAGAGGGTCGCCGAATTGGCCGTACCTAAGACCATTTACAGTGCTGAGTATAACATTGGCACTTGCCGGCAGTACAATCGTATCGGCGCCATTACCCGCCGGGCAGTCAGGAAACGTGGCAGCATCGTTGTTCGCATTGAAGATGGCTTCGATCGAGCGACACTGTCCGTCGGCTGCGATATCTGAATTGGTTGTCGTAACTGTGATTATAGCCGCTGCTCCCACTCCTTGTCCGAGTGCCAGCAGTAAAGCGGCACCGCCAAGCGACCAAGCCATCTTACGCTGTAATCGTCGTCCACGTTGCTGAAAGTATTCGGGCAGGGTCGCGGTTAGCGCACTAGAGCGTGCAAGACGTCGCTGAAGGCTTCGCCGCGCACTGCGGGGCAAAGAACGGAGGTCCGCATAAGTTTTCGGCAAAACGCGCAAATAGCTCATTGCCGTATTGCAGCGCCTCGTTGCGGCACAGACTCTTAGTTACGTATTTCCGCTGAGCTTCCCAAGCCACGGTAATGCTTCTGTCGGAATAAGACGAATGCGAATCGAGGTAGTTGACATCGTCTATCCTCCGATGCTCGGACCAAGAATATTGGAGAGAGGCAGAAGAAATTGATAACGGTGGATGGCACGAGCGATGGACTCGGAAACCTCCCCAGACTCGACGGGCCCACCCGGGCTTCCGCGCAAGTCGAGGTGAGAATCAACCAGGCGAGCAGAGCCACGAGGCGCATCAGATCTCCCTGAGGCAGAAACATCGGGTTTCGAGACCTAGCGGATGAAGTTCAGGTCCTCCGGAAGCGGACTGCTGATCGGAACCTCAAAGAACTGTGCGGGCTCGGGATGAATGACGACAGTGCCGTCAGAGGCCAGGAAGGCACCGATCTGATCCTGCGCTCCTCGCGAGATCTCACTAAACAGCGCGTTCGGAGCAGTCGGCGAACCGGCGAACAGATGAGGATTCTTGGGCATCGTGGGACGGATCCTGCGCGAACGCCAGATCGTGGCGGTAGTAAAGCGTCCGATCCGCCAGGTTTCCCGCGCGAATGAGCGCCGTGGTGCCTGGATTGACTGCCTGCTGATCGCCTTTGCGAACTGATAGATAACGGACTTGGGATAAAGCCCTGGTAAAGGCTTCTTCGCGAAGGTGGCGCGCCCACACCACCGGTGTGAGACCTGACTCCGATACCATTTCAGAAAATTCCAAAGCATTCTGGATCTCGATCGCACCTGGAATGGTGTTGATGACGGCCGGCTGGTCCGCAGCGGCTTGTTCTCGTTGAAATAGGGCACCCTCGACGGGGACGCCGTCGATCTCGGTCAGCCCTGGTGAGTTGATCAGCGACGGCATTCGCGGACTGGAGGCCGACTCCGATCTGCGGCCGGCGGCCCGGTTGCCATCGCGCGTGCTCGGGAATCACGCCGGGCGATGCGGCGACGACGCCGACACGGCACGCTCGGGTCGAGAGCCATAGAAAATCGTGCCGATCATCGAGCCCGCAGAGGCCCGACGAAATAGATGCGCGATGGATCGATATCGGCGATGGTGTCCCCGTCGACGTCCATTCCGACCTCGATGACGCGCACGAGCTGCATCAGATCGATCACCGTCTGGCGGTGGGAATCGCGCGGAGGAGATCGTCCAGGCCAGGGGGGGGCGGCGTCGCTCCCTTCTGTGATTCGTGATGACGTTGTCGCCGTTCTGATCGATCGCCCGGCCCGCATCGGGGATGGTCAGGGACTGAACCATCTGTCATGTTCAAGGTGAGCGTGCCGAGCGGTCCCAAACCCTGTCCGACGTGGTTGATTCCGATCGTGGCGATACCGTTGGCAGCCAGCTTGGACGCGAAGTTGCCGGACGTGAAATGCTGGTTGCGCTCGCGCCGCCCCGATCAGGGCGATCGGCCAGCCTTTTTCCGGCCTGGGCCGGATGGCAGAAACAGGGTGAAGTAGATGTTGTTAAAGCCTTGCACGACGGGGTCCCGGTGCGCGTTCCGACCGCGGGATGTATTCGCCCGGATGAACGTGTAGTCGGGTGAAACGAAGACCCATAGCCGATCGTCCCCATAGCCCCCGGCGATGTAGCGAAGAACCGCGAGGTGATGGGGATTTCGGTGAAGCCAGCGGGGTTCACTCGGGTCTGCTGGCTCCAGACGAGCTCGCCACGTCCGCCAGATTGAAAACCGCGCGTTCACCCGTCGGCCCAGCAGGAAGTCGGCGGGGTCCGGCGTCCCATCCTTGATTTGATCGCGGATTCTCTCCATGACCGACGTGATGCTCCGCGTCGTGAAGACACTCGCGGCCACTATGTCGCGCTCTTGAACGCCGAGGCGACGTGCCGCGGCTGAATAGCCTCGAGCAGCGCCTGCTTGTACACTCCTCTGACCGTCTGCCGAAGCCGGCGAAAGCTCTCGGTCGCCTCGACAGGCCTTCCTTTGATATCTCGCAGTCGATTGGTGACGATGAGCGCGTAGCGCGTGTGTTAGCGTGAGCAGTTCGTCCGTCTCGACGTGCAGCGTGTCCGTAAAAGTATCCCACACGATTTGATTGATGCCGATAACCGTGCCGGGCGGATCACCCGTCGGCGATCGTGTACCAAGACTGATGAGAAACACGGTATCAGACGTAGCCGTATTTACATCAATCGAGCCGTTGAACGGGATCGAAAGGCGAGTTTGCAGGCCAAACCCATCCAACGTATTGACCACGCCTAGATCTTCGCAGTCGGACACGCGAATTGTGCAGTCAGGGTACGGCAGGTTCACCCTGCGTCCCGTGTTTTGCGTGCGATCGGCAACCGTGAAGATGTCGGTGGGGAAGGGTCCCGTTTCGGGATGGTGAAGATTAAAGAGGGCGTGAACGGTGTGGTCAGGTTTGGCTGCGGTGGCGCCTTATGTACACGCCAGAGTGAAGACGAGGCAAACAACGAAAACGCCACCCATACTAATTCGCTGGATAGAGACATTCGTTCTGATTATTTTGTATACGGCTGAGCTGTTTCATTGGATCTCCTTGGGGTGCTTGGTTGGTAGAGGCCACTAATCATTTCTTTTGCAACCGGAGTTGCACCTCCAACGCTCGACAGAAATTTGATGGTGATCGCTCCGAAAGGCGATTAAGTTGCAGCACGAATTATCGACCCCTGGGCAAATTGCCTTTGACTACTCTGCGTCGATCAATAGTCCCAGCAGCCTCGGCACGAAGGATCGGCGGATGGAGCGATATACCATGCCCCGTTTCGGTACAGCGCCGGATCTGCTTTTCCATCGCCGTCATAGTCCGCCGGCACTGGAATATCGTGAGCTGCTCCGCCCCAATCCGCTGACACCTCCATCCCATCGGATGACCCGAATGATAAGAGTTACCCGCAAACTTGATTGAGAATCAATTTCGTTTCCGTTCCTCTCGTCGCCAGCCTTCGTATCTCTCAAGACCTGAGCGCCGCGCTCGCCCAGGTCGCGTCTCGCGTCACACTCCCGGGCACGTGCCAGGGTCCGGGTCGAAGTCGATTCTTGGGGAGTCGCCCTGAGGTACATGTGGGAAGGTGACGAAAAGGATATACGGGATCGTGCCCGTATTGATGACCTGGTCCACCTCCCCTGGTCGCTCGATGAACGCCTCCCCGGCGCTGTACGTTTCAATCTCGCACTGGCTGCCAATCGACCGGTAAACCGTGAGCGAGCCCTGCTTTACGACCACGATCGCGCCTCCCGGATGGGAGTGCCAGCCGGAAGAGCCGCCCACATCAACCATGATCTGCGCCATGGCGACGTCTGTTCCGACTTGAAGCGGGATGGTCCCATGAGAGACGTTCGTTCCACGCGCCAACGGGATGTTCGTCAGTTCTGACGGCGGGGTGGCATGCGCCCTGATCACCGCCACGCCCGCTAATGCCACAAAGGCCGTCGCGAATATCGTTTGACTAAGCTTCCGCTTCATATCTACCTCCTTAGGGAAACTCTGATCACGCACTGCCCTTGTACGGTGTTGTGCGTGTGTTCAGTCGGTCTTGGTCAACTGTTTCTTCCGATTGGGGTGCGGTCTGTGTCATCATCGCGATGACGTGTTGAGCAACCGCAATGCCAGCGACTAACTGCCGCCTAAGTCATTGAGTAAATGAGGCAGTGAAAAAGAAAAGTACTCGCTGAACGCTTAATGAGGATGTCTTTTGCGCCACCCCCGGTGTGCTAAAAGCCATGCTCGTTATAAGATTAAGGTCAAAACACCAAAATGCTCCTGAAATTAGTTGCTCATTCCAGGTGTTTCGCGAAAACTTTTGACTTCGTGGTTGGCATTCTCATTGCCAGGGAATAGGAGTTGGGTAAAGGTACTCCCATCTTCTGATCTCAAGTAAGAGTGTGAGCGAGCAAAAAGCAGTGAATGGCAAAGACCTAGGAAATCCCGTGCGTAAAAGAGTTATTCGCCTGGCTCTAAGCACTCTGCTCTTGAGTCTTAGCTTTGGCGCAGAAGCGGAACAGCCGGAAAAAGTTCTCCGGATAGGAGTTCTGGTCGCACCGTCAGCGTCCTACATTTCGTACAGGATTGGAGCATTTCGTCAACGACTGCGCGAGCTTGGCTATGTCGAAGGAAAAAACGTGGCCATTGAGTACCGATATGCGGAAGGAAAACTCGATCGGCTACCAGACCTTGCAGCCGAACTAGTCGGGCTTAAAGTTGACGTCATCGTTACCGTCGGCCCCGCCAGTAGAATTGCTATGAAAGCGACCTCAGCGATTCCCATCGTAACCGAAGCGAATGGCGCGACCTCACCCTGCATTAATGCCGCCTCTGGTTCCATCTCGACGCCTCCGGTCATAGCGAAGGGGGTAGCGGCCCAGCCCGACTTAGGACTCGTTAAGAAATAACGTTTACTTTTGGTCTGCGGGCTGTCATGCTCGTGGTATGGCTGGGGCCGTGCAGTCCGAGGAGGCGTTGGCGGCGAAGTTCGCCGCGCTGCTGCCGCATCTGGACGAGCGGCAGCGGCGGCTGGTGATGGGCGCGGAAGCGCGGGCGCTGGGCCATGGCGGGATCAAGGCGGTGGCGCGTGCGGCCGGGACCAGCGCGGTGACGGTGTCTCGGGGCGTGGACGAGCTCGAGGCGGGCGGAAAACCGTTGGGGCGCACGCGCAAACCCGGTGGTGGCCGCAAGCCGGCGACGCAGACCGATCCGGGTTTGGGTGCGGCCCTGCTGGCGTTGGTGGAACCGGGGTCGCGGGGTGATCCGGAATCGCCGCTGCGGTGGACGACGAAGTCGGTGCGTCGGCTGCAGACGGAGCTGGCCGCCGCCGGGCACCGGGTGTCGGCGCCCACGGTGGCCAAGCTGCTCAAGGCCGAGGGGTTCAGCCTGCAGGCCAACGCCAAGACGATCGAGGGCGCCCAGCACCCCGATCGCGACGCCCAGTTCCGCTACCTCAACGACCAGGCCCGCGACCACATCGGCAGCCGGCGACCCGGTGATCAGCGTGGACACCAAGAAGAAGGAGCTGGTCGGCCAGTTCAAAAACGGTGGGCGGGAATGGCATCCGCGCGGCGAGCCGGAGCGGGTCAACGTGCACGACTTCATGGACAAGCAGCTGGGCAAGGCGATCCCGTACGGCGTCTACGACGTGGCCGCCGACGCCGGCTGGGTCAGCGTCGGCACCGACCACGACACCGCCGAGTTCGCCGTCGCCACCATCGCGACCTGGTGGCGCAAGGCGGGATCAGCCGCCTACCCGGACGCGTCCCGGCTGCTGATCACCGCCGACGGCGGCGGCTCCAACGGCTACCGCACCCGGCTGTGGAAGATCGAGCTGGCCCGCCTCGCCGACGAGACCGGGCTGACCATCACCGTGTGCCACCTGCCGCCCGGCACCAGCAAATGGAACAAGATCGAGCACCGGCTGTTCTCCCACATCTCGATGAACTGGCGCGGACGGCCCCTGACCAGCCACGAAGTCGTCGTCAACACCATCGCCGCGACCACCACCCGCACCGGGCTGACCGTCGCCGCCGAACTCGACACCGCGAACTACCCCAAGGGCATCAAGATCACCGACCAGCAGATGCGCGACCTCGAACGCACCGCCCTGCGCCGCCACGACTTCCACGGCGAATGGAACTACAGCCTCACACCGGGCCGGTCAGACCCACCCTGAAATCAGCGTGTTATTAATTAACAGGTCCTTAGGCCGAAGTTTCCCCCGCTAAGTGGGGTCTGAATCCCCGATGCGCTTTGTGAGCAGGTGTTCTGTGTGAGGAGCCAACATGGCAAGGACCTACACGGTTGTAGCAGGTGAGACCTTGTCCGCCATCGCCTTTCGGTTCTACGGCGACGCGAACCTCTATTCGCTTATCGCGACCGTAAATGGCATAGCTGATCCGAACGTGATCCGAGTGGGACAGGTGCTGACAATTCCCGATCTCCCAGGCCACCCCCAGTCGATGAAATTGCACCCCGTGGTTGACGCCTTTGCTTGCGTCAACATTCCATCGCCGAACCGCGTCCAAAACAAGCCTCTTACCTGGGTATACTGACTGCTGGATTGCGGACGGGCGGCAATGGAAATGTACGCAGTGCGCCCATACCCGCCGATATGGCGACTTCAACTCCACCCTGTTCTGGGGAGCCTTGATCTTCCTAGCCCTGTTCCTGTCCTGTTTCCTCGCGTGGAAAGGGATCGAATGGCTACGCAAACGGCGAAAGGTCGATGATGCAGCGGCCAAGGGAGGGCACCATAAGGACCCGAGGAGGGGATCCCTGGGTCCATTCGATTTCAAGAGCGTTGGCAGGTCATGATGGCGCTGCCCTCGGACAGGAGCCGCCAATTACGGGGGCCGGCATGAACCAGCGCGAGCAGGAGGAGATCTTCTCGGCCGCGCGGAAGGCACGCAAAGTATAATGCAGCGCCAGCGGACGGCGCGTGAGCAAGCGCAGAAGACGCAGAGCGACTCATAGGCTGGTAGGCATGCTGGGCGAACTGGTACAGACCACGGCCGGGAAGTGGATCACCCACCCACCTAGCCGCTGCCCCGAACCGGCACAGCCTCGGCCCCGTACCAAGTCCTGATATGGGGAGCATTTTGTTCAAGGGGGCAGAGTGAAGCGGCGGGCCGTAACCGTCGTTGCGGCCCGCCGCTTCGTTGTGGCCAGGTGAGTTCGCCGGTGGGTGTCGAGCGTGTCGATGCCGACGCGTTGTGCAGTATGACATGCGCGGGTTGGTTACCGCAGGACCGTGGGTTCGAAGTCGGAGTTTGGCCGCTGGTCTAGAGATCGAGCGTGATCTGTTGCGGGGCAACGTGATTGCTCATAGAACTGGCGCGGATCACTCCGAGACGCTTACCCGACACCGTGGCTGGCTCACCTGGACGTTTGTGTGGGCGCCTGCTTGTCATCGAGGACTGCCAGCGACCAGGACCAGCCGGCCAGCTCACGGGCGATCGCGGCGTTGGCGACCACCGGGCATTCTTGCGCTGATCGAAGCTGGCCCACCGGGTGTGCAGCCGATGGTTGGCGGCATGCCCCCGCTGACGTGCGGCCACGGTGGCGGCATCCAGCGGCGCCGCAGGTCGCGTCCTGGCCGATAAGTGCTGCGGTGATGCCAGGCCGCTTCGACCAGCAGACGCCGGGCATGGCTGTTGCCGGTCTTGGTGACCCCACCCTGGACCCGTGCCGTGCCCGAGGAGTACTCGCACGGCACCAAACCCAGGTAGGCGCCGATCGAGCGCCCGGTCAGCCGGTGCCAGTCGCCGATTTCGACAGCCAACCCGAACGCGGTCAGGGTCGACACCCCACGCAGGCAGCCCAACCGCGTCACGACCGGGGTGAACTCGGAATCGGCGGCCATCGCGGTGATGGCCTCATCGAGACGATCCCGGCGGTGCACACCAGCCACCATGGCATCCAACGCCGACTCATAGGCCAGCATCAGGGCCGGGCTGTCGAACCGCTGGGCGCGCAGCCACATCTCATGCTTACCAGTCCAAGCCTGCCCGCCGTAATAGACGATCCCCTGTCGCAGAAGCAGTTTCGAGATCCGGTGCCGACTTGTCATTACATCCCCACGACAGTCTTCGCGTGCCCGCACCAGATCCCGGGCCGCCTCCTGGGCGACGGTGGGAATCCTGACCTCCACGATCTGGCCCAGATGCAGCAGCCGGGCCAGATGCGCGGCATCTCGGGCGTCGGTCTTGACCCGATCCCCCGCCGGTCGCTGCAGCTTCGACGGTGCCGCCACCCGACAATCAATACCCGCACCGATCAGCGCCCGCGCCAGCCCGAATCCCGTCGGCCCCGCCTCATAGGTCACCGCCACCGGCGCCGGCAGATCAGCCAGCCATTCCAGGATCTCCCGGTGATCCGGAGTCAACCGGCGCTGGAACACCTCACCGGTGTCCCCATCAAGAGCACATCCGACGACCGAACGTGCGTGCACATCCAAACCGATGCTCGTACGCTGAACCTTCACTGGGGCCTCCTACAACCGCACATCTTGTGGCTCTACCGGCCAGGACCTGATTCCCGTCGGCAACCC
>CAVWLW010000024.1:0-217443 GCA_963755715.1 uncultured delta proteobacterium
TGAGACCGAAGGCGGGTGCGTTCCCTTGGCGAGCGATTGTCGCGCCGTTGCCTTCAATAGTGATCGGACTGGCGATCGGCGGCAGACCGACGGGGAGCCGAATTGGCCATAGGTCTAGCATATCCGGCACTAAGCATCACGTTAGCGTTCGCCGGCAGCACAATCGTATCCGCTCCACTACCCGCGGCGCAGTCAGGGAGTCGCTGCATCGTTGTTGGCGTTGACGATGGCTTCGATCAGCGAGCACTGGCCGTCCGCTATGATGTTAGGATTGTTTGTCGTGACGGTGATCGTGGCCGCCGTGGCCACTCCTTGTCCCAACGCGAGCAGTAAAGCGGCACCGGCCAAGGACCAAGCCATCCGATGCTGTAGTCGTCGTCCGCGGTGCTGCAAGTATTCTGGAAAGATCGCAGCCAGCTCGCTGGAGCGCGCGATTCGTCGCTGGAGCGCACGCCGCGCACTGCGGGGCAAAGCGCGCAGTCCGCGTAACACGCCGCAAAGCGCGCAAACAGCTCGCTCTCACGCGTGGCTAACTTCTCGGCAAGCCAGGAAGTCTTGTCGACTTCTTTGACCTGAGAATCCCAGGCGGCTGCGATGGTAGGGTCGGGATACGACGAATATAGATCGAAGTAGTTCATGGGATCTCCTTCCTAAGTTTTGAAAATTCGAAATCCGAATATCGAAATCCTAAACAAACGAAGCAGTCAAATCCGAAATCCAAAACGAGCTTGTTTGGAACTTTGTGCTATTTGATCTTTTGGATTTGTTTCGAATTTCGGATTTCGAGATTCGTGCTTTTCGCTGTCTGACGTTTCTGCAAGTCGCTCTATCGGGGCAGCAGATGGCAACTGGTTTGCCTCGGTGCGTAAGACCACGTCGGCCAATGCATCGTCCGGTAGCACGTAAGAATGGGCGAGCCGCTCATCGTTCCATTCCAGCAATTCGGGGAAGCGCATCCCGCGCAGCACCTGTACGGCGAAGATCTCTTGCACGCCGGCTTCGAAGCGCAGGAATCCAACCGTCTGGCCGGTCTCGATATTGACCACCCACACTCCACAGGTGCGCTCGCGCACCCGCTCGACCAACGGGATGCCGCTGAAACCGCGCTCTCACGCACCTGCGAGAGGCCGATGAAAGCCAGCGGTCCGACAAAGTCGATGCCCCGCGTGAAACCTGGGAGTTGTGCGACGGTCTGCCACGTGCGGCGTTCCAGATCGACTTGAGCCAAGCTTCCTTCGCCGGATTCGAGCAGCCAGAGTTTTCCTTGATGCCAGCGCGGCGAGTGCGGCATGGACAGTCCGCGGAGCAGGATTTCATTGTTCTCTACGTCCATCAGGATGCCGCCTTTGGCCTTGTTTTCGCGCCAGACCGCCGAGCGTATCGGTTTCTCCCAGCGCGGTGACGTACTTAGGACGACCATCGACCATGGCGAGGCCATTCAAATGACAGCGGTCTTCAGGGGCCAACGCGCTGACAAACGGCGGGCGCCAGCGCGGATAGAAACTATGCTCGGCGTCGAGCGTGCAAAGACAACAGAAGCGGGTGTTGACCAGCCAAAGCTCGTTGTTGCCATCCCGCGCAAGCTCGTGGATGTCGATGTCGCCGGTGACATGAATGCGGCGCGGCAGATAGCAGGCGTCGTGCTTTCCCGCCGGCTCCAGCTTTTTCGCCAATGCCGGCATGTTGTGATACTCCCAGACGGTGTTGGCGCCGCCGATAGTCAGCCGGCTGTGGTCGGCGACGATACCCATCGGCTTAGCGAATGTTCGGAAGTGAGTGTTGAGCGTGCCGTTGTCACTTCGCACGACGATCGCTTTACCCGCTTGATAAGTGGAGACGATCAGACTGATCCCGAGCTGGTCAAATATTTCGGGCAGATTCGAAGTATGTACGCTGCGCAGGTCAGCCGTATTTTCCGATTGGGGTTCGCTCTGGGCCATCATTGCGGTTGATCCATTCAGCAACCACAATGCCAACGGAGAAAAGAAGACTAAGTTATTGAGTAACCGCAGCCGGTGTTCCCTGCGATCAATCCTGGTTGATTGTTGCTGCCGGATGCAGGTGCCGGGGCTTTTGCCGACTGAGCCCAGAGCCCAGGGACAAGGCACAGGCAAATTGCACCAAACAGAAACGAGAGAATTGCCACTCTGAATTTATGTGAAGTGCTGAGCGGCAAGCCCGTCGCCAGTCCGGCCATCGCTACTGAAAATTTCCATCGTTTCATGATTTTATCTCCCTATGTTTTTTTGACTCGACAATAATTAATGACGATCCCGGAGCGCTCACAGTGAAGTAATTTGCTGATTCAGCCGGACAAATTAGGAGCTGTGTTTTCCATAACAATTTTCCTCCTCGTAATTTCTTTGCTAACTGTCTCTACTGCGATTCGTGGGAAACGAGTTCTGCGCCGATTGCAAAGCAACCGCAGTGCCAGCGAGAGAAGTTCGGCTAAGTGATTGAGTTGATGAAAGAGCTGGTAAAGAAAATGCTCACCGGACGGATAGCGAAGGTGTTTCTTATGCCACCACAGGTGTGTTAAAAGCCACCGTCTTTCTACGGCCAGCGCCAAAGAACCGGATTAGGCTACCGAGGTGATTAGGAATAATCTCGCTTGACGAGATTGTTAGCGCGAGAAAGGAGAGCGCGTTGAGAAAACTGAATACGTAAATCGACGCAGGTCTATTGAAGATGTGTCTCAATGAAACTAAAACGTCCGGGCCCCAGATCTTCGTGCCGCGCACGCAGAAACTGTGTCCATCGCTGGGTCCGGTGCCGAAGGCGGGATAAACTTTTGCTTCTACCGGTTGACCGGCTTTTCGAACTTCTTCGCTCAGAATCGTCGCACTTGATATCGGATCATTTCATTTAGCGCGAGTTCACTTTTACCTAGTACCAAACTTGACGAGTTCAATTGTTGCCGTGCCATCCCCAATTCGTACTTGGCTTCAACAATGCATTTGGTTTCTGGACTGTAATAGAATGTGTTCGTTCTTCTCTCGCCCCCACGAACAATGGTCCTGACGAGTTTAAAAGTGCGAAATGTGCCGGCGGGCGTGGTCACTTCCTCGATCCCAGGCACCTCTGCGTAAACGTGTAATAGTTCTTTACGCCGAGCACCGGTTGGCTGATCCGTATAATTCAGTTCCCATTTTTGGCCGACGGCGAGGGGGAATTTTAGGTATTGTCCGCCGTAGTAATTGCCCTGGCCAAACATCGCTAATAGACGTCCTGCTTGCGCGTGAGTACGGTCGAAGGATTCTTTCACATCTGCTTCTGAAATCTTAAACGTTTTTCCTGTGAAGGATGCCTGATAGATACCCTTTAATGCGCGACTCGTAGAAGACGCTCTAGATTCTTTAATATCGAATTGCCAAAATTCCCCGATCCTGTAATCGGGGGCAGGCGCTTCTTGCTGTCCATAAGCGGCGATCGCAATAAAACAAAATATTGCTGTCTCAAAAGAAAACAATGTTAAGGCCTTCATGGCCTCATCTCTCCTTGTTCGGCAGCCGCGTCATTATCTACGATTCGATCTTCGTCATGCGAGGCGTTTGTGCTGGAGGGTAATGAGCAATCGAAATGCCAGCAGGAAGGTGCTCGGATAAATTGTTTAGTTGATGATAGAGCGATATTTAGAAAGCTTACAGAAAGGTTAATAGCGGTGGCTTTTTTGACACCATAGGTGCCTTAAAAGCCACTGTGTTTGCGGCGACGATTATGCGGTTAATGGCGCTCGCTAGAAATGTTTGCTAACTCAACGTCTTCCCAAAATGATTTTATGCACTTCTCGTTGGCATTCCCTTTGCCGCTAGCCAAAAGGTTGCAATGGATTCAAATTGCTGGAAGCGCATCGCCACAAATCAAACAGTGCGCGGCGTGTGTGTTGGAGCCACCGCAGCAATCCCGATCTAACGATCAATGTGCGAGAAGCCGGTTCCGTGTTATACGGGGCTATCAAGTGAAGGATATGAAAACCTGGCTATCGGGATTGCTGATTGCTGTGCTGTTGGCGTTAACGGCAGGTTTTGCCCAAGCGCAGCAGTCCGCGAAAATGCCGCAGATAGGATATTTGAATACCCATATCCGTCGGTCCACTTCTTCCTCCTCTGATCGGCCCCGAGGAATGAGGGAGCCGTTCCTGGAGGGCCTGCGCGAGCTTGGTTATGTTGAAGGACAGAACATTATTATTAACTCCCGCATTGGCGAGGAAGGACAATTTCGCGAGCTAGCGGCCGAGTTAGTGCGGCTCAAGATGGACGTGATCGTCGCTCAAGCACCAGCTATTCGCGCCGCAGTGAGCGCAACTACGACGATTCCAATTGTAACGATTTTTCCCGGTGACCCAGTTCTCAACGGATTCGTCGCAAGTTTAGAGCGGCCAGGAGGTAATGTTACCGGTGTTGGCGGCGTTAGCTTGGAGTTGGGCGGGAAATGGTTGGAACTAATAAAGGAAACAATTCCGAGTGCAAAGCGGGTGGCGGTTTTCTGGAATAGGAGAGCAGAAGAAACGTTTCCGCTATGGAGAAGTGTTGACTCAACCGCTCGTGCTCTCGGAGTCGATGTACGATGGGAGGAAGTGGGCCCCGAGGCCGCATCTTGGTTATTTCGCCGCCTCAGATCGGCTGCCTTGAGACAGGCGGATGCTTTCATCGTTCTGCCGGGTTTAGGTGGTAGAAACATGGAGGATATCGCCGAGTTTGGCATAAGAAACCATATTCCAGGTATTTTCTCGCGAACTGACTTGGATTTGGAGCAGATGGGCGGCCTCATGGCCTATGGCGCCAACCGCGCTGAACAATCCCGCCGGGCGGCATATTTCGTCGACAAAATCCTCAAAGGCGCCAAGCCGGCGGAGCTGCCGGTGGAATCACCAAAAAGTTTCGAGTTCGTCATTAACCTTAAAGCGGCAAAAGAAATCGGCATCACCGTCCCGGCCCGAGTGCTCGCTTGGGCTGATCGAGTGATTAAATGACTGTGAATTTCATAACAGCACAGGTGCGAGACTTCGTGATCCGGATTTTCCGTACTCGCAGGCGCGAACGCTTGATAAGAAACTACTTTTTCATCTCGGTAATTTTGATCGCCGGCGGTTTAATTTCCGCGGATATTTTAGAGATCTACTTCCGTTACAAGGAGGGACTGGAACAGATTGGTCTGACGCAGCAAGACGCTGCAACCGGGGCAGCCTTAAGAATTGAGCGATTTATTCAGGATATCGCAACAACGATGAAAGCCGTCACCAAGAGCGCAGATATCAGATCATCAAAAAAGAGGATGGACTATGAGTTCGAATTGAAGCGACTTTTCTTTTTAGCCCCGGCGATCACCGAAGCATTAGTTCTGGACACCGAGGGTGTCATACAGGCGCGAGTGTCGCGTTTTCGCGCTGTCTCTCCTTTCCTCAAGAGAGATCTTTCGCGCTCAGCTGCCTTCCAGCAATCAAGTTCGGGGAAATCCTATTTCGGAACAGTCTACTTCCGAGATAATGATCCATACGTTTCCGTTGCCGTTCCCATTGAGCCCTTTCCGGGCGAATTCGTGGGTGTTCTTCAAGCAGAGGCCAGCCTTACTGATATTTTAGACCTGGTCTCTTCGGCTAAATTTGGAAAGGAGGGTTACGCATATGTCGTTTCCAGTTCCGGCGATCTTGTCGCCCACCCACGCAAAAATTTGCTGTTGCAACGACACAGCGTGGGCCAACTCAATCAAGTGAAGGCGGCTTTTCTGTCGAGCCCAGACGCATTCAAGCCAAAAGCAATCGTAACGCAAAGCATAGAGGGGCAAACAGTTTTCAGCTCTTACGCACTCATCCCGATCCTTGACTGGGCTGTGTTCATTGAACGACCTGTCGACGAAGCCTATGGGCCGATTTATGCTTCGTTGTTGCGCACGGCTATTCTGCTGTTCATAGGGCTCGGTGTCGCCTTGTTGGCTACTCTTCTGGTTCGCCGACGGGTGGTTCGTCCACTCGAAGCGCTCCGTAAAGGAGTGGAACTCATACGCAAAGGTGACCTCAGCGCGCGGCTCGATATAAAAACTGGAGATGAGATCGAGGTGCTCGCCGACGAGTTTAATGCGATGGCGGCGCATCTTAACGACGCTTATTCGAGCCTTGAGCACAAGGTAGTTGAGCGCACTGAAGAGCTGATGACGGCCAATAATAAACTTGCCGAAGCGAGCAAGCTGAAGTCTCAGTTCCTGGCCAACGTAAACCATGAACTGCGGACGCCGCTTAGTTCGATTATTGGATACGCTCGTTTGGTGCGACGAGAAACCGAAGGGCAAATCTCGTCACTGCAGCGGGAGAATCTTGAAGATTTGCTGCGCAACGCCGAGCGTCTATTGGGGCTCATCGACAGCCTGCTGGATTTTGCCAAGATCGAGGCGGGAAAGATTGAGGTTCAACTTGAACCGGTGAGGCTCGACGAGCTGATTCAAGGCGCAGCGGCGACCATCGAACCGATGCTGAACAAGAACTCGGTGCGGCTCGTTCGTGATGTCCCGCGCCATCTTATGCCGTTGTATACGGATCGTGAAAAGCTGCGCCAAATCATTCTCAATTTGCTCGGCAACGCGGTGAAGTTTACAGAGCATGGCGAGATCAAGATTATCGCCTCGCAGCAAAACGGATCGTTGCAACTTGTAGTCTCGGACACGGGAATTGGTATTGGAAAAGAGGACTTGAATAAGATCTTCGAGGAGTTTTACCAAGCGGATTTGTCAACCAACAAATATCGAGGCACCGGTCTTGGGCTGGCGATCGTTAAGAGATTCGTAAGCCTTTTGGGTGGGAAGATTGACGTCGCAAGTGAAGAGGGTAAAGGAGCAAACTTCACAGTCACGCTGCCTTTAGATCATGAAGATAGGCCACGCGTCTAAAATATAAAGAAGACCCAGCGTGGGCAGAGAGATTCTGGTCGTGGGTGACGACCATCTAACAGGAATTTTCTAGGGAGATAAAAAAGAAGGTCTGGCCCGAGTCGTGCCCTAAACAACTCATGACTCAAGCCTGGCTAAGCGATTGCGTCGATAAGAGAGGTTGTAAGAAACGCATTCATTATACTGAAGCAATGGTGGAGTTTCCGCCACCCTAGGTGTCTTAAAAGCCACCGCGTTTCCTAGGTTGTGGGTCTGAACGACGACGTTAGGAAGAAATTTATTTGGTAACGCCATAACTTCGCAAACCCGTTGTTGAGTTTCGCAGTTGGCATTTCCTTTGCCTTTAATCCACGGACGTACTGCATGCTCAGAATATGAACTACAAATAAAAGGAGACTTTTATGAGTAATCAGCGATCCGAAGGCTGGAGCCGAAGGGAATTTCTGACGAAGGTGGCGCTTGCGGGTACCGCGGGATACCTCGGCCTTGAGCGTAGTTCACTTGCGGCGGAGCCACCACCGGAGACGACGCGAATCCGGTTGGTGCAGACCCCAGGCATTTGCGCCGCACCTGAGTACGTTGGCAAGGAGCTGTTAGCCGACGAGGGTTTCAAAGATATTCAGTACGTGCCAGATAACTAGCGTCGATCCGTTTCCGACTGATGGCCTCGGGAGACATCGACATCATGCAGGCGTTCGTCTCTCAATTCCTAATTAGCGCGGACGCCGGCGCACCGATCACTCTGCTTGGGGGTGTTCATCCGGGGTGCTACGAGCTCTGTAAGCACGGGTCAGATCCGAGCGATCCGCGACCTGAAAGGTAAGTCCGTCGGCGTGCCCGCCATGGGTTCGGGCCACCACGTATTTCTCGCCAGCATGGCGGCGTATGTGGGCCTTGATCCGCGAAAAGATATCAATTGGGTCATTCACAAACCGGCGGAGTCGGCGGCTTTGCTCGCCGAACATAAAGTGGATGCGCTCATGGCTTTTCCTCCTATACCCCAGGAGTTGCGCCGGAAGAACATTGGTCGTGTGATAGTGAACAGCGCCGTGGATCTGCCATGGTCTCAATACTTTTGCTGCGTGGTGCGGCAAACCGGGAGTTCGTGCGCAAGCACCCTGTCGCCACCAAGCGGGCATTTCGTGCGATCTTGAAGGCAACGGATATTTGTGCGCTTGAGCCGGAACGGGCCGCCAAATATATAGTGGACAACGGCTTTACTAAGGAGTACCAATCTGCCCTTCAGACTCTGAAAGAGATGCCTTATACAAAGTGGCGCGAGTACGATCCCGAGGACACGGTGCGCTTTTACGCTTTGATTCTGCATGACATCGACATGATCAAGTCGAGCCCCAATAAGATCATCGCCCAAGCCACAGACTGGCGGTTTCTGAGAGAACTCAAAAAAGAGCTCAAGGGATAGTATTCAAAGGGGGAGCGACGAGACCGCGAAAGAAGGAGGTCCTTGTGAGCAATCGACAATCAGAAGGCTGGAGTCGGAGGGAGTTTCTGACGAAGGTGGCGCTTGCCGGTACCGCGGGATACCTCGGCCTTGAGCGTAGTTCACTTGCGGCGGAGCCACCACCGGAGACGACGCGAATTCGGCTGTTAGATACCCCTGGGATTTGCTCAGCGCCAGAACACGTGGTCAAGGAGTTGTTACCGGACGAGGGGTTTCGCGATATCCAGTTCATACGAGATAATAACATGAACGCTGCAACCGACTTTGCCTCGGGCGCGATCGATATCACCATGGCGTTCGTCTCGGAATTTGTCGTTGGTGCGGATGCCGGAATACCGATCACTATGCTCGGGGGCGTTCATCCTGGGTGTTTCGAGCTCTTTGGCACTGGTCAAATCCGTGCGATTCGCGACCTTAAGGGTAAGTCCGTAGGCGTGCCGGCGATTAACTCGGGCCATCACTTATTTGTCGCCAGCATGGCGGCCTATGTGGGTCTCGATCCGCGCAAGGATATCAATTGGGTCGTATACAAACCGTCAGAGCCGGCGGCATTGCTAGCCGACGGTAAACTGGATGCTCTCATAGCCTTTCCTCCCATACCCCAGGAGTTACGGGAGAAAAAGATCGGTCATGTGATAGTAACCAGCGCCGTTGATCTGCCATGGTCCCAGTACTTTTGCTGTGTGGTGGCGGCGAACCGGGAGTTCGTGCGCAAGAACCCTATCGCTACCAAGCGGGCATTTCGTGCGATGTTAAAGGCAACGGACATATGCGCGCTTGAGCCGGAGCGGGCCGCTAAAACTCTGGTTGACAGCGGCTTTAGTAGGAAGTACTCCCTTCAGACTCTGAAAGAGTTGCCCTATGCAAAGTGGCGCGAATATGATCCCGAAGACACCGTGCGTTTTTACGCTTTAATTCTGCATGACATTGGCAGGATCAAAGCTAGCCCCAATAAGATCATTGCCGAGGCCACTGACTGGCGATTTCTCAAAGAATTAAAAAAGGAGCTGAAGGGTTGACCGTGAATTTCCGAAATGTTTGTCCCACCGGGATGCTTGTCGTCCTTATACAGGTTGGCTGGCTAATGCCCATACCGAGTCAAGGAGCCCAGAAGGATGAGATCCTCTCGAAGATCGGGCCGGCTCCGGCGTTCACCCTCACGACACAGGACGGAAAGAGGCTCTCCTTAAAAGATCTTGATGGGAAAGTGGTTGCCATCACTTTCATCTATACGGGTTGTGTCGATACCTGTCCTCTTCTCACGGCGAAGATGGCAGGGCTCCAACCTCATTTCGGCTCTAATTTCGGATCTAAGGTCTTCTTCATCTCAATCACTGTGGATCCGGAGCGTGACACGCCGGCGGTCCTCAAGCGCTATGCTGAGGCACACGGCGCCACCACGGCGGGCTGGGCGTTTCTCACGGGATCGTCGGCCGAGATCCGGCAGGTGGCGAAGCGCTACGGGATCTACTACAAAAGGAGGCCAGGTGGCGATGTGGACCATACCTTCCTGACATCCGTTGTCGACCCCAGCGGAACCCTTCGTGTCCAGTACATGGGCGTTCGATTTAATCCTGACGATCTTCTGCGAGACATTCAGACATTGCTTAGGGAAAGCCGAGGACAATGATAGAGTGGCTACCTCGCATTGTTGCTCGTGTACCGACCACAGTTCACACCAAACTTCTAGTCGCCTTCCTGACCCTCGTTGTACTGCTCATTACGGTGGGGCTCGTTGGGCTTCAGGTGTTGACCGGAGTCAACAGTCGTGTTGAGGACATGGTGAAGCTGCAGAGGAAAATCACCGCCTACCGTCAACTCCAGCACGATACCACCGCCCAGCTTTACAACGTTACGTCCGCCCTTTTGGTCCCGGAGAACAGACGCTCGCGGAGACTCTGCGCCAGCTTAACCAGTTTGGCTACGATCTCGACCGGCTGCAGTTTGTTGCCAAGGACGAAGTAGAGTTGTTCGATGAGGTGCAGAAGGACTACGACCGGTTTATTAAGATCGTCACCAAAGTCGTCGAGTTAATCCGCGCCGGAAAGGCTGCCGAGGGGCGCGAGCTTCAACTCGCGCAGGCCAGTCCCCTGGCTGACCGCCTGGAGCGCCTCACAAACCAACTTGTCAATCGAGCCGCAGCTGACATGGTGACGAGAACCGAGACAAGCGAAACCGCCTATTTGACCTCACGACGGGTCGTTATCGGCTTCGCAGTCGGGAGTATCGGCCTAGCCCTCATCCTCGGCTACACCTTTTCTTGGTCGCTAATCGGGCCGGTTAGGGAGATGAACTCGCGGCTCAAGCAG
Organism: uncultured delta proteobacterium; assembly: GCA_963755715.1. Lineage (GTDB taxonomy): Bacteria > Desulfobacterota > Binatia > UBA9968 > UBA9968 > DP-20. Next base: position 10,651 of record CAVWLW010000024.1, read on the forward strand.
ATCGCCGCAGGTGATTTTTCCCAGCATGTCGAGGTTCCGAACCAAGACGAATTGGGGACCTTAGCGGCTAACCTCAATCGGATGAACGATGAACTCGGACGGCTCTATCAGCAGCTCGAGACCGCCAATCACCACAAATCGCGGTTCCTTGCCAACGTAAACCATGAACTTCGCACGCCGCTGAGCGCGATCATCGGCTACGCCAACTTGCTTCTGCGCCAAACCCAAGGCCAGCTTTCGCCATTGCAAACGGAAAATCTTCAAGATTTGCTCAATAACGCTATGCGCCAGCTCAACCTCATCGATAGTCTTCTCGATTTCGCCAAGATCGAAGCGGGCAAGATGGAGATTCTAGTCGAGCCGGTAATAATCGAGAAGGTGATTCAAGGCGCGGCCGCCATGGTCGAACCTATGTTGGACAAGGACTGCGTGAGTCTGATCCGTGATATCCCGTCGAATCTTGCCCCGCTTCACACCGATCGTGAAAAACTGAGGCAGATCATTCTCAACTTGTTGGGCAACGCGGTAAAGTTTACCGATCGCGGCGAGATCAGAATCTCGGCCTGCCAGGAAAACGGTGATTTCAAGTTGACGGTTACCGATACCGGGATCGGCATCGAACGGGCGGACGTGAATCGAATCTTCGATGAATTCGACCGCGGACGATTGTCGGGCGATGGGTGCTATCGCGGCACGGGCTTGGGGCTCGCCATCGTGAAAAAGCTAGTCGATGTTTTAGGTGGTTCGATTGCTGTCGAAAGTGAAATGGGGACGGGGTCGACGTTTACAGTGACGCTTCCGCTCAAGCCGCGCGACACGTCCGTATAGATTATGAGCGAGAAAATTTTGATCGCCGACGACGAGCCGTCCAATAGAAAAATCCTTGAACAAGAGCTCGTTCATAAAGGATTTGCCGTCGATACGGCGCGCGGCGGCAAAGAAGCGTTAGCGAAGATCGAATCCGCTCCGCCTGATTTGGTCATCCTCGACTACATGATGCCGGATCTAAGCGGTCTCGAAGTGCTTAAGGAGATTCGCAATAAAGGCAACGACACGCCGGTGATCCTGATAACCGCCTACGGTTCCGTCGAGCGCGCCGTCGAGGTCATGAAGGCTGGGGCTTACGATTTCATCACCAGGCCTTTCGATCCTGATTATATCGAGCTGGTCGTCCGCAAGGCCATCGAGCGGCAAACGCTGAAGCGGGAAGTCGAAGTTCTCGCGGAAGAAAGTCGCGATCGGTATCATCTGATCGTCGGCGAGAGTCGGAGGATGAAAGTTGCGGTGGAGACGGCCAGGAAAGCCGCTGCGAGCAATGCCACCGTATTGCTTCTGGGAGAGAGCGGCACGGGCAAAGAGCTGTTCGCCCGGTTCATCCATAATCAAAGCGAACGAGCGGATCGACCGTTTATCGCGATCAACTCCGTCGGTCTATCGAAGGAGCTGCTGGAAAGCGACTTATTCGGACACGAGCAGGGCGCGTTCACCGGCGCCCACAAAATGAAGAAAGGCAAGATCGAGCTGGCGAACGGCGGCACGATTTTTTTTGACGAGATCGGCGATATCTCGCGGGAGATGCAGGCCAAGCTTTTGCGGTTTCTTCAGGAGCGCGAATTCGAACGGGTCGGCGGCGTTACGCCGATATCAGTCGATGTGAGAGTGATCGCGGCGACCAATCGTGATCTCGGCGCGGCGGTCAAGAGCGGTGCTTTTCGCGACGATCTTTATCATCGGCTCAATGTCGTGGCGATCACTCCGCCACCGCTGAGAGAGCGCAAGGAAGATATTCCCATGCTGGCAGAATATTTTCTTCGAAAGTTTTCAGCCGCCGCGCGCCGCAAGATCATTCAAATCAGCGACGAAGCTCTGAGCAAGATGACGGCTTACGATTGGCCAGGCAACGTCCGTGAATTGGCCAACGCGATCGAGTATGCCGTGGTGCTCGGCTCAGGCGCGGTGATTGAGCCGGCCGATCTGCCCTCACATTTTTTCGGCGAAATATCTCTAAAACGCGCTGAAGGGTTATCCTATCGCGATGGTGTAAACGCCGCGCGCAAAGAAATGGTTGTTAAAGCTCTGCGTAAGACGGATGGGAATCGTGCCGCAGCGGCTCGACTGCTCGGCCTTGAAACAAAATACTTCCTGCGGCTGATGAAATCGCTGCAAATCGAATAATCCGGATCTTTAAACCCGTGCTCGCGATACCCCCAGCGAGGTGGAGAGGGCCGTCACCTGGCGGTCCTCATCACTGCAATCTCACCGGCCACGGTTTGAAGCAGCCCGAGGCGATTCAATTCTCGAGAGAAGCAATTCGCGCCGATCGCGCCCACGCTGGCCGCGCTGCGCGAACAGGTAAATCGCACAGCAAGTTAATACTCACCGTAAACGCGTACCCGCTGTAACGGCTCGCGGTTCTCATATTCCATCTTTTCTCCTTGTCACAGACTCGCCTAATCCATAGAATCCTGCGGAAGCGATTGAATTCTAACTGAAGTGTATGGAGCCGGGCTGGTGAACGTTAATTTAGGAGAGGAAGCCCGAAAAATCTTGAGATCGTGACCTCGGATGTCAAAACGGTATGACCTGATCTGTCACGCTTCTATGTCAAAAACATTCTAATGTCCAAAGATTCGCCGGCCTCGATTCCTATAGCCCATGTCTCTGAAGACGGGCGAATTCATCACCTGATCGACCATCTGAGAGAGGTCGGCAGGCTTGCTGGACTGGGATGCGAAATAGTCACCAAATGCGTTAGGAGGATAGTCAAAGATGCCAACTATATGCTGTAGCTGGGATAGAAGGATCAACAATGCACAACGACGGTTCAAACTGCTAAGCGACTTCAGCGACAAAGCCGTACTGGACAGAGAGACTGGCTTGGTGTGGGAGCGCCAGCCAAGTAACCAAACGTTTGCGTGGCCTAACGCCCGCCTATTCTGTGCTCAGAAGGCAGTGGGAGAACGTGGCGGTTGGCGGCTTCCTGCGTTCAACGAGCTGGCTAGTTTAGTAGATCCCACTATTACGGATCCTGGTGTGCCGAGGGTTCAAGCAGGTCACCCATTTCTGAATGTGCAACCCGGTATGTATTGGACGGCCACGCTCTTTGCGGAACAACCGGGCTTCGCAATGGCGGTAAATTTTTTGTTCGTGGCTGGCAGCGATGCACCTATCGGCGTGACGGACGCAAATGTAGCAGGAGGTCTATACCACGTTTGGGCAGTGCGGGGCGGCTCTCCTGGTCTGGATAGCTACTAGCAATCCTGCGACTGCAAACTCGCCGTAATATTCGTGATGAGTCTTGTCCAATTCAGGGGGCTGTCCTGAAAAATCTTAAAGCGTATTCTTTATTCTCCGGGTACCAGAGATTTCCAACATGCCCACCATAGGGATAAAGCATCACTTGATCGCCCAAGGCCGCTTTGAGCGCTTCGATGGTTTTTCTATTGGCTAAAAAATCATCGGCGTTATGCATGATATGGACTTTCGGATTGCTACGGAGCCGTTCCAGGATCTGGCCCAAGGAACCTCGCTCGATGAAGCTTTCCATGTCGGCTTGGGGCTCCGCGATTTGGCGTCGCCATAACGGCAGGCCGATCTTTTCATTGTAATCAGTCAACGTTAAACCCTTGGCTTCCTGAAGGCGTTTTCGCATGTCGTCTTTGGGCGCGGTGAGGACGTTTTGGTCGTGCATCGCTTGCGTGACGGAGATCAGTTCGGGAAGCTGGATTTGCAAATTTTCCGCGACGAGAAACTGGAGCTCTTCGGTGGTGAAGCCGGCGAACTTCTTCGCCAGTCGGTCAAAGACCGCAGGGTCGTCCAGCTTTGCGTCGGAAAAGGATTCGACGATGGTGATCGCCTTGCCAATGATCTCGTTGGATTTGTCCAGGCCGAATTTTTTCCGCCAGTCATCCCACTCATCGAGTTTCTTGACCGCGTAGGCTAGCTCGACGGGCGGATTGATCAGCAGATATTTCGCGATGCCGATCTTGCGCTCTGTGGCATCGATGACGCTTAGGTAGGCGCCTTCCAGGGCGCCCAGGCTCACCCCTATGAAGTTAATTCCCGTCGCCTCGATGCCATGTTGATCTTTCAAGAACGAAAGAGACTTTTGCATGGCTTCATAGAGATCGCGGGCATCTTCGGGAACGTAACCCGGAGCGCCGCTCCGGCTTGCAGCTAATGCAAAGTTCCAGCTCATCGGCGAGGGCAGGATGACGATATGGAAACCCGCGGCAGAGAAGAGGCTGGCTAAATAGGGGCCGATGCCGAAATACGGATTCGACCCGACACCGGCGACAATGAAAATCAACGGCGCCGGACCGCTTTGGCGGTAGAGGGACATGCTCAGGTTGCCGCGTCCTTCGAGAGAGGGCAGCCGATTTCTGCCGGCCAGCCCGGGCAAATGAACCGTCTGCGATTTGACCCTGGTGGTGGCGCCGTCGTCACCCAAGATGGCGGTGGTGGCGGTGGCTAAATAGGGATCGTGGTATGGATATTTGTATTCCGCAGCCTCGATCAGATGGGTTGAGAGGCACAGCGACGCGGTGAGTACCGCCACGGCAAGATGAAAGTGCATATGAAGAGCTCCTGTTGATTGCCTCGGTTGAAACTCGTGCTCCATGGTTCATTGGGGCAGCCGCATTCTCCTATCAATGCTAAAACTTTTGCCTCTTCGGCGCTACGTCACTTTATTTTTTAAACTAACTTCTGCTGCCGTAGGGCTGCTATGGAAGGCTTGTGCGAGCGGCACAAGTCGAAACGCCTTTTGACAATCATCACGAAGGATCGCACTGCAGATGCAGTGGATTGTCGGTAGTGCGAAGGGAAACGGGGGATGCTGAGGATATCTTAACGATTCGTGCGAACAAATTGGGAATTTCTACACCTTAAACCCGTGCTCGCGGTACCATTTCTCCGCGCCTGGATGGAGCGGGACGTCGCGCGGCGTGGCGTCGGTGTTTTCGCCGAGCTGGCCGACGCCGGTGTAAGAATCTTCCCAAAACATCTGGTCTTTGCGCGCGGCGATGGCGTCGCAGATTTTATAGGCGTCGTCGTCGGGTAGGGACGCGCGGGTGTAGATCGGCCAACCGCTGTAGTCGATGCACGTGTGCTCTGTTTTAAGACTCTTGTAGCGGCCGGGCTTGATCGTGTATTTGCGCCAGCCGAGATCGTCGACCAGATACTTGAAAGCGAAATCATCGAGCGTCACAGGTTGCATGCCTGAGTCGAGCGCTGCGTTGAACCACAGCACCAGCCCTTCGTCGAAGATCGCGTCGATTGTGCCTTCGCGGATTGCCTTCATGCGCCGCTCGTCGCCGGGGCCGCCGTTGAGCTGCAAGCTGCCGCCCCAGGACTCGATGTCTTTGACGAGTCATGCCGTAAGCGGCGAGGGTTTGATCGACGAGCACGCGTGTCGAATGTGTGGCGTCTTCGCGGATAGATAAGCGCAGCGGATACTTCTTCTCTTTGATCTCGGCCAGGGATTTGAGTCCCGTGCGCGGATGAATCAAATAAACGAAATGATCGAGGGAAGGATAGACGGCGACGATGCGCACCGGTAATTTTTCGGAAAATATTCCGGTGCCGCGATAGGCTTGCGTGAGCAGTCCGGATGGATTGATCATTGCGGCTTCCAGCTCATTTCGGCAAACGGCATGGGCCAGGATCGGCGAGCCCGTGGACATGCGCAGCCAGGGCTTGAAAGTTTCATTCGAGCCGCTGCCGACGGCGATGCACATGTCGCGCGGGCCGTAGTAAGGTGTGTTCGGATTACCCGCGATGTGCAGGCCAATTTCCCATAGCATCAAGGCTCGTTGAAAGTTTGCGCCGCGGGGAAGAGGTTCCATGATTGCTCTCCAATCACTTTGATTGGTGCCGCTACCTTACGGATCTCGCAGTGTTCCTGTCAATAGTTATCGTGATTCATGTATAGGATGTGCACCACGAAGGCACGAAGGACACGAAGGTTTCCGTAAAATGCGCTTCGCGCACCGATCGGTCCGTTCGCATGACACGCTCTTTGAGCCTTTGCGCGATAATTCTTCCTTCGTGTCCTTCGTATTACTATAGTTAAAAGTTTACGCAGCTCTGCGAAAATTTTCGAGCCATATTACCTACGAAGGCTCACGGAAAATAGCTACACGAAGTTACGAAGGACACGAAGAGTTTCGATATCAAATCTCCGAACTTCGTGACCTTCGTGTCCTTCGTGGTGAACATTTCCTTTTCTATTTGGTTGCGGCTCTGCCGCGCTGGGATCTTCGTGGTAAAAGTTTCTTATAGGGTAGCTCATCATGCCATTCGACGCGCAAGCGATTTTTGCCAACCTGGCGGAGAAAGAACAAATCAAAGGCCATCACTCACCCGAGGGCCGGGCGATTCGCACGCTAAGCCGGGCTCTGAGCGGTTGGTCGAGCGGGAGTTTGACCCATCACGACGTTGTGGTGCTCTGCGATCAGGCCGTCGAAGATTGGCTCAAGGCGCGCTTGAAGCGCTCGCCGTGGTCGATTCAACCCGTGCCCGCGCTTGTGCCCGCCGCGGTCGACAATCATTGGATTACGCAAACGGACGCCGATCGATTGCTTGATCTCCACAATTCGCGCGCACGCTCCCACGGACCGGGAGAAATTTCGACGCAACAAGTCGAAGCCGCTCTTGAGTTTTGCATCGAGCTGATAGACAAGCATTGGTAGAGCGAAGAAATTGAATCCGGCGGCTACCTGCGCGACGCGCTCGGCCGATGGCGAATCTCTTCCCGCGGTTAGACCCAACAACGCATGGATCCTCGCGCCAACTGGTTGCTGCTTGCCAACGCGGCCCTCGGGAATTTTCTCGCCGGCACCGCCAGCCGGATCTTTGCTGTTTCGCTGCCGACGGTCGCCGCGAGTTTGGATACGACGATTGTCGGCATCGCCTGGGCGGTGATCGCGTATCAGATCTCACAGATCAGCTTGTCGCTGATCTTCGGGCGGATCGGCGATATTTACGGACGACACACGCTTTTTGGCCTCGGCTTGGTTGTGTCTTCTATTGGCGCGCTGCTTTGCGGCCTTTCGCAGAACGTCACTCAATTGATCCTCTTTCGGATGTTCCAAGGCGTGGGCGCGTCAATGACTCAATCGCAGGGACGCGCGTTGGCGATGGAAGCTTTGCCCAAAGAATCGTCGGGACGGGCACAGGGTTTTATGACCACGGCATTTCATTCCGGCGTATTGCTCGGACCGAGCGCTGGGGGGCTGATCATCGACTACATCCACTGGCGCGCGGTGTTCTTCTTTCTGATTCCGATCGGCCTCGCCGGCATTGTCCTGACACTGATCAATTACTGGAAAGGCAATGTGCCGCGGCGCTCGGTTTCCTCTGAATCAAAAGGCGCAATCGATTACCTTGGCGCTTTGCTGCTGATCGCGGCAACGCTGACGCTTATTTCGGCCATCGATTATCGCATCATGGAATCGCTCGCGCCGCCGGTGCGCATCGCGCTCATCGTTGGCTTTGTCTTGTGTTTCGTTGGATTTATTTATCGCGAATATACCACCGCCAGCCCGATCCTGGATCTGTCGTTATTTCGCATTCGCATGTTCACGCTGAGCGCGCTGGCATTGTTGCTGGTGGGCGTGTCTCAGGTGATGATCGGCTTCCTACTGCCGTTTTATCTCCAGGACGTCTTGCATCTGAAGCCGACGTTCATCGGGCTATTATTTGTCAGCGCGCCTATTTTTACCGTGACGCTCTCGCCGCTCGTGGGTTGGGCGGTGGACAAAATGGGTCCGCGCGTGCCGGCGACAGCCGGCATTGCATTCTTGGCCGCGGCGGGGTTTTTTGGATCGTTCCTGCGCCCGGACTCGCACTGGACCGTGGCGGTGTGCGTGCTTGCCTTGTGGGGATTGGCGACGGCGTTATTTTTTACTTCGAATCATACGGCGATGATCGGTTCCGTGCCCGACCGGCATCGCGGCGTCGCCACCGGCGCGATCTACGTTATCTTCGGCTTGGGTACGACGTTTGGCGTTTCATTGGGCACGCTTTTACTGACAGCGGCCTTTCGTTATTACAGCGGCGATCCTACGGCCACGCCGTCGCCAACGAATCCGGTGGTTTTTGTTCAATCGATGAATTTTAGCTTCGTGCTCGGCGGCTTTATGGCGCTTGCGGCGATGTCATGTTCGGCAATGCGCGGGAAGAGAGCGGTTGTTCCATAGAGGATATCGCATCTCTACAGAAACTTTGATACCTTGCATGTTCGTTTGTTTCCATTTTATCGTTTAGCGAATAGCGGGAAAGGATTAACCTATGATTAAACTCTACACTTGGGGCACGCCCAACGGTAAAAAAGTTTCGATTATGCTCGAAGAGATCGGCATGCCGTATGAAGTATATCCGATCAATTTCGGTAAGAACGACCAGTTCAAGCCGGAGTATCTGGCGATCAATCCGAACAACAAAATTCCTTCGATCATCGACACCGAAGGTCCCGGCGGTAAGCCTTTCACGCTTTTCGAGTCGGGCGCGATCTTGATGTATCTGGCGGAGAAGTCCGGCAAGTTCTGGCCGGCCGACCTGCGGCAGCGCTATCTGGTGATTCAGTGGCTGATGTTTCAAATGGGCGGAGTCGGGCCCATGTTCGGCCAGGCCAATTATTTTTACCGCCTCGAAGAAAAAGTTCCCTACGCCATCGAACGCTTTCGCAAAGAAGCGCTGCGTTTGTATGGCGTGCTCGACAAAGAGTTGGGCCAGCGCGAATATCTGGCCGGGGAATACTCGATCGCCGACATCGCGACCTATACCTGGGTCGGGCGCCACGAGGGGCATCACGTGAAACTCGAGGAGTTTCCCAACGTGAAGCGCTGGTTCGATACGATTTCAGCAGCGGCCGGCAGTGCAACGCGGGATGGCGGTTCCGAAAACATAAAAAACCGTGCTCGTGGACGTGGCTCGTGTTCGTTTTTTACACGATCACGTTTCACGATCACGGACACGATTAATACGATATCGTCGCAAAGGAATGAAGGGAAGTTCCTATGGCCAAGCAACAGAAAATGGAGAAACCGCGCGCCGAGTGGGGCTCGGACGTCGTCGTCGATCTTTTAAAGGCTTTCGAGATCGAATACATCGCGATCAATCCCGGCGCGACTTTCCGCGGCTTGCACGATTCGCTGGTCAACTACGGCGGCAATCACGCGCCGGAAATTATTCTTTGCAACCATGAGGAGATCTGCCGTCGCGTTGGCGCACGGCTACGCGCGCGCGAAGGGCAAGCCGATGGCCGCCGCGGTTCATAACATTGTCGGCCTGCAGCACGCGTCGATGGCGATCTACAACGCTTGGGCGGACCGGTTGCCGGTCATCGTGCTGGGCGGCACCGGGCCGATGGATTCCGCCAATCGCCGGCCTTGGATCGACTGGGTACATACCGCCAACGTGCAAGGCAATCTGGTGCGCGACTTCGTCAAGTGGGATGACCAGCCAGGCAGCGTCGAAGCCGTGCCGGATTCTTTCATCCGCGCGTACAGGCTCGCAACCAGCGATCCTCAAGGGCCGGTTTACATTTGCTACGACGCGCGATGTGCAGGAAAAACAGCTCGACGGCGAAGTGAGTTTCCCGTCGCTCGACCGTTATCCCGCGCCGCTGCCGGTGCAGGCGCCGGAAGAGGGATTCGACAAAACGATTCGCTGGCTGCTCGAAGCGAAGAGGCCGGTGATCCTGGCCGATTGGGTGGGCAGGCGAGAAGCGGGCTTTAACGCGCTCGGTGAATTGGCTGAAATGCTCGGCGCGCCTGTGCTGGACCAATGGGGCCGATTTAATTTTCCCGTGCAACATCCGCTCAATCTGACCGGCCAGGGCGAGAAGGTGATTCCGCAGGCTGATTTGATTCTGGCGTTGGATGTCCCGGACCTGGAAGGCGCGACCGCGCGAAGGGCGCAGGAGCGAGGAAATCGTCGCGCGACGCCTTTGACGGCGGCCAGTGCCAAAATTATCAACGTAAGTCTGGACGACTTGCTCGTGCGCGCCTGGGCGACCGATTTCAACAAACTGCGCGAAGCGGATTTGATGATCACGGCCGATACATCGGTATTTCTTGCCGGAGTTGGTGCGGCGGCTGAAAGCGGAGAAGAAACTTGGTGAATTAAAAGACGATATCGCCAAGCGCCGAGCTGATTGGGGAAAAATTTACGAAGATAAAAAAGCCGCGCTGGAAAAGGAACTCAAGGCCAAGTGGGACGATAAGCCGATTGCGATGACGCGGATTTACGCGGAGATCAACGAGGCGCTCAAAGGCGAAGACTGGGTGCTGACCAACGGCAGCTCGCAGGGAAAAGAAAATCTTTACCTGCCCGCAACCAAGTTCAATCAGATCCTCGGCAAATACAAAGGCGGCGGCTTGGGCTACGGCATGCCGGCGTCGCTCGGCGCCGCTCTGGCGCACAAAGGTTCGGGGAAATTTTGCCTCAACATCCAACCCGACGGCGATCTGCTCTTTACCGTGAGCTCCATCTGGACCGCCGTGCATCATCAGATTCCGCTGCTGAGCATCGTCTGCAGCAATCGCTCGTACTTCAACGACGAAGAACACCAGGAGCGGGTCGCGATCCAGCGCAATCGCCCGGTGGAAAACAAGACCATCGGCATCCGCATCGAAGACCCCAACGTCGACTTCGGCGCCATGGCGCGCACCTACGGCTGCTGGGGCGCCGGCCCGATCACCGAGCCGAAGGATCTGATCAAGACTTTGCGCGAAGCGGTTAAAGTGGTGAAGAGCGGGAAGCCGGCGCTGGTGGATGTGGTGTGCCAGATGCGGTGAGTCAATTCGATAAAGATTTGTTCAGCGAGGGCTCAGTCGAGTAAAGAGGTCGACTGAGCCCTGGTATTTTCTGGGGCAGGATAATTTCGGCATTGTGCGATTTGCTACAAGGATTTCGGCCGCACCTCGATGTGCCACTTCGGCTTCATCCTTCCGAAGTCGGTGCGCCGGTGCCGACTCAGGTTTTTCTTTGAATCGAGCACGCAAGCGCCGGTCGCATCGCGGATGAAAACCACCCAGTGCCAAAATGGCTTATTCCTTTCGACATGCCATTTGATCGCGAGCAGAGCGAGATTGGGAAGCGAGTGCCAGGATCGAAACGGCAACTCGCCGGTCTTGACGCGAAATCCGCAGTGGTTCAAAAGTCGGCGTACGTGAGTAGTTTCGGACCATAGTTTTTTGTCTTCGGCGTAAATGCCGAAACGGTTGGCGATCTTTTTCGCGCTCGCGTAAGACACGCCGGCGATGGCGGCAACACTGGCGATACCGCAGCCTGTCACCTCGGCTTGAATCACGGGTCTCATCGTACGACGAAGCGGGTGCGTGCTCATCGATAGTTGGCTTGCAGCGCTTCGTTTTCTTTACGCAGCCGGCCATCGATCACGAAAGGCCCGAACGGAAGCAGGGCGGCGACGAGGACGCCACCTGTCCGCCACACGGTCCACTTCGCTTCCTGATGCGCTTGAGTGAGAGCGATACAAAATGTGATGAACAATAGCCCGTGCAGCCAACCGACGACCGTGACCGCTTGCGGCAATCCGGCAAGATATTTTAGCGGCATTGCCACGCCTAGCAAGACGAGAAATGAGATGCCTTCGACAAGGGCGACAGCGCGAAGGCGGCCGATAGAAGTTTTGAACATGAGCATTCTTTCATTAACTCGGACTACTCGGACGGTTGTTCGCTTTCCTGATTTTATAAAGACCCCGCCGAGCATGCCAAGCGGAATAACTCGAATGACCCAGCACTGCAATGATGCCAATCACTGATTGTCAAATACAAGCAAAGCGGAGCGACCCAGAGAACCGTGCAACCGAGCGCGGTTCCCTCTCCGATAACGGGAGGTCAGCGAAACTTGTTGTGTGAGGCAGCGCCAGTGAATCCTATCTTAGTCGACGAGACCGCGTCTTTCTAGGTTAATGGGGCTGATCTGATATCTTCGAGCTTGTGCAGCCGGTTGCGCACGAGATCGATGTGGCCGCGCAAGTGGTAAATATAATCGGAATAACTATTTCCGACACGAGTCTTGTTGACGCCGTCTTCGATCGCGTCGAGCCGCTCGAGGTAGCCATGGAGCAGCGCAGGATCGGGCTTGTTGGCAACATCGCTTTCAAGATATTTAAGTTCGCCGTACCATTTGAAGATACGCGATTTGTTGCGCCATTGGATAACTGCCGGCAGGATTTTGAATAACGGCAGGAGCACGGCGATAAGCGGCAACAGCAACACGGCCAGGCGCTCGATCAAGACCGCCATCCAGAAAGGTAGATAACGCTGTAAAAACGGCGTGCCATTTTTGTAGTAACGCTTGGCCTCGTCAGCGAGGACGAATTCCGATTCCCGCGGCGCGGGAAACTCGCCGGCTTTTTGTAGGACCCCGGCCCGTCCATGGACTTCGCTCGCCGCTTGGAGAAGAAGTGAGCTGAGGGCGGGGTGAAAATCTTCTTTCACGACGAGATGCGCCGTGGTCGCCAGCAGGACGATATCGCGCGCCGGCAGGTCGGCAGCGAGATCGATGGCGCCGCGCGGTAATCGGATCGTCGTCAGGAACGTGAAGCGGCGGGTGAATGCTTCAGCTTGCGCGAGGCTTGCGAGCCGCACGTTGTTTGCTTTCGCCAACTCGCGAACTGCCGGTACGTCCGGTGCGGCGACGAGAAGTGCCGCATCGAGCGTGCCTTCGATGAGAGCCTTGGCCGCATCGTTGCCGCCGAGAGGCGAAAGTGTGGTCGATGACGCATCGACTCCGCTCGCCTTGAGCACGAGCAGGGCGAGCGCTCGGGTGCCGCTGCCTTCTGCGCCGACGGCGACGCGTTTGCCTGATAGCTGACTCAGCTTGTCGATCTCTGCGCTGCCGCGATAAAATATCCAGAGCGGTTCATAGTACATCGCGCCGAGCGAATGCAGCCCAGGAGGCGGGTCACCGGTGACCATGCCGGCTTGCACGAGCCCGACCTGGACTTCGGAGTCGGCACCTTGCAGACGCTGCAGGTTCTCCACGGCGCCGGCGGACGGTTTCAAAGTGATCGTGATCTTCTCGCGAGCCAAGATATCGCGGTAACGCTGGGCGAAAAGCTGATACGCGCCACCTGCCGCGCCGGTGGTCATGACAAATGCGTTTGGCGGCGCCGGTTGAACATAACGGGCGGCGATCCAAAACACCGCAATGACGAGCAGTGCCGGCAGAACGATTACGAGGAGTAGATCTTTGATCGCGTCTTTGTCGAAGCGCATGCGCCCGCCGTCGTGCTTGTGCGTGATGGCGCGAATTCTATAGCGGCGCGGGCGAGTTGAGTCGGAAGAGGGTGGAGTGGCGGCCATAACAAGTTTCACAAACAGCTGCGAGATTTTGCCGTTGGCTTTTTTGCGTACGCGAGTGCCCTCGCTTGCGCGGCGATTCGCACCATCGTTGCGTGCTTGCGCTATCCTTTCACCCGTTCGATAAACCCGCTCTTCTTGATGTCATCCAGGATACTGGGTTCCACCAGCTTTAAACTCTCGGGCGTGGCGCCGGCAGCTTTCGGATTGGTTTTGGCGACTTCGGTGATGACGAATTCCAGTCCGCGGCGTTCGGGCAGGCTGAGCAATCCTTCACCGTGTTTGGCAATATAAAAGTCGTAACCGATGGATGCGCTTTCGTCGTCGAAGCGCAGGTATTTTTTGATTAAACGGATAGCGAGAGGTTTGTCGCGCTTCATCAGGTATAGTCCTTCAATCACCGCTTTGATGAAATTAGTCGCCTGCTCGCGATTTGATTCCAGGTAGCTTCTCTTCGCCATGAAACAATTATGGCAGTAGCGGGGAAAGCCCCATTTGGCATCGGCGAGATCGACCATCAATTTCATGCCGTTCTTGGTCGCCGCGGTGGCTTGTGGATCGCTCAGAATCGTCGCGTCGACTTGACCAGCCAGCAGAGCCGTTTGCCGTGTTGAGACGCCGCCGACTTGGATGATTTGGGTCAGCTCAGGTTTTACTCCAAGTTTTTCCAAACAGATGCGTAAATTTACTTCGGATGAGGAGCCGAAGCGGCTGATCGCGATCTTCTTGCCTTTGAAGTCTTCCGGGGTTTTGATTTCGGGACGGGCGATTAACTTATCGGGGATAAAATTCAAACCGCCGGCGACGATGGTGATATCCGCGCCGACGAGATTGGCATTGACGGCGAGCGAGCCCGTCGAGAAAAGGAACTGCGACTGATTGGCGACCAAGGTTTGCATGCCGACGGTGCCGCTCTCAATGGCGATGTATTCCATGTCGACGCCGTATTTCTTCATGAGCTTCTGCTCGTACGGCGCCCAGAGTAACGCGTGGATAATCGAAAGACCGCCACTGGCTGCGCGGATTTTTTGGGCGCTTGCTGGGGATTGAGCGGCGACCAGATAGAATATAATAGCGACGGCTGTAAATAAGTGTGGAATCAAAGGATCTCCTTTGTCTATTAGCTGGTTAGAAGGACTTCTTAGGCCAATACTTCAGCACGGGGTGGCGGTCAAGAGGAGTCTTACGCTCGCTGCTTAAACACCGAGCTGCTTGGCTAACTCCAGCATATCTGTTGCAACGAAGTCGTAGCGATCCGTTGGCGGGACCGCGGCGGCTTTGCCGGCTCCACGCTCAAGAGGGCGATGAATAAATGCTGTGTGTAGGCCGTATTTCTGCGCGGATTGGAGGTCGTGCTCGTGAGCGGCGACCATCATCACTTGATCCGGCGCGAGATCGAAGAGCTGCGGCACGAGCAGATAGACTTCCGCATCCGGTTTGTAGTGGCGGACGTTTTCCGCCGACAAAATGCAGTCCCACGGCAAACCCCCGTGCTTTGCCATGTTTGTTAGCAGCGAGATGTTGCCGTTCGATAACGTCGTGATCACGAATCGTGTCTTCAATCGTTGCAAGCCGGGGACCGAGTCCGGCCATGGCTTGAGGCGGTGCCAGACGCGATTGAAATGTTAGCTTTTCATCTTCGCTAAGAATGTGAACGCCGAATCGTAGCAGGGTTTCTTCCAGCATTTGTCGATGTAAGTCATCGAGCTTCGTCCACGGCAGTTTACCGGCGCCGACACGGTCCATGTACGGACGGTAGATGGATCGCCAGGCGTCGGCGAATGCCGGCCAGTCGATTTGCAGACCCTTGGCTTTGCCAAGCTGCTCGCCTTCGGCGATCACACTAGAACGCCAGTCAACTACCGTGCCGAAGACGTCGAAGGCGAGAACTTTTATATCGTGAGGGATCATTTGCATATCCAAAGTTACGGCGAGGCAACGATTTTTTTGTTGTCGAAAAGATCCATGATTCTTGCTTCGGGGACTTGAACTACGTAAACGAACGCGAGTGAACCCGCAACGATGATTTCCACTAAGGAGACGCACATAGCGACGGTCGCATGACGCCACCAGCGGATCGATCTACGCCCGATGAAACCGAAAAGTAAAGCTCCGAGTGCCGCCGTCCAGACGGCTTGGAGTCGTAACATTTCCGGATCCATGAGTGATGGGGTAAAAAGACCGCGTAAGCCCTGCTGGCTAATAACGATGCCTGCTGCTGCCAGTTCGACCAGCGCCCACAGCGCGCCAAAAACTGAAAACCCGACTATTCCACCGGAGATACGCGCGAAGGAGCTGCCGAAAAAAGGGCCGAAGATTTTCAGGAAGCCCTTTTCGATTTTCGTCGCTCTTGCCGCGCCGAGGATTTCCCCCAGCTGTTCCCGCACCGCCTGCAAGTCACGATCGAATGACGTGTGACGCAGATCAATGGCATTCAGCGTGGAAAGCGCAGCGAACTGTGACGGCAATCTAGACTCCGACGGCATCGTCGCGCCGTCGACGAGCACCGGCACGATCGGCAGGTTTGATTCCATGGCGAAACGGATTTCTTGAGTGATTACATCTTTTGAATCGCCGAAGGGCGGCATCGAGGCGTCCCGTTCCAACCAGCTTTTGCCGATCAAGATAACGACCGCACCGCATTTTGCAAAAGTCTCTTCGATGACTTTATGGAAATTGGCACCCGGGCTGATGGAGTCGACGTCGAAAAACACCTGCTGGCCGAATTGGTTTTTGAGGTGATCAACCAACCGTCCGGCATGGCCGGCGGTATCGGCGCGCCGGTAGCTGACAAATATTCCTACGTTCTCACGGGGTTTTAAGAGAGACATATAGCTCTACATGAGGACGCTATCCGCACACCGAAAACTTGAACGGATAATTGTGCAGCGGCTCGCCGCCGCTCGGTTTCACGACGACCGCGGCGCCGAGCTGGAGTCCGGCTGTGAAGTCTTTCGTAGTCGGATTGGGCTGGATGATGTGCACCATGTTTTCTTGCAGCGTCCAGGGTTCGAGCGGGTGCGCGGCCGACTTCGTGCCGAGCTCCGGCGATTTGCCGGCTTCGCCATGAAAGACGCTGTCGTAGGAAGTAAAGCCGCTTTCTTCGATGACCGAAGACGCCGCGACAATTTGCTCACTGGTTGTGCCGGGTCTGCAGATCCTGCGAATATTTTCGTAGCACTGATAGGCGGTGTCAAAGAGTTTGCGATAAGTCGGCGACGGCTCTTTGCCGATGGCGAAGGGGCGATGAATCTGCGTCGAGTAGCCCCAATAGCTGACCGTCAGCTCGGTGATGACAACGCTGCCTTTTTCGAGCACGCGCGCGGTTTGCCTCTGCCAAGGGACGAAGCGGTCGGGATTGTCCATGTTCGTCGTGGCGATAAAGTGAATGCCCGGATCGCCGCCGTTTTTGATGTAGGCGCTGTACACGATCGACAATACGTCTTGTTCAGTTAAACCGGGCCGCAAATTGTTTTCCAACGCCTCACACGCGAGGTCAGTGAGATAGCCGCTCTTACGAAGATACACGAGCTCTTCTTCGCTGCGCACGCGGCGGATGCGGCCGAATTGCGGTCCGAAGTCGATGAACTCGGCGTCGGGAAATTGGCGCTGTAATTCAGTTACGTGGCCGTAGGCCATGGCGCGCATGCTCACGAGCCCGATTTTGCTGTTGCCGAGCCCTCGCTTGCGAATTTCGTCGACGATAGTCGGCATCGGCGTCGGACCGTACCAGCGCACGTCTTCGATGATCGACTGGGCCTTGGCGCAGGGCTGATGGTTAAAGAAATGGACGAAAACCGTCGGCTCTCCCCGTCGTGGGAATAGGAGCCAGCAAGGCGACTGTGCGAGGTAGTTCGATAGATAGTGGACGTCCGAGGAGCCGCGCGCACCGGAGATAAGAATTGCCTCGAGACCGTCTTTATCCATCGCTTCGTGGATCGCGGCGGTGCGGCGCAAATACTCTGCCTCTGAGAAACGCGGGAAAAGATCTTTTTCTGCAAGTGTTGTCTCAGTCTTCATCTGATCCTTTAAATTTAAATTGGACGGACACAGAGGTTCATGACTTAGGGCGCTTTCGGTTTTTGCTCTCTAATTTTTCAACGTCGGCTAAGTCTTGAGTTCTGCCGGTCGCGCGCTTGTTCTTGATCAGGTCTTCTATGGACAGGACACCGACAGGCTGGTCGGCAAACTGCGTGGAGTACCGCGCTGTCCACGCTTCGGTGAATTCCACGCCGTCAATGGCGGTTAGAACGTGCGATCCGTATGGGCGCGATACCGATCTGGAAAACTAAGCCTGGAGTAGCGAGATCTTTTTCTGTCAAGTCGTGTAGCGGTGCGCCGAACGCGCGGAGAGCTTCTAGGACTCGCTTTGCGTTTGTTGGGTCTGGACGAATCCACACATCGAGATCTTCCGTTGCGCGAACATATCCGTGCGCTGCCAACGCGTGAGCGCCGACGAGAAGAAACTCAACTCTGTGGGCGTTGAATTCTGCTAATAGATCTCTGAAGTCTTGGCTCATCGGCGACGATTCGGTTGCCAAGCGAGGCAGAGCAGGGTCAGCTCCCACACCGCAGTGATCCGTTCTGCGGCGGTCGCTGTATCCCAGTAAGAGTCCTCATCGACCGGCGCTCCCGGGCGAATAATTCGGGTGGTAACATCCTTTCGATGAGGAGCACGGTTCATACAATTTACTATAGCTTATTCCAAAAAAATGTTCCTCTTAAATCGAGGTTTACTTCCGGATTGTAATCCGGTTCGCCGTACAGACGTTACCGCGGCTCCACCGACGACCGGCAATCGCCTCGCGTCTTCGGCCGACACGAGAGTTATACGCGCCTGTCGGTTCTCATGAGCCGGTCAACGCTGCCAAAACTCAGGCTATGAACTGCTGGCCGTGCGGTGGTCCGGTGGTTCGAGCGGGGTGAACACGGCGCGATTGGCCGGCATGGTGGTGAAACCTTCACTGTAGAGCTGAGGCCCGCCCCACTGGAGTTGATCCCCTTCTTGAGTCAATTTTTCGATCCCCTGGTAGATCGGCATGATCCGGCTCATCTCCTCGCGGATTGTTTGAGTATCGTTGAACGGAAAAAGCTTGTCGCCGTTGGGCATCGACTTACGCCCGATCAGCGTCGGAATTTCCCACTCAGGCAACGTCTCGCCGATTTTGTGACCGGGAATTTCCGGTGTAAAGCGAATCCTTCTTTCAGTGCTCGTCGAGATGCCGCCGGTGCGTTGTTCGTAGCGCGTTTGCCCCGGCAAGATGATCACCGCGCCTTTGGCGTCGAGCAGCATTGAATTATTGAGCACGATATCCTGATGCACGCGCACGGGAACTTGCACCAGCGCTTCGGTGACATACTTCGGATCGGGCATGGTTTCGAGCAAGTTGCCGCCGATTGCATAGAGAAATTTGATCTCGCCGTTGTGCGCCGCCTCGATCATATGCGGTCCCTTGAGTCCCGGGTTGGACGGCACCGGGTGATGCCACAGATTGGAAAAGCGTCTGGCGGTGTCGGCGTTGACGGAAAACCCGCCGGGAAATTTATCCGGCTCGGCGCCGCACTCACCGCCGCCTTGCACGCCGCTGTGGCCGCGGATCGGCATGATGCCGCACTTTTCCCGGCCCAACATGCCGCGCGCCAAGGCGAGATTGACGACCGCTTTGACATTGTCGACGCCGAATTCATGCTGCGTCAGGCCCATGCTGTACACGATCACGGCGGTGCGCGCTTGGCCGTATAAGGCTGCGAATCTTTGCATATCGGCGCGCGCTAGGCCGGAGCGTTGTTCGAGCATTTCCCAGCTTTGTTGATCGAGCGCGGCTCTCAATTTGGCGAAGAGCGCGGTGTGTTTGTCGATGAACTTGCGATTCAACTGATCGTTAGCAATCAAAGTTTTGATCACACCGTTGATAAACGCGATGTCGCCGCCGACCCCGACTTGAAAAAAATCGTCGAGCAGTTTTGTGTCGAACACCGCGCTGCTCACGACCGATGGCACGCCGTAGCGCTGCGGGCCATACTCGCGCATCGGATCCACCACGACGATGCGCGTGCCGGCCTTCTTGGCATAGTGCATGTATTTGGTCGTAACCGGCTGATTGGTGGCGAGGTCGGAGCCGAAGATGACGAGCAAATCCGTGCCGATGAAATCGGAGAGAGAGCAGGTCGGGGCGCCGTAGCCCAGGGTCGATTTCAAGCCGGAGACGCTGGCGGCGTGACATAAGCGTGAGCACAGGTCGACGTTGTTGGTGCCGAGCACGCGTGCGAGTTTCTGAAAGACGTAATAGACTTCGTTGGTGAGTCCGCTCGAAGTTGCGAAGAAGGCCATTTGATGGGGCGCCGTGTCATGAATCGATTTGCCGATCACGTCCAGTGCGTCTTGCCAGGACACTCGTAAAAACCCCCGTGCGCCCTTGTGGCGCAGCATCGGATGCGACAGGCGGCCCAGCGAGCGCAGTTGCTCCGGCTCCATGCTTCTCAGCCGGCTCACATCGTTCATGACCGACAGATCGAGCGCGGCCATAGTATTGAGCTTGAGCAACTTGAGCCGCGACATGCATAAGTGCACGCCGTCGAGCACGTTATCGCGCAGACCGTACGGGCCGAGCGAGCAGCCGTCGCACACGCCGTGATTGAGAATATTCCAGGCGTAGGGCAGTTCGCTGCGGTTTTCCCAAAGAACGCCGAGCATCTCGCGGTAGTGTTTCGGCTTGGTCTGACCGACCAAGCCGAAAGGCACGAGGCGCGAAAGCAAGGTATCGTTGGATTTAACGGTGGGCATCAGTCGTTAGGTTCCGGTCGCAAGTTTTCTTTTCTGTCGCAGTTCGTCGAGCACGTCGGCGAACGCTTCAGGCTGGCTTTTTGAGATCGCCGTTTTGTACAAAGCATAGCGCTGATGCGATGGCCAACCAAGCCATTCGTTCGTCGTGACGACGCCCGCCTCGGCGCTTTTTTCCCGCACCGGTTCAGGCACGAGTGATTGCTCCCAAAGTGCGCTGTCCATGATTTCCGTCATTTGCACCGGCACGCCGCGGTATTTTTGCGACAAAAAATCCAGGTAAGCCGTGAGCACGGCTTTTTCTTCGTCGGATGCGCAGGGCAGATGGCACAAAACCGTTCGCTCGGCGAAACTAATGGAGAGCCAATCCTTGAGTGAAATTTTTACGCCGATAAGATCGAGCTTCATGCGCATATGAAGCGGCAACCGGCTCAAGGTCGGATAATACTCAGCTTCGTGGCAGAAACGGTGAAACATGGTCTTGGTGATTTGCCTTTTGGCCCCGCGTGACGCTATTTTCCCTATGATGTGTGACAAGTCAACCGCAATAAAGACGGCGCCGCGCTGCATAATGCACCATCAGGTCAAGTAACAACGAGGAGGATCCTATGGCCGCAAGGTATTCAAGGGCATTTATGCCTCTGAGCAAAGTGAAGGAAAAAGAATTTCTGTCTCGCCCGATGGGTTGCAAAGGGATCGGTTTTAGCTTCGTGCGCTGCAAACCGGGCGAGGGCGCGACCTACGTGCATCGTCACAAAGTGCAGGAAGAGGTATTTATCGCGCTCAAGGGAGACGGTACGATTATCCTGGACGGCAAGCGCATCAAGATGCCGGAAGGAACCATTGTCCGGGTCGGCCCGACGGTTTGGCGGGCGCTGGGAAACGACTCAAAATCAGACGTTGTCTTTATGGTTTTGGGCGCCGTCCCGCCGAAGAACTTTCCCCTGGGCGGAAGGACCCTTTTGGGCGACGGGATTCCCAATCGAAGAAAGGTACCGCGTTGGAAGAAAGCGTGAAAGAAATCGGCCGTGCAGAGTGTTGAGCCGAAAAATGTGTCGCTTTGGCGGCACGTCGGGCTTGAGAATCTTAGGTAAGAGGAACATCGTGTCTCCCATACAATCGGATCGGTCACATCCGCGACGGCTTTAATGCGCCGCTACAGCCCAAACCTAATCCATAAACATTATGCAATACGATCCACGTCCATCGACTTCCCCGCCGTCAAAGATTGAGCCGACCGGGTTTTTTACCGGTATCCAATTCCGGCCGATTATCGGCGGTGTAGTGGTGGATACGATCGCTACCTTCGCGCTGACCTGGCTGTATTACTCTTCTTTCGTCGCCAAGGACTTGACTGAGCAAGGCGGGGCGGCGGAGGATGCTTTCACCCAATATTTTAGTTCCACCGACGGTTTGATCGCGAGTCTCTTGCTCGGCTCGCTCGGTACGGTGATCGGCGGATTTTTCGCCGCTTATAAGGCCGGCACATTGGAAATGAAACACGGTGCGCTGGTTGGCATGGGTTCGATCGTTCTTGGACTGGTTCTGCAAGGGTGGGGATCGGACGACAGCGTGACCCCGGAGTGGTTCATGGCATTGTCTTTTGCAGCCGCGATACCTGCCGGGGCGATCGGCGGCTTTTTCGCGGAGATGGTCAAGAATGCCATGGGCGGCGGCCGTCCGGTAGGTGGTGGAGGCTGGCCGCCATCGAGGTAAAGGCTTGCATACCGAGATAGAAGAAAACCCGATCTCAGTTGCGTGTAGACATCACAGTAGCGTTGGCCTTGCTGATCCCTTTACCCGATAAGATTCCGCGAGACGGACATACGGTCTGCCGCGTGCATTTTGGCCCATATCGCATGAGATCGTCAGATATTTTAGTTTTAGGTCGCTCATATGCATGAAGCTCTCGTCTGCGGTCACGACTAACTTGTGTTCGGGCTCAAGAAATAGGAATTCAAGAGTTATCTCGACAGGCGCGCAGTGAGTAATTGTGTTGACTCAAGAAAGACGTGATGGCTAGAGTTGGTAAGCCTGCTGAACAAGTCGATTTGTGCCGCCAAATTCTGCAAGAAACTGGATTGACCGCAGGACTCATGGAGAAGCAGGATCAGTGACGGCGACAGCATCTGGATATCGGCGCGCGATTCGTTCTGATTACGCTCAGATTCTTCGCCTTCAGTCGGACAATCATATTGCCAACCTTAGCGAGGCTGAGCGCGAGCAAGGATTTTTGTCGGCGCAATTCACTCCCGAGCAAACCGCTCAGATCGCCGAGGATCTGGGCACAATGGTGGCGCTCGTCAATGATCAAGTCGTGGGTTTCTTATGTGCGTTTCGGAAGGAGTTTCCGACCGGTTCGCCGGTAATCGCCAAGATGCTCGAAGCCTATGATCGCCTAAACTTCGAGGATCGCCCGCTCAGCGCCTTTAACAGTTACATCTACGGTCCCGTTTGCATCGGCCGCGAATATCGCGGGCGTGGTTTATTGCGCGGGCTTTATGAAGCGCAAAAAAAAGACTTGGCCGGACAATTCGAGATCGGGGTCGCGTTCGTTTCGCGCAGCAATCCGCATTCATTGAGCGCGCATGTCGCCGGTCTTGGCATGAGCGAAGCAGGTGATTTCGAGGTCAAGGGCAATGTCTACGCGACTCTTGCTTTCCGCGTGCCGGTAAAGTCAAAATAGTTCCAGCATTAGACGGCTTTGGGTGCTTGCAGATTCGGTTTGGGTTCCATAGAATCAAACTCCATCAGAGTTCGCTGGCTGTATTTGCAGATCAAATCGAAAGGAAAGATTGAACATGGATGCTGATGCAAAGAAAACCGCGTTGCGCATGATTCCGTACGGAATCTATGTGCTCACTTCCGAAGGCAAAGACGGCAAGGTTGCAGCGTCAACCGTGAACTGGGTAACGCAGACGGCGTTTCAGCCGCCGCTGGTAGTCGTGGGCGTGAAAGCCGATTCCGGCGCGCACGCAATCATCAAAGATTCGAAAGTATTCGCCCTCAATATTCTCGGTAAGGATCAGAAAGGGCAGGCGTTTACTTTCTTCAAGCCGCTCGAGCGCGAAGGCAACACAATCGGCGGCGAGCCGTTTCGCAAAGGCAGTCTGGGCGCGCCGATCTTGGAAAAGGCACCGGCATACGTCGAGTGTCAACTGGTCGATACGATCGAAAAGGGCGATCACTCGATCTTCGTCGGCGAGGTGAAAGATGCCGGCGTCGCAACGCAGCCGTCGGGCCGACCCGACGACGCGATTCTGGCGATGCGAGATTTGGGCGATAAAGTTTTCTATGGCGGATAGAGGCGTGGTTTGAACGCAGCGTCTTGCGCTTGGCGTCTGGCCTCTTGGGTTTAATACCAGACGCTGGGCTCCAGGACGCAAAACAATCGAAGGGAGAAAAACAATGGCTAAGATCCGGCACATCGCTTATCGCGCAACCGACGTCGATGCGATGGCGAAGTTTTTCGTCGATGCCATGGGCATGAAGCTGATCCAGAAGCGCAAGAACAACGCCATCGATCTGAGCGATGGATCGGTAAATATCACCGTGCTTCCGCTGCGCGCGGGCACGTCGGATGGCGCGCCGACCAAGCAGCCGGGCATCGATCATATCGGTTTTTCAGCCGAGAACGATCAAGAGCAGTTTCGCATGCTGGAAGCGGCCGGCGCGAAAAAGGCCGGCACGCTCAATCTCGGGACGGCGTATTATGAAGACAAATTCGTCGGCCCTGAAGATATCATCATCGACGTCGGTCATTGGCAGGGCGCGGCGCCGATCGATAAGGAATAGTACAAGCTAAAGGGCGTAGGGCACGCTGCGCCCGTTTTAGATGGTGGCGCGCGGTCTTTTTTGGCCGTGCGCCTTTTTATTTATCGAATCATCAAACGCTCGGCTTTGCCCGAGTAGTTGATAAAAACGGTTTTTAGCTCCGTAAAGAAATTCAAACCCTCTTCCGCCATCTCCCGCTCGCCCACTCCCGTTGCTTTGGTACCGCCGAAGGGGAGCTGGGCTTCGCCGCCGATAGTCGGTTCGTTGACGTGAACCATGCCGGTCTCGACCTCTTCGACGAAGCGCATGATCGTGTCGATGTTTTCCGTAAAGATCGAGGTCGTCAATCCATACTCGACGCCGTTGGCGAAGGCGAGGGCTTCGTCGATAGTTTTAGCCGTGGAAACGGCGAGGACGGGACCAAAAATCTCTTCTTTGAAAATGCGCATTCCCGGCTCGACATTATCGAAGATCGTCGGCTCGACGAAGTAACCTTTGTCGAGGTAATCGGGCTTATTGCCGCCGAGAACCAAGCGCGCACCTTCTTGCCGGCCGATGTGGATGTAATCCAAGTCGGTCTTCCACTGCTTCTCGTCCACTGCGGGCCCCATGTCGACCGATTCATCCAAGCCGGAGCCGATCTTGATTTTCTTCGCCGCTTCGACAGCCGCTCGACGAGCGCATCTTTGACGGACGGCGACTGTGATCACGCGTGAAGTCGCCGTGCAACGCTGACCGGTCGATCCGAAGGCGCCGCCGTGAATTGCCACGGCGGCCTTATCGAGATCGGCGTCGGCCATGACGATGACGGCGTTTTTGCCGCCCATCTCGCAGGTGACTTTGGCGCCGCGCTGCGCCGCCTTGGCGTAAAGCGCGCCGCCGATTTCATTCGAGCCGGTGAACGAGATCGCCCTAAGGACCGGCGAATGAACCATCGCTTCGCCGACGACGGATCCGGAACCGACCAGCATATTGAACACGCCTGGAGGAAGGCCGGCTTCTTGGTATATTTCCGTGAGCAAGGTCGCCGTCGCGGGAGTTAATTCCGCGGGTTTAAAAATGACGCAGTTGCCGGCCGCTAATGCCGGCGCGGATTTCCACACGGGAATCGCCCAGGGAAAATTCCACGGCGCGATCAGTCCGACAACACCCAGCGGACTGCGAACTGTATAGGTGAAAGTATCGCGCGCTTCAGAGGGCAGAGTCTTGCCGTGCATGCGAAAGCCTTCGCCGGCATAAAACTCCAAGAGCGAGATGCCCTTCATGACTTCACCCTTGGCCTCTTTGAGTATCTTGCCTTCTTCGCGGGTCAGCGTTCGCGCGATCTCGTCGGCGCGTTGGCGGGCAATGTCGGCGGCGCGCCAGAGGACCCGGCCGCGCTCTGGGCCGGGCGTTTTGCGCCAGCCTCTCGCCGCGGCTTGCGCGCATTCGATCGCGCTCCGAACGTCTTCGGCGGTGGCCGCGGGAAACTCGGCGATCACATCGTCGGGGTCCGCGGGGTTGAGATTGCGCACCAGACGACTCGATTGGGGATGAAACCATTTACCATTCACATAGGAGCCAGTGTTCATGGCGACCTCGCGGAGATAAGTGTTAGAGATCGCTCTCAATCGTATATCCCAAGAAGCCATGCAGGAAAAACCAAGCGCCGCAAGCAACGCTCCGGTTTATAAAAGTTGGGTAGGTAACCGATAGCGTTAGTAAAAAGATCTTTTGGTCAAATCACGAAGCGTGGCTCGCCATCTTTCTTCGAGCTTGTCGATCTGCTCGGCACTTAACCCTTGCTCGGGATACCAACGCTTGAAGCCATAATCCTTTGTCGGATTGCCGTACTCGAACTCTTCAAGAACCTTTTGGCCGCCGGCGCCGAGGATGAAATCGGCGAGCAAGAGCGCCGCATGCGGGTGCGGCGCTTTGGCCGAAATCGCGGTAGAGCCGGAATTGGACGGCACGACGTCCATCGGGATCCATTCGATGGGCGCGCCGACTTTCAGCGATACTTCGACGTGATTGCGAAAGGTTGTCGGCGAGACGCCGACTTCGCCGGAGATGACCATGTCGAGCAGAGCGCGCCCCGAGACATTGTGAATCGCGGGATTTTGGCTCCTGAGTTTCTTGACGTATTCCTCGCCTTGAAACTTGAGCATCGCACCGATGACGGTGACGCCGGTGTCGCTGCCGGCAAATGCGATTTTGTCCTTCAACTCGGGGCGCAATAACCCTTGGTAGTTTTTCGGCGCGAGCTTTGCCGGTATAGAGTTTTTGTTGTAGGCAAGACCGATGTGCGATTCGCGGTCGATGGCCCAGAAGACGAGACCTTTGGGACCTTTTTCTTTGACGTGGTCTGGAAATTTCCCTTGCGTCGGAAAATAGTACGGCACCAGCATGCTGTTGTCTTTTAACAGCTTCAAGAGTGGAATAGTGGTTTCGATCGTATCGACGATGTAGCGCTGCGCCTGGGATTCCGCCATAATCCGCGCGCTCATCTCGGCGCGCGTCGCGCGATAGGATTCGACTTTGACGCCGGGATATTTGCTTCGAAGGCGGCGGCCAGTTCTTTGTACGAGTTGCCGGCGAGCGAAGTATACCAGGTGATTTTGCCTTCACTCTTGGCGCCGGCGTATAAGATTTTTTCCCGGTCCGGCTTGTTGTACGCGGCAAGTTGCTCCATGGGCAACGGCTTGGTCGATTGCGCCGCTACCGTGGAAACCAAGCTCGCGCCGAATAGCAATGCGCCGATGAAAGACTTCATTGTCTGCCTCCGTAAGCGGTTTCTGATTTTCTCTAGTACCCGGTTTCCATCAGCTGATTGTAAAATAGCTTCAAGAAAGATTTTAACCTCTCGGGCCGGGTGTAATTCGCGAATTCCTGCGGGACTTTAAATTCCTTTTCTATTTGATCGAGATTCTTGCCGGCGGCGATCATCTTCGCGACTTCGTCTCGCATGACCACGAAGTAGCGCTTCTGCTCCTCCAGATCTTTCGCGCCGCGGCCGATGTGCGCCGGACCATGACCCGGAACGTAGGTTTCGACCGGTAGATTTCGCGCCATGATATTATCGAGGATCTGTAGCCAGCCTTTGACGTTGGAATAGAAAACGCCGGCTGACTCGCCTTGCCCCGGGTGAATTTCCGTATCGAGCAGATCGCCCATTAAATATACCCGCTTCTGCGGGATGTAGACCGTCAGATCGCCGGTGCTGTGGCCGCGACCTTCAGCAGTGATCTGAAATATGAGACCGCCGAAATAAAGCGTCATGGTGCCGTCGAAGCCGATGTCGGGCGGAATCAGTTCTTTTCCTTTGTAACCGGCGTTGCGCGGGTCGTTGGAATTTTTCCGCTCGTTAAACTCTGCGAGCTCCTGCATACGCAGATCGTGAATTTGATTCTTCGTCGCGATGTAAACCGGCTTGTCTTCGCGGAAATGCCATGCGCCGGAGGCGTGATCGCCGGCGCTGTGCGACGAGATTAAATATTTTACTTTCTTGTCGGTCTGCTTGCGGATAAAGGCGAGAGTCTGATCGGCGTTATCGATATGAAAGTCGAACACCAGCGACGCCGTCGTCGGTAAAAACGACCGTGGAATTGCCGGAGCCTTGGGAGTGCTGCAACATGTAAACGTTGTCGGCAATCTTAACTGGAGTCATGCGCACCGGGGCGGCGGCGCCGATGCTCAAAAGCCAAACCAGTCCCAGCAGCAGGGTGAATCGTGTCCTCATCTGAACTTCCCTTGGTGTGTTGCCGAAGTTTTATTGAATCATGCCCAGCGACTTCGCCATATCGATGGTGCGCCGCGCGCGCTCGATGATCGGCCGGTCGATCAATTGACCGCCGAAGGCGATGGAGCCGTCGCCGCGCGCGTTGGCTTCTTCGAAGGCTTGCAGAACTTTTTGGCAGTAGTCGATCTCCTCCGCCGTCGGACTGAAAGTCGTGTTGATGGCGTCGATTTGCGACGGATGAATGCACGACATACCGGTGAAGCCGAGCTGGCGCGCTTGTTTGGCGAAGCCGAACAATCCGGCGCTGTCGTTCAGGTCGACCCAAACTCCGTCTACGGCTTGCACGTGGGCAGCCGCTGCGGCGACGACGATCGATGAACGAGCGTAGATCAAGTCCCGTGCTTCGCCTTCGCGTACGGTAGGTAATCCAAGCTCACGGCCAAAATCCTCGGCGCCGAAAATGATGCCGACGATGCGCGATGAAGCGGCGGCAATCGCCGGTGCGTTGAGCAATCCTTTGGGGCTTTCGATGGCAATCAGCAACTTGACGCTGCCTTTGCCAAGTTTGTTCTTCGGTTCTTTGTCGTTGAGAATCGCGTCGACCTTGTGAACCTCGTCGACCGTATCGACTTTCGGACAGACGAGCCCTTCGAGCCCGGGTCGCACCACCGCTTCCAGGTCGGCATCCATGCGCGGATGGCCGATGGCGTTGATGCGCACATAGCGCGCCGGCGTGCCGGGTGCTTTCTCGCGGCCAAGTGAATCGGCGATGTTCCTGCGCGCGGCGTCTTTTTCGTTGGGCGCCACGCCGTCTTCGATGTCGAGCATGATCGCGTCGGCGTTGAGGCCGAGCGCTTTGTCGATCATCTTTTGTCGATGTCCGGGCACGAACATCCATGAGCGTATCAATTCCATACCGAAAATCTCCTCGCCGTTTCATTACCTGAAGGCCGAGCAAATGTCTAACATCGTTGCGGCGCGAGTGATTGCCTTCTTACTGAGGCGAACAGAGATTTCTCGCTCTCCGCGTGAAACGACAGGTTCGGAAATGTCTTCGATATTTTTCTGCCATCCAAACAACGAGAGAGATCTTTTCATTTGGTTGAACCCGCACGATTTTTAGAGAATAAGTGAAGGGATATGAAATTAGCACGGTCAAGCTTCTGGTGCCGATTGTCGCCGTGGCCATTCAAGCCAACTCCGCTTCTACCGTGATTCCGCCTTATCTCGATCACATGCGCATTCCCGTGGGGCTGATCGGCACATTGATTTCCCTGGCACCGCTGCTTGCACTTGCGTCACGGCTGCCAGTCGGAATGGCATACAATCATCAGCGCGCGCGGTTCCTGGTTTCGATCGCTATCCTGGTGATGGGCGCGACAAACTATCTCTATAGTTTCGCAACCGACAGTCTCAGCTTTGCGCTCGTACACTCGATGAATGGTTTTGTCTATGGCGCCGTAACGACGCTCTATTTGGCGTTCTACGTCGACTCGCTCGCGCCGGATGAAAACCGCAACCACGCCATGGGTTATTACGTCGGCAGCTTGGCGATGGGTTATTCCACCGGAAATTTTTTCGGCGGCTTGATCGCGGACCATTGGGGTTATGCGCTGACGTTTCAGCTCGGCGCATTTCTTTCGCCGGTTTCCGCCGGCTTCCTTTGGTTCTTGCACCGAGCGGACGGTGGCACGAAGAGCGAGATAAAGAAGGCAAGCGGTAAACTGACCTGGTCCGAGTCGCTCAAAGCTCTGGTCGAGCCGGAGCTCGCTACGGTGGTCATCGTGGCGATGTTTTTGAACCTGCTGCACCAAATGGGCGGTGTGTTCATTTCGCTTTATGGCTTGGCGGTGGGCATGACCTTGACGCAGATCGGCATCATTCGCGCCGCCTACGCCGGCTGCAACGCGGTGACGCGACCGATCAGCGGCCATGTCGTCAATAAATTGGGTCACAAAGGATTGTCCTACTTCGGCCTGCCGCTGCAATCTCTTATTCTCATGCTGATCCCGCTGTTCAGCGGCTTTGGGACGATTCTTTTGGTTTATGTCTGTTCCGGTTTCTTGCGCGCGATCGTGATTGTCGCCAACGCCGTGGGTTTGGTGCAGGATGTGCCGGAGTCGCGCGTGCGCCGCGGTCTCGCGTCCGGTGTCTATAATGCAGCGGGCGACCTTGGCAATATTCTCGGGCCGTCGATCGGTGGCTTGATCGCGCAGGCAACCGGAGTGGCCAGCGTTTTCGTGATCGGCTCGTTGGGATCGACGGCGCTGTTTTTTATCGTTGTATTCCTGGTGCGGCGGGTGAAGGGAACAGCGGAGTCGCAGAGTCTAGCGTCTTGAGTTTTAACGGCGAAGCCGAAACCGAGACCGAGACGGCGGAAGTAATGTCAGTATGACTTCGGCATTCCCAGAACATGCTGGCCGAGATAGGCCAGCACCAAATTGTTACTGATGGGTGCCACGGTCAGCAGGCGCGTCTCTCGAAATTTTCGTTCCACATCGTATTCCGCAGCGAAGCCATAGCCGCCGTGCGTCGTGAGACACGCGTTGGCGGCTTCCCATGCGGCTTCCGAGGCCAGATACTTTGCCAGATTGGCTTCCGCGCCGCATTTTTCCTTGCGATCGAATTTCGTCGCTGCTTGGAAGCGCACCAAATCCGCCGCTTCAATATTGGCGTAGGCTTTAGCGATAGGAAATTGAACGCCTTGATTCGAACCGATCGGTCGGCCGAAGACGTTTCGCTCGCTCGCATATTTCGCGGCGCGTTCGACGAACCAGCGGCCGTCGCCGATCGCTTCGGCGGCGACGAGGATACGCTCGGCATTCCAGCCGTCGATGATGTAACGAAAACCCTCTCCCTCGGTGCCGATCAAATTCTCAGCCGGCACTTCAACATTATCGAAAAAAAGCGCGTTCGTATGATGATTGATCATTAGATCGAGCGGCTTAACCTCCAGCTTTCCTTTAGCTTCTCTTAGGTCAACAATGAAGACGGAAAGTCCGAGAGTTTTGTCCTTTAGGTCATCGTACGGAGTCGTGCGTGCCAGGAGAAGCATGAGATCGGACTGCAAAACCCGGGAGATAAATATTTTCTGACCGTTGATAAAGTAGGTGCCGCCTTTGCGGGTTGCCATTGTCTGAATCCGCGTGCTCTCGGAGCCGGCATTGGGCTCGGTGACGCCGAACGCTTGCAGGCGCAACTCGCCGGTGGCGATCTTGGGCAGATAGCGTTTTTTCTGCTCGGCGTTGCCATGACGGAGCAGCGTGCCCATGGTGTACATTTGCGCGTGGCACGCCGTGGCGACTCCGCCCGAGTGATTGATCTCTTCGAGGATAATGCTCGCTTCGGTGATGCCGAGGCCGGTGCCGCCGAACTCCTCGGGGATTAACGCGGCGAGCCAGCCGAGATCGGAAAGTTTGCGCACGAACGCGTCGGGGTAGGCTTTCTTGCTATCGATTTCGCGCCAGTAGGCATCAGGAAATTCTTTGCAGACCTTTCTTAATTTCCTCGCGGATCTGCTGCTGCTCGACGGTCAGGTTGAAATCCATCCCTACCTCCTATAATTAGCCGGTATCAAGCTGCTGAAAGAGACTCATAGGCTTCGTTGCGCTCGTTCGCATCGCTTCAACGTACTCGCACTGTACGGTTCCGCTGGTCGATTCTTCGCGCGCCTCGCCGCTGAGGTCTCTTGAACAGCTTGAAAGAGCGCTTCCGCGCTCCGCTGAACTATAGCGTAATGCTGTTATTGTCAAAAGAGGAGGAACGTCATGGCCGTCAAAGCAGGTTGGGAAGGCCGGTTCTTTGAAGATTTTGAGGTCGGCGATGTCTATCGTTGCCGCCTGGGGCGAACCGTGACCGAAACGGACAATACCTGGTTCACACTATTGACGAACAATCCCAATCAACTCCATTTCAACAACGAATATGGCAAGCGCACCGAATTTGGCAAGTGTTTGATCAATAGCGCGTTGACGCTCGCCATCGTCGCCGGCTTAGGCGTGTCGGACGTCAGCGAGAATGGTTTTGCGCTGGGCTGGGACGAAATCAAACTGCCCAATCCGCTTTTTGCCGGTGACACGCTTTATTCGGAGTCGGAAGTTTTGGAGAAACGCGAGTCCAAATCCAAGCCGCAATGGGGCATTATCAAGGTGCGCACGCGCGGCATTCAACAGGAAGGCAAAGTCGTGATCGACTACGCGCGCAGCGTGATGGTGTGGAAGAAAGCGCATGCGCCGAAGAACGATTTATTTCCTGAGATCAAGGAAGATCGGAAATAAATCGCGTTCAAATCGTTAGAACGAGAGAAGAGGTGAGTGTGGCAGGCGATTCAAAACCTTCGCGCGCGTTAGATGGAGTCAAGATTTTAGCTTTCGAGCAGGTGCTGTCGGGACCTTTTGCTACTTGTTTGCTTGCCGACATGGGCGCGGAGGTCATCAAAGTCGAACGGCCGGGTGTCGGCGACGTGATCCGCTCTTGGGATTCGGTCGTGAAGGGATTGTCTTCCGGTTACGTTTGGCTCAACCGCAACAAACGGAGCCTGACTGTCGACGTTAAAAAAGAACAAGGCCGCGAGATTCTCCAGAAGTTGGCAAAGCGATCGGATATATTTTTTGAAAACTACGCGCCCGGCGTCGCGGGACGTTTGGGACTTGGTTACGAAAAGCTGAGCGAACTTAATCCACGACTGATTTACTGTTCGCTCTCGGGCTACGGCCAAGACGGTCCGTATCGGGACGTCAAGGCGTACGACTTACTGATTCAAGGCGAGGGCGGCATCATCGCCACCACCGGTTATCCCGACAAACCTGCACGCGCGGGCATTGCGATCGCCGACATCGCTTCCGGCATGTACGCGGCCATCGGAATTCTTCTTGCGCTTTACCAGCGAGAAAAAACCGGTGAGGGGCAGTTGATCGACGTTTCGATGCTCGACTCGATCGTCTCCTGGCTAGGTTATTTTCCGCATCACTATTGGCATGCCGGGGAAGAGCCCGCGCGGGTGGGCATGCGCCACCACTACGTCACGCCTTATGGTCCGTATCTTGCCGGCGACGGCGAGTATGTGAATCTCGCGGTGGCGAGCGCTTCGGACTGGGAAGTGTTTTG
Organism: uncultured delta proteobacterium; assembly: GCA_963755715.1. Classification (GTDB taxonomy): domain Bacteria; phylum Desulfobacterota; class Binatia; order UBA9968; family UBA9968; genus DP-20. The sequence continues at coordinate 43,367 of CAVWLW010000024.1, forward strand.
CAAAAAAGTCATCGAGAAGCCGGAGCTACTCTCCGACGATCGCTTTGCCAGCGTCGAAGGTCGGCGGAAGAATCGCGGAGTTTTGGAAGAAACCATCGAGAACATTTTTCTTGAAAAAGATCACAAGCATTGGCTCGATCAGCTCAAGAAAGCCGACCTGCCGCACGGCATCGTGCGCGGCATCGCGCAAGTGCTCGCTCATCCGCAAGTCGCGGCACGCAAGCTCATTCGCGAGGCTGAATCACCGGTAGGCAAGGTCCCCGTGATTGCCAACGCGCTCAAAATGTCGCGCAGCGATGCGCGCTATGACCGCATTCCCGGATTGGGCGAAGACAGTGGGACCATCCTGAGCGAGTTGGGTTACACCGGGGAAGCCATCGAAGCCCTAAAGCGAGAGAAAGTCATTTAACTCACTGCCGGCGGTGTGAGACTGGATCGGCGACCGAAGTGATAAAGTCATCTGCGCGCAAGGTAGTCGTTGGCGTCATGGGCGCATCTGCAAACGATGCGTTCAGCGCGGCAGAGGCGCATCGCGTCCAAGCGCTCGCCGAAGGTCTCGGCGCTGCGATCGCGCGCGCGGGTTGTATTCTGATCACGGGCGCGACGACGGGATTGCCGGACTTAGTGGCGCAAGCATGTCGCAATAATGGCGGTTTTGCGCTCGGAGTCTCGCCGGCGGAGAATCGCAATGAGCACGTCGGGCGCTATGGTTTGCCCGACGACGGTGCCGATGTGATTATTTATACCGGCTTCGGCTACAAAGGGCGCAACGTCATCAACGTCCGCTCGGCGGACATCGTGTTGATCATCGGTGGCGCCACTGGCACGCTCAACGAGTTCACCATCGCCTACGACGAAGGGAAGATCATCGGCGTGCTCGAAGGCAGCGGTGGTGTTGCCGATCATCTCAACGAGATCATCGAGTTCTGCAAGAAACCGAGTGCTGGAGCGGTATTCCTCGACCGCGATCCAGTGAAACTTGTAACGCGCTGTGTAGACGCTTTCGCTTCTTCACTGGCGGCGCTTTAAGGAGCCGCCGCCCGAGTCGTTGCCGCTGGTTTCGGCCGCGGGTTCTTTTGGCTTGCCAAGTATTCCTGCGTGAATTTTTTGAGCTGAGCGCTTTTGAGTCCGCTCCGACTGGCTTCTTCCACGGCTTTGTCTTCGCTCCATCCTTGTTCGACGATGCGAAAAATCAACATGAACGGCGCGACACGCTCGGCGAAGGCGCAGTTGATCAGCATGGGGTGATTGGCCGGCTCCCTAACAAGATTTAGGAATTCATCCACTTGGTTGTGGCGTGGCAGTTTCACGGCGGCCGGGATGTTGAAATAGCTCAGTTTGTTTTGTTCGACGATAAAGCGCTCGCGCATCGGATCGACGCCGTCTTTAGGCGCTCGAAGGGTTAGTACAGAACGAAAACCGTTGGCGGCGGCCTTCGCGTAGGCCGAGTGCGTCGGCTGGCCGCCCACGGCAGGTTTGTCGTCGATGCAGAGCACGACCGGCGCTTCGACCTTCACCGAGCGTTCGAATTGGCTCGAGGAGCGGCTGCTCGGCCGAACTGGTTCGCGCCGGCGCCAAGAGCAGCGCGACGATAGCTAAAATTAGTTTTATATTTTTCACAGAACGTGGGGGCAGCGCTATCGGGATTGCAGTTTTTGACTGGCAATATAATCTCTGGCGAATCTTTTCAGCCCCTCGCTGCTCAGGCCGATCTTGATCGCTTCATCCAGTGCCTTATCTTCACTCCAACCCTGGTCAACGACGCGCAAGATCATCATGAATGCGCCGACCCGATTGGCGCTGGCGCAGTTGACCAACATCGGGTGGTTGGCCTTGTCGCGAGCCAGGCGAAGAAACTCGTCGGCCTGTTCCGGGCGAGGCGATGCGCCGTTCACCGGGATATTGAAATAGCGCATCTTGGCATTTTCCACCTGGGCGCGCTCACGGACCAAATCGATGCCTTCACCGGCAGTGCGCAAGCTCAAGACCGCATGAAAGCCGCTAGCGGCGGCTTTGACGTAGGCGTCGCCGGTGGGTTGTGCTCCGGTGGCAAAGTTTTCGTCCAAGCACAATATCCGCGGCACGTCAGGACTCAAGATTTTCTGGATCTGATCCAGACGCGCGCGCTCCGCTTTCGGGGTTTCCGCTGCGCCGGCGGCGATAGCGATGCTGAAACTAATGACGGCGATGATTGTCAAAAAGGTTTTCATGGTGATCGGGCCCAGCAATGGTTTTACAGCTTGAACAAACCCGCGGCAGTTTTGCCGAGGATCGCGGTCTTGTCGGTGTCGGAGCAGGACGCTTGGCGAACCATATTGAGCGACTCGGTCAGATTTGCCGCCGTCTTGCATTCCAGCGGGTAATCGCTGCCGAACATGATGCGATCGGCGGTCGTGATATTGAACGCCGCTGCCATCGCCGGCAACCACGCGCCCGTGCCAGCAGTATCGAAATAGAGGCGCTGAAAAAGTTTTTCAAAGCGTTCGGTAAGGCCGAATCTTTTTTGCTCCGCCTGAGTTTTTAGGTAACCTTTCATGTCCGTGGGGATGTCCGCATCCTCGGTTTCGAAAAAAGCCATCATGCGCCCTTTGAGCGAAGAGGTGGCGCCGCCCAGATGCGGCATGATGAAGCGCAGCTCCGGATAGCGCGGCAAGACGCTGTTCATGACGCGCACGATCGCCTGCGTGGTTTCCAAGGGCCGGAACACGCAGCGGTCTAAGTTGTAAAGGGTGTCTGAGCCGGTCGGCTTCGACTGGGGATGAATAACGATCGGTAGATTGCTTTTCTGAATGGTCTCGAAGAGCGGGTTCATGACCGGATTGTCGAGTTGGACGTCGAGATGACAGGCAAGCAGCGCGACCGCGCGCAAGCCCAGTTCGTGGATGCCCCGTTCGAGCTCGCGCTTGGCGGCTTCGGGTTCGTGAACTGGCAGGTGAATGCAGCCGCGGAAGCGCCGCGGATGTTTTTTTTCGACTTCGGCGATGCCGTCGTTGAGAGAGCGAGCGACTTCGGCGCCCATCACCTGCACCTGGTCCGTCAAAATTGAAACTGTGATGCCGGCTTCGTCCATGCATTGGATGTGCGCTTCGAGATCTTTGCGCGAGGGGTGAAGCGTCAAGCTGATTTCGTTCGTTACGATACGTTTGCCGCCAGCCATTTTAGCGAGACGGTCGAACAACATTTCTGGCATGTAATGATGATGCACATCGACGATCAGTTCGGCTGCAGCCATAGTATCTAGGAACTCCTTGTCTGGGGTGATGTTGGTCAACCTACGTCACGACGCATGTGACTGCAAGAGAGGTTTAGACGGATCGTGTCTGCGAATTTGCTACTTCTGTCGAGGCGCGCAGAGGGATCAAATAGGAAGCGAACAATATGAATAACGGCATAATCACCGCGTGCACGAAGAAATCGGCCGGCGTCCAAGCGTAGCTCGCAAAATACGGTGAAGCGCAAGGCGGACATAGCCACATCAGCGGTCCGGCAAAATAAAAGGAATTTTGCACGCCGCCGAACATGAGCCTTTCCCCGAATAAGGCTGTGGCGCCACCGAGTGCGAATGTGCATGACACTAACCAGAGACGATCGAGCCACTTGTTCCAGAATCGAAAGAACAATGCGCCAAGAAGAAACAAGTAGAGAAAATATGTATAGAGAATTAAGTGGAAAAGCTCGAGTGGGTCCGCGTGATATACCGAGTGCAGGCCGAAATTTTTGAACACCTGGACTGGATGCGGCCGATCCCAGCGGAAGAATATCGCTTTGGAGGCGTAATCGGTAATTATTACTCCGAGCAGCAGCCGCATATAAAGCTTAGTTTCTCCCGCAGTCGGTTTTCGCCATGTTCCTCTGACGGGAAAATCGGGATGTGTCGTGGTAAGCAACCAGCAGCCGAGCAATACACCGGTCCAAATCAGCGCGTCTCGCAGCGCTTGTACGCGGTTTGCGCCGTCACTTGATGCTGCGCCAAGCCAAAGCGGCGCCACGAGCGCGAGCACCAAGCCGATGGCATAGTACTTTTTGAAAAATTCGATCACGTCAGAGCCCGCGCACGATTCCAGCTTCGCCTCGGCCGCTGCCTAATGCTTGCAGCAATTCCGGCGTGATTTCTTTTAGCGACGCACAAATCTTCGTTGCCTTGGAAAAATCGTGATGGCGCGTGTAGTCGTTCGGCACGGCGATGGAAAGCATGCCGGCAAGATGGGCGGCCAGGATGCCTTTCTCGGCGTCTTCCACGACTAAGCATTGCTCTGGCTCGACGCCGAGGTGCATGGGCGGCTTTGAGAAAAATGTCCGGCGCCGGTTTCACCTGTGCCACGTCCAGGCCGCTGACGATCACCTCGAAATAATGGGCGATATCGAGGCCGGCCAAGACGCCGTCAATCGCGTCGCGGTAGGAGGAGGACGCGAGCGCGAGATGCATCTTACCGCGAATGGCTTCGAGCAGCTCGAGCGCGCCTTCCATCGGGCGGAGCGATGAAATCAAGAGATCCAAATAATGTTCGGCTTTGCGCAGGCGAAGCGAGTGAGGATCCAAATCGAGCTTCTGCAGGGTGACCCAGTCGGCGATACCCTTGCCGAAGCGCACCCAGTGCTCGCAATAGTCCGTTTCGTCGAGCTCGACACCGTGCTCCAAAAGCGCCATTTGATAGGCGCGGCAATGTAACCGTTCAGTGTCTGCCAGGAGGCCGTCCAGATCGAATATAACCGTGCTGATCATAGTGAATTCGCAAAGCCAATTTTACTGTAATTTTGACCGGTTTTCATCCGTGCGGCGACAGAGCCATGAAGGTCCTCTAAGAGGAGTCAATAAAAAAGGCCCAAGCTCTTACGAGCCGGGGCCTTTTTAGTTGATTTGGTGTTCAGTGAGTTACGACGGCTGGCCTTGCGAGCCGTGGAAATTCTCGTGACGAGAGCGAACCAGCGTTTTTAACTGATCTTGCTGCTGCGCCGACAGCACGGTACGGCCGTTCTCCAGAGCTTCGAGGCGCAAATAGCGCAGTTCGGAACGATACTTTTCGGTTTCCTGAATCTTGGTTTTGACCTGGATCAAGTTAGCGGGTGTCTGCTGCATCAGACCGGCGATATCTTTTTCGATCGTCTGCAGTTGTTGGCTGAGCGGGGTAACTTGAGCCTGATAATGGCTTTTGATTTGTTCCAACTTGGCGACCTGGTCAGTCGTCAAATTGAGCTCGCTCTTGTGGTTAAGAGCAATCGTGATCAGCGGCGCTCCGCTAAACGGTCCAAACATGCGGTCACCGCGAGCAAAGGGCCTTTTAGTCGGCTGAGCTGTTTCCGGTCCCGCCGCGAGCGGGGCAGTGACTAAAGCGCCGGCTGCTAAAACCGCAAATGCACTACCCAATATAAACTTCCGAATCTTTTTCATAGTTTCTCCTTAAAAAGTTCTTGATTCTTGCGAGTTAGACGAAGGGCCGCTAGAAAAGTTTACCAAGCCTCCCCGCCTAACGGATGGCAGTTAGGAGAGCGCCTAATTTACCATCGACAAAAAGATACTTAAGTAGGTATTCTTGTTGTTTTCAAAGTGGTTGCAGCTAAAACATCGACAATTGATTGAATCCTAGGTCGGTTTGTCGTTGGGCTTGCATCCGCACTCGCTCATCCATTAGATAGATTCTAGATAGATTCGGTGGCGGCAGATTTATTTCCGAAGGGAGAAACAATGGAGATCGAAAAGAAACTGAAAAGCCTAGGCTTTGACCTGCCCAATCCGCCGGTGCCGGCGGCGAACTACATCGGCTCGGTGCGGGTGGGCAATCTATTGTTCGTCGGCGGCAACATCGGACGCATCAACGGCACGCTTAAATATCGGGGCAAAGTCGGCGGCGCGGTGACTTTGGAACAGGCCTACGAGGCTGCGCGTAATTGCGCGCTCAATCATCTCGCGCTCATGAAAGCGGCGCTAGGCGATCTCGATAGAGTGGAGCGGATCGTGAAAGTGCTCGGCTATGTCAACGTCGCGCCAGGATTCACCGAGATGCCGAAGGTTGTGAACGGCGAGTCGGACTTGCTGGTGCAGCTTTGGGGCGAGCAGGGTCAGCACACGCGCGCCGCAGTGGGCGTGGCGGCGCTCAGCCAGGATTCACCGGTAGAAACCGAAGTCACGGTGCAGGTGAAAGAATAGACCACGCGGAGATCATTGGATCATCTAGGAGCGCGCTTGGATCAATACGCAATTGGCGCGCCCTTGACTTGGTCCTCGGCGATCCGTCTTGCCTGGCGAAAAACTCGCAAAGAAAGCGGGCTGCTTGATCGGCGCTCGCTCCCAGCCATGCGATGACGTAGCTCTCATTCGTCCAGTGGTAAGAGCTGGCGTAGGATCATGCCACTGGTGAGAAGGAGCGCGCCGGTGATAATCGCAGCGCCGAGCGGAGCCAGGGTGATGAATTCGATGACGGTGACTGCGGCCGCGACAACGATGGCGAGGCTGAGCTTGAGATAAAACGTTATGGTTTCCGAGCGCCGCTTGGGGTTGCCAAAAAGAAGCGAGCGGTCGATTTCAGAAAAGATCGGTTGTTTTCTGCGCCAGCGGCGAAACTGAATCAGTCTGACCGTGAACCAGATCACGAAGAAAAGGACCGGCGCTTCGGACAGGATGTATCCCATTTTTTCCATGAGCATGTGACTGTTGCGCTCTTCGAGAGCATCTCCTTGAAGTCATATTTTCAGCACTACGCTCCGTTGAACGTATTATAAGAGCGTGCAGCGCAAGTCAAAGCCCCAGTCTGCTGGGTTGCCGACGCGCTGGAATTCGCCTTTGTTGATTTTATTTTGGCAAAAAATATCGGCGGCTTGAAGTACCGCAGGTTATTTTTGCTTGTCGAGCCTCGGCGCCGCGCGAGCGCGGATCAATCGCGCAGCGCTTGAACCACTTTGGCGACGGTGAGGACGGGCTCGGTTTGATCTTTAAAGCAGGCAAGCCGCTCACAAATTTCAGCGGCCGCGAGGTGAAAGCCCGTCGGCAAGCCGGCGCCCTCGAACGCCTCGGCGATCTCGCGCATTTCGCCGACGAAGCGCCATGCCTTCGGCGCGGCGACCGCCGCGGCGCGTTCGCATTTCTTTTCGAGCGCCGGCTGGGAAATCGACCATTCTTCGAGGAGCGCCTGGTCGACGCCTTCGTGGGTGGCCAATGCACGGATTGCCAGAACCAAAGCGTCGGTGCATTTTGTCCAGGCGGCATAGGTGACCTTCAATGCCGAGGCTGCTCCCGGAGCGGGGCCGATCGCTCGAGCGTCGAGCATGCTGCCGCTAAAAAGGGCGGCAACTTCCGAGGCGCGCGAGCCGGAAAGATAGAGACGCGTGGTGCCGGCTTTTTGAACCGGCGCGCCGATGATGCCGCCGTCGACAAAGCTGGCGCCGGACGCGCCGACGATCGCGCCGATCTGCTCCGCGGTCGCGCGCGATACGGCATTGGCGTCGACGTAAATGCCTGAGAATCTTTCCGCTGCTACAGCGCGCGCAACATCGAGCGCCGCGTGCGGTGGACAAACGGATAAGACCACGTCCGCTTGGCGCAGCGCGTCGGCCAAAGTCCCCGCATCGAAAAGTCCTGCGCGCTCGGCGCGTCGGCGCGTCGCCGCGCCGCGTTCGTGCGATGCCCACAAGACGCGAGCGCCGCTCGCCGCTGCAGCCGCGCCGATCGTCGCGCCCATATTGCCCGGATGGAACAGTGCGATGGTTTTCTTGGCCATGGGATATTCCTCCTCTTTGTACCCTAGTCGAAGCGCTCGATCGGAGTCAAGAAAAGGCGCCCGTTGCGCGGCGGATTCTTGACGATCTGATAGCGCGTTGATATGCCAGCAACATGCTTATCCTCAGCAACGAAGAAATCGAGTCGTTTCTTTCTATCAAGGTTTGCATTGATGCCCTGGAAAAAGCCTACCGAAGCTGGGACAAGGGCACGGCGATCAACCGGCCGCGCACGGATTTGGTCATGCCTTCGTCGAACGAGGCGGGCGTATACGCTTTCAAGTCCATGGAGGCCGGCCTCTATGACCCGCCGATCGTCGCCATGCGGGTCAATTCTGACATCATCCGCTGGAACCAACGGGGCAATCGAACGATCAAAACGAAAATTCCCGCGGCGCCCGGCGACAAATACGTCGGTCTAGTCATGTTATTTTCGACCATCACCGGCGAACCGTTGGCGATGTTTCCCGATGGTGTGGTGCAGCGTATGCGGGTCGCGTCGAGCAGCGCGTTGGCCGCACGCTATTTGGCCCGGGAAGACTCGAGCACGATGGCGCTCTTCGGCTCGGGCTGGCAGGCGGGGAGTCATCTACCCGCCATGTGCGCCGTGCGCCCGATTAAAAGAGTCAATGTTTTCAGTCCGACCAAAGGCAATCTTGAAGCATTCGTAAAAGAACTCCAGCCCAAGGTCGAGGCCGAAGTGCGAGCGGCGGAAAGTCCCGAGGACGCAGTGCGCGATGCCGACATCATCGCCACCACAACCAACTCTCTGACTCGCGTCGTCAATCCGGACTGGGTCAAGCCCGGTCTTCATTTGACCTGCGTCCGGGTGCCGGAACTGGGCGACGAAACGATCCGCAAAGTGGATCGCTTGGTGATTCATGCCCATCAGCATGCGCCATTAAACTACGTCGCCGGCTACGGCGAAGAAGGCATTCAAGCCCACGATGCGATAGACATCATTAAAAAGGGACCGGCGCATGCCCATGAAATCAATATCGAGCATCCGTTCTGGTTATCCGCGCCTGCGCTCAAAGAATTGGTGACGGGCAAAGCCGAGCGGCGCGCCAATGCGCAGGAGTCTACTTGTTTCCTCAACAACATCGGCATCGGCTTGCAGTTCGCGGCCGTCGGCGCGGCTGTCTATAGCGAAGCTAAGGCTAAAGGGATTGGCCGCGAGTTGCCGACGGATTGGTTCCTGGAGAGCGTCCATCCGTAAACAAAAACTTAAGCTTCGTCCCAGAGCTACACAGATTTAGAAGGCCAGTGGCATGGTGCTCCGGTCTTGGATAGCGACCCTACTTCTCATCGCGGTTACAGTTTTGCCGGCGCGTGGGCAAGACAAACCAAAGATTTATTTCGGCGCATCGAGCAAAACTCTCGGTTATGGCCCGTTATGGGTCGCGGTGAAAAAGGGCTTTCTCGAACAGCAGGGGCTGGACGGCCAGCTGGTGCTCTTGCGCGGCACGCCGATGAACGTGCAGGCGTTGGCCGCCAATTCCTTGCAGGTGGGCTCGGGCGGCGCGGAAGCGTTCTACGAAGCATCGGAACGCGGCCTCGACCTGGTCATGATTGGCGGCATCATCAACGGTCTCACGCACGACATCATCGCCGGCAAGAAATACAAAAGCATCGAAGATCTGCGCGGCGCGACGTTCGGCGCTTCTTCATTGACCAGCGGCACCGTTACCGCCATGAAGCAGGCGCTCAAGGCGAAGGGGCTGGAGTATCCGCGCGACTATAAAATCCTTGTGCTCGCCGGCGGGTCGTCGGCCAATCTTGCGGCGCTGCAATCCGGCCAGATCGCGGCAACCACCGTGGCGATCCCGCTAAACTATGTTGCCGAGGAAAACGGTCTCAACGTCGTCGGCCGGCTCATCGATGCGGTGCCGGAGTTCGAATTGAGCGCATTGGCGGTGAAACGATCCTGGGCGGAAAAAAACCGCTCGTTGGCGGTGCGCTTCATGAAAGCCATCGCCCTGACACACCGCTGGATGTATGAGAACAAAGAGGCGGCGATCGAGTTTCTCGCGCGCGAGATGCAACTCAAACCGATTTATGCGCGCCGCGGTTGGGAATATTATACCCAGCATCAAATCTGGCATCCGGACGGCGATCTGAGCCTAAAGGGCACCGAATACGCGATTCGGATCTACATGGAACAGGTCAATGCCAAGGGACCATTAGGGAGTTTGGCAAAATATATAGATCAGAGCTATTTAAGCGAGGCGCTGAAGGATTTAAACAGGAAATGAGTATGCACCTCGCCGTCTTTTATATCTAGCCGGAACAGGTTCATCGCCCGGATAGAGCCGAGTGGCGGTCTCAATTCTATCGCGCGCCTTGCTCAAACGTTAAACGTTGTTAATTTCTCGAACCACATTGACTGCGACAACCAATCGCGGTACCCATGAAAGGGTCCCAAAAATGCTGAAAGGAGACAAACAATGGCTATTCGATTAGGTGACGTGGCGCCAGACTTTTCCGCTGATACCAGCGAAGGCAAAATTAACTTTCACGAGTGGATCGGCAATAGCTTTGCGATTCTTTTCTCGCATCCGAAAGATTTTACTCCCGTTTGCACAACCGAGCTCGGTTACATGGCGGGCCTCAAGCCCGAGTTCGACAAGCGCAACTGCAAGATCATCGGACTCAGCGCCGACCCGGTGAGTGATCATACAAACTGGGCTAAAGACATTCAGGAGACGCAGGGACATGCGCCGAACTACCCGATCATCGGCGACTCGGACTTGGCGGTCGCCAAGCTCTACGACATGCTCCCGGCCAGCGAGACTCCTGGCAAACGCACCGCGGCGGACAACCAGACGGTACGCTCGGTGTTCGTCATCGGCCCGGACAAGAAGATCAAGGCGATGCTCATCTACCCGATGAGCACAGGCCGCAACTTCGATGAAGTGCTGCGCCTGCTCGATTCGGTGCAGCTTACCGCCAAGCATACGGTCGCGACGCCCGTCAATTGGAAGCCGGGCCAGGATGTCATCATCCCCACGTCGGTTTCTGACGAGGACGCCAAGAAGAAGTATCCGCAGGGCTATAAAACGCTCAAGCCTTACCTGCGCGTCGTTTCGCAGCCGAAGAGCTAGCTTCTCCTGTTCCTAGCGCCGGTCACACAGACGAGCGGGCGATCGACAGATCGCTCGCTCGCCTAAATCAGCCGACCGCTTCCAATCGCGCTGAGTTCACCGAAAAAATTGCCATCGTTTTACGATTGACTCCTGGACGATTTCGCCCCAACATTTGCAAAATATTGAAGACGTCGCGGGCGTCATTACTCGGCATTGAAGAAGAGCCGGATGAAAGTGGCAAAGACTTTCTCAACCGGTTGGCGAGAAGATTTGAAATTTCCTTGCCGAGGAATTGCCTTTGGAAGAGGAACGTTCTCCCCCGGTAACTTACGCGCTGTACCTTCAGTCAAATGCCCAGATGCTGATGCAGCAACTCGGGCTTGGCTTTCAGCTCTTCTCCGCTTCCTGCAAAAACGACAAGGCCTTTGACGAGAATCACGTTGCGATCGGTGAGCGCCGAAAGCGCCGCGAAGTTTTTGTCAACGATGATCGCGGCGATGCCGGACTCGCGCACGGATTTAAGGATTCGCCAGATTTCTCGCGCGACGAGCGGAGCCAGGCCTTCAGTTGCCTCGTCAAGAATCAGCAGCGTGGGATTGGTCATGAGCGCTCGGCCGATCGAGAGCATCTGCTGCTCGCCGCCGGAGAGTTGCTGACCGCCATGCGCGAGTCGCTCGGTGAGACGTGGAAAAGTGTCAAGAACGCGCTCGAGGGTCCAGTCTTGCCGGCCACTGGCGCCGACGCGCGCCGCCATCAACAGATTTTCTCTGACCGTGAGGTTCGGAAAAATACCGCGTCCTTCGGGAACGTAAGCGATGCCCTGACGCGCGATCAGGTACGGCGCGGTGTTCGTCATCACACGGCCGTTGATTCTGACGTCGCCGCGGCGCGGCGGAACATGCCCGACCAAGGCGCGAATAAGCGTGGTTTTGCCCATGCCATTGCGTCCCATCAAACCGATTGATTCGCCGGCGCGCACGGAGAAGTCGACGCCGTGCAAGATATGGCTAGCGCCGTAGTAAGTGTGCAACTCGCGGGCTTCAATGATCGGGGCGTTGGTCATGAAATTTCATCCGAACTGCCAAGATACGCGTTCTGCACTTCGCGATTGGCGCGAATTTCCGCCGGCGCGCCAGTAGCCAGGACTTTGCCGTTTACCATCACGGTTAGAACGTCAGCCAATTGAAACACCGCATCCATGTCGTGCTCGACCAGCAAGATTGCATGAGTATCCGCGAGGCGACCGATGAGGTCGACCATTTTTTGAGATTCTTCCGTGCCCATGCCGGCAAGCGGTTCGTCGAGCAATAAGAGCTGCGGCGCGGTGGCAAGACACATGGCGAGCTCCAGTTGACGCTGCTCGCCGTGGCTGAGCGCTAAGGCAATATCATCGGTACGGTCCGCCAATTCTACCGCCGCGAGAGCGCGGCGCGCTTGCTCCATTGCATCGCCATAGCTCGACGCAGCGCGCCACCAGTTCAGCGGGCGGGGTGCGCGCGATTGCGCGGCGAGACGACAATTTTCCAATACAGTGAAGCCGAGAAAAATATTAGTCTTTTGATAGCTGCGGCCGATCCCTAGACGGGAACGCCGCGCTGTCGGGAATTTCGTAATGTCTTTTTCCCGAAACAGGATGCTACCCGAGCTCGTCGGCAAATCGCCCGACAATAAGTTAATAAGAGTCGTCTTGCCGGCGCCGTTGGGTCCGATGACTGCATGCAATTCGCCGGTCCGGACTTGGAGCGATACGTTGTCGACGGCGGCGAGCCCGCCGAAGTTTTTGCACAGGCCGCGGACTTTTAAAATCTCGTCGCCCGTCATGTGCCGTCCGTGCGCGCGCCGCTCGGTCGCCGGTAGGAAATCCGGCGCAAAGCGATATCGAGAAACCCGCCGATGCCGTGCGGAAAAACGAGCACGATCATGACGATCAAGCCGCCCATCCCCAACTGCCAATGCTTGGCGTAAGCGCCGAGCAGCGCCGGAGCGGAAAAAATTTCTTGGAGAAGCACGTAAGAAAAAGCACCGAGCACCGCGCCGTGTAACCGGCCCATACCGCCGAGGATGACCATCATCAGCACGAGACCGGATTGTTGCCAGGCGAGAATATCGGGATTGACGAAACCGAATTGGCAGGCGGCGAGATAGCCGGCCAGCCCTGCGAGCGCGCCGGCGAGCACGAACGCGCCGAGCTTGTACGCGAAGACGGGGAAGCCGATGGAGCGCATGCGCTGTTCGTTGAGCCGAATGCCGGCCAAGGCGCGGCCGAAGGGCGCGTGCAACACTCGATGTAAAAAAGCGTAAACGGCGACCAACAGGATGAGCACGAAATAATAAAACTGCACGGGGTTTTCGATATCCAACGGTTTGAATCCCGCGATGGTTAACTCGGGGCGCACGTAGATGTAAATCCCATCGGAGCCGCCGCCCAGCTTGGTGTCGTGAAAAACGGAGTAGAGCATCTGCGCGAAGGCGAGAGTGACCATGATGAAGTAAACGCCGGCGGTGCGGACGACGAAAAAGCCGATGATTAGAGCGGTTAAAGCTGCGACAGCCATCGCCGCCGGCAGCGTGAGCCAGAGATTCGCTGCTTCGTATTTCGGTGAGATCAGCGCGAGGGCGTACGCCGCCACACCGAAGTAGGCCGCGTGTCCGAGACTGACCAACCCGGTATGCCCAACCAGCAGATCGAGGCTCAACGCGAAAATCGCCATGATCATAATTTTCGCGCCTAGCTGAATATAGAAAGTCGCGCCGATGAGCGGAAAGAGGGCCGCGGCGAGCCCGACGGCGATCAGAACGGTGCGCGGCAGAGTGATCGGGATCACGGCGCTATCACGCTTTGTTGGCGATGCCCTGTGGACGCCACAAGAGGATCAGCGCCATTACTAGATAAACGGCGATGGCGGAATACTCCGCGGCGATCACTTTGCCGACAGTGTCGGCGAAACCGATGGCGAGAGACGCGATCATTGCGCCATTGATCGAACCGATGCCGCCGATCACGACGACGACGAAGCAGATGATCAGGATCTGATTGCCCATGCCCGGAAATACCGAGGAGATCGGAGCTGCTATGGCACCGGCAAAGGCAGCGAGGCACATGCCAACCGCGAAAACCAAGGCGAACAACAGTGGAATATTTACACCGAGGGAGGCAGCCATCTCGCGGTTGCTGGTGCCGGCGCGAATCATCATGCCGATCCGAGTCTTGTGAATCACGAAGTAGAGCAACCCGGCGACTGCGAGGCAGACCGCGGTGATGAACAAACGATAGACGGGGTAGGACAACGTATCGGTGAGCGGGATGGAGTAGTCAAGCAGCGCCGGGATTGCCACGCCGTGCACTTCATCACCGAACAGAATGCTGCGCAATTCTTCGAAGATCAAAATCAAGCCGAACGTGAGCAAGACTTGATACAAGTGGTCGCGCTTGTACAGGCGGCTGAAGATTGCCGTCTCAAGCAATAAACCTATGGCGAATGCTATGACGATGCCGATCGGAATCGCCAGCCATAAGCTGCCGGTGAGTTTGGCGAACCAATAAGCAAGATAAGCGCCGATCATGTAAAAGCTGCCGTGGGCCAGATTGATCACGCCCATGATTCCGAAGATCAGCGTCAAGCCGCTCGCAAGCAGAAACAATAAAAGGCCGTATTGGACGGCGTTGAGTAACTGAATGAGATAGAACATGAGTAGTTTTGTTCCAGCAGTTCCAAATGTTTAGCATGAGTCCTCTAATCGGGCTAAACGATTGGAACTTTTTGAACGTTTGGAACGCGGCGCGTAGCCGTTACATTTTACATCCCCGCGCCGGATCGGCCAGGGCTTTGTGCGCGACGCTGACGAATTTATTCTCACGGCCGATGACTTTGCGCAGGTAAATGTCCTGAATCGGATTGTGCGCTTTCGACATCGTCCAGGCGCCGCGCGGACTGTCGATCTTGGCCTTCTCCATGGCGGCGGTTATTTCCTTGCGCTTGCTAATATCGCCTTTGACTGCGTCGAGCCCGGCGGCGAGCAGCAGGCCGGCATCGTAGCCCTGCACGGCGTAGACGTCGGGGGCGAACGTATAGGCTTTATAATAAGCGCTGCGGAAGTCGCGGTCGCGTTTTATGTTTAATCCATCGGCGTAGTGCAGTGTGGTCTCGAGTCCTTGCGCCGCCTCTTCCGTCGCATCGAGCACGCCGTCGGTGAGAAAGCCGGAGCCGAATAGTGGGATGTTTTTTCTCAGCCCCGCCGCTGCGTAATCTTTGATGAACTTTGCCGCGCCGCCGCCGGCGAAGAACACAAACACGGCATCCGGCTTGATCGAAGCGATTTCGGTCAGCAAAGCTTGGAATTCCACATTGGGAAATGGAATCCACAAGCCGCGCACCGATTTGCCGCCGGCTTTGATGAAACCTTCGGTAAACCCTGCGACCGCCTCTTCGCCGGCGCCGTATTTCCACGCGAGGGAGACAACGTTGCGGATGCCGCGATCGGCGAGCACTTTGCCCATCGGATAGGACGGCTGCCAGTTCGAGAACGAAGTGCGAAATATATTCGGTGAGCACAGCGCCCCGGTGGCGGCATCGAGACCGGCATTGGGAATGATCATGAGCGTATTATTTTCTTTGGCGATCTTTACCATGCCCATTTGCACGCCGCTATGAACGGTGCCGACCAGCACGTCGACCTTGTCACGCTGCACCAGCTTGTTGGTATTCTCCGGTGCTTTTGCCGGTTCGGCTTCGTCATCAACCGTAAAATATTCCAGCTCACGTCCGCCGAGCTTGTTGCCGCGCTCGGCGACCGCAAGCTTAAACCCGTTGGTGATGGCGACGCCGAGCTGCGCATAGGTGCCGGTATAGGGAAGCATCATACCGACGCGGACTTTTTGCGCCTGCGCGAATGCGAATGGCTTCGGCAGCAGCGCGCTGCCACCGAGCAGGGCGGTCGCGGTCAGGAATTTTCTCCGGTTGATGTTGTGATTGAGTTTCATCTCATCCTCCAGGCCGCAGGGCGCAGCATGCTGCGCCCCTACGATTCTATCACTTTGGTTATTTTTATGTTTTGGCGCGCAGCTTGAAACGTTGAATCTTGCCAGTGGCGGTCTTCGGCAAGTCGTCGACGAATTCGATCCAGCGCGGGTATTTGTAGGGCGCGAGCCGGCCTTTCACGTATTGTTGAAGATCGGCGGCAAGCGCCGGCGATTGCGCGGTATCGGGACGAAGCACGACGTAGGCTTTGGGTTTGATCAAGCCGCTTTCATCGGCCTGACCCACGACTGCGGCCTCAAGCACCGCTGCGTGGGACGCCAGAGTGGACTCGACTTCGAAGGGGGAAACCCAAATCCCGCTCACTTTCAGCATGTCGTCGTTGCGCCCCGAGTAGGTGAAATAACCGTCATCGCTCTCGCTATATTTGTCGCCACTGCGTGCCCACGTACCGAGAAAGGTGTTGCGGCTCTTTTCCCGGTTGTTCCAGTAATACGCCGCGCTGGTCGGACCGTTGACTTGAAGCTCGCCGATTTCACCTTTCGGCACAGGCTTGCCGTCTTCATCGACCAAACGGACTTGATAACCCGGCACTGCTTTTCCGGTGGTGCCGTAGCGCACGTCGCCCGGGCGGTTGGACAAAAAGATGTGAAGCATTTCAGTCGAGCCCAGACCGTCGAGAATATCGACGCCAGTGTGTTCGCGCCAGCGCCTTCCGACCTCGGGCGGCAGGGCTTCGCCCGCCGAGGTGCAGCGGCGCAGGTTGAGCTCCTCGCGTTTCGGCAGATCGGGACACGATAAAAGCGCGCTATAAAGCGTCGGCACACCATAAAAAATCGTCGGCCGATGCTCGCGCAGCACGCGGCAAACCGCTTGCGGTGTTGGCCGGTCGCTGAGCAGGACCGTGGTGGCGCCCACCGAGAGTGGAAAGGTCAGGGCATTCCCCAGGCCATAAGCGAAGAACAGTTTTGCCGCGGAAAAGACCACATCGTTTTCCTCAATGCCAAGAATCGGCTGGGCATAGAGCTCGGCAGTGCGCATCAGGCTGGTTTGCACATGCACGACTCCCTTGGGCGTTCCTGTGGAGCCTGAGGAATAGAGCCAGAAGCAATCGTCGTCGGGGCGCGTCGGCGCGACCGCAAAAAGGGTAGGCGCGCTTGCCATCAGGTCGGAGAGGCGCGGATGCGCCGAGCTGTTCGTTCCGGCAACCACGATATGTTTGAGGAACGGTTGATCGCCTAAGATCGGCTTAAACACCGGCAGCAACGCTTCGGAGACGATCAACGCCTGAGCGCGGCTGTCGCGCAGCATGAAATCAAAATCGTCGCCAGTAAGGAGCGTGTTGACGGCGACCGGAACAAGTCCCGCTTTGATCGCGCCGAGAAACACGGCCGGGAAGTCGATCGTGTCGAGCAGACACACCAAGATGCGGGTTTCCAGCGCTAAGCCGAGGTTCGTCAGCGCATTGGCGCAGCGATTGGTTCGTTCCGCAAGGTCGGTGAAAGTGTAACTGCCGCGCTCATCGATGTAAGCGATCTTATGCGGCCGTGCCGTCACGTTCCGCTCGATCAGGTCCACCGCTGCGTTATAGAGGGGCAATTTTGGCACTTGCGTCGTTCATCTTCGCCTCCCAATCGATTCTGGCGCTTGTTCCTTTGATTCGGGCCGCAGCCATTAGGGACGGCGTTGTTATTACTATAGAAGGGAAGTTGGCGGCAACCTCGCGGCGCAAGATTCTATTTTAAGTAGCCGCGTTCCCGGTAAAAGCGTCTAGCGCCAGCGTGTAGCGGCACGTCATAGGGCGCTTCTTCGTCGTTGGCGCACAGTTGCGCCACGCGGAGTTCCTTATAGTTGTCGGTGGGGATCAGGTCGCGGCGCTTTTCGATGGCTTCGCAGAGCGCATAGGCGACTTTATTCGGCATATCCGCACGAACGATCATCGGCCAGCCGCTGAAATCGAGCGTCGGCACGTCTTCAGCAAGGCGGTTAAAGCGCGTCTTTGTCATCATCGCGGGCCGATAGCCGAGCGCTTTCATGTGTTTCAGCACGATGCCGTCGATGGGTAAAAAGCGAAAGCCGTGCTCCAGGGCAGTGTGTCCCCAGCTCTTGATGCCTTCATCGAAGATCGCGTTGATTGTGCCTGTCTCAATCCCCTTGCGCCGGCTCGGATCGCTTGGCCGCGGCGCGTTATGAAGTTTAGCGCCCCAGCGGCGCAGCTCGCCGAGCGAAAAACCCGCCGCGGCCAAAACCGCCGAGACCGTGAACATCGTCGCATTTCCGGTTAGCGGACTTTTGGGTATCACGCCGGTGGACATGCGCAGCGGAATGCGTTCTTTGCCGATCTGTGACAGTGAAGTGATTCCCGTCGATACATGAACGGCAAAACCCATGATGTCGTAAGAGGGAAAAACAGCGACGGTCCTGAGCGGCAGCCGTTTGGGGAAGGGACCTGTGCCGCGATAGGCCATGGTCAATAATACCGATGGGTTCACCCACGCCAGCGAATATTTTCCCTCGGCGACCGCGATGATTTCGCGAAAGCTGCCGGTCGTGAAGGAAATCGATACCTCCGGCCGGGTTTCGGATTTCTTCGTGTCGAGAGAAAGCCTGAGCACGCGGCCGAGATCGGTATCTGTTTGCAGCATGCCCTCCGCCGCGCGTTTGGTTTGATACGAAAGCGAACTGTCGTAAAGTCCGGCGGCGATTTCCAGCAGTCCTTTGGCGCGCTGGATGCCGGCGTTATATCGTTGGGTAGCCATAGCGATTTCAATCCTCCCCGTTGGCGGACCCAACAATAATCGCTGGCGATTGGAATGACAATATCCAAGCAGCGATTTAGCTACGATGAGAAACCCAGCGTAAACGGCGACCGTGTTGAGTTGATGAGAGTTGGTTGGAGAAAATTAGAAGGGGAATGCGCCGCCGGACCGTCTTCTATTCGGATGGTCCGGCGGCGATCACTAGATGAGTTATTTCTTCGCCAAGTCGCTTTTTAGCTCGCGTCGCTGCGCGTCCAACTTGCCCTGGTCTTTTCGCAGTTCCACGCGATCGCCGTGAATCTCTTTCAGATCGCCGCGAATTTCCTGGCGGTCCTTCATGATTTCGGTTTTGCTGGCGCCGTTTCGCAGGTCCCGGCGCAACTCGGCGCGGTCGTTTCTCAGCTCGGCGTGATCTTTGCGCAGCTCCACACGATCGCCGGAAATCTCTTTGCGGGTGCCGTGAATGTCTTTGAAGTCCTGGCGAATCTCGGCCTTGTTGTGATGGCCGCGGTTGTCATAGCGAACATCGCGATGATACTGGCGCGGATCGGGGTGCCGGTAAGAGCGTCGGTCATGTTCGTCGTGGTCGAATTTTTTGGCTTGATGTTTTTCCCAGCCTTTGTGTTGCCCATGATTTTCCCGTTCCTGGTGTTCGGACTTGCCTTTCGGGTCCGCCAACGCAGGCAGAGCGGGCATCAATAAGGTTGCGGAAAGTAACCCTCCCAGGACAAAAACTTTTGAGCGATTCATCTACGTTCTCCTTTGTTACGCACGTTAATATTTTGTTTCTTTCGTTCGGTTAATATTCGCTACGCTGCAATCGCCCGGTGTTCTGGCGATTTTGGTCGATGACGCGTTGGTTCTGTTGGATCTGTTGCTGATTGTACTGGTACTCGGCTTGTTCTTGTCCTTGCATGTAGTCGCCCACCAAAGCGCCTGCGCCCAATCCAGTACCAGCGCCAATGGCCGCGCCCATGCCCGGACGGCCGAATGCGCTGCCGATCAATCCGCCCGCGGCGGCGCCGCCGACAGCGCCGATGCCAGCGCCCTTTTCTCGAGTCGTGAGTGGCCCGCCGGCACAACCAGCAGTTGTAGCCGCGGCGACGGCGAGGATGATTGCCCACTTAGAAAACTTGCCGTTTGTCGTCTGATTTCGCATTATGCCTCCCAATCTATTTTCTCTTCGTTCCATTTGGTTGCACAGCGACTAGAGCAACCAATATGCCAGCGGGTAAAAGGGACCTAACCATTCGAATTTGGCTCAGCCGTTCCAGGACTGACGTTGACCGGCACCGTAAAAATTACCTTTGCAGAGTGAAAATGGCCGTTTGAAAAGGTCCTCGATGTGCGCCGGCAGTCATTGTGCTTGAATGCTTATCTGCCGGTGTTGTAGAGCTTAGGCGAGGACGGGAAGTGTTGGGATGAAAATTGTCCGACAACGGAATCGTCGGCAAAGGGTTAACATGGCTGTCCAGTTTCGGATCACGACCGCTATTCTGGTCTTGGTGCTGCAATGCGCTATGGCCGACGCGCAGGAGAAACCCAGGATCTTTCTTGGCGCGTCCAGTAAAACTTTAGGCTATAGCCCGCTCTGGGTGGCATCGAGGAAAGGATTTTTCGATCAGCAGGGACTCGACGTTCAGTTGGTGTTGTTGCGCGGGGTGCCGATGACGGTCCAAGCGCTGGCGGCAGGCTCCTTGCACTTCGGCTCCGGCGGTCCGGAGCCTTACATCGAAGCGTCGGAGCGCGGCCTCGACTTCGTCGTTACCGGCGGCATCATCAACGGCATCGCCCAGTTTCTGATCGCTGGCAGGAATTACAAAACATACGAAGATCTGCGCGGCGCCACTTTCGGCACCGCGTCACTCACCGGCGGCACCATCACCGCTCTACGAGAAGCTCTCAAGCTCAGGGGCCTCGAGTATCCGCGCGACTATAAATTGCTGATCATCGCCGGCGGCTCGTCGGCCAATCTCGCCGCGCTTGCAATCCGGACAGATCGCGGCGACGACCGTGGCCGTGCCGCTCAACTATGCTGCGGAGGAGTCGGGGCTCAACATTATTGGCCGGCTGAGCGAAGGCATTGCGCATTTTCAGACGAATGCTTTCGTGACGCGACGCTCGTGGGCGGAGAAGAATCGGCCGGTGATGGTGCGTTTCATGAAAGCGATGGTTCTTACGTTTCGTTGGATGTTTGAAAACCGCGATCTCTGCGTCGAATTCCTCTCGAAGGAGATGCAGCTTAAACCGTTGCACGCGCGCAAGGGCTGGGAATTTTATACGCAGACTCGCTTCTGGCCGCCGGACGGTGATGTAACGTTAGAGGGACTCAAGAACAATATTCGTTTTTACGCCGAGCAGACCGGCGCTAAGGGACCGTTGCCTGACGCGAGCAAGTACGTGGATCAGAGCTATTTGCGCGATGCGCTGAAGGAGATCGACAAACGATAGCAATCAGGCGCTCGAATCGAGCGTCTGAATGGTGGCGTAACTCAGTGATGCGCGCGAATTAGGTTCTGGCCCAAGCGCCAGCGCAGCACTTCGTTGGCGCCTTCGGTGATGCGCGTGCTGCGGATTTGCCGGTACCACCATTCGAGCGGCAGCTCCTTCATTAAACCCAAACCGCCGTGAACCTGGATGGCGCGATCGACGACTCGGCTCGCCATCTCCGTCGCCATGACTTTGACCATGTAGGACAGGTCGCGCACGTCTTCACCGCGATCGACGCGCCAGGCGCATTCGTAAACCATGTTGCGCACGGCATGCAGCTCCATCGCCGAATCGGCGATCATGAATTGGATCGCTTGGCGGTCGGCGAGAGGCCGGCCGAAAGTCACGCGAACTTTCGAGTATTCGATCATCATGTCGAGTGCGCGCCGCGCGATGCCCACCGGTCGCGCGCCGTGGCCGCGGATGCGTCCTTCGCCGATCCATTTTTGCGCGATGGAGAAACCGCCGCCGACTTGGCCGATGACGTTTGCGGCGGGCACGCGCACGTTGTCGAAGACGAGTTGCCAAGGCGCTTCCCCCATCATCGTCGGCCACTGCCTTTCGAGGAGCACGCCGGGGCTTTTCAAATCGACGGCGAAACAGGTAATACCACCGCGCGCTTTCTTCTCCGGATCCGTCACCGCCATCAACTGCGCGTAGTCGGCGCGTCCCGCGGCGGTTATGAATCGCTTCGTGCCGTTGACAACGAAGTCGTCGCCGTCTTTGACCGCCCGCGTGCGCATGTTCGCCGGATCGCTGCCTGCGTCGGGTTCGGTCTGGGCGAAGCAGAATCTCAGCTCGCCGCGCAGCACGGGCTCGAGAAATCTTTTTTTCTGTTCGTCATTACAGTGAAATAGCACGGGCCGGACTTCCGGCCCGAACAGCTCGAGACTGCGAAAGGGCAAGGAAGCGGCGCGCGCGATCTCCTCGTGAATAATGCAGCGCGGCAAGAGCCCAAGACCCGCGCCGCCGTATTCCGCCGGCACGTCGAGCATCCAAAGCCCCATCGACTTGGTCTTTTCCTGAAGCGGCGTGAGCAAATGCTCCGGCATCGGCCCTTCGCTGTCGTGGCGATATTCGCGCTCGAGAGGAATCAGCTCCTTATCGACGAAGCGGCGCACGGTTTCTCTGAGGATTTGAATTTCTTCGGGCAGGTTGAAGTCCATGAGCGTTTTCCTTCGTTAGGGACGGCTCGTTTTGTATTCAGGTGGGATGGCCAGATTAGAAAGATTTCTCGCTTTCGCTCGAAATGACATACGAAACGAGAGACCTTTAATGAACTGCGCGCATGGCCTTGTCGAATTGCACTTCGACTCACTCGCTCGCGACGATCTTGTTCGCTAGCACGCCGATCTTCGACGACGAGACTTCGACGGTATCGCCGACTTTGAGAAACAGATCGAGCGGCCGTTTGCCGTCGGGACTGCGGCGCGATTTGTCGGCGGCGGTTCCCGCCGAGGTGCCGCCGGCGATTACGTCGCCGGGCACGAAGGTGAAATCCTGGGAGAGATATTCGAGCACATCGGCCGAACGTCCAGATCATCTCTTGGTGTTGTAGCTCTGGCGCACGACGCCGTTGACGCGCGTTTCGGCGTCGACGGTCTTGATGGTCGAGCTTCACCGACGACGATGCATGGCCCCATCGAAACGGCGCCGTCGAAATTCTTCTGTAAATTGTAGCTCACCGCGCGGTCGGCGCCGCCGCCGTCGCGGATGCTCCAGTCATGGAATAAAGTGACGCCCCAAACATACTCGCTGATTTTCGCGGCGGAAATATTTTTGCCGCGTTTGCCGATGACGATGGCAACTTCGCCCTCATAATCAAAATAGGTGACGCGTTTCGGAAAGGGAATCGTATCGTCCGGCCCGGCGACTTCGGCGGGCACTTTCCAGAATCCCCATTGGCCGGCCTTTTTGGCCTCTTCGGTAATTTGCTCGATCGACACGTCGGTTTTGCCGAGCCGGTTGGCCCACATCCCGGCCAAGTGCGCGGCGTAGTTGCCGCCGACGCAGGCGATGCGCCGTTCCGGCCAGGGCGCGTGAAGTTTTACCTCACTGGCTTTGTGCACCACTTTCGGCTCGCCGCGGTCGTCGCTCGGAGCGATTCCAGCGAACTGATCGATCACACGGCGCGCTTCTTCCAGTCCGGCGGCGCCGGACTCGATAAACGATAAGAGCCGCGCGGGCAGACGAGTCGCGGCTTGCTCGTCCGCTTTGGCGTCGCCTTTCTCACGCAAGGATCTAGCTAATCCGTGATTGAGATCGATGACCTTTTCATCGATCAGGGCGCCCACTCGGCGAGCCGCGCCGAAGACAACGATCTTCATGTTCGTCCCTCCAAACCTGGTCGTGTGACATGGCGTACCATCGCCGCGACCGCGCGGTCAAGCGGTGTGTCGAAATTTCCTTGCTCAGGCAGGATTACTTTTGCGCTAGGCGGCGGCGTGGCTTTTTGATAAGGTCGCGCTGGTTTTTCTTCGAAACCGATAAGCTCGTTCGGCGCAGTTCGTTCAGGAGACATTCCTCATGAAGCTATCAGAGCTAACTCGTTTTTGTTCCGGCATCCTGTTTTTTTTCGCCTGCCTGGGTTGGTCCGCCGGGTTGTTTGCGGCGGACAAGCTGATCGGCTTTCATTCCGCGCGCACCATGTCGCAGGCGATGCCGTGGATCTGCGAAGAGGTCGGGTTGTTTCGCAAGTACGATTTGGATTTTCAGCTCGTTTACATTTCATCCGCGCCGATCGTCACCGCGGCGATCTTGGGCGGCGACGCCCAGGTGGCGATCAGCGGCGGCGAAGCGATCATTCGCGCCTACGCCCAGGGAGCCACGGACCTGGTCTTTATCGGCAGCGCGAAAAATACCTTGACGCATAGTATTTTGGCCAAACCGGACATAAAAAGGCCGGAAGATCTGCGCGGTAAAAAACTCGGTTTGTCTCGCCTCGGCAGCAATTCCCACTATTTCATCATCCAGGCTTTGAGGAAGAGCGGCGTTGATCCGAATGAAGTCAATTTTATCCAAACCGGCGGGCAAGTGGAAAATCTTGCAGCGTTGCTGAGCGGCAACGTCGATGCCGCGACGATGACCGGGCCATCGGGCGGCACACGGGCCGCCGCGCAGGGTTTTCGTTACGTGGTTTACGGCCCTGATCTGCATATTCCGTTCGCCGCGGCGACGCTGATCACGCGCCGCTCGCTCCTGAATTCGCACGGGCCGGCGATCGAGAAATTCTTCCGCGCCACTGCGGAAGCGATGAAGATCTTATTTCTCGATAAAGAGCTGACCTATAAAGTGTTGGCCAAACAGTTGCGCATTAACGATCGCAAGCTTTTGGATGCCGCCTATGATGAGGAAATCAAAGTGATGGAGCGGCGCTTAGAATTCAAAAACGAAGCCTTTCAGGCGATCATCGACGAAACTTCAAAGGTCGATGCGCGCGCCAAAAAATTAAAACCGCAGGATTTCGTCGACCGCCGCTATCTGGACGGGCTACAAAAAAACGGCTTCTTCGATAAACTTTGGTCGGGAAAGTAGCCGCGCCAAGCCTCACTGCCCAGCGCAAACGGACTGCGTAGCGCTGACAGCTTGCAGCGCGCGTAAGCAACAATCACACACCTGATGCTCATGGACGCCAGTCTGCGTTTGTTATATTCTCAGCGTCATTATGGATAAGCACGAGCCAGCTTCCTATTCGGTGCGCGGCTATTGCGCCCTGTGCACGGCGCATTGTGCCACCATCGCGACGGTAAAAGCGGGGAAAGTGACTCAGCTTGTTGGTGACCCGGATCATCCGAACGGTGGGGTTTTCTGCGTCAAAGGCAAAGCCGCGCCGGAGCTCGTCTATCATCCCGATAGGCTCGACTATCCGCTCAAGCGCACGCGACCGAAAGGCGATAGCCGATCCCGGTTGGCAAAGGATCAGTTGGGATCAAGCGCTGGACGAAATCGCTGAGAAAGCTTATTTCCATTCGAGAACGTTACGGCGCGCGCGCCGTCGCCCTGGCGAAAGGGACCGGCGGCGGCACGTCGGTTTCCGACGCTGAACGATGGTTGGCGCGATTCCTCAACAGTTTCGGCAGTCCCAACTGGGTTTCGACGACGCACGTGTGCAACTGGCATAAAGACACCGGCTTTACCTATACCTTCGGCGTAGAAATCCCCACGCCCGACGTGGCGCACAGCGGGACGTTTTTGCTCTGGGGCCATAATCCGAGCTCAACCTCGTTGATTCTCGCCCACGATATCGTTGCGGCGCGCAAGCGCGGCATGAAGATCGTCGCGGTCGATCCGCGCCGGGTCGGTATCGCCGCCCAGGCGGATGTGCTGCTCCAGGTTCGCCCCGGTGCCGACGGCGCGCTAGCCTTGGCGATGATCGACGTCGTCATTCAAGAAAAACTTTACGACGAAGCGTTCGTGCGCCAATGGACCAATGGTTGGCTGCTTCTGCGCGACGACACGGGGTTGGCGTTGACCGAAGTCGATTTGACGAGCGCCGGTTCCGCCGAGCGATTCGTCGCCTGGGATGAAATCAGCGATGCGCCGGTGATCTATGATCCGGCGAGCGGCGGTTTTAAGCGCACTTCTATCCGCCCGGCGCTTTTCGGCAAACGCTCGGTGCGCTTACAAGATGGACGAGAAATTTCATGCCGGCCGGCGTTCGCCGCATTGGCAACTCTCGCGGTTCAGCATCGCGCGGAGACATCGGCGACGGTTACGGGCGTGCCGGCGGAGAAAGTCAGAGAAGCGGCGCGCCTGCTTGCGGCCAATCGCCCGGTGAGCATGTACATGCACAACGGTGTAGGGCAACACACCAACGCAACGCAAACGAGCCGGGCGATCGCAACGCTTTATGCGTTGCTCGGAGACATTGACCGACAGGGCGGCAACGTGGTTTTTCCGAAGGCGCCGGCGAACGTGGTTTCCGGCAAAGAATTCTTGCCGAAGGAAATGGCCGAGCAGCGAATTGGCCGAGAGCGAAAGCCACTCGGCCCGCCGGCCAAGCCGGGCAACTGCGCTGCCTACGATATTTTTACGGCGGTTCTCGATGGCCGCCCCTATCCGGTCAAGGCACTTCTCAATTTTGGCTCGAACACGATCATGAACACAGGGGATTCGCAGCGGGCGCGCGAGGCGTTTCGCGCGCTGGATTTCGCCGTGGCGGCGGAATTTTTCATGACCCCGACGGCAGCCCTTTGCGACTACGTGCTGCCGGCCGCAAGTTTTCTCGAGAAGAGCAACATGGCTACGACGGCGTTTGCACATCGCCAGCAGGGCAAGCTTCATGTGCAATATCGTCCCGCGGTTGTCGAGCCGCTGGCGGAGCGGCGCGCCGATGCGTGGATTATTTTCGAACTAGCCAAACGGCTGGGCCTGGGTCAATATTTTTGGGATGGCGATATCGAAGCGGCTTATGAGTATGAGCTTGCCCCCACAGGACTTTCCTTGAGCCAACTCAAAGCCGAGCCGGGAGGCATTACGGTGCCCGGCGTGCCGCGCTATGCAAAGTATTCTGCCACCAACGAGCAGGGGATGGCGCGTGGATTCAATACGCCGGACAAGAAAGTGGCGATCTATTCACACAGCTTTGCCGCGCATGGCTTTCCACCGCTGCCGGTGTACGAGGAACCGTTGATGAGCCCGGTTAGCCGGCCGGATATCGCGGCCGAATATCCGCTCGTGCTGACCAACGCAAAATTTACCGCCTACATCCATAGCCAGCTTCGCGCCCTGCCGTCGCTGCGCAAGAATACGCCCGAGCCGAGCGCCGATATTCACCCGGAGACGGCGGCGCTCTACGGCATCGAAGATAAAAAGTGGCTGAGCATCGAGAGTCCGCGCGGTACGATGCGCGCCAAGGCTCGAGTCACCGACGGCATCGCCCGCGGCGTGGTTTGTTGCCAGCACGGTTGGTGGCAGGATTGCAAAGAACTCTCAATTTCTGGTTACGACGCCTACGGCGACGAATCGGCCAATCCGAGCCTGTTGATCGGCGCCGAGCTCGCCGATCCGATCAGCGGATCTTTGCCGCATCGATCTTATCTTTGCCGGGTGCGCCCGGTTGAGCCGTCTTAGAAAAATAAATCTCGATACGTTCTCTATGGGCCGCCGCCAATCAGCGCGATTCGGCGCGGTTATGAATCCGACTCTTTGAGAATATCTTTGATGCGTCTAATGACATCGGGCGGCTGGGTGACGGTTTTCTCGATTTTTTGCTGAAGATCGGCGCCGCTGAAATAACTCGCACCGTCCCAATCAACGAGCTTCTTTGCTTCCTGCTGAAAGCTGGCATCGGTTAACATTTTTTCAAAACCGTCGCGCAGTAGCTGGAGTTTGTCCCGCGGCACGCCGGGCGAAGTCGCAAAGGGCCGATCGAAATCGGTGTAAGCGACCATAATCTCCATGAGACTGAGCGTCGCCTTGGCGCTGGCGGGGGCAAGTTCATGAATGGTCGGGACGGTGTCCGGCAACACGCGGCTTTTCGCCGGACCTTGTTGAATCACGAAGGCGATGTAGCCTTGCTGCACCCAGGTCGGCCAAGGTGGCCTGACCAACGTGATATCCGATGTGGCCCGGCAGTCCGCTTCGCCGCGCTCCAAGCCGAGATCGATCTCGCGCGCCGAGCCATAGCCGGTCACGTGCTTGACTTTAAAATCTAAAATCTCGGCGACCAGATTGCTGAAGACAAAACTGATGCTGCCGGTGCCGCCTTCGCCGAAGCGCGGCGGATTTTTTGCCTTGCGCATCGCCTCGATGCTGGTGTGCGGCGAATCTTTGCGGCATGCGATCATCATCGGCGCGCGATTGAAGCTGCCCACCCAGTTGAGTTTGCGGAAATCGAGCTTGACTTCCGGCCGCCCGACCATTTGCTCGAGATAGTTAGCGCGATTGACGGCCAAGATCGTCAGACCGTCCGGCTTGGCGATGTTCGCAAGATAATTTGCCGAAACGATGCCGCCGGCTCCCGGCATATTTTGCGCGATGATGTTTGGATGGCCGGGGATATATTTGCCGAGATGGCGCGCCGCCAAGCGCCCGGCCACATCGGTGGCGCCGCCCGGCGAGGTCGAAATGATCATGTTGATCGTCTTGCCTTCATAGAAAGGACGCGCTGCTGCGGTCTCGCCCGCGGCAGCGCCGTATAACTCCAACACCAAGATTGCGAAAAAAATCGGACGACGTAAATAGCGACGCATGTTTTGTCCTCGTATCTATGAAGCTTTCTTAGTTAAGAAAAAGGAAATCGCCGCGCGGGCAGCAATTCGTCGCTGAGCTCCGCGGCGAATCCCGGTGCACAGCAATTTTATCCAACTTGACAGCAGCCGGTTTGCTGACATATCTCAAAAATGTTCGGGACTGCAAGAGCGAGTGTGGTCAATTCTTAGCCAGGAGGTATGCAAATGACAGATTTTCGCGGCGCCGCGAAAGCCCTGCATATCGCAACTTATTCAGGCTGGTATCGCTTCGAACAACGTAATGGTCAGTGGGCGCAGACCGAGAAGGCGCTGACTTTCTGGAAGATGACCGCGCTTCAAGTCGATCCGAATGATCCACGCCATATCTACGTGGCGACCGAACATTCCGGTCTCTTTGTCTCTGCCGATGGTGGCGCGGCCTGGCAACGGGCAAATCCCAACGTGCCGCGCTTGACGACGGTTTCCTTGCTCGCGCTTCCCGGAGCCATATTTGCCGGCACCGTGCCGGCGGCGCTTTACCGCGCGTCGAACGGCGGCGCCTGGCAGGAGCTGGAAGGCGTGCGCGCCGGCGCGCACGGCGGCAGTTTCCCGCCAAGCCCGGAGTTGGGCGCGCGCACGCGCTTTATCGCCGCCGACAACGTAGACGCCGCGCCGATTTTTTGCCGCCATCGAAGTCGGCGGCATGCTCGTCAGCGACGATGAAGGGCGGCATTGGACTCCCGCCGTGGCGGGATTGGACGATCCTGACGTGCATCAAATTCTCCCGAGCTCGCGAACCAGAGGACTTGTCGTCGCCGCTTGCGGCGAAGGTATTTATCGGAGCTTGGATCGCGGCGAGCATTGGGAAAAAGTTACGCCGAGCGGAGCGCGTGATTTCGGCTCAGCGGTCACCGAAGACGGCACTGGTGCGATTTATCTTGGCTTAGCGCTTGGCCGGCCAAACACTTGGCTGCGCAAACAGCGCGCCGACGCGGCAATTTTCGTCAGCAAGGACGGCGGCGCGCATTGGGACAGCGCGACCGCAGCGTTGAGTGGCGGGGTGATGGCCATGTGTCCGGCAGTCGGCGGCGAGGGTGTCTTCGCTTCGACATCGGAAGGCGACGTCTTGCAGGTCGACTCATCCGGCGCGCGCAAGATCATCGGCGGGCTGCCGTCTATTACGGCGCTTGCCGTGGGCGCGTAAAAAACTTACTTGCGCGAGATCTGCAGCAGGAGCTTGTTCCATCTCTCGACCGTGTTGGCGTATTCATAGGTCGACAGACCCTGCTCCGGATACCAGCGCTTGAAACCGGAGTCTTTGCGCGCCGTACCGTAGCCGTATTTTTCTGAAAACAATTTTTGGCCTTCGGGGCCTATCATGAAATCGATGAACAAGAGCGCTGCGTGAGGATGTTGCGTGTGTAGGAATGCCGCCAAGCTGCCCGCATTGGTGGGCACAAGGTCGCCGGGAAGCCACGCCACCGGCGCGCCTCTGGCCGCGGCCAACCTGACGTTGCTGTCGACGGCGGTAAACGAGAGCGGCACCTCGCCGGAAACGATCAACTCATTCAAGCCGAGCGCCGGCAGCGCATATTGTTTGATGTCCTGAGCCGCTAACTTCTTGACGAAGCCATCGCCTTTTTGTTTGAGCATGGCGCCGACGACTCGGCTGCCCATTTCCTCATTGCTGATGCCGATCTTGCCTTTGAGCGCGGGCTTCAAGAGATCATCGAAGCTTTTCGGCACATCGGCATTCGGAATAGCATTCTTGTTGTATCCGATACCGGCATACGATTCGCGATCGACAGTCGTGTAGAACAAACCGGCCGGCGCCTTGTCCTTCGAGCCTTCCGGATAGTCGCCGAGGTGCGGCGAATTGTACGGCAGCAGAAGTTTATTATCGCGCACGAGCATCAAGGAACCGGGAGTGGTCTCGATGGTATCGACGATGTAACGCTTGGCTTGAGCCTCGCTCAAGATTCTGCTCGCCAGATTCACCGCCGGCGCGCGATAGAGCTCAACGGAGACGCCGGGATATTTCGTTTCGAAAGCCTTCGCCATCTCTTTGTACACGGTAAGCGACGTGTACCAGACAAGCTTGCCTTCGTTCTTGGCGCCTTCATAAAGCACGCGCTCGCGGTCGGCGCCCAGATACTTTGCCAGGTCGGCGGCGGTCTTGGGCTGCGCGGACTGGCACCATGCGCTTCCCA
Organism: uncultured delta proteobacterium; assembly: GCA_963755715.1. Classification (GTDB taxonomy): domain Bacteria; phylum Desulfobacterota; class Binatia; order UBA9968; family UBA9968; genus DP-20. Next base: position 73,770 of record CAVWLW010000024.1, read on the forward strand.
ACATGTTCGCCATCAGGAGAATCGCAAGGAGCGACGTTTTCATTTCTTGCCTCCCGAGATGCTGCGCTGCTTTTGCTAGCAATATTCAATAACGGAGTGCTATGTCAATTGTAGCAAAGGCGAAACCCAACACGATTCGGGAAACATAAATAAAAAAGGAGATGAAAACATGTCGATGAATTACGAAACTTTACTTGTGACGAAAGAAAGCGGCATAACGACGATTGCGTTCAACCGTCCGGAAAAGCGCAACGCGATGAGTCCGCAACTGCACGGCGAAATGTTCGATCTGCTCACGGATCTGCGCTACGACAAGGAGACGCGCGTGATCGTGCTGACCGGCGCCGGTGAAAACTTTTGCGCGGGCCAGGATCTAAAGCAGTACTCCCTTGAGATGGAAAGCCAGCCCGAGCGCGTGCGCGACGAGGTGCGCGAGAAAGTGCGGCGCTGGCGCAACGAGATGCTGAGAACTTTACCGCAGCCGGTGATCGCGCGCATCACCGGCTGGTGTCTCGGCGGAGCATTGACGGTGACCGCCGGATGCGACATCGCCATCGCTTCGGAGGAAGCGCTCTTCGGTCTGCCGGAAGTCAACTTCGGCCATTTCCCCGCCGGCGAAACCACTGCCGTGTTGACCGAACATCTTCAGCCAAAACACGGTCTTTACTATGCGCTCACAGGAAAAATGATGTCCGCGAAGGACGCCGAGCGCATCGGTTTGATCTCGAGGGTCGTGCCACGCTCGGAATTAGACAAGGAAGTGGCGGAGCTGGCAAAATGCCTCGCCGAGAAAAGTCCGATGGCACTGAAGGCCGTGAAAGAAGCGTGGTATTACAGCTGGTATTCGCCGCCGGATGTCGCCTTCGAGCTTTCCAACTTGATTTCCCAGCGCACGATTCGCGAACATGGCGGCCGACCCGGCCTGGAGCAGTTCGTTCAGAAAAAACTTCGACCCGTGTCGGGCGTCATGAATTTGCAAAAAGAGTGAGCGGCGCCGCGATATTTTTCGGTGATTTTGTTCTTAGATAGCTATTGCGTTGCTATCGAGAACGCTACGCCCGCTTTGGAAGCGGCGCCGCGCCATGCGAACGAGGCCGGGTGTAGCGTCGTCAGCTTGATTTTCCCGAGCGAACATCGCGCGCAGATTAAAATCAACCGCCGAGCGTAGTCGTTCTTGCGCTCGCGCCGCGTAGCTGTGCAAACTTCGATCGTTGCGTTTCGCGTCGGTATTCTTCTCTTTTTTTCCTCCAATTTGTATCGAAACCTCTTACATATTTTGAGGCATCGGAAGCGCTGATACGGCAATTTCGCTGCGATCATTTCGTTGTTCGTTCGTGGCATATGCTTTGCTGACGAGACATCTGCGTGGACGAACTACTCGAAACTCGCCCGTGATTGTTCAGACCGGCGTCTGCTCACACAGTCGCCAAAAAATGGAGAAACGTTATGGACACTCAAATGTGGATTGTCATTGTCGCTGTTCTCGTCGGCATTATTATTCTGCTCGGCGGACTGCTTTTTATGCAGAGACACCGTTCGCGGCATCTACAGGAGCGCTTCGGCCCGGAGTATGACCGGACTATACGCAAGTATGGCGATCAAAAAGATGCCGAGGCAGAGCTTTTAGCGCGCGAGCAGCGGGTCACCAAACTGCATATCGTTCCACTTTCCGCGGCGGACGCAGCCCGGTTCACGGAAGCCTGGCGTTCGGTGCAAAACCGTTTCGTTGACGATCCCAAGGAGGCCGTGCAAGACGCTGATCGCCAAGTGCTCGAATTAATGCAACGGCGCGGTTATCCGACCGGCGACTTCGAGCAACGTGCGGCGGATCTTTCTGTCAGCCATGGCGCAGTGATCGATCATTACCGAGCGGCGCACGCGATCATTCGCGCGGATCAGGGAGGGCGAGCGAGCACAGAGGATCTAAGGAAGGCAATTGTCCATTATCGCGCGATTTTTGACGAACTGCTCGATACGCACAAATCAGAGACGAAGATTCACCAGACTGAAAAAAAAGGAGGTTGGCAATGGAAAACAGGGAGAGACATCTTTCGACGGCCGATATAGCAGCGTCTTCTGAGCAACCGGAAGTTCAGCCCGAGCGGGTGGACTCGGCCCATAGGCATGAAGGGGCGATTGCTTTAGGGGAGGGCAGGCCGAACAGCCGGGAAACGGCGATCTAAGAAATGATCAATCGGTGCCGTTGTTTTCTAATGATTCGATTCAGGGTTTTCGCTCTCGGTGGACCGCGTTGCAGACTGGTTTTGTCGATGAGCCGCGACGATCCGTCGAGCAGGCGGATGAGCTTGGTCGCCGAGGTAATAAAGGATTTGGCATCGACTTTTGCCGATGAGCGGACAAAACTGGAACGCCAATGGGATCAGGGAGATAAAGTTTCGACTGAAGACTTGCGCTTAGTGTTGCGTCGTTATCGGTCGTTTTTTGATCGGTTTCTTTCGATCTAGCCAACGGACGGGGTGTGTCGGCCCGCGAGAGTTGCCTGTAGCGAAAAGCTTCGCTCGGACGGCTTATGAATCTCTCAACGAGGTTGAGGCCGAACAGATACTTTGAACGGGATTTTGCCGTCTTTGAGCTGACCATCTTTAACGTGGCGCCGGCGGCGGAAGTGAGACGCGCCCAGCCGGTTTAGCTCATGAGAGCCGTGGTCAAAAAATCACTGTTGTCGATCGGCGGCGCAATACTCGTTTTGTTGACGCTTGTCGTCGCCGCCTCATTCTTACTCGATGAGCCGTTGCGAAAAAGAATGGAGGCGGACTTAAATAATCGATTGAAGGGCTACACCGTCCGGATCGCTCGACTCGATTTTCATCCTTTTGGTTTTTCCCTGGATCTCGAAGACACAACCATTTTTCAAAACGCTCATCCGGAACCCGCTGTCGCGAAAATCCCCAACCTGACAGCCAGCGTTCATTGGAAGGCTCTGCTTTTTGGCAAACTCGTCGCCGATTTTGCGATCGATAATCCCATCGTGCACGTGGATCTCCGGCAATTTACGGAAGAGGCTAAAGACGACGTGCCGATGAAAGATCGGGGCTGGCAGGACGCTTTGCAGGCTATCTATCCGCTGAAAATCAATCGATTTACAATTCACAACGGCGATTTGACCTATGCAGACAAAGGTCCGTTTAAACCGCTGCGGATTACCCGGCTCGATTTCATCGCGGAAAACATTCGCAATGTCGAATCGGCGGAAGGCTCTTACCCGTCGCCGGTTTGGGTGCAGGGGATCGTGTTCGATACGGGAAAAATAAAAATCGACGGACATGCCGACTTTCTAGCCGAGCCGCATGTGACATTAAAGGGCGGCCTTCAGCTCCAGCAAATCACGTTGGATTACTTTAAACCAATCACGGAACGCTACCAATTGTCCGTCCAGCAAGGGGTACTCTCCAGCGATGCCATGATCGAATACGCGCGCGAAGGTACGAACATCCAGATCAAGCAACTGACTTTAGACAAATTGGTCGCGGACTACATCCACGTCGCGGCGACCGCCCCGACTGAAAAAATCGCCAAGGAAGCGGGGAAAGCCACGAGAGAGCACAGCAACGATCCTACGTTTGAAGTGAAAGTGGATCGTCTGCAGGTCAGAAACAGCCAGCTTGGATACGTGAACCGCGCGGCAAAACCCGCTTACCACGTGTTTTTTACCGATGCCAATATAGATATTGAAAATCTCAGCAGTCATCTTAAAGACGGTGTTGCGCGAGGGCACGCGAGCGGACGATTCATGGGCAGTGGTCCGAGCCGAATCGACGTGGCGTTTCGACCGGAAACGAAGGGCCCGGATTTTAATCTGGCGCTGAGCATAGAAGATACCGACATGCGCAAAATGAATAATTTGTTTCGAGCCTATGGCAACTTCGATGTGGTCAATGGAAAGTTTGCTTTCTATTCTGATCTCAAGGTGCGCCAAGGAAAAATTGACGGCTACGTAAAACCGCTGTTTCACGATATGGACGTCTACGACCATCGGCAGGACCGGGACAAGAGCTTGTTCAGGAAACTTTATGAAGGTTTAGTTGGCGGCATCTCTGCGTTGCTGACCAATCGGCCACGCGAGGAGGTAGCGACCAAAATTACGGTTTCCGGAGATATCGAGTCGCCTCAAACCAGCACCTGGGAAACTGTCGTCCGGCTGATCCAGAACGCATTTTTCCAAGCCATCCTGCCAGGCTTCGATAGAGAAATCGCGCAAGGCAAGAATAACCGCAACAGCCGCAGCGCTACGTCCTAAGGCTGGACGGAGTCAATCTTCACTCCTCCTGCGCAATCGGAAAGACCGAGCCTCCGCGAGGACAATTCCAATCTTTATTCAAGTCTAAATTCTCCTAAACGACTCAGCTCATGTTAGAAATTGTGTAAGTAAAAACCTTTAAGCGATATTTTTGCTGTCAGAATTTTTCTGATTTAAAGGCGATCTCGAGTGTGCAGCATGGTGTTAACGGTTGAATTCGCTTGGAAATATATTGCGCAGCCGAATGGCATCTTAGTTGCTCTAGATTAGATTTTAATCGAGGAGGTAGAATGAAGAGTTTTGTATTTGTTTTGCTTATTACAGTGATGACTGTTGCTTGTTCGCGTGACAAACAAAATCAATCGGCGAACGATCGGACCTCAACCAATGTTGCGGCCGATAACAGCGGTCGCAATGCGCGGGATCGTGACGGAGCGACAAAGACCTCTGGAGATCAGTCAGAAAACGAAGCAGATCGAGCGCTCACTCAAAAAATCAGACAGGCGATCACCTCTGATGACGCGCTGTCGACGAATGGTCAGAACGTAAAGATTATTACGAGCGATGGCAAGGTGACGCTGCGCGGGCCGGTGAAAAGCGCAAAGGAGAAAGCCGATATCGCGGCGAAAGCCACACAGATTGCCGGAGTCAAACAGGTCGACAACCAATTAGAAGTTACGAATTAGTCAAGGAGGAGTGCCATGTCCAAGGCAGTATTTTGTCTCTGTGATAGCGAAAGCCAGGCGGAAATCATCGTTAACAACCTGAAAAACGCGGGGGCGCTGAATAACGATATTTCGGTATTATTTCCTGATAAAGGCGGAACCCGGGATTTCGCCCACGAACAACACACCAAGGCTCCTGAAGGAGCGGCGGCGGGAGCAGGAGCAGGCGGTACTCTAGGCGGTATCATGGGCTGGCTGGTGGGAGTCGGCTCATTAGCAATCCCAGGCGTAGGGCCGGCCATCGCGGCCGGCCCGATTATGGCCGCACTGGCTGGGGCGGGTGTGGGGGCTGCGGTCGGCGGGTTTTCTGGGGCGCTGATTGGTCTGGGCATTCCCGAATATGAGGCGAAACAATACGAAGGTAAAATAAAAGGCGGCAACATTCTCATTTCCGTGCACACGGAAAATAGCCGGGAACGCGATCGCGTTAAAGAAATTTTTGAACGCGCCGGCGCGCACGACATTGCCTATACCGGGGAAGAAAGTATTTCGGACAAGGACAGGGCTAGGCCCGCGGGTTTTCGCGGCCACGCCTGATTGTAATTTAGGAATGTAAATAAACAAGGAGGGTTCTATGGCAAAGTTTGGGAAAGTTTTAGCAACTATGGTTTTGGTGTTTACGATGGCCGGCTGTCAGGCCATGACCGGCGAAACCGCCGGGCGTAACGTCGACGATGCGACGATCACGACTTCCGTGAAGACGAAATTGGCCGCCGATAAGGTCTCGAGCCTCACACGGGTTGACGTGGATACGAACAACGGCGTCGTCTCGCTCAATGGGGTAGTAGACTCGTCCGCGCAGAAGGCTCGCGCGCAGGAACTCGCATCCCAAGTCGGAGGCGTCAGCAAGGTTGTCAACAATCTTCAAGTGCAAGGAGCTCGCGCCAATTAATTATTCTTAGTTGGGCGCTGCCGGCGTCGCCGGCAGCGCCTGTGAGGTTATTGGGGAGGATAAAATATGCCTGGTAATATCTTTTACATAATCGGTGTGGTGGTAGTTGTTTTATTCATTCTTGGATATCTCGGTTTGCGATAAAATCGTGGCGTAATTCTTTAGAAGGAGAAGTTTACATGAACGAAGATATACTTGAGGGAAACTGGCGGCAATTGCGTGGCAAGCTCAGATCCTGGTGGGGCAATTTAAGTGACGACGATTTTGAATGGATCGGCGGTCAAAAGGACCGGCTGATTGGATTGATCCAACAGAAGTATGGCTGTACGCGCGACCAAGCCGAGGAAGAAGTCGATCATCGTTTCAGCGAATATCAGGGATTGGGCGACGATGGGCTGAGTGGAATCAAGGCGAAAACGTATGAGTTCGGCGAAACTGCCGCGAATAAAGCTCGTGGGGCCATTTCAGCGGTAGCGGACAGCGTTGAGACCGCTACTTCCTATCTGCGCGAGAATAAGTTCGAGGCGATGGCAGCCGATTTAAAGGAAGTCATTCGCAAGTATCCTGTGCAAGCGATAATACTCGGCCTCGGTGTGTTCTATCTGATGTCACGCGGTCGAAGTTATCGTCGGTTAGGCGATGTGTTGACCCGGCGGCGATCGCGGGATTTCACCGCCGCCCGGCCAGCGATCAAAGATGTGGGCTGACTTCTTCTAGCTTTTGGCTGGCTGGCGGCAGTCAATAATTGCTTTCAACGGCAGGTGGTCCGAGGCTATTCGGCTCAGCGGTGTTCTAAAGCAGCTCAGTGTCGTCAGGGCGCCGGGCGGAGAAACCCAGATTCGATCGAGCGCAAACAACGGGAAGGCCGACGGGAAGGTCCGGATCAGCGCGGTTTTTCCCAGTCGCGTATGGATCCAACGCAGCGAACGACCGGTCGGCATCCATTCATTGAAATCGCTCATCACGATCACGATTCGACTTCGCTGATTTCCTAGCGCGGCTAAAAGTTTCCCAACTTGGAAACGCCGCTCAGCGCCGCGAAGTCCAAGATGTGTGACGATCACACGCACTGTTTCGCCATCCAGATCGAGGTCAGCGTCTATGGCGCCGCGCGGTTCTCGGCGGCGATAAGTGAGATCGATTTTGTTCACCGCCAGGATCTTGCCGCTAGTTAGCAAAACGTTGCCGTAGTGTCCGTTGCGCCGTTCTACCGATGGGCCGGAAACCGCCTGCAACCCCGTGACCCGTGCTAAATAGTTCATCTGGTGCAATTCTTCCGCGCCGGTCCCATCCGAGTGAACTTCCTGGAGGCCGATGATCTGAGCGCCGCTGTCTCGGATAACCTGCGCGACCCGCGTCGGGTCGCGGCGTCGGTCCGAGCCGACGCACTCATGGATATTGTAGGACAGAGCCGTGATCGGTTGCATGTTCGTGCGCTGGATCTGAGAGCATCGTCAGCGGGCGCGGCCGAATCGGCTCATCGCGGAAGATTCGTGCGCCACGCAGACGAATACGCCGCAGCGTCGATAGAGCACTGCGGTTTGAAGCGAAATTTCGTCGCTTATCTTAGGACTCCGAACAACCAGAGCAAAACAAGAATACTGAGCGGAACTCCTAAAAGCCATAAAATAATACCTGGTACCATGGTTCACCTCCTTCTTTTTTCGTCGCGTTTAATTCAGCCGCGCGATGGTAAATTTTGCAACCGACATGCCACTATGCTTGGCATCACTTAATGCAGCAAATTTCGCAGCTTGGGTGAACAAGGAAAACCAAACAAGTTCGTAAAGAAGAGAAAATCCTTCGCTCGCACCATTCGTTTCAGGAAGTTTACGGATCTCTTACGCGATGGCAATGGCTTATTTAGATGACCAACCAAATCTTGAAGTGTCATGCCGAGGACCAACTGCAACTGTTCCGTCGGGATGGACTCATTGACAAATTCGCCCTGTATCGGATATTTCAAAAAGGACGGTTAGATGCCGGCGGCGCGCGGATATCGGCAGTGATCGACAAATTACGATTCATTTTTTAAAGGAGGATTCCAACCGTGGTGATGTTAGGCACAGACATGAAAGTCGCGGAGACCCCCAAAGAGGGTCTCAAAGATTACACTAAGACCGATCCTTACGCAGAATGGCTGCAGAAGGAGGGCGTCAGAGTTTATAAGAACCACTACTTTCCGAGCTTGGCCAAGATCGAGCTCGGTCCATGGGAGCGAAAGGGAGGAAGTGGAGCGATCGTCCACATCGATAACCGTCACATGCCCAACGATTGTCACGTCATCGAGATCAAGCCAGGCGGTAAGTCGGAGCCGGAGCATCACATGTATGAGCTCACGATCTATGTCGTTTCCGGCCGGGGCGCAACGACCATCTGGCAGGACGAAAAACAAAAGAGTAGCTTCGAGTGGCAGGCCGGCAGCCTGTTTTCAATCCCACTCAACGCGAAGTACCAAAACTTCAACGGCAGCGGCCAAGAGCCGGCGCGCTATATCGCGGTAACCAACGCGCCGCCGATGATGCGTCTATACCGCGACAATGATTTCATCTTCAATTGCAATTACCTGTTTCACAAGCGTTACGCGGGGGAGGAAGATTACTTCAGCGGCAAGGGCAAGCTTTTCAACCGGCGCATATGGGAATCCAACTTCATCGCCAATGCGCCGGACATGTTGCTCTACGGCTGGAAGGAGCGCGGCGCCGGCGGCATCAACGCGATGCTGGAGATGGCTGAAAATAACACCAAGAGCCACATCTCCGAGTTTCCGATCGGCACCTACAAAAAAGCACACCGCCATGGTCCCGGCGCCCATCTCGTGCTACTCAGCGGCACCGGCGGCTACTCGTTGATTTGGACCAAAGAAGATCGTTCCGACATGATCAAGTGCGATTGGCAATTAGGCTCGATGGTGACCGTGCCCGCCGACAACTGCTATCATCAGCATTTCAATTCTGGAACGACGCGAGCCCGGTATCTTGCGCTTCGCCCCGGTGACATGGGCCTTTATAAAGGCCGTGGCGGCGGCGGCGAGAATGCCGACCGGAGCATGAAGGAAGGCGGTTGGCAGATCGAGTACGAGGATGAAGATCGCGAAATTCACGGGATCTTCGAGAAGGAGCTCAAGGCTCATGGGGCGACGTGCAAGATGAAAGCCTTTGTGCCGTGGTGCACCGGCGAAGTCGGGCCGACGAGCGAGCGCGATACGTAAGCCGCGCGGCGAGCGCTGATCTCAAACCGTTTAGGACTTGCGCGTTTGCAGGAGTGGTAACGGACGGCTGCGCAAGTGGCCGTCCTCGAAAACCACCAAGCTGCCTTGTTCGAGCAGCTCGGTTAAAGTCGACATATTGGCGAGCAACAAGGCCGCTTGTTTTTCGGCGCGGCGTGGTGCTTCCCGCCTGAACAAGATCACCGAAGGTTTCACGGCTTGACGCGCCGCGAGTATCGACGCAAAGTTGGTGTCGGCGGAGACAAGCACGCGGTATTCTTCCGCGGCGCGTGCAAAGACAACTTCATCGTCGGCCTTATGAATGCCGTAACGCCGCACTTGAATCGAGTCATGCCCGGCGAGCCGCAGTTGCTCTGCGACAAGCGGAGACAAGGAACTGTCGATGAGGAAATTCACTGAATCTCGATCAAGGGCAGTTCCCGTTCGCGAAGGGCCGCGGCGGCGAAGCGTAATGCTTCCCGGATATCTTCCGCTTCGAGATCGGGATAGGCGTTGAGAATTTCTTCATTCGACATGCCGTCGGCCAACATCCCGACCACCGTCGCGACGGGAATGCGCAAGCTTCTGATGCAGGGCACGCCATCCATCTGCTTCGGATTGATACTGATCCGTTCGAATTTCATGCTGACCTCCGGGCGAATCAAGATGCGCCTGGGCATGATTATCCCGAATCTTCACCGCTACTACAATAACGCGGACTCGGAGAATCGGAATATTTCAATGACGCGGATTTGGTTCTAGGCCCCAGAACAACAGGGGACACGCTTGCGCAGGGGTTCTCGTGAGGGAGTGGGATTCTTGGGTTAGAGGCAAGCGAGAATCGACTTTTCCGTCGAAAAAAATCACAGCGGACGGTTGTCTTTGCCTTACGCCTTGGCGCCGAAGAGTTTCATCATTTTGTCGATGTCCTCGGATTCTTCTGTCGGGTCTTGCCCATTGTTCACGTTGACGCCTTCGGTAAGCTTCTGCTCCAAGGGCAGATGAATTCTAAACGTCGTGCCCTTGCCCGGCATGCTCTCCACGGCGATCGTGCCGCCGTGATTTTTGATGATCCGTTCGCTGATCGAGCAGGCCGAGGCCGATACCTTTGCCTTTCTTGGCGGAAAAAAAGGGTTGAAAGATCTTGGCTAGGTCTTCCTGATCGATTCCCGAGCCGCTATCGATCACCGTGATGACGAGGCTCGGCGTATTCTCCTGGGTTGCCTTGAGCGCCGCTTCGACCTCGAGATTGCCGCCTTTCGGCATGGCATCGATAGCGTTTAAGAAAAGGTTGATCAGCACTTGCTCCAATTGCTGCGGGTCGGCGGGAATCAGCGGTAAATCATCAGCGATCATCGCGCGCGTTTCGATTTTTTGTTTATAAAGACGGTTGGCGACCATGTTCATCGTCTTGTCGATCGCCTGCTTGACATCGGTCGGACAGAGGTCGGCATTTTTAGGCCGAGAATACTGCAAGAGCTCTTGAATGATTCTCTGGCAGCGTTTGGTTTCTTCGTCGATGATTTTCAGCGCCTGGTGGTTCGGTGTGTTGGGCTCGAACTCGCTCAACAATTGCTGCGTGAAGCCCATGACGATGCCTAAGGGATTGTTGAACTCGTGCGCCATGGAGGCGGTGATGACGCCGAGCGAAACCAAACGACCGGAAGCGATGAGCTGTTGCTCCAGTTCTTGCGCCTGCCGCCGCAGCTTGGCTTCGCTCTCGCGCAGGACTTCCTCGACCCGCTTTTTTTCGGTCAAATCTCGCGTCACCACGGAAAAGCCGACCAGATTTTTGCGTTCGTCGAGCAGCGCCGAAACCACCGTGTTCGCCCAAAAGCGCGCGCCGTCTTTGCGCACACGCCATCCTTCTTGCTCGCTTCGTCCGTTGGTCGCGGCGTAGCGCAGCGCCTGCTCTGGAAAACCCTGGGCTTGGTCCTCTGTAGTGTAAAAGCGAGCGAACGGCTCGCCGATGATTTCTTCATGCTGAAAACCCTCGATCCGTTCGGCGCCGATATTCCACGAAGTCACCCGGCCTTCCGGGTCGAGCATGAAGATCGCATAGTCCTGCATGCTTTCGACCAGAAGACGAAAGCGTTCTTCGCTTTGCTGGATCGCCTTCAGCTTCAGCCGCTCGTTGATATGAAACAAGTCGACGAAAACCGAAACCTTGGCTTTCAGAACCTCGGGGACGACCGGTTTGAAAGAGGTAATCCACGGCTCCTTTCGCCGCGCCGCGGTACACGTCGGCTTCCAGAGTATCGATGGCCGAAAGAAAAATGATCGGGACATGACGCAGACGCTCGTTTTGACGTATCAGATCGGCGGTTTCAAAGCCGTCCATGTCGGGCATGCGCACGTCCATCAAAATCACGGAGAAATCCTGACGCAACAGCCAGCGCAGCGCTTCTTGTCCCGACGCCGCCGTGACCGTGTGGCGTCCCGGTCCGGAGAGCAAAGCCTCCATGGCGAGGAGCGTCCGCGGATCATCGTCGACGATCAGTATGTTAGCTGTTGGTTCGGTCTTCATAGCTGACACGGCCTATTCTCTGCTTGCCAAAGAGCCAGATGCGCAACAGGCCGAGCAACTCGTCCGTGTTGACGGGTTTCGCGATATAATCCGAAGCGCCAGCGTCGAGACATTTCTCGCGATCACCTTTCATCGCTTTGGCCGTCAGAGCGAGGATCGGTAAGAGCAGATGGCGCGAGTCGCGCCGGATGCGGCGCATGGTTTCGTAGCCGTCCATTTCCGGCATCATGATGTCCATCAAGACTGCGTCGATATCCCGATCTTGATCGAGCAGGGAGATCGCTTCCATGCCGTTTTCGGCGTTGACCACTTGAACGCCGTGTTGTTCGAGAAGGCTCGTCAAGGCGAAAATATTGCGCACGTCGTCATCGACGACGAGCACTTTTTTACCGACCAGGGCCTCATCCGATTGGCGCAGCCGCTCGAGCATCTGCTGCTTGTGGGTCGGCAGGTCGGCCGCGACCAGATGCAGAAACAGTGACACTTCGTCGAGCAGGCGCTCGGGCGACTGGACGTCTTTTACTATGACGCTCTCGGCCATGCGCGCCAGGCGAGCGCTGTCATCTTCGGTCAAATCTTTGCCGGTACAAACCACGATCGGCAGCTCCCGCAGATCGGGATTTTGACGGATGCTCTCCATCAACTCGAAGCCCGATATATCCGGCAGCCGCAGGTCGAGGATGAGACAGTCGAACTTGCCGTCGCGCAGGGCTTCCAAGGCTTCGGCTCCGGTGCCGGCCGTGGCAATTTCCACGTCATCGTGATTGAGCAATTCGACGATGCTCTGACGCTCGATTTCATTGTCTTCGATCACCAGCAAGCGGCGCCGGCGCGATTGGGCGTAGCTCATAACGCGATCGAAGGCTTTTTTCAATTCGTCGGTCGTAGCCGGTTTGATCAGATAGGAGAATGCGCCGTGCCCCAGGCCTTGCAAGCGTTCTTCCTCGACGCTGATAATCTGCACCGGAATGTGCCGCGTCGCCGGGTCCTGTTTCAAATGATTTAAGACCGTCCAACCGAGCATATCAGGCAGAAAAATATCGAGCATGATCGCCAGCGGCGAAAACTGGTGCGCGAGCGCGCGCACGTGCGCCCCTTGAGTCGAGACGACCCCTTTCAGGCCTTGCTCGCGCACCATGCCGAGCAATACATGAGCGAAATGCGGATCGTCTTCGACGATCAGCACGACCGAGTCGCCGGGCGCGATCAATTCACGGTCGTCTGGAATTTGTTCCGGCTTGACGGATTGATGAACTATCAGCGGCGCCGGTCGGAGCGTAGCGCCTGCCTCCGGCGCCACGCTAACGTGCTGACCGACGTAATTCTCGGGCAGATAAAAGGTAAAAACACTGCCCTGATTGGGCGCGCTGTTCAGGCGGATTTCTCCGCCGAGCAGCGTCGCCAGTTCGCGGCTGATGGCCAGTCCCAAACCGGTGCCGCCGTAACGCCGGCTCGTGCCCGCGTCGGCCTGATGAAAAGCTTCGAAAATAATTTTTTGCTTATCGGGCGAAATACCGATGCCTGTATCTCTGACCTCGAAAGCGATCACCCGGGGCGTGTTGTTCAACGCCGCATGATCGACGCTCCAGCCGGCCGTGGCTACATTCATGCGGAAGGTGACCCGTCCCTGGGAGGTGAACTTGAAGGCGTTGGAAAGCAAATTTTTCAGCACCTGCTGGAGCCGTTTAAGATCGGTATTCAAGCTGCGCGGAAGCTGGGTATCCATCTCGATATCAAAAGCCAGGTGCTTGGTTTCCGCAACGTGGCGGAAGCTCCGCTCTACGGCGTCGCGCACGCTGGCAAACGATACTTCTTCGGGCTCCACGGTCACCGTGCCTGACTCGATCTTGGACAAGTCGAGTATGTCGCTGATCAGATTCAAAAGGTCGGCGCCCGCGGCATGAACGTTTCGGGAAAATTCCACTTGCTTACCGGTCAGATTGCCTTCGGCGTTCTCCGCCAATTGCTGGGCGAGTATCAGGATGCTGTTGAGCGGCGTGCGCAGCTCGTGCGACATGTTGGCGAGAAACTCGGATTTGTATTTCGAAGTCAATGCCAGCTCGGCGGCTTTTTCTTCCAACGCATAGCGCGCCTGTTCGATCTCCTGGTTCTTGCGTTCGACCTCGGCGTTTTGTTCGGCGAGCTGCTGCGCTTTGTGGCCGAGCTCGTCGTTGGTTTGCTGCAATTCCTTTTGCTGCGCCTGCAGCTCGGTGGCCAGCTTTTGCGACTGCTGCAGCAAGCCTTCCGTGCGCATGGTCGCTTCGATGGTATTGAGCACGATGCCGATGCTTTCGGTCAGCTGCGAGAGAAAGGTGAGATGCGTCGACGTGAACTCGCTCAAGGACGCGAGCTCGATGACGGCCTTGGTCTCCGCCTCGAACAAAACCGGCAATACGATCAAATTTCGCGGCGGCGCTCCACCGAGACTCGAGCTGACGCGGATGTAATCGCGCGGGATGTCCGCGAGCAAAATGCGGCTTTTCTCGAGAGCGCATTGACCGACCAGCCCGACGCCGAGCGGTACTTCGACGTTGTCTTGACTCTCGGGGCGGGCGTAGCTTGCCAGCATCACCAGATGCGGCCGTCCGTTGCTCAAGTCCATTTGATAAATCGCGCCGCATTGCGCGCCCACGAGGGGCGCCAACTCGGACAGCAGCATGCGACCGACGGTGGTAAGATCGCGTTGTCCTTGGAGCATGTTGGTAAACCGGGCGAGGTTGGTCTTGAGCCAATCCTGCTCGGTGTTTTGATCGGTCGTGGCGCGCAGGTTCTGAATCATCGCGTTGATATTGTCTTTGAGCTCCACGACCTCGCCGCGCGCGTCGACCTGGATTTCGCGAGTCAGATCGCCTTTAGTGACCGCGGTGGCGACGTCGGCGATGGCGCGCACCTGAGTGGTCAGGTTAGCGGCGAGCAGATTTACGTTATCGGTTAGATCTTTCCAGATGCCGGCGGCGCCGGGAACGGCGGCTTGACCGCCCAAGCGGCCTTCGACGCCGACTTCGCGCGCCACCGTGGTCACCTGTTCAGCAAAAATTGCCAGAGTGTCGGTCATGCTGTTGATCGTTTCCGCAAGGGCGGCGACTTCGCCTTTCGCTTCGACGGTCAGTTTTTCTTTAAAGCTGCCGTTGGCGACGGCGGTGACGACCTTGACGATGCCGCGCACTTGCGCGGTCAGGTTGGCCGCCATGACATTGACGTTGTCGGTCAGATCTTTCCACGTGCCGGCGACGCCGGGCACGAGGGCTTGGCCGCCGAGGTTGCCGTCGGTGCCCACTTCGCGCGCCACGCGGGTAACTTCGGCGGCGAAGGCGTTTAACTGATCGACCATGGTGTTCATGGCTTCTTTCAACTGGAGAATCTCGCCGCGCACGTCGACGGTAATTTTTTTCGACAAGTCGCCGTTGGCGACGGCGATCGTCACATCGGCGATGTTACGGACTTGGGCCGTTAGATTGCCGGCCATCAAATTAACGTTATCGGTCAGATCTTTCCACGTGCCGGCGACGCCGGGGACGACGGCCTGACCGCCGAGCTTGCCTTCCGTTCCGACTTCGCGGGCGACGCGGGTGACTTCGGCGGCGAAAGCATTCAATTGATCGACCATGGTGTTGATGGTGTCTTTGAGCTGGAGGATTTCGCCCTTGACGTCGACGGCGATTTTTTTCGACAAGTCACCGTTGGCGACCGCGATCGTCACATCGGCGATGTTACGGACTTGAGCGGTCAGATTGCCGGCCATGGCGTTCACGCTATCGGTCAAATCTTTCCAAGTGCCGGCGACCCCGGGGACGACGGCCTGGCCGCCGAGCTTGCCATCGGTACCGACTTCACGGGCAACGCGGGTGACTTCGGCGGCAAAGGCGTTCAACTGATCGACCATGGTGTTGATGGTGTCCTTGAGCTGGAGGATCTCGCCCTTGACATCGACGGTGATTTTTTTCGACAAGTCGCCGTTGGCGACGGCGATCGTCACATCGGCGATGTTTCGAACTTGGGCGGTGAGATTGCCGGCCATCATGTTGACGCTCTCGGTCAAGTCTTTCCAGACGCCGCTCACGTCGCGCACTTGGGCTTGACCGCCAAGCTTGCCTTCGGTGCCGACTTCGCGGGCGACGCGGGTGACTTCGGCGGCGAAAGCGTTCAATTGATCGACCATGGTGTTCATGGCTTCTTTCAACTGGAGGATCTCGCCGCGCACGTCGACGGTGATTTTTTTCGACAGGTCGCCGTTGGCGACGGCGATGGTCACATCGGCGATGTTTCGGACTTGGGCGGTGAGATTGCCGGCCATCATGTTGACGCTCTCGGTCAAGTCTTTCCAGACGCCGCTGACGTCGCGCACTTGGGCTTGACCGCCAAGCTTGCCTTCGGTGCCGACTTCGCGGGCGACGCGGGTGACTTCGGCGGCGAAAGCGTTTAACTGATCGACCATAGTGTTGATCGCTTCTTTGAGCTGGAGGATCTCGCCGCGCACGTCGACGGTGATTTTTTTCGACAGGTCGCCGTTGGCAACGGCAATGGTCACATCGGCGATGTTTCGGACTTGCGCTGTAAGATTGCCGGCCATGATGTTGACGCTCTCGGTCAAGTCTTTCCAGACGCCGCTGACGTCGCGCACTTGGGCCTGGCCGCCGAGCTTGCCGTCGGTGCCGACCTCACGGGCGACGCGGGTGACTTCGGCGGCGAAGCTACGCAACTGATCGACCATGGTATTGATCGCTTCTTTGAGCTGGAGGATCTCGCCGCGCACGTCGACGGTGATCTTTTTCGACAAGTCGCCGTTAGCGACCGCAATGGTCACGTCGGCGATGCTGCGCACCTGGGCGGTTAAATTACCGGCCATGAAATTGACGTTATCGGTCAGATCTTTCCAGGTGCCGGCGACGCCAGGGACGACGGCCTGGCCGCCGAGCTTGCCATCGGTGCCGACCTCGCGGGCGACGCGGGTGACTTCGGCGGCGAAGCTGCGCAGCTGATCGACCATCGTATTGATGGTGTCTTTGAGCTGGAGAATTTCGCCTTTGGCGTCGACTGCGATCTTCTTCGATAAGTCACCGCTGGCTACGGCGATCGTAACATCGGCGATGTTTCGGACTTGAGCGGTCAGATTGCCGGCCATCGCGTTTACGCTGTCAGTCAAATCTTTCCAAGTTCCGGCGACGCCGGGAACAACCGCTTGACCACCGAGCTTGCCGTCCGTGCCGACCTCGCGCGCCACGCGGGTGACTTCGGCGGCGAAGCTGCGCAGCTGATCGACCATGGTGTTGATCGCTTCTTTTAACTGGAGAATCTCGCCGCGCACGTCGACGGTGATTTTTTTCGACAAGTCGCCGTTGGCGACCGCGATGGTCACATCGGCGATGCTCCGAACCTGAGCCGTCAGATTTCCAGCCATCATGTTGACGTTGTCCGTCAAATCTTTCCAAGTTCCGGCGACGCCAGGCACAACGGCCTGGCCGCCGAGCTTGCCTTCAGTGCCGACTTCACGGGCGACACGAGTGACTTCGCCGGCAAAAGCGTCGAGCTGCTTCACCATGGCGTTGACCATTTTCGCCGTGCTCAAAAACTCGCCACGAAGAGGCTGTCCTTCGGCTTCCAAAGCCACGGTCTGTGACAGATTGCCTTTAGCCACAGCGCCGATCACACGGGCCATTTCCGCCGTCGGACGGACGAGGTTTTCGATGAGGTCATTGAGCGCATCAACCCTGCTCTTCCACGACCCTCGCGATGCCGCGGGCGATATGCGTTGCGAAAGTTTTCCTTCTCTGCCGACTACGCGGCTGACCCGTTCGATCTCTTTGGTATTTTCCGACATCATTTCAATGATGTCGTTCAAGGTGTCGGCGATTTTCCCGTCGGTGCCTGACCAGCCGGTGGACAGTCGCACTGAGAAATCGCCTTTTTTTACTGCGATCAGCGCTTGTAAGAGCTGTTTGGTGTCGAGCTTTTCGTCGTCAACCACGCGTGACATGTTCTTCGCCATAACGTCTTCCTTATGCAGTGGTAATAAGACCGTTCGCCAATGACACTGTTTAGATCTCGTGCTATTTGTCGCTGTTTTACTAGGGATTACCTTCTTTAACCATACCCCTCCATAGGCGCGAGTCGGTCACACGCAATTGTAATTGGGCGCATCGTACTCTGTCACGCGGTCGAAGGCATTCGGATTCGGTCTGTTTATGGAATACTCTGAGTATTGCATAAAAATAGGATCTGGCAAGCAAAAAAAATCTTTCATAAACGACCCGCCAGATGGCGCCGGAGCTTTGGGGCAACGCTAATTGCTCTGATGGGGCGCTTAAAAGTCGGAACTGTGCTGTATCGATTTTACCAACAATACCGATGCGACTGCAGGCTTGGACTCACTTCGGGCGAGGTTCGCGGAGCGAAGCATCGGGCCGTTTGAGCTTACCCCGGCGAAGTAGACGCACTCCATTGACCAAACTGCGCGCGGCATTGCGCACTTCTTGGTGAAAATCTTTGTCTTGATCCAGATCGTCGTGGCTGGTCGCATACGGGCGATAGTAGCCAACGTAGCCGTCGACCAAGGCCGCGTTGCCGGCGGCAATAAGGCCCATGTCCGTCAACCAGTCCGTGAGAATTCGCCTGAGCGTTTCCGCGCCGGCGGCGTCGCCGTGCACGACGATGGAAAAGAGCCGGCCGGCGAGATGGCGCGGGTAGTGCCATCCTTTGAGCTCTACTTCTTTGGCGCGCTCGGGATTTTTGCCGCCGGTGAGCGTTGGGTCGGGGTTGCCGCCATCGGCGCAGACGAGGCGATCGATCATGAGCTTTAACGAACTCGGCGCTTGGTACCAATTCACCGGGCAGAGAATCATGATTCCATGCGCCGCCACCCAACGCGGATAAATTTCCGCCATCCAGTCGTTGACCTGTCCCATGGCATGGTTCGGATAACAGGAGCACGGCCAGTGACAGAGCGGCATCGCGGTCGAAACACAGGCCTTGCAAGGATAAATGATCCGCCCGTACTCCGAGGCGAGCCGGCTCAAATCGAGCAGGTCGACCTCGACGCCTTTGGCGCGCGCGAATATTTCTTCGGCCATTTTGGCAAGGCGAAAAGTTTTTGACACTTCTCCCGGGCAGGTTTGATCACTGCGGGTCGAGCCGTTGATGAGCAGAATGCGCGAGTTCGCTCGGGAATTTTTCTGCCGTTTTTGCGCCTGTTCGATGGCGCTGCGGGTTTCGAGCCATTCAATCGGCAAAGCGAATTCAGGGTCGCTGAAGCCGCGTCCGGCCCGGCGGGTGCGCGGACTCTTGTGGTACTCGGTATAATTTTTCCACGCGACTTCGATGATCTTTTCTATTTCCGGCGCGACCGTGGCGAAAGTCGGATCGTAAAACCGCGCGCGGGCACGCTCGAAAAATTCGCCTTTCTTCAACTGCACGCTCGGCATGCCGGTGCGAACTTTGGGTTTGGCCACAAGACCTCTCAAACAAATAGAGCGAGAAACGATCCGCAAATAGATCGTTGCTCGAGTTATCTAATATTAAAAATCTCGTTG
Organism: uncultured delta proteobacterium; assembly: GCA_963755715.1. Lineage (GTDB taxonomy): Bacteria > Desulfobacterota > Binatia > UBA9968 > UBA9968 > DP-20. The sequence continues at coordinate 92,906 of CAVWLW010000024.1, forward strand.
TAGAGTTTGGTCGTCGCCTCGGCGTTTTCCAACGCTTCACTGTCCTGCACGTGCCTTTTGAAACCCTTAAACATGCGCGCCGGCTCGGCATCGACGCCGGTGCGCCCCGGCACGCGATGAAAAGCGCGCACCATCTCCTGGCCTTTTCTTGACAGCGCAAAATCGATGAAGAGTCTGGCCGGCGTTCGGATGCGGCGCTTGCGCGGCGATCATGATCGCGTTGACTTGCACGAAGACCGGCTCCAACGCGACCCAATCGATCGGCGCGCCCCTTGATACAAAAGTTTGCAGCGTATTTCCGGCGGCCAATGTTATGGGGAATTCTCCGGCGGCGAGCAACTGAATGCGGTTCGACGGGCTGCCCGCTTGTACGGCCGGTTCCTGGGCAGCGAGTTGTCTAAAATAGCCGAGCGCTTTCTCGCGTCCCCAGAGCTTGATCAGACCGGAGAGGAATAAGCGCGCCGTTATCCGCGCCGAGGGCGATCTTTCGTCCCTTCCATTTTGGATGGAGCAACTCAGCATAGCTCTTCGGTACTTCTTCTTTTTTGACCATGCGCGTGTTGTATCCGAGAAACCAAGGGACGACGTAAGCGGAGTGCCAATAGCCCTCGTTATCTTTCAAGTCGTCGTCGTAGAATTTCGCCTCGGGCGATACGTAGCGGCCGATCAAGCCTCTCTTCTTCAGCGGCAGGATGTTTTCATGGTTGGTGTTGAAGACGTCGAAAAATACTTTCTGAGCGCGCGCCTCGTTGAGTATTTTATTGACCAAGACTCCCGAGCCGGCGCGCACCACCGACGGCTTGATGAACGGATAGTTCCTTTTGAAACTCATCCGCCATCGGTTTGGAATCTTGCAGGCCGGCGGTGGTGTACCAAATCAACTCGCCTTCTTTTTTCGCGCGCTCTAAAATTGCTCGACGATCCGTGTCCTGGGCCGACGTAGCCGTGCAGAGGGCAAATACAAAAAGTAAATAGACTGAGAGCGCAGAGAAGGCATGTAGTCGCATGATGACGCGCATGGGTTTTAGTGCGCCACAGTTACAACGGATCAAATCGGCAAGTCAAACTTCAAGGCCGGAGCTTTCGCCAGCCCTCTTTTTAGGCAGGTCCTGAGCGATAAAATGAGCATCCGAGCAGAGGTTGCAAAGTTGTAACACTGATTTTAGCGAGAATATCTCGGTAAAACCCCTGGCATCGACATTGCTGTCCCATAATTCGAATTTTGCGCGCAAGATAGCCTTGTGCTATACGGCAGAGGGCGCCGATGGGTGTGTTTTGCCCTGAATCGCTCGTTGCCGATTAGAAGAAAACAAAATTGCGGCCGGGCGCTGTGTCTCCGGCAGACCACTTACTCGCTACGTAAAAGATGAGCTTCGTATAATCGACGAACCACCCAGACCAAGGAGGCGTCACGTGACAAGTAAAGCTTCATCGAGTTGTATCGTGCTGGCAATCGTTTCTTTTCTCCTCTCCATCTCCTGCTTTTCTTTTGTCTTCGCCGCCGGCGCGCCGGCCAGCGAATCCCTCGACCAGCTTTACGAAAAGGCCAAGAAAGAAGGGGGCAAGATAACCCTTTATGCGCCGCTTTCCAGTAGGGCTATGGAGGTGATCCCGCAAGCCTTTATGAAAAAATTTCCCGGGCTGACGGTGAACCACATCGATGCGACGCCGGATGAACTGCTCGCGCGCGCGAGCGCCGAGGCGCGCGGCGGCCGGATTATCGCGGACGTGCTGGGCGGATCGCTGGCTTACATCAATCAAGCCGTCGATCAAAAACTGCTCACGCCGCTGGAACTGCCGGAAGCCGCGGCCTTCCCGGCGGCTCTGAAAAGCGGTTTCTGGGTCGCGACGGACACGCAGTTTTATATCACGGGATGGAATACCAATCTGGTCAAAAAAGCCGACGAGCCCAAGAGCTTTGAGGATCTTGCCAGTCCGAAGTGGAAAGACCTTATGATGGGCGAGGCGCGCGATTTTCAAATGCTGATCGGGTTCGCTAAGCGCAAATACAAAAACGATGAAAAGGCCATCGAGTTATTTAAACGTATCGCCGCGAATCAGGTTGAATTTCATAAGGGCCATTCCCAGCTCATCGAATTTTTGGTCGCGGGGCAACGCGCTCTATGCTTCACCTGTTACTCGCACCATTTCCCGCCGCGGGTTAAAAAAGGCGCGCCCATTCAAGCCATGTTGACCGAAGGGGTCGGCGAAGTCGGCGGCACGGTTTCTGTTCTCAGAGGCGCGCCGCACCCCAACGCCGGTTTGCTCTGGGCGCGCTGGGCGATCAGCGAAGAAGGCCAGCGAGTCTGGGCTCAAGGGGGCGAGACACCGGCGCATCCGCACGTGGAACCTTTGGATAAGGTTCGCCCCGAGGCGATTTACATGTTGACCAGCGACGACATTAAAGAGTTTCCGAAGTACGAAAAAATGTGGAAGGAAATTTTTCAAATAAGATAAGGACCAGAGCCTCAGTTTAGTTTCCGCAGTTTGCTGCGCAATTCTAATTCCGTCATTCCCACATGTCTTTAGCGGAGGAAACGGCCCGCGCCCGATGCGGCGCGGGCCGTGACGAGCTACTAACCGTGATTTCTGCGATCGCAGACGGCGTCGATGAGGGCGGGTTTGCCTTGCTTGACTTGTTCGATGGCGCGCTTGAGAGCGGGCTTGAGATCGTCGGCGTTTTCGAACGGCCCTTCGGAATACCAGCCCATGGATTTCGCCAAGCCGGCGAAGTCCGGATCGGGATCGTAGAGATCCATGCCGATATGCGCGCGTGCCGGGTCGGTGCCGCGGGTTTTCGCCAGGACGATCTGATGATTCCAGTCGTTGTAGTAAGCCCGGTTGTTGAACATGACGATCAACATGGGAATTTTATATTTCGCCGCGATCCAGAGCGAACCGGCGTCGAACATCAAATCGCCATCAGGTTGCAAGTCGACGACAAGCCGGCCGGTTCCTTTGTTGGCGAGAGCGACGCCTAACGATAAACCGATCTGTGTGCCGGTGCCGAGCTCGCGGCCGGCATGACAATAGGGCCGGTCAAAATTCCAAAGCTTCTTGCCCCAACTGCCTAGATCTCCGGTGGTGAGCACCCAGTCTTCGCCTTTGATCGCTTCCCACACTTCGAGCGCCAGGCGCGGCACGGTCATCGGTTTTTGATCCCAGTGCTCTTGCGCTTGCTTGCTCCATTTGGCGCGGTTTTCTCTGTGGCGTTTGCCGATCTCTTCGGTGCGTTTGGCAATCTTTTCGCGAGCCCGGAAGTTTTTGCGATGCGTTCTTTCAAGAGTTTCGTCAATTGCGGCGCGGTGGTGACCGGATCGGCGGTCATGCGTTGCTGCGCGTAGTAGGGGCGGGCGTAGTCCATCGACCACTTGCTGATCTCGATGTCGGTGAAGCCGATATCGATCCAGGTCGCATTCGCTTGCACTTTGCTGACGACGGTCCGAGTAGAAATGTCGCGCACATGGGTCGGTTTCTCGAAGTCGGCGATGTCGAGCGTGAGCACGACGTCGACGCCTTCGTAACAGCCGTCAAAATCCGAGGTGAGGTTGAGCGGATGGTCGCTCGGAAAATTGAGCCGCGAGCCAACGTCCCACACCGACGCGCCTAAAGTTTCGGCGAGCTCGACGACGTGGTTCCAGCCGTGCGGCGGGCGGGCAGCGAAGTCGGCGATGATCGCCACCCGATTGGCGGCGGCGAGAGTGTCGGCGGCTTTTATTAACGCTACCGGATCGGCGGCGGGTGCCGTCGGCACGGTGACCGCGTCTGGCGGCGGCATCTCGACGTCGTGATCTAACTGCGCTTCCTGCAGGCCCGCGTCATAAACCATATAGATCGGACCTTGGCGCGCGCTCATCATCACCGAATAAGCCCGCGCGAATGCGCCGGGCACGCCGTCGACGGTTGATGGTTGATAATCCCACTTGACGAAATTGCGGATCGCTTCCCCTTGGCCGTTGGCGGTGTGAATCCAGTCAATGAACGGACGGCGCTTGGGCTCGGCCATCGGCCCGGTGGCACCGATGAGAAAGACCGGCGCGCGATCGAGATAGGCGTAGTAGACGCCCATCGGCGCATGCAGCAACCCGACAAGGTTATGCACGATGGCGATCATCGGCTTGCCTTTGGCGCGGGCGTAGCCGTGGGCGATCTGCACGGCGATCTTTTCATGCTGGCAGAGCAGCATCGGCGGATCGTTCTCGCCGTGATTGACCAGCGAGTCGTGCAAGCCGCGATAACTCGCGCCCGGATTGAGCGCAATGTATTCGAAGTCGTAACGTTTGATCATGTCGACGATGATGTCGGACTGCCAGCGTTTGTCTGATTTTTTGATGGTCTCGGCTTTTGGTGCAGGCTTTGCCATGTAATATTCCTCCTTTGCGATCAACTAAGTTTTTTCACCACGAAGAACACGAAGGTCACGAAGGTTTTGGATAAGTTCGTTTTGTGAATTTCGTGCTCTTCGTGCCTTCGTGGTTAGATATTTTTCCTACGCGTTTTCGCCACGGCGCCAGACGATGGCGTCGACCAGCGCCGGTTTGCCGGCTTTGACCTGGGCGATGGCGCGCTTTACGGCCGGGCCGACTTCGGCGGGATCTTCGATCGGTCCCTCGGCGTACCAGCCGATGCCTTTGGCGATGTGCGCGAAGTCGGGCGGCGGGCCTTCGAGGTCCATGCCGATATAGGCGCGCGCCGGATCGGTGCCACGCTGATGCGCCATATGAATTTGGTGCGCCCAGTCGTTGTAGTAGGCGCGGTTGTTGTACATCACAATCAGCATCGGGAATGCCATACTTGACCGGCATCCAAAGCGCGCCGAGATCGAACATCAGATCGCCGTCCGGCTGCAGATCGATGACGAGCTTGCCCGAGCCTTTGTGAGCTAGAGCGACGCCGATGGACATGCCGATCTGCGTGCCGGTGCCGAGCTCGCGGCCGACGTGGCGGTAGGGCTTGTCGAAATCCCATACTTTGTGGACCCATTCTTTCAGCGTGTTGGCGGTTAGCACCCAATCGTCGTCCTTGATGACTTGCCAAACCTCATGCGCCAGACGCGACTCGGTCATCGGCCGCTCGTTCCATTCCTCTTTCACTTGGTCTTGCCACTTTTGCCACTGGCGCGCGTGTCTTTCGCCGATGGCTTTTTTGCGTTCGGCGATTCTTGTCGTGAGCGATTTGTTGCCGTCGATGCGTTTACGGCAAGCGGCGGTCAACGCCGGCAGTGACAGCGCGCTGTCGCCGAGCACGCGTAGGTCCCAGTTGTGGTGCTTGTTGTAATCGGTGGCCCATTTGCTGATCTCGATATCGGCGAAGCCGACGTCGATCCACTTGCAGTCGGGTGCGGTGACGACACTGACTTCGCGCGTTTGCGTGTTCAGCTTGTGCGAGCCGCGCGTCCAGTCGACGACGTCTAATGCCGCCACGACGTCGACGCCTTTGAAAGCGTCGCCATGAAAACTCAGCACTCTAGCGGATGGCGATTGGGAAATCCGAGACGTTTATTGATGTCGTAAACCGAAGCGCCGAGGGTCTCGGCCAGTTCGACCGTCGAGTTAAAGCCGATGGGCATGCGCGCCGCATATTCAGTCAGCAACAGCGGATTCTCCGCAGCCATCAGCATATCGGCGGCTTCTTCGACGACTGCCGGCTCGGGTGCAATGCGCGATGGAACTTTGACCGAATATTTCGGCAACGCCATCTCTTCCTTCATCGGACTTTCCTGCATCGCCGAGTCGTAGACCATGTAGACGGGGCCCTGCGGCTCGCTCATCATAATCGAGTAGGCGCGCGCGAACGAATCCGGCACACCGTGAATGCTGCCGGGTTGGTAATCCCACTTGGTAAAGCCGCGCACCACGTCGCCTTGGGCGAAGGCGGTATGGATCCAATCAATGAACGGCCGGCGGAGTTTTTCATCCATCGGTCCGGTGGCGCCGACGATAAAGACCGGCGAGCGATCGATGTAGGCATAGTAAATTCCCATCGGCGCGTGCAGCAGGCCGACGACGTTATGAACGATCGCCATCATCGGCTTGCCGCTGGCCTTGGCGTAGCCGTGGGCGATCTGCACGGCGATCTTTTCATGATTGCAGAGCAGCATCGGCGGCTGGTTCTCACCGTAATTCACTAGCGAGTCGTGCAGGCCGCGATAACTCGCGCCGGGGTTGAGCGCGATATAAGGAAACTCGTATTGCTTGATCAGATCGACGATGACGTCGGATTGCCAGCGTTGGGAAGATTTTTTTATGTTTGTGTCGCTCATATCAATTTTTCCTTCTCAATCTCAATGACAAAGTTTGTCGATAAAAATATCGGTTGCCCAGGAGATATTCGTATCACAGAAGCCGAATTCCGCTAAGGCATGCGCTACTTGATGTGATATCCGGGTTTGGCTAAATTCGTCAAGTCCATGGTGTGTCCGCCAGATTCTCCGATTACCGAAATCACCGTCACTGACAAAATTTCCTGGTGTTCCGTCACCCATCCATGGTAAAAACGTCTCGATCTTGTTCGGCCCCAATTATTTCCTAAATTCCAAGGAAACAACGACCGAAAGAGGAGGGAGTGCGTCGCGCCGCAGTTCGGGTTCGGTGTTCATCGGGGCATGCATTTTCTTGATTAGCACGCCATGGGGGCTCGCTCTCTATCTAGATTCTTTAGTCTATATTGGTGTCGCTCGCAGTATCCTTAACGGCGATGGGATTTACTTCCTGAACGATGTGGGTGCGTTCACCCCGGTGACTGTGTATCCGCCCCTCTACTCAGTGATGATTGCAGCCTTTAGCCTGTTTGGATTGGATCCTCTCGATGGAGTGCGAGCGACCAGCACGTTGTTTTTTGCGGCCAATGCGGCTCTTGTGGCGTTCATCATCTATCGAGCTACTTCGTCGAAGGTCGCTGCTCTGCTTGCCAGTTATCTCGCACTCAGCGCATTTCCTATGGTTCACATTCATCTACAAGCGCTTTCCGAACCGATGTTTATTTTCCTCTCCTTCTCGGGGTTCTGCTTTTTGGTGGTCTATTTAAGCGGCGGCCAACCCAGGTTGCTGTATTGGGCTTCGTTGACTATCGCTCTGGGCAGTCTTACGAGATACGTTGGGATTGCCACTATTCTCACGGGTACCGCCGCGATTCTTTGGTTCGGCAAGCAATATTGGAAGAAAAAGTTGATCGATGCAGTCCTGTTTTTGGGTCTCAGTTCTTTACCTTTGTTTGCTTGGGTTTTAAGAAATTACTTCTGGCGGGAAATCCCGTCAGTCGAACATTCGGGTTCCATCCACCTGGACTGATGGACCTAGTGCCGGCGACCGATACGATTTGTCAGTGGTTATTACCGGTTGGCGGGGGCAATTCCACGCCATGGGAGAATCGAGTCATTGTGGGAGCAGTATTTCTTTCACTCGCCTGGATGTGTATCAAAATAGGTTTTCCGAGATCACGCCATGCCCAGGTCGCGGCATTGAGCGTCCTAATCTATTGTGGATTTTTGCTGATCTGCTGGTCGATCATTGACCAGGCGACCTATTTCGATACTCGGACTTTGGCCTTTCCCTACGTCGGGGTTATGATCGTGGCGGTCTCGATCGTCACCCATTGGCTTAGGGCAGTCAGACCACAGACAAAATCTTGGCGCTGGTTTGGCTTCGATTGTTTGATCATTACGATCTTAATGGCGCAATCGGTGATGGGCGTGAGCTGGTTGCACGAAAGCTATTCTAATGGTCTTGGTTTTTCTCTAGAACGGTGGCGAAGATCCGAGTTGATGCAGTTCGTAAAAACCGTGCCTTTCTCTCTCGCGATTTTTAGCAATGCTCCGGACTATATTTATACCATCACAGGTACGCGAGCGGCCATGATCCCGCGGAAGATCGACTCCAATAATCGTCTTCCTAACAAGCGTTATGCGGATGAAATCACCGACATGAAAGAGCGACTATCAAAGGGTAACGGGTTTATCCTGTATTTTGATACAGAAAGCCGTCTATGGTTTCTACCGTCCAAAGATGAACTAGAAAAGAAATTGCCACTGCAAGCGATAAAAACTGCGCTGGATGGCACAATCTACACCCTACGAAATCCCACGGCGGTTGGCGACCAAGAAAAGACCGTTGGAGAGTTGCGCTAAATACGCAAGCGCTGTCTGCACGGCGCTAGGTTTTTTGACCGACTGATGCCAGTGGTGCAATTTCCTGGGGTGAAAAAGGCCAACTCGCTGAACACAATGAGATCCGCGCAATCCATCCGGTTGCTTGATCCTATCAAAGTCCCAAATAGGCCCGGCGCACGCGCTGGTCATTCAGCAGTTCGTGGCCAGAGCCGGCGACAACGATGCGGCCATTTTCCAGCACGTAAGCGTGTTGCGAAAGCTTCAGTGACACGGCGACATTTTGTTCGACGAGCAAAACGGTCAAGCCCTTTTGATTGAGCGTGTGAATCGTCTGCAGCAATTGCTGAACGACGTTTGGTGCAAGGCCGAGCGAGGGCTCGTCGAACATGATCAGCTCGGGGCGGCCCATGAGGCAGCGGCCGATGGCGAGCATCTGCTGCTCACCGCCGGAAAGCGTGCCGGCGAGTTGTTTTTTGCGCTCGCCAAGACGCGGGAAGAGCGCAAATACGCTCTCCATCGTTTGCTTCATTTTTTTTTGCGCGCGCGGCAGCATGGCGCCCATGGCCAGATTCTCGGTGGTGGTTAGGCTCGGAAAGAGCTGGCGGCCCTCGGCGACTTGACCGATGCCGAGATTGCAGATCTCATGCGAATCCAGGCCGGTGATATCGCGCCCGGCAAAAACAATCCGGCCGCCACGCGGCCGCTCGATACCGGCGATGGCGCGGATCAGCGACGACTTGCCGGCGCCGTTGGCGCCGACGATGGCCACGATCTCGTTCTTGGGTATTTCAAGCGAGACGGCCGCAAGGGCTGGCGCGTCGCCATAGAACAAATCGAGGTCTTTCACTTCGAGCAATGCGGTCATAGCTCCAAGTCCTCGCCGAGATAGCATTCCAGCACTGCGGCGTCGAGTACCACTTGCGCCGGTGAACCCTGCGCGATCATCTCGCCATGATGGAGCACGATAACTTTGTGCGCCAGCGCCATCACGGCGCGCATGACATGTTCGATCAAAAGAATCGTCACTCCGTCGCGTTGATTGATCTCTTGCAAGAAGGCAATCAATTGGTCGCATTCTAAGGGACGTAACCCGGCCATCACTTCGTCGAGGAGCAGGAGTTTCGGCCGGGTGGCGAGAGCGCGCGCGATTTCGAGTTTTTTTCTGTCCGGCAAAGTGAGTGAAGAAGCGGGAAAGTCGCGTTTCGATCCGAGGCCGAGTTTGTCGATAATCGTCGAAGCGAATGCTCGCGCTTCGTCGACTCTCGCGCAGCATCTGAGCGCGCCGACAATCACGTTATCGAGCACCGAGAGGCCGGCGAAAGGTCTTTACGATCTGAAAAGTGCGGCCGATGCCGAGCGACGCAAATCTGATCGGGCCGCAGCCCATCGATCGGTTTGCCGGCGAAGAGAATCGCTCCGTCGTCGGGCCGGAGCGCGCCGGCGACCATGTTGAAAATCGTCGTTTTGCCGGCGCCGTTGGGACCGATGAGAGCGACGATCGCGCCGTTCTTCGACTTCGAAGGAGACGTTTGTGACCGCGCGCAGGCCGCGAAAGGATTTGCTGAGCCTTTGCACATTCAACAGAAAACTCATTCACGCACCTTGAGCTTGCGCGCCAGCGCGGGCCAGATGCCGTGGGGCAGAAAGACGATGACGGCAAATAACACGATGCCGTAGATCAATTGCTTGATGCCCGGCACTTCCCAACCGAAGGCAACGACGATTTCGCTCGTGCCTTCGGCGAGCAGGGCGAGTAGCGCTGCGCCCACGATAGGACCGAAGATCGTGCCGAATGCCACCGATGATCGGTCCCAAAATAATTTCGACCGAGCGGTTGATGCTGAATAGCTGCTCGGGGAAGAGACTGCCGTAGTAAAACGCCGAGAATACGCCGGCAAGCGCTGTCATCGCGGCGCTGATGACGACAGCGAGCATTTTCCAGCGAAAGGTATTGATGCCGAGTGCTTGGGCGGCGTCTTCATTTTCGCGAATCGCCTGCCAGTAATAGCCGGCGCGGCTGTGCAAAAGCCAAGCGCTCAAAGCCAAGGCCGCCGCGGTGAGCGCAAGAATCACATAATAAAACATCGCCGGCGTGCCGCGCAGATTGAGCAGCTCGATGCGGTCGCGCTCGGCAACCTTGAGAAACATTCCGCCCGAACCGCCGAGCCAAGCGAAATGATCCAAGCCGATGCGGGCGAATTCGGCAAATGCGATCGTCAGCAAGGTAAAGTAAACGCCGGCGACGCCGTAGCGAAAGGCGAGGGCGCCGATCGCCGCGCCCAACAGAGCGCACAGCGCGATCGAAAGCCACAGTCCGGCCCAGGGACCGATGCCGAAATGGAAATAGAGCGCGGCCGCAGCGTAAGCGCCGACGCCGAGATAAAGCGAATGGCCGAGGGAGAGCTGGCCGGCGAAACCCATCATGATATTCCACGCCTGGCCGGCGTAAGCGAAGAACAGGAAGAGCGTCATCACAGACAAGAGGTACTGACCGGCGACGGCGGGCAGAAGAACCAGAACCGAACCCAGGGTCGCGAGCCATAGAGCAGCGCGCCGCTTCACAGTTTGCTGCCCAGGAGGCCGCGCGGGCGAAACAGCAAAACGAGAATGAGCAGCGCGAAACTAAACATGCCCTTGGCCGACGGCGTGACGTAGAATCCAGCGAGCGCTTCGGACACACCGATCAGTACGCCGCCGACCAGCGCGCCGGTCATGGAGCCGAGGCCGCCGACGATCACAATCACGAAAGCGAGAAGCGTGTAGGCGGGGCCGAGGCCGGGCGTCAAGTCGACGAGCATGATCATCATACAGCCGGCGATCCCGCCGCACGCCGAGCCGAGGCCGAAAGCGAGCGCGTAAAGCCTCTTCACGTCGAGGCCGACGACTTTGGCACCGAGCCAGTTGTCGGCGCAGGCGCGGATCGCCGTGCCGGTATGGGTAAAACCGAAGAGCGCAAATAACCCCGCTGCTGCGCCGAAAGCGATCAGGCCGGCGTAAAGCTTGCCACGGTCGATGAGCAGAGGACCGAGCTCGATGGGTTCGAGCAAATAGTCGAGACTGACGGCGCGCGCGTCCGGGCCGAAGAGGATGAGCAGGCTATTCGTTATGATGATCGCCGAGCGGCCAAGAGCAAGATGAACTGCGAATGTTCGGGACGAGTGACGAACGGATGAATCACGGCCCCGTACAGCACGTAACCGAAAATAAAAAAGATTACCGCGACGGGCGCCACAGACAAAAAGGGCTCGAGATGTAACGTGGAAAACAAAAGCACGGATAGATACATGGCGAGCGCCATCATTTCGCCGTGGGCGAAGTTGACGACCCGCGCCACGCCGAAGATCACCGAGAGGCCGAGCGCCATGAGACCGTAGACGATGCCGGTCAAGAGGCCGGAGATGACGACATTGGCAAGGTTGACGAAGTCCAGAGACATGAGAGGTGAATTAACGACTGCCTGAGTGGTTCAGCGAATGAAGGTTAGTCAATGTTTAGCGCGGCATTTTCGCTGCTGCTCGCCATGAAAGACAGCGCTCGGCGTTTCACGATCGGCGATTTACACTTTCTTATATTCCCGCCAAGGAAATTCCGGCTTAGCCTCGGCGGCGGCTTCGGGCAATACCACAACCGGTTTCTGTCGCTGATTTTGAATGCATGCCGAAAGGTTGCCTTCGACTTGTCCCTTGGCGTTGAACTTGATCGGGCCGCCGATCATCATGCGATTATTAATCTCGGTTTGACGAATGGCTTCCGCGAGTGCTTGTGGATTCGTCGCTTTCGCGCGCTTGTAAGCGTCGGCAGCGATCAAGATCGCTTCGAAAGTGTAGCCGACGTTGAGCGCGTGAAAGCGAAGTTGATCTTTCGGATTTTGTTTTCGGAACGCCGTATCCACCATCTTGGCTAACCGCGACTTCGGATCGTACCATGGCACGTTGGAGAGACAACCTTCGGAAAGTTTGCCCAACGTCTGGAAAAATTGGTTTTCATACATTCCCGGCGAGCCCGGGCTGATGATGCCCATGAGGTTCCAGCGCTGCTTGACGATCTCGCGGCGCAGAACGATGGCGTCGTTTAAACGCGAGACCAGGAGCAGGAAGTCGGCCTTGCTCGCTTTCGCTTTAGCGATCTCGACCGACAAATCTTTGGCGGCCGGATCGTAGGAGATCGTATCGACGAGCTTAAACGGTAAATCGAGCCGCGGCAGGATTGCGCCGATCGCTTTGGCGTTGGCCTGCCCGAACGTGTCGTTGACGTGCATGAACACCGCCGTGCGCGGCGTCGCGCCGGTGGCCTGGAAGAGATCGTTGATGAGGTTCAGACCGTTGGTCACCAACTCCGCGGCGACGGGAAAATTGCGAAAGACATACTTGTAGCCCTGTTCGGTGATCTGCGGCGCCGCGGCGATATTGATGACGAACGGCACACCGCGCTGCTCGGCGACCTGAGCGATGGCCGCCGCGGCGCCCGAGTCGAACGGGCCGACTAGGCAGTGCACGCCCTCCTGAACCAATCTCTCGGCGCGCGTGCGCGCAGTATCGACGTTGGTTTCGGTGTCGGCATTCATCAGCTCGATGTCGACGCCGAGCAAGTCGCGAATTACCGCGGGCGCGAGATCGGCGCCTTTTTGACAGGACTGGCCGATCAAGCCTTGCAGTCCCGACTTCGGCAAGAGCACGCCGATCTTGAGCTTCATCGGTTGAGCGTGGACGATATTAAACGGCGCGAGCGCGGCCGCGCTCGTCGTCAAAAGATATTTGTGGAATTGCCTACGATTCATTTCGTCTTCGGTTGAAACTTTACTATGCGCCGACGAAGATTGTCGCAATTGATTTGGCGAGAATTTCAAGCCGACGGCGACTAAAGTAGCGATGGCGCCGGCTGATGTCAATTGAATGCAGCCACGAGCGAGGGGGGATGCGGCACCGTATTTCCCGGGCTTCGTAAGGGCGCGTCGTAAAAGAGAAAGGCGGTCCGACGTAAACCGCTCACCGGTTTCACCGTCTAATCGAACTAAGATTGATACAGGAGGTTAGCTATGAAAAATTCGAAGAATATTCTATTGGGGGCTGTGCTTCTGACCGGCGTCTTCGCCATGGCTGCACCAGCTTCTGCGGACTATTATCGGCGCGCTGATTTTCGCAATGATCGACGGGAACTTTATCAGGACCGGCGTGAGCTGTCTCGGGATCGAGCGGAGTTATACCGCGATCGACGCAACGGCGCGAGTCGGGCTGAAATCGCAAACGACCGGCGTGAGATTTGGCAGGACCGGCGCGAATTACGCAATGACCGATTGGATCATCGTTCCTGGTGGCATTGGTAATAAAATGCAGTTTACGATTTGAATGACGTTGACTGCTTAACGCGCGCGAAGATGACCTTCCTAAATCCGGCCGGGATGTGTGTTCATGAATGCATGCCCTGGCCGGAAATTTGTTCGGCGATAAGGTCAATGTTTTTGTCTTGGTGAACTAAAAACGCCTTCTTAGGAAAGGGCGCGGGGCCGCGTTTGTAGTAATAGTTCGACACTTTAGCGTTCGATGCACTTTGCTCCGTCATACAGCGCTATCAAAGTTGTTCTGTTTTTGTGAGCACCGCTTCGGCGCGGCGATTGTTGCCATCCGTCGCCGGCTTATGCGTCGACGCCGTTCATGATTTGCATCAACTTGCTGGCGTCGGTCAGTTGCGTAATCGACCGTGCTGCATCGATTAATTTTGATTGAACTTTTTCATGTAAAATCCCATCGCAGCAGGAGCGCACTTTTGCTTCCAGGTCTGCGTCGCTCAGCGGATTTTCCGGGCCGCCGCGGTAGCGCTCATCGGCCCAGCCTTCGACTCGGCGTCCATCTTTGAGTCGAATCGTGATGCGCGAGCGCATTTTGTCGAAGCCCATTTTTTCGATTTCCGGATCGAGCTCGGTCGTGATTCGCTTCTGCATCGCTTGCATCGATGCGGAAGCCGACGAACTCGTCCGAGAATTCCCGTTTGCCGGCTTTGCGTGCGAGGGCGATCATGGCCAGTGCGGCGGGAAGTGAAAACTTCGCCTGGAGATGGTTCGCCGCGATCGGATAGCGGATCGGATTCAAGATATTTGTACCCGCATAAACTTTGACGCGTATCGATGTCGTCCGGTTTTACGTCATGTTCGGCTGACGAGTTTGAGCATCAAGTCGATCGTTGGATGCGTGAGCACGCCGCAAGGATAGGGTTTGATCGATACGCCGGGGTCGACGATCGTCCAGGCTTTGCCGAAGCCCTGCGAGGTCTTTCCCAGGCTGACACCGCCGCCTTGCACGGCATAAAAGCCCCACGGGCCGTCCAGCGCATCGGGATCGGCGGTGAAACCGCGCGCAGCCAGCAGCGCTGCGGTAACGCCGTTTTCCGCGGCACGACCGACGTGGAGAGGTTTGGTCATGGTGCCGAAGTTGCAGCGGATGCCCGCCGCGAAACTTGCGGCAATGCCGAAGCCGCTGCGGAGTTTATCGCGATTCAACCCGAGCAGTTTCGCCGCTGCGGCGTAGGCGCCGAAGGTGCCGACCGTGCCACTCGAATGCATGCCTTTGACATAATGCTGCGGCAGCATCCATTCGGAGATTTTGCATTCGACTTCAAAGCCGGTGAGAAACGCCAGCATGAAAGTCTTGCCGTCGATGCCGCCGAGCTTTTGCGCCAGCACCAGCGCGCTCGATAGCGGCGGAATCGTGGGATGAGTTAAGAGCCCGTACACATGCGCCGGGTCGATGCTTACCTGGCTGTCGTCCCAGTCGTGAGCATGGCCGGCGGTGCCGAGCACTCGGGCTGCCATCGGTGCCGGCACTTTGGTATTTCTCCTGCCTAATAACAGCGCGTCGGGCCGGCCGCCGGTTTGTTCCGCGTCGTCGACAAGAAGCTGGACGGTATGCTCCTCGGAACCGGCGACAAAAAGGCCGAGACCATCGAGCAAACAGCGCGTGCCGATACGGACGGCTTCGGCGGGAATTTCTTCGAACGTGATCTTGTCGACGAACTCGGCGGCGGCAGCCGTCGTTTTCAATCCAGCGGGAATTTTTGCGTAAATATTTTCTTCAGCAGCCATGGGTAACCTCGCGGCGCGACTTCGCTCACTAGAATCACGCGAGGCCCGACTTTACCGACGGATCTGGGCGCATGCAAGTTATTCCCGCACAAAGCTCGACTTGCAAACTATCTGACGGCGCCGAGTCTCGCGGCTAGATCGAAACTCTTTGGCTAGGGCGCGAGACTCGGTCGTGTTGAAATCAAGCAATGCCTCAAAGGCGCTGCACCTTGATAGAATAGTTGCCCTTGCCACTGGCGCGATTGTAATGGCGCACCTGAACGAAGTACTGGCCGGCAACGAGATCTCTGCTGATCAGCGCATTGGTATCGACGCCGGAATCGTCATCCTCGGCAATGAGCGCAGTTTCACTGTTCGGGCCGAAGAGTTTCATGACGACGTCCGTGGAACCGCGCGTATCTATCTGATACCGGCCGTCGCTCGCCGCGGTAAAGCAGCAATGAAATTTACCGAATTCGTCACGGGTGAATTTCTCCACGGCAACGGTGTCGCTGTTCCCTTTGGTTTACACCGAGTGTAAACGAGGTTGCCTCCGATTCGCCCGTCGCCGATGCGCGAGTTCAAGCCTAAGCAGTTTGTCGGCAAGTAGGTAGGCTACGAAGTCTCTGCGGAACAATAGGACGGGCCGCAGCGGCCACACTTTTCCATAAGCGATTTAAATTGCGATGAGGTTTCCTGTTCGT
Organism: uncultured delta proteobacterium; assembly: GCA_963755715.1. Taxonomy (GTDB): domain Bacteria; phylum Desulfobacterota; class Binatia; order UBA9968; family UBA9968; genus DP-20. The sequence goes on from CAVWLW010000024.1 coordinate 108,771, forward strand.
GCGTAAGGTCCGGCCGGGGAATCAGTCGACAACTTCTGAGATATAATAATCGATGTAGCGCCGGTTGGCGTTGGGGAGCCCGTGCCCTTTGACCATCTGCTGGCATTCTTCCTGACTGTGTGTTTTCACCGGGCCGAGAGGGGCACACAGGATCTGGATTCGCGCCGAGCGAACCAAATCGAGCCCGAGGCGCAGCAGTGTGTCGAGGTCGTTCGACACAACCGTGCCGCCGTGGCCGCGCAGGAGCACCGCGTTGCGATCGCCGAGAGTGGCGGCGACTTTGTCGCCCAGCTGGGGATTGCGGATCAAAATCGGAGAATCGTAGATCGGCGTGCCGCGGTAAAAGTGCACGCCACAGTTGGCGATAACCTTTATCCCTTGGCCGGACGCGGCCACGGCGATCAACTCGTCGGGATGGTAGTGCAGGATGCACTGGACGTCGGCGCGCGCTTTGTAGATCGACGTATGCATCGCCGTCTCGCCGTTGGGCTCGCCGTGGCCTTCGAGCTTGTTTCCGTCGGCGTCGATGATGATCAGGTCGCGCAATGCGACCTTGCCCGGCGGCATGTGCGGCGTGCTCAAGATTCGGCCGTCGGCCAGGCGCGCGGTAAGATGGCCGTAGCCGTCGAGCACCCGTTGTTTTTGCAGTACCTTGCACGCCAAAACCATTTTTTCTTTCACGGCCTCAATCGCGTCCAACATTTTTCCTCCCTCGATCTGTGACTGCTAAGCCATTTCGCTCAAGCCGATTCCATACCGCAAAACATGAATATAGGCGAGCGCGCTTAATGGACGCGCCGCAACAGCGCCACGGCGTCGATTTCCACTAAGCAGCGCGGCGAAAGTTCGCGAACCTCCACGGTCAATCCCGCGGGCATTGTAGAATTGCGCTTGTTGGCGGCGAAAAACTCCCGATAGGCGGTCGTGAATGTGGACCGGTCCTGGCCGACGATGAGATAGACGGTGGTTTTCACGATATCGTCCAAAGTTCCGCCGGCTTCTTCGACGATGTCTTTGACATGCTGCAGGGTGATTTTAGTCTGACCGGCGAGATCTCCTTCACCTTCCACGATACGATTGAATCCGACGGCATCTTGACCGGCTTGCAACAACCAATCGCCGACGCGAACGGATTGTGAAAAAGAGCCGGGTGCTTTGCGCACTTTCGGGCTGGCGACGATGGTTTGTTTTCCATCGTAGGCGATGGCCACGGAACGCAGGAGAATGTCCTTCCCCAAGTCTTGAATGTAGATGCCGGAATTCGGCGGGAACTGATCTTCCTCAAAAATGTTTTTGTAGACCGCTTTGCGCGCCTCGCCATAGCCTGGGCGCAAGTCGGTGCTCGGCATGAACATGAAAGTGCGGCAAAGGTCGGCTAGCGACAGTTTCTGATCGTGCAGAATCTTGCCAATGCGGTTTAGAACCGTCGCGGTTTGGAATTGAATTGTCGCCGGCGGTGTAACTTTGCCGTTGCTATCGCCAGCATCCACACCCGATAAGAAAATAAAATCGTGCGCGCGGACGCCGTGACAGCGCGCTCCGGCTGCCAACGGCAAATCGTCAAGCAAGATCGGTTTAATCTGTGAGCGATCTCGTGTTGCCATCGCGTCGATTCGCAACCGGCAGTTTCCTTCGAGGCCGCTCACGCCGACGAAGGTGATGGCCGGTGTCGCTCTCCGATCCAACTGCGAGTGCAGCGCGCCGATTATTTCGGGGGCATCGGCGTAATCGGCAAGAAATACCGTGAGACTCACCAGGTTCTGCTAGATCCTGGCCGCAGGAATCGAGCGCAAGGCGCAGAGCTTCGCAGCTTCGAATGCATTGAGCTTTCGCGCTTCGGTCCTCGACGGAGCCATCGGGCCGGCGAGTGTCTACAGCCACGAATGTGAACTCATCGGCGACGATGCCCTGGGAGAAAATTGTGGTTTCCGAATAGAGTTGGTTGGAATGGATCGCTTGTATCATGTCGTTCCTCCGTAACTTTACCGCCTGACACCCGTCAGCATATCCGCCGCGCGATTACCGATGCTCCAATAACCGATCATCACGGGCAGCATTAATAGGATCATGACCAGACTCATGGCTGCCGACGGACCGTGTTGGCCGGAATTCCACAGGCTCCAAATGACGACGGACAATGTGATGTTGCTCGGGCTAAATAAAATGGTCGCCAATGTCAGTTCTCTCAGCGTCAGCAAGGCGATCCAGAAAAACGCATTGATCAGTGTCGGTGAGATGAGCGGCAGCAATATTCGAAATACGACGTCGCGCCGTTTGGAGCCGCACACCTCGGCGGCCTCTTCGAGCTCTTCGCTGACGGCAATGATGGCGGAATTGGTGACCCTGGTGCCAAAGCTCAGGCGCTGGATGATATGCACGATGACGAGAAGCGTCAGTGTGCCGTACAGCGGGACGATATTCCGGAGCACAAACAGGGAAAGCAGCAAGCCGCTCACGGCGAAGACGATCGACGGCACGGCATGGGGCAGAAACGCGAGGGCGTCGAGAAAATATCGCACTTTGGTCTTGGACCTCAGCACGACCCACGAATAAACGAAGCACACGATCAGCGACGCCAGCGGAACCCCCGCAGTCAACAGCAAACTATTTTTCAGCGCTCGGAAAAAAAGATCCCAAGGGCGCTTGGACGAAATTCGCAACGCTCAATTGTGTAAGCGCTTCGACGGACGGCGGTTGTACGAAGGGTTGAAAGGCGACCCAGAGCAAAAGACCGACAGGGACGAACATCTGTACGGTGAAATACAAAATCACGAATAGACCGGCCCAACGATTCCATTTGCCCAACGGGTAGCGTAGCGGCCGGTAGTCTTTGCCTTTGACCAATTGATAGCGGCTCGCCTGGGCGATCTCGCGCAGATACCACACGGACAGCAAGCTGCCGATCAAAATGAGCAAGGTGCTCACGGCGGCAGGCCGGCCATATTGCGGAAATCCCTGGTGCGGCACCAAGTCCTCGTAGATGAATGTGCCGAGGGTGTACACGCGATTGGACAGGCCGATGATCGCGGGCACGTCGAAGGAAGCGACGGCGATGGCGGCGACGTAAAACGCCGCCGCCAAAGTGGCCGGCGTCGAGAGCGGCAGAATTATACTTTTAAACAACTGCCAGCCGTTGGCGCCGGCGGCTTTGGCCGCTTCTTCGAGAGTCGTGTCCGCCATGCGCAGATTGGCCGCGACCATGATGAAAACGACCGGCGCTAATGTGATGCCCTCGACCCAGCCCATCCCGACGGGAGTGGCAATATTGATTTTCAAGTCCTCGGCCACGAACTGTTTTAGATAGATATTGAGAAAGCCAATGCGCGGATGAAGCAAAAACAACCAGCCCATGGACGGGAAAAAAGTAGGAATCAGCAAACCGAGCGTCATGCCGGTGTAAATAAGATTTCGTCCGCGAATATCCGTGCGTTCCACGAGCCAGGCGATCAGCACACCAAACAGCAGCGAAATGAATACCGCGATTCCAGTATAGATCAGCGTATTGATCAGGACCCGGTAGGCGAGCCGGTCTTTGAGCAACTCCGTGTAGTGAGCGGTCGTCAGAAACCCGCCCGGGATGCCGGGCAGGCCTTCATAGAAACTCAGATAGAAGACGACCATGAGCATCAGCCCGACGATCGTTCCTACCATTGCCGCGAAGCAGAGCGCAGGGCTGGAAACGCGGCTATCCATCGCAGCGATCGTGAACAGCGTCGGGAGATGCGCGCACGCGGAGCCTATTTCTCGACGACCTTGATGATGTTTTCGAGTTCCTTGGCGTATTTCAAAACCGGAAAGCTCATCACATAGTCGACCGATACGTCGAGGGGCTTGACGCCGGCGGCACGAAGATTCTGCAAAATTTTATAGTAGCGGGTGCCGGGAACCTTCTCGCTGTCTTGACGGTCGACGTTCCACTGAAACTCTTGGCCGGACTTCGTCATCAGAAATGCGCAGAATAGTTTAGCGGCGGCTTTGCTCCGCCCGTTCTTTGGCACCGCGCAATAGCGATGCGTCACCATCGCGGCGTCGCTCGGTATCACGTATTTAAGCGGCGCGCCTTTTTCGGTGAACGGCAGGACGCCGCCCTCGCCGCAGGCCAATACATGAATCGGAAATTCGCCGCTCACGACGCGCTCGTATTCGCCGCAGCGCATCAAGCCGGAGATCTGACCGGAGAGTTTCCGGACATAATCGGCGGTGGGCTCCGGGCCCCATTGCTTCGGGCCCGAGAGGATATCGAAGTACGAAATGTACGGCTGGGTGGACACTTTGCCTTTCAACTTGGGATTCAAAAGATCCTTGAGACTCTTGGGCGCGTCGGTGGGCGAAATCAATTTCGTATTGTAAACGATCCCCGGAAAGCGCCCGCTGATTTCGAGGGCCGCGCCTTTGAGCGAAGCCGCGGCGGGATCGATGTGCGAAAAATATGAGGACCAGTCCACTTGATCGAGCACCATGAGCGGTGTGGCCAAGGTCGCGATATAGGTTTCCGAGCCGCCGATGTAAACGTCTGAAGTGGCCGGCACGCCGGCGGCGAACTCCTGCGCGATTCGAGCGGCCATCTGCGGCTGGCTCGGCCCCGGCGTCCAATTGGCTATGATGCTCGTGCCGAACTGCTTGTTCATGCCCGACACGAGTTCGCGCACACCGGGCAGGCCTCTGAAGGTGTTTTCTCCCCAGACGAGATTCAGCATGCCTTCGGCCTGCGCCGCTTTGATCAGCGCGGCGAGCTTGTCGTTGGTTTGCGCTCTTGACGGCTGGCGCAGGCGCTCCAGCCGCATGAGATGGATGCAAAAAGAGCGCGTTGGTCAGCGCCGCGACAAACAACACGCTGACGAGATTCACAACGGACATGCTAAGCTCCTTGAGTTTCGCCGGTGCTCGTGGGGGACGAATTTCGAATTCGCCGTCAGCGTACAACCTGCAATACTCGGCCGTACGCTATTCCGAACCTTCGACCTGTAATTGCAGCGGATTGCCGTCGTAGTCGGTAAAATATAAACCGTGCGCCGTCGCGCTGCGCACTTGGGTTTGCTCCAAAGCGTCGATTTTTCCGCCAGCCCGGGCGATCGACTCGCGCAAGGCCGAAAGCGCTTCTTCTGTCGGCGTCATGAACGCATAATGTTGCCCCTCGAAACGATAGAAGGCGCTGCTGCGCGGGTGCAGCGCATCAACCTTGTGAAGCATGAGCCATTGGCCGCCGACCAATTGCAGGCACGCGGTCGCTCTTCCCAGCGCGTCGTTCTCCTGGCCGAGCACTTTTAGACCGAACACGTTCATATAGAAATCCACGGATCGATCGAGGTCGGTCACTTCCAGCTCGAGGTGGCTGATCCCCACATAAGCGGAAGCGCCATTCGACCCGGCGCGATCCTTTTGCAGCAATTCAAGATGATTGCCGAAGGGATCTTGGAGCGTGAGTGAAATGTTTTTGGGGCCCAATCCAACGCGCGGCCGCGGCTCGTCGAAGGTCTGGTAGTTCGATTCTTGAAGGCGGCGAACTATGCGCGTCATGCCATCGGCGGTGATCTCCAAGCCGACCAACGGGCAGCCGTGGCGTTGTTCATGTTCCGGCAACGATTCGCGGCCGAGAAAAATACCCACCCGGCTGCCGGCGACGTTCAAAAAAGTTCGCGGCAGCGTGCCGGCTTGGACGTCACGGACGCGCAGACCGCGCCGCTCATAGATCGGGATTTCCAAGACGCGCGTGTAGAAGTCTTCAGCTTTGACAAGATCGTCGACGGGATAGGCGAAGTGATCGAATCTAAGAGATGGTTCGAGCCTCATGAGATTCCCTCCTAGCGCATGAGAACGGCTTCACTGCTTCTGGCCTTAGTACACGCTCTTGCAGCTGTCAACGCGGTTGGAGAAGCTCAAGCGGCGTGTGGGTTGCGACGTGCCGAGAACAGGCGACGGTTGAAAAAAGCAGTTGCTTCGCGCGCGCCTCGCGCGGAGTTTCTATGCCGCGCAGCGCTTGATGAAATCGCCGAACAGCGCGGCCATCTCGCCGGCTTTTTCGTCCCACTCTTCCCGCGGGCTGAGCGGCTCGTCGTAGTGCTTCGGAAACAAAATATGCACCTCGCTCTTTTGCAGCAGGTGCCCGAGGTTCTCGCCGGTTTGGCGGCCGTGGGTGTTGTCATTGCCGGGCACGATGCACGCCGGCACTTGAATGGATTTAAGCTCTTGCTCGGTGGCGCCGATCACCGGAAGATCCGCGCCTTTGAGGAAATACTCGCGCCAATGCGACATGACCTCGATGAAGCGCTCCGGCTTGAGCTTCATCAGAGCATCGCGATTTTCCGGGCGCGCGGCGATGCGCTCTTGCCAATGCTCCATCGCACACACCGCAGCCATGCCGCCCGCCTTCGCCGCCGTAATATATTGGCCGTAATATTCCTCCGCCAAGCGCTCGCAGGCGAAGCGCCCTCCGGTCACGCGCCACAAGAGCAAACCGCGCACGGCCTCGGGATGGCGCAGGGCGAATAAGAGCGAAGTCCGGCATCCCGATGAGCTGCCGCCGACAAAAGCGGGCAGGGCGCCGAGCTGTGAGAGCAGCTCATGAATATCGTCTGCCCAGATTTCGTATTCGGATTCCTTGCCGTCGATGACGACATCGGAGGCGCCGCAGTTGCGCCGATCGAAGATAACAACCCGGTAGCCAAGAGCGGCCAGCTCTTTTGCTTGTGTCTCGATGCCGCTGATGTCGCGTCTGCCGCCGGGCGACAGCGCCACCCAAGGACCGCGATCGCCGAGTATTTTGTAGTTGATGTTGACACCGCGTACTTTTGCGAGGGGCATGGGTTCCTCCACTGCAGGCTGCGCCGGATCTAGTTTTGAAACTGCTCTACCACACTATGGTCGCGCACCACAATCTTAGTTGTGGCAATTTGTCGCGCGATGGCTTGTTCAGATTGTAGCGATTTACCATCGTGACGCAGGAGGCGTTCGCGCGTTCGAGCTGTATTGAAATCCCAGACAAATATTATTGGTTGTGGGTTTTTCTTGTAAGTAAAAAAATTACTGACGACAAAAAAATCAGTTTTTTCGTGTGGCATATTGCTTGCTGATAAAGCGAGTTGACACGGATGCTGTTGAGATTACGCTCAAGACCGCGAGAAAATGATGCTCCATGTTTTGTCCTGCGGTCATGTGGCGAGCGGATGTGCGAGTTTTCGAGGGAGCGTCACGGACGAGAGCGACAGGTGCCGCCATTCAACCCGAAGCGAATCTGCCCCGCGGTTCCGGATTGATTTTGTTCCGGTCGGCCAGCCCTATTTGAGTTTTCGCTAGCGTATCCGTTTCTCTATCACTGCGTGGAAGGGACCCAAAACGCAGGAATGCGCAGCTTTGCGTGTTTTCGGGAAAAAATTAGAAACGGAGAGTTCCATGAGAATTGCCCAGGTTGCGCCACTTTACGAACGCGTACCGCCGCTTTATTACGGCGGCACGGAGCGGGTCGTATCCTATTTAACCGAAGAATTGGTCGATCAAGGCCACGAGGTCACGCTCTTCGCCAGCGGCGATTCGTTGACCAAAGCGAAATTGGTTTCGCCCTGTGCCCAATCGCTTCGCCTCAATTCAAATTGCGCCGATTACCTCGCTTATCATGTGTTGCAGCTGGAGCAAATTTTTCAACAGGCGCATTTGTTCGATATCGTCCATTTTCACATCGATTATTTTCACTACCCGTTTTTGCGCCGCCAGGACATAGCCCACGTAACCACCTTGCATGGCCGGCTGGACATGCCCGACCTAGTGCCGCTTTATAGCGAATTCGACGATATGCCGGTGGTATCGATCTCCGATGCGCAGAGAACGCCGTTGGCATGGATCGACTGGCATGGGACCGTGTATCACGGCTTGCCGTTCAATCTTTACAGATTCAGCAAACAGCAAGGCAAGTACTTGGCATTTTTGGGGAGAATCTCTCCGGAAAAACGGGTAGACCGGGCCATCGAGATCGCCAAACGCGCCAATATGCCGCTGAAGATCGCGGCTAAAATCGATGCCGTGGACCGCTGTTACATGGAGAAAGAAATACGCCCGCTTTTGGATCATCCACTGGTGGAATTTATCGGCGAGATCGACGATGCCGGCAAAGGCGAGTTTTTGAGAAATGCCTACGCATTGCTTTTTCCGATCGATTGGCCGGAACCGTTTGGATTGGTCATGACCGAAGCCATGGCTTGCGGCACGCCGACCGTGGCTTTTCGACACGGTTCGGTGCCCGAAGTCCTCGACGATCAGATCAGCGGCTATGTTGTCGACGATGTCGAGCAAGCGGTCGAGGCGTTGAAGGCAATCCGCCATTTCGATCGCGCGCGTTGCCGACGCGTGTTCGAGGAGCGTTTTTCGGTGCGCCGCATGGCGCAGGACTACGTAAAAATTTATCAGCGCGTGATCGACGGCAGAGTCCGAGCGCATTCGACGCCGGCATGGCAAAATGGCGCGATCATGCCGCGCCGCGATGAGATAGCGGCGAAGGGCAACGGAGCGCCGCTCGCAGCAGCCGGTTCCGCCGCCAATCTTTCGCATTAGCTTTCGGTGATCACTTCGACGTCGCCGCTGCGCCCGAGGATTTCTATAGTTGCCGACTGCGCCCGGCGATGAATCAATAGATCGACCGTGCCGGCGCCGACTTTTAAGTTATTGATTTCGATCTCGTCGAGGAAATCCGGTAAAATTGGGCGAACGAATGACAGTCGCGACGCTGCGCCGTCGATCTTCAGCCCAAGGGCCGCGCTCAGCAGCGAGAAGACGGCGGCGGCTGACCATGCTTGCGGCGCGCATGCGACCGGGTATGGCACGGGTCCACCGCCGTTTTGTTTTTCGAAACCGCAAAAAAGCTCCGGCAAGCGATATTCGACGAACAGACTGGCTTGAAACAACCCTGAGAAGATCCTGTTGGCGTCATCTTTAAGGCCGTATCGGGCCAGACCCGCGGCAATTAAAGCATTGTCGTGGGGCCAGACCGATCCATTATGATAAGCCATCGGATTGAAACGAGCTTCCGACGACGCCAGAGTGCGCACGCCCCAGCCCGAAAATGAATCCGGGGTCATCAGTGTGTGCGCCACGGTGCGGGCGTATCTTTTGTCGACGATGCCGGTATACAAGCAGTGACCGGCGTTCGATGCTTTAATCCGGCATTGCCGTTTCTGACCGTCGAGAGCTAAGACATAGGTCGAAAGCTCTTCACTCCAGAATCGCTTGTGAAAATTGTTCTTGAGCTTTTCCGCTTGGATCAAAAGAGCTTGGGATTTCTCCACTTGTCCCAACGCCAAAGCGATTCGCCGCGCCGGCGCATTTGGCGGCATAGGCGTAGCCTTGAACTTCGCAAAGAGCGATAGGCGCGGCGGCGAGAGTGCCGTCTTCGTGCGAGACCGAGTCCCAGGAATCTTTCCAGCCTTGTTGAATCAGCCCTTTCGCCGAGAGGCGGGCGTACTCGATAAAACCGTCACCGTCTTTGTCGCCATATCGATCCATCCAGTCGAGGGCCAAGTCGATGTTGGGCCAAATCGATCGGATAAAATCCAGATCATGGTGTTTGCGAAATAGGCGCCCGCGAGCATGACAAACAGCGGCGTCGCATCAATCGTCCCATAGTAGAGCGTGAAGGGTATTTCTCCGAGGGCGGCCATCTCACCCCGACGCGTTTCATGCATGATTTTGCCCGGCTCGGCGTCGAGCTCGGCATCGGTTTGCCGAGATTGCAGCGCGGCGAGAAAATTCAACACGCCGCGCGCGATCGCCGGGTTGATCCACAGATATTCGAGAGCCGTAATGATCCCGTCCCGGCCGAACGCAGTGCTAAACCAGGGCACCCCGGCGTAAGGATAAACGCCGAACGGGGTGGCCGTAAACATCATGTGCAGATCCGACGACGAACGCGCCAACCATTCGTTGAATTGTTCGTTGGATGTGGAGATGCGGCACTCGGGCGTTTCCTGCTCGGTAAGCGCTGTCTGCGCCGCCGCGCGCGCGCGGCTATAATCCACCTGTACGACGGCAGCGTCGCTGATCTGACACGAGTAGGTCAGATGAAATTCTCTTTCTTCCTTCGGCTCGAGGCGGTAACGAAACATGAGTCCGTAACCGGACAAACTATCGGGTGGGGGCGAGCACTCGATTTGGGTGCGGCGCACGACGTTGTCCAATCCCGTGTAATCGAACCGAACCCGTGATCGTTCCAATGTCGCTTCCTGCAGCACGCCCCTGCGCTCGCGTGTCATGCCACGCACTTCGAACAGGTCGGCGAAATCGGCGCTGTATTCGACGGAGAACTGAACGTCGATCGATGACAACCCATAGTTGCCGAAGCTCAGCGTTTCGTAACAGACGCCTTGCCAGAGCATCTTAGTGCGCGTGATATGCAGCGTGCCGCGCGGCAGAATAATCCGCCCGGCCTGGTAAATATCGGGATTGGTTAGATTGGCGACGAAAACCAAATTATCTTTTTGGACGGTCGAATTCAGCAGAAACGGCCGCGTGTGGCCGAGTTTGAACAGCAGGTGGGAAAGAAATCTCGTCCCTTCATGATACAGACCCTCCTGACATGGACCATTCGGCTGGATATCGCCGTGGAGGTCGAACACCGCGAACGTCTCGCCGTCTTTTAAGACTCGTTTCGGCTCCTCGGCTGAAGAGTCGGTTGCCAGAATATAAAACTCATCTTCCATATACATAAAACGTTCGCCGCGCGACAAAATAGCCGGCGCAGGCTGTCTCGCGAATTGGAGTTATCTCCTAATAGTCTAAAGGTTCTTTGACAATCATCAATATACTAGACAGCGGACGCTTGATCTGTTTCCGCGTTTCCGGCTACTGGAAAAGATCGACGTTCAATATTTGCTTTGAATGAAGATAGCTTGCCGATACGGTTGGCGCCGCGTTAGGCTGGCGTGCACGCCAGATGGCTAAACAGATTAGACCTTAGGACGAAAGCCGTTCGAGCGACTGGCGCACGGTCGGCTGCTTTCCCGCTTCGATATCTTCACGCCGGCGCGTGTGAAAGAGCGTGAGGGTTTTATTAGCGCGCGCGAGGGTGTCGATCGCCGCACAATATTCCTCGAGCTTATTTCCGGGAAACGCCCACATGGCGATGTCGTCGGACAACGCATCGAGATAGGCGCGCGCGCCGCAGCAGCCAAGACTCATGCGCTGCGTTGCCATGATTGAACACCTGCGGAATCACCGCGCAGGCGGGCCGTCCCATCGCCGGCGGCACGCCCTTATCGACCCGCGCCACCGCCTCGCTGATGATCAGTCCTTGCTGAGCGTGAGCGAACAGCAGAACCACTTCCGGATCGAGCGGAAACTGAGCGAGCGGTCCGTAGACTACGTACTTGACTTCATCGCGTTATCACCGGGAGAGCCGGCGACTTCCTCGGCGCGCACGTAATCGAGGCCGCTCATCGCCTGCAGCGCCTCGCCGAACTCGCTCTGATGAGATGGTGCAGGATCTGCCATATGATGCGTATGCACGCCGATCGAACAAAGCGCATGATCCTTTGCCGACGTAACGAAAGTGCGGGTCGCGGCTTGCTGCCAGAAGAACATCCCGCGGGCACAACGCCATCGAAGTGCGGCATATTGTGCCGGCGCAGCATCCGGAGAATGAAACCGCAACAGGCGGTAGGGACAATTGCAAAGAAGAAGACAGAGTTAGCGGCCAGCTTTGCATTGTTGCTCATCGATTCACCTTTCTCATTCATGCCAGTTTGTGTTTCTCACTATTAACTGCCTCGGGTTGATCGAGCAACTATGCGAAGTTTATAATCGGCTGTGTCGCGTGGCAAGGTGCTTCGGGTTGCGTTTTGAGGTTATTGAGATACTTTACCTAGCGCGATGCGAGGCGGTAGTATACATGAAAATAACCTCGATGATGCACGAGGTTGAGCTGAAGAGTGGGAGGGCGCTATGGATTGTTGCGAAAAGATAACGCCTGATTTTACTGGCGAACCCGAAATTGCGAGCGACAAAAAATCATAGGTAGACGAACTGCTTTAAAACGGCTGGCCGGTCTGGCGAGCGGCATCCTGTTCGTCTCCAAGAAAAATGCCTACGGCCAGGGCCGCCAAGTGCTGCTCGCGTTCTGCGGCCAACTGCTTTGCGTCATTCCTTACGAAGTCACTCGCGCGCGCGGCCATTTCGCCGACGAAGGTCTCGACGTCCGCCTGGTTTACACGCGCGGCGGCAACGTCGCCATGCAGGCTCTGGTCGGCGGTTCTGTGGACTACGCGGGGACGTCCTTCGACGTGGCGCTTCAAGCCTTCGCCCACGGCGCGAAGATCGCCCGCTTTGCGTCCACCGGAAGATTGCCGTTGTTCGCTCTCGCCAGCGCGCCGAAGATGGCGAAAGAGATTCGCACTCTGAAGGATCTGGAAAACCGCACCGTCGGTGTCTCCGCGCTGGGCAATGCCGACCATATACTGGTGCTCCTATCTAATGACGCGCGCGGGAGCGGATCCCAAGCGAGTGCGCTTCGCTACCATCGGCACCAATTTGTTGGACGCGCTGCGCCTTGGTCAGGTCGACGCCGGCATGGTGCAAGAGCCGGCGCTGACGCTGATTACCGACGCGGGCGGCGGCGTGATCGCCAACGCGATGGACATCGAACAGGCAAACCGCTACCTCGGCGGGGCCTACGAATTTATGGGCGTGGCGGTGCGCGTCGAAGAGCGCGAGCGGCGCCGGGACGAGATGGCTCGGCTCGCGCGCGCGCTCGCCAAGAGGCTTGCGCGATACGCGCACGATTCCCGTCAAAGATGCGGTTGCGGCTTTGCCCAAGGAATTGATCACCGGCGGCAACCGCGAACGCCTGGCGACGATCCTGGAACGTTACCGTCGCTCGCTCTACCCCGACAATGTGAAAATTGATCTGGCCGCGACGAGCCGTGTCGCAGACGCGCACAAAGCGGCGGGTCTATTGGCGCCATCGATCGACTACAAGCCCTTACTCGATCTTTCAATCGTTGGAAGTTAAGTGCTGCGCGTCCGCGATCTCGCAGTGGGTTATGGCGCAGAACCCGTCATCGAAGGAGTCAACCTCGAAGTCGCCCCTGGCAAGTTCGTGAGTCTCGTCGGGCCCTCGGGCTCCGGCAAAACTAGCATCCTGCGCGCGGTCAGCGGATTACTTACGCCCAGATCGGGCGGCATCGAATTGAACGGCAGCAGCGATTCACTCGGATTCCTGTTTCAGGACGATGCGCTTTTACCGTGGCGCACCGCGCGCGAAAATGTCGCGCTCGGGCTGCGCATTCGTAAGCTGCCAACAAAGGCGGCGGAGTCCGAGGCCGACGCTTGGTTGGCGCGCCTCGGGCTTGAAGGTTTTGGCGCGCGTTTTCCGCATGAACTTTCCGGTGGGCAAAGAAAGCGCGTTGCGATCGCGCAGATTCTTGCCTTGAAACCGAAACTCTTGCTCATGGATGAACCCTTCGCGTCGCTCGATGCGATCGTGCGCACGCGCATCACCCAGGAACTGTTGAATTGGGTGGAACGAGAGCACCTGAGCGTGCTCCTGGTCACGCACGACTTGGAAGAAGCATTGACCGTTTCCGATACCGTTTATTTGCTGTCGCAGGGGCCGAAGGCGCGCGTGGTGAATTCTTACAATGTGTCGATTCCCCGTCCGCGGGATATTTTTGCCAGTCGCAAACACCCAAATTTTGCGCCGCTGCTCGAACGGCTATGGAACGATATGTCGAGCGCGATGAATGGCGCCGAGTTTGAGGCACAGCGATGAACCGCTATTTGGAAAATGTTGCCGTGCGCCGCGTGGTCGCGATGGTTTTGCTGGCGTCCGCGTGGGAGGTGTTGTCGCGTATCGGCGTCATCAATCCGTTTTATGCGCCCGCGCCGAGCGAGATTTTGCGGGTTGTCTTTTCACTGTTCATCGAGGGGACGATCTACAACCATTTGGAAGCCACTTTCGTTGCTGCACTCGCCGGGCTCGTGATTGGGCTCGCGCTCGGGATTTTCCTCGGCTTTGCCGCCGCGCTGGTCCCGTTGGTCGCCGACGTGCTCGAGCCGATCATGATGCTGCTGAACGCGATTCCTCGGGTGATCCTGGCGCCGCTCTTCGTCATCTGGCTCGGCATCGAAATATCTTCGAAGATCGCGCTTGCGGTCGTGCTGGTGGCAGTGCTGATTTTTTTTGCCGTGTACAACGGCATCAAGGACGTGAACCAGCTTTTTGTCGATCGCGTGCGCACCCTCGGCGGCGGTCGCCTGGTTCTGTTACGTGAAGTCTATGTTCCGTCCGTGACGGCGTGGGTGCTCGGCAGCCTCAAGGTTGCGGTGGGTTTCGCTTTTACGGGCGCTTGCGTCGGCGAGTTTGTTGCCGCGACCAGGGGACTGGGCTATCTGCTTCAGTTCGCGCAGAGCACCTACAATGCGGCGCTGACCATGGGGCTCATCTTTTTGATCATGGCGTTTGTTCTGATTCTTTTTTTCTGCGCGGAAGCGATAGAGCGACGGCTGCTGCGCTGGCGTTACCGGGGCAACAGGGAAAAACCCGCCTGACTAGTGTGCTGTCCTGGAAGTTCACTGCATTAGTCCACGTCATTCCCTCGAAAAATCTCCCCTTCCCCTCTTTGTTAAAGAGGGGTGAGAACCGCATGGAGACAATTCCCCCTTTGAAAAAGGGGGATACAGGGGGATTTGCGTTCGACTTCATCTGCCGCGAACGATAAAATTTTTTGAACGAACTTCAGAGACGCCACAGAAAAGGCGTTTCCCTTGTTTCCTACCGCTATCGCTTGCAGCGACCTGTTGCTTCACCGGGCCTAAAGAAATCCGGGCTTATTCCCCTAGACTGTCGGCGGCAAATTCCAGGTCATTGTCGAGAGCAGAGCGTATCTCGTTGGCACCGGACGAAAAAAAACCAAATCGCCTGCGCATTATGCTGCGACTGGTCGACTTCTCCGTTACGCCCTGCTCACACATCCAAGGTTCTCAGACTGCGGGCAAATTTCGCTACCATTAGCACCGCCGCCGAGCCGACGCAGCCGCCGAGGATTAGCGCGCCGGGCACGCCGATAAAGCTTGCCGCGGCTCCCATCTGCGCATGTCCCATGTACGTGCCCGCCGACATGAAAACTTGATCGAAGCTTTTTACCCGGCCGCGCATCTGATCGGGGGTCGTCAGCTGTACCAACGTATCGCGCAAGGTCTCGCCGATGGCATCGACAAGTCCGAGGCAAAAAACGATGAGGAGCGACAGCGTCAGAGAACGTGACAGCGCAAAGCAAATCAAACCGATCGTATAGAGCAGGGTTACGCCGATAATAAGTTGGCCCTTGCGTCTTGGGTTGCCGGCGGCGAGAACAATTCCGGAACCCGCCAGGGCGCCAAGGGCGGGCACACCTAAAAGCGCGCCGAGACCAGCGGGTCCAGTGCCGAGAATGTCGCGCGCAAAAGCAGGCATCATGGAGCGATACGCACCGAAAAATTGCACGCAGGTATCCATGCTCATCAAACCCAAGATCACCGAGTTTTCGCGAATGAAATTAAAACCAGCGCGCACGCTTTCCAGCGGCGATTCTTTTTTCTCTCGGCTCGGCTTTACTTGCCGGCGCATGAACGCGAGACAAATAATCACGGCGAAAAAACTCACGGCGTCGATGTAATAAGCCGGACTGATGCCCAACGCGCTGATCACGAGCCCGCCGATGAATGGGCCGCCGAGCGTGGCGATTTGCCGCCAAGTAATATTGAGCGCATAAGCCGAGGCGAGTTGTTCAGCCGACACCAACGCCGGGATCATCGCGGTGCGCGCCGGCGCGTCGAAGATTCCCGACCGCGCCGGACAGAAATGTGACGGTGTATATATGCCACACGCGGATCTGGCCCGCCGAACTCAATAGCCCGAGCGTGAGCGACAAGAGCGCGGCTAAACTTTGCGTGATGATCAGCAGCTTGCGCCGATCCATGCGGTCGGCGAGCACTCCGCCGGGCAATGACAGAATCATTACCGGCAGCGCGCGAAACAGGCCGGTGAGACCCAATTGAAAAGGCGAGTTGGTGATTTCATAGACCTGCCAGGCGATGGCAACGGTGGATATCTGGGTGCCGACGGCGGAGAACAAAAGACTCAACCAGAACAGACCGAAGTCTCTTTGCTTGAGAACTTGCCAAGGAGTAACAGGTGGTTTCATGGGATTTATAAAGTTTTAAATGAGTGGATGGTGTGTTGCCTATTGTCCATCCGTTAGCTAGTGCAGGGATAAAACTTTAAGGCTCGAGTGTGCGGCTCCGATCATTGCCCGGCGCGCTCGATCCAACCTTCTTTGACGAGTTTTTCCAACGGACCATGATCGCGAAAGAGCTCCGGCCTGCCGAAGAATTCTTTGGGCACGGGACGCCGGGCGGAAAGCTCTTTCAGGACGATCTCCAATCCCTGATCGGAAACGTAAGGGATGGGCTTGAAAATTTTCGCGTAGACTTCGACAGTTTTTTTGATGAAAGCGGAGTCAGTCTCGCGATGCCATTTCTTGATCACCTGCTCGACGAAAGCGCTGTCTTTTTTGATCAGGCGAGCGGCTTCGATGTAAGCCTTGAGAAAGCGCTCGACCGCTGAGGGATTGCTCTTGATAAACGCCCGGCTGGTAGCGACGCAGGACGAGGGATAAATAAAATTCGGCGTCGACAGATCGACCAAGAGCGGCCAACCCATCTGGATCAGGCTGAAAGTATTGCGATAGGGGAGTGCGGCTGCCGCCACTCTGCCGCTGCGCATCGCCGTTACAATCTCACCGCCGCCTCCCAGTTGAAGAATCGTCATATCTTTTTCCGGATCCAATCCGAGAGATCGCAAGGCGGCGCGCAAATAAAAATGCGTCGTCGAGCCGAGCCTGGTAACGGCGCTGCTTTTGCCTTTGAGGCTTGCCGGGTTTTTGAACTCAGGCCGGGCGACGAAATAAACTACGTCGGTGTCGGCGGGACAGGCGATCAGCGCGACGTCGCCGCCCTCGATGCGCGCCGAGACCACCGATTCCGCTCCGGCGCCGGAGAATTGCACCGTGCCGCTCATGATCATCGTCGTGATCAGCGCGCCGCCGCGGATGTGAACAGGTTCGACGTTGAGGCCGTATTTCGCGAATAGACCACTGTCCTTGCCGACCAGGATGGGCAGGTGCTGAAGCGAAGTCGTCACGCCATATGGAACGCGCAAAAGTTCCTGAGCAAAAGATCGGGTTGGTGACAGCGCCACGATCACCCATAGGAAGAATGAAAGCGCCCGGCGAGCCAGCTTCAAATTCATCGGATCAGGATTTCCGGAAATATTTGCTCTCAACCGCTGCGGCATCGAAGGAAACGAATTCATTGATTCCGGGCTTGCGGATTTGCGGCGTTTCGCTGGTGTCGAACAAAGCCACGGCGCCATTGGCGGCCTTCAAACCGACCAGGCCTGGGGCGTGGGCTTCGATGACGACGGCATCCTTGTCGGATCGGTTCCAGGCCCAGTGCACTTTGTTTCCCGGGATTCTTTGGAAGTCGCCCTTCTTGCAGTGAAAACCTTGTTCCTCGACAAAGAACCAAATTTCGCCTTCCTGAATGTAGTTGAGCTGCTCGGATTCATGAATGTGCGGCGTCGTGTGATATCCCGGCGCCCGCGACGCGATCATCAGACTGCATTCGTTGCCATAACCTTTAACCGACACCATCGAACCTTCGCCTTCAGCGCCGGTGCGGACGCCTTTTCGCTCTGGAACATCTTCGCGTTTTACGTGAAGCGGCATGTATTTTTCCTTTCGTCGCGTTTGGATATCTGGATGCGGAATCGGATTTATTTTCTGTAGCCGATAGCACAAAAACCGCAAAGTGAGTAGCTCCGATGCCGTCGGCTTGACAGTTTCGCCGGATTGCCGCTACAACCGCGCAAGACAGGGGAGGCTCAATGATTGGTTTAATGATGGTTTGCATGTTCGTCGCCATCTTGTCGTCGGGGGCAGCGTGGGCGCAAAAGAGTCTGCCGACGGTGCGCATCGGCATCGAAGCGCCGGCGGGAACCAACAGCCATTACTACGTGACGAAGCAGTTGGGACTATTTCAAAAACACGGCATTAATATCGAGTTGATTTCCTTCCCGGGAGGAACTGTGGGGCTCCAGGCGTTGCTCGCCGGCGATATTCAATTCGCCAGCGCCGACGGCACGGCGGGATTGCAGGCCAATCTGCGCGGCGCGAATATTTATTTCGTCGCCGGCATGATCAACACTTTCCCGTTCAGTATCTTATCCAAGCCGGAGATTCGCGTGCCCGCCGATCTGCGCGGCAAGAAAATCGTGATCAGCCGATATGGTTCCTCATCGGACACGGCCGTGCGGGTGGCGGTGGAGAAATACGATCTCAAACCGGACAAGGATGTGATCATTCTTCAAGGCGGCGGCCAGAGCGAGCGCTTTGCCGCGCTGCGCGCCGGCGCGGTCGATGCCGCCATCGTCAGTCCGCCGCTCAATCTGGCCGGGCGTAAAATGGGCTACAACGAAGTGATCGATCTTTCCCAGTCCGGCGTCGCATACTCGCATCAGCAGATCGTCGCAATCAAAGATTATCTCGATCGCAATCCGGACGCGGTTTTGCGGACGCTGCGCGCGCTTATCGAGGGCCTCGCGGCATGGAAAGATCCCGCGAAAAAATCGGCGGTGACGACCTACGTGGCGAAATATCTGCGCTTGGATCCCGAGAAAAACAAGGACCAGATCGAAGAGACTTATCGCTACTACGGCAATACTTTTTCAACAAAGCCTTACGCCACGGCTGAAGGCTTGGAATTTACCGCGCAGATCTTGAAGCGGAACAGGCCGGAAGCGAAAGATATGCAAGCCAAGGATTATCTCGTCAATCGCTTCGTCGCCGAGCTGGAAAAAGAAGGTTTCCTAGCCAAGGTATTCGGCGGCAAATAACTACATGGACTGGCGCTGCAATTCGGTCGGATCCTCGACAACTATTGTGTCTTCCAGCCGAGATCTTCGGGCGTGAAGCGGGAATATTTGTCGATTTCTTCTTTAATCAATTTGTTTAGATCTGCGGCGGAAGTGCGCAGATCGACATTGTAGCCGCGGGACTTTCAAGTTTTCCTTGAGCTTTGGTTCTTCCACGGTTTTTCTGATTGCGTCCGTCAGCGTTTTTGCAGCCGCTTCAGGCAATCCTTTCGGCGCTAAAAAGGCGACGCTGGCGAGCAGATTCACTTGGGGATATCCCTGCTTGGCGAAGGTCGGCACGTCGGGTAGCACCGCCGATTCCACGTCGACGGCGAGGCCGATGAGCTTGCCGGCTTTGATATGCGGCTGCGCGGCGACATCCGATGCCATGGCGAAATTCACATGCCCTCCCAACAGATTCGTCATCGCCTGCGCCGAGCCGGCGAAGGGAAGCGAGGTGATATCGATCTTCGCCGCGCGCTTCAACAGCTCCACTTCCAACGTCAGGCTTGTCCCCACCGGACCCACGGCGACGATCAGATCGCCGGGTTTTTTCTGCGCTTGAGAAACGACGTCTTTCAAGTTTTTGAACTCGGCGTCGGCGCGACCGAGCATGATCACGGCTGCATAGCCGTGCAAAATCGCGATTGGCTGAAAATCACGGACCAAATTCGCCGGGGCCTTCGGATTGGCCACGCTCATCGTCGCCACTTGGCCGAGCAATGAGCCTAACAGCGTGTAGCCGTCCTTGCGCGCGCCCGCGACCTTTTCGGCGGCGATCGCGCCGGCGCCGGCGGGTTGATTGACCACATTCACCTGCACCTTTAAAGTCTTCGCCAACTCCTCGGCGAGGAGGCGAAATATGAGATCGATGCCGCCGCCCGGGCTCGACGACACGACGAGCTCGATCGGCTTAGTGGGAAAATTCTGGCCGTAGAGGGCCGGACTCAATCCTAACACGGCCAAAGCGACGATCATGAACTTCAGTTTCATGAAACCTCCGGAGCACTTGTGGAATTAATGTCCCTTTCGGGGATGGTTGAAATCCCTAGTCCTCAGCCGAACTGAAAATTCGTCATGCCGGTGAAAACCGGCATCCAGGCCGTTTTCAGTTTAAGCTAAATCCGCCTGGATTCCGGCTTCAGCCGGAATGACAGGAACAAGAGTCGACTTCCAGTCGACTAATTCAGAACCCTCAGATTAGAGCCGAGTGTTCTTCAGTTTCTAAATCATTTGCAGTCACTGCTCTTCCAATTTCTCGATGATTTCATGGCCGATGCGTCGCCGCGTCAGCAGCGGGCTTAACAACATGAGCAACGCCGCGCCCATGAAGAACGCCGCGATCGGTCTTTGGAAAAAAATCGCAACGTGTCCCTTGGACATGATCAACGAGCGCCGAATCGCCGTCTCCAACAGCGGACCGATGACCAATCCCAGTACCATCGGCGCGGGCTCATAGGCAAATTTTTTCATCAGGTAGCCGACGACGCCGAAGATAATCACGATCACGACGTCGCCGGTGTTGCCGGCGGCGGTGTAGGCGCCGATGATGCTGAACAGAATAATCAATGGGAAAAGGAAATAGTAGGGGACTTGCAGCACTCTGATCCACAGGCCGATCAACGGCAGGTTGAGGATCAAAAGCATGGCATTGCCGATCGCCATGCTGCCGAGCAGGCCCCAGAAAATATCCGGCGAATTTTTGATAAACAACGGTCCGGGCGCCAAGCCGTGGATCATCAGCGCGCCAAAGATCAGCGATGTCACCGAGCCGGTTGGCAAGCCCAGGCTCAGCAGCGGGATCCAGCCGCTGCAGCTCGCCGCATTATTTGCCGTCTCGGGCGCGGCCACGCCTTCGATGGCGCCGCGGCCGAATTTTTCCGGATGCTTGGAAATCTTTTTTTCGACCGCATAGGCGGCAAACGTGGCGATGACGACGTTCAAACCGGGAATCGCGCCGACCAAAAAACCCAGAACGGTTCCGCGAGTGATGGGCATCGCGGAATCCTTCCAGTCTTGCAGCGTCGGCAGTAGCCCCTTGATCTTTTTTTGAAAGATTTCTCCCGCGTGCGCCTGCAGATTGACCAAGACCTCGGAAACTCCAAAGAGACCGATCACGACCGGAGTCAAGCCAACGCCGTCGCGCAGCACCAAAATATCGAAGGTGAAGCGCGGTTGGCCGGTGACGGGATCGAGGCCGACGCTGGCGAGAAGACTGCCGAAGAGCGCCATCAGCAGCGCTTTGTCCATCGGGCCGTGCGCCAGATAAACGAGGGCGGTCAAACCGAACAGGAGCAGGGCGGCATATTCCGGCGGGCCAAAGCGAAGCCCCAATTCCGCCAACGCCGGCGCCAAGAATGCCACGCCAAGGAGCGCAACCATGCCGCCGATAAAGGAGCCGAAGGCGGCGATGCCCAGCGCCGGACCCGCGCGACCCTGGCGCGCCATCGCGTAGCCGTCGAGACAGGTGATGACCGAAGAAGCTTCGCCCGGAATATTGACTAGAATCGACGTCGTCGAGCCACCGTACTGGGCGCCATAGGTAATGCCGAACAACATAATCAAATAGGCCAGAGGCGGCGCGTGCAAAGCCAGCGGCAAGAGTAACGCGATGGCGCCCGCCGGGCCGAGACCGGGAAGCACACCGACCAAAGTGCCCAACAGGACGCCGGCAAAACCGTATAATAGGTTGAGCGGCGAAGCAGCGGTGAGAATACCCTGAGCTAACGAATGCAGCGTGTCCATCGGTCGCGCGTGTCAAATGAGCCAGCTCAGCAAGCCTCTCGGCATTTCAGCCTTTAGCAGCACGTCAAAAAAGAAATGGGACGCTAGCGCTACCGCCGCTGCGAAACTCAGAGTCGCGGGCCAGCGGCGCGCAGCGATGACTTTTAAATAGAAAGCGACAAGCAGGAACGTGCAGAAAAGAAATCCGAGAAGGTCGAGCAAAAACGCGTACGCCATCATGCCGGCAATGACGTAAAGGACGAGTTTCGCTTCGCCGGCGATGGCTAGCTCAGAATTATCATCCGGCGAATTCTTTCGAATACTATTTACCAAGCGAAAAGCGGCGATCAGCCCTATGGCGATGGCGGCGATGAAAGGGAAAAACCCCGGCCCGGGCCGATTGGCCGTGCTTAGACCGAGCCGATAGGATTCGACGGATAAGTAGCACGAGAGCAGCAGCCAAAAGCTGCAGATGATGATTTCTCTTTTCACGAGCGCGCTTGATTAGGAATATTCTTTGATGAAGTCGGCGGCGCGCTCGCCGATCATCATGCTGGTGAGATTGGTATTAGCGTGGGCGACCGTCGGCATGATCGAGGCGTCGCCGATCCAGAGATTCTCCATGCCGTGTACGCGGAGGTGTTGATCGACAACGGCCATGGGGTCGGACGCGGGTCCCATCTTGCAGGTGCCGACGCCGTGAAAATAGCTGGTGTAAGCGGAGCGGGCGAACTTGGTCCAGTCTTCATCCGGACTCGGCGAAAATAACTCGCCGCAGAATCTATCCATCGGTTCGGTGGCGGCGAGCCGCTGGACGAATTTCATCGCCGAAACCATCGCTTGAATGTCTTTGGGGTGCTCCAACATGCGCGGATCGATAATCGGCAAATCCGTCGGATCGGAACTTTGCAGCGTCAAGCGGCCGCGATTGGTCTGCTCCAGCAAGTGACAGGAGAAACCGATCATGTCGCCGATCCCGGAAACCGTGGTGATGTCGCGCAGGATGATGTGAAAATCGATATACTCGCGCGCCGGATCGCTCTTGAAGTAGAGCTTCAACGTTGAGCGGCCGCGAGCTTGCGACTCGAGGCCGTTGGTTTTCGCTTTCAGCGTCATCGTCACCACGGGATGGTCTTGGTAATTTTCGCCGACGCCGTCAAGTCGATGGACGACCGAAATGCCATGACGTTCCAACTCATCGCGCGGACCGATGCCCGAGAGCATGAGAATTTGCGGCGAGTGATACACGCCCGCGCTGAGTACGACTTTGTCCGCAGTGGCTGTGTGCTCATTGCCAGCAATTCGATAACGCACGCCGGAGACGGTTTTACCGCTGAGAATCAGCGAAGTGACCTGCGCGTCGCCGATGATCGCTAGATTTCGTCGCGCTCGCGCCGGACCGAGATAGGCAATAGCCGAAGATTGCCGTTTGCCGTCTTTGATATTGCGCGCCGTCGGCGCGATGCCGTAGGGATTCGGCTCGTTTTGATCGTCGAAGCGCGGCAATCCCAATAGGGTTACGGCTTTTAACAACGCCTGTTCCGGTGCGCTGAGCTGTGCATCGAAGACATGTTTGCGCTTCACATAGATCGGGCCGTGATCGCCGTGAATTGGACTGTGGGGAAAATCCTGATCGGCTTCGATGCGCTTCAACACCGGCAGGATTTTTTCCCATGACCAATCGGGATTGCCTTGAGCCGACCAAGTGTCCATGTCGGCTTTTATCGGCCGCGGAATCGACATCATATTGACCGACGAGCCGCCGCCCATGATACGCCCGGCGAGGGAGTAAAATTCGCTGGAGTCGTAATTGCGCTTGGTCGGATACATGACGATATAGGGACTCTCCAGCAACACGTTGGTGGCTTTCTCGGCATCGGCGACCGTTTCGGGAATCGGCTGCGGATCGGGACCCGCTTCGAGCAGCAAGACTTTCCGCTTCGGGTCTTCGGCAAGGCGTGATGCGATTACGCAACCCGCCGAACCGCCGCCGGCGACAATAACGTCGTAATGTTCAGGCATGAGCTTCTCCGCGGCGTTGAAGAAATTTGACCTCACCACGAAGGTCACGAAGGAATTCAGGCATAATAATTTTTACCTTCGTGTCCTTCGTACCTTCGTGGTGAATCCTGTTGTTTTTTAGTTGCGGCAGTGCCGCGCTGGGTCACCATTCCACACCAAGCTGTTTGAGCCGCCGGCGATACTCCAGAGCGGGAGTATCCGGGCCGCGCAAGTGCAGCTCCTCGGCGAGATCGAGCGGCAGCTCTTCCGGGCGCTGCGATTCGACGATTCTTTTATCTTGCTCGAAGATGCGCCGATGCTGCGCGTTCAGTTGTTCGTCGGTTTTCACGTCGCGATAGTTGCGCCCGGCGAGGCGATAAAATTTGGTCTCGTGATTCGACACCGGGGTGCAAAGATAAATATTGGTATGGCGCTCGACGCTGTCGGGTTGGCGGCGTTGGATCGTCACCATGAACGGCAGGATGACCGTGTACAACTGTTTAGCGGCGCTATTCGGGCGGAATTTGTTGACCGGCGTATCGATCTCATACTGGAAACCGCCCTTGGTCTCGATGAGTGCGATCACCGGCGACTCGGCTCGATCGGGATCGCCGAGGATGCCGGCGTGAACCCACGGAAAGTGGGAAAAGTCGGCGAGGTTTTCGATCATGCGCGCGGCGTTGGCACGCCACTGGCCTTCCGACGTGTAGGGTTCCCAGTTAAAGCTCGGATCGCCGAACTCAGGCGGAAATTCCGGAATCTCCTGGCGCGGCTCGTCGAGACAGACCCAAACCAAACCGTAGCGCTCTTGCACGCGATACGCTTTTGCGCGCGCCTTGGCGGGTATCTCGCGATCCGGCGGCAGCGACGGTATGCGCGTGCAACGGCCGTCTGCGGCGTAGTTCCAACCATGATATCCGCACACCAATTGATCGCCGTTCACCCAACCGAGTGAAAGCGCCGCGCCGCGGTGAATGCAGAGATCGTAGAAGGCCGACAAACTGCCATTAGCGCGCCAGATCACCAAGGGCTGATCGAGCAGCTTGACCGCGACGGGTTTATCGGTGACTTCTCTAGACCATAAAATGGGATGCCAGTATTGGCCAAGCGCATTCATAGAAGCACTCCTGAAACGATACTTCTCGGATCGACATGCAATGACGTAACCATGTCGAAAGTCAATTTCGCTTCATAACTCATGCTTCGATTTATTGCGAACCCGATGCCGGTGCCAAAAGAGGCCCGCCGGCGCGTTTGCTCGCGGCAACAAATGATTCGGTGGCTTTGGTTATGACTTCTTCGGCGTCGAGCGCGGTGAGTTCGCCTTTGTGCTTGAGGATTCGGCCGTCGATGATCACCGTATCGACGTTGTACGGTTGCGCTTGCTGGACGAGGAGCAGCGCAGGATTGAAAAACGGCGCGACGTTAAGGTCATTGGTTCGGACTAGGATCAAATCGGCGCGTTTGCCGGGCGTGAGTGAGCCGACGCGGTCGGCAATGCCCAAGTCTCTGGCCCCGTCGATGGTGGCCAATTCCAAAATTCGCCGCGGCTGTACTTCCATCACGTCCATGGAGCGCAAATGATTGAGCTGGAGCATGAGGCGCATGATGCTGAACATGTCGGCGTTGCCGCCGACCGTGGTCGTGTCGACGGACAAGCTGCATTGCACGCCACGCTTGAGAAGGTCGCCGAGATAGGGGAGACCCGAGGCCAGGCGCGAAGCGGTGAACGGCGCTATGCTGTTGTGAGTTTGAGTTTCGGCCATCATGCCACGTTCTTCCGGCGAGGCATTG
Source organism: uncultured delta proteobacterium (assembly GCA_963755715.1). Lineage (GTDB taxonomy): Bacteria > Desulfobacterota > Binatia > UBA9968 > UBA9968 > DP-20. Next base: position 134,218 of record CAVWLW010000024.1, read on the forward strand.
TAGGTGTGAATGAGCTGCACATCCGGACCGAGCAGCTTGTCTTTATATAAGATTTCGATGCGGTGGAATTTTTTGATCTCGGCGATGGAACGACCGGCGTGTTGGGTGATCGGCAATCCCAAAGCTCGCGCACTCTCCCACTCTTTGCGATAGGTCGACGGCGGCGTGTCGCCGGGACCGCGCGACGCGAAGCCCATGGTGAGCAGACCATCATTCGATGCGCCGAACCATTCGCGCTTCACGCGCGCGATGTCATCGAAATCAGTGGTTTGCTCGGGCTTTTGCTGCAGATTGCGGCTGAAACCGTAGGAAAATCGCGCGCGAATGCCGCAATCGCGCAGCGCGCGCAGGTCGGCGTCGGCGTAAGCGCCGGAAATGATGTTGTGCGACCAGTCATGAATCGTCGTCAGGCCGGAGTTGATCGCCTCGGTGATGCCTAACTTGGCGCTGTTGTATGCGTCTTCCGGCGTCATGACAGGGCCGAGCCGGCTCATCACCGGGAAATAATCGAAATCACCGTCGGCGACGATGCCGCGAGCGAAACTACCCCAAAGATGAAAGTGGGTGTCGACGAAACCCGGTAAAGCAAGCCGATTGCGGCCGTCGATTTCTTCGGCGCCGGGCGCATTGAGCTTTGGGCCGACGGCGACTAAGGCGCCGTTACGGACGTGAACGTCGCCGTTGGGAATATCGCCCAACTTGTTGTCCATCGTCACCACGTAGGCGTTGCGCACGACGAACTCGCCGCGTGACGGCAGCTTTCCTGAACCACGCTCCGATGTCGATAGTCGTGCGCTTTGCGGTGAATTTGCCGCACAGGCGGAAAGTCCCACGGCGCCGAGGGCGGCGACCGCCTCGATAAAATTACGCCGGCTTATTTTGTTCGCTTTAGCCACGATCACTCTCCTTGTTCGGCGCTAGCGGCAGCAAGCCGGAACTATTTTGTTCCGGAAAATTTATAAAGAGCTGGTCGGAGAGTAGTAAATCCGCTTGCGAGTCGTCAAGAAAATAGTAAGGGAAAACTTTTCAACGGGCTCCCGTCGCAGGGTTTGCTACTGATCTCTTTCGCGCCACATGTACCAGATCGGCGTGCCGATGAGTTCTTCTTCACGCCGAACCGCGAAGCCGAATTTTTCATAGAACTTGACGTTCTCCGCTTTGTCGGTTTCGAGGTAGCCCGGGAGTTTTTCTTGCTGAAGATATTCGACGTAGCGATGCATCAGCGCCGTGCCCACGCCCTGGCCTTGGCTTTCGGGCGCGACGCCGATGGGACCCAGATGGACATGCGGCTCATCGGGATCGAGACGGCACCAGCGGGCAAACCAGGCGATCACTTTTGGGTTCGCCGCGCCGAGCGGTTTCAGCAAAGTTGCCATGGTGTTTGGGATCTCTTCCGGCGCGGGCAGGCAATAGGGCGATTCGTTGAAATGGACGTAGCCGCGAATCGCACCGTTCACCGAAGCGACGTGAGCATGGCCGTTGAACATGTGGCGCAGACCGATGCGAAAGAACAATCGGTTCTGATCCATGCGCTCGGCCCCGAAAGCGGCGATGTGCAGCGGACTGGCAACGAAGGCGTCGGCCAGGACCGATTGCACCGTTTCCAAGTCTCTTTCTCGATAATTTTCAACGAGGATCGTCATCGCCGGAGTCGCTGCGCAAAATTCACAAGCTCTCGACGCCCTTGCCGATGGTTGCTTTGAGCAGGGCGGCTAGGTCGGCGATTTCTTTCTGACCGTCGCCTGTGAAAGAGGAGCCGTGCATGGCGGCAAGAGTTTGCGGGTGCAAAAGAGCGAGTCTTTGCAAGGCGGCGTCCGTCTGCGCCGTGTAAGGCATATCGTGGGCCAGCGGACCGGAAAGATTTTCAAGGATTGCGTCTCTTGTGCGGCCGAGCGTGCTCGAGTCCGTTAAAGGTTCGGGATCTCCCGGTTGAAAAAATAGATCGGAACAGAACAGGGTGCGCTGGACGCTTTCGAAAAATAAGCCCGCGTCCCAGCAGTGCGGCACATGCGGCGTGGCGAGAAATTGCAGGCGATAACGTCCGGTTTGGAGGATCTCGTTATCCGCCAGCGCGCGCGCGGGCCGATCGGCGAAGTCGTTGACCATGACGACGGCGCCGACGAAACTGCAGACCGCCTGCGCCCGGGGCGCGACATTCAGCCATTCATTCAACGCGCCGCACTCGTCGGATTCGAAGTGGCTGAAGCCAATCCAGCGCAACTTGCGCGGGATCGAGGATGGACGACACGCCTTCGAGGGTCGTTGGAAACATTTTTTTCATGCCCGTATGCATGATAAACGGCTCTTCGTCGGCGACGAGAAATTGATTGAATTGAATGCCGAACTCCGGATGAAAGGTGGAAATACGAAAAACGTTGGGGGCGATTTCTGTAACATTGGCCTGCATGACTTTTCTCCTTACCCGGCAAGAGCGAAGAGCTAGGGTTCTCACAATTGAATAGCGCAACGTGCGAATGTTTCAAGGCGGAGCCGCCAAGCAACGCGGCGGACTGGACATTTTTAGCGCAGGCAGGCTACGTTGCGTCGAGATTGAAACCGATTTGTCGCGGCTGCATTTTCGAATGAGGTGATCCTCGATGGCGAAAAATATTTTTGTGAGCCTGATCTGTCTTATCGGGTTTGGTTGCGTCAACCGCGCCGACGGGCAAACGACCAAGCTCGTGGTCGCCTACGCCTCTCCCGCCGCGACGTTTTGTCCCGGCGTAATCGCCAAGCGCGAAGGACTGTTTGCGCGCTACGGTCTAGACGTCGAGATGGTGCTGATGCAGGGCGCGTCGACCTATATGCCGGCGCTGGCGAACGGCAATATCCAGGTTCTCTACGGCGGCGGCACGGCGGTGTCGCGGGCGATCGCGACGGGCGGCTTCGATTTCGTCGTGATTGCCACAGAGACCCGCTACGTGCCTTTGCGCATGATGGTCAATGCCTCGATTCAGACGCCGGCTCAGCTCAAGGGAAAACGACTCGGCGCGGGACAGGCCGGCCTAGATGAGTACGCGACGATCTTGTATCTGGAAAAGATTGGCATGACGCCGAACAAGGATGTGCAAATCGTCTATCTCGCCGGCGGCGTGCCGAGCCGCGCAGCGGCGATGAAACAAGGCCTGATCGACGGTGTCGCGGTGAATCCGCCCAATGAATATGAGCTCGAAAAGGCCGGCTATCGCGAGCTTGCCAACTTTCTCGACTTCAAGATGCCCTACGCCGGCGTGCCGCATACCGTGAGCCGCGCATTTCGGGATAAGAACCGCAAAGTGGTCGAGGATTATATGACCGCAATCGTGGAAGGGATTCAAATCTTTCGCACGAACAGGCAGGCGGCCTATCGTGCGATCTTCGAGCTAACCCGGCAGAAAGATCCGGTGCTGCTCGAACGCACTTATGATTCGTATGCGAAACAATACGATGCGATCGGCGGCATACCGATCCCTTGGGAAGCCGGTATCGAGAGCATGATCACCGGCTTTCACGAGCGCTTCAATCCCCAGGGAATAAAAAATCGCGACGCCAAGCCCTATCTCGATCCAACCTTCGTGCAGAAGGCGGTGGAGCGATTGAAGCTGGGCAAGAAATAAGCTGCGCGCCAGAGCCGCAACCAAAAGAAAACAACACGATTCACCACGAAGGCACGAAGGTTTTGATAGTTTTAACTGCTAACTTCGTGCTCATTACTATAGTTAAAAATTTGCGCGGCCTGCGCAAATAATCTGGCATCGAAAGTACTCGGAGTCGGGAATTCCTCCCGCCAAGGCGCAAAGGCGCCAAAGGTTATGGGGAAAGGACAAAAACTCTTATAAATGATTTTCACCCTCAATCTCCGAACTTTGCGCCCTTTGCGTCTTTGCGGGAGATACTCCGAGTTTCGGTTGCGGCTCAGCCGCGCTGGGACCTTCGTGGTTAGATCGAAATCTCCTGTAGAATTGCCAGCGTACCTTTGGAGCCCTGGAAAATTTGCGCACGCCGTGAAAACTTTCAACCATAGCAATGCAAAGTGCGCAAAAGGTGTAGGGGCGACCGGCTGGTCGCCCTTCGGTTCGGATGCCGTGCGAATGTTGTAGGGACCGTCGTGACCGCGGCTCAACAATTCAATCAGCGCTTCTTGTAGAGCCCGTCGACGTAGCCGCTTTGATCCAACTCTCTGATAAAGCTCGAATCGACGAAGTCTTCCGGCTTGCCGGGCTTGCCTTTTAACTCCGTGTTCAGAATCGTCTTGATGCCTTCGAGAGAGGGATACTGTTTTTTTGGCAAGACTTGCTCGTTGAGAAGATTTTCCCAGGTTTTCTCGAGCACGTCGCGGTCGACGTTGCGGCCGATAAAACGCCCCAACGCTTTTATCGCGCCTTCTTTGTCCGTGTAAATCCGATGCACGGCTTCCACTTGTGATTTAACGTAGCGGCGCACGATGTCGGGATGTTCGCGAATATATTTCCGCGTCGCCGCCACGGCGGTGTGTTGGTAAACCAGACCGAGCTTGGGAAGATCGGCGAGAACCGTCATGCCTCGCTTCTGGGCGATAATGCTCGCCGGCGGATTGACTACGGTCGCTTGCACGCGCCCTGCCAGTGTGGCGTCGACGCGCGCCGTGGTGCTGCCGATCTGGACGATCGTCACGTCTTTGCCCGGTGTCAAGCCGACTTTTTGCAAGGCATAGCGGGCGATGAAATCAGACGACGAGCCGAAGCGGCTGATCGCCACCGAGCCGCCTTTGAGTTGCTCTGGGCTTTTGATTTCCGGGCGGCCGAGCAAATAATAATTGAGCGAGGTCACGCCACCGGCAATCAGCGCGGCATCGGAGCCAGCCATGACGGAGTTGATCACGGCTGCGCCGGCCAGTTGCGCGATCGGCGTGTCGGCGGAAACCAGCGCCATGACCGCGGTGGTGCCGCCGGTGAAAAAAACCAACTGAACATCGAGGCCGTTCTTTTCAAATATCCCGGTGTCCTTGGCGAGCCAGGCCGGCAGGGCGTCGCCGCTGATGGCGCTGTAGCCGACGCTGATTCGGGTCATTTGGGCGTAGCTTAAACCGGTCGAAAAGACGGCGGCTAACAAAAAACAAATCGTCAACGGCGTTTTTCCCTTGAGCATCGAACGATCCTTTCCTCTGTCTGACGATAGGATTTGGTGATACGATTTCAACATCGATGGGGTGACGGAGAAGCGATCCGGCTGTTTGCTTTATCCGGTGACCCTAGCTACAAAATAAGGCTACCTACCTATACCTGATAATAAGGAGCGGTCCAATGGCGCAAAAATATGTCAATAGTTTCGGCACGCGAAAGGTCCTGAAGGTCGGCACCGAGGGCTACGAGATCTTTGGGTTGGCGGAATTAGAGAAAGCTGGTTTCAAAAACATCGCGCGTTTGCCGGTCTCGTTGAAAGTTTTGTTGGAGAACCTCCTCAGACAAGAAGACAATCGTCACGTCAACAAAGCCGACATCGAAGCGTTAGCCAAGTGGGAGCCCAAGGCGAAGCAGGAAAAAGAGATCGCTTTCATGCCGGCACGCGTCTTGATGCAGGATCTGACCGGCGTGCCCGCGGTGGTCGATCTCGCCGCGATGCGCGAGGCGATGAAGCGGCTCGGCGGCGATCCGAAGAAAATCAATCCGCTGGCACCGGTGGATTTAGTCATCGACCACTCGGTCCAGGTGGATTTTTTCGGCACGGCGGACGCATTTCACAAAAACTCCGAAATCGAGTTCGAACGCAACGTCGAGCGCTACGCGTTCTTGCGCTGGGGCCAGACTGCCTTTGATAATTTCCGTCTTATTCCGCCCGACACAGGCATCTGCCATCAGGTCAATCTCGAATATCTCGCGCCGGTGGTTTTTCGCGCCCAAAAAGACGGCGCGCACTTCGCCTATCCCGATACGGTGGTCGGCACGGATTCGCATACGACGATGATCAACGGCTTGGGTGTCGTCGGCTGGGGCGTCGGGGGCATCGAGGCGGAAGCGGCTCTGCTCGGCCAACCGATCATCATGGTCACTCCCGAAGTGATCGGGTTTAGATTGCACGGTAGGTTGCCCGAAGGCGCGACCGCCACGGATCTTGTGCTCACCGTCGTGCAGATGTTGCGCAAAAAAGGCGTGGTTGAAAAATTCGTCGAGTTCTACGGGCCGGGACTTTCGAGTTTGAGCCTCGCCGACCGCGCGACCATCGGCAACATGGGGCCTGAGTACGGCGCGACCATTGGATATTTTCCAGTGGATGATGAGACGCTGCGCTATCTGGATCTCACCGGGCGCGACCCGCACCAAATCCAACTGGTCGAAGCTTACGCCAAAGAGCAGGGCATGTTCCGCACCGATCAGTCGCCCGATCCGATGTTTACCGATACTTTGGAGCTCGATCTTGGCAGCGTGGTGCCGAGCTTAGCCGGTCCGCGCAGGCCGCAGGACCGGGTGCCATTGACTGAAAGCAAAAAGGCATTCAAAGAGGCGCTACCGTCTTTGATGAAGAGCGGCAATGCCAACAAGAGCGTCGCGGTGCAGATGAACGGCGGTAAGTTTGAGCTTAGCCATGGGTCAGTTGTGATCTCCGCGATCACGAGCTGCACCAACACGTCTAATCCTTCGGTTTTAATCGGCGCGGGTCTTTTGGCTAAGAAGGCCGTTGAAAAAGGTTTGACGAGCAAACCTTGGGTCAAAACCAGCTTGGCGCCGGGATCCAAGGTGGTCACTGAATATTTAAAAGACAGCGGCTTGCTGCCCTATTTGGAAAAGATCGGCTTTCATCTGGTCGGTTATGGTTGCACCACTTGTATCGGTAACAGCGGACCGCTGCCTGAGCCGGTGGCAAACGCTATTCAAGAAGGCGATCTGGTTGCCGCTGCCGTGCTCTCGGGCAATCGCAACTTCGAAGGGCGCATTCACGCCAACGTGCGCGCCAACTATTTGGCTTCGCCGCCGCTGGTCGTTGCTTATGCGCTCGCCGGCAGCATGAACGTCGATCTCTACAATGAACCGCTGGGGAACGACACCGAGGGCAAACCGGTCTACTTGAAAGACCTCTGGCCGTCACCGCAGGAAGTCAACGAGACCATGCGCAAATCCGTGCGCCAGGAGATGTTCAAAAAAGAATACAGCCAAGCCACCGAAGGCGACGAGCATTGGAAAAAAATGCCGGTGCCGCGCGGCGAGCTTTTCCAATGGGACATGCAATCGACCTACGTGCGCCAGGCACCCTATTTCGAGGGCATGACCAAAACATCCGCCGAACCCAGACCGATCAACGGCGCGCGCGTCCTGGCACTGCTCGGCGATTCCGTCACCACGGATCATATTTCTCCGGCCGGCGCCATCGAGAAAAACGGTCCGGCTGCGCGCTACCTCACCAACAACGACGTGCTGCCCAAAGATTACAATCAATACGGCGCGCGGCGCGGCAATCATGAAGTGATGATGCGCGGTACTTTCGCCAACATTCGTTTGAAAAACATGCTCGCGCCGGGCACGGAAGGCGGCGTCACGGTTCACTTACCGGACAAAAAGCCGATGTCGATCTACGACGCGGCGATGCAGTATCAAAAGGAAGGCACGTCCCTCGTGGTCATCGCCGGCAAAGAATACGGCACCGGCTCGTCGCGCGACTGGGCGGCAAAGGGGCCGCGTTTGCTCGGCATCAAGGCCGCGATCGCCGAAAGCTTCGAGCGTATCCATCGCAGCAACCTGATCGGCATGGGCATTGTGCCGCTGGTGTTCAAGCCGGGGGAGAATCTCAAGACGCACGGGCTCACCGGTTTCGAGAAGTTCGATATTCTCGGCATCGGCCCGAGCTTGAAATTGCGCCAGGAGTTGGCGGTCAAAGCGACGGCGGATGACGGCAAGACCACCGAGTTCAAAGTGATCTGCCGCATCGACACGCCGGCGGAGCTGGATTATTACCGGCACGGCGGGATTCTTGAGTACGTGTTGCGGCAACTGCTGGCGAACTGAATTACAGAAGTCACCACGAAGGACCCAGAGCGGCTGAGCCGCAACCGAAACTCGGAGTATCTCCCGCAAAGACGCAAAGGGCGCAAAGTTCGGAGATTGAGGGTGAAAATCATTTATAAGAGTTTTTGTCCTTTCCCCATAACCTTGGCGCCTTTCCTTGGCGGGAGGAATTCCCGACTCCGAGTACTTTCGATGCCAGATTATTTGCGCAGGCCGCGCAAATTTTTAACTATAGTAATACGAAGAGCACGAAGGTTTAAGATATCAAACTCTTAAACTTCGTGACCTTCGTGCCTTCGTGGTGAAAAAATCTTTCGCAATCGCACAAATTTCGTGATTACACGACGCGAAGCGCTGGCGGCATTGGGTAAAACCTCGCTGGCGCTTTTTTTTGTCGATTCAATTTTTCGCGGCGCCGGGACGGCCGCTGAAGGGACTGCTATGGCGACACCGGATTTCATCGGAAAGTTCACGGCTAACAACCCAGGCATCATGACTTTGCAGGGAACCAACCAGTATATCGTCGGCAAAGAGACCGGCCTGGTTATCGACGTCGCGCTGAGCGAAGATTCGAACATGGACGGCATCATCGAACAGGCCGAGGCGATGGGCGTCAAAAAGATCGACCAGATATTGCTCACCCACATTCACAGCGACCATTGCAGCGGCGCGCTGGCGCTGCGCAAACGGTGCGGCGCCAAGCTCGGCATTCATCGCTCGCGTAAGGGCTATCTCGGCGGTGAAGACTTTCAGTACGACGACAATGACCGGATTTCTTTTGGCGACGGCGAGCTCCACGTGCTGCACACGCCGGGCCATGAGTCCGGTCACTGCTGTTTCTACGAAGGCGGCGATAAGGTGCTGTTCAGCGGCGACAATATCCTCGGCTACGGCACTGCGGTGATTCATCCGCCCGACGGCAACATGACCGATTATATGAAAACGCTCGAGCGGCTGCTCGGATTCGACATCAGCCTGATCCTGCCGGGCCACGGCCCGCTCATCGGCAAACCCGAAGCGAAGATTCGCGAGTACATCAAACACCGCATCGAGCGCGAGCAGCAGGTGTTGGCCGCGCTGCGCAGCGGGAAAAACACGACCGGCGATATCACGCAAATGATTTATGTCGACGTATCGGCCGCGCTCCAACGGGTGGCCGAGTTCTCCGTGCTGGCGCATCTGGAAAAACTGGTGCGCGAAGGCCGGGTCAAGAAAGAAGGCAGCCGTTACCTGCTCATCAGCGAAAATTGACCGGCCGCCATGCCGATTCGAAGCGAACGGCCGCCGGTTCCGCTTCGATCTCTAAATCCCTCCAAGCCTCTTCGGCAAGCTCGGTGGCGCGGTTTGCCGTTGCGCTCTGTACAACCAGTACGACGGGCCCGCGCGCCTGCAGCAACCAGGCGCGCCCGTCTCGCGCCATGCCGATAAGCGCGAGGTCTTTGGCTTGCGCCACCCGATCGAAACGTAGTCGTTGCCGGCTCTCGATGACTTTTTGGTACGCTCGGACAAATTCTTCAGCAGCCGTTTCTCCGCCCCAGGCACTGAACCAAAAAGTATTGAGATCGGCGTCGTTCTGAAACGAGAAAAGTTGGTCACCGCGCCATTTCGCCGCCGTGTCGGCCGCATATTTTTGCGCATGCTCGCCCTCGAGCAGGGTGCGAATCGACAATTCGCCGATGCTGTCTTCGACCAGCGAATTCGTCCTTAGCCGGCGTAGCAACGCTGCCGGAAAAAAATGCGTTAGAGGGTTGCGCTCGATAAAATATTTTTCTGGGTGAAGCACTTGCGCCGTTGTGTGCGGCGGATCGGCGTAGAGCGCGTCGACGCCTTGCCAGCCCTTGGCTGCCAACGCCCAGTAAACGAATTGTCCACCTTCGCGGTAGGGAAAGCTGGCCTGTTGGCGTAGGAAGTCCGGTAGATGCGACGCCAACTGATCGACTGCGGCGGCGATTTGCTGCAGGGCGGCTAAGTTTGCCGGCGCGAGCTTTTCTCCCGCGCCGCGGCTCACCGCCGTAAGCAACGCATCTCCCGTCGCCACCGCGCGCAGAGCCGTACGGCGATCATCGAAGGCGCTGGAGTTCATTCTTTCGCGCCAATTGAAGTGACGTTCTTGCAAGGCGCGCATGACGCCGATGACGGCGGGCAGTTCATGAGCGGCGGAAGGGTTGCTCGTCTCCAACGGTGCGGCGAGACGCGCGGCGTTGGCCGATAGGATGACTAGGTCTTTTGGTCCGTCGTAACTGATTAGTTCGACAATTTTTAGGTATTCCGCTAAAGCAGTGCTGAAATCGACGTGATTCGGCAATAAGCCGATCGCTTTGTAGGCGTGTTCGAGTTGCGCCGGATACGGCACGTTTATGGGAGATGGAAAAACAGTTTGCCCTGTCTCCATTCCGCCAGGTTGGATTTGCAGGCGAATGGGCCGAGCGAGCGGTAATTGGCGCCACTCAGCCACGCTCCTGGTCAATTCCCTGAATGCATCGGGCGACGGGGCAGGGAACGGTTTTGGCTCCGGTGATAAGCAACCGGTTAGCGTGATGAAAAGAAACAGCAATCGGCACGGAGAGATGAGCAGACGAGGCAACGTTGCCGGAAGTTTTAACCGAATCGCTTCATCCACCTATTTCTCCATGACGATGACCGAGTAACCGGCTTGGACGACCTGGCGCGCACGCGCTTCCGCGTCGGCGCGATTTGTAAAGGTGCCGAGTTGCACTCGGTAGTAGGTGGTGTCTTTCGACTGCAGTGGCGCGATGCCCACGTCGGTGAAGGAATTGGCGACACGATCGCGCAACTGTTGGGCGTTTTCCAGTTGGGAAAAAGAGCCGAGTTGCAGCGTGTAATCGAGCGAAGCACGAATCGCTTGCAGTGGCGTCGGGCTGTCGATGATGTCGACGCGAACTAGCGCCGTTCCGGGTCCAATCATATGGATGGCCTCGGCGGCGCTGTAGGAAAGATCGATGATGCGGTTCTTGGCAAAAGGTCCGCGATCGTTGATCGTCACTTCGGTGGCGCTGCCGGTTTCCAGGTTGGTGACCATGACCCGCGTGCCGAGGGGAAGCGTTTGGTGCGCCCCAGTGAGATCGTACTGATTATAGATGGCGCCGCTCGTGGTTGCTTTGCCGTGAAAGCCGGGACCGTACCAGGAAGCGATACCGACTTGGCTAAGGCGCGCCTCGGGCGGCGGTGTTACGCGGACTTTGGCCGGCGGCACGGCGCAGCCGAACATGACTACGAGAAAAAACAGACAGGGGATAGTCGCGTGGTAGAGCATTGAGCCAGCGCCGATCACGTCGGATTTTTCCAAGTCTGCATGCGTCATTGTTTTGGAATATAACCGAAAGCGTCGCGAGAAAAAAGTATTTTTCGCTCAAGAGCATTCGCGAACGAAAGGGGTGGATGCTATTGGCGATTCGACGCCGTGGCGCGCCGCCGAAGATGGGCCATCCCTTATGGTCGGCGTGCCCGATGATCCGCTTGCGCCATGTTCTGCGTTGGCGCGCGGTTTACCCGCCGTGGCGATTATGCTAGTTTAACTGCGATTTTGAAGGGAAGGTTTATTTATGTCGGGTCATTCGAAGTGGAGCACGATTAAGCATAAAAAGGCCGCGAAGGACGCCAAGAAGGGCAAGATCTTCACCAAGCTTATCAAGGAAATCACGGTGGCAGCGCGCATGGGCGGTGGCGACATCAATGCCAATCCGCGGCTGCGCACGGCGGTTTTAACCGCGCGCAGCAACAGCATGCCGAGTGACAACATCGATCGCGCCATTAAGAAGGGTACAGGTGAGCTCGAAGGCGTGACCTACGAAGAAATTCAATACGAGGGCTACGGCCCCGGCGGCGCGGCGATTATCGCGCAGGTTTTGACCGACAACAAAAATCGCACCGTTTCCGAGATTCGCCGGCTCTTTGCCAAACATGGCGGTAATTTAGGCGAGACCGGCTGCGTCTCTTGGATGTTCGATAAGAAGGGCTTGATCGCCATCGAGAAAGCCCAAGTCGACGAAGACCGCTTGATGAGTATCGTGCTTGACGCCGGCGCGGAAGATGTGCGCGATGAGGACGAAATATTCGAAGTGGTGACGACCCCGGAAGATTTCGCCGCGGTCAAAGACCGTTTGGATCAGGAAAAAATCGCCGCGGCGAGCGCACAGGTGACCCTGGTGCCGAAAAACAGCGTCGATGTTGACGCCAAGCATGTCGAGCAGATCCTGAAACTCACCGAAGAACTGGAAGATCATGATGACGTTCAGAGCGTCTCTGCGAATTTCAATATTCCCACCGAGCTGATGGAGAAGGCGAGCTAAGCTCGTGGCGCCCCTGTCAAAGAGCGGCGCCGGCCGGCCCCATCGTGAAATCATTCTTGGCATCGATCCAGGATCCATCCATACGGGCTGGGGACTGATCGAGACCGCCGGTAACGCGCTCCGCCACGTTGCGCATGGCACCGTCAGCCCCGCCAATTCGATCGCTCTGGGGGCGCGTTTGAGCGAGATCTATCGCGGCCTGCAAGAGATCATGGACCGGTATCAGCCCGCCACGGTAAGCATCGAAAAGGTTTTTTTTTCGCGTAACGTGCAAAGCGCTCTCAAGCTCGGTCAGGCGCGCGGCGTGGCTTTGCTGGCGGCGGCGCAAAATCAAGTAAGCCTGGCCGAGTACTCGGCCGCGGAAATAAAGGTCGCCGTGGTTGGCTATGGCCAGGCGACCAAAGAACAGGTGCAAAAAATGGTCAACGTGCTGCTCGGTTTACGCGGTCCGATGCGGGCCGACGCGGCTGATGCGCTGGCGGTGGCGATTTGCCACATTCATCGGCGGACATTTCAGAACTTGGTGGTTCAGTCGTTAAACGGGCGGGCCAAAGCAGCCAGTTGGCGCAACTATCTCGACACGCCGCGCCGCTGAGGGTTGCGATGAAAGACGTTCGGTTGGCGCATTCGAAATCCCGACGTGATCGCGCAAATTAGCGGCACTTTAGCCCAGAAGATTCCCGGCGAAGTCATCGTCGACGTCGGCGGCGTGGGCTATCAGGTATTGATTCCGCTAAACGTTTTTTATCAGTTACCGGAAATCGGCGCACCGCTCAGCTTACAGATTCACACCCATGTGCGCGAAGACGCGTTGCAGCTTTTCGGTTTTCAAGACTTCGCCGAAAAGCAGATGTTTTTGCTGTTGATCAATGTGTCCGGTATTGGGCCGAAATTAGCCATCAATATTTTATCCGGCATCGCGGCGACGGAATTGAAACGCGCCTTGAGAGAGGGCGATCAGAGTCGTCTAGTCGCGATTCCAGGGGTCGGCCGCAAACTGGCGGAGCGTCTGATCGTCGAGCTAAAGGATCGGATTGCTGCTCTGGCGCCAAGCGCCACTGAGAGCGCGAGGCTCGAAGGGGGCTCGCAAATTTTACTCGATGCGGTATCGGCGCTGGTCAATCTGGGATATAAAAGACCCGACGCCGAAAAAATGGTCCGCGAGGTTCTCAAGCGCGGCGAGCAATCCTTGGAAACCGTATTGAAGGAAAGCCTGCGGCATTTGAGTCCGTGATGGGTTCGATGATCGACGATGCCATTTTACTACCATGCTCAGCGGTACCAAGATCGACGAAGATTTAACTTTTGAGATTAGCTTACGGCCGCGCGGCTTTGACGAATACGTCGGCCAAGAGCCGGTCAAGGAAAATCTCAGGGTCGCCATTACGGCGGCGCAGGCGCGCCACGACGTGCTCGACCATATCCTTTTTCACGGTCCGCCCGGGCTGGGAAAGACTTCTCTCGCCTACATCATCGGGCGTGAGATGGGCGTGAGCGTCAAAGCCACTTCCGGTCCGGTGGTTGAGCGCCCGGGCGATCTTGCCGCCCTCCTGACCAATCTCGAAGAGGGCGATATCCTTTTCATCGATGAAATCCACCGGCTGAATCACGTCGTCGAAGAAGTTCTCTATCCGGCAATGGAAGATTATCAGATCGATATCATGGTCGGCCAAGGGCCGGCCGCGCGCTCAATCAAGCTGCCGCTCAAACGCTTTACCTTGATCGGCGCCACGACCCGCTCTGGCCTTTTGACTTCGCCGCTGCGCGATCGTTTCGGCCACATGCATCGGCTGGATTTCTATGACAGCGGCGCGCTCTCGAAGATACTCAAACGCTCCGCCGCGATTCTCGGAGTGCGCGAAGAAAGCGACGGTATCGCGGAGATCGCCTGCCGCTCACGCGGCACGCCGCGCATCGCCAACCGCCTGCTGCGCCGGGTGCGCGACTACGCTCAAGTCAAAGGCGACGGCACGATCACCAGGCGGCTGACCGACGAAGCCCTGCTCATGCTCGAAGTGGACCGGCTCGGGCTCGACAAAATGGATACGATGCTGCTGCTCACGTTGATCGACAAATTTGCCGGCGGACCCGTCGGGGTCGAGACCTTGTCCGCTGCCATCGGCGAAGAAAAGGATACCATCGAAGACGTTTATGAGCCTTTTCTCATCCAAGCAGGATTTATCCAACGGACACCGCGCGGGCGAGTGGCGACCGCACTGGCGTTCAATCATTTTGGTCGGCAACAAAAAGACGCCGGCGCCAACAATCCGCGCAAACAGCCGAGCTTGTTTTGATGGTCTTGAGGCCGTGGCTCGCAAACTGATGCAAGTGGTAGGCTCATGGATGGATTTGGCAAGACGCTGATCTATCTCGGATTGCTGTTGGTGATCGTCGGAGTGATCTTTACACTAGCCGGCAAGGTGCCCTGGTTCGGACATCTGCCGGGCGACATTTCCATTCAAAAAGAACGCTTTACGTTCTATTTTCCGATCACCACTTGTATCGTGATCAGCATCATCATTTCGCTTGTCCTTTATTTTTTTCGCAGGTAGAATTTTTTCAATCCGCTACGCCTCGAATCAGGGACCGAATCCGAATGGAAGCAGCGAATCCGACAAAATTCGTCGAAGAAAGCCTCAAAGTCGAGGAGGCCAAACGGCGGCGCCGCGAAGGAATCGTCATTCTCATCACGGCTTTGATGGTCGCCGCGCTGATTTTTTTCGAAGTTCAACTGCCCGACGTCACACCGGAATATTCATTAGGAAGCAACATCGTTTTTTTTCTGCTGATCAACGTCAATATTATTTTGCTCGGCTTGCTGGTTTTTTTAGTCGTGCGCAACCTCGTCAAGCTGGTCGTCGAGCGCAGACGCCACATGCTGGGGGCCCGTCTGCAAGCGCGGCTGGTTTTGGCTTTTGTCGGACTTTCGCTCGTTCCCAGCGTATTACTTTTCATCATTGCCGGTGGTTTGCTGCGGCGCTCAGTGGATCGCTGGTTCGATTCTAAAGTCGAGAGCGCGCTGCAAGGTTCGTTGGAAATCGGTCAGACCTATTACCAAAATTCCGCCAACAATGCGCTTTTTTATGCGCGCCAGCTTAGCGATCAGGATCACCGCGGAAGGGCTCGTCGATCCGTCGCGACTTGCCGAGCTGAAAAAGTTCGTCGAAGCCAAGCAGCGCGAATACAACCTCGGCACGGTCGAGCTTTTTTCACCCGACGGCCAGCCGTTCGTCGTCGCCTTCAATCAGCAAGTGCCGACGGGCGTCACGATTAAACCGGAAAGCGAGTTTCTGAACCGGGCGCTGCGCGGCCTCGAGGTGACGCGCACGCAAGCTTTCGGCGAGGGCGACGTGATTCGCGGCGGCGTACCGATTTACGCGCGCGACAAGCGTATTCTCGGCGTGGTCGTCGTCGATTATTATGTGCCGAAAAGCATTTCGAAACGGGCGATTCAAATATCCCAGTCCTATGAACAATACAAATATTTGACGTTTCTAAAAGCGCCGGTCAAAAATAGCTACCTCCTGACCATGCTTTTGATCACGCTTGTGATCATTTTCGCGGCTACTTGGTGCGGCATCTATCTATCCAAAGGAATCACGGTGCCGATTCAAAAACTCGCCGAGGGGACGCATCAGGTCGCCCTGGGAAACTGGGATTATAAAATCGAGGCGGGCGGCGACGACGAAATCGGCGTGTTGATGAATTCTTTCAATCAAATGACCGGAGATCTGAAGCAAATCAAGCTCGAGCTCGAACGGCGCGGCAAAGTGGTGCAAACCCTCATGGCGAATATCGCGGCCGGAGTGGTATCGATCGACCCGTCCGGCAAGGTTACGACCTGGAACAAAGCCGCCGAGCAGTTGCTCGGAGTGGCGGCGGAGCGTGCCTTGGGAAAATCCTACGCCGAGGTTTTTCGCGCCGAGCCCTTGCGCGGCATTCGCGAGATCGTCGACAGCGTCAAGGGCGGCGAGAGCATCGAGCGGGAAATCAAGCTTTCCCTACAAGAGCAATTGCGCAGCGTGGTGCTGAGCGCCGCGACGCTGCACGATGACGACGGCTCGATTCTCGGCATCATGCTTTTTCTCGAGGACATCACGCAGATTCAAAGAGTTCAGAGGATGGAGGCTTGGCGCGAGGTCGCTCGCCGTATCGCCCACGAAATTAAAAATCCCTTGACGCCGATCCAGTTGTCGGCGCAGCGCTTGCGCAAGCGCTACGCGAATATCCTGGAAGAGGACGGCGGGATCTTGGACAAGTGCACGACGACGATCATCCAGCAGGTCGACGAGCTCAAGAACTTGGTCAACGAATTTTCCCAGTTCGCGCGCCTGCCGTCGGCGCGACCGATGCCCAATGACTTAAATCAGATCGTCAACGAAGCGCTGGTGCTTTTCAAGGAAGGACATCACGGCATCCAGTTTCAATTCGGCGCTGGAGATCTGCCGCCTGTGGAGCTCGACCGCGACCAGATGAAACGGGTGCTGATGAATCTGCTCGACAACGCGGTCGCCGCGGTCGAGGGGCGGGGGGAGATCAAGCTCGCGACCAGTTACGAGCGCGCCCGCGGCATGGTAACGCTGGAAGTGGCGGACAACGGCTGCGGCCTTGCGCCTGAACTCAGAACAAAGATTTTCGAGCCCTATTTTTCTACCAAAGAAAACGGCACGGGTTTGGGATTGACGATTGTCAGCCAGATCGTTGAAGATCATCGCGGCTATATTCGCGCCTGGCCCAACGATCCGCAGGGAACTCGCATCACCATCGAGTTGCCGGCGCACCGCGACGCAGGGGTTCAGATTTTGGCGAAAAGTGCGGTACACTAGGAAAAGTCGAGAGGACGGGGTGGAAGAACTGGCGATGCCCAAAACAATTTTAGTGGTCGACGATGAGGACGGCGTGCGCGATTCGGTGCGCGAAGTCTTGAACGACGAAGGTTACCGGGTGGTCGACACGGCGGACGGCACCCGGGTCCTCGACATCATCAAAAGCGAACGGCCCGACCTCGTTCTGCTCGACATCTGGATGCCGCAGATAGACGGTATCGGCTTGCTTAAAGAGATCAAGATCCAAGAGCCCGACATCAACGTCGTAATGGTTTCCGGTCACGGCAATATTCATACCGCCGTTACCGCGACCAAATTCGGCGCCTTCGATTTCATCGAGAAGCCGGTGTCCTTGGACGGGCTCTTGCTGACGGTGCAGCGCGCGCTGGGCGAACTGCCTCGCGCCACCGGGCCGGAGCAAAACGGCGGTCGAAGCCGGAAAGCGCGCTCGGCAAGGGCAACGGCTGCGCGCCGTTGAGCGCCGCCGGTGCGCAAACGATCAAACAGCGAACTTTGAAAAAGAGCGTGGTGCTTTCCGGCCAGGGGCTTCATTCCGGGGTAAAAACCGGCTTGATTCTCCATCCGCTGCCGGCTAACAGCGGCATATTATTTACCGGGATTTCCGGCGACGTGACCGTTCCGGCCCATCTCGATTACGTCGGCTCGACGGGCTACGCGACTTCGTTGCGCTCGAAAGGATTTGCCGTCGGCACCGTTGAACACTTTCTCGCCGTCCTGCACAGCTACGGTGTCACCAATTTGCTCGCCAAGGTACAAAGTGAGGTGCCGATCATGGATGGGTCGGCGGAAGAGTTTTGCCAGGCCCTCGAAGAGGCCGGCATCGAAGAGCAAGCCGGAGAGTGTTTGGAAATCGTCATTGATCGGCCTTACGAGGTCCGCGCTAAGGGTGAAGAGGCAATTCGCATCGAGCCCGCCGATACATTTTCCGTGCACTATGTTTTGCGCTATCCCGAACCGGTGGGCGAGCAGGAACACCGCTACACCTATCTCGGTCCGGAGACGTTCAAGGCGGAGATCGCGCCAGCGCGGACCTTTGGTTTCTTGCGCGACATCGAAAAACTCCAGACCATGGGACTGGTCGGCGGCGGCAAGCTCAACAATTGCATCATCATCGGCGACGATAAGATCCTCAATACCGAGTTGCGCTTCGCCGACGAGTTCGCTCGCCACAAGATCCTCGATATCCTCGGCGATCTTTACCTGCTCGGGAGACCGATGCGAGGGGCGGTATCCGCCGTTATGACCGGGCATTCGGACAATATCGCTTTGTTGCGACAGATCCGCGAAGGCATGAACCTCTAAGCGCAAGCCGGAGGTTACAAAAGAATCGCCGTTACTTTTCTCGGATCCGCGTCGACACAAGGTTTACTAATGGAATCCCAGGCCAATTTTCCACGACTTTTCACCGTCATCGAGGCGAACGACCTGCTGCCGAAGCTTCGACCGTTGGTCGAGCAGGTTCTCGAAAATATTCGCCGTTTAAAGGGCGCCAGCGAATCGGTGATTCGCCGAGAGGGACTCGATCCGGAAGCGCCGAACCTGATGAATCGGCTGCGCGACGACGGCGAGATCGCAAAGTTGATTGGCCAGGTAAAAGGCTGCGTCGATGAGATCAATGGCTATGGATGCATTTGTAAAGGCGTGGAGCAGGGATTGATCGACTTTCCTTGTCTGCTCGGCGCGGAAGTGGTCTTCCTCTGTTGGCAAATCGGCGAGCCCAGCATCGGTTATTGGCACCGAATCGAAGACGGCTTTGCCGGCCGCAAGCCTCTGCTGGACGACGAAACCTCAGATCCCAACGATAAAATGTCCTATCACTGAGCGTGTCGAAAATACCGTCAAGTTCGTCCGACTGGTTGATACTATTTTGCTCTATTCGAATAAATCGAGGCGATCATGACCCCTGGGCTGCGCCGGGTCGAGACCGCGCTGTCAGCGCAAATCAAAGAGGCCGCTCAACGATTGGGCTTCGAACTGGTCGGCATTTCGCCGATGCGTCCTGCGCCGCATGAACAATCCTTTGCCCAGTGGCTGCGCGAGGGGTTGGCCGGCAATCTAGATTACATGCAACGCACCGAGTCGTTGCGGCGCGATCCGCGCGAGCTCGTGCCGTGGGCGGTCTCGATTATTTCAGTAGGGATGAACTATTACAGCGGTTATTCCCGTCCGGTCGATTCTTCGGAGCCACGCGGATGGATCTCGCGCTACGCCTGGGGCGACGACTATCACAACCTCATGAAGGGCAAGCTGGAGGCGCTGCTTGAGAGTATCGGCCAATTCCATGACGGCAACATTCAAGGAAAAGCTTTCGTCGATTCGGGTCCGGTTTTGGAGCGAGACTTCGCCGGTATCGCCGGGCTCGGCTGGATCGGTAAAAATACCCACCTTATTTCGCCGAAGAAAGGCTCGTGGTTTTTCTTGGGCGAATTGTTCGTCGATTTGCCACTCGCTTACGATCGGCCGATTCGCGATCGTTGCGGTCGCTGCGATTTGTGTTTGAAAGCCTGCCCGACCGGCGCCTTTGTCGGGCCCTACGTGCTGGATGCGCGGCGCTGCATCTCGTATTTGACGATCGAGCTCAAGGATTGGATGCCGCGTTCGCTGCGACCGCTTGTTGGCAATCACATCTTCGGCTGCGATATCTGCCAGGAAGTCTGTCCATATAATGTGAAAGCGCTCCCGACTGCGGAAATCGCGTTTCAGCCGCGTTCGGGCCTGCACGCGCCGGAGCTGATCGCGTTTTTATCGCTCAGTGAAGCCGAGTTCCGCCAACGCTTTCGCGCCAGTCCGATTTTACGCGCCAAGCGGCGCGGCTTTTTACGCAATGTCGCGGTGGCGCTCGGTAATCTAAAAGCGCTCGATGCGGTGCCGGCCTTGATTCGATCTCTCGACGACGAGGAATCTGTGGTGCGCGGGCACGTGGCGTGGGCTTTAGGCCAAATCGGCGCACAGACGGCGCTCGACCCTTTGCGCCGCCGGTTACGCGCAGAGAACGATGCCGATGTGCAAGAGGAACTACGGGAGGCGATTGGTATTTTGTCCGGCGACAGCGCGGATTTGCCGGTTTAGTCGAAGCTAGAATCAAAGCTTTGTTAGGTGGTGAATTTGAAGCGGCCGGCAGGCCGAGGTAAATTAGCGGCAATATTTTGGCTCCCATCGACCGGCGATCACGATGACAGCACAAGCGACAAGTAGTTTTGATTTAGACGAGTATTTACAAAGACAATGCGCCGTTGTCGACCATGCACTCGAACATTATCTGAGTCACTATCCGGATGCGTCGCAGACTCTCTATCAGGCGATGCGCTATGGTATTTTGCCTGGCGGCAAGCGGATTCGTCCGATCCTGACCCTGGCCGCGGGTGAATGGTTGGGCGCGGCACAGGCGCATTTGTTGTCTTTTGCCTGCGCGGTCGAAATGACTCCTGTTGATTCGCTGATCCATGATGATTTGCCGGCCCTCGATGACGATGACTTGCGCCGCGGTGCGCCGGCCGCCCACAAGGTTTTCGGTGAGGGGATGGCTTTGTTGGCAGGCGATGGTTTGTTAACCGAAGCTTTCCATCTTTTGTCGAGCGCCGAGGCGACGCGCGGCGCGACGCCGGAACTGGTCGTGCAAGCAATCACGAATTGGCGCGGGTGGGCGCTTAGGTTTGGTCGGCGGGTGGCGCTGACTTGGAAGCGAAAGAGAAAACCATCGATCTGGCCACGGTAGAGATGATCCAATTGCGGAAACCGGCGCGTTGATTCTCGCTGCGCTCAGGATCGGTGCCCAAGTGGCCAAAGCGACAAGCGCCGATTTGGCGTGGCTCTCGCGCTATCGCGAATATCTTGGCTTGGCATTTCAGATCGCCGACGATATCCTAGATAGCCACGGCGGGGAGTTGAGCACGGCAGCCGAGTGGAGCCACAAGGAGCCGAAGCAGGCGATCCATCGGTTGTTGGAATCGTCGTAGCTCGGGAGCGGCTCAGGGAGCTTTTGAGTTTACCGCTGGTTGAGCTTGAAAACATTTGGCGGCGGTCGGGCGATTCACATTGGCGGCGCATCTTAGAAAAGGAGAGTCATGGACAATATGTCGCGGCTGTTGGACGGAGTTGAATATCCGAAAGACATTAGACGTTTTTCCATCGAAGAATTAAACCAACTCGCCGCTGAGATCCGCGAAGAAGTGATTTCGGTTGTCTCGGAGGTCGGCGGTCACTTTGCTTCGACTCTCGGCGCGGTCGAATTGACCCTCGCGCTTCATTACGTCTTCAACACGCCCGAAGACCGGATCGTCTGGGACACCGGGCATCAGGCTTACGCGCATAAATTGATCTGCGGGCGGCGCAATCGGTTGGCGACGATTCGCCAACTAAACGGCCTAAGCGGTTTTTTGAGCCGGGAAGAAAGCGAATATGATGTCTTCGGCGCGGGCCACGCCGGCACATCGATCTCGGCAGCTCTGGGGATGGTGGAGGCAAAGGACCTCGAAGGCGCGAGCCGCAAAGTGGTCGCGGTGATCAGCGATGGCGGGCTAAGCGCCGGTTTGACTTACGAAGGGTTAAATTCCGCCGGTCACCTCGACCGCGATCTGATCGTGGTGCTTGAACGACAACGAGCATTTCATCGATCCCCGAGTGGGTGCGGTGTCTTCGTTTTTGAGCAAGCAGTTCACCAGCGATCTCGGCGTGCGCTTGCAAAAAAATCTCTCGAACCTGCTGCGCAGTCTACCGAGCGGCGAGAATCTCAAACACGCGGCGCGCAAGATGCGCGACTCTTTCTTGAGCTTGGTCACGCCCGGGTTTCTCTTCGAAAGCTTGGGCTTTCAATACGTCGGGCCCATCGATGGCCACAACATAAGCGAAATGATCACGACGCTGGAAAGCGTTAAGAAGCTCGACGGCCCGACGCTCGTTCACGTGCTCACCAAGAAAGGCAAAGGCTATGCTCCAGCGGAACAGGATCCGATCAAGTTTCACGCTGTGACGCCTTTTCACGTGCTCACGGGTAAGCCTAAAAAAGAAAAGGGACCGGTCCCGACTTACACCGATGTGTTCGGCCAGTCGCTCGTGCGCCTCGCCAAAGGGAATCCCAAAATCGTCGGCATTACCGCGGCGATGGGCAGCGGCACCGGCATCGACAAGCTTGCCCGCGAAATGCCGCGCCGCACCTACGACGTAGGCATTGCCGAGCAGCACGCGGTGACGTTCGCCGGCGGCATGGCGACCGAAGGATTTATTCCGGTGGTCGCCATCTATTCGACATTTCTGCAGCGCGGTTACGATGAAATCTTGCATGACGTCTGTTTGCAAAACTTGCACGTGGTCTTTGCCCTCGACCGCGCCGGTCTGGTCGGCGCGGACGGCCCGACCCACCACGGTGTTTTCGACTTTGCCTACATGCGCGCGATGCCGAACATGGTCATCATGGCGCCGAAGGATGAAAACGAGCTGCAGCACATGCTGAAGACCGCCATCGATCACCCCGGGCCGATTTCACTGCGCTATCCGCGCGGCGAAGGTTGGGGCGTGGCGCTCGATAAAGATATGAAGACTCTCGAGATCGGTAAGGCAGAAATTTTGCGCCAAGGCGGCGACGTCGTGATCGCGGCCATCGGCCACACGGTACTCCCCGCGCTCAAGGCCGCCGAAGAGCTGGCGCCGCTTGGTATCGATGCCAGCGTGGTCAACGCGCGTTTCGTCAAGCCGCTGGATAAAAACCTATTTCGCGACCTGCTGACTCGAGTGCCGCGCCTGATCACCGTCGAAGATCACGTGGTCACCGGCGGTTTCGGCAGCGGCTTGATCGAATTTCTCGCCGACGAGGGTTTTACCGGCATCGAAGTGAAACGGCTCGGCGTGCCGGACCGGTTTATTCCTCACGGCACCCAAGACGAGCTTCGGAAAATGTGCGGTTTCGATAAGGATGCGATCGCTCAGGCGACCTTGCAACTGGTTCGGCGCGGCAAGAAACGAAGCAGGGAGGGATGGGAAAGAGGGAGCGCCTAGATTTGCTGCTGGTCGGTCGCGGTCTGGTCGGTAGCCGGGAAGACGGCCGGCGCAAGATCATGGCCGGCGACGTCCTGGTCAATGATCAAGCCGTGACCAAGGCCGGCGCCTTGATCGATGCTAGCGCACGCATCGGCCTCAAAGCCACGCCTCGCTATGTCAGCCGAGGCGGGCTGAAGCTCGAAAAAGCTTTAAGTGACTTCTCGATCGAATTGACCGGCAAGACCGTTCTCGACGTCGGCGCTTCCACTGGCGGCTTTACCGATTGTTTGCTCGCCCACGGCGCGGCCAAAGTTTGCGCGATCGACGTCGGCTACGGCCAGTTTGACTGGCAACTGCGTAACAATCCGCGCGTCTGGCTGCTCGAAAAAACCAATATTCGTTTTCTCGAGGCCGAGTCCCTGCCTCAGGTGCCGCATATCGCAACGATCGACGTGTCGTTCATATCGCTGAAGATCGTTTTGCCCCGAGTAAAAATGCTGCTCCAGCCGAGCCATGAAATTATTGCTCTAATCAAGCCGCAGTTCGAAGTCGGCAAGGGCAAAGTCGGCAAGGGTGGCGTAGTGCGGTCGGCAGCGGAGCATGCGCGGGTCATCGACGAGATCCAAGCCGCCGCGACAGAATTGGGTTATGATGTGCGCGGGACGATCGAGTCGCCGCTTTTGGGACCCAAAGGGAATAAAGAATTCTTGATCTATCTCCGCATCGACCAATAAGATCGCGGCGCTTGTCGAGAGGCGCCGCGGAAACCATTTTTCGCTCAGCTCCAGGGTTCAAGCCATGCCCGGTTTTAAAAAAATCGCTCATCGCGGCGCCTCCGGCCAATATCCGGAAAACACCCGCTTGGCTTTCGTAAAAGCCATCGAAGCCGGCGTCGATATGATCGAGCTCGATTGCCAGATGACTCAAGACGGACACGTGGTCGTTTTTCATGATGAGCGTCTGACGCGCACCGCAAGCGCCAGAGGAACGGTCACGAGCAAGACCCTGGAGCACTTGAAAAAACTGGACATCGGCCGGTGGCGCAAAAAAGCCTTCAAAGGCGAGCGTATTCTGACGTTGGAAGAAGCACTGGAATGCCTGGCCGGCAACGCCGATCTTTGCTGTGGAAATAAAATCCTACCCTGACTCGTTCGCCCGGCATCGAGCTCAAGATTCTTTTTATCATCAGCCACTACGATTATTTGGATCGGACGATCATTTCTTCGTTCAATGATAACGTTCTCGCGCGTGTGCGCGAGTTGGCGCCGGAAGCCACGCTCGGCGTCATCTTCGGCGCCAAAAGCGCCAATGACCCGTTCGAAAGCGCAAGACGGTTGGGCGCCAAATCGATCCACGTTCAAAAAGAAATTGTTTCCCGGCAGTTTTTGAGTTTGGCGTGGGAAGACGGTTTGGACGTTCACGTTTGGACCGTCAACGAGTTCCGTGAAATGGAAGCGTTCATGGCGCTGGGCGTGCAAGGCTTGATCTCAGATTTTCCCGACAAATTTGCCAAGCTCCGGTGCCGATAAGCGTCGGAGGCCTCAAGTCGCATCGACGTCAAGACGAACCCTCGCGATGCGGTTTCGTCATAAGCGTTTTCAAACATTTGCCGAAGGATTGTTCATTGGTGCATCAATTGCCTGCAAACTGTTCATTTTTAAAGTGAATTGCTTGACTTGGAAGGCAAATGCGCTAGAATCACCGGCGGGCATGTTATGGTCCCTTGCTGATCGGGGGTGATGTAATTTTATGACTGGTGTCCGAGTTAGAGAAAACGAGTCGATTGAAAGCGCTATCCGACGTTTTAAGAAATTATGTGAAAAAGCGGGTATTCTCGCCGAGCTACGTAAGCGAGAACACTACGAAAAGCCCAGTGTCAAAAGGAAAAAAAAGGCGATAGCCGCAAAAAAAAGAGCGCTCCGGCGCGTGCGCCATTCTTTTTAGAAATCTGTCTCAATGATTGTTGCCAATACGCGACGTGGATCTTAAGACCGATATAAAAGAAGCCGTCAAAGTGGCGATGAAAAGCGGCGATGCCGTGACGCTCTCCACGCTGCGGCTTCTTTTGGCCGCGCTTCAGAACGAAGAAATCAGACTCCGAAGAGAACTTGTTCCTGAAGAAATTCAACGCACTATTGCAACCCTCTGTAAACAACGCACCGAGGCGATCGACTTGTACCGCAAGGGCAAGCGAGACGATCTCGCTCAGAAAGAGGAAGCCGAGTTAGGGGTTCTGAAGCGCTTCTTGCCGCAGCCTCTCTCCGAAGATGAAGTCAAGAGTTTGATTCGAGCGAGTATTGCCGAGGCGAGCGCCCAAGGAATCCAAGATCTCGGCAAGGTCATGAAGCTGGTGATGCCGAAAGTCTCGGGCAGAAGCGACGGCAAACGTGTCAATGAGCTGGCGAAAGCGCTCTTGAGCGATTAGGGGAAAAGATCGCCTGTGGCGCGCGCCGCTCGGGCTCGACACAGGCGACGGATTAAAACGCAAATTAGATTTTGTTTTTCGGGTCGTGTACGGGATGGAGTGAATTCCGTGAAGTTTTCCGAGGCGGCGCGCGCGCGGAGACGGGGATTGCCGGATCGCGCGTCTTGGGTGGTTTTCGCTCGTGAATTGGATCGACCTGATTATCATCTGCATGCTGGCTCTCTTTGGCTTGCGAGGATTTTTCCGGGGCCTATTTCGCGAAGTTTTTTCGCTCCTAGGTTTGATCGCCGGGTTCATGATAGCCGTCGCTTTTCTGCCATCGGCGGCATCTTACGCGGCCGCCTTTTGGAAAGCGCCACCATTGTTTCTCAAGGGTGCGGTCTTCGTGGTCATTTTCTTTCTCGTCTATTTTGTGTTTAGTCTTATGGGTTGGCTACTCCATCGTTCGGAAAGTCTCCTGTTTCTCAAGACGGTGAATCGTGCTGGAGGGATCGCTGTGGGTTTAGGCAAAGGCGCGGCGATTATCGCCCTGATTGTTTTTTTTCTGAGTGAGGCAGTCTGGTTGCCCAAAGCCGGCCAGCAGAATTTTCACGCTTCCTATCTCGTCTCGCCGCTGTCGCGCTTCGCGGAGAGCTTGATTCGCCTGGGCAAACAAAGAGTTCTTTTGGGCGCGGATCTGGAGCAAGCATCGTTCCCGGGCGGCGAACGCCTCTAATTTTCCGCAATGATTAGTCAGGACAAGATCTCTGAGATTCGCACGCGGGCTTCCATCGTCGAAGTTATTTCCGATTACGTGACCCTAAAAAAAGCCGGTCGTAACTACATGGGCCTGTGCCCGTTTCACGGCGAGAAAACTCCTTCCTTTACAGTCAGCGAAGATAAAGGAATTTATCATTGCTTCGGCTGCCATGCCGGTGGAAGTGTCTTTCATTTTCTGATGCAATACGATCAGTTGACCTTCCCCGAAGCGGTCGAGCAGGTCGCGAAACGCTACGGGATCGTCGTCGAACGAGATGAGCGGCGTGGAACAGCCGATGCCGCCGGCGAGCGAGAGCGTCTCTATCGCATTAATGAGCGCGCCGCCGCCAACTATCAGAAAATTCTTTTGGGTCATCCGGAAGGCGCCAAGGCGTTTGGGTATTTAAAATCTCGCGGCGTCGATGAGGCCGCCGCGCGCAAGTTCATGTTGGGCTACGCGCCGCAAGGGGGTTCGGGACTGCTTCATTTGATCCGTCAAGAAAAAATTCTCGTCAACGACGCGCTCCGTCTCGGTTTGATCGGCCAGCGCGAGCCGGAAAAATTTCACGAAAAATTTTTCGCCCGGGTGATTTTTCCGATCATCAGCCCGGCGGGTAAAATCATTGCCTTCGGCGGCCGCGTGCTCGACCAAGGGCTTCCCAAATATCTCAATTCGAGCGAGACGCCGCTCTTTCACAAAGGCGCGACTCTCTACGGCCTTTACCAAGCGAAGGACGGCATTCGTCAATCGGATCGGGTGGTGGTGGTCGAAGGTTATCTCGACGTTATCGCCTTATGGCAATACGATATCCCTTACGCCGTCGCCACTCTCGGCACGGCCTTGACCGTCGATCACGCGCGCGTCTTATCGCGTTACACCAAGAACATTATTGCGCTCTTCGATGGCGATGATGCCGGGCAGAAGGCGGCGGCGCGTAGTTTCGAGATCTTTGTCGAAGCGGGGCTGTTCGGTCGCGCGGCGTTTTTGCCCAAAGGAGACGATCCCGATAGCTTCGTGCGGCGCCACGGCAAAGCGGCGTTGGAAACCGTACTCGATGGCGCGGTTTCATTGGCGGATTATTTTTTCTCGTGGCTGGAGCGCCGCTTCGGCAAGAGCCTCGAGGGAAAAAGCCAAATCGCCGCTGAAGTCAGTCGAGTATTGGCTAAAGTGAACAACGCTTTCGAAGTGGACTTGCTGGTGCGTCGGGCGGTCGATATGTTGGGAATCCGAGAAGAACTGCTCCGGCGGCCGGCGCCATCGCTAGGCGCGACGCGGGCGCTTGCACGCGGCCCGGTGGCGACAACGACGACGGCGGCGAACCGTGACGATATTGCCGAGCGCTCGCTGGTGAGCTTGATGCTCCGAGTGACCTCCGCGGTTGCCAAGATCGCTCAGGACAAAGAAGCGGCAGAGTGGTTTGGGCCGAAGTGGCGCGCGGTGGTTGACGGAATGGTCCGGGAATGGCTAGAACTTGGGAAGGTCGACGTGCCGCGACTGACTCAGGAGTTGCCAAGTTCTTTAACCGGTGAGATTGCCGCGCTGGCTTTGACGGGAGAGGATCTGTCCGACGCTGAATGCGCTCGGATGGTCACCGATTGTCTGGCGCATTTGCGGCGCAAGCATTTCAAGGGCGTGGAGCGCGATCTGCGCCTTGCGATCCGCGCCGCGGAAGAACAGAACGACGAGAAAGCGAAGAGAGAAAGGATACTAGAATGGCAAGACCTCGTACGAAAAGAGCGCCAGCTAGAACGCCGAAAGCTCGAGCCGAAGCTGCCCGTCCGGTAGCCAAAGCTTCCTCCGCCTCAGATTCCGCCGGGCGGCCGGTGGAGAAAAAAAATATGAAAGAGGTCAAAAAGCTCATCGACCTGGGCAAGGAGAAGGGCTACCTGACTTACGACGACGTGAACGACATGCTGCCGGCCGAAGTGGTCTCGCCGGACCAGATCGACGACGTCATGTCGATCTTTGGCGAAATGGACATCGAAGTCGTCGACGCCAATCAGCGAGTGACGCTTGGCGGCGCGGGCGAGGAGATCGCCGAGGAAGAAGAGGAAGAGAAAGAAGCCGATGGGGACGTGGACGGGGACGTTGTCGGCAAGACCGGAGATCCCGTGCGCATGTATCTGCGCGAGATGGGCACCGTATCGCTGCTCAGCCGCGAGGGCGAAGTCGAAATCGCGAAGAAGATCGAAGAAGGCGAAAATCGCGTCATCAACGAAGTTCTGTCGAGTCCTCTGGCCTTGACCTACATTTTGGATCTCGGCGAGAAACTGTCTCAGCACGAAATCCGCGTGCGTGAGATTATCAAAGAAGAGGGCGACGAAGACAGCGAAGACTTCGAAGAGGAAGAGGTGCACGAAAAGAGGCTGCTCGACCAGATCGGCAAGATCCGCCGCCTCACCAACGAGCGAGAAAAAATTAGGCACCAACTCGACGGCAAACGCGTATCGGCCCAGCGCCGCCGCGCGCTCTTAGACGGCGTCGCCAAGTACGGCGAAAAAATCATCAATGCCCTGATCGCCTTGCAGCTCAACCGAAAACAAACCGAGGCGATCGCCGACGGCCTCAAGCGCGCGATGGAGCGGATGCAGTCGCTTGAACGGCGCGTGCAGGGATTTCGAGCACCGAGTCGGTAAGCCTTCCCCGGAAATCCTACGTCTGGTCGCCGAAGCGGACGGCCGAAAAAAGAATTGGCAAAAGATTACGGGCTCCCTGCGCATGGGACATGAGGCGATCTCGCATATGGCCGAGGAAATCCGCAATGCCCGGCGCGATATCCGGCATATCGAGAAAGATCTGGAAATTCCGGCGGACGAGATCAAGCGGCGAGTTTATTCGATCATCGAGGGCGAAACGAAAGCCAATCTGGCGAAGAAGGAATTGATCGAGGCCAATCTGCGCTTGGTCGTGAGCATCGCCAAAAAGTACACCAACCGCGGTTTGCAATTCCTCGATCTCATTCAAGAGGGCAATATCGGGTTGATGAAGGCGGTGGACAAGTTCGAGTATCAGCGCGGCTATAAATTTTCCACCTATGCGACCTGGTGGATTCGCCAGGCGATCACCCGCGCGATCGCGGACCAGGCGCGCACGATCCGCATCCCCGTGCACATGATCGAGACGATTAACAAATTGATTCGCACGTCTAGATATCTAGTGCAGGAAATCGGCCGAGAACCGACGCCCGAGGAGATCGCCACCAAGATGGAGATCCCGCTCGACAAAGTCCGCAAGGTTTTGAAAATCGCCAAGGAGCCGATTTCCCTCGAAACGCCCGTCGGCGAGGAGGAAGACAGTCATCTCGGCGACTTCATCGAGGATAAGCGAATTATCACGCCGTCCGATGCGGTGGTGAATATCAACCTGCAAGAACAAACCCGCAAAGTTTTGGCGACTCTGACGCCGCGCGAAGAACAGGTCCTGCGCATGCGCTTCGGCATCGGCGAAAAATCCGATCACACGCTGGAAGAAGTGGGACAGAAGTTTACCGTCACGCGCGAGCGCATTCGGCAAATCGAAGCGAAGGCCTTGCGCAAACTGCGCCACCCGAGCCGCAGCAAGCGGCTGAAGAGTTTTATGGAAACTTAATATTGACGCCGTCTTGAACCCAGTATCAAAAAACTTCTAAATTAACTATTTCCTTCGGGCCCATAGCTCAGTTGGTTAGAGCCACCGGCTCATAACCGGTTGGTCCCTGGTTCGAGTCCAGGTGGGCCCACCAACTCTTTTCCTCGTTAAATTTGCACTGCCACTGACTTTCGCTACTTTCTGCCGCTTCCGAGCGGCAAAGGTTTCACTCCAAGGGTTCACTTTTGCCGCCCAAGAAGTCCGGGCTAACTGCTTGTCGACGTCGTCTCGGATGTATTTCGCGTAGTGCTTTTCGGTGATTGCCACGGACGTCCCGCAGTACTCTGCGAGCCATTTTATGTTTACGCCGTTGCTCAATCCTATCGAAATGAACGGGTGGCGCATCGTGTAGGGGCCTCGTGGGGGCATCCCGGTTGCCCGTAGCGCTCGATACCACACCCCCGTGCGGTGTTTTCTGCCCAATCGACTTTTGGGTTCTACCTAACGCCGCGCCAAGTGTGGAAATTCGGGGGCGGCGACGGCAAAGAATTTCCTCAAACATGGTTCGAAGGAATCAAAACGTTTAAGACCGACAAAGAGACATCGTTAAAAGCTCTTGCCCAGTATCTCAAGATTTCGGACCGAAACATCCTGGAAAACAGTTCCGAAATCTATCGCCCCGCGTATCGCGTATGGCGATAGCAAAGCGGTCAATTTCGCGTTGGATCAGATGATTAAGGATCTACCAAACGGCATAAACTTCGTGCGGAGGATTTCATCGATAATCGCATGTTGACCGAGCTAGAAAAAAGCGGATTCATTGATCAAATCTACGCCGGTACATCAATAAAGTAAGGCCACCGAAGAAAAAAAGCGCCCAACCCCAATTTAGTCGTAATACTCGCGGACAATCGCGCAACTCTCATCAAGTTTTCAAAGGACAGCTCCCGCACCGCTAGAAAAATAAAATCGGCGTTGCTAGTGGGTTTGCCGTTAATGGATGAAACCGAGGAATTCTTACCGGTCAATTCTTTGAAATTTGTCTAATATTAGACAGAAATCCTTCGCGGTTCACGTAATGTTAAGTCGCCTTCCAACATACGAGAGAGGCTTGGAGCGATGATGACCATTAACACTAATTCTATGCTCGACGAAGAATGTGGTCAGGAATTTTTCGACAGCGTGACAGACGAAGAACTCATTTATCTTTGGCGTTGGATCAAAGGACGTGGCATTTCCGCGAACGAAGCATGGAATGTGGTGTTGACTGGACTTGCTCTCGACAAGGCATTCGACAAGAGCAAAACGTGTATGCAGATCGAGCACTAGGCAATAAAAACGTGATGAACGTGCTTCGAGCAACCGAGTGACTTAAAGCCGACTCAATATTAGTCTTGAAACCTAATTACTGCTGTAGGTGCGACCGCTGCCGCGTTACTCACAGGGCCATGAACCTAAATCAACTCAAAAGCTTTGCAGTCTCTCGCCGTCTCACTTAGCTGCTTGCCCCCGTGGTGAGGAATGGTGATGGGCAAATAAGCCATTCGCTGCCATCCTTAATCGCCTCTTATCTGCGCTTGATTTATGCCGAGGCGATTTCTGATCCCTTGCCTTGCGCTGTGTCTCGGTACGTTAGACTAGAACGAGATCGCCAATCTGTTTTATTGAATAGCCGACGTGGGATTTCAGGATGTTAAAAATCTCATAGCAGAATTCGGTATCGTCAAATTGCATCGCACCCATGTATCGAAGACTCTGATACTCGATTGTCAGGAATAACATGGTATGGAACAGATCATTCATCAATACCTGCTTAAGGATGCCAATTTCACCGACTGCACTATCATTGCGTTCTCGCCGCGTTGTTGTCCATAAAGGGGGCCAGCTTTGAAAACCGCTCGTTCGTGTCATGCCCGGATGATAGCGAAACATTAGATCATTAATCGCAGGTTCATTATCTGTACACTGGACAAATTCGCTTTTGTTTAAATCCTTCGCAGCTGCGGGTTGAGAGTCGATCCAATCTTTGCCTGCCTGGAGACCGAAGGCTACTGCTTCGCTCTCCGTTGGAAAAATTCCGGCCAAATCGCTAATCGTGTGCAGTTTCTGCGTAGCGGTTTTCCAGAAAATGCAAACCATCGATTTCCACTGACTTGTAGCTTCATTACATTCACCCGAAGCGACGATGAGACGGCTCCTATAGAGCGACTTAGCCATACGAAATTCTTTATTGTTCGAGCTTGGGCTAAAATTGGCCCGCAGCTTTCCCGCTCAAATCGCTAGGACGTAGATAGATTCAGTCAGCCCATCGAGACCACGGTTTTTTCTGCAGTTGTTATCCCCACCGCTCTTTTTCAGCAAGAACAATAATTAGATCAGAGTTGGGCGCTTCGTATAACTATTTTTATTTCCTCGATCTCCCGCAAATAGATTTGCTCCCGCATGAGTAACGAGCGCGGTGCTATTTTGGCTTTGGAATCTCGGGATATCTTTTGAGCAGATAAGAATGATAACTAAACAATAACAGCCGTAATACTGATTTCAGAATGACTGAAGATCCATGCGTATGCCTGAAGATTCCGGCGTAATGATTGAGCGAGGCAGCGGCTCTATTGATCGGACGGAAATTGGAGGGCTCGTTTGATGGCGGGAATGGCGTCGGGGCAGAGCCTGGTTGCCAAACCGAGAAGTGCTTGGGCCTGCTCTTTTTCACAGAGAATTTGGATGAACCGCTCGAACTCATTCCCTTTCGGGCGGCGGTCGATGCAACCATTCATCAAGACGCTAAACTCGGGCGATGACATGTCGCATTTGTCGCGCAACTGATCGTAACGCTCAAGAGGCAGTTCAATGGTGACTTTCATTCCGCGAGGCTAATCTTCTCGACTCCAAAGCGCAAGGACAAATCATGGCGGGTCTGAGATGGACAAAATCCAGCCCCGAAGTAGGGGAGTCTCAGTTGGCGCTGCGGATCGGAGGTATTTCGTACAGAGAGTGGTAGAGAAAAGCCACGCCATTAATTGGTGTTTATCAAGCGACGTAGTTGTGAAAAAGCGCGGCTGGCATTTAGCGATGCATTTCTTAAACTAGCGAGAATCCCGTGCTCGTACTCCACGATGCATTCGTTACAGACGGCGTAGTCGCCCGGCACTTCCAAGCAAGCAACATAAGCATCAATGGGCCAGTGCGAACAGCTCGTGCAGAAGTGCCAGATATCATTGGAGCCTGTTCTGCGAAATTCAGCCGACGAAATCTTAAACAGAGGCGAGGAGGGATCAGTTTTTTTATCATACGAGCGATGCCCCGAAGAGCATCGGTACACCAGGAGGGGAATAGGGTCGTGCGTTTTTTCCTCTATGACATCCAGACCGCATGCTTGTCCATCGGTGATGACGGGGCATTGGGTAATCGATCTGGCTGCTCTTTTAATCCTCAGTATCGTAAGCGACGAAAGTTCTTTCTCATCCACAGACAACCACCCTTCACGAACAAGTTGACATTGAATCTTATTTTAAAACACCACGGGTTTACAGGAATATTTTGGTCGGTAGGGGAGCATCTTGATAGTAATAGGTCTCAATGCCAGCAAAATCATGACGGTGATGTCGGGACAAGGAATATTTGGACAGCGAGATTGTTTTTAGACGGGTAGATTCATCCGAAATTTACCGCAATATTCAGTAATGCTATGGAATATCAAAGCTGCCGAAAATCTGATCTCTGGTGATTTTGTCGAATTTATAAAAGACGGAGACGGCAACCTAAGTTGTAGAAAAGCTTTGGAACTAGGGTCAATTACTGCAATCGCGGCGAGAGATATCGCAGAGGGCGAAATGCTCACCTTTGATACGAACGGTGATACTAAAGATTTGACGACACCCCAAAAGGCAACCTCGTGAAACAATCGCCGTTTATTTATATGTTGTATCGCTATCCCAAAGGCGAATCTAAAGCTTTTCTCATGCCCTTCAACGGTTTTCTGAATGCGATTGCAGCCCGGCTGAGACTGCCAACTTCCGGCCAGATTCATTTCCGTCAGACCATTCGGACGACATTGAAAACACCCTCGCGAAGCTCCCATCGTCCCGCAGTGAGGGGTTGAGTCGGCCAAGCCGCAGAGTTAGGCTTCAATTTGGCCGCAAAAGCAATCAAATCTCGCCGGAGGTTTCCGATGAGAAGTATATTCGCGGTATTGCTTTCCAGTCTCGCCGTCCTCTGCGCGTTGTTCGTCCTCATTTCGGAAGATCGCAGCACGCCGAGTAGCTCGGAGCTGATACAGCGAGAAAAAACCTCCGACGCCGGGGACCGTTTGGTGCAAGCCATTATGCTCCAACGCCAACGACGATCGGATTATTCCAAAGCTCCAAATTCAGATCAGATAATCAAAGCGCAGCTAGTTTTGAAAAATGACGGTATTTACTCAGGCCCGGTTGACGGTAAGATGAGCCAGGGCACTCGCGAGGCTATCCGGTCGTTTCAACAATCACACGAACTTAACGTGACCGGAGCAATTGATGACGACACAGCTCGGGAGTTGGGTCTTCAACAACAATGATTCACTATCCACCCACGAACGACCATCTGAGGTCGGGTCTGAATTCCTTTTAGAGATCACCGCTAGGAATGAAAAGCGTGCGTCAATCAGCGCAGATGCATTCCTCGGTAAACAACGTCGTGCATATTTAGGCCAACCGTTGCTCTAACCCAAAAAGCATCCTGCCGCGCTGTTATTCACCGGCAACAGTCCAGTTCTTCAGCAAATAGCAGGTAGACGCGCTAAGAGAGATCTTTTGGATCATTTAATGTTTGGCCGGTAAGATCTCCAGTTCCGGCGCCTTCTCCGGCGTGCGGTTGCTTTCTGTCCTTGACGTGGGTTAGAAGAACATTCGCGCTCATGGAGGTTGGCGATATGGCCATTGATAAACGCAAGGCGCTTCAACCCGTCCTTGATAGCATCGAGAAGGGATGGCAGATCACAAAGCCCTCCCCTCTAAATCCGGATGACCCCGAAACCGAATGCATTTTCCAACACGGAGCGGCAGGCCACGAACAAGTCAGAATTGTGATTGATAATGGCCTTTTCCGACTCAGCAATATGTCCGAACTTCAGGACCTCGTTCGATCTGCAGTCAAACCTGGCCCCAAAATTTACTTAGCGAGACCGTAGCTCGGGACTTAGCGGATGGGCGCCTGAGCCTTCTGGCCGATTTTTCGACGATCCAGGATCGTCTAGGCGGCTCTTTGGAAGGAAGAAGCTGTAGTGGCGCGCGGACTTAAAGTTTTTTTCACCCTTGCGTCGGTTGTCTTCCCTGCCGCATGCTCGCCTCAGCCCCAAACTCATCCTGTCGATACGGCGCCGGCACCAGCTAACGTGCGTATGGTGGAACAGTGCTCAACGCTTGGCAATATGTTGTGCGGTGCGGTTTCGCTGCTATCCGGCGAAACGGCGGTCGAACGCCGATCAGCCTGCATGGTGTACGTCGAGACTAGTGGCAGGCGCGTTGAACAATGCGGATCGCTCCCGGCGTCACAATCCTCTATTGTCAGTCCGTCCACTAAACCGTCAGAACCTACGAAGACAGCCCACCTCTCATGGAAAGACAATAGCGGTAACGAAACCGGCTTTAGAATTTATCGAATTACAGGGAACCAAAAAGTAAAGATAGCCGAGTTGGGACCCAATACCACAACTTATATTGACAAAGATGCCCCGCCCAAAGCATGTTATCTAGTCGTCTCTTTTAATTCCGCTGGAGAGTCTTCACCAACTAGCAAAGCTTGTCTGCCAGATTGACCCGTGAGTTAAGCCGAAAGTCATCGCAGGAGGGACTAAGCCTTCCTGAACACGTATCTCTGCTTCTTCATGCCTGTCGTCACGTACCATAGGTTGTAACTTCGACGTGCTCGTGCGTGTTCTGTCAATGCTACCACGTGTTTTCGATCCATGGTCTCGAATCAAATGAAGTTTAGCGAACAATGCACGATATTGTCACAGTTAGCTTTTCTTGGTGATAGGTCATAGACGCACGAGATCGATTCCTAAAAAACGTGAGTCAGTGGGTTTTGATCAATGAGAAAAATAAAATTAAATCTTCGCTTTTGCCAGCGGCAAAATCGTGCGGCGTACCTTTTGGGATGTGGCAGATCGTGCCCGGCCTTAACGGAAATCGTTCGCCGTCGATGCGCAAACGGCCGCTGCCTTTGATGACGTGGCAGACGACGTCTTTGTCGGCGTGGTTGATTTGTTTCGGATTGGATTTTTTCGTCGAGCGGAAGGCGATCAGGCCGCTGGTGAATTGCTTTCCTCCGAAGCAATCGGCGTAGCGGATCTCGTCATTGAGTTTTTTAAGACATCTAAGGGCTTGGCTGATCTTGATGAGTTTCATCTTGGGCTAGCATGAGACACGAGGCAACAGGCGAAATTGCACTCTCGTCTCACGCCCTCTCCGTGACTGCCTCGACAATCTCTTTAATCGCTTGCTCCGCCTGGTCGTTGGGGACGCGGCTCGAGCCGACGACTTTGTGGCCGCCGCCGCCGTAGTTTTTGAGCAGCTCGCCGACGTTGACGTTGGAAGTCGGGTTGAAGATGTTGTAGCCGACGGAGATGGCCGTGGTGTTTTCGCGCTGGGAGTCGTGGGCGACTTTGACTTGGATATTGCCTTTGGGAAATAGCGTGAAGATCAAGAAGCGGTTGCCGTCGGGAATCTCTTTGATGCTGCGCAGGTCGCAGTAGATGACGTTGCCTTTCATCGTCGTCCGTTCGAGCAAAAGCTGGCGCAGTTTTTCCTGTTCGTCGCGGATCATCTGGCAGCGTTTTTTGACCTCGGCATCGTTCAACGTTACTTCCAGCGTCGTGTCGCGCAGAAGATCGATAATCTTTAGCCAGTAAGACTCATCGCCGGCGTTCTTGCCGTCAGTGGTCATCGAAATCAGCACATAGCCCTGCGGATTGAGAACGTCTTCCTGTTCCAGCTTGCCGGCGTCGATCCGGTCGGCTTCGTGCATTAAATACTTCATTCGCTCAGTGCCCAGAAACGAGAGAATTTCATCTCCGGAAATCTTACGGTTGCTTGTTGCCTGATGCCTATTGCCTATCTCCGTATAGTATTCATACACCACCCGCGCCGCGCTCGGCGCGAGACGAAAACCGCCTTTGCCGAGCACGATCGGCTGGGGAAAATTCGGCGTCGTGTTGGTGATGTGATGATCGAACCAGAGCGTGCAATTCGGATGGTAGGGGAGATTGGTAATAATATCGCCGCTGCGGATCTCTACCAGCCCGTCCTGCATGAACTTTGGCTCGACGAAAAGATAGTCCTCGATCTTCTCGAATTTTGTTACCAGGGCGCCGCAAACCAATCCGTCGAAATCCGCACGGGTTACGAGTCTCATGCGCGAATGACCTCCTCGACCGGCGTCCACGGCCAGTTAAATGCGTTGGCGACGCCTTCATGGGTAATTTTACCGGCGTAAGTGTTGAGCCCCTTGGCCAGAGCCTTGTCGCGCGCCAGCGCCTGAGGAAAACCGCGATTCGCCAGTTGCAGGCCGTAAGAGAGCGTAGAATTGGTCAGCGCATAAGTTGAAGTATTCGGCACGATCGCCGGCATGTTCGTGACGCAATAGTGGACCACGTCTTCGTCGATATAAATCGGCTCGCGGTGGGTCGTCGGTCGCGAAGTCTCGGCGCATCCGCCTTGATCGATGGCGATGTCGATGAACGCCGCCCCGGCTTTCATGCGGCGCACCAGCGCGCGGGAAATCAGCTTCGGCGCCTGCGCGCCCGGGATCAGCACCGAGCCGATCACTAAATCGGCTTCGATAACTTCTTCTTCGAGATTGGCGCGATTGGACATCAGGGTTGTCAGGTGTCCGCCGAGGATATCATGCACGTAGCGGAGCTTGCTCGGATTGATATCAAGGATGCTGACATAAGCGCCCATGCCGGTTGCGACCTGGCAAGCGGCGGTGCCGGACATGCCGGCGCCGAGAATCACCACCTTGGCGGGCCGAACGCCCGAGGCGCCGCCGAGAAGAATACCGCGCCCGCCGTTTTCCGCTTGCAAACACCAGGCACCGACCTGGATCGATAAGCGCCCGGCAATCTCGCTCATCGGCGCCAGGAGTGGCAGTGAGCCGTCATCGAGCTGGATCGTCTCGTAACCGATCGCTGTGACTTTGCGGTCGAGCAAAGCGCGCGTCACCGATTCATTGGCGGCCAGGTGAAGGTAAGTGAAGAGGATCAGGCCGGGGCGAAGCAGGGGATATTCGGCAACCTGCGGCTCTTTGACCTTCATGATCATGTCCGCTTGCTGCCAAACGTCTTCCGCTGTTTCGATCATCGTCGCGCCGGCGCTTTCATAGGCGCGGTCGGTCAGGCCGCTGCCGAGTCCTGCGCCTTTTTGAATCAACACTTTATGATTGCGCGCGACGAAACCAGCCACACCGGTGGGCGTGACCGCAACGCGGTTTTCTTCGGTTTTGATTTCTTTTGGCACGCCGATGATCATGAAGAAAGGCTAAACGATGGGAGGGCAAAAGGCAAAAGTAAAAGACAATGAGGAAGTCAGGAGTCAGGAGCCAGAAGTCAGAGGTCGGGGCGCTATCGGCCGACGGACCAGACCAGGATGGCCCAGCCGATTAGGAACGCGAGGCCGCCGATCGGCGTGATGGCGCCGAGCCAGCGGATATCAGTCGCGCTCAAAAGGTAAAGGCTGCCGGAGAAGACGACGATGCCGACAATGAACGCCCATCCGGCGGCGTTGAGGTTGGCCTCGGGCCAGCGCGTCATTGCCCAAGCAACGGCGATCAGGCCGAGCGCATGATACATCTGGTAGCGCACGCCGACTTCGAAGATGTTGAGCATATCCGGGGAGAGCTTCGTTTTCAGAGAGTGGGCGCCGAAGGCGCCGAGAGCGACCGCGATAAAAGCGGCGATGGCGCCGGAGAGAAAGAAGAAACGGTCCATGGTACTTCCGTGTTCGTGGGCGTGTTGTGCTCGGAACGGTTTGAGATTTACTTAGGACGCGGGCGCGCTGCGATTGAGCGAGACGACCATCTCGCCTTTCTGGATCACGATCTGGCGATAATCTTTGCGTTTGCTCAATGCTTCGATCAGATTTACCAGCGGCTGGCGTGCCGTGAGATATTCCTTCGGGGCGCCGGCGGCGCGCATGGCGTCAATCTCTTCGACGTTAAGATTCCAGCGTAGTAAAAATTCCTCGTCGGAAACGTTTTCGGCATTCATCTTCTTGCGCAGCTCGGCAATACTCGGCTCCGGCGGTTGCCATGCCGCCCACTCTTTGGCGCGCGGGCGATCCATGATCTTCGCCTTGATCGCCGGGTCCATCAGTTCCGCGCCTTCCTTGCCCCAGTAGCCGAGCGCATACTGAATAATTTGATCGGTGACTTCCTTATAGCGGTCGCCGACGATGACGTTGATCGCCGCCTGGCTGCCGACGAATTGCGACAGCGGCGTGACCATGATCGGGTAGCCGAGCTCCGCGCGCACGCACATGGTTTCTTCCAGCGCTTGGTCGATCTTTTTCTCCATGCCGACCTTGCGCAGTTGGAAGCGCAAATTGGAAATCATGCCGCCGGGCACCTGGTGTTGGTATTGAGAATAGTCGTATTCCACCGGCTCGCCGATGGGAAAACCTTCGCGCTTGGCGATGTAGGTGAAATGGTCCGACACCGGCTTGAGAATCTCTTCGTCGATCAGCGGTTTGTAGCCAAGGGCGCGGAGATTTTTTGCAACGTTAAAAAGCGACGGGTTCGACGATCCGTCGGCCAGCGGCGGCAGCGCGGTGTTGACGATCTTGATGCCGAGCTTGACCGCTTCGAGACAACAAAGCGGGCCGAGGCCGGTGGTGCAGTGGGTGTGCAGTTCGATCGGAATCCCGTCGGCGTTGGCGAACATGATCGGCACCAAGGTTTGCAGTCGTTCAGGCGTCAGCAGTCCGCCGGGATCTTTGAGGCAAAGACGATTGACTTTGAGCGATGCCGCCTGGCGCGTGCGCTCGGCGAAGTATTCGTCGGTGTGCTTCGGCGATACGGAGTAAATGATGTTCAGCACCGGATTGATGCCGACATCGCGGGAGACTTTCGTCTTCCACTCCCAGCCCTCGAGCTCGTTCCACTCTTCGGAAATGCGCGCTTCGCGGATACCGTTGGCCGCCATTCGTTCCATGAAAAGCCGGTACATGGAGCGCGGCGTGATATCGAACGCGCTGAATCGGCCGGCGTTCAAGCGCAGCGGCGTGCGCGGCATCCGTTCGCGCATCAATCTGACCCGCGCCCAGGGATCTTCTTTGAGCTCGCGCACGCATTTTTTCAAATGCGAGCTGGAGATCAATTCGATCGCGTCGAAGCCGGCGCGGTCCAGGGTTTCGGCCACCGGCAGCATCATGCCCGTGGTCATGTTCTCGGCCCACAAGCTCTGATGGCCGTCGCGAATCGTGGTGTCGACAAATTTTATGCCGTCTGTTTGTACCATACCGGAACCTGATGCTCACCACGAAGGACACGAAGGTTTTTAATAATGAAATAAACTCCGAACTTCGTGCTCTTCGTGTCTTCGTGGTGAGTCTGTCTTATATTTTCCGCCTCTAGAGCGTCAGGCCGAAGAACTTCACGGCGTTATCGACCATGATCTTCTTGCGCACTTCCGGTTTCATGTTGACCTGCTGGAACTCCTCGAGCCAGCGCTCGACGCCGATGGCCGGCCAGTCGGAGCCGAACATCGCCTTGTCCTGCAGCAAAGTGTTGATGTTATGGATGAGCTCGGCGGGGAAATATTTCGGTGCCCAGCCGGAGAGATCGATATAATAGTTGGCCTTGTGCCGGGCGATGGCCAAACTTTCCGCGGTCCACGGCCAAGTCGGATGAGCGCTGATGATTTTCAGCTCGGGAAAATCCGCCGCCACTTCGTCGAGGTGAATCGGCTGGCTGTATTTTAGCTTGATCCCCATGCCACCCGGCGTGCCGGCGCCTGCAGCCGCCATGCCGCCGTGAAACAGAATCGGCAAATTGAGCTTGGCGCATTGTTCCCAGAGCGGGTAGAAGCGAATGTCGTTGGCGAAAAAGTGTTGGCGCGCCGGATTGAGCTCGCCCATGCCCGACAGGCCGAGGTCTTTGCAGCGTTTGATTTCGTCCAACGCCAGTTTGCCGGTCCAAGGGTCTATGGCGCCGAATGCCAGGAATACGTCGGGATGTTTTTTTACCGCCGCGGCGACATAATCGTTGGGTACGGGAGTCAATCCGGTCACGGTCTCGTCGCGCGTGTTCATGATCACAGCCATCATTTTGCGCGCGCGGTATTGGTCGGCCATCTCGTCGATGGATACCGGCGGCCTTTCGCGGCCAAAATATTTTGCCATCTGTGCGGTGCGATCGCCTTTCGCCTTCTGGGTTACTTCATCGGATAGATGAACATGAACGTCAATCCCGACAATATCTCTTGCCATAGCCTTGGGCCTCCTCGATCAAATTTTTTT
The DNA here is from genome assembly GCA_963755715.1 of uncultured delta proteobacterium. GTDB lineage: Bacteria > Desulfobacterota > Binatia > UBA9968 > UBA9968 > DP-20. The sequence continues at coordinate 175,526 of CAVWLW010000024.1, forward strand.
GGTTATTGCACTGCTGGTTGTTCAGATTCAACTATGTTCGAGTTCTCGCGTCTAGATTCGGAGTTCGAGCTTGAAGCCTCAACCTTGAGATTTAAAGAACGTTACGGCTGTACGCTCGTTTCTCCAGCATGAGTGAAAATCCCGGCGTCTGCACATGAATTTGGCGGTTCTGGGTGCGCTTGGATAATTGCTGCAGGAGATTGACGAGCGGCTGCTCTGAATTCAGATATTCCAATGGTCGCGGATTGGCGCGCATGGCGTCGATATCTTCTTTGCCGACGATCCAGCGCAGCAGCAGTTCTTCGTCGGACGTACCTTCGGCTCCCAAGCGACGGCGCATCTCGTCAGGGCTCGGCGTGTCGGGTGTCCATCTCGCCCATTCCTTGGCTCGGGGACGATCGAGGATCTTGTCTTTCACGTCGGGCGCCATGTCGCGCGCGCCTTCGGCGCCGGCGTGGCCGAGGGCGAACTTGATGACCTGGTCCGTCACTTCTTTGTAGCGCTCGCCGACGATCACATTGATCGCTGCCTGGCTGCCGACGAACTGCGATAGGGGCGTGACCATGATGGGGTAGCCGAACTCTTCGCGCACGCGGATCGTTTCTTCGAGCGCTTCCGGGAACTTGTGCTCGAGCCCGACCTTGCGCAGTTGAAAGCGCAGGTTCGAAAGCATGCCGCCGGGGACTTGGTGCTGGTATTGGGAGTAGTCGTACTCCACGGGCGCGCCGATGGTGAACCCTTCGCGCTTGGCGATAGCGGTAAAATGCCTCGATACCGGTTTTAAGATTTCTTCATCGATATCGGTTTTGTAACCCAAGGCCCGGGCGTTTTTCGCGACGTTAAAGAGCGATGGGTTGGAGGTGTCGTCCGCGAGTGGCGGCAAGGCCGTGTTGATGGAGCGAATCCCCAATTCCATACCCTTGATGCAGCAAAGCGGGCCCAAGCCTGTGGTGCAGTGCGTGTGCAACTCGACCGGAATCCCGCCGGCGTTTTTGAAGATGATCGGTACCAGGGTCTCCATTCGTTCCGGGGTCAGCAATCCGCCCGGATCTTTCAGGCAGAGGCGGTAAGGTTTGAGCGATGCCGCCTGGCGCGTGCGCTCGGCGAAGTATTCGTCGCTATGTTTGGGTGAGACGGAATAAATCAGATTCAAGATCGACTTCATGCCGGCCCGATGACATTCACCGACGCGGAACTTCCAGCCTTCATGGTCGTTCCATTCGTCGGAGATGCGCGCCTCGCGGATGCCGTTGGCAAACATGCGTTCGACGAAAAGGCGGTACATGGACGGCGGATTATATTCGAAGGTATTCACCCGGCCGGCGATGAGTCGGAGCGGCGTTTTGGTGATGATTTTCGAAATCAGGCGGACGCGCTCCCAGGGATCTTCCTTCAACTCGCGCACGGTTTTCTTAAGATGCGATCCCGAGATCAGCTCGATGCCTTCAAAGCCGGCATCGTCCAAATTCTTCGCGATCGGCAACATCATGCCGGTGGTCATATTCTCCGCCCATAGGCTTTGGTGACCGTCGCGGATCGTCGTGTCGACGAATCGAATGGTGTCCATCAAGTTACTCCTCCAGTAGAGTCGATCATATTGGCTGATGCCAGCAAATTCAATGAAGCCACTTCTCTGTGCGTTGTTCCTGCCTGAGCTCCATGAGGCCGGTAGCGAACGGTATGATAAGCATCGTCGCGTTCAGCACAACCGCGCCAAACCAGCCGTAATTGCTGTAGGCATAGCCGCACGCCGTGATACCGGCGGCGCCACCGACGTAGTAGCACAGGACGTAGAGGGAATTGGCCCGCCCCCGGCCGGAGCTGAGCCTGCGATTGAGCAATCCCACCGCAGCGGCGTGGATCGCGAAAAAACCCGCGCAGACGCCGATGAGGCTTAGGGCAATGACGGCGAGAGATTGAATGAGTGTAGCGGCGACGGCTGCGCCGAGTAACAGAGATCCGAGAACAATCGTTGTGCCGCTGCCCAAGCGGTTGCTGAGTTTTCCTGACATCGGGCCGATGACGATGCCGATCAGGTACGCCAGATACATCAATGTGATGACTTCAGTGGAGGCCGCAAACGGCGGCTTCGAGAGATAGAAGGGGAGGTAATTAAACGTCGATGAGAACACGAAAAACGCCCCGAACGCTACGGCGAACATGCGCAACAGACCCGGTGCACTCAGCAATTCAATGAAACCAGCGGGCGGTGCTTCGCTCTTCACTCCGGAATTTTCTGCCGGCAGCCAACGAACCGCGGCGATCGTTGCTGCAATCACCAAGACGGAAGCGCTGACAAATGCGTAGCGCCAATGCAGCGGCGGATGAATCCAACCACCCAGCAGCCGTCCGCCTAAGCCTCCGGCCACGGTCGCGGCGACATAGGATCCCATGACGACGTTGAGACGCGCGGCGGGCAGACTCCGCGCCAGATAGGCGGCGATGCAAGTCGTGTGCGACGGAATGAATAGACCTTGAATGAAGCGAGCTCCGATGAGGAGTGCGAAGTGATGCGTCACTGCGCAAATCAGACTGGCCGTTGCGATAACGCTTCCGCCGATCAAAATAATCGGCTTTATCGGATACCGGTCAACCAGCGCGCCAAATGGCAGGTTCGCCAGCGCAATAGCAAAGATAACCGCGGAAACCGACAAGGACGCAGTTCGCGCATCGGTACCGAACTCGGTTTCGAGGACGGGCAGCACTGGTTGAGTGATGTAGACAACGGTAAAGGAGCTGGCCACGAGAGCAAAAACTAATGCTTGGATGGAAACCTGCGAGTCCAGTTTCATATCGTGAGGGCATCGGTGCGATGTTGAATTTTAGCATGCCGGCACACTTCCGCTAGTTAGTGAAATCAGTCCCGGCGAGTTGACACTGTCAGTTTCATCATGGAACATTCAAGCGCTTGGCAGGCGTGTTTTGGAAGGAGACCGGATGGCTATCTTGAAAAGTGAGGTCGTGCCGAAGAATTCCGGCGCGGCGTTTGAATTGAAAAAAGGGCAGAGACTTAGGATCGCGGGCAAGAGCATCGTCGATTTTGTCGCGTTTAACTTGCGCGATTTGACGGAACGTTTCGATCAGGCGCGGACCAAGACCAATCAGGTGAAGATTTTTATCAGCACCGGAGATGTTCTCTATTCGAAAAGAAACAATCCGATGCTGACGATTGTCGCCGACACGTTCACGGAAGGGCGGCACGATCTACAAAAAGGCATGTGCAGCCGCAAGCGCTTTGAAATGGTGGCTGAGGGCAAGTCGAAGCGTGTGTTTGCCGAAGGCGTCGATATCAATCCTAAGAAAGCCGAAGAGATTCCTGATCACGGCTGCTGGGAAAATCTGAGCGGCGCGGTGAAAGCCTGGAAGATCGCGCCGGACGATGTGCCGAGCCCGTTCAATATTTTTCAGTGCATGCGCATCGATCCGGACACCGGCATCATGTACGACACCATGATTCGGCCGAAAGACGAGGCGCATGTCGATTTTCGCGCCGAGATGGATTTGCTCGTTGCCGCCAGCGCGTGCCCCGAGTCGGGTAGGGGACAGGCGATCCGCGTGGAGATTTACGACGATTAAGATCCTCACCACGAAGAGCACGAAGGTTTAAAAATCTGTTAACTGGAAACTTCGCGATCTTCGTGGTGAATGAGTGCGTGATCGGTTGAGCGCTCGCTCAGGCTCCAATTACGCCGACACTTCAAAGTTCAACTGCTGGCGCGCCGCTTTATGATATGCTTCGGCGCAGGCGGCTTCCGACTTTTCGTTCGGCGGCGAGACGATGCGCGCGCGGGCCGAAAAGTTTACCGGGCTCACGTCGAAGGGGTAAGGATCCATGACCACTGAGCCGGCGCCGTTGGGCCGGATCGTCAATCTTACGCTTTCGTCGCTGTCGTAAGAAACTCGCACCGGAGCAATCGCATATTCTTTGAACTGATTATCCGAAGCGTAGCCGTCGCAGCAGAAGTAAAGCGAAAGCAGATCGAAAATCTGCAGCGCCATATAGTTGTAGGCGAGCTCGTTTTCGAAGCCGGGAGTTTTGGCGGCGAGTGATTTTTTGACCTCGGCTTGCTTGGCTTCCAATTCTTTTTTGGCGTTCTGGACGGGCTGGCTTCGCTCGCGCAATCTGCCGGCCGGCTCCGTGAAAATATTGTAACGGTTGTGCCACAGTCCCGTTCGGTGCATGGAGACCAACAGCCCGGCATAGAGGTCTTGCGAGCTCAGCCAATCGACGTTTTTAGCGTAGGCGTTGAGCTCCACCGCTTCGAAATTGGGCACGTCTTCGCGGTGTGCGTAGGGGCGGCCCTTCTCTACATTCATCGGCGGAGTGCCTTCCCATTCGCGGTAGCCGCTGTCGTGATAGGTAGTGGCGAATACCATCGTTTGATACGGCCGCAGCCGAGAGAAACGATCATTGCCCCAATGGGCGGCGAATTGCGCCGACAATTCGGCGTGATCTTCCTGAAGACTCACGAAACAACGTCCATCTTTGAGCTCACGGATAACCATTTTTGCCTCCTTGTGCCAGTACGAGTTTAATTGCAAAAGTAATGGATTAAATGCTCCCCGGTATCTCCGCCACGCCTAGCTCTTCTGCGAGCTCGGTGAGTTCCGACCATGTTTCATCGTCGATTTCCACGCCGTTTTTTTTCTGCAGCCCTTCTCTGCGCCTGCCGGATTCGCCGGGCAAAAGGATTTCACTGAAGCCGGGCGCGAGTTGGCTCGACTTTATAAAAACGATCAATTCGTCGACTCGGTCGTAAAAATTATCGAGCTCCTGGAATTCTTCGACGGCGAATGCTTGGAGAAAAACACCGTTGACGCCGTGGCCGCCTTTGTTCCACCAGCTTTTGCCGAGGCCGTTGCCGGAGAGCAGGCCGCCGAGGATTTCGGTAACTAGCGCGACGCCCGAGCCCTTGTAGCCGCCGAAGGGCAAAAAAACCCCGCGCGGCGGCCCGCGAAAAGTTTTGAAATCGGTAGTCGGCTGGCCATGACCGTCAAGCAGCATGCCGTCGGGAATCGGCTCTTTCTTCGCTACGCGTTTTTGAATCTCGCCCATGCTCATCGACGCCGTGGCGAGGTCGAGGATAATTTGCTTGCCGTCTCTCGCGGGGATGCCAAACGCGATCGGGTTGGTGCCGGTGATCGGCTTCATGCCGCCGTAAAGCGTCGTGGTCGCCGAACCGACGCTGACCGCGCCCATGCCGATCAGTCCCTGCGCCGTCGCCATTTCCATGTAATCGGCGAGCCGTCCGGTATGGCCGGCGCGTTTTAGACAAACTATGCCGGCGCCGTGCTCTTTGGCTTTTTTGATTGCGAGTTCCATCGCCATGTGCGCCGCGACCTGGCCAATGTAGTGCTTGGCATCGATCACAGCGGTGACTTTGCCTTCGCGTTCGATTTGCGGCTTGACGTTCAGATCGTAAGTTTTGTTGTTGATGAACTCCAAATATTGGCCGACGCGGGTGACGCCGTGGCCGGCGTAGCCGCGCAGCTCGGCTCTAACGAGCAGTTCGGCGACGAGGTCGGCGTCTGACGGTGGGATGCCTCCCTTGCGCAGCAATTGCTTGCAGAAACCGAGAAGCTTGACGTGGTCGATTGTCGGCACGGTGGTTCCTTTTATTTATTGTTCACGGGGAAATAGCGTTGCAGCCACTCGTGAACGATATTCGTTAGGCGCGGATTTTCCTCGTTGAAGGTAAAATGATCGACATCCGCGAGCAAGTGCAACTCGGCCGGTTGTTTCGCCTTCTTGAACATTTCGATCGACTCATAGGTCGGTGTCACCGAATCATTGGCGCTGTGGATGAGGAGCAGGGGCCGCGGCGAAATGTTGCCGACCTGATCGTCGGCGCGAAAATCATTCATGCTCTGCGCGGTCTCGGCGGGAAACTCCATGATCGAGCCGCTGCTCATACGATTGCGCAGCTTCTCCGGGATCGGCACGATATCGTAGCGCGGCACCATGAGCGACTTGCCGGTGCGCTCGCGCTGGCGCTTGCCTTCTTCGAGCATGTTGGTGAATTTCGCCCAGGCCTCCGGCGTCGGATGCTGACCGCGGAACTTGCGCTCGCCGTCGCCCCACCCGCCGCAGGAAATCACCGCGGCGACGCGACGATCGGCGCCGCCGCTGAAAACCGCAACCGCCGCGCCGAAGCTGCTGCCGACCAGGGCGATTCTTTGCGGATCGACTTCGGGGCGCGTCGCAAAGATACGAAAGCGCGTTGCGTGTGTCGGCGACTTGATCGAGACAAATAATGCGCCCATGCTCGCCTTCGCTCTCGCCGCAGCCGCGAAAATCGATGCGCAGGGTGACGTAGCCCCATTGAGCAAATTGCTTTGCGACCACCGATTGGCCGCGGCCGTCCTTATTGCCACCGAAGCCATGCAGAACGATAAATGCGGGCCGGCGCTCGCCGCTTTATAATCGAGCGGCGTGTCGATCAACCCGGCGATCTTCAAGCCGTCGGACTGAAATGAAACTTTTTCTTCCATGGTTAACTCCTCTTTTCCCGTTGTGGAAGTTCGTTGCCCCAGAGCTCTTTCAGAAAACCGCTTTTTTCGAGGTGTTCGGCGAAACCGTTGTCGATGATCTCGGCGGGCTTCTTTCTTAGTTGTGTGCCATCCTCGCGCGCGATCTCTACCGCTTGCGTCACGGCGTTTACAGGAACCAGCAATCGCCGGTTGACCAACGTCTTCGCGTAGGCATCATAGGCAGACTGCAGGACTTCTTGGTCGTTGATGCTGAGAATTTTCGCTAGCGCGGCTTTGCTCCTATCCGGATTTTTTTCGACGAAGTGAATCGTTTCCGCCAATGCCGCGACGAATTTTTGCACAAGAGCGGGCCGCTCTTTCAGCGTTTTGGAATTCGTAAACATCGAACTATAAATTGCTGGCACGTCGAGCTCGTTGAGATTGTAAATAAGCGCGAAGCCGTCGCGCTTAGCGCGCACGTCCAAGGGCGGCGTTAGAAAGGTCGCCTGCGTGAGGCCCTGCACCATGGCGTTGTAAGGTTCAAGCTGGCCTGTGCCGCCGATGTGCAGGAGTTTGACTTCCTGGGTGGTTAAACTGAATTTCTTCATCACGGCCTTTGCCAGTTGGTCAGTGAGACCCCCGGGACGCGATAGCGCGATCGTCTTGCCCTTGAGATCTTGCGGCCGCTTGATTTCTTTGCGCCCCATTAGCACCCAGGGAAGTCCGACGATAGTCGATCCGATTAGTTTCGCGTCGGCGCCTGCTGCAATGCGCGGGATCATCGGATCGGCGGAGCAGTAAATGAACTGAATCTCGTCCGCCGACAAAGCGGCGAGACTCACCACGCCGCCGCGCAAAGTCACGTGTTCCAGCTTGATACCGTATTTGTCGAAAAGCCCGTTGAATAGCGCGCTGTACAAATGAATAAAACCGCCGGTGATCGAGCAGGTGCCGACGCGCGCGACGAGCGGCGCTTCGCCAGCTTTGGGTAGGTACGGATTCGCTAAAGCGCCGCCGATGAATAGGCAGACGACAACGCTGATCGCCAGGCAAAGGGTCCGCGCTAATTCGCGTGCAGTGCATGTGACGAATTCCACCGAGTTATCCCCACGGGCCCAAAAATGGTTCGCCGAGATAAGCATCGACGGCGCCGTCTATGGATTCCGGCCAGTCGTCGAGGGCGCGCGTTTTTCTTAATTCCCTCGGGCTCGGCTTGCCCTCCCAGCCGATTTGCTCCATTGCGCAGTAAAGCTGAATCGTGTGGCCATCGGGATCACGCACCGTGGCGGAGTATTCGATTCCGGGGTGAAGTTCCGCCGGGATCGATTCCGTTACTTTGACGCCGTTGTCGCGGAAAAATTTGACGGCTTCTTTGAGCTGGCGGTAGTTGGCGAGTTGGATGCCGAAGGCGGCACACTTGGAATGCGCGCTCAACCCAAGCGCATCGCGTACTTGCAACGGCAAAAGAGCGACGGAATGATGCTCAGTATTGCAGCGTAAAAACAAACAGCGCTCGCCGCGCCAGATAACTTCTTCGGTCGGAATGAACCCCAGCGTGTCGCGGTAAAATGTTTCGGCAGCATCCATATTCTCTGTGAACAGATACACCGGCCCGAGGCGGACAATCTTAAATGGACGAGGCAAGAGAACACCGTCGACGTTGTACTGAGCCGGTAGCTTCTCCACGTGCCGATAGCCGGAAAAAATGTCGATGCCCTTTGCGCGGGCCTGTTGCACTTCCTCGAATTCCGAAATCTGCGGCAGCTCAGGCGGTTTATCGAAGCCGCGATCGTACATGGCTTTCGGTTTGCTGTGGCCGTTCCAGCCGATTTGCTCGATGCCGTAGTAGAGCTCATTGCTCTGACCGTCGGGATCGTAGAGATAAGTGTGCCAATTCGATCCCGGCATGTCGCGCCCCGAGCGTTGCTGCTTGATACCGCGCTCGTTGAACCACTTGATGGCGTTGCCCACCTCTTCCAAGCTGCCTACTTGCCAGGTGATCTGATTGACGGTGATGCCGGGTTGTTCGCTTCTTCCCAACGCGTCCCGCACCCGCTTAGGAAAAAGCACCATAGCGTGGTGATCGGTGCCGTAGCGGGTGAAGTAGCCGTTCGGGTCGCCGAGGCCCGCAACTTGCGCCGGGTCTTTGGCGCGGCGCGAGTAATCCATGACGTCCGATATGCGGAAGCCCAAGAGATCGATATAGAAATGTACGCCGTCTTCCATATTCGACAAGTTGAAGCCGAAATGGCCGAGCCGGCGAATTTTAAAGGGTTGGTTCAGCAGCACGCCGCCGACGTTGAATTTGCTGTTTGATGCCGCCATCGATCACCTCCGAAGAGCGGGTTCGGCCCCTCTATACAATCTTTTCTCTCCACTCACAATGTGAATCTCCAAATTGACTTGCATCTGGCGAGTCGCTGGTCTATCAATATGCCTGCCCATTGCAAAGCAGTCTAGGTTCCCTCAAAATTAAATCTTGTTTTAACCCAAGGAGGTTCAACATGGCGCTTCAAGAATTACACTCCAGCGGCAAGATACAGTGGCCGGGTGATGCCCGGATCGCGGTTTTCTTAAGCTTCGATTTTCAGGGCGGCGAAGACGTGAAGCCGGATAAGAACGGCCGGATCAATCACGAGGAATACACCCAGGGCGAATACGGACCCAACACGGGGATTTGGCGGATTTTGCGCATCCTCGCTTCACACGAAGTCAAAGCGACGTTTCTCACCTGCGGCGGCATCGCCGAACGTTATCCCGAGGCGGTGGCGGCGATCGTCGCTCAAGGTCACGAAGTCGCCGGCCACGGTTATCATCACGAAGTGGCACGCGATCTCGCGAAGGACGAAGAACGGGACGTGATCAAGCGGACCACGGACATGATTCTCAACCGTACCCAGAAGCGGCCGTTCGGCTGGCGTTCGTGCACGCAGAGTCCGAACAGCTTGGAGTTGCTCTTGGAGCAGGGCTATCTGTGGAACAGCAATTCATTCTCGCACGACCTGCCCTTCCTTTGGCAAAACGGCAAAAAGAAACTGGTCGAGTTGCCGCGCCAACCGTTCGGCGACGGGCGCACCTACGGTCATCGCGATTCAGGAAATCCCAACGATACGCTGGTGGTTTGGAAGGCGATGTTCGATCAGTTCTACGAGGAGTCGAGCCTGGCGCCGACGTTCTGCCCGTTCCAATTTCATCCATACATTTCGAGCCGGCCCGGTCGAGCGAAGACTCTTTCGGATATCATCGGTCACATGAAGTCGCACAAGGGTGTGTGGTTCGCCACCGGCAGCGAAGTGGCGCACTGGTGGTTGGAAAAAGGTTTCTCAGCGGAAAGCAGTGCGAAGATCTCGAAAGTGGCGTAAACAAAATTGGATTTGCGAGTGACACAAGGGCGCAGCATGCTGCGCCCTTGTGTTTTTACGACCTAAACCAATAACGAATTTTCTTTCTCAACCCCCGCCCCATCCGCCTTTTCAGCTCGAACCAGATGCGCAAAGACCAGTTGCGCGAAAACCACGCTAAGGAAGTCGACGTGGTGATCCACTGATGATTGAACTCGAAGTCGGCTTTGAATTTCCGTATTTGCAGCGTCTTACCGAATTTTCTTTTGAAGATCGCCTTGACGCTGACGGTATTGCGCGTCTCGACGAACACCGTGATGGTCTCGACGGGTAGGAGCGTGCGGACGCGCGCGATTTTTTGCGCTAGCGCCACTTCGTTCTTACCGGTGATCTCGACGATGTTGGCGAGAAGCTCCGGTTCCTGGAGCGTTTGCTCGACGATGGCTCGGCGCAGTTTGATTTCTTGACCCTGGTCGATGTCATAGCCGGCGATCACGAAATAGGTTTTGTGCTTCGAGGTCTGCATGGATTTTTGCCACCAGTCGAGGGCTCGGTCCATGCAGATGCCCGAGGCCTGGGAAAGCCGTTGCGCGTCCAAGACGCCGTACGGCATGGCGACGATTACGATGGAAATGGCGCTTCTCCTTTGCTCGAAGGCTGGATCGGTTTTAAGGCTCGTAGATCCTTACGCTGCGGACCAGCCGCTGTTGTGCGGCACATGGGCCTTGGCGGATGGTGTTCATTGTGGTCATTTCTCCTTCGTCGGTTGCGCGGCGGTGTCTAGCGGTTTTTGTACAGCGAATCGACGAAGCCGCTGGTTACCAGCTCGCGGATGAATTTTGATTCGGCGAACCGTTGCGGCGGGATGCCGGTGGGTAGGGGACGGCTGGCGGCAATTTCTTCGAGGATGGTTTGGATTGCCTCCGGCGTGGCTTCGGGGGCACGCTTGAAATATTTGGTCGCATAGATCTCGTAGATCTTTTCCACGCCGGGCGAGCTCTTTTGCTTTGTGTATTTCTCCAACACGGCGAGCGCAGCCGACTTATCGGTCTTAAAACGATGGATGCCTTCCACGTAGGCTTTCATGAAGCGGGTGACCAAATCCGTTTGGCTTTTCAGGAAAGCTTGGCGCGCCGCAAACGGGCCGAAGGGATAAACCAGACCCGACGCGGAAACATCGGCGAGGCGAACATAGCCTGCGGCTTCGGCGTTGAGCGTTTCCGGGCCGGTGGAGAGCACGCCGCTCTGCACCGAGCCGCCTTTCAATGCGGCGAAGACTTGGGGTCCCGAGCCGGTTTGAAAAATGGCGACTTCTTTGTCGGGTTGAAGATTCCATTTTTTTAATAGATAGCGTGCCACGAAATCCGTAGTGGCGCCGATCCGGCTGACGCCGAGCTTGGTGCCCTTGAGTTGCTCCGGTTGTTTGATGCTCGGAATCGACCATAGCTCGAACGGCAACGAATCGATGCTCGCGCCGAGCAACACGACGTCCGAGCCTTGCAAATTTGCCGCTACCGTCGCGCCGCCCGCCGTGAAAGAGATCGCGACATCACCCGCGATCAGCGCTTGCAGCGACGGCGGCCCACCGGCGATATAAATAAACTCCGGCTCGATATGGTATTTTTTGAAGAGTCCGGCTTCCTTTGTAAGCCAGAGCGGGCCGTAGACAAGCGCGATCGAAGTGTAAGCGATGCGCAGAGGCTCGGCCTGCGCCGCCGCGGCGTAAATCAAAAGTATTATCGAGAGCAGCCACTGCGCTACTCTTCGGCGCTTCAAGAGCCGGACGACGAGCGTGAGTTTCCGCATCGGCTTTTTCCGTGTTTGCAATCTGTAAGTTAGATTGCCAATCCTGTCAAGCAAATGAGCCAGGGATTGAACACCTCAATCGTCGGATTAAAGAAGAGGGCGACCGCCGGTCGCCCCTACACCTTTTTCGGCAGGCGCACGAGGAATTGAACCGAATCGATCAGCAATTTCAGCCGCGAAAATATTCTTTAAACCCCGTCACCATGAGATTGGCCAGGCGTTCATTGTAACTTTCGACGTGACCGTAGTGGGTGAGTTGCGGCACCACGATCAAACGCAAGGCGTCGGCAAACGGCGCAAATTTTTTGAACGCGTAGACTTCGCGGCGAAATTCGAGGCCCTTTTCTCCGCCTTCGATCCAATGTCCCTTGTCGTTCTCGCCGACGATGTGGAGCAGCTTTTTGCCGCGCAAGCGGTTCAAATCCGATTTATAGGTGATGAACAATTCTTCGTCGGGCAACCCGGAAAGTTTTTTGATGTCGGGCAGCAGCACGTCGTGGGCGCTGTGCTCGATGTCCTGTAAAAATGGCTTGAATTGAGGACGGCGATGATTCTCGAGCTCGAACCATCGCTCCACGCTGCCCCACGGCTGATTCGGTCCGACATAGCCGCTCTTGGCGTAACCTTTGGGCGAGCGGCGGCTTAGATCGGTGAGATTGCGAAATCGTGCGGCGCGTTCTTCGGGCGATTTCTTCGCGCAGGCCAAGTCCCATTCTTTGCGCACCCAGGCCGGCATGCCGGTGCCGAAGCCGAGGCCGCCGATGAGTTTATTCTTCAAGCCGTACTGTTCCATCAGATAGAAATATTCGCCGCCCGTCGAATGGCCCCACATGAAGATCGCTTCTTTGAGATTTTTCTCGACCAGGGCTTTGATCGCTTCCGTGCACATTCTGAAGGTATAGACGGCGAGACGATTCTTGAGCTCCGAATCGCTCGGAATCTCGCCGATGACGAACTCCGGCCTGCGCTCGGCGATCGGCGGCCAGGGTTTGCGGCTGTAGTGGCCGGGGAGCGAGATCGCCAGAACCGGAATGCCGAGTGACGCGATATGCTGCGCCATGCCGACCCGCGCTTTTGCAGGATCGGTCTTTGTCAGGTCGGGATATTCCTCGGGGCCGTCCGGCGTAAAAATAAATTCGTACTCGTTAACAGCGCCGCCGTGAATCATCACTACGGCCATGTCGGGAATGGAAAGTCTTGCCGGCGTAAACAGCCGGCCGTGAATGTCCCACTGAAATAACTCGCCGGGTTTGTCCGGATTGGCATAACGGCGAATACTTTCCTGAACCTCTTTAATTGCGACGGCCGTGCGCGGAAACGGATCGGGAAAAGTTTTATAGTCGTCGAAGGGCATGTAGTAAATGAATTCGTCTTTGAGACCGGCGCCGGTTTTCAGCGCCGCGATTAGGTTGCTCATTGCGGCTTGGCTCATTTGTTTTCTCCTATATTTGCGATCGGGTTTTTGAAATTATATGGGGCTGAACACCGATCATTGTCAACATGACACATGAAACTCTGAGGAGTTCGGTCTAAAGCGGATGTTTGAAAAGCGCGCACGCACTTGATGGTCCGCGCGATTCTGGGTTAAAGAAACAGTAACACTTCGGAGGAGGTTTGGATGGCAGAAAGCATTACGCGTCCGTCGTACGAAAAAGTCGAGCGCAAGGTGGAGGTGATGGACACCCCGTACGATCGTTGGATCAGCTCCCAAGGGGTCGATGTGGTTCGCGGGTTTTTCGTTGAAGATCTTTACACCATACCGCTCAAGCCATGGGACCGCATGGGCGGCACCGGCGTCTACATCATGCTAGATGGAACCGGTTATCTCGACGATGCCTACGTGGTCGGGATTCCTCCGGGCAAGAACCTCAAGCCGCAGCGCCACATTTACGAAGCGCTTTATTACGTGCTCGACGGTCGCGGCGCGACCACGGTATGGCAGAGCAACGGCGCCAAGCAGAGCTTCGAATGGCAGACCGGTAGTTTGTTTGCGATTCCGCTCAACGCTTCCTACCAGCACTTTAACGGCCAGGGCGACAGAGAGGCGCGCCTGCTCGCAGTCACGACGGCGCCGCTGGTTTTCAATTTGTTTCACTGCGAAGACTTCGTGATCAACAATCCCTATGCCTTCACCGACCGCTTCAAAGGCGAGGACGGTTACTTCGCCGGCAGCGGCAAGCTCTACAGCGACCGCGTGGTTGAAACCAATTTTGTTGCGGATGCGATCAACATCGAGCCGGTGGCGTGGACCGAAAGAGGCAAGGGCAACGCGACGATCTTCTTCGAAATGTCGGAGAGCATGATGGGCTCCCACGTTTCCCGCTTCCCCGTCGGCGTCTACAAGAAGGCACACCGGCATGGTCCCGGCGCGCATGTTTTCATACTTACGGGGAAGGGCTATTCGCTGCTTTGGCCCGAGGGAGAAAAGATGACCCGCGTCGATTGGAAGCGCGGCTCGATCGTGGTGCCGCCCGAAGGTTGGTTCCATCAGCACTTTAATTCGAGCGCCGAACCGGCGCGTTATTTGGCGCTGAAAATCCTCAGCCGGAAATACAAACTGCAGCCGGGAAAAATCCAGTCCGACGTGCCGTTGGCTTTCGGCGGCTGGCAAATCGAATACGAAGATGAAGATCCGATCATTCGTCAAGACTTTCGAACAGGAGTGCGCCAAGTCCGGCGCTGAAGTAAAGATGCCGTCACTGGCTAAAGCGGCCAATTGACAACATGACGGCCTTTCTTAATAATAATGTATAAGAGCGCTAAAACGTTTGCTTTCTAAGGAGACACCCATGCTGAAGCCGATAGGACTTACCGAAGGACATTACGAATGCCGGTCATTGGACGAAACGCTGCCGATCTTTACCGATCTTCTAGCCGCGCAAGTCATCGAGCGCACCGAAAAGCAGGCGGTCGTCAAACATCCGAATACGGCGTGGCGTCTGGTGATTCACCAAGCCGGACCGGATTCCAAAAATAAACCGCACACCAACCATTATGGTTTTCGCGTCGCGACCTCGAAAGAAATTCCCAAGGCGCACCAATACATTTCCGATCACAAGGCGCAGTACAAGATCAAAAGCGTCACGGCGCCGCACGAGGCCCATTTCGCTTATTCGATCTATTTCAAAGAGCCGGGCGGCAATGACCTCGAAATCGAATACTACAATCCGGGAGCAAGCAAACATGGCCGGCAGAACGCCGCGACGCACTGGACCACGCCGTTGACGGAAGCAGATTTTCCCGGCAGAGGCTACATTCCCCAGGCGATGAGCCACGGCACGCTGAATTGCGACGATAAAGAGGCGAGCGACAAGTTTCTGGCGAACGTGCTGGGGTTATCGATCATCGGCGGCGGGCGCATGTCGACCTACATCAGTGTGCCGAATATGGGGCCGTGGTACGTCGTGGTGCTGCCGACGCCCCATCGCGATTATCTCTCGGAGGCGAATCGGTTTACTCTGCAGGTGGCGACGCCGGAAGAAGTCGAAGATGCCCACAAAGAGTTCTCGGCCAAAGGCAAAGAGCTCGGTGTGACGGAGCTTCGCGAGCTCCAGACCAATGGCAAGGCGCACTTTTTACTGAGCGACATCAGCAAGAACTGGTGGGAAATCACCTCGTAAAATAACCGCCGGAGTTTAAAATTCTAACGCCGCTAGCGAATGATTCGCTAGCGGCGTTTTTATTTCTGTGGCCCATTCAGAAACAGGTTTTCACTTGCGCCAGAGTGGCGCGCGTATGGCGGTTGTTTAACCGGCTTGCGGCTTGCCGCGCTTGTCGTGCGAGCGCAGGAAAAGATCATAGAACGATGCGATGCTGCGTTCTTCCATCTCCGGGTGACCGTCTCTGTTGTGCGAGAGTAACGTTAGGCTGAGTTGTCTCTTTTGCAACTCCAACAACACGGCGCCGTTGAGCTCTAAGTAGTATCCGACCGTGCGCAGTGTATTGGCTAAGCCGTAGAAATCGGGCAGACGATTGGGCTGTGTTCGATGCGCCCGTCCCTGGCGCTCGAGCTGGTCGATATCCTGGCTGGTAAAAGTCAGTGATCCGTTGAGTCCTTCGCTGCGCCGTCGCTGCTGCCATTGACGCAGCGCCCCGAGCATCGAGGTTTCCTTTTCAGGCTCGCCCTTGACGACAAATTGGTCGCCGCGACAGCTCATTTCAAAAACGGTGATCCGTTGGGCTTCGAGCGACTGCCCGATCGAGCGAAGTTGTTGGCGGTACGATTTGAGATTTTCCATAAAAGTTCGTCGTTAGCCGATTTATACGTGTCCGACCGATGCGCGTTCATAGCATTCCACCGCCTGGTCCACAAGCCCCGAAACGGCCAACTTTCTTGACAAGAATTGGCACGAAACGTAAGGTGAATCTTTACTAAAGGTCTGGTTTGCACGGAGGCATTCATGGCACGACCGGAGAGAATCGGCAGATCCCAGAGCGCGGTCAGCTACCGCGGTTTACGCGACTGGCTCGACCAGGTGGAAAAACTCGGCGAGTTACTCAAAGTCAACGGCGCCCACTGGGACCGCGAGATGGGCAGCGTCACACAGATGCTCACGGAAAGCGGCAAGGGCAAAGCCCCCGCTATTTTATTCGACGAAGTGCCCGGTTATGCCAAAGGCTACCGCACGCTCTACGGCCAATTCTCCACTATCAAACGGGTTGCGCTCACTTTGGGCTTACCGCTCGAATACGAGCACAAAGCCGACATCGTCAAAGCGTATCACCACGTCATGACCGACATGAAGATGCTCAAGCCCAAAATGGTCAAGACCGGCCCCATCTTCGATAACGTTCTAGAAGGCGACCAAGTCGACGTGCTCAAGCTCCCCGTACCGATCCATCACCAAGCCGACACCCACCGCTATATCGGCACCGCCGACATGTGCATCACCAAAGACCCCGACGCCGACTGGTATAATTTCGGCGCCTACCGCTGCGAAGTCTACGACGGCAAAACCATCGGCTGCCAGATCACCGAAGGCAAGCACGGCCGCATTCATCGGGATAAGTATTTCGAAAGAGGGCAGAGCTGCAAATTCGCCATCGTCTGCGGCCAAGACCCGCTGCTCTATTTACTCTCCGCCAGCCCGCTGCCATCCGGAGTGTCAGAGTATGACTTTGCCGGCGGCATCCGCGGCGAACCGGTCGAAGTCGTCAAAGGGCCGTTCACCGGCTTTCCCATCCCCGCCGACGCCGAGATCGTCATCGAAGGCGAAGCCGTCCCCGGACAGACCCAGCCCGAAGGGCCCTTCGGCGAATGGATGGGGTATTACTCCGACGACGTCGTCCCCCGGCCCTACTTAAACGTCAAGACGGTCCTGTATCGAAACGATCCTATTCTCACCTGCGCCCCCCAGCACAAACCGGTCGACGAGACCGGGCTGCTCAAAGGCATCGCCGGCGCCGCCGAAGTCTGGAAAGCGCTCGAAGCCTGCGGCTTACCCGACATTCTCGGGGTCTGGAATCACGAAGGCGCCCCCGCCACCCGGTTCACCGCCATCCAGATCCGCCAGCGCTACCCCGGCCACGCCCGCAACGTGCTCCATGTCGCCTCCAACTGCATGGCCGGCGCTTACAACGGCAAGTGGACTGTGGTCGTCGACGACGACGTGGACTGCTCGGACATGGATCAAGTTCTGTGGGCGATGGGCACGCGCTTTGATCCGGTCACCGACATCGACATCGTGCAGAAGGCGTGGTCTTCGGGCCGCGACCCGATGTTTTTACCGGGCAATTTCAATAATCGCATCTTGATCGACGCGTGCCAGCCGTACAACCGAAAACTAAAGGGAGAATTCCCCAAAGTCGTGGAAGTCCCGGAAGATGTGCGCGCTAAGCTGAAAGCTAAGTTTCCGCAAATTTTCAAAGCGCAATCGTAGGCCGCGAGGAAAACAAAGATGGTTTTTGCCAGTTGGCGCGGCGTTGTCGGCTGCGTCAAGCCGACACATCGACCAGGCTCTCTCGAAGAATTCATTCGTCTGTTGCCCGAAGGGATCGGTGTCGTGCCGGTTTATTTGAACTTTCAGCGCGGCACCGAGGATGAATTTCGTGCCGCGTTAAACGCTGTGCACGAAAAGGTCGACGAGCTCGCCAAGGAAGGCGTCGATTTGATTCACCCGGAAGGCGCGCCGCCGTTCATGGTGCACGGTTTCAAGGGCGAGGAAAAAATCGTCAAGGAGTGGGAAGCGGAATTCAAAATCCCCATCGTCACGGCGGCGCAGACCCAGGTCGAAGCGCTGCGCGCGCTCGGTGTCAAAAGATTCGTCGGCGTCACTTATTTCACCGGCAGTATCAACGATATGTTCACCCGCTATTTTCAGGAAGCGGGATTCGACGTTCTCGCCATGGAAGGAATGGAAGTAGCGTTTGCCGACGTCGGCCGCTTGGCGTCGACGGAAATCTACGCGCACACGCGCAGAGCTTTCCTCAAAAATCCCGGCGCCGATGGTATCTATATGCTCGGCACCGGCTGGCGTTGTCTCGACATCATTCATTTGCTCGAAGAAGATTTGCAGGTGCCGGTGGTTCATGCGGTGCCGGCGCGGGTCTGGTCGGTGCAAAAACGCTTGCACGTCCGGCAGGCAGTGAAGGGATTCGGCAGGCTGCTGGAAGAGATGCCGTAGAAGACCGGGCGACCGCCGGTCGCCCCTACGATTTCAATTTGTATAGCGCGATTTATTGCTCTAGAATTTTCCTTCTTTTTCTAATTTCTTCACAAACCGATCGTCTACCAAATCTTCCGCTTTGAGCTTGCGGATTTTTTCGTTGGTTTGGCCGAGCAGGCGGATGACATTGCGCACGCCGTCGGCACGCGGGTAGATTTTCCGCTCGTAGATATTCGCCAGCGTGTCGTAGCCTTCCATGGCTTGTTCGACTTTTTGTAGCCGCAGGCCTTTCATCAAACTTTTTAGCACTGCCGGTTTGTTTTCCGGTTGGGCGATGAAGTGCAGCGAATCGACCACGCCTCGCAACATGTTCTCAACGACTTCAGGGGAAGCATTCATATAGCGCCGAGTCGTCAGAGTGCCGGTGCTCTGGAATGGGATCGGCAGCTTGGCGAGGTCGCCGAGGTTGGTAAAACCTTTGCTGATCAGCGGCGCGGAGAAGGTATAGCCCAAATGGGTTGCGGCGACCGTGTCGTTGGCCAGGGCCTGGCTGCGCACCGACTCGTCGCCGAGAATCCGAAAAGTGATGCCGTCGCGCTTGGCGTCCAGCCCCCAGTATTCAAGCGCCAGCGTCGTAAACATCCAACTGCCGCCGCTAGCGCTGGTGACGGCGATGGTTTTGCCTTTGAGGTCTGCCGGCGTCTTGATCTTGGGCGAGGCCATGATGTTGCCGATCAGCTTGTTGATGATGCCGGCGACAAAGACCAGATCCATGCCCTCGGCGGCTGAGCCCAGCACCGCGCCCGTGGCCGAACCTGAATGCAGTTGAGTTTCGCCGGAGGCGAGGGCCGCCATGCCGACCGGACCATTGCGCACGATGACAAAGGTCAAGTCCAAACCGTAGCGGCGAAAAAAGCCCTGGTCCTGAGCTACGTAGTTGACCGCATCGCGCTCGCTGAACGATCCGCTGGTCATCACGACTTTCGTCAAAGTTTGGGCCGCGTATAGATTCGCAGCGGCGCAAAGCGCGCAGATCAAAAGGGCAAGGAAAAATCTCAGACTTTGTTTCATGGTGTTCCTCCGCGCGCCGACAGTAAAGAAATCGCCTGTTTCGGTCAAGCGCGCAGTGCCCGTCGCTATTTAAAATGAATCGGCTCTCAGCGCGAGTAGACAGGTCCGAAAAGCTGTGTAATTGTACGCGATCATGATTGTCGATTCCGAAAAGTTTCGCGAGTTCGAACATGCCGGTTGGGAAAACATACCGGACCAATACCATGAAGCTTTCGGCAATCTGACGACTCAGACCATCGGCGCCCTCTTGGCCGCCGCGCGAGTGAAGAAGGGTGTCAAGTTTCTCGATATCGCCAGCGGACCGGGCTATGTCGCGGCGGCGGCGGCGAAACGCGGCGCCACGGTGCTGGGTGTCGATTTTTCCAGCTCGATGATCGAGCAGGCGCGGCGACTTCACCCCGAAATTGATTTTCGCGAGGGTGACGCTGAGCACCTGCCGTTGGGAAACGGTTTGTTCGACGCGGCAGCAATGAATTTCGGCATTCTCCATCTCGGCCATCCGGAAAAGGCCCTGGTCGAAGCGCATCGGGTGTTGCGCGCCGGAGGACGCTTCGCATTCTCCGTCTGGTGTAACCCGAAAGAAACCATCGGTTTCGGAATTGTCCTGCGCGCCGTCGAAGCTCACGGCGAGCCGCGCGTCGACTTGCCCGAAGGCCCGCCGTTTTTTCGTTACAGCGATCCCGAGGAATGCAGCCGCGGACTGATTGCCGCCGGCTTCGAGTCGCCGAGCATAAAAAAGATTTCGCAAGTGTGGCGCTTGCCGGCGGGCGACGGTCTGTTCGATGCGATGAAAGACAGCACGGTGCGCACAGCGGGATTGCTGCGCGCGCAGAAGCCGACGATTTTGCAAAAAATTCGCAGCGTCATGCGCGAAGAGTTAAAAAAATACACTAAGGGCGATATCGTCAAACTGCCGATGCCGGCGCTGGTCGCCTCGGGGCTAAAACCGTAAAAGGACTGTCACTGCCCGTCTACTCGTCAAGGTCCGTGGTGCGTCGCCAATGGACTCGCATCCGCGAGCTCCATCATTTTCCGCGTTAGCTTTTCTGTCAGCTCATAACGCCGGTCGCGCGATTGCGGATCATCCCAAAGATTGTTCATTTCGTGCGGATCCTTGGCTAGATCGTAAAGCTCGCCCCAGTCGACACCCTCGTACAAAGTTAAGCGGGATTCTTCGGTAATCAAACTGCGCGCGCGGAAATTATTTTTCAGCCCCATGTAGCCGCGCCGCTGGTGCTCTTCGATGAGGAGCGAATCGTGGCCGGATTTCTCGCCTCGTATCACCGGCAGTAAACTGATTCCCTGCATCCCGTTAGGGCCCTTGCAGAGCGGCGCGATCGAGAATCGTATTGGCGATATCCAGGGTGCCGCAAAGGCTGGCGTTGGCGCCCGCCGCGCGATCGGCGCTCGGGATCATGCCAAATGAACGGCACGCGCACCAATCCGTGATAGTGCAGCGCGCCTTTGAGCAGGAGCTGATGATCGCCCATGAAGTCGCCGTGGTCGCTGGTGAACACGACCACCGTGTCTTCATCGAGCCGGAGCGTTTTCAGCCAACCCAAGAATGCTGCCGACGGCATCGTCGATCATCGAGATCATGCCGTAGGTGAGCGCGATCGCTTCGCGGGCTTCACGCTCGCTGATGGCAAAGGTGCGTTGGCCGTCTCTGTTGCTCTTGTTCTGCGCGCGCTCTTCGTAGAGATTTCTGCAAGATGCGGCGGGATCGGTCGCTCACCGAGATGAAACGACGACGGCAAGCGGATCGTTTCCGGATCGTACATATCCCAATAGCGGCCCGGCGGGGTGAATGGATGGTGCGGATCAGGGAAACGAGCATTGAAGATAAAAACGGCCGGCTGCGGTCGGTGCGCGCATAATTCTCCAGATATATCATCGTACGCTCGGCGACGTATGCGGTCGGATAGAGCTCTTCCGGAATTCGCGTGCGCCAGGCTTGCGGCGCAGTGTAACGGTTGCCCGGCAGTTGGTTTTCCGCGCCGCGCAGCGAGTCGGGATTCGGCATGGCGCGCGCTTGAGCCAGCGCGCGTAGTGGCCGACGGCTTTATCGCCGTGGCCGATGGCAAACTCGACGTGGTCAAAGCCGTAATAGGGGAGCGTCGGCTCGAAATTGGGCTCGTGTTCCCAGGTGGACGGCAACTCCTGATCGTAGCGGCCGTGTTGGGTCAAGCGTATTGTCGGCCTCGCGGAGATGGTCCGGCGGAGGCGTTACGTCGGCATCGAGCATCAGGCATGCCGATCGTCGGGGCGATTGCCGTTGATGCTTTGCAGATGACATTTGCCGACCAGCGCGGTGTCGTATCCCGCAGCGCGCAAAATATCGACAAAAGTGGTCGCCGTGAGCGAAAGCGGAATGCCGTTTTGCCGTGCGCCGTGCAACGACGGCATGCGTCCGGTCATCAGCGTGGCGCGGTTGGGCATGCAGATCGGCGTCGCCACATAAAAGCGCTCAAAGCGGGTGCCGTTATCGGCCAGCCGGTCGATATTCGGCGTGCGCACGATCGGGTTGCCGTAGCAGCCGAGATGGTCGGCGCGGTGCTGATCGGTGATGATAAAGAGGAAATTGGGTCTGTTCGCCATGAGAATTTCTGAACCTCGAGCTTGGCCGTATCACACTCAATTATTAATGAAAATGCTCCCAGGTATTGCGGGGAGCTGCTCACTCGAATCATGACCGATGCGGCAGTTGTGATTAGCGTTTACCGATTGCGGTTGGTGAACTGAATATGATCATGCTTCTGCGCATTCCCGGCGGCGTCCATGGCGGTCACATCGCTTTCCAGGAGACAAAAGAGATCCGACGACGAATGATGCTCGACACGGCGTTGCGCGAAGTGCGTAGTTGAGCGTGTACTAGCCACACAATGAATACCTGGTTTTCTTTCTCTGGCATTGAGTTGCCCACGGAAAGCTGTTTGAATCTGTCGATGTTGACTATCGTGCTGAATGGTGCCGGTTCTTCTGGGCGAGATGTACTGGGTGTATATCTGCTCAACGACGAAAGGAATCTGTAATCCAGGCTAAAAAAAGCAAGGCAATACGCGTAAAGCCATGGCGCCTTTCAGGGCTATTAGCTTATAGTTGAGGTGCAAAACGTTCGATATTCCGACAATTCTCGATTGGGATCGGGTACAGAGATTTGCAGCAGCAAAGTTATCTAAAAACTTTCGGCTCCGTTTCAGCGATCCATCGTATTCTCCTGTGGATGTCAATTGCCACTGTTGCCCTCTTGCAGGTTGCTCAATCGATTTTGGGGGTTGTGACACAGATATTCGAGGCGAAGTCAGACTTCGGTATCGTTTGATGGACGTTTGCGACTCTAACCCGATTTCTGTGCGCATTGTGTATTGTGGACTCGATCAGACTCCAAAGTAACCGTCGTTGGCTCGAAAAAACTCTCGCATTCACAGTCACGACCTATACAATCTGTGGCTGTTTCTTCTGCCTTTACCGAATCGGACACAAGTTTTCCTTCGATTGGTTTTGGGCTTGGTACAACCGTGCCGACGTTTTCCGTACGCTGATGGCTTTGGATGAGCGTGCTCCGCGTTTCATCTTAATGGGTTCGATCATTATAGTCTTGCATGACTTCGGATTAAGAGAAATTTTTCTCACGGCTGCGGCCGACTGCGACGAACCAGATCCATACGGGTTCAAAATACTTTAGCTGGCTAAAGTTATGGGGGGGTATATTCTTGCTCGGCTGGACTCTCGTCTACATCGACAACGAACCGAAGAATGTCGTGCTGCAGTCGATTAAACCCACTCCCCTGGCAACCGCCGTATATCTCAAATACTTTGAAGACCTCGTTGATTCAAAACAAGACTAACATTCTTTCCGCTGGAAATTCAGAGCAAGACCGGAACTTATTTCTCATTCACCTCGAGAGTTTAAATGCCTGATTCTTGAACCCAACAATCACTCCGAATTTGCTGCAATACGCGGCTAAAGATGGCATTCTGGTCTCCGAAATCCTAGTACCTCAATCCTTACGATTCGCTCACAGGAAACCATTCTCTGCTCTGTCTTACCTGCACTTAAACAAAACATCGCATCCCAGCGAGTTCTAACGGAGGGCTTGATATGCCTTCCCAAAATACTGCGGCAAAGAGGCTTCAAGACGTTGTATTTTCATAGCTATCCGAGTCTAGAATTTGCTAATCGTGATGTGTTCCTGAGAAGCATTGGATTTGATGAATTGCACGCCGCCGATGTCATGAAACCTGGAGACAAATTATTGAGTTGGGGTTATCCGGAAGATGTCTTTTATCAACGTGTTTTTGAATATCTCGAAAGATACCGGGGACAAAAGATCTTTGCCTATATCGGAGTGAACACAACCAATCATTTTCCATTCTACGACGAAGAGAAGAGAGAGGCATTTCCACAATTTGCGCGTGCATTGCCGTTTTTGCGAGCTGATACTCTAAAGGAAAAAATTGCCAACACGACGTTTATTCAAGACCAGTTTTTTGGGGAAATGTACAGAAACTTCGTCGAAAAGGGTTACGCTAAGAATTCACATATGGTCGCTTTCGGCGATCATTCGTGGCCTATCGGGATTCACGCCAACAATATCTACAGTGAGAATAATGCATTTCAAGAAAATTTTGTCACTTCCCTCGCAATCATCCTGGCGGCTCCAGACCGCCGACGCTATCGGATTGGTTCACAGGTCAAACGATTATATAGTTATCTCGATTTCTTGCCTACGCTGCTGGAAATGTACGGAATTACGGGTCTCAGGCTCGATGGTCACTCGTTTTTGGCGGAATCTTTGCTCGAACGGGAAACGAAGCAGGAGCGCTGCGCGATGGCAGTGAAGCCGTTCGGCGGCGGTTATATTGCTATCATCAATTACCCTCGGAAGTATATTTTTAAACTCGCCAACAATACCGTAACGATTTATGACTTGAACCAAGACCCAAACGAAGCATCTCCATTAGTGACGAAAGAGGCCGATTCCGAATCGCTTGAAGTTCTAGAAGGATGTCTTACATCTCTAAGACCTTGAAGTCTGCCTGGTGACGTTGAGGCCTGGATACGACAAGAAAAGGTCAATGACGATGGCTCGCTTGTGCCCTTTGAGAAAATGTAAGAGATAGATGATCGACGCCGCAATGATGATCCCGGTCTACCGGGCCGCTGACGGCAGCTTGCGCATCGTAATGATTCTGCGCAATCCCGGCGGGGTCCATGGCGGGCAGGTTGCCTTTCCGGGAGGCAAACGAGATCCCGAAGACGAAACCATGCTCGACACCGCCCTACGCGAAGTGCGCGAGGAGCTTGGTCTTGTCGTGCCGAAGCAGGACGTGCTCGCCGAGTTGCCAATGGAGCAGACTCGAACGACGGGTTATCGCGTGTTTCCCTATCTCGCGCGCATCTCCGTACCGGATCAGTGGCAGATCGCCGAACGGGAAATCGCCGAGATCATTGACGTCAAGCTCAGCGATCTCATACGCCCGGGTGTCCACGACAAGATGATCGACCGATTTCCCACCTGGACCAAGGCGGAGCAGGTATCCTATTATCAAATTGGCCAGCACCGGCTGTGGGGTTTGTCCTATCGAATTCTTAATCCAGTGATTCCGCGGCTGGTGGCGGGAGAGTGGGATGTTTAAGAACTCGTGATCGTGGACGTGATCGTGTTCGATCGGATTCAAGTACAAGACGTGTTTGAACGCTCAGAAATTTGGCTGGAAGAAAAAAGGAGAACACCATGGACTTTAGCTTGCAACAAGACACGCCCGAGATCGGGGCGTTTCGCCAAGAGGTGCGCGGCTGGCTGGCGGAAAACATGAAGGGCAGCGAGCATCTGCGCTGGTCGGGCAACTGGTCGACGCGGGAGAACGACGAGGAATACCGTTTTCGCCGCGCGCTGGCCGGAAAACTGGGTCGGAAGCGCTGGCTGTTTCCGACGTATCCAGTGAAATACGGCGGCGCCGGTTTGACTCTCGATCATCAGTTCGTGCTCGAAACCGAAATCGACCGCTACGGTCTGTCGCTCGGTTCGGTCTTTTACACTCTGGCGCGTCTGGTGGCGCCGGCGTTGATGAAGTTCGGCACGGAGGAACAAAAGATGGAGTTCCTGCCGCCGATGACGCGCGGCGAGCTTGCCGTCTGGCAAGTGCTGACCGAGCCGCAAGGCGGCAGCGACGTGGCCAACTGCCAGACCAAAGCGATACGCGACGGCGATCACTACGTCGTCAACGGGCAAAAAGTTTTGGTTGGCCATCATCTGCCGCCGGATTATCTCTGGACGTTCGTCTGCACCAACCCAGCCGGCAAGCGCCACGAGAATCTGGGCTGGCTTTATATTCCCGCCAACTTGCCCGGGATCACGCTGCAGCACATGCACTTGATGATGGGCATCAAGAACGCGGTGTTCTTCGACAACGTGCGCGTGCCGGCGAAATATCTGGTCGGCGGCGAGAACAACGGCTGGAAAGTGGCCAACAGCTATCTTGAACTGGAACATGGCGGTGGCGGCAGCGTGGCCGAGCAGCCGCTGTTCAAGCGGCTCATCGAGCATTGCCAAAAAGCCGATTTCGACGGCGAGAGCCTGATGGAAGATCAAGACATCCGCGATGAGATCGCCGATATGCTGATCGATCTCGACGTGCAGCGGCTCATGGGTTTGCGCAATTTCTGGCACCGCTACGTGCGTGAACCGCATGCCTACGGCGGGCCGCAGTTTCTTTATTTTCAGCGGATGGTCCGATTGCGCAATTCCGAGCGGGTACAAAAAATTCTCGGCTACGATGCCCTGGTGCCGGACAACTCGGTCCATGAAGTGGCCGACTTCGAATACACCGTGCGCAGCGGCCCCGGCTGGCTCCACGGCGGCGGCACGCTGGATACGGACCGCTTGATCATCGCGCGGCGGCTGGGGCTGGGACGGCCGGCACAAGAGGCGGCGCCGACGACGGTCGGGGAATAAACGCAAAATTGCCGTAGGGGCCGGTCGCGACCGGCCCCTACGAGATCGCAGGAAAATTGAGAGGAACGAGACCATGGACCTAAAACTCAACGACGACCAAAACATGTTGAAAAAAGTCGCGGCGGATTTCGTCAAGGGGGAGGCGCCGTCCTATGTGATTACCGATTGGTATCAGAAGAAGCAGGCTTTCGTCCCTGCGCTTTACAAAAAGACGGCTGAGTTGGGTTGGCTTGGCATGACCGTGCCGGATGAGTTTGGCGGCGGCGGGTCTTCTGCCATCGACTGCGCGGTGGTGTTCGAGGAACTTGGCCGCGGGCCGCTGCCGGGTCCCTATTTTTCTTGCGGCGTCCTGGCGGCGCAGTTGATTCTCGACGGCGGTTCTGCGGCGCTGAAGAAAGCCTGGCTGCCGAAGATTTGCGACGGCAGCTGCCGTGATCATCCCGGCGATCTCCGACGACCCAATGCAATTCGGCCCGCGCTCGGTGCAGACCCGGGCATTCAAATCCAGTGATGGCTACAGATTCCATGGCACCAAACGCTTCGTCCAGGATGGCTCCGCGGCGAGTCATTTCATTGTGGCGGCGCGCGATGAAGCAGGCCAAGTCGTCCTGGCGCTGGTGAAACGCAATGCTCCGGGCGTGACAGTGGATGAGGTCGATGGTTTCATGATCGGCGCGGCGCAAGTGAAGCTCGATGGCGTCGCAGTTGCCAAGGACGCAATGCTGAACGGCAGCGGCGGCGGCTGGTCGGTGGTGGAGTCGGCGCTGGGCAAAGTCTTGCCGGTCCTGTGCGCCTACAAGGTCGGCGCCTGCCAGGAAATTTTCGAGATGACCAACGAATATACCCGCACCCGCGTGGTCTTCGGCCAGCCCATCGGCCGCTTTCAACGAGTGCAGGATCACTGCGTCGATATCTCAATCCATCTCGACGGCGCGCGCTGGACGACTTATGAAACTCTGTGGAAGCTCGATTCCGGCATCGAAGCGCGGGCGAGCGTGCATCAAGCCAAAGCGGTGGCGAGCGAGGCCTACTATCAGTCCTGTAATTTTTCCCACATGGTCTTCGCCGGCGCCGGCACCGACTACAAACACCCGTTGATGGCGCACAGCGTACTGGCGCATTCGCTCTATCAATATCTCGGCACGCCACTCTATCATAAGCGCGCCATGGTCGATGCGTTGTATCCCCGTAAAATTAGGGGAGCGAGTTAGGGGTCAAGCGCCGACGAAGAGAATGATTCCGGCACGGTATCGAATAAGATACGATTGGTATGTTCGGTCGTCATTCCGGGCAACACCCGGCGAAGGCCGGGGGCGAACATCCGGAATCCAGAAATTTCAAAGGAATCTGGATACTGGCCTTCGCCGGTAAGACGATTAGACCTCTACATTTTATTCGTCGACTCTCTGCATAGACACTAGAATTTCACGAAAATCTCTTTAGCTTCGTCGCCGGTGAGCTGCTTGATCGTCGAGATCCGGTCGCTGAATTCCTTCAAGGTCCCGAGCGATGCCGGACCCATGTCGATCAGGATCGAAAAGAGCGAGAAGCCAAGTTTTTCTTTTTCTTCGCGAAAATGTTCGGCCCATTCGGGGATCGACCTGGCATTCGCCGTCGGTGATAAAGATAATATCGCCCTTTTTGAAGCGCGATTCTCTCAGGCATTCCAGCGCCGCATCCAGGGGCGTCTGAAAGTCGGTGCCGCCGCCGGGAAAATATTCGGCCAAATCCATGACTGCCTTGGTTTCGACTTCATAACGGTCGCGCGGATTCATGTCGAGAACCTGCAGCGGCGTCTCGGCGGAAGAGAAGCAGATCGAGCGAAACAGCCGGCGCTGCTTGCGGGCGATTTCCATCAACGTCAGCGCCACCGCTTTGGACCAGATTTCCTTGTCGCCGGACATGGACGAGCTGCCGTCGAGACAGACGATCATCGGCCCTTTGCCTTTTTCTTCGACGCCGCGCAGCGAATACTGAATCAACTCTTGATCGAGAAAGCGGCGGTAAAAATCCTTGCGCAGGATGGGATGGTGCAGCATCAACATCTCGTGGGGCAGGAGACGATGGATCGAATCGCCGCGTTCGACTTCCAAGCACTTCTTCGCTCGACCGCTCAAAGACTTTTTTGCGCAGCGCCTGAGCGTGGAACTTCATGCGGCCGACCATGCGCGCGAGCTTCTTGAGTTTTTCGTTGCCGGCGAGGCGACGGCCAAGCTCGAGCTTTTGGCCCGGCGGCGACTTTTGGCCCGTGCCGACGGTATTGCCCCAGGTCTCGGCTTCTTCGGTGGCGTCCTCCAGCTCCTGCGCGACTTTAATGGTTTCTGCTTGCATGCGCTGGGTCGCTTGGCCCTCCATCTGTTTGAGATCTTCCTTGAGCTGGTCGTCTTGTGGCGCAACAGGGCTTCAGCGCCTTGCACTTCGCCGCCCATCCGTTCCTTGGCCTTGTCCAAAGCTTTTTTACCGTCCTCGGACATCTGATCTTCGGGAATCGTATCGGCGTTTTCGTATTCCTCGATCTTTCTGATCGACGATTTCTTCCTGCTTTTGAATGTCCCAGAGATCGCGCATGTCGCGGCGCGTGAGAAATTTTTCCTCACGGACGAGCGCGAGCAGCCGTTCGCCAAGAATCAACGTCGACAATCCGGCGTGGGCCTCGTTCAGCAGAGTTTGTTCGCGTAGGAAGTCGTACTGGGCGCCGTTGTGAATGGCATGCAGAAAGTTCGCGTTCAGCAGTGCGCTTGGCAGCACTTCCGCATCCGCGTGATAAGTGATGTTGTATTTGAAAAGCAGACAAAAAATATCTTGCAACAACGAGGCGAAATGGGGCAGCAAATTGCCGCCGCTCTCTTCCACCTCCCGCAGCGAGGGCGACTCGGCACGTAAGCTGCTCCCAGACGCGCCGGTCGTAGGCATCGTTTTCGATCCAAGCGGTATTCTTGGGGAGCGGCTGAAAAATTCGCTTGACGGGTTTCTACGCGCTTTGGGAGGCATTCAACCTCGATTGGATTTGCAGAATGAGCGATGCGATGTTCCGATCGCGCATCGCTCCGACGGATGACGGCTTAGAACTGCTCCAGCATATCTTTTTGCAAACGTTCGATCTCGTTGCGCACTGAATTTACCCGATCCACGGGCGCCCCATGCGTTTGGCTTTCTCCAGGATCTGATCGACTTTGGCAAGAATGTTTCTGAGCTTGGTATGCAATTCGATCAAAGCGCGAGCGCGCTCGTCGCTGGTTCTACTCGGGTCCAAAGCGGACTCGCGGATTTCCCGAGACTCAAACAGCAGCTCGGTGATCTCTTCTTCGTAACCGAGCAAGAGCTCGCGAATGGTGCCGCGCACCTGCTCGTGTTCGGCGGGGTCGCGCCATAAAACATGCTCGAGAAAAAACAGATGCTTTTCATAAACCTCGCTCTCGCCATCGAGATAGGCATAAGCTTGCAGCAATGGCAGCGATTGCCGGTAGCGGCGGTCAGAGGCCTGGATATTTTTCTTGTTCAGCTCGCGGCGGATATCGGCGATGCTGCGAAAGACATGAGCGGGTATCGTGACGGCGCGCGCTTGGCGCTGGAGCTCGGTCAATTCCTCCAGTGAGAGAGTTGTTCGCTCAGGCGATTTCTGCGACTCGAGCATGCGCAGAAAACGAAAGTCCTCGACGATGTAACCGACAATGAAACGGACCAGAAAACGATCATACAATGCGGTCAGCTCTTCTTCTTCGGGGAGCTCGTTGCTGGCGCCGAAGAGCGTCAGCAAGGGCACTGGCGCTACGTCCTTGCCGTTGTGAAAAAGCCGCTCATTGATCAGCGTCAGAATCGCATTCAATATCGAGGAATTAGCTTTAAAGATCTCATCCAAAAAAGCAATATGGGCCTCGGGCAATTTACGCGTGGTGACGCGGCGATAATCATCTTGTTCGAGGGCTTTGAGACTCACGGCGCCAAAAATTTCTTCCGGCGTAGTAAAGCGGGTGAGCAGCCATTGAAAGTAATCGGCGCCGTCGATGCGCCGGCAGAGCTCGTCGGCAAGCATCGACTTCGCCGTGCCAGGCGGTCCGATGATCAACAGATGATGTGATGAGAGCAGCGCCGCCAACGCGCCGTCAATCAAGTCGGCGCGTTCCAAGAACGATTGCTTTAGTTCTTCACGAATTTTTTTTAGCTTGTCTTGGGGTCCCATAATTGCATTTGTCATCAGGGTAGCAAAGCCTCACGGTAGAAACAATCAATGGACTTAAGAGTCACTTTTCGATATGGACAAATCCAATGACGGGAGGAGAATCAGGGTATGCGAAGACTTATGTTTTGTTTTCTAGTGGCGGGCGTGGTGGCGATCTGC
Source organism: uncultured delta proteobacterium (assembly GCA_963755715.1). GTDB lineage: Bacteria > Desulfobacterota > Binatia > UBA9968 > UBA9968 > DP-20. Next base: position 206,118 of record CAVWLW010000024.1, read on the forward strand.
GGCGCAAATATAATTAACGCTCAGGATGCCAAATTAATAGAAGCTGCCAAAAAAGAAGGCGGCAAAGTGGTGGTTTATGGTTCGCTCGAGAACGACACAATGGATCTCCTCTCAGCGGCGTTCAAGAAGAAAACCGGTATCGAGGTGGACTTTTGGCGTGAAGCGGCCAACAAGGTCATGGATCGGGCGGTCACTGAAATGCGCGCGGGTAAGCCTCTCTACGATGTGGCATTGACCAATACGCCGCCGATGGAGTTTATGTTCAAGGAAGGGGCGCTGGCAAAATACGACTCGCCCTCGGATAAATTTTTTCCCAAGGAAGTCCTTCACCCTCAACTGGGGCCGCAGTACCGGAACAGCATTATCGGCATTGTTTATCACTCGGGCCTCATCAAGCCGTCCGAGGCGCCGAAGTCCTTGGAGGATTTGCTCAAGCCTCAATATCGCGGCAAAGTTGTCATGCCCGACGCCAGCCAGCACACGACCACGGCCCAGTGGTTGGCAAGCCTTCACAAGGTCATGGGCAGCAAAGAGAAGGCAGACAAGTTCATTCACGACCTCGCGGCGACCAAGCCCCTGTTGGTTCCGTCACTAACCCCGGCAGGCGAGCGGATCACCACGGGCGAGGCTCCTATCGGCATCGCGTTCATCAAGAACGTGGTTTTCTACGGCAAGAAAGGCGTCCCGCTGGATTACGTGCGCTTGGGCAAATTCATGGGCGACGGACAAGTGATCGCGCTCGGCGCCAAGCCGCCACATGCGAACGCCGGCAAAGCCTTTATCGACTTTTTTCTCGGTGAAGAGGGTCTCAAGATCATGGCCGACATCGGCGAATTTGTCACCCGTAAAGGGATCTATCCGCCACTGCCGGATGCCAACAAAATCCAACTGGTCGAGATGGTCGACATGGATAAAAAGGCTATGCCGAAAAAATGGCGGAGTATAAAAAAATCTTTCTCCAACAGTAATTGCCAAAACGATTGACCGGCGACGGGCGGGAGCGCGTGGCAGACGAACAGTGGGATGTCATATTCATCGGCGCCGGGCAAAACAGTTTTGCCCTCGGCACCTACCTCGGCAAGGCTGGGCTCAAGACGGTGATCTGTGAGAGCCGGCTGGAAAACGGCGGCCGGTTGGCGAGCGAAGAGATTACGCTGCCGGGTTACTGGCATAACACACTCGCATATTTTCAGGACAACCGTGAGCTGTCACCGGTCTGGAAAGAATTGAATTGGGCTGAGGGCTATCACGCCGAATTCGTCTCACCACCGGTGATAACTTCCCTGCTCTTAGCCGACGGAAAATCCCTTTCGCACCATCAAGCGCTCAACGGGACAGTTGCCGGGCTCGAAAAGTTTTCGCGCAAAGACGCGGACATGTGGCGCGCGACCCACGGTCGGTTTCACCAGCTCATCCTTGACTATTTGATACCGTATTATCACTCCCGACCGCAGAATACGGGAGCGGTTCTGAGTAAACTTGAAGCCGAGCCAGCGGGAAAAGATTTTAGACGGCTTTGGCAGTTGACGCCGCGCCAGGTGGTGGACGAGCTTTTTGAAAACGACGCGGTAAAAACTTTGATCTTAGCGCAAATGGCGATTCCGCGCGGCGTCGGCGTCGACTATCCCGGCGCTGGGATCGAAGTCTTAAAGATGATCGCAGGGGACGAACAACCCGAGTTTGCGCGCGGCGGTTCGCACTCGATTGCTCAGGTGCTGCAGCGCGCGTACGTGCATAGCGGCGGGCAGATTCGCGCGGTGCATCACGTCGAAAAGATTCTCGTTGATGACAATGGACGCGCCGTCGGTGTTCGCCTGCGCGATGGCCGCGAATGGCGGGCGCGCTTGGCGGTGGTGTCGAATTCGGATCCTTACTCGACTTTGATCGAAATGGTCGGCGAGGATTTTTTGCCGCGCACTTTTATCGAGCGCGTGAAAGACATCAAGCTCGACGAGTTTTCTTACTTTCAGGTTCATTTGGCGCTCAAAGCGCCGGTGCGCTACGCCGTCCACGAAGCGAACGAGCCCGCGGTCGGACAAGCGATGAACGTAACCATGGGGCCGGAAACTCCCGCCGATCTCGACGCCATGTGGCAGGAGATTCGCGCCGGCGAATTCCCCGAGCATCTCTGTCTGCATGCGATTTGCCCGACGGCGTTCGATCCCTTGCAGGCGCCCAAGACCAAACATGCGGCTTCGGCCTATGTGCCGGTGCCGTTTCAGCTCAAAGACCAAAACCCCAAGGATTGGGTGAAACTCAAGAATTCTTTCATGGACGTGGTTTTGCGCGTTTGGCGGCGTTACGCGACCAATTTGACCGAGGACAATATTGAGATGAAAGTGGCGATGGATCCGTTTTACCTATCCGGCCGTTGGCCCAACATGCGGCGCGGCTCGGTCTGGGTGGCGCGCAAAATCGCCACTCAGATGGGCGAGCAACGCCCGATCGAGCAGATCGCCAACTACCGCACGCCGATTCAAGGGCTCTATCAAATCGGCGCGGCCATGCATCCCGCTGACGCTGTGATTGCCGGGTCGGGCTATAACTGCTGGCAGGTTATGAAGGAAGATTTGAAACTTTCAGTTAAGTGATGTCCGACGTTGAACGGTTGAACCTTTGAACTGTTGAACGAACAGGTCGTTCAAGGTTCAACCGTTCAATAGTTCAACGCCGGACCGAAACAAAAAGACACATGGCCAAAATCTTAGAATACGACGGCGTCGTGATCGGCGCGGGTCACAACGGCATGATCTGCGCGGCGTATCTGGCGAAGTGCGGCCAGAAGATCATGGTCGTCGAAAAGAACATGGAGGTAGGCGGCGGCCTGGATTCCCACGAGGACCGCAACTATCCCGGTTTCTGGCACAACATTCACTCGGTGTTTCACCGCGGCTTGATGATGCTGCCCTGGTACAAAGATCTGGAGCTGGAGAATTTTGGCATTCACTATTATCGCCCCGATCCCGGTGTGGTGCATCATTTTCTCGACAAAACTTATCTTGGCTGGTTCGCCGACGTAAACAAGACGGTCGAAACCATCGAACGGTTTTCCAAGAAAGATGCGGCGTCGTTCATGGATATTTGGACGCGCTGGCAGCCGGTGGTGCAGAAAATCGTTTTTACCGAAACTTATGCGGTGCCTCTGCCGATGGAAGAGAAGCGGCCGTTGCTGGAGAAAATTCCCGAAGGGCGCGAGTATCTAAAATATTTCGACACCACGCCCGAGGAATTCGTTCTCCGCCACTTCGAGCATCCGCGCGTGCGCGCCTTCATCGGCTTTCTCGGGGTCATGCGCGGTTACGAGCTCGACGCGCCGCAGACCGGGTTACCTGATTCCGGCGATGATCGCGTGGGGCGTCAACCCGCAGCTCTGCCGCGGCACGTCGCACGCTCTCGGCGACAACCTCGCGCATATGATGTCGCACAACGGCGTCGATTATATCGAGGCCAACGGTGTCGAGCGGATTCTCGTCGAGAAGGGCAAGCCACCGCGGTCGTGCTCGAGGACGGCACGGTGATCAAGGCGCGCAAGTTTATCGCCTCCAACGTCAATCCGGTCGAGACATTTATCAGGCTCGTCGGCAAGGAGAACCTGCAACCGAAGTTTGCCGAGCTGGCCGGCAATTTTCGTTTTTCGAAGACGACGCCGATCTTCGCGACCAATCTCGCTTTGAACGAGCGTCCCAAGTACATCACCGAGGAGAAATATCCCGAAGTCGCCGGTTCGTTCATGCACATCGTCGGCTTGGAAGAATATCAGGACCTGGTGAATTTGTTCGAAGATTGCCGCACCGGACAGCTGCCGCGCAAGCCTTTTATGAACGGCGCGACCCCTTCGTATCACGACCCCACGCAGGCGCCGCCGGGGAAGGCGACGGCGTTCATGTGGCAGCTCATGACTTATAATCTCTGGGGCAACCCGCTCAACTGGGACAAGGCGCGTCACGAGTGGTTCCAGAAGCAGCTCGCGGTCTGGCAGAAATTTGCGCCGAATCTGGACGAGAACAATATTCTTTCCACCGATTCGACCACGCCGCTCGACATCGAGCGCCACGATAAGAACATGTACTGCGGCGACTGGATGGTCGGCGAGTATGCCGGCGATCAAGCGCTGGAGAACCGGCCGTTCCCCGGCTGGGGCAGTACCGCACGCCGATCGACGGATTGTTTATGTGCGGCTCGTCGTGTCATCCCGGCGGCAACATCACCGGCGCGCCCGGCTACAACGCGGCGCGCGTCATCGCGGAATCGTTGGGCATGAAACCGTGGTGGCAGCCGGTGGATTTTCGTGAACATCTGAAAGGACTGGGATGACGGGTGCGCAACGCAACGCTTCGAGACTGTGCGCCAATGAGGAAATTTCCTGGAATGTCATGCTGAGCGGAGCGAAGCATCTCGCATTTTGATGTGGTGACGAAGACGAGATTCTTCGGCTTTGCCTCAGAATGACAATTCGCTGCGGTCTCTTCCGGAGGTGGTTGTGAGACTAGACGGTCGTGTGGCCATTGTGACGGGCGGCGCCCGCCATATCGGCGCGGCTTATTGCCGGAAGCTTGCCGAGGAAGGTGCGGCGGTAGTCATAGCCGACATTCTCGACGGCGAGCCGGTCGCCAACGAGATTCGCGCCGCGGGCGGTAAAGCGCTTGCGCTCAAAGTCGACGTATCGAAGGAAGAAGACACCAACCGGATGGCGACGGAAACTGTGAAAGCCTTCGGCCGCATCGATATCCTCATCAACAACGCGGCGATCTTCATCAACATCCAGCGCCATCCGTTCTACGAAATCAGCGCCGAAGAATGGGACAAAGTCTCGGCGGTCAACATCAAAGGGCCGTTTCTTTGCGCCAAGGCGGTTTTTCCGCAAATGAAAGAGCAGAAGAGCGGCAAGATCATCAACATTTCATCGTCCACCGCCTACTGGGGCACGCCCAATTTTCTACACTACGTCGCCTCCAAAGCCGCGCTGATCGGCATGACCCGCTCGCTGGCGCGCGAAGTCGGCGACTACGGTATCTGCGTCAACGCGATCGCGCCCGGCCTGGTCGAGCACGAAGGCCAAACCGCGCCCAAGGCGCTGACCGAGTTGCAGCTCAAAGCGCGCTCGATCAAGCGGCTTCAGACGCCGGAGGACTTGATGGGCACACTGGTGTTTCTCTGCTCGTCCGACAGCGATTTTATGACCGGACAGGCGATTGTGGTGGATGGGGGAACATCTTTCACTGAGATTTACACTGGCTTCGAGAGTTCAACTCATGCCCTCACGCTCGCCCTCTCCCGCAGAGGCGGACGAGGGAACTGGCTTGGCTCGACGCGCGGGTTTCCCTTCGAGCGATGCGTTTCCGACTCCCTCGCCCATTCCGGTGGGAGAGGGGGGGTGAGGGCGCATTAGCGAGAACATTTTGATTGCACGCCGCCGGTCTCATTGGCTATATTTCGCCTATGGCTGAACATGACCACGATCATGATGAGGAATCCCATCTCACCGAGATGGATCTTCGGGTGCGTGCGCTCGAAACCATTTTGGTCGATAAGGGATATATCGAAACCGCTGCGCTCGATCGTATCGTCGAGCTTTATGAAACCAAGATCGGCCCGCATATCGGCGCGCAGGTGATCGCCAAAGCGTGGTGCGATCCGGCGTTTCGCCAAGCGCTGCTCGAGGATGCGAGCAAGGCGGTCAACGAGTTCGCGCAAGTGGGACGGGTCGGCGAGCATCTGATCGCCGTCGAGAACACGCCGCAGGTGCACAACATGATCGTTTGCACGCTGTGCTCCTGTTATCCGACCGATGTGCTCGGCTTGCCGCCGACCTGGTACAAGTCGTTCGCCTACCGCTCGCGCGCCGTGAAGGAGCCGCGCGCGGTGCTGGCGGATTTCGGCGTCGACGCTGCCGGTCGAGACGGAGATCCGGGTTTGGGATTCGACGGCCGAGACCCGATATTTGGTCGTGCCGATGCGTCCGGCCGGAACCGAGGGCTGGAGCGAAGAAGAGCTTGCCAAATTGATCACGCGCGACTGCATGATCGGCGCCGGCCTGGCGAAAAAGCCAAGCGAGGTGGCCTGATGGACGGCGTGCACGATATGGGCGGCATGGACGGGTTTGGCAAGGTCGAGCCCGAGCCGAACGAGCCGGTTTTTCATCATCGTTGGGAGGGGCGCGTGCTGGCGATGAGCCGCGCCATCGGCGTCTTCCGCGCCTGGACGATAGATAGCAGCCGTTATGCAATTGAATTGATGGCGCCGTCGATCTATTTGACCCGCTCCTACTACGAGAAATGGTTTCTGCGCAATCAAAACCTGCTCATCGAGCGCGGCCTCATCGACGCCGACGAGGTCGCCGCCGGGCACGCCCTGCGGCCAGCGAAAAATTTATCTCGTGGTCCGTTTGCACTGGCCGATATTGAAAGGGTTACCAAACGCGGCTCGTTTTATCGGCCGGCCCAAGGACCGCGCAAGTTCAAAATCGGCGACCGCGTACGCACGAAGAACATTCACCCGAAGACGCACACACGCCTGCCGCGCTATGCGCGCGGCCACGTCGGCGTGGTCGAGCGTCTGCATGGCGCCCACACTTTTCCCGATTCGGTAGCGGCCGGCAAAGGCGACGATCCGCAGTGGCTTTACACGGTGCGCTTCGACGCGCGAGAACTTTGGGGCGCGGACGCGGACCCGACATTGAAAGTTTCCATCGAAGCGTTTGAGCCCTATCTCGAACATGTCTGAAAAGTTGATCCAACCCGAAGCTGCCCGCAAAGCCGCCGACGCTGTTCCGGGTATTCCGCGCGATGAGAGCGGTCCCGTCTTTCGCGCGCCCTGGGAAGCGCACGCGTTTGCCATGGCGCTGGCGCTCTACGAAAAAGGTTTGTTCGCCTGGAGCGAGTGGTCCGCCATGCTCGGTGAGGAAATCAAGAAAGCCCAGGCCTCCGGCGATCCCGACACCGGAGAAACCTACTACCACCATTGGCTCGCGACGCTCGAACGCATGGTCGCTGAAAAAGGCGCGACCTCAACGCAGGCGCTCGCGGAGCATTACGAAGCCTGGGAGCGTGCCATGCATAGAACGCCGCACGGCAGACCCATTGAGTTAAGCGCGGAAGACTTTCGGAAGTGAGTGGGCGCGAAATGGGGCCTGGCTTTGCAATCTTGCATCATCAAATCGGGTTATGCCTCGCCGACAAGACAGTGAACGAAAAAGGTTCGCGTCCCCTTTATTTCCCCTTGACGGCTCGAACCCCAAGACCCTGGACAACTGGAACCGGATCGGCGATGCCAATTGGCGGGCCGAGGACGGCGCGATCGTGGCCGACAAAGGCAAGGGCGGCCATTTGGTCTCGTAGAACTCCTACAAGGACTTCCAGATCCGGGCCGAGTTCTGGGCCGACCACACCACGAACAGCGGCATCTTTTTTCGCATCTCCGATCCAAAAACCATCGGCTCCAAGAGCGCGTACGAGGCGAATATCTACGATCAACGCCCAGACCCGGAGTACGGCACCGGGCTGTCCCCAATGTGGCCAAGGTATCTCCGATGCCCAAAGCAGGCGGCAATGGAACAACTATGAGATCACGGCCAAAGGCTCGCATCTGACGATCGTGTTCAATGGTTCCAAAACTGTCGATATCCAGCACGCCCAGTTTACGGAAGGTCCGATCTCGCTGCAGTTTGCCAATCGTGAAAAAGGAACTCCCGGCGGTGCAATCAAATGGCGCAAGGTGCAGATCAGGCCTCTGTAACTCGCGCCATCCACAGCGTGGCGACGACGACTGCCGGGTTTTGATTTAGCGGGGGGCTCGCATGTTTCTCATCAGCACACGCAAACGCAATCCAGATGAAAGCTTCGGACATGAAAGAATGCTAAAGGGAAAGTATGCGGTGTACGAAGTTTCCAAGTCCTCCGACGGCAAAGAGGCTCAAGAGAAAACTCTAGAAGACATCCCCGTGGATAAGGACGTGCTGCTCCTCGTACACGGATTCAATAATGATTTCGATGAGGTGACAGCTGCCTATCTTGATTTTGATCGGAGAATTCGGGCGGTTGGATTCAAAGGCAACGTCATCGGATTCACCTGGCCCAGCTACGGCGAGTGGTTCCAGTATTTCGGTGACGTAGAGCAGGTCGAGTACGCCGCGTTTGGTTTTCTAAATTTTCTTTTAGCTTTTCGCCCGTTGCTCGGCGAGAGAAAATTTCACGTCAACACCCACAGTATGGGTGCCTATCTCCTAATTCGCGCCTTAGCCGCTTATTCACGTATAGATGCTATTGCAGAACCCCTGCCCGGTAGTTTTATTGTGGACGAGATGACTTTTTTTGCCGCGGATGTAAGCAATGACATTCTCGAAAGGGGAGAGGACGGAAATATAGCGGCGGGTGAAGCGAGTCGCTTGACGTCATATTTTTCCTATAACGATTCCATTCTGGGTATTTCGCAAGTCGTCAATCGCGATGGTCGTCTAGGATTAGCCGGAGCGGAACCACCAAGCCAGTTACCCAGGAATGCGTTTCAGATTGATTGCAGTACATTGATTGAGTCTCATTCGGCTTACCGCGACACCCCTGACGTGATGCAGGATCTAGCTGAGGTGCTTCGTGGAAGCTCTTCAAATGAGATTGAAGACCGCCGACCCACCGGGGACAAGAATACATTCGCGATTGGGCCGGAAGAAGAAGAGGAAGTCGATGAAGACGATGACTAAGGCGCGTGCCTCGTTTTCCCCGCGACGCGAGGGAAGACACAGGCATGAGCTTGAACGAGCGGAGCGATTGAACGCTTCGATTAAGTCAGGGCAGGCTCTTTGAACCTTTTGAACCGGCTCCGATTTGGCGCCAAGGTGCGTGAACACTAATCAAAATCGTGGCTTGAGGCAAGAAGGGTCGTCGCGAAGCCGCCCGGCGCGCCGCGGAAGCGCTTCCCGGCATGCCGCACGACGCCGACGGCCCGGTCTTCCGCGCGCCCTGGGAAGCGCATGCGTTTGCCATGGCGTTGGCGCTCTACGAAAAAGGATTGTTCGCCTGGAGCGAATGGTCCGCCATGCTTGGTGAGGAAATCAAGAAAGCCCAGGCCGCCGGCGATCCCGACACCGGAGAAACCTACTACCACCATTGGCTTGCGACACTCGAACGCATGGTCGCGGAAAAAGGCGTGGCGTCGGCGCAGTCGCTCACGCTGCATTACCGCGCCTGGGAGCGCGCGACGCACAGAACCCCTCATGGCAAACCCATTGAGTTAAGAGCGGAAGACTTTCATAAGTGATGGTCTGCGCTAACCGCGTCTTCTCGCAGAGATCGATCAAGCGGCTACAGACGCCGGAAGATTTGATGGGCACGCTGGTGTTTCTCTGCTCCTCCGACAGCGACTTATGACCGGGCAGGCGATCGTGGTGGAGATCGGCGACATCGAATTACCGTAAAATCGACAGCAACGGCGCCGGAAGTACAAAAAACTTACCTGCAACTGAGTTTGCAAACACCCAGCAAATCTGCGAGCTTCAATAGCACATAAGGGAGAGATCGCAATGAGCAAAGAATCCGCCCAAACCGCCCTCGGCAAGTTCGCCGAAGCGGTCAACACCGGTAACTTCGACCTCTTCGACCAAGTCGTCGACATCAACTGCGTCGACCACGACCCCGCCGACGGACAGGTCCCCGGCCCCGCCGGGTATCGCATGTTCTTCTCCGGAATGCGCACCGCCTTGCCCGACATGAGCGTCATCCCCGAGACGATCGTACAGGACGAGGACACCATCGCCTTAGCCTATACCCTCACCGGCACGCACACCGGTCGCCTCGGAAAAATCCCGCCCACTGGCAAGAAGGTCAAGATCCGCGGCATGCAGATCTCCAAATTCAAAGACGGCAAGATGGTCGAACGTTGGGGAAGCTCCGACGAGCTAACCCTCCTCAAGCAGATCGGCGTCATCCCCGCGTAACGTGCATCGACCCGAAACACATGGTGTTGAGGATTCGCACCATTGCAGCCCATCTGGAACCGAGAACGACGGTCTTGGGCGCTCCGGTTGAACGGCGTGTTATGCAGCATTTGCATGCACTTCTACCTGACTTTCCACTTTCGACTCGGAGCGGAAACTTACGTCTGATATTCAATCAGCAGGCATCTTTGATTCGATGTCCTCTACGCCAGCTCAATGCTGGCATAGCTAATCTCCCCCACTAGCGTACCGGCTCCGCGACGAAGACCGGGATGCGTCGTGTGATCCCTGCCTGGTAGTCTGCGAACGGCGGATAGGTCGCGACGGCGAGATCCCAGAGGCGTGCCCGCTCGGCCTCGTCCTGGACCTCGCGGACCCGCATCGCCTGCACCACGGTGTGATCGCGGATCTCGACGGCTGGGTTGATGCGCAGGTTGTACACCCAGACCGGATTCTTCGGGCGCCCGCCCGTCGACCCGACGAGGACATAGTTGGCACCGTCCTTCACGCGCAACAGCGGGGTCTTGCGGATTGCGCCGGTCTTATTGCCGGTGTGGGTCACGATGATCACGGGCAGCCCGGTGTCGCGGAGCGTGGTGCCCTCGGTCCCGCCACTGCGCTCGTAGAGTTCAACCTGGTCGCGCACCCACTCTCTGGGGCTGGGAATGTACTCCGCCATAGGGCTCTCCTTACTGCAGGAATTGTAAGACCTGAATGCCCATGACTGCAAGGTGAGTGTCGATCTCGGCTGTGGTTGTTTTGTGCCTGAACGTGAGCAGAACAAGTGACTCCCATCACCGAATACGAAGCAAGTGAATCTCGAAATGGTTGGGGCTTTCTTGTTAACGTTCGGTTTTGATCCGCGCTGACCTTGACTCTTAATCAGCGGGTCCAGAAAAACTCTACTGCCATCGGATCTCGCCGTCAATGATGATGGTGCACAATCTGCGTTGCGCCTATCGTTGGTCTCGGTTTTTTCTGTCATCTCCGCAATGATTTCCTGAAGCGATTCCACTTTTGCAATCCTTCTCCGTGCCAAACCGTTGAAGATTTCCGGACAGAGAACTCACCAATGGTCTTTTATAACCGTCCAGCTGTGCCAACGCTTTGGGATTGGCTCTGGCTTTTGGATTATTCTTGATGACGCCCTCAATGGCTTGATTGAACGTGACCAATAGAGACACATCGCTCGCGATGATCTCGGCGAGCACGTGCATCGCGGTGCTGATTTGTGTTTCACCGCCTTTGTCGGCGAGCAAGCCGGCCAAAATATCAGCACGGATGTCGTGCTCGTCTGGAGTCAAATCGCCGTTGAGCCGGCGCTGTGGACTGCCGCAAGACCATGTCGCAAAGCGTTTTGGTTGCCTGGTGGGCCGGATTTGCCGCGTATGCCTGCCA
>CAVWLW010000025.1:0-158366 GCA_963755715.1 uncultured delta proteobacterium
AAAGAGCCGTTCTCCCGGCGTGGTTGGAAAAGAACGGGTGATTGTCCTCGGGCCGGGCGTCAGGAGCTGCTCGACCGTGATTTCGCCGCCGGCTTTCAATTTTTCGTTCTATCTCGCAAATGTCTTCACGAGGGCATGAGGGATCAACAATACTAATGTCGGGCGATCTTGTTTGAGCCGCAATGTGTATGGCGTTGGATTCCCGTCTAACGTGTACGCAGGAGAAACCGATCCCGTCCAACTCATCGACTGTTGCTGCTGCGCCCCGCTGTATTGCAGCGAGATTGCCGATTGCTGCACGCGAGCACATCGAGACCCTCTAGGTGGGGCCTAAGGAAATCGGCAGCGCAAATGCGCCATTTCCTGATCCTTATTAGTCATTCCGGAATAAAAAATTAATTTGACATTTTTCCAAGAGAGCGGATAAGGTCTCCGCTGTAAATTCTCAGCAGTGCTCGTGGCTACTGCGCGTGCACTGAAGTGAGAGGAGCATGCAGATGAAGCCGTCGAGAATCTTCCTCTCCTGCAGATTTTCCACCGCGCCGCATTTTTTCCATTTCCGCGTAATTCTGCAACTGGTAGTTCACGACATATCCCCACCCGCAAATTAGACCCGCTTTCTCTCAGGCGGCAGCAATCTAATTGCTAGGTCCTGTTCTAGTGGAGAAAGGCGTCAGGTATGAATCGTGCCAAATCTACCTTCAACAATACCGAAAAGGCGAGGCCATAATGAAGCAGCAATGAAGCACGCAACCCATTGTTGGTTCACGAGAGTTCAGTACCTCGTATTAACCCTCTTCCTGAGTGTTGGTCTATCTCTCATTGCCGGCACGGTGATGGCTCAGGAGCCTAAGGTCACGTCTCTCATGTCGAAAGATCTTCCGGAGAATCCCGGCAAGGAACTTCTGATGATCACAGTGGAGCATGCGCCCGGCGGGTCGAGCCCTATCCACCGACACAATGCACATGCGATGGTTTACGTACTGGAGGGCTCCGTCGTGATGCAGGTGAAGGGCGGAAAAGAAGTTACGCTGACGCCAGGACAGACCTTCTATGAAGGCCCCAACGATATTCATGTCGTTGACCGGAACGCAAGCAAAACCCAGCCGGCAAAATTCGTGGTGTTCTTGATCAAGGACAAGGGCGCTCCGGCGCTCGTGCCAGTGAAGTGACTGGGGAGCGTCTTTCCCGCTTGCTCCGAATTATCGTCGACGGAGCACTGGAAACACAGAGGAGAAACGAGCTGTTATGGTTCAATAAACATTGGCAACGTTCTCACACGGATGCGCCTTAAACGTAATGCGAATCCGAAGTGAACTTAAACACTCGTCCGATTGCGGGCGACTACAGAAGGAGAGCGCATATGAAGATCGTAGTCATCGGCGGCACCGGCCTGATCGGCTCGAAGACCGTCCCCATTCTGCGCCAGGGCGGCCACGAGGTCCTCGCCGCCTCGCCCAATACCGGCGTCAACACCATCACTGGTGAGGGGTTGGCGAAAGCGCTTGCCGGCGCTCAGGTTGTCGTCGACTTGGCGAATGCGCCTTCGTGGGAGGACAAGGCGGTGTTGGAATTCTTCGAGACCTCCGGCCGCAACCTTCTCGCGGCGGAGGCCGCAGCCGGCGTCCGGCACCATGTCGCGCTCTCCATCGTCGGAACCGACCGGTCGCCCGACAATGGCTATTTCCGCGCCAAGGTCGCCCAAGAGAAACTGATCGAGACCTCCGGCATCCCCTACACCATCATCCGCTCGACCCAGTTCATGGAATTCCTCGCCGGCATCGCCGCTTCAAGTACGGATGGAAACATGGTCAGGCTTTCGCCCGGCCTGTTCCAGCCCATCGCTGCGGACGACGTTGCTGCCATCGTTGCCGATGTGGCGCTCGCGGCGCCGCGAAACGGCATCGTCGAGATCGCCGGCCCGGAACGAGCGCCGTTCAACGAAATCGTCGCCCGCTATCTGAAGGCGGTCGGCGACCCGCGTAAGGTCGTGAGTGACCCCGAGGCCCGATACTACGGCGGCCGGGTCGAGGAGCGCTCGCTCGTGCCGTTGGGCGAAGCGCGCCTCGGCCGCATCGGTCTCGACGAATGGCTCCGCCGCTCCTAGCCAAACGGCAAGTGACCCTCGTCTAAGCTAGGCGAGCGGGCAACGCAGAACCGTGAGGAGTTCCCGTCATCGCCAACCTTTACCGCGGAGTTCGCTTCGATCCGCAACGGCCGATGTGGACCGGATGCTCGGTCGGCATCTTTCTCTCGTCGAAGCATGAAACTTCAGGTCAGTTGATGATGATGTGAACTGCCCGGTGATGTTTCGTAGGGTGATGTGGTTCCTTTCCATGTTCGTAGCCTCCAAACAAGGTCTGGAGCAGTACTACAGTACGATATTGTTTCTGGGTTCCAATGGCGGCGGCAAGTCGGTTTCGCCAAGCATCTCCCGCAAATCTATTTCCGCGGTCCGGCACATTTGTGAGATCGGGACGTCATTCGCATTCCCTTCAAACGGGTTTTCGGTGCTCTCTCCGACTCGCTCCAGCGAGGTGTACATCCAGGAAATCAATACACTGAAAGGGATGACCAGCCAGACCATGTTTCCCTTGATCACCCCCTCGACGCTGTCATTGAGCTTGTCGAATTCCCTGAGCAACCCGAAGGGAAGCAGAAGGCAGAACAATTTGATGAAAAAGGAATTGATGGTTGCATATTGCCTTGGATACGGGAAATCCTTGATGCATTCACATCTGCCTTGTTGCAAGAGGAAATCCTTGATTGACCTTTGCATGTCGAGGAACTGCGCCACGTCAATCGCCTGGCTGGCGAAAAGCCCTTTTATCGTTTTGCTTTGAAGGCTCATGATCTGGGTTGCCTTGCTGCCCGTGGCAAGAATCTGTTTTCGCTCCGCATCAGGAAGGTATTTCGCCAGCTCCGTTTCCAATGCCGTTTGCATTTCAGGGATGGAGTAATACTTCAAATACTCTGCATTGTGTGCCTTGCTTGTGGTTTCCCATGCCCTGTTCTCCCGCAGCTGATAGCGCAATGCAGTCAACCAGGCGAGGTGGCGATAGACAAGCTCTGTTGATTTTTCGGCATTGTCAAAAAAGTCCCTGCTCATTGTTCCCCAGGCCCGACTGCTGCTTATGATGTCGCCCCATATTTGTCGAGCTTCCCAGGTACGGTTATAGGTTTGCAAGTTTTTGAAACCAACGATAAACGCGGTGGCTGTTCCCAGGAGCGCCACTACCGTCGAGGGAATGCCCAGCCATTTGATGTTCCCGATCTGGTATGCAGCAACAGGTACGACTCCCAGAACGATCAGGACGTAGATATCCCTTCGTGTCCAATTGAGGAACTCCGAAAGTTTGTATGATTTGCCAGTGTGCATGGTTGCTTGTCCTTACCAAAGCAGGGCGAGCCACGCGGGTCAGGTCTTGCATTGCCACAAAGGATTTTATTTGATCGTCTGACAACGCTTTGTTGATCTCACCGGGCACTTTCACGCCCCGGGCGTGCCCTTCATTATTTTCCCCATAGCGAGGTGAAAAAGCCCTCATTGATCAACTCCTGCACCAAGCTGTTGTCATAGAACTGCTCCAGCTTTGCTTGCCTGGCCTTGGGATTTTTCTTACCGATCTCGTCCGCGGTGACCTGAAAGGCCTCGCGCTTGACCAGCGGGATCTTCTCGACGAAGTCGTAGGCGTATTGCATGGTGCCCTCGAGCATGGCCGGATCCGTGACCTTGGTGTAACGGGAAACGATCGTCTTCGACTCCTCTTTGCGGGTATGCATGAAATGAACGGCCTTGCCGTAAGCGCGTACGAATGCCTTGGCCTGAGCCCTGCGTTCGCGCAGGAATTTACCCGTTGTCGTCAGGCCTTGATGCACAAAGGGGATCTCCTCCTTGGCTAAATTGGCCAGCATCTTCATCCCGGCCTGTTGCGCCACCAAGCCCATGGGATAGGACATCGCCGCGGCATAAATGGATTTATTCGATAAGCCAGCGGCCAACTCCGGCAATCCGCCGATCTGGATGATCGGCACGTCGCGGACCGGCTCCAGACCGTATTTTTTCAGAAACATCTGCATAGCGAAATCCGTAGTCGCGCCAAAGCGGGTAACTCCCACAGGCTTGCCTCTCAAGTCTTGAACACTCTTGATCTCCGGTGCTGCGATCACGTACAGCGCGACGAAATTGACGATCGCGCCGACCGCCACGAGATCGCCGCCCTGAAGGCCGGTGTCTACTATCGCTTGACTGTTCGCCGTCGAGATCGCTACTTCCCCTGCCATCATCGCTTGCGCCATAGTCGATGAGGCGGCGATATAAACGAGATTCGCGTCCAATCCCTCCTGCTTAAAGAAGCCAGCGTCCTTGATGATCCAGAAGGGGGCTTGTATCGCGGTGATTCCAGAATAGCCGACCACGAGCTTTTGCGCCTGAGACACGTCAGGAAGACCAATCAGGGCAAGGCCAAGAGCAATAACTCTGCAAGCCACTGCTTTCATAATCGCCTCCGGGTCAGTGAATAGAGTCCGCTATCAAGGGTTCAAAGTTCAAAGCTCAACGTGCAAAGTCGAGAGATCGGAATTCCGTCCTTGAACCTGGAACATTGAACCTTGAACGAACCATGCTGTTGAGCTTCATGCCTTCTGCATACCCGACGAGATCCGATTCCAGGTCGCTATAAACTCAGCCGACGTTGAGTGCGCCGCCACCGTCGACGAGAAGCGCCACTCCGGTGATGAAGTTGGCCTCATCGGAGGCGAGGAACAGCGCCGCATTGGCCACGTCCCAAGCCGTACCCATTTTGCGGCGTAGCGGTACGCGGGCATCGCGCTCCGCCGCGACCTCGGCGCGGCTCTTGCCGCTCACGCGGGCGCGCGTGTCGACCGCCATCGGCGTGTCGATCAGGCCGGGCAGGATCACGTTGGCGCGAATGCCAAACTCGGCGTTCTGGATGGCGACCTGCTTGGTAAATGCGATCAGTGCCGCCTTGGTCGCCTTGTAGGCGACCAAGGGATAGTTCTCCAGTGCGGCAAGCGAAGAGATCATCGTGATGGCGCCCGCGCGCTGCTGTCGCATGATCGGAATGCAGTGCTTGCATGCCATGATCGCGCCGCGCAGATTGATGGCGCTGATGCGGTCGAAGGCCTCCTCAGTGAACTCGAGCAGCGGCGCATCGCCACCGGCAATGCTGACACCGACATTGTAATGCAGAATGTCGATGTGGCCCCAGCGTTGCTGCGCAGCCGCTATGGCGGCGGCAAGCGTCGATTCCTTGGTGACGTCGGCCTCGAAGGCGACGCATTCGCCACCGCTCTGCTTGACCATCGACACGGTCTCCTCGGCGGATCGGAGCACACGATCGACAGCCATAACTTTGGCGCCTTCCTGTGCAAAGCGCAGCACCGTGGCACGCCCGTTGCCCATCCCTTCGCCTGGGCCCTGACCGGCGCCGATAACAACGGCGGTCTTTCCTCCTAGACGCATTGTGGAATCAGAGGATACTCGGTCGCCAAATCGCCGGTTGATCCATTCCCTTGACTTACGCTCCTGTGGTCGTTCGCTCTCCTTGCCTTTTAGAGCCTGACTCCTCGATCGTCAACCCGGGAGAGGACTGCCACTGGAAATATCACAGGCAGAATTCCGTCGAGAGAGGAAATGGAGAATGGAAAATTGAGAATGGAGAATTGGGCGGATTGTCGGGCGTGGGTTGGTGCCACGGCTGAGACGCTCCTGTTGTTTAGGTGATTTCGCGCGTGGTAGGAGGTAGGGGCGATTCGTGAATCGCCCCTACGGATCACGGCATTCGGATGCTGACAAAACCGGCGCCGTAATCGGTGACGGGCGAAGCCCAGCAGTAGGCGAGATGGAAATCAAATCCTGTAACGGAGCGTGCGTGACGGCAATCGCGAAGAATCCAATCGACCAGAAACGGAAACGTCGATCGATTCGTTTGCAGGGTTATGATTATTCGCAGGCTGGGGCATATTACATCACGATGTGCACACGGAATCGGGAATGTTTGTTCGGTAACGTGGTCGATGGTCAGATACAATTGAACGAGATCGGTCAGATCGTTCAGACCGTGTGGAATGGGTTGCCGCAATTTTATGAGGGCGTTGAATTAGATGCGTTCGTTGTCATGCCCAATCACGTGCATGGGGTTATCGTCATCCACGCGGCGTAGGGGCGATTCATGAATCGCCCCTACCATCGAAATCATTCGCGTCGGCGCGTATTGCGGATCGCCGCGGCATGTTGTTATCGAAGATCATTGGGCGGTTTAAAATGGTTACGGCCAAACAGATCAATGCTCTCCGCAAAACATCGGGCCTGACGGTCTGGCAACGCAATTATTACGAACACGTCGTCCGTGACGAGGTATCCCTCAACCGTATTCGACAGTACATCGCAGACAACCCAGCGCAATGGGAATTTGATCGGGAGAATCCGGCGGCAGGTACAATCGAACGGTAGGGGCGATTCATGAATCGCCCCTACGGGGAAATCAATCCAATGCCCAAATCCCTCCGCACCTTTATCGACGACATGCGCCGCGCGTATCCGAGTGAGGTGGTGTCGATCGCCAAGACCGTCAATCCGTTGACCTATGACGTCACGGCGATCGTCAAGCAGCTCGGCGCGCTGAAGAAATTTCCCATTCTGATTTTCGAGCAACCGCTCAACGCGCATGGTCACGCTAATGACATGAAGCTCGTCATGAGCGCGGAGAATTCGCAAAAGAAGATTCAGGTGGCGCTCGGTGTTCCCGCTGAAACGGATCGCGCCGAGATGGCGCGCGAGTGTTTGCGGCGCGAAGCGGCCAAGATCGGGCCGGTGCTCGTCAGCAAGGACTCAGCGCCGGTCAAAGAGATTATCCAGACGGGCGATCGAGTCGATCTTTACGAGCTGCCGCTTTTGCGCCATCACGAAATGGACGGCGGGCCTTATATCGATATGTCGAGCGTTGCGCGGGACCGCGGCAGCGGCGTTTACAATTGCTCGTATCACCGGATGGAAATCAAAGATCGAAACCATACCGGCTTCCTGATGACCTTGCAGCATATGTGGCGGATTTTTCGCGGCTACGAAGAAGCCAATGAAGAATGTCCGATCGCCACGGTGATCGGTCATCATCCTGCCTATCAAATGGGCGCTTGCTACGGTGGGCCGTTCGAAATCAGCGAATATGAAATCATCGGCGGCTACTTGCAGGAGCCGCTGCGGCTGACGCCGTCGGAAACATGGGGCGAACGATTGCTCGTGCCGGCTGACGCCGAGATCGTGATCGAAGGCGCGCTGCTTGCCCGGCAAGCGCATGGTCGAAGGACCGTTCGGCGAAGTAAACGGCTATTTGGGCGTGCAAGGTTTTCAACAATCGGCGCACTATGAAGTGCGCGCGATCACGCGCCGGCGCGGCGCGATGCACACCTCGATCCTCACGCCGGAGGGCGACAAGCCGTGGATGGATCTGGCGCGCGAAGGCGCATATTTGCGGCGCTGCCGCGAAGCGGTGCCGAACGTGCAAGCGGTGTGCGCCAGCGGCCGACACGCGCTGCTCAATGTTTTTATCTCGATGAAAAAAATGTCCGAAGGCGATCCGGGCCGCGCGGCGGCCGCGGCGTTGACCTGGGATTGGGCCAAGAATGTTTTCGTCTTCGACGAAGACATCGACGTTTACAACCCGACGGAAATTCTCTGGGCGCTGGCGACGCGGGTGCAGCCGCACCTGCAGATTTCAATTATTCCGGAAATCATGCGCGGCAGCCTGATCGATCCATCGATGATCGATGCGCGCAAGACTTCCGTGATGATCGTCGACGCGACCAAACCGCTGGATCGGCCGTTCTCGCCGGTATCGAAGTGTCCCGACGAGGCGCTCACGAGGATCAAGCTGGAAGAATTTGTTCCAGGAGAAATCCTGCAGCACATACCGGTGGATCGAACCACTTATTGGGCGTGACAGGAGGCGTGCCAATGAAAGTATTTATGCTTGCTCTCATCAGCCTATTTGTCGTCGGCTCTGCGCGCGACGCCGGCGCGGCCGCACCGCGTGAGCCCGAGGAAATCTGGCAGGAGCTGCTCAAATTGCCCAGCGATGAAAGGCAAAAACGCTTGGTCGCCGGCGCCAAAGCGGAAGGGAAGGCGATTGTTTACGGCAACATTAGCGCCGATCATCTGGAAAAGCTGCGCATCGACTTCGACAAGCGCTACGGCGTGAAGCTCGACGGCTACCGCGCTTCTGGCGAACGGGTCGCCAACCGTTTACTGACTGAAGCGCGCAGCGGCAAGCTCGACGCCGACGTGATGGCGCCGAGCAACGAGCATATGCCGGCGCTGATCAAAGCGGGTGTCGCCGGTCGATATAATTCGCCCGAGCGCGCGGCGTATCCCGATTCGCATAAAGATCGTCTAGGCTACTGGGCGGCGTACGACTACAACGTCGCGGTGATCGCGTATAACACGCGGCTGGTGCCGGCCGCCGAGGCGCCGAAGAAATACGACGATTTTTTAGATCCCAAATGGAAAGGCAATTTTGCGCTCGACATGGACCCGGACAAATCGATCATGGGCTGGTTCAAAACCTGGGGGCCGGAGCGGACGAGAAAATATCTCCAAGCGATCAGCAAGAACGACGTGGTGGTACGCAAGGGCCATACGCTCATGGCGCAATTGTTATGCGCCGGCGAATTCAAAGCCGCGATCGATCTTTATGCCTATCGTCTGGCGGATCTCAAGCACACGCGCGGCTGTCCGGTGGAGATATCTTATCCCGACCCGGCGCCGGCGACGCCGAGCCCGGTCGGCGTGATCAAAAAAACGCCGCGGCCTTACGCGGCGGCGCTGCTGCTCGATTATATTCTCTCCGAGGCGGCGCAGAAGATCTTTGCCGACTTCGGCCGGATTTCAGCGCGCCGCGGCGTGCGGCCGCGCTATCCGGATATCGATATCGAGGCGAAGGGCGTCAAAATATTGCTGCTGACGCCTGACGACGCCGTGCAGTTCGATAAACCTTATCAGCAATTGCGCGAAGAATTTTTACTGAATCGTTAGAAAGGTAGAGATTCTGATGGCATCAGATCATAAGACAAAAATTTTCGTCGTCGCTCTGCTCCTTGCTTTGGTGTTTTCATCTCCCTCCAACGGCGCGGAGGTGACGCAACGAACCGTCATCCTTTCGACCACCACGAGCACGCAGGACTCCGGCTTGCTCGACGTCTTGATTCCGCTTTTTGAAAAGCAAACCGGCTATTCCATCAAGACGATTTCGGTTGGTACCGGGCAGGCCTTGGCGCTAGCAGCGAAAGGGGACGCGGACGTGGCTCTCGTGCATGCGCCGAGCCTGGAAAAGCAATACGTCGCCGAGGGCAAGCTGCTGAATCGTCGCCTGGTGATGTACAACGATTTCGTCATCATCGGACCGAAAGAAGATCCGGCTAAAGCGCGTTTGGCGAAAAGCGCGGTCGGCGCGCTCAAGGCGATCGAGCAAGCCAAAGCCAGTTTCGTTTCGCGCGGCGACAACTCGGGCACGCATGTGTTGGAAAAGGCGCTTTGGAAATCGGCCGGCGTTGAGCCGAAGGGCGCCTGGTATATCGAGGCTGGACAGGGCATGGGCGCCACGCTCGGCATCGCCAACGAGCGCAACGCCTATACGATCACGGATCGGGGAACCTATTTGGCGCTCGGGAAACGCGTCAGCTTGCCGATTTTGATCGAAGGCGACAAAGCGCTCTTGAATATTTACTCCGTCATGGAAGTGAATCCCGCCAACGGACCGCGCATCAACTCGGCGGGCGGCAAGGCTTTCGCCGATTTCATGGTCGCGCCACAAACCCAGAATGTGATTCGCAGTTTCGGCGTCGAGAAATTCGGCCAATCGCTTTTCGTTCCTGTCGCCGGCAAGAAAGAGGACGAGCTCGGAGTTTAACGTGGAGCTGATCTGGCAAGGTATTCTAAAAGCTGTCGAGTTGGTCTTCGGTTTCGATGCCGAGGTCTGGGCGATCACCTGGCTATCGCTCAAAATCTCCGGGGCGGCGACCCTGATTTCTCTCTTGCTCGGCATTCCTCTCGGCATCGCGCTCGCTCTCGCTCGTTTTCCCGGCCGATCTCTCATCGCCGCTCTGGTCAATACCGGCATGGGTTTGCCGCCGGTAGTCGTGGGTTTGTTCGTGTCGATCTTTCTTTGGCGCAGCGGACCCTTGGGTTTTCTCGAACTGATCTATTCGCCGTCGGCCATGGTGCTTGCCCAAGTGATCATCGCGTTGCCGATCGTCGCCGGTTTGACCATGGCGAGCTTTCAGAGTCTCGACCCAAAATTGAGCTTGCAGTTACTCGGCATCGGCGCGTCGCGAGCGCAGCTACTCTGGCTGTTATGCAGAGAAGCGCGTCTGCCGCTGCTCGCCGCGGTGATGGCCGGCTTCGGCGGCGTGATTTCAGAGGTCGGCGCTTCGATGATGGTCGGCGGTAATATTCGCGGTCAAACCCGCGTGCTGACGACCGCGACGGTGCTCGAAACGGGCAGAGGCAATTTCGACGTCGCGATCGCCTTGAGCTTGATCTTGTTGACGTTGACCTTTGCGATCAATTTTTTCTTGACCCGCATTCAGCAGCGAGAGCACCTTCGGTGGCCAAGACTCTCCTGACACTGCGCGAGATCGTCGTGCGCTACGACGAGCGCGTGGCGCTGCGGGTCCCATCCCTCGATATCGACCCCGGGGACGTGTTGGCGATTATCGGCCCGAACGGCGCCGGCAAATCGACGCTGCTGCGGGTGATGGGCTTGCTTCAACGTCCGAGCGAAGGTCGGGTTCTGCTGCGCGGTGAGAACGGCCGAGGAAGAAATTCGCTTCTGCTCCGGCGCCGGATCGCAACAGTGTTCCAGGAACCGCTGCTACTCAACGCGACGGTTTATGAGAACGCCGCACTCGGACTGAAGCTTCGGGGGCTTTCCGGTGGCGCGATCGACGCGCGCCTTCGGCCGTGGTTGAAGCGTCTCGGGATCGTCGAACTGGCGCACCGACCCGCGCGTACTCTCTCCGGCGGCGAAGCCCAGCGCACGAGCCTAGCCCGCGCCCTGGCGCTCGAACCGGAGCTCTTGCTTCTCGACGAACCTTTCGCCGCCTTGGATGCCGCCAGCCGGGAAGAACTGTTGCGCGATTTTCAGCGTATCGTCAAAGAAACCAAAATTACGACGGTCTTTGTCACCCATGACAGAGGAGAAGCGTTCGCACTCGCCGACAAAGTTGTCGTGTTAAAGGACGGATTGCCGCTGCAGTTCGGTCGCTACGATGAAGTTTTCTTTCGACCGAACAGCGCGGCGAGCGCCGAGATCTGCGGTATTGCGAATCGCCTGGCAGGAACAATCGAAGCACACGACGGCGAGTTCGCCGTGGCGCGGGTCGATCAACAACGACTGCGCACGACGGTTAAATTTCCTGCCGGCGCTAAAGTGATTCTTTGCATTCGACCCGAAAACGTTTTGCTGAGCCGCGACCATTGTTCAGCGCGAAACTTCAATCAGCTGGCAGGGCAGATCATCAGCATATCTGCCCGGCATTGCGCATTACCGGATTACCCTCGACTGCGGCGCCATCCAGTTGGTTGCGCTGGTGGAGCGACGATCTTTCTTGAAGCCGGCCATCGCGAAGGCGACATGGTGACGGCCGTGTTCAGCCCGTCGTCGGTGCATGTGGTCGAAGATGATTCGACGGTTACTGAGGAGTCAGCCTGACCTGAGCGACGTGAAGAAGCAATCAACGAAGGTTTCGCATTGCTGGGAAATTGCGCCCTTAAAAGGGATTTGAGCATTTCCAGGCTTGGTGACGCATCAGGTTCCAGGCCAAGAAGTCGGCTCGCGCGCCGGCTCCGCGCCGCGGTTTAGCATCCATGCAGTCCAAACGTAGATGTACTGCGTGCCCATATTAACCACGACCACGCGAAAAAGGTGAAAGGCGACGACGAGCGGCACGCTGATCTGCAGTGCCTGGGCGGTGATCGTCATTTCGGCCAGGCCGCCGGGCGACGTGGCGATGATCATGGTTGCGACCGGCAGGCCAAAAGCCCACGCAAGGGCGGCGCCGGCTGCCACGGATGCGATCAAGATAAAAAACGAGTTGAGCAAGGCGAACGGGATAAACAATCTGTAACGAGCGAAGAAGGCGCGTTCATAGCGCGCGCCGAGAACCAGACCGAACATCAGCTGCGCGAAATCCGTCAAGCCATGGGGCACGGCCGAAAGCTGCACACCGCCCATAGTCAACGCCGCGCCGAAAAAAATCGGCACGAGCAGACAGCCGTTGTGAAAGCTAAACTTTTCGGAGATCTCGCCCAACAGCCAACTGATCGCCAACCAGATCGCGAGAATCGAAAGATTGAGCGGCACCGTCGGCCGATACGCCGACGTCTCGAGCGGAAAACCGCCATAGGTCAGCGCCAGCGGAATCAGGATGACGACGACGGACACGCGCAGGCTGTGGGCGACTGCCACCGGCGCAATCTGCGCGCCGTAACGATCGGCAAGCACGGCCATGGCCATCGCGCCGCCCGGGATCGAAGCGAAGAAAGTCGACTTTGCATCCACGCCGGATGCCTTGCTCAAAGTGAGCGCGCCGAATATGCCGACTATAAACACCGAAATGGTCGCCGCGATGATAGCGGGCAAGTTGCCGGCTAACGCGGCCACCACCGGCGGCGTGAAATAGAGCGATACCGCTGAACCGAGAATCACCTGGCCCATTTGCCGAGCGTAGGGTGGCGAGTGCATTTTCACGCCCAGCAAATTGAGCGTTGCGACGCCGACCATCGGCCCGATCATCCACGGGATCGGTGTGTGCAGGTAGTCAAACAAGAAACCCGCCGGGATGCCGACAACGAGGGCCCTGAGCATGGCTGGCATCCGAGCGCGAAAATTCTTGAATTCGTGCATTGAGATTGGCTTGCGCTCTGTTGCGTTAAATTGGCAGCGAGAGCCCGCTCGGCAAAGGCAAATTTTCTTATAGCTTGTAGGTCGAAGGAATACGACTGGCGCAAGTAAAGTAAAATCACTTGATTGGGAGCCCGGCCCGCGTAGCGATCCGGTTTTTCGATTGCAGAATCATAAAAAGCAAAACACCTCTTGGATAAGGCCGTGGCGGGTTGTAAAAATTAAGAGAGGCGAAAGAGGATTCGTGGCGATCCAAAAACAAGGAGGTCATCATGGCGATCGTTAGACTCATATTCGTGACCGTCAAGCCGGATCAGGTTAATGACGCAATTAGCCTGTGGAAAAATCACTGCGCGCCGCTCATGATCCAACAACCTGGCTGCCTTTCGGAGGAGCTTTTGGAATGCACCGATGCGCCGGGCGAATTCATTTCCTACTCGGAGTGGGAAAGTCAGGCGAGCATCGACAAGTATCGCAAAAGCGACGCTCACGCCGAAATCCAGAAACATGCGCGCTCCTTGCACGGGGGGCAGGCGAGCGTGAAGCGCTACGAAGTGAAGTGACGGACAGGTAAGTTTGCCTAATTGCGGCAGCGCAGCAGAAAATTTGCGCCCGCAAAACTTCCCCAGCATAGTATTAGCAAGAGCCACGAAGGGCGAGAGTAAGTATAATAGCTCGACCCTTCGTGGCTCGCCCGCGCTATTGCAATCTCTCCCGCAGATTCAGAGTTTTTCCTCATTCGTGTAGTGAAATAACAAACATCAGTAGTAAAGTTCGTATCTTTTACCGGCTGGCTGTTTCGCTATTAGGAATCCCTAACTAGCGAACATCCCAGCAAAATGATTCTGCATGGCGAACTGGCATATCAGTTGCTCATTTAATCATACGTGAGCCGCACTGTTCCGGAGAAAGGAGGAAAAATCTCATGCTGAGTTGGTCGATGACATTTCTTATTATCGGGTTGATCGCGGCAGTCCTGGGGATGAGCGGTATTGCCGGGGTGGCAACTCAGATTGCATGGATTTTGTTCGTGCTGTTCATTGTTCTTTTCCTAATTAGCCTGGTGACCGGGAGCCGGCGAACAGGTTAGCTTCGCGTTCGTTACTTAAATTGAAAAAACTAATTAAACCTATCAGGAGGCAGAGTCATGAAATTGCAAAAAATATTCTTAAGTATCGTGGTCGGCGGCATGTTGGTGTCTGTTCCTATGATCGTTCCTGCCGGAGCAGCGGACGATAACTCCAAGTATAGCGATCGGGATCGCATGAAATCGTCTAAGAACGAAAAGGACCAACTCGAACAAACGCTAAAAACCGGCGAGGAGAAAGCGTTTTATCGGCGTGAGCTGGAAAAGGCCGGTTGGTCGATTACTTCGGTCAATTATGACAAGCCGGATTACGTGGAATACGAGATCGTGAAGGGTGACCAAAGCTACGAAGTGCAGATCGACATCGATAAGAATAGTCACAAAGCAACCAAGGTCGACGTGGCGACAAACGTTTGGAAGACCGACGCGACGAAACAGGCTCTCAAGAACGGCAAGAAAGTGGACTACCCGAGCCGGACAACCTCGAATCCAACCCAGTACAGCGAAAGAGACCGCATGAAGTCGTCGAAAAACCAAAAAGAGCGCCTCGAACAAGCGCTGAAAACCGGCGAGGAGAAAGCCTTCTATCGACGCGAGCTAGAAAAGGCGGGTTGGAAAATTACTTCCGTCAACTACGATAAACCGGACTATGTCGAATACGAGGTCGTCAAAAACGACTCCACCTATGAAGTTCAAATCGATTTCGACAAGAATAGTCACAAAGCAACCAAGGTGGACGTTGCGACCAACGCTTGGAAAGCTGAAGCGACGGAAAACGCTTTAAAACAGAGCCACGCGAGCCGTTAGCTGGAATGCAAGTCAATCCCCCGGCGTCCCCACTAACCGGACGCCGGGGCGGCCTGCGACGATGCGCGTTTATCGAATTTTCTTTCGGGATTTTTCAGACGAAACGTACCGCTGGCAGCAAAGCAGTAAGCGACTAAAAAAATTCAGGTTTCTCCCACCTATTCTTGACAAGACCGATCATCGTACTTAGCTTTTTGGTAAAACCAGGCAAAGGAGTCGGACTAAAACGGATGGCTTCAGGTGATTGGGATATTTTGGTCTGGCGGCGCGCCGACGATTTGCGCCGGCAAGCCGAGCGCATTCAGAGAAACTTTTTACAGATGGCGGTGGCCGCACGTTACCGCGTTCAGCAAGGTCGAAATTCGCGTTGGGAGCCGCCGGTCAACGTCGTCGAGACGCAAAGCAGTCTTTGGGTCATGTCCGCGCTCCCTGGGGTCACGGCCGAGAATGTGAAAGTCGAATTGGACGGCAATGAATTGGTTATAGCGGGAAGACGACCACTGCCAGATTGTTGCCACGACGGTGAACTCAAGATTTGGGAGATACCGCTCGGGCAATTCGAGCGGCGCTTAACCGTTGTCGACGCTGAAAAAACCTTGTCCGTCGGCGACGTGGTCCTTCGGGATGGGTTGCTACTGATCGAGCTGAGGAAAAATTCATGACAGCCGAAGAAAAAGAAAACACACAAACAAAACCGCGCATTACCATTCCGCCCGGCGCATTGGCTATTTTGCCGTTGCGCAACACGGTGCTGTTTCCTTCGACCATTATGCCGCTGGTGGTTGGGCGGCGAAACAGCCTACAAGTCATGGAAGAGGCGGTACGCCAGGAGCTGGCCGTCGGTTTCGTTACGCAGATCGATGCCAGTGTCGACAAGCCGCAAGCCGCTGATTTGTACCCTGTCGGTACATCGGCCAGCGTGTTGAGAATGTTCGGTTTGCCGGATGGTCAACGGCAGGTGATTATTCAGGGGCAGCAGCGCTTCGAGATCAAGGAATTCATTCAAACGGATCCTTTCTTGGTCGCCCGTGTTTCGATGATCGAAGAAGTCGTGCCGCACACAAAAGACTTCGATGCGCGAGTGCTCCACTTGCGTCAGGAAGCGCTCAAAGCCCTGTCGTTGTTGCCGGCGCCGTTGCAAGAGCTGCGACCGACGATCGAACGGATCGAAAATCCGCTCGTGCTGATCGATACCATCGCCTCAATTTTAGATTTGCCGGTCCAAGAAAAACAAGAGCTGTTGGCGATCCTCGATCCGGTCATTCGGGCGCAGAAGGTTTCAGAAAAACTGTCGGCGCAGATCGAGCTTCTCGAATTGAGTAAAAAGATCGGCGAAGAGACCAAGGAAGCGATGGATAAGACGCAGCGGGAATATTTCCTGCGCGAACAACTGAAAGCGATCCAGAAAGAGCTCGGCGAAGAAAGCGGCCAGTCGGTCGAGGCCGGCGAGCTGCGGAAAAAGATCGCCGATGCGAAGATGCCGCCGGAGGTCGAGAAGGAAGCGCTCCGCGAATTGTCTCGGTTCGAGCGCATGCCGGAGATGGCCGCCGAACACTCGACCATCCGCACTTATCTCGACTGGATGACCGAGCTGCCATGGAGCGTTTCGAGCGAAGAGCGGATCGATTTGCAGCAAGCGCGCAAGATCCTCGACGAGGATCACTACGGTCTCGACAAGGTGAAGAAGCGAATCATCGAATTTCTCGCCGTGCGCAAGTTGAAACCCGAGGGCAAGAGCCCGATTCTGTGTTTCGTCGGACCTCCTGGCGTCGGGAAAACTTCTCTCGGCCAAAGTATCGCTCGGGCGATGAACCGTAAGTTTGTCCGCCAGAGCCTGGGCGGCGTTCATGACGAGGCCGATATCCGCGGTCATCGACGCACTTACGTCGGATCGCTGCCGGGAAATATCATTCAGGGAATCCGCAAGGCGGGCACGAACAATCCCGTCTTCATGCTCGATGAGATCGATAAGCTCAATGCCAGTTTTCAGGGCGACCCGTCGGCGGCTTTGCTCGAGGTGCTCGACCCGGCGCAAAACTCGACATTTCAGGATCACTATCTGGCGGTGCCCTTTGATCTCAGCCAAGTCATGTTTATCGCGACCGCGAACGTGCTCGATACCATCCCGGCGCCGCTCCGAGACCGGATGGAAATCATTCAGCTCTCAGGGTACATCGAAGAAGAAAAGCTGGCGATCGCCAAGAATTACCTGATTCCACGGCAAACCGCGCAGAATGGTCTGGACCAAGGTGAAATCGGTTTTACCGACGAGGCGATTCGTGAGGTGATAAACTCCTATACGCGGGAGGCGGGGGTGCGCCAACTGGAACGGGAGCTAGGCGCGATTTGCCGAGGCGTGGCCACCCGGATTGCCGAAGGTCGCAAGGAACCGATCACGATCGAACGCGGCGCGGTCAGAGACTATCTCGGCCCGCAAAAGTTTTTCAACGAAGTCGCGCTACGAACCAGCCTGCCGGGCGTCGCCACCGGGCTGGCGTGGACACCGGTCGGCGGCGATATATTGTTTGTCGAAGCGACCAAGATGCCCGGCAACGGTAAGCTCCAACTCACCGGCCAGTTGGGTGATGTCATGAAGGAGAGCGCTCAAGCGGCGTTCAGCCTGATCAAGTCGCGCGCCGACTCCCTTGGCATCGAAGCTGAAGTTTTTCGCCAGCAAGATCTCCACGTGCACATCCCGGCGGGGGCGATTCCCAAGGACGGACCGAGCGCGGGTGTTACCTTGTTCGTCGCGCTTGTTTCGCTGTTGCTCGATCGCCGCGTCAGCAACGGACGTTGCAATGACCGGCGAGATCAGCTTGCGCGGTCTGGTGCTTCCGGTGGGTGGCATCAAGGAAAAGGTGCTGGCGGCCAAAAGGGCCGGACTTTCGCGAGTACTGCTGCCGGATCTGAACCAGCGGGATCTCGAAGACATCCCGCCCGCCGCGCTGGAAGGCATGCAGTTCGAATTCTTAAAGACCGTGGACGAAGCGCTCGCGCATGCTCTCGAACCCAGCGAGGATTCGAGTGCTATTCCAAGCAGCCGCAGCCGGGCGCGCGGCGAAGCGCAGCACGGACATCAGCGCTAATCTCGATCTTCGTCGCCGCTAGTTTTCAGTCTGTCCACAACAACCGCCCGCGCCGCGGCAGTCGGCGCGGGCGAAATCAACTACCCCGCAAAAAACTCAAGATTACAGTAAGATGCTCCAAGCCAAGAGGCCGACGGCGGCTAGGCAGGACATCGCAGCCATCGGGCTGGTCACGACCTGCCACGCGAGGATCAGTGGCGCGGACCGCTTGATCTGGGAGAACGGAATCAATTTTTCGAGGCCCCAGCGCGCGATCATGTAACGTTCGTTGCCGATAACACCCACCGCGATGGGGTCCTTCTCGATCTCGTGCTTGCGCCAGACTTCGACCCTATCGAAAAAGCGGTTGGCCTTGTGGATCTCGTCTGTGACCGAATAAGGAATTGCGTAAAGCGAATACATCATCCCGTGCCTCGATTTAGCGACGGCGGCTTGATCGAGGTTGAGGGATCGGACCGGCAGGAACAGATTCCACACGCGCCAATCCTCATCAGAAATTTTTGGGTAGGGGATCGGATTCAGGGTCGACGGGCTACCGCCCATAATCGATTCCGTGTTCTCGCGACGATAATTCTCCACAAACATGACGTGTCCCTCCTTTTTATTTT
Organism: uncultured delta proteobacterium; assembly: GCA_963755715.1. Classification (GTDB taxonomy): domain Bacteria; phylum Desulfobacterota; class Binatia; order UBA9968; family UBA9968; genus DP-20. The sequence continues at coordinate 18,509 of CAVWLW010000025.1, forward strand.
ATTATTTTGTTTTTCTGCCGTGATTACTTTGGAACCCCACTGACAAAATGAACTTGGCGCGGACTAGTTTGGGTGACCTGTGAAATTAGCGAACAGGCAAAAATAGGGCCGCGATGATTGCATTATTTGACCGCGGAATCCTTAACAATTTCGCAAAGCTGATTTTGACTGGTGTACGGATTTTCGGACGAAGTGAGAGTGAAGTATGAAAAACTCTACAGCACTATTCCGATAATTCGAATAGGTTTGCTGCTGGGACTAAGCGGCCGATCTACACCGTCGAACAAATCGTAGAGATCACGCGCATTAAATCAAAGACGTTGCTTTGGAATCTGGGAGCGTGCTATCGAAAACCATCTTGTTTATCTTGTTTACGCCGATGGACCGGACGACAAGCGAGATATTTATTAGGCGTAGGTTTTGGAGGCACGGACAGATGATATCGTACGCGTTTCTTTTTGTTTTAATCGGATGTTTTTTCGGTATGTTCACGGCTGGCTCCGGCGCTGCTGCGACGGTCGGCGATGTTCTGAAAAAGATCCAGAATTTGCCGGCGGCGCAGCGGCGCGCGACTCTGGAAGAGGGCGCTAAGAGTGAAGGTCAAGTCGTTTTCTATACATCGGTGAGTCTAACCGACTATCCAAAAATTTTGGCAGCCTTCGAGCAAGCGTATCCGACCATCAAAACTAATGCGTTTCGTTCGACGCCGTCCGGGGTCGTCAGGCGGGCCGACACCGAAGCCAAAGCCGGCCGCCATGCCGTCGACGTCATTGGCTCGGCTCCCGTCGAGACGTCTCAGCTGCGTCAACTGCAACTCGCAACGTCGTATCTTTCACCGGAACGGAACGCCCTATTCAAGGGCGCCTTTGATCCCGAGGGTTATTGGACGGCATTCGACGTCACGCCGATCGTGCTCGCGTTCAACACCAAGCTGGTCTCGCAGCAGGAAGCGCCCAAGACCTATCAGGACCTCCTCCAGCCCAAATGGAAGGGCAAGATGAGTCTCGGCACCGAAGATTACGAGTGGTTCGGCGCGGTATTGGATTCGATGGGCAAAGATAAAGGGCTCGAGTATATGAAGGCGCTGGCGAAACAGGATCTGCACATGCCTGGGTCGAGCAGCGTCATGCGCGTGCAGCTTTTGCTCGGCGGCGAGTCGGCGATTGCGGTCGCGGCGCGCGGCCGCCGGGTCGCCGAGTTCAAGTCGAAAGGCGCGCCCATCGATTTTCGCCTGTTCGACCCGTATTCAGCCGAGCCCGACATGCTCGCGCTGATGCAACATGCTTCCCACCCGCACGCGGCGATTCTCTTTTACGATTGGTTGCTGTCGCAAGAAGGGCAGAGCAAAATGTCCGACTTGACCGGCCGTATCGCCGTGCGAAAAGGGGTGAAGCACCTGCCGTGGTTGCAGGAGCTGTTGCAAAAGGACTTTATTTTTCTTACGCCGGGTGCCAAGACGCTGAGCCCCAAAGAGCTCACGAGTCTTTACTACCAGGTTTTTGGCCTCTATCGGGCGAAGTAAATCGCATCGCGTCGACTCATTCTTTCTTTACTGAAAAGGTCGGCGTTACCTTTTAGATTAGAATATCTTGGGCTCCTCTAGCCGAGCTTCCAAAGAGGCGAGGGCCTTTTCGATGAGAGCGACGCGCCAGCGCAGTTCCTCCGGCGCGGGTAGGTCCGGTTGCCCGACCGGATAGTGAAACTTGCTGCCGCTCATAATCCTGCCGACGCCGACTTGAGCGGCGACATTGGCAAGGCAGGTGATCACCACCACCGGGATGCCCTTCTTTTCGATCTCTTTGGCGATCGTAGCGCCGCTACGAGTGCCGGTTCCTCACGTGGCGGTTAAAATTACGGCGTCGATACCGGCGCCGGCGATCTCCGCCGCGATGCCGGCGCCGAGCTCCGCCATCTTGCTCGGCATGGCGCCGGTGCCGGTGGTGACGAAATACTGGTCGTGAACCTTTTTAATCCGCTGACCGCTTTCCAATACGCGCATGGCATCGAGCGGAACAAGTCGATCGGGATCTCGATCGACCGTGGAGGTGTCGTAGCCGGTATGCATGGCTTCGAATTCACCGTGTTTGAGATCGTTGCGCCCCTGGACTGAATATTTGAAATAGCGCGAGCCGCGCGAGCTTTCCAAGCGATCGGGATTGCCCTTCGGCACCAGGCCGCCTTCGGTGACCAGCGCCACGGTGGCGTCCGCCAAAGAAACAGTCAAATTTGGAATCGCGTGCGCTTGGGTCTCGATGCGCGGAATCTCGCTCTCGTACGATTGGCCGCTCAGCCTGGCCAGTAAAAGATCCGCGGCGCGGACATAATCCGGCTTGTCGGTTCTTATCGTAAAACGGCGCGGAATCGCTAAACAGTATTCCGCGCGAAAGTCTTCGATGGCCTTTTGGTCTTGCGCTATTAACCTTTCGACCAGCAGCGAATAACGTTTCAAGGTGTCCTGCATGGACGCCGCCGAGGCGCCGGTTTGAAGAACAAAAACGTGGCGGCCGATTTCTCGAGTGCCCGGGTTGTCTTCGTGCATGGCGGTGATCGCCGGGATGCGCCAGTTGTCGCGCACCCAACTGCATACTTTGGCGCAGGCGATGCCGTATCGACCGGCGTTAAAGGCCGGGCCGGCGAGAAATATGTCGGGGTGAAACTGATCGATCGCGGCGCCCATCGCTCGCAGCGCGTTTTCCTCGGCCTCATGAAAGTAGTTATCGCCGCAGGCAATTGTCGCGTATTCGACGCCGTGAGCTTTGAGAGCGTTTTCGAGCACGCTGCCGATGCCGACCGGCTGGGACAGAAAAAGGACTTCCTGACCGGCTTTTTCCTCGCCGCCGATGCCGGCAAAGAACTGGTTCAAATAGTGCAGCACCTTGATCATGCGAGTGTCTCCTTAGTTCTCATACTCGGCGCGAAAACCGCTGCGACCCATCTGGCTGTAGGAGGCGAAAAAGATCGTCGGATCAAAAAGGAACGGCAGATGGGGATCGTGGGTTGCTTTCAAATGAAGATCGATCTCCGCGCCGCCGATCACCGTCTCGAGCGGCGGAATATAGATCTTTTCCGAAACATTGCCCCGGCTGATCATGCCGCCGGCCTCTTTGGGATGATCGACCAGCGGACGCTCATAACCTTTCGGCCCATTGGACTCGTGCAACACGGCGGCAGTTTTTATGCCCTCGTCTTCGCAAGCCTTCAGCGTTTGCATGAAGTCGACGGTGCCGTTGCCGGTTCCCTCCATTAGGGCAACCGCGCCTTCGGCGCCGAGATTGCGCGCCAGTCGCGCCACCCATAACCCCATCTTTTTTTTCTGCTCGAAGCTATCGTTGTAGCCGCGCGACAGGATCACGCCGAGGAAGTTGATGCTTTGACCGTGACGCGCGAGCAACTCGGCGATAAACGGGTTGTCGCAGTGCAAAGCGGTCGGAATCTTCCGTTCGCTTTTATAGTTGCCGCTGACAATCGCGCCGTCGAAGAATTCCGCGGGATGCACGAAAGTGGGCAAGGTTTTCGACACCTCTTCGCCGTAATAAAAAGTGCGCGCGCAAGTAAGCTGGCTCTGCACTTGATAAATCAGCACCACTTTGGGCAAAGCCGAATTGACTGGCGGCAAAGAAATGAGCCGTTTTTCCGCCTCGGCGCCGGATCGCTCGGCCGGTGCCAGAAAGCGGGCGCAGCGTAAGGCCATAATCCTCAGCGTTTGGTCGAAAGCAACGTTGGAGACCGACGACTCCGGCGTTAGCGAGAGCACGAGATGAAAGCAATCCGAGCCATAAGAATAGGGCGCGCCGATGCCTGACATGTCGACGATGCCTTCGCGCGGTTTCTCGATCGGTGTCAGCGAGTCGAAGTGAGGGAAGCGGCCGGTCACGGTAACAAGAAGATTTTTGAAGCGCACGGTTTTGCCCGTGCCGACCAATTCTGCGGCGCCCTCAAAGCCGGGGAAGGTCGAACCGGGTCCGGCTGGTTTGGCGATCGGCATGACCGCGTCCAAAACGTGAACGATACGTTTTGGCTCGCCGGGACGGGCGATTTGAAAATCGACGTGAACGCCAGGGCTTAAATCTTTCAACAGTTCATGGAAATCGTTCACGCACAGCGACAGGGTTTTGCCGTCGAAACCGGTGCGCTCATCCCACTGAACTTGTTCGAGCCGATAATCAAAGAGCTGCAGTTCCATCGGAAAGTTCTTCAACGAACAGGCTCGGTTTATCGTGCCGCCGTTGCGGGTGTCAAGCAAAGACGTTGGGCGGATTTGTCGGTCAACGGCGCGAGGACTGACCGAATCTCCATCTAGGCCTGGATCATTTTCTTTCTCAGCGAACCATTGGGTGAAATCTATGGGTCAGTTTGTAATTCTGTGGCCGATGCATTAGAAAGATTTTTCTATGCGTGCTTCTCAGTAGGCCGACTCTCGATGTCCAGCTTAAACTCGTCGAATGTTAGAATCCTGCGTTTGACGCTCGTCATTCTAATTTTATTCGGCACTTCTTGCTCGCCATTTATAACGCGGATCCCGACGGTTGCCGATGAAAAATTGGCGCGTTATGTTAGCCGCCATCGGGCTTGAGATTGTCGCGGTTTCCGAGGCGCATGACAAACGGGCGGATTATCAATTTAGCCTCGCCCAGTTCGCCCGGCCCGATATTTTAGGATTGAGCACAGGCAACCATCAGATTTACATCAGTTACGAATTGGTCCGGCGGGCCTATGACAGCAGCGGTTATCGATGGTTGCTGCGCCATACTTTGGCGCACGAAATTGCCCATGATGTTCTCGGCCGAGATGGCGGCGGCGAGGATAACGGCGTGGACCACAGCGGTCTCGCCAACCGGATAACCAGTCGGGACCTGGGTCTGTCCGGTCGGATTACCTTTCGTCCTTATTCTCGCTCGGCGGAGCTGGCCGCTGACCGTAAGGCCATGGAGTATTGGCGCAAGCTCGACTGGAATTGCACTCATTGGGTAGCGCTATTTTCGAATTTCCTGGCCCAGGGCTATGAAGGCGATGTCGATCATCCGACCAAGGAACGTTTAGAGCAAGCCATGCAAATTTGTTCTGCGCCCTCGACCTAGCCTAAACGTCTTTAGCCATTCGTCGCTCCGTTAAGAAACTTTCCCACTGTAAGTTTTATCTTTTCCAGTTCACCTGTGCCGGCAAAGCCAGAGATCTCCGAGTCTTAGGTCTTGCGCGCTGTTCTTCGCTCCAAAGCCTGGCTGTAGCGCGACATCGGAAAACAAAAAACGAAATAACCGAGCGCCGCGAACAAGTATGCTTCGACGCCAAAGCCATTCCAAGCCGGCTCGGCGAGCGCCACTTTGATGGTCGTCAAAAAATCAAGCAGCCCGATGATCACGACCAGGGAGGTGTCTTTGAAAAATCCGATGAACGTATTGACCAAAGGGGGGATGGCGATGTGCAGAGCTTGCGGCAGGATAATGAACCTCGTGCGCTGCCAGTAGCTATGTCCGAGCGCTTGGGCGGCCTCTTCTTGCTGGCGCGGTATCGCCTGGAGACCGCCGCGGATGACCTCGGCGAGATAGGCGGCGGCGAAGAGGATCAGCGCCAGTTGCGCGCGCAGCAGCTTGTCGATCGATACGCCGGCGGGCAAAAAGAGCGGCAGCATCACCGAAGCCATGAAGAGAACTGAAATCAGCGGCACGCCGCGGATCAACTCGATGTAAGCGACCGTGAGCCAGCGCACCAGGGGCATTTGCGATCGCCTGCCCAGGGCGAGAAGAATCGAAAGCGGGAACGCGAACACAATGCCGAACGTGCTAAGCAGGAGCGTCAATGTCAGCCCGCCCCAGCGCTGATTCTCGACATAGGGCAAACCGAACACACCGCCCCACATGAGCACGGCGATTGCCGCGAACCCTGCGAGCCAGAGAGCGGCGAGGCTCGATCGTCTGACGACACCGACGGCGCTTAGCGCATAAAGCCCCAGGAGAATGGCGATAGCCAATGCCGGTCGCCAGTGCTGGTCGACGGGAAAGGTACCGAAGAGAATGAATCGGTACTTATCTAATACGAAAGCCCAACAAGCGCCGTGACCGATTGCCACGCGGCAGAGGTTTGGATTCTCCGGCGCCCAAACTGCATTGAAAAACGCCCAATCGATAAACGGCGGGACGATTTTCCATGCGATTAGAAGAATGGCAAACGTTACAAGAACACTGGACCAAGTGGAAAAAAACCGAACACGTAGAATAGCCGCCGCGTGCTTTATTGCCGAATTGACTGCGCCGGTCATAACTCGGCTCCCTTGAGCGCGAAGCGCCGATTGTACCAGTTCATGAAACCGGCGATGGCCAAGCTGATCGTCAGATACACGAGCATAATAATGGCGATGCCTTCGATGGCCTGGCCGGTTTGGTTGATGATCGTATTGGCGATCGACACCAAATCGGGATAACCGATTGCCACAGCGAGGGAGCTGTTTTTGATCGTGTTTAAATATTGGCTGGTCAGCGGCGGGACGATGACGCGCAGCGCTTGGGGCAGAATGATAAAGCGCCGGACTTGCCATTGGCTGTGTCCGAGTGAAGACGCGGCCTCGAACTGGCCGCGCGCCACCGCGAGGATTCCTGCGCGGACGATTTCCGCGATGAATGCCGCCGTGTAAAGCGTTAGGCCGAAGAAGAGCGCGACAAACTCGGGCGACAGCAATGCTCCGCCGGAAAAATTAAAACCATCGAGAACTGGGTAATCCAACGCCAAGGGCGTTGCGGCAACGAGGGAGGGGAAAGCGAAACCGCGGTTGCTCAAGAAAACACCGGGCAGAGGGTTCAGCGCCTCGGCCGGCGCGGGAAGTCTTTCGGTGATCACGGCGTACCAAAAAAACAGTTGGACCACCAACGGCAAATTGCGAATGACCTCGACGTAACCTGCGGCCAGCTTGGCAAGCAGCCAGTTGGGCGACAATCGCGCCAAACCGATTAGTGTGCCGAGCAAGGTCGAAAAAACAATCGCCAAAGCGGCGACCCGAAAGGTATTGAGAAAGCCGACCGCGATCGCTCTCAGGTACGTGTCCGCGGCATTGTAGGAAAGAAAGGTGCTCTCGCCGATTTCGAAACCGGATTCACGGGCGAGAAAAGCAAAACCGCTGGCGATGCGTCGCTGCCCAAGATTTTCCACGGCATTGGCAATCAAGTACCAAGCAGCGAGGACGAGGGCGGCGGCCAGCAAAGCTTGATAAACGATCGAGCGAAGGCGAATCGACTTCAACGAGCCCATGACTTTGCTTTCACCGACGTCGGCTGCATGACGAAATTGGCTTACGAATACTGAAAGGCTTTGCGGCAGTCGCCGCGTTTAACGGATCGGCGGCGCGTACAGGAGTCCGCCGCGATTCCAAAGCTTGTTCATGCCGCGGTCCAGGCCCAGAGGGGTCAGGTGACGATCGAAGCTCTCGCCATAGTTGCCCACCTGCTTGATGATGTTGTAAGCCCAACGATTGTCGAGGCCGAGGCTTTTGCCGAGCTCGCCTTTGGCGCCGATGAAGCGCTGGATGACGGGATTGGTGCTGTTCGCTTGCTGATCGATGTTTTTTGACGTGAGCCCAAGCTCCTCCGCTTCAATCGTTGCAAATAAGGACCACTTCACCACGTCGAACCAATGATCGTCGCCATGCCGCACCGCAGGGCCGAATGGCTCTTTGGAAATGACTTCCGGAAGGATCACGTGATCGGCGGGATTGGCTGCGCGCGAAGCCCGCGCCACGATGAGCCCGGAAACATCCGTCGTGTAGACGTCGCAGCGCCCGGCAAAATAGGCATTGAGCACTTCTTCGATTTTTTCCACCACCACCGGCTTGAGCTTCAGGTTATTAGCGCGGAAATAATCGGCCAGATTGAGTTCCGTGGTCGTGCCGGGCTGCACGCATACGGTCGCGCCGCTCAGTTGTTTCGCGCTCTTCACCTGACGCTTTTTCGCGACCATGAAACCCTGGCCGTCGTAAAAATTGATGCCGACGAAGTTGAGCCCGAGACCGGTGTCGCGCGACATCGTCCAGGTGGTATTGCGTGAAAGGATGTCGACTTCTCCGGACTGCAAAGCGGTGAATCGTTGTTGTGCCGTCAACGGCGTATAGCGAGCCTTTCGTGCGTCGCCGAACAGCGCGGCCGCGACCGCGCGGCAAAAATCCACGTCGATGCCGCGCCATTCGCCGTGGCTATCCGGCTGGGAGAAGCCGGCAATGCCGGTGTTCACGCCGCATTGGATGAAGCCTCGTTTAAGGGCCGCATCCGATATCGCTCCGCCGTCGACGTTGGCGACTCGTAGGAGCACCAGCGCAAAAACTGCCGCGGTACAGAGTTGTTTTTATCATCATAGACGTTTTACCTACGCTTTGTGTGGCATGCATGTCCGATTATTCCAACGAGTATATGCAGGTATGAATGCGGCGGCAAACCGCAGGGGCATCATGTGGCTGCGCGGCGCTTCCGTAAGGGTCCCAGTGAGATGATTGAGAAATAGAATATTTATTTCGCCAGCAACCGGCGCAGCGCGCCGAGTTCTTTGCGCTGCTTTTCACTGACCGTCGGATATTTCATTTTCAAGCCGCGCAGCGTGTCGAGAATGATCCGCGAAATGATCAGCCGGGCATTCCCCTTGTCATCGGCCGGGACCACGTACCAGGGCGAATCGCGCATGCTGGTGGCGTTCAGGCAAGCTTCATAGGCGTCCATGTAATCGTCCCAATATTTCCTTTCTTCGACGTCCGCGCGGCTAAACTTCCAGTTCTTATCCGGCTCTTCGAGACGGGCGAGAAAGCGTTTGCGCTGCTCGTCTTTGGAAAGGTGGAGAAAAAACTTGACGATGCGCGTGCCGTTGCGGTGCAGATGCGCCTCGAAGTGACGGATCGATCGGTAGCGATCGCGCCAGATCGTTTTGTCGTCGAGCGCTTCGTCCGGAAGACCTTCGGCGCGTAGGAGTTCATGATGAACCCGAACGATAAGAACTTCCTCATAGTGAGAGCGGTTGAAAATACCGATACGGCCGCGCTCGGGCAGGGCGCGCGCGGTGCGCCACAAAAAATCATGGTCCAACTCCTCCAGGCTCGGATGCTTGAAACTGAAGACCTGGCAACCTTGCGGATTGACACCGGACATGACGTGTTTGATCGCGCTGTCCTTGCCGGCGGCATCCATCGCTTGAAAGATCAGCAGCACGGCGTAACGGTTGGAAGCGTAGAGCAGATTTTGCAGTTCGCTCATTTCTTTAACGTGGGCGCGCAGCATTTTTTTTAGTTGCTTCTTCGATGAGTAATAAGGTTTTACCTCGGTGGGCCATTTTTTGAGGTTGAGTTTATCCCCTTCGCGAACGCGAAAATCCTTGGAGTCGATTTTCATAAATGACCTTTCGTCTTCGAGTTGCCGCGCTGGCTGCAATAGGTTATCTCGTTTTCGCCGCTAAACAAAAGCAGCCGTCGCTGGATGTCACCGGGGGTGGAGTTTCTTCAGACATCGCGAGTAACGGCGGTCGCCGCGCTTCGGTATTGGTGGAGCGGATTTGACTTGGCGGCGTCTTTGAACCAATAATGCGACAAAAAATTAAGGGCGATGGGGTTCGCCAGTTAAACCATTCGCAGTCGCGAGTTGATGACCCCTACTTCGATCGATTTGAAGTAGGGGTTTTTATTTGATGGTGGGATGAGACAACCATGATCCGAATCGTCTTGGTGGGCGTGGGTAGTTTGGTCGGCGGGGTGCTGCGCTATGGACTGAGTACCTGGGTGCATCGAGTTCTCGACAATCCGTGGTTTCCCTACGGTACCTTGGCGGTCAACGTGCTTGGGCTGCCTGGTTATCGGTTTTTTGGCGGGACTGGCGGAGACGCGGACGGCCTTTACCTCTGAGGCGCGGCTTTTTCTCTTTGTCGGGATCCTCGGTGGATTCACGACGTTTTCGTCTTTCGCTTTGGAAACTTTTTCGTTGGCGCGGGACACGCAGAATGTTGCCGCGCTGATGAATATCGGTCTGCAATTGATTCTTGGTTTGCTGGCGGTGTGGATCGGTAACGTATTAGCCCATGCTATGGGAGGTTAATTATGACGACGCTTCCTGGCGAAGGCTCCTTGTTGCGTATTTTTATCGGCGAGAGCGATCGGCATGCCGGTATGCTGCTCTATGAGTGGATCGTGCGCACGGCGCGGGAACATGGCTTGGCGGGGGCCACAGTGCTGCGCGGCGTCGAGGGATTTGGCGCGCGCAGTCGGGTGCGCACGGCGAAAATCTTGGAGCTCTCGACCGATTTGCCGATCATTGTCGAGATCGTCGATAGGGCGGAAAAGATCGAAGCCTTTCTGCCGGTCATCGACGGCGCGATTGCCGACGGGCTGGCGACGGTGGAGAGGGTGCAGATCAAGTTTTATCGAAGCGGGCCGGCGTGACGAACCGCCGTATCGGAGTCCGAATATCAAGTTGTCCCGCGCAGTGGTTGTTTCCAATCGGGTGTGATATTTACCGCCATTAAGGAGAATTACGATGGACGAGGGGACGAAGCGACTGTTCGTGGGCATAAAAATCACCAAGACGTTGCAGGACGATTTGGCGAGCCCGGCGCCGGGAACGAAGCAGTACTTCGAAGGCACCAACGACGATTATCTACAGATCATAAATCTGGGCGAAGATAAGTTCATTGGCAGATATCTGAAGGATGGCTTTCCTGTGGCGAATATCGGCGACGTGAGCCGAAACGTATGTAGTTTGCTCAAATTGATCACGCGCGGCCGCCGCATCGAAGAAAACGAAGTTCATATCTACTCCTGCTAGACCGACGATAGTGCAGTCGTGCCGGCGCGCCGCGTTATTATTGCAACCCCGCTGCCTTTAAATACCGCAGGTCGATAAAACGCTCCGCCGGTGGGAGGGGCGGCTTCAGCTCGCCGGCCTCTCCCATGACCCGAATCACTTCGTTGAATCCTTTGATGTCGATCTCGCCCTGTTTCGGCACCACGCCCCGGTCAGGATCGAAGTAAAGCGAAAGGGTTTGGCGCGCGATGTCCTCGGATGAGCCGGTCGTGTCGACGATGATGCGCACGACTTCGTCACGATTGGCCGGCTCGCGCATGTAGCGAAACGATGCGCCGAGGGCACGAGCATAGCGCACCAAAGCGTCGCTGTTTTGCGTGGCCCACGAACGCCTTGCCGCGCTCACGATGAATTGAAAATTGGCCATGGCATCGGTGGACACGCCGAGGCGACGGAACCCGTCTTTCAATAACACAAAATCTTCCGGCTGACCGAGTGGGACGGCGTCGCATTCGTTCTTCCTCAGGCAATCGGCGCGCGCCGGCGTGCCGACCAGCTCTTTGACTTTGAAGTCGCCTTCTTGCACGCCGTTTAACGCCAGCAGCTTGCGGGTAGAGATCGAAATGGTATCGATCGCGAGCGAAAGTCCGACGACCTTTCCCTTCAAGTCGGCAAAAGTTTTGATTTCAGGTTTTGCGATCAAACTGTAGATCGGCGTGGCTGTTTCGCCGAGGATGGCGACGTTATCCGAACCCTTGAGCACGTCCTGAACCAAGTAAGGCGTGGCGGTACGGGTGATGTCGACGACGCCTTTGCTGAGCGCGATCACCATATTCGCGGCGCCGCCCTCGATCGGCAGCATTTCGAGGGTGATTCCTTCGCGCGAGAAAAAACCTTTGCGCTGCGCGATGTAGAAATGCAGGGCCGACACGGTTTTGATCGTCGAAGGAATCTGCCCGTAGCGCAGTGTGATGTTTTGCGCGGACACCACTGGTACGGGCGCAAACAAGAGAAGAGCGGCGAGAGCAAGCGCGGATTTTTTCATGAGCGAATCTCCAACCTCGATTAACGCCTCGTTAGTTTGCAGGCTTATAGCCTAGCCGTCCTCATTTGTCTATGAAGTTGTCCGCCGATTTTTGCGGTTTGAGCGCTGCATCGGCGGTACGCATCTGCTATAAGTATGCGATGCAAATACTCCAGGTGACGCTCTGGATCTATGCCACGGCGCTCATGCGCGCCTTCGATTGTGTGCGTAAAAACCTGGTCGTAAGCTTGGCGCCCTTGGCTTATAGCCTGGTGTTGTCGGCAGCGGCCATGATCGCGCTGCCATTGGGAATTCTCGGCGGGTTTCTGCTCGGTCTTGTGAGCCAGGCGTGCATCAGCTCGGGGCTTTATCTGGTCAAAAATATGATCGATAGCGGTAAGACGGATTTCAACGACTTCGCGCGTGGCTTTACGGTTTACCTATGGGACCTGATCACGATTTCTTTCATCCTGTGGATCCCGATGAGGCTCGCCGGCATGGCGTTGGCGACGGTTCCCAACGGCCTACTCATTTATTTCTGCATTCAAATCGCGCTCTATATCTTGCTCAATCCGGTGCCAGAATTAATTTATCAATCCCGCACCTCGGGCCTCGAGTTGCTAGGCGCAAGCTACAATTTCATCGTCGAGAATTGGATCGAGTGGCTCATACCCAATATCCTCCTCGCCATCGGTGGTTACGCGTTGTTGCGGCTGTTTGAATCGTTGCTTTTCGGTTTGCCGGCATTTATCCAACTGTTTCTCTACTCATTCGGTCTCGGGCTCTTTCTCACTTATATGATGACCTTCCGCGGGTTCCTATTTGCCGAACTGCATGGGACGACGCGGCGCAGCCGAATCTATCGCTACAAGGCGCGCAGCAATTAACGTTGTCAATTGTGCGTTATCATAAGACCCTTCGCTTCGCGGTCAGGATGATTCGCATATTATGGCGAAAGGGAACCCGGTTGTGATAGCCGTCCGGGATCTCCGCTAGATTGAAGCTGAAAGCGAGTCAACTTGACCTGTGGGATTTCTTATGGTGTCTTGTTAAACTCACCCGACAACGCAGATGAAGATCACCAGCATTAAGGGATTCGCAGATATCCTGCCCGAAGAGGTCGGCGCATGGCAGAGAGTAGAAGCGGCGGCGCGGCGGATCTTTGACGCCTATCATTTCGCCGAGATCCGCATTCCCATCGTCGAAAAGACCGAGCTTTTCAGCCGCTCCATCGGCGAGACCACGGACATCGTCGAAAAGGAGATGTATACCTTTGAAGATCGCGACAGCCGCAGTAATGAGGCGACCGATGCGACGAAGCTCACACTGAGACCCGAGGGCACCGCCGGTGTCGTGCGCGCTTACGTGGAAGCGGAAATGTATAAAGTCGAGCCGGTGCGCAAGCTCTATTACATGGGGCCGATGTTTCGTCGCGAGCGGCCGCAGAAAGGTCGCATGCGCCAGTTTCATCAAATCGGCGCCGAAGCGTTGGGGCGTGGCGATCCGTTTATCGACGCGGAGATCTTGCTGCTGCTCAATGACTTTTTTGGTGCGGTGGGTTTGACTGAACTCACTCTGCAGATTAATTCCCTCGGCGATTCGGAATGCCGGCCGCAGTATCGTGAAAAGCTTTTGGCCTTTCTTAAAGCGCGCGAGGAATCCTTGTGCGCCAATTGCCGGCGTCGCATCGATCGCAATCCGCTGCGCGCGCTCGACTGCAAGGAGCCGGGCTGCATCGCGGCGACCCAAGATGCGCCGTCGATTCTCGATTCGCTGTGCGTCAATTGTCGGGAGCATTTCGCCACCGTGCAACGGCTGCTGCGCGAAACCAATGTCGAGTATACGCTCAATCCGCGCATGGTGCGCGGGCTGGATTACTACTGCCGGACGACGTTCGAATGGACGACCACGCAATTAGGCTCGCAAAGCGCGGTTGCCGCGGGCGGGCGCTACGACGGGTTGGTCGAGCAACTCGGCGGACCGGCGATTCCCGGTGTGGGTTTTGCGCTGGGCGTCGAGCGGCTGACGATGTTGCTCAAGATGCAAGAGAGCGCGGCGGCGAGCGGCCCGAGCCTTTATATCGTTTGGGTCGGCGAGAAGGCGCGCGATTGGGCGTTTCCGCTGGTTCATCGTTTGCGCCAAAAAAATATCGCCGTCGAGATGGAAGGCGAAGCGCGCAGCTTAAAAAGCCAAATGCGCCGCGCCGATAAATTCAAAGCACGTTCGGTTTTGATCGTCGGCGAAGATGAGCTGGCGAAGGGCAAAGCGGTGCTGCGCGATATGGCGAGCAAGCGCCAGGATGAAATCAGCTTGGATAGAATCGAGGCGGAGTTGACGGCGAGGAAGGCGAGTTAATGGCAACGGAACGAGTGTTCAACGATCAGTGGGGCGATTGGAAGCGCAGTTGTTACTGCGGCGAGCCGCGCGCGGCCGCGGTCGGCAAAGAAATGACCTTGGTCGGTTGGGTGCACAGCCGGCGCGATCACGGCGGGGTTATCTTCGTCGATCTGCGCGATCGCAGCGGCATCTGTCAAATCGTTTTTCGACCGGAAGTCGATCCGGTGGGTCATGAGAAAGCCAAGCAGATTCGCTCCGAAGATGTGATCGCGGTGCGCGGCACTTTGTCGAAACGATCCGCGGAAACGATCAACGCCGATCTCGCCACCGGCGAAGTCGAGCTGGTTTGCCAAGAGCTGCGCTTGCTCAACGCCTCGGCCGTGCCGCCGTTCATCATCGAAGATGAAACCGACGCCAATGAAAATACCCGGCTGAAATACCGCTATCTCGATCTGCGCCGGCCGCAGAGCTTGAGCCCTTTACTGCTGCGCTATCGCATGACGAAATTGATTCGGGATTATCTCGACGGTTTAGGATTCATCGACGTAGAAACGCCGGTGTTGACCAAAAGCACGCCGGAGGGCGCGCGCGATTATTTAGTGCCGAGCCGGATCTACCACGGCAAGTTTTATGCGCTGCCGCAGTCGCCGCAGTTGTTCAAGCAGATTCTTATGGTCGGCGGCCTCGATCGCTATTTTCAGATCGTCAAGTGTTTTCGCGACGAGGATCTGCGCGCCGACCGCCAGCCGGAATTCACTCAACTCGACATGGAGATGTCGTTCGTTCAACGCGAAGACGTGATGCAGGTGGTCGAGGGCATGATCTCGCTCCTATTCAAAGAATTGAAAGGCATCGAGCTCAAGCGGCCGTTCACGAGCTTGACTTATGAGGAAGCGATGAGCCGTTTCGGCTCGGATAAGCCCGATATGCGCTTCGGTTTGGAGCTCAGGGATTTTACCGATGCGCTGCGCCAGTGCCAGGCGCGAGTTTTTGCCGCGGCGATTCAAAACGGCGGCGTGGTGAAAGGCATTCGCATTCCCAAGGGCGGGGAGCTTTCGCGCAAGGACTTGGATGACATGACGCCCGTACGTGGCGACCTTCGGCGCCAAGGGCATCGCTTGGACTAAAATCACCGCGGAGGGTTGGCAGTCGCCTATCGCCAAGTTTTTGTCGGCAGCCGAACAAAAAGCGATCGAGCAAATCGCCGGAGCCGAGATCGGCGACGTGGTGTTGTTTTCCGCCGACAGCGCCAAGATCGTGCACGACGCGCTCGGCAATCTGCGCCTGTACCTGGGCGAAAAGCTGGCTTTGATTCCGGCAAAGGAATACGCCCTCGTTTGGGTGGTCGATTTTCCGCTGATGGAGTTCGATGCCGAAGAAAAGCGCTACGTGGCGCTGCATCATCCGTTCACAGCGCCGCTGGATGAGGACTTACCGTTGCTTGAAAGCGAGCCGGCAAAGAGCCGCTCCAAGGCCTATGACCTGGCGCTCAACGGCATCGAGATCGGCGGCGGCAGCATCCGAATCCATCACGTCGAGCTGCAAAAAAAAATTCTCGGTCTCATGGGCATCGGCGCTGAAGAAGCCGAAGCAAAGTTCGGTTTTTTTCTCGAAGCTTTGAGCTTCGGTGCGCCGCCGCACGGCGGCATCGCTTTTGGAATCGATCGGTTGGCGATGCTCTTGAGCGGCGCCAAGTCGCTGCGCGACGTGATCGCGTTTCCCAAGAGCCAACGCGCCGTGTGCATGCTGACGGACGCGCCGTCGAGCGTTGAAACACGCCAACTGCGCGAGCTGGGGATCCGCGTCACTGGGGTAGAAAAATAGTCAATTGTTAAAATTTGCTGTTAGTCACCAGGACTGACAATGACATTTTTTGATCAATTTCCGATTTACTAGCGCCGGCCAACCGGCAACTTGGCGCAGTTTTCGTCTTGAGGGGCACAGTCCATTCTGGTATTTCTGGATCGTTTCCATGTCAAAGCTCATTCCATTACTCATTTTTCTGCTCGCCGGCTGCTTCGGCCCGGGCAATCTGCAGAGCAGGCATTCGACCGATTTGGAATCGCGCCGCATCCGGCGCATCGTCATCTTGCCGGCTTTGGAGACGGCCGGGTCGCAGGTAAAGGTCGCCCCCACGCCTGGCGAGCCCAAGAGTCCGGAGCGGGATCCTAACGATACCTTGGCGCGGCTCATCTACCAGGTGATGAGCGGCCTGCCCAATTGGCAGATCGTTTCTGAGAGCGAAGCGCGGGAAGTCAGTCAAACGATTACGGCGTCGAATGAAGCGGCGCGCTTGCGCGAGCTCGGCGAGGCGGTTTATGCCGATGCGGTTCTCATCGGCCGGGTGCGGCGCTTCCGCGAGAGAGTCGGCGACGAGTGGGGCGTCAAGAGTCCCGCTTCGGTGGCTTTCGTGTTGGAGCTCGTCGATGTGCGGCGCGGCGACGTGATTTGGTCGGCCAGCTTCGATGAAACACAAAAATCATTGAGCGAAAATATTTTTGCCATCGGCGATATTATCAGCGAGCGCGGCGTGAGATGGCTGACCGCGGAGCAACTCGCTCACGAAGGCGTCAAAAAAGGCGTCGCGCAATTGCATCAGTTGATCGCCCGCGCCGCGATTTCTTAAACGACTTCTGTTCCTGCACTCAGCTGCGTAACGATGCGCGCATCGGTTTGCAATTCCGAATCGATCGCCAAAGGCTTCGCGACACCCGCACTGATAATTTTCCCCAGTTCGGTCAGCTTGCGAGCGCTGCCGCGATCGAGAAGCAAGGTCTCGCCGCTGCTGAGCTCGAGCCGCAGCGCCGGCACTGGAAAGCGCTCCGCGGCGGTCGAGCCACCCAGCGCAAAACCGCTGTAGACGCGATCGATACCGAGGGTGACTCCAGCGATCTCGCTGCCCGTCGCCGTAAAGCCGACAGACCGATAGAGGCTTTGACGGCGCAGGCTGAGCCGCCCGGCGCCGGGGTCGATTTCGATCGTACGCCGCTGCGTCAGCAGAAAAAACGCAATGCCGAACAGAATCAGATTCATCAGCGGAAAATACCAAAGCGATCCCGCCGGGCCAACGAAACCACGAATGCGAATGGCTTCGACGATCGGCACCGAGATAAACAGCAACAGCAGCGCGATACCTAAACAGAGAAACGCGGGGAAACGCGGACCTCGCCACAACAGGCGGATGCTATCGGGGGTTTGCTCGACGACACGAAAACCGAGGCGAGTGCCGATGGCTTCAAACTGCGCGGGGTTCGCGTTCATAATTCGACGCCAAATTGAGCGCGGACTTACGCCTGATGCTTTGGCTCTTTCTGTTCGCGGTAAAAATCGCGGAAACGGTACGCTTTCAGGTGGATGAGATTTTGATAGGAGCCGAAGCGCTGCGCCGGGTCATTGACCTCGTCGAGGAGGTCGCGGTGCTGCGCTTCAGATTCAAACACGCGGACTTTTTGGTAAGTCGTCGATCGTTCGGCCGGAATGCGGCCCATCTCGCGGATCATGCCGCGGAACTGCGACGGCTTCATGAGTTGTCCGTAGGACGCGCCCGCGGCGGTCGATATGCTCTCGTTGATCAACGTGCCGCCGAAATCGTTGGCGCCGGCGAGCAGCGCGATCTGCGACAGTTTGGGCCCTTCTTTCACCCACGAAACTTGCAGATTGGGAATATAATTATTCAACATTAGGCGCGACACCGCGTACATCTTCATGACTTCCGCGCCGCTGGCGCCGCGGCGCAAGCCGGCGGGGGGCTTGCGGTGAAACATCGGCGCTTCCTCGTAAACAAAGCTCAGCGGCACGAACTCGGTGATCCCGCCGGTGCGTTTTTGAATTTCCCGGAGAATATCCAAGTGAACCGCTTTGTCGCGCGCGCTTTCGATATAGCCGTACATGATCGTCGAGGTAGTTGGAATGCCGATCTCGTGCGCGGTTTGGATCAGCTCGATCCATTGCGCAACGCCGATCCGGCCCGGTGAAACCTGCTGGCGGATTGCATCGACTAAAACTTCCGCCGAAGTTCCGGGCAGACTGCCGACCCCCGCTTCCTTCAGCGCGAGGAGATAGTCGCGAACGGTGACACCGGTCAGAGCTCGAACCGTAGAGCACTTCCTCGGGCGAAAAGCCGTGAATATGAATATCCGGCAGCGCTTCTTTTAGAGCGCGGCAGAGATTGACGTAATGCCAGCCATCGATGCCCGGCGCGAGGCCCGCTTGCACGCAGACTTCTGTCGCGCCCAGCTCCTGCGCTTCTTTGGCGCGCCGGATGACTTCTTCAACGGGCAGGAAGTAGCCTTCTTCCGCTAGATGACCGCGGCTGAAGGCGCAAAAGCCGCAGGCCTTGACGCAGACGTTGGTGAAATTGATGTTGCGGTTGATCACGTAGGTGACGACATCGCCGACGGTGCGCGCACGCAGGGCATCGGCAGCAGCGATGATGGCGAAAAGATCCGAGCCGTCGGCGTCGAAAAGACGGGCGGCCTCGTCGACGGTGATGTCATGACCGGAAAGAGCGCGATCTAAAATCTCGGCGGTGGGCTGCGAGACGGTTGTAAACAAGCGTTCGAGCGATGATTCGAGCTGGGGGCAATTCATGAGGCGACTGTAACTTTTCAGGACGGTAAACTCAACGACGGGTCGGAAAGAGATCTCTCTACGGCCGCAGCCAATAGCGGGCAAATTCCTGAAGAAATGTCAGCGTCGTAAGATCGCGCATGCGGTCGAGATACACTTTGCCGTTCAAGTGATCGAACTCATGCTGAATCACGCGGGCGTGAAAGTCATTGGCGATAAAGTCGAGCGTGTTACCGCTACGGTCGAGGGCCTGAACGTGAATAGTTTTGTAGCGCGGCACCGACCCCGTAGATCGGGAATGCTGAGACAACCTTCCCAGTCTTCCTCCATTTCGTCGGACAGCGGCGTGATCTGTGGATTTACCAGAACCGTCAGCGGCACTTTCGCCTTATCGGGATAGCGGGGGTTGTCGGCGACCTCGAGTACGGCGACTTGCTTGGATTCGTGCACCTGGTCGGCGGCGAGACCGACGCCGTCGTATTCTTTCATGGTCTCGATCATATCGTCGATAAATTTTTGAATCTCCGGCGACTGTAGCTCCTGCGTGGAAATATTTTCCGTGACCTTGCGCAAAACAGGATGACCGAGACGCGAGACTTTCAGGATCGCCATGAAACGTTTCTTAACATAGGGGCAGGGGAGGAGAAAGAGCTCGTGTCGAGGATGGCTGCGTCAGTATTTCGATCATCCTAAAAAGATCCGTTAGCCTTCTCAAAAGGCGTGATTGCAAGACCCGACCCTCGGTTTTGCTCTGCTCCTTAAACTGGTCCATCGGTATGCCCGCTGAGCCTAAAACCCTGGCGAGCCTTGTCTCATAATCACCGTCAACCTCTAAAGTTGCAAGGTTTCGAAGCAACAAACAAATCGACATACATATCTGGTGAGACGTCGGCTCATTTCAATGAGGGTAATGTCTTTTCCAGATTCGGCCCAGTTCCTGCGATTTCATAACGGGGCACACCGTGGCAGACATCAAGGAAAGCTGCATGGCTATCCCGTTAAATTAGTGTGACAAGCGCTTGGCTCAGGTTGCATTGCGTTGCGGTGGCTAGACAAATTTGTTTGACTTCATACGATGGCTGATAAACGGGTTGTGGACGCTGTCAGGGTAACGGCCGACCACGCGACCTGTCCGTGCGGCGAGGTGATCGCCTTGGCGGATCCCGATGATTCTCCCCCTGCCCTCCGTGGCGGGAAAACAGTTTATCTACCGCAGTTGGTTGGTATCGAGTGCCCCAAGTGCGGCGCCGAAGTGCGGTTGGATCGGAGAGATTTCACGCTGCGGGAGAATTGAACTAGCGCAGTGATGCCGGAAAATATCGAAGGCGATAACTAGATATTATGGCGAAGGACAAACCCAACAAACCAAGCCTTGCGGCACTCAAAGCTCGAATGGACTCGCTACAGGAGCTCATTGCGTTCGAACGCGATGCTCCACGCCGTTTCGATCTAATACAGGAGCTACTCCTGACCAATGAATTGGTAGCGGAGATAGAAAAGGCGCACAAGAATAAAATCGAAGATGCGAGCGGTGATTTGATGACCGCACGGCTGGTCAATCTAACGACTGAGATCGGTCAGCTCATTGTAAAAAGCAAACCGGTGCTCAATGCGGCTCTTTATCTGTTTTTGTTTACCACGCTGAACTGAATTGGACGTTGGTCGAGATTGCGTGTGCGATTAGCGCCCGTCTTCCAGGTGGTCGATATGACCCTGAACTATATTTCGATCATGTCGGCAATCCGATAACCAAGATCTGTAATCACGAGAATTTGCCCCTTTGAGTCGCGTTGATCTACGAGGTAGCTGTCAAGCAGTTCCTTAAGAGCTGACTCCCATTTGGCCACGTCCCTGTGGTCTATCACGTTATCTGTCGAGGCAATAACCGCCAAGCGATAGTGGACGACGACGAGTCGGTCCGCGACGCTCTTAGAGGATTTATCCAATCCGTCGGCTACGGAGCTGAAAATGTTCGCATCGGCTGAGGATTTCCTCGGCTCGGATATTCTCGACAAGACAACCTGTTTGATCGTTGATCTTCATATGCCGGTCATGACCGGCTTGGAGCTCCAATGCCAATTATGCAACCGTCAATATCGGATTCCGATGATCTTCATCACCGCCCACGACGACCCGACGGCGCGAGCCAAGGCATTGAAATCCGGCGCAGTAGATTTACTGAGAAAGCCGTTCGCCGCAGAGGCTTTGTTAAACGCGATACAGGAGGCTGTCGATAGAAGAGTAAGTACTTAGCGGGTTCTTTAGTGGCATGTCCTCGGCTGGCAAATTCGCCTTGCGCTTGTGCCGCAATGCAGACATGAGACGGCATGTTGACACAAACTTTCATCACGATTCAAAAACAATTCCGCCGCATGTTGCCACAAGTCACTGAACTCAGTTAGTTGCGCTCGTCAACAACGCTGGCACAGTCATTGCCCTATCATTCTGTGAGGATGCGATCCGACTTCGACTTCCTTTGTTTGGAAGGTGAAAAGTGAAAGGACACTATGCGTAGCAGTATATCCTTATTGGCAATGTTGTTTCTCATCTCTGTTCTGATGACGGGATGCGGATGTCTGGCTGCCGATAGTCACGACAAATCCGAGTGCCGGAAATATCACACCGAATGGGGACATTACCACGGCGATTAAAGCAGGCGGAAGGCCGCGCTTGCCGTCGAAGGTCAAAGGCACGAAGTCGCCCAATGCGGCAAGCGTTGTAGATTTGAACGCAGAATTTCAGAGGGTAGGTTATGGATTTGCAACTGATAAACAAAGTCGCATTGGTTACGGGCTCGACGGCGGGCATCGGTTTCGCCATTGGCGCAGGGTTGGCCGCCGAGGGAGCGAAGGTCATTATCAACGGCCGATCAGAGAAACGCGTTGACGAAGCGATCGCAATGATTCGGCAAAAACATCCTCAAGCCAGGCTTGCGGCATGCGCGGGCGATCTGAGCGACGCCGAGGTCGCACAGCGTGTCACCACCGACTTCCCCCAGGTCGACATTTTGGTCAACAACCTTGGCGTTTACGACATCAAGCCTTTCGAAGCGATCTCGGATCACGAATGGCACGAAATTATTGAAACCAATTTCATGAGCGGCGTGCGCTTGAGCCGCCATTACCTGCCGGAAATGAAGGCGAGGAACTGGGGCAGGATCATTTTCATATCGAGCGAATCGGCGATCAACATTCCGGTGGAGATGATCCATTACGGGGTGACCAAGACCATGCAGCTCGCCCTGGCGCGCGGACTTGCCGAGACGACGGCGGGGACAGCAGTGACCGTGAATTCGGTTTTGGCAGGTCCGACTCGCTCCGAGGGTGTGGAAAAGTTCGTCGATCAAATCGCACACTCCAGAGGCATCGAACAGTCGCATTTCGAGAAAGAGTTTTTCGCCACTGTTCGCCCTAGCTCGTTGCTCAAACGCTTCGCTAGCACCGACGAAGTAGCTTCATTGGTAATTTTCCTGGCTAGCCCGCTATCCTCCGCGATCAACGGAACGGCGCTGCGCGTGGATGGCGGCGTCGTGCGCTCGATCATTTGATAGTTGATTTTCCAGGGGGTCAAATTCATCGCGGCGGCAAAAGCTCGCTGCTGATCGCTGCACCCTCGGTCGCCTATTTGTTTCCATAAGAGTCGTCGTAAACAGACTTCTCCTGCATGTGACGAATTTGATCGGCTCTCCTGCCGTCTTGCCACGCAGTTGATTATGACGAAGGAGCGTTAGGCTCTTTCAGTCGCGCAATTCTCCGCAGGCGGTCCGAGCCGACCGGCCGGCATCGCGTCGCCCTATCGGCTTTCACTCGGCACGACGGTCATCCCTTGCCGGACGCCGGCGATTCTTTCGCCGTCACAAACGCAGGCATTTCGTGCACGTCGCTCTGGATCTCGGCGTTTAACTCGCGGCAACGGCAGATTTTTTTCATGGCATGAATTTGGCGCTTAGTTGAATTGGGATCAATCGATGACGCCGCCATCCTTGTCGGCGTCTTTCGAGGTGAAATAAATGTTGTCCCGGGTGATCGGGCGAATAAAGAAAATATGGCAGCGCCGACGTTCGTTATCGATGGCTTTGGCCGGCGGCGCTCTGTTGAACGGCTGCGCCGCGCTGGGAACCGATTCGGTCAAGGCGCCGGTAACGATCAGCGAAGTGATCCAAATGGGCAAGGAGAACGTTCCCGCCGATACCATCGTAAATAGGATGCGCGAGAGCAAAGCCGTCTATCGCCTGAACGCAACAGGGTTGGTCCGATTGCACGATCAAGGAGTCCCCGATCCCGTCCTCAACTACATGCAACAGACTTACCTCGACGCCGTCCGGCGTGAACAAGTTCAGGCCGATTGGAACACTTCGGGAAATGTGGCGCGATCACTTTTGGTAAACAAGGAGAACGAGAAACGATCAGCCGGCGCGGAGCATTCAAGAGAATCCGCTGGCCGGCAAGGAGAGAGTTATCATGTTATTCAAACGGTTTTTGGCATCGGCTTTCGCATGCGCGCTTATCTTTGTAACCAGCAGCATGCGGAGCGGTGGCGACTCAAGAGGCTCAAGCAGCTACGGCGTCGGGAATCCAACCGGCGCAGGTGAATCCGGAACAGCTGCAGCAACTCGTGGCGCCGATCGCATTGTATCCCGACGAACTGGTCGCGGAAGTTCTGGCCGCGTCCACTTATCCCACTGAAGTCGTCCAAGCGAACCGCTGGCTGCAACAAAACTCCACCCTGAAGGACGAACAATTGGCCACCGAGGTGGACAAACAACCCTGGGATGCGAGCGTCAAAGCGCTCACGGAATTTCCTTCAGTGCTGGCCAATATGGATAAAAATCTTTCCTGGACATCGTCTCTGGGAGACGCCTATTACAATCACCCGCAGGAGGTTATGGCCGCCGTCCAGGTTATGCGCAAGCGCGCGGAAAACGCCGGCACCCTGAAAACCACGCAACAGCAAACGGTGACGACCCAGGGCCAGACGATCATCATCGAGCCGACGAATCCTCAAGTCGTCTATCTTCCCACCTACGACCCATGGGTGGTGTACGGAGCGCCGTTGGTGGTGTACCCGGGCTATGTCGATTTCTTCGTTGGCCCGTTTGTTTGGTTCGGTGGTTTTCCCATCGGCCATTTTCATCATCACTTTCCCTGGGGCTGGGGTTTCTGGGGCTGCAACTGGGGCGGTCGTTTCGTGGTTTTTAACCACGCTCGGTTTATTTCCAGAAGCCATGTCTTTTTTAACCATGGCCACGGCTTCGCCGGCGGTGATTTTCATGGTCACGACTTTCACGGCTTTCACAGCGGTGAATTTCACGGTCAGGCCTTTCATAATTTTCATGGCGCAGGGTCGGGGTTTGACCATCGGGACTTCCGCGGCTTTGCTGCGCCGCACGTGGCACCGAACGGCCATCCCGGCGCGTTTAGCAGATTCGACCATGGCGGCCGGACAAACAACTTTTCCGGCCGTGGCCAATCCAGTTTCGGCGGCGGCTTTCATGGCGGCGGCGGCTTCAATGGCGCACCGCACGGCGGTTTTGGCGGCATGCATGGCGGCGGCTTCAACGGCGCGCCGCTTCGGCGGCTTTGGCGGCGGCGGTTTTCATGGCGGCGGTGGCGGCGGCCACAGATAATCGGCTGTCTGCGCCGCTCGATTGCTATCTAAGAGACGAACTGGAGACAAGCAGTCATGGTGAGCTAGCCCCGATTTCACGGACAGGTAAATTAGGCAACAGCCTTCGACCGTTCATAGTCAAACTGAACCACTTCCGAGGTGGCGGACCACTGCCGTCTCATAATGACTCGGTTTTGCTTCCTCTTTTCTTCGGCAACAGAATTCTGTGTTGAGGTGGGGGCAACGCCGAAACCGCCCGCTCCATTAAGGACCGCCGCCGGCTCAGTCTCAGTATTTCCCTGGCGGTTCTCTTCTCGGCGCGGATCGTTTGCTGCCATGGCAAAATAATCCCTGGCGATGTCAATGGCATACGCATTTAGTTCACGAAGGTTGTCGAACTCTGTCATCGCGATGGTAACGTTGCTCTGGGATTTGTGCATTTGGTGGATCA
The DNA here is from genome assembly GCA_963755715.1 of uncultured delta proteobacterium. Classification (GTDB taxonomy): domain Bacteria; phylum Desulfobacterota; class Binatia; order UBA9968; family UBA9968; genus DP-20. The sequence continues at coordinate 43,254 of CAVWLW010000025.1, forward strand.
ATCCCCCTTTTTCCGAAGCTTGTAATGTATATCGGTCAGTCTCGCCAACTTCTTTATAAATTTCTCCTTACAAGGGTCGCCATCGGGCAACCTTCTTGGCCACTGCCTCGCTCCGCTTCAATTCAATACCACGCTTTAGCCCGGCGAGCGCTGCGTCGAGCATATCGCCTTCGTCGATGTATGACACAGCTAAGATATTTTTCCTGGCACGCGTAATGCATTTACATTATGGCAAGATATTCAAGGAGCGTATAAATCCCCATGACCCCCAAATGGACTGGCTACCTGGTTAGAGCTCTAAACGAGTTTGCTTCGCTTACTGCTGCGTGCGGGACTATTGACGCAAGCGATCGGATTCCGATACCAGCGAAAGCTTCGATAGACGCCGATAGGGAGCATCAATCGAAGCAAAAGAAATCTTCCGGGAAACCCAGGCGGCGAAAATATAACCGCAAAGGGTAGTTTCCGCCGGCTAATTAATCATCGCAAGAGTTGTCGTGCGCACCGGTCCCGCACAGATTTTTTCAGGGTAGTGGCCTGCCGATGAAATCTTTTTGCCCATAATGTCAGACAGCGTTGACAAGCTTGACGCCGAATGGCGCAGGGAAGAGAATCGCAAGCTCATGAACGCGCTGCTCATACCAACCGAATGTTTGTGATCTACAGCAGATAGACGGCCAGTAGTGCCGCGACCCTGAGCGCGATTAATTGCTCAATCACGCCCGGTGAGAGCGAATGGAAGGCCACGATATTTCGATGCTGCTGGTTGACTCTCCGGAGTGCCTTCAACTAGTTGTCGAACGAGGGCGGCGCTGACCCGAGGTAAAGGATTAGCAGACGAACGGTGACAGTTAGACGTGCATAGGTCCTAATTATCGCGACGAAAGAGCACCAAAATCCTGCAGAGATACCGTTAAAGGCTCGTTCAAATTAGGGCGTAGCCGATACTCAATATTAAACCGATATACATGATCCAGAAAGTAAGAAACTGCCAGTTTATCTTTCTGAACCAAGAAGAAGGTGTATCGCGCAACATCCCCGTTGTTTCCATGTAGCTCTCCTTCCGTCATACAGAGGTAGACAGCAACAGGAATGCCAGAGCCGAAAATTGTCGGTAAGTACCTGTACTTGTGACGTTAACCGCGATGATGTGAATAGGTCATGTAGTGCGGGGCGGGAGGAAAAACCACATACTTATTACCGAGTCGTACTGTTTTTCATCCAGTGGCTACTTAATTGGCTTGTACAAACACCCCGGCCTGAGCTGATGAAAGAGTAGTATTGACGTTTCGAGTCTGGTTAACTCGATAAACGACAGCCCCAGACATTCGGTCGGGCCAATTCAGCACCGATTCCGATTCCTCCGGAATATGGGCTGTCGCGGATCGAACACGAACGCCAGGAGCAAGTCCATCCTCCTCTTCATGGATCTTGTCACCGTGCGCCCCTTCGATCAGCATGAATGTTCGATATCCCTGACTGGTGTCTCATCTTCGGCGATTTTGCGGCGCCTCGCATGATGGCGTCGATCTGTTCTGGTTGTCGCTTGGCTTCCTCAAGATCTTGATAGTCACCCCGCAGATCGGCCCGACGATTCCACCGGTTGTCGTGCCTTGACCAGTGCCAATAATCTCTCGCCCAAACCTGAAGCCGGAAAGTCGGCAAAAATCCGACGAGTCGAAGGAAAAATAATTCCAGGAAACTATTTCGGATACGTACGTTTTTGACTCATCATCGCGACCAGCGCCATCATGCTCACAATCGCATGGAAACCAAGCCTATGGCAGCAGTCGTCTTGACAATAAAGACCTAAGGAGTCTATATTCAATTGTGAGGAAAATGTGAAACGCGCGAGGGTCAAAAGCGAGCGCAGTTCGCTGATGAATGTCGGGCGGCGCGTCGATTATGCGGTGCGCGCGCTTTCTTATCTCGCCGGACAACCCGAAGGTAAGATCGTGAGCCGGGCGGATATCGAAAAGAGCCAGGACATCCCGTCATTTTATCTTTCAAAGATCATGAAAGACATGGTTGCCGGCGGTTTGGTGCAATCGCACATCGGCTCGAAGGGTGGTTTTACCCTAGCCAAGCGGGCGGCGGCGATATCTATTAAAGACGTTTATGAAACTGTCGAGCGGCCGCTGGTGTTGATGGAGTGTCTCGAGCAGGGCGCCAATTATTGTTCTTTCTGCGCGGTTTGCTCGCAAAAGTCGGTGTGGGAGAAGGCGCAGATCGTGCTCGCAGAATTTCTCGCCGGCGTGTCGGTCGCGGAGATCGCCGATCGGCAGGGGCTTAAAGGGCGGTTGACCCGATTGCCGCTGCAAAAGGCGGTTTGAACCGAGTGTTTTGAGAGGCATCAGCATGTTGGATATTCGCGGGCTCAGGGCAAAGGCTGGAAATAAGGAAATTTTGCGCGGCATCGATCTGCACGTCGGCGCCGGCGAAGTGCACGCCATCATGGGTCCGAACGGTTCGGGTAAAAGCACGCTGGCGCATGTTTTGTCGGGCCGGGAAAATTATGAAGTGACCGGCGGTGAAGTCATTTATCGCGGCAAAGATCTTCTGGCCATGAGCCCCGAGATGCGCGCGCGCGAAGGAATTTTTCTCGCGTTTCAATATCCCGTCGAGATTCCCGGCATCAGCACGACGTATTTTCTCAAAGCGGCGTTGAATGCGGTGCGCAAGCACAATGGCTTGGAAGAACTGGACGCAATGGAATTCCTGGCGCTGATTAAAGAAAAACTGAAGTTGGTGGAAATGGATCAGGTGCTGATCAATCGGCCGCTCAACGAAGGTTTTTCCGGCGGCGAAAAAAAACGCAATGAGATTTTACAGATGGCTGTCCTGGACCCGGTGCTCGCACTACTCGACGAAACCGATTCGGGTCTCGACATCGATGCCTTGCGCGTGGTCGCCAGCGGCGTCAATGCCTTGCGCCGACCCGATCGTGCGATGATCGTGATTACTCATTATCAGCGTTTGCTCAATTACATCGTGCCCGATTTCATCCATGTTTTGTTCGAGGGGCGAATCATAAAATCAGGCACGAAAGAATTGGCACTGGAGCTCGAGAGCCGGGGATATGATTGGCTCAAAGGCGCCGTCGCCGCCGTTCATTAGTCCCGCTTGTTGTACTCGGAAAGAATATGATTGCCGCGGAAAGTAAAGAGCGCTATCTCGCCGCCTTCGAGCAGTCGCAGTCAAACGGAAATGGCGCGGCTCCGGCGTGGCTCAAAGAACTGCGCAGAGACGGAATCGCGAGCTTTGCGGCGCAGGGATTTCCGACGACAAAAAATGAAGAGTGGAAGTACACCAGTGTCGAGCCAATCGCCTCATTGCCCTTGGCGCAGACCCAAGGATCTGAGCGCCGCGTCGATACCGACGAAATCCTGGCACGGAGTTTTGCTGATACCGCCTGTCCACGCTTGGTCTTTATCAATGGCGTCTGGGCGCGGGAATTTTCCTTTGTGCAGGATCTGCCTCGCGGCGTTCGCCTCGCCAGCTTGGCGGAGCTTATAAAGCAAGACGCGCCGCTTTTGTCAGAGCAGCTTGGGCGTCATGCGAATTATCGGCGCCAGGCTTTCGTGGCGCTCAACACGGCTTTTATGGGCGACGGTGCGGTGGTGGTTATTCCTCCAGGGTGCTGTTTGGCGCAGCCGATTTATCTGATTTACGCATCGAGCCCCGGCGCCGGACAATTGGTGTCGCATCCGCGCACGCTTATTTTTCTCGGCGCGGGGAGCCAGGCTAAAATCATTGAGAGCTACGTCGGCGTGGAAGAGGGCGCTTATTTCTGTAACGCGGTCACGGAACTGATCGGCGAAGCGGATTCGCTGGCCGATTATTATCGCTTGCAGCGCGAAGGTCGTGCCGCGTTTCACACGGGCACCTTCGACGCCGACTTGGATCGCGGCGCCCGTTTAACGGCGCACGCGGTGATCCTCGGCGGATCTTTGATTCGAAACAACGTTCACGTGGCGCTCAACGGCGAAGGTGCTGAATGCGTACTCAACGGTCTTTATCTGGCCGGCGATAAGCAGCACGTCGATAATTTCACCGAGATCGATCATCTCAAGCCGCGCGCAACCAGCTTCGAGCTTTATAAAGGCATCTTGAACGGCGCGGCGCATGGCGTTTTCAACGGTAAAATCGTCGTTCACAAAGACGCGCAAAAATCCAATGCGCGCCAGGTCAATAAGAATTTGCTCCTATCCGAAAACGCTGTGGTGAATACCAAACCGCAATTGGAAATCTACGCCGATGACGTCAAATGCAGCCACGGCTCGACCATCGGTCAATTGGATGCCGACGCTTTGTTTTATCTTCGCACGCGCGGCCTGGGCGCGGCGGAAGCTCGGAGTCTTTTGAGCTTCGCCTTTGCCGGCGACGTCGTGGGACGAATTAAAGTCGATTCTTTACGGCGCCAACTGGACGATTATTTGGCGGCGCAGTTTCGGAGAGTTTGAGTATTACCATGAAGGCGATGTCTCACTTGGCTGAATCGCGCGCTCCCTCCGGCAGCTTCGATGTCATGCGCTTGCGCGAGGATTTTCCGATTTTGAAGTTGAAAGTTCATGGCAAGCCGCTGGTCTATCTCGACAACGGCGCGACCAGTCAAAAGCCGCAGGCGGTCATCGATGCGCTCAATCGCTATTACAGCGCGGAGAACTCCAATATTCATCGTGGGGTTCATTACCTAAGCGAGCATGCCACCACGGTTTACGAAGCGGCGCGGGGGAAAATACGGCAATTTATCAACGCGCGATCGGATAAGGAGATCATTTTCGTGCGCGGCACGACGGAAGCGATCAACTTGGTGGCGCAGTGTTACGGGCGCAGTTTTCTCAAAGCCGGCGATGAAATCATCGTCTCAGCGATGGAACATCACTCCAATATCGTGCCGTGGCAGATACTTTGTGAACAGACTGGGGCAAAGCTGCGGGTCATTCCGATCAATCACGAGGGCGAGCTGGTGATGGAAGAGTTTCGCCGGCTGTTAAACGATAAGACCAAGTTTGTTTCGATAACCCACGTGTCCAATGCGCTCGGCACAATCGTGCCGGTCAAAGAGATTGTCGCATTGGCTCATGAGCGCGGCGTGCCGGTCATGCTCGACGGCGCCCAGGCGGTGCCTCATTTGAGAGTCGACGTACAGGATCTCGGCTGCGATTTTTACGCCTTTTCCGGTCATAAGTTGTTCGGGCCCACGGGCGTGGGGGTGCTTTACGGGAGCGCCGAGCTGCTCGAAAAAATGCCGCCGTACCAGGGCGGCGGCGACATGATCAGTTTGGTGACGTTCGAAAAGACTCATTACAATGTGTTGCCCTACAAGTTCGAAGCAGGCACGCCCAATATTGCCGGCGGCATTGGACTCGGCGTCGCCATCGACTATTTGCTGCCATTGGATTGGTGCCAGCTCGCGGCGCACGAGCACAAGCTGCTGAGCTACGCCACGGCTGCGCTCTCAAGCATCGACGGCTTGCGCATTATCGGCACCGCTAAGGAAAAAGCCGGTGTGTTGTCGTTTGTCTTGGATCACGTGCACGCGCACGATGTCGGCACGATTCTAGACCAAGAAGGGGTGGCGGTGCGCGCCGGGCATCATTGCGCGATGCCCGTGATGCAACGCTTCGGCGTGCCAGCAACGACGCGCGCGTCGTTCGCTTTTTACAATACCATCGAGGAGATCGATGTGCTGGTGCGAGCCATCCATCGGGTCCGGAAAGTTTTTGGCTGATGTCGGATTTAGACGAGCTCTATCAGGAAGTCATTCTCGACCATAACAAGAGTCCGAGAAATTATCGCGTGATGTCCGATGCTAACCGCAAAGCGGAAGGCTACAATCCGCTGTGCGGCGATCACGTCACGGTGTATCTGCATCTTGAAGACGGCGTGATTCGCGACGTGAGCTTTCAAGGCTCGGGTTGCGCGATTTCCAAGGCTTCGGCGTCGATGATGACCGCCGAGCTGAAAGGCAAGTCCGAGGCCGCGGCCCATGAGCTGTTTGAAAACGTGCACAAAATGTTGACTGGCGATGGCGGCGGTGAAAGCGGTGACGAGAAGGTCGGCAAGCTGAAAATTCTTTCCGGCGTATGTAAATTTCCGGCGCGGGTTAAATGCGCCAGCTTGGCCTGGCATACAGTCAACGCGGCGCTACAGGGCGAAACTAAGCCGGCCACGACGGAGTAGTTGGCGGAGCACGCTGAAAGGAGTCCATGCGGATGAACACCGAAAAACCGATTAAGCTGCAACGCGACTGCGACGCGGTTATGGTTCCGAGCGGCGAGCATGCCTCCTTGCTTGCCGGCAGCATCGTTTGGTTGACTCAAGCATTGGGCGGGACTTATACGGTGATGACGGAGCGCGGCTATAGCGTGCGGATCGACGGTCAAGACGGCGACGCTCTCGGCTTTGCGCCGGGAGCGGAAGAAAATTGGCCGCAAGCGCGCGAAGAAATGCCGGCGGGTTCGATCGACGAGCTGGTCTGGAATGAGCTGCGTTCCTGCTTTGATCCGGAAATACCCGTCAACATCGTCGACCTCGGTTTGATCTACGACTGCGCTGCGCAGCCTTTGCCGGAAGGCGGATATAAAGCCATCGTCCGGTTCACGTTGACGGCGCAAGGGTGCGGCATGGGACAGTTTCTCAAGGCCGACATCAAGAAGAGATTGCTCTCCGTGCCCGGCGTGCGCGAAACCGATGTCGAGTTGGTGTGGGATCCGCCCTGGAATCAGAGCATGATTTCCGTGTGCGCCAAACAGCAATTGGGCATTGAATAAGCGGCCTTAAAGAGTCAGGTTGGTAGAAAAATGGCAAGCATCAACGAAACTATCATCGAAGCGCAGGTGATTGAAAGTTTGCGCTCCTGCTTCGACCCCGAAATCCCAGTCAATATCTACGAGCTGGGATTGGTCTACGAGGTGAAGGTGAGTGCCGAAGGCGCGGTGACGATCCAAATGACGCTCACTTCGCCGCACTGTCCGGCGGTGCAGTCGTTGCCGGCCGAGATCGAAAGTAAAGTAAAGACCGTGGACGGCGTCACGGACGTAAAGATCGATCTGGTGTGGGACCCGCCCTGGGAGCCGAGCAAGATGTCGGAAGCCGCCCGCCTGCAGCTCGGCATGATGTAATCGATTGAAAACGCATTTCTTAGGACCGTTCTCGATGGCTGAGAGTCTGTTCGAAAAACTCGGCGGCGAAAGCGGATTGCGCGCGATCGTCAACGCGTTTATCGATCGCGTTTTCGAAGATCGCATGATCGGCTTTTTCTTTCGAAATGCGGACCGAGCGCGTATCAAGGAAATGGAGTATCAGCTTGCTGCCAGTTTTCTCGGCGCCGATATTAAGTACACCGGCAGGCCGCTCGGTAAAGCGCATGTAAATCACCCGATCATGGGTGGGCACTTCGCGCGCCGTCGCCAGATTCTCAAAGAAACGTTGGAAGCTTATCAGGTCCCGGAAGAAATCCAGGCGGCGTGGCTTCAACACACCGATTCTCTGCGACCGCTTATCACTCCTGAAACGGGTTCGGATTGCGATCCGATCGCTGCGCGAGCGCGAGTTAAGCGGCGATAACTACAGATAAAATCTTTCATTTCTCGTTTTGCGCCAATTGTTCATCGCATAACATTGTGTTATTAATACCGCTACGCCGAAGGTAGTCATCAAGGAACTGTGTGAAGTTAGCCGACCTGTATGCCCGGCCCGGCTTGACCCTATCGGTCGAGTTCTTTCCTCCGAAGACGGAAAAAGGCGAGGAAAACCTCTTTAGCGAAATAGAGATCATCAAGAGGCTCAATCCTGGCTTTTGTTCCGTTACGTACGGGGCTGGCGGAAGCACGCGCGAAAAAACCCTCGACCTGGTCGAGGCCATTCATGACCACTACGGACTGGAGGTCATGTGTCACTTGACCGTGGTCGGACAGTCCAAAGACGATGCGCGCGCGATCCTGAGCCGGCTCAAAAGCAAAAGGATTGAAAACGTCCTTGCGCTGGGCGGCGATCCGCCCCAGGGCACGGAGAATTGGCGCCCCCATCCCGATGGTTTTCACTACGCCATCGAGCTGGTTCGAGAGGCCGCGGCGCTTGGCTGCTTTTCGATCGGCGTGGCCGGTTTCCCGGAAATCCATCCTCGCGCGGTGGACCGGATGTCGGATTTAAAATTCTTAAAGGAAAAAGTGGATGCCGGCGCCACAACTGTAATTACCCAACTATTTTTTGATAACGATGACTACTATCGCTTCGCCGAAGATCTGCGAAAACTTGGCTTGAGGGTTCCGATCGTGCCTGGCGTCTTGCCGATATTGTCGGCGTCGCAAGTACGCCGCTTTACCGCGTTATGCTGCGCCAAGATCCCGGCGAAATTAGAGAGTCAACTGGCCAAGGTGGAAACCGACGACGAAGCGGCGGTCGAGGTCGGGATCGAATATGCCACCCGCCAGTGCGAGGAATTGATCAAGTTCGGCATCAAGGGACTTCACTTCTATTCGCTGAACAAATCCTATTCCGTCAGCGCGATCTGCAAAAACTTGGGCCTGTGATCCATTGCGCCTGCTCCGCCGATTTTCACAGGCAGGAGCGCAGCGCTTTATACGAACGCGAGAGCAAAATGGCTGAGAACGATTCCAATCCCAGCGAAACTTCCGTCGAGCAGGTCGAAGTGCGCAAGCAAAAGCTCGCCAAGCTCAAGGCGGCGGGCTCGGTGGTGTATCCGAACGATTTCAAACCGACACACACCGCTTCGGAAATTATCGATAAATTTACCGGCGCCAGCGATGAAGAGCTGGCCGGCGCGCCAAAGAATTTGCACATCGCGGGACGGATCATGGCGCTGCGGCGCATGGGCAAAGCTTCTTTTTTTCATCTGCAGGATCGCCGCGGGCGTCTGCAGATTTATATCCAGCAGAATAGCGTGGGCGAAGAAGTCTACGGGTTGTTTCGCACCGTGGACGTGGGCGATATCGTCGGCGTCTCCGGCCACTTATTTCGTACCCGAACCAAGGAACTGACGCTGGACGCGACAAGCTTGCGACTCCTGGCGAAATGCTTGCGACCGCTGCCGGAGAAGTGGCACGGCTTGGCCGATGTCGAAGCGCGCTATCGCCAGCGCTATCTCGATCTAATGGTCAATCCCGAAGTGCGCCAGGTTTTCGAGAAGCGTTCGCGAATTATCGGGCTGCTGCGGCGTTTTTTCGAAGCGCGCGACTTTCTCGAAGTCGAAACGCCGATGATGCAGCCGATCCCGGGCGGCGCGGCGGCGCGGCCGTTCATTACGCACCATAACGCTCTCGATATGGAGCTCTACCTGCGGGTGGCGCCGGAACTTTTTTTAAAGCGTTTGCTCGTCGGCGGCTTCGAGCGCGTCTTCGAGCTGAACCGGAATTTTCGCAACGAGGGAATTTCCGTGCGCCACAATCCGGAATTTACCATGGTCGAGTTCTATCAGGCCTACGCAAGCTTCGAAGACCTGATGCAGTTGACCGAAGAACTTTTCGTGAACCTTGGCCCAAGAAGTGGTCGGTTCGCTGCAACTAACGTATGGGGATCATGTGATCGATCTGGCGACGCCGTGGCGCCGGCTGACTCTCGCCGAAGCGATCATGGCGCACGGCGGCGCAGAAAAGGACAATGTCGCTACTCTCGACGGGCTGCAGCGGTTCGCCAAGAAAAAGGAAGTGCATCTTGATTTAAGCGCGTCCTATGGCCATGCGTTAGTGGAAGTCTTTGAAGCCGTCGCCGAGGCGCAGTTGATTCAACCGACGTTTATCACCGGCTATCCGATCGAGGTGTCGCCTTTGGCGCGGAAAAACGATGCGAACCCGGCGATGGTCGATCGCTTCGAGCTCTATATCGGCGGCCGCGAGTTGGCTAACGCCTTCTCGGAGCTCAATGATCCAGCCGATCAACGCGAACGCTTTCTCGAACAGATGGCCGCGCGCGAGTCGGGCGACGACACGGCGAATCCGATCGACGATGATTACGTGCGCGCGCTCGAATACGGCATGCCGCCGGCTGCCGGCGAAGGCATCGGCATCGATCGGCTGGTGATGCTGCTTACCAACTCGGCTTCGATCCGCGACGTTATCCTATTTCCGTTGCTTCGCCCGCAGCGCTAGGCCGGACCTTCACTCACATGAAATATGAGCTATTTATAGGCTTGCGCTATTTGCAGGCGCGTCGGCAAGAAACTTTCATTTCACTCATCACGGTGATTTCGGTGCTCGGCGTCATGATCGGTGTGATGACGCTCAACGTCGTGATGGCGGTCATGACCGGCTTCGAAGAAACCTTGCGCGACCGTCTGCTCGGAATCAATGCTCACATAGCCTTGGTAAAGTCGGGAGATTCATTGCGCGACTATGAGAGATTGCTCCAGCAAGTGGCCAAGGAAGACGGCGTGGTGGCGGCTACGCCGACGATTTACGGTCAAGTGATGCTCACCTCCGGTTCGCGCGTCTCCGGGGTTGTGGTGCGCGGCGTCGATCCCAATCGGGTCAATAGCGTTGTCAATCTACAAAGCTTTGTCCGCGAGGGAAGCCTCGTCGGATTGACGACCCCACAGCCGGTCCAAGTGGAAGATCGGACCGTTTTATTGCCTGGGATTATTTTAGGCGAGCGGTTGGCCAATCAGTTGGGCGCCTTTCTCGGCAGTCCCGTTCAGGTGGTCTCGCCCTTGGGTAGCCCAACCGCTATCGGTGTAATACCCAAGGTGCGCCGCTTCGCCGTCACCGGAATCCTTCGAACGGGCATGAGCGAAATCGATTCGACCTTGGTGCTCATGTCGCTCGCCGATGCGCAGAAATTCTTTGAGCTGGAGGGGGCGGTGACCAATATCGAGATCCGGATCAAAGACGTCAATCGATCCCGGGAGGTAGCAGATCAGATTCAACGGCATTTCGGCTTTCCTTACTTTGCCGAGGATTGGACGCGGCTCTGGCCCAACCTTTTTTCCGCCCTCAAGCTCGAAAAGACGGTTTATTTTTTGGTGCTTTTGCTGATGGTTTTGATCGGCGCATTTAACATCATCTCGACCCTAGTCATGGTCGTGATGGAAAAGAAAAAGGACATCGCGATACTGCGCTCCATGGGCGCCACGCAAAAAAGCATCCGCAAAATATTTTTGTTAAAAGGCTGCATTATTGGCGTCGTCGGAACGACCCTCGGTGTGGTCCTCGGCCTGCTCGTGTGCGCGCTCATTTCTGAGTACGGCTTTCAATTGCCGGACGGTGTATTTCTGATATCGACGGTGCCCGTGCGAATTTATGTCAGCAACTTTGTCCTGGTCGCGTGCACGTCTTTCGCGGTCTCCTTATTGGCCAGCCTCTACCCGGCGCGCCAAGCCGCGAAATTGGATCCGGTAGAAATTATCCGCTATGAGTAACCTCCTGTCGGTCAAGGAGCTGCAAAAATCATTTTCCGAAGGCGGCAATGAGATCCATGTTTTGCAGGGTGTCAATTTTGATTTGGCCGAAGGCGAGCGTCTGGCGGTGGTTGGTGAGTCAGGCGTTGGTAAGAGCACCTTGCTGCATATTCTCGGCACCCTCGACCGGCCGACGGGGGGCAAAATACTTTTTGGCGGCAAGCAGCTGCCGCTCGACGATGAGGCCGCACTGTGCGAGTTTCGCAACCGGCAAATCGGCTTTGTCTTTCAGTTTCATTATCTCCTACCTGATTTCTCAGCCCTGGAAAACGTTATGTTTCCGGCACTGATCCAAGGAATAGAACCGGCACAGGCCAAGCGCGAGGCCGTACAATTGTTGGATTTAGTCGGCTTGACCGATAGGCTAAGTCACCGTCCGGGCAAGCTTTCTGGAGGTGAACAGCAGCGGGTCGCGGTGGCGCGCGCGGTAATTCTGAAGCCGAAGCTGGTCTTGGCGGATGAGCCAACCGGATCGCTTGATTTGCGCATCGGCGAGGAAGTTCAAGATTTGCTGTTCCGGCTTAACGAAGAGCATGGGATCGGCTTGATAGTTGCCACTCACAACCGGCAATTTGCCAAAAAAATCGGCCGCTGCGTCGAGCTGAGAGAGGGGCGGTTGGCGGGCACTTAGGGTGCTATTTTTAGGACGTTCCCTTGCTAGGCACATTAAAAACACCTTTACAAAAGTACTGGTATTTGCTAAAAATTCAAAAGTATTCACCCGTTTTTTGATGTTCGGTTCGTCCATTCCCGATGGAATTTTTTAAAACCGCTGGAGCGCTCGCTGTCGTTTTTTTTCTATACCTGTCGTTGTTCGTTACCAACGTGGTTTCAGCCCAAGCGCAAACTCGAGAAAAAGTCGTCCTCAAAAATATCCAAATTAGTGGCAACGTAAGAGTCGAAGATGACGGCATCCGCTTGCACGTGAAAAGCCGGGCCGGCGAGGTGTTCGATCCAGCGACCGTCGATCAAGACGTCAAAGCCATCTACAGGATGGGATTTTTCGACGACGTTCAAGCCGAGCTTTCGCCTGATGGAGTCTTGACCTACGCAGTCACAGAGAAACCATATATTCGCGAAGTCAAAATCCAAGGTGCCTCGCAGGTTTCCAAAGAAAAGATCGAGTCGGCGTTGGGCGTAGGCGCGCGCACGATTTTGGATCGAAGCAAAGTCGCCGAAGGCGTCGATAAAGTGCGAAAACTCTATAACGAGCAAGGCTACGTCAACGCCGCAATCGATCACGCTGTGACGGTGGAGTCGAACAATCAAGCGGTGATTACTCTCGACATTAACGAGGGCAATCGGCTGCTGATCAAAAGGATCGAGTTCGAGGGCAACAAGGCCTTTTCGGATGGTGAGCTTAAAGGGCTGATCGCGACGAAGGAAGAGTGGATTTTCTCGTTTATTACCAACCGTGGCGTTCTTGATCGCGACATGCTGACCAACGATGTGGCGATTTTATCGAATTACTATAACGATAACGGCTATGTCGAACATAAAATCGATGATCCGGTGATCTTGCGCGGGCGCGACGGTTTGGAGGTCGTTTTTCGCATCAGCGAAGGCCCGCAGTATCGCGTCGGCAAGGTTGAGATTGGCGGTGAACTGATTCAGGATGGCCGTCAGATGCTCAAATCGGTCAAGCTTACCACCGGGCAGATCTTTCGCGGCAGTCGCTTACGCGACGATGTCACAAGCCTAACGGATATGTACTCGAACAAAGGCTTTGCTTTTGTTCAAGTCGATCCGATTACAAGGGTGAACGCGACGGACAAGAAGGTCGACGTGGCGTTGGTGATTACCAAAGGCCCGCCAGTGTATTTTAATCGAGTATTGGTCGCCGGCAATACGAAAACACGCGACAAGGTCGTGCGGCGCGAATTACTCACAAACGAACAGGAGCTTTTTTCGGGCGCAAAAATCACGCAGAGCCGCAACGCGTTGCAACGAACCGGCTACTTCGAGGACGTACAGCTCACCACGAAAAAAACTGATCAGTCGGATACCGTCGATTTGATGGTGGACGTGAAGGAAGGACCCACGGGGACCTTTCAAGTGGGCGCCGGCTATAGCAGCGGCGATGGCTTTCTTTTCAATACCAATGTTTCGGAAAAGAATCTGCTGGGAAGAGGACAAGGAGTTACCGGTAATTTCAGCATCGGCTCGCGCCGACAAGACTATATCCTCAACTTTACCGAGCCCTATTTTAGGGACACCAAGGCTTCCCTAGGCCTTGCTTTATTCAATACCACACGTGATTACGACGATTTCAACGAGCATAAATTGGGTTTTGGCGTCAATACGAGTTACCCTCTGAACGACTTTCGCATGCCATTTTTTGGCCGGAGCGAAAAAGAAAAAGGCTCCGACGTACTGGCCAGTAACCCGGCGACGAGTATGTGGGACTACATGCGCGCCGGCGTTGCCTACGATTTGACTCGTGAAGATATCAATGGCGTTTCGGCCAACGCCGCTGAATCGATCAAAAGTGAGGCGGGACAGTCGCTGACGAGCGCTGTGACTCCCGGCATGACTTACGACAGTCGCGATCATTTTTTTGCTCCCACCGAGGGCACCAAGTCCGCGTTCGCGGTAAAAATGGCCGGCTTGGGCGGTGATAGTCGTTTTATCAAATCCGATGTGAGTGGGCGGTGGCATTATCCGTTGCTCAAAGATCCAAACTGGGGCGGTGCTTACGTGTTGGCGTTAGGCGGTTCGCTCGGTTACGGCATCGGATACGGTCAAGGAAGCAATGGCCAACACGACTTGCCGCTTTTCGAGCGGTACTTTCTCGGCGGAATCAATTCAGTGCGCGGTTTCCAGGAAAGAAGCATAGCGCCGCGCGCGCCCTCCGAGTGCGATCCCAACGGCCAGAACTGCACATCGACGGAGGTGGTCGGCGGCGACAAGGCGGTGGTTGTAAACACCGAGCTGCTATTTCCGATCATGGAGTCCTACGGCGTGCGCGGCGTGGCATTTTTCGATATGGGGAATGCCTTTACGGACTCGCTTAATTTCAATGATTTCAGACGCTCGGTCGGCGCTGGAGTGCGCTGGATGTCTCCATTCGGCCCGTTGCGCGTCGAGCTCGGCTTCCCGATCAACAAGAAGCCGCACGATGAAACCTCGGTGCTCGGTTTCTCCATCGGCAGTCAGTAGCGACTGCCGCTCAACAATTTGTACCCTATTTACCGGAGGTCTTAGTGAAGTATTGGCTGGCGGTGGGATTGCTGGTTCTTTCGTGCGCGCCATCGTTCGCGCAGGAAAGGATAAAGATTGGCTTTATCGATATCCAACGCGTGGTTCAAGAGTCGCAGGCGGGAAAAAGAGCCAAGGAACGATTTCAAGCCCAGGTCAAAAAAGCCGAGGCCGATATCGTGAAGGAGCGCCAAGAACTGGATCGAATGAAGAGCGACCTCGAGAAAAAAGGCCCGCTTTTGAAAGAAGAAGAGCGACGTAATCTTGAGGCCGAGTTCCAAAAGCGCTCCGTGACTTTGCAAAGAACCATGACCGATTATCAGCAAGAGCTGCAGGCGAAAAATAATCAGTTGATGTCGGATATTCTCAAAGAATTGGAAGCGATCGTCAACGAAGTCGGCAAAGCCGATAAATTTACCTTGATTCTGGAGCGCTCGCAGATCCTTTATAGCGATCAGGGAATCGATATCACCAGTAAAGTGATCGAAACTTACAATAATCGGAATAAGAAGTAAGTGGCGACAGGGAGAAGCCTCAGTGAACTTGCCGTTCTCGTCGGTGGCAAGCTCATTGGAGAGGGCGCTACGATCATCGGCAAAGTAGCGTCGATCGACGAAGCCGGCCCGGGCGATATCACTTTTCTCAGCAATCCGCGCTATCGGCGTTTTTTGCCGCGGTGTCGAGCGAGCGCTGTCATCGTCGGTCCCGGCATTATCGATGAAGGTCAACGAGAAACGAAGTTAAGCTTTATCGAAGCGGCCGATCCGTACATTGCCTTTGCAAAGATTTTCCAGCTCTTCTGCCCGGCGCCGCAATTCAGCGGGCGAAGTAAGCCCTGGAGCTTTTGTCGATGCCAGCGCCATTATTGCCGAAAAGGTAACCATTTTCGCCGGTGCTTTTGTCGGCAAACGCGTTCGGATTGGCACGGGCACGGTGCTTTTTCCCGGCGTCTTTGTCGGTGACGATGCTCAAGTGGGCGGCGATTGCATCCTTCATCCGAATGTTGTGGTGCGCGAAGCCTGCCGGTTGGGCGAGCGCGTGATACTGCACGCCGGCGTCGTGATCGGCAGCGATGGGTTCGGGTATGCGGGCAGCGGCGCTCAACGGGTCAAGATTCCCCAGGCTGGAATCGTCGTTCTGGAAGACGACGTTGAAATCGGTGCGAACACTACGGTAGATCGCGCCACGATCGGACGAACCGTGATTGAGCGCGGCGTCAAAATCGACAATCTGGTGCAAATCGCCCACAATGTGGCGGTGGGCGAGTATTCGGTGATCGCGGCGCAGGCCGGAGTTGCGGGCAGCTCGCGTTTGGGGCGAAACGTGACCTTGGCTGGACAAGTAGGCGTGGTCAATCATATTGAAATCGGCGATGGCGCGATGATCGGTCCGCAATCCGGAATCGCCCAGTCCGTGCCTTCCGGCGCCGTGCTTTCCAGCGGTATCGCGGCGGCGCCGCATCACGAATGGTTAAAGGTCATGGCTTTGCTTCCCCAACTTCCCAAGCTGTGGAATGCGGTGCGGCGCTTGGAGAAGCAGTGTGCGGGCATGCTCAAAGGGAAGGAAAAGGAGTTGGATCGCGATGCTGAGCGTTAACGACATCTTCAAATATATTCCGCACCGTTATCCGTTCTTGCTCGTCGACCGCATTTTGGAAATCCAGGGTGAGGAGAAGATTATCGGGATCAAGAACGTCACCATCAATGAACACTTCTTTCTCGGCCATTTTCCGCACCGGCCGGTGATGCCAGGAGTGTTGATCTGTGAAGCGATGGCGCAAGTGGGCGCTATTTTTGCCCACAACGCGCGCGGCGGCATGGCGGACAATCGAGTTTTTGTGCTTACCGGCTTGGACAACGTAAAGTTTAAACGGCCGGTGGAGCCCGGCGATCAATTGCGCATGGAGCTTACCTGTTTGAAGCGGCGCGGCTCGTTTTGGAAAATGCAGGGAGTCGCCACAGTGGACGGCAATCTCGTGGCGCAGGCGGAAATCTCCGCGATGGAAATCGAATTGGCCTGAAGAGCGTTTGGTGAAATGAGCCGAGTGCACCCAACGGCGATTGTCGATGCGCGCGCCGAGATCGACGGCGATGTTCAGATCGGTCCTTATTGCGTCATCGGCGCCGGCGTGAGGATCGGCAAAGGGTGTCGAGTTCATTCTCACGCGGTCATTACCGGGCGCACCACGCTCGGCGAAGGCAACGTGGTATTTCCTTTCGCGACTATCGGTGACACGCCGCAGGATCTCAAATATAAGGGCGAACCGAGCGAGCTTTTGATCGGCAATCGTAACACGATACGCGAGTATGTTTCGCTCAATCCAGGGACCACAGGCGGCGGCATGGTGACCCGGGTGGGCGATCAGAATCTCTTGATGATGCAGTGCCACATCGCCCATGATTGCCTCCTCGGCGATCGTAACGTTGTCGCCAACGGCGCCACGCTCGGCGGCCACGTCGTGATCGAGGACTTCGTGATCGTGGGTGGGCTGGTCGGAATCCATCAATTCGTGCGCATTGGCACGGGAGCTATCCTCGGCGCCGGCTCGATGGTTTCCAAGGACGTGCCACCGTACTGTAACGCCACGGGCGACCGCGCCAAGCTGCACGGGCTAAACCTCGAAGGTCTCAAGCGGCGGGGTTTCGACAAGACCGTGATCGCCTTGCTGCGCAAAGCCTATCGCATTGTCTTTCAATCGGCCCTCAGAACCGAGGATGCCCTGAAAAAAATCCGCGAAGAATTGCCAGCGATTCCCGAAATTGAAAAATTTGCTTCCTTCATTGCACAGTCCGGGCGCGGGGTTTGCCGCTGAGTCAGCGCTTTTAACTGCTTCGACGCAGAGCAATTATCTTTCCTTGTGAAGAAGTTGGGATTAATTGCGGGCAATGGCAAGTTCCCTCTGCTTTTCGCCGAGGAGGCGAAACGCGAAGGCTATCGCGTTGTCGCCGCTGCCCATTATGGCGAGACCGAGAAGACAATCGGTGAAGCTGCCGACGAGGTCACCTGGGTCTATGTCGGCCAGCTTGGCAAAATTATCGGCGTCTTTCAGCGCGCCGGCGTAACCGAAGCTGTAATGGCGGGTGGCATTCGCAAAGTGAAATTGTTCGGCAATTTTCGTCCCGATTTGCGCGGCGCGCGATTTCTGGCCAAGCTCAAAAGCCGGGAAGACGACGCTTTGCTCCGCGGCATTGCTGAAGAGCTCGCGGCCGACGGTATTCGGGTCTTGGAATCGACGCTTTGCCTGCCGCATATCATTGCCACGGCCGGCGTGCTGACCAGGCGGGCGCCGCGCCGGGAGGAGTGGAACGATATCAAGTTGGGTTTTCGCACCGCAAAGGAAGTAGGCCGCTTGGGCATTGGTCAAACAGTCGTAGTCAAGCATCAAATCGTGGTCGCCGTCGAGGCGGTGGAAGGCACCGATGCGGCGATTGAGCGCGGCGGACGACTGGCCAAGCCCGGCTGTGTGGTGGTGAAAGTGAGCAAACCGCAGCAAGATCTGCGCTTCGATGTGCCCGCGGTCGGCGTCGACACCGTGTATCGTCTGCATGAAATCGGCGGAACGGTTCTGGCGGTCGAAGCGGGCAAGACAATTTTATTGGAGAAAGAAAGTTTGTTGAGCCAAGCCGACGCCTATGGGATTTCCGTCGTCGGGGTCAGCGGTGAGGAATAGATGGCTATGGCGGAGAACGGAATCGCAAGCGGTGTCGTCGGCGTCGGCTACCTTGGCAAATTTCACGCCGAAAAATACGTCGCATCGACTAAGGCGAAGCTTGTCGCCGTGGCCGATATTGATGCGGCGCGCGCGGCGGCGGTCGGCGCGACGGTTCGCGCCGCAGCGCTGACGGACTATCGGGAAATGTTTGGCCGGGTGCGTTGCGTCAGCATCGCCGTGCCGACGCGCCTGCATTTTCAGGTGGCGCGCGATTTTATCGAAGCCGGCATCGACGTACTGGTTGAAAAACCGCTTACGGCGGATATCGCCGAGGCACGCGAGCTTGTGCAATTGGCGCAGGCAAAAAACGTCATTCTTCAGGTCGGTCATCTCGAGCGCTTCAATCCGGCGATCCGCCGTCTCGAAGGAGTAATTCGTGAGCCCAAGTTTGTCGAGTGCCACCGGCTGGCGCCATTCATTGAGCGCGGCACTGATGTCGACGTGGTCCTGGACCTGATGATTCACGATATCGACGTGATCGCGAGTTTGGTCCGTGCCCCGGTCGAACGGGTCGAGGCGGTCGGGGTCCCGGTCTTGACCGATAAACCGGATATCGCCAATGCGCGGATCAATTTTACCAATGGTTGTATTGCCAATGTGACCTCGAGCCGGGTTTCGCTCAAACGCGAGCGCAAGATTCGCTTTTTTCAGCCCGATGCCTATATCTCGATCGATTATGATCAGCGCCGCGCGCAGATTTTCTACAAGCCCGCGCCAGGCGCGGGATGGCTCGACATCCGCACGGAATCCATCGAAATCAAAGAAGGTGACGCGCTTGCGGACGAAGTCGACTCTTTTCTGGATTGCGTGGCCAGCAGGAATCTCCCTTTGGTCGGCGGCGCGGAGGGTTTGCGCGCTCTCGAGATCGCCTCGCTGATCAGCGCGCAGCTGTGACCGTCCGTTCTGGTAACTCATGGCGTCACAGCGCAGAGAAATCATGTTGGTAGTCGGCGAAGCCTCCGGCGACGCGCACGGCGCCCAATTGGTCGACGCCTTGCACGAAAAAGAGCCCGCGCTGAAAGTCTACGGGGTCGGCGGTGAACAATTGCAACGAACCCGGTTCGAGACGCTTTTCAGCGTCGCCAAATTGACCGGCATGGGTCTCGTCGAACTGGCCGGCAACTTGAAAAACCTCTGGCGCGCTTACTCGATCCTCAAACAGGCGCTGCGAGAGCGGCGGCCCAACTTGTTGGTGCTGATCGACTTCCCTGAATTCAATTTGCGCTTGGCCCGTTATGCCAAGTCGTTGCGCATTCCAGTTCTCTATTACGTGAGCCCGCAAATCTGGGCGTGGCGTAAAGGACGGGTACGCCAAATCGCCCGTTGGGTTGATCGCATGGCGGTGATCTTTCCGTTCGAGGCACCCTTTTACCAACGCCACGGCATCAATGCAACGTTCGTCGGCCATCCGCTTTTGGAAACCGTCAAAGCCGACAAAAGCCGGGAGGAAACTCTGGCTAAACTTGGGCTCGATCCCCAACAACCGGTCATCGCCTTGTTGCCGGGCAGCCGGCTTGCCGAGATCAGTCAGCATTTGCCGGTCATGCGCGACGCGGCGGTGCGGCTCCGCCGCGAACGGCGGGTACAATTTTTTTGCGTGCGCGCGACCACGATCGCTGCGGCGGAGGTCCTCTCGATACTCGACGGGTCGGCGCCGTCCATTTCCGTTGTTGACAGCGATCGCTACAATGCCGTGCACGCCGCCGACTTGGTCTGGACGGCTTCGGGGACGGCCACGCTGGAAACGGCTTTGCTCGGCCGGCCGATGATTATTGTTTATCGTGTATCCTGGTTAACTTATTGGATCGCGCGCTGGCTCGTGCGCGTCGACCACATCGGCATGGTCAATTTGATCGCCGAGGAACGGCTGATGCCGGAACTCATCCAAAGCGATATGAATTCAGAGCGGCTCGCCGCGGAGACGCGCCTCTTGCTCGACGACACCAAGGCACGCACCGGCATGGTTGAAAAGCTGGCCAAGCTGCGCGAGCGCTTGGGCACGCCGGGAGCGGCGCAACGGGTGGCGGACCTTGCTCTTGGGATGATGCGCTAAAAAAGGCGGTACGTGAGTGAAGTATTACATTCGACTCTTGGGTTATTTGAAGCCCTATGTTTGGCCCTATTTCATTTTGGGAATGGTCTGCATGCTCGCCTTCGGCGCCACCGATGGCGCGATCCCATTTTTGGTCCAGCACATCATGGACGATGTTTTTGCGCGCAAGGATCAGACGGTTTTATCCTATTTGCCGCTGGTGGTGATCGGTATCTTTGCCTTCCGCGGTTTCATGAACTTCGGTCAAAGCTATCTCAACGATTATGTGGGACTGCGCATCATCAACGACGCCAGAAATCAGCTCAATCGCCATTTTCAATCCCTGTCGTTGTCGTTTTTTCTCAGAAATCCGACCGGCACACTACTCACACGGGTCAACAGCGATGTCCAGCTCGTGCGCTACGCGATCACCGACGCGCTCGCATCCTTCTTGAAGGACGCGACCTCGCTCGTGGTGTTGATGGTCGTGGCTTTTCTGAAGGACTGGGTGCTCGCGTCCATCGCATTCTTTGTCTTTCCGGCTTCTGTCCTGCCGATCATGCGGTTGAGTAAACGCATTAAACGGCTGACCCGGCGCGGTCAGATCAGCACCGGCACGCTTACCTCGCTCCTGCAAGAGAGCATTCAGGGCAATCGCATCGTCAAGGCGTTCGGCATGGAAAGCTATGAAGACCAGCGCTTCATGCAAGAAAATTGGAAACTCTTCAAGCAGTCGCTCAGGGCCAGCCGCATCAAGGCGGTCGTTTCACCGTCGATGGAACTGCTCGCGTCCTTCGCGATCGGCGGCGTGGTTTGGTATGGCGGTTGGAGCGTGATCGCCGGCGGCCGCACCCAAGGCGAGTTCATGGCGTTTATGGCCGCGATGTTTTTAATGTACGGACCATTTAAAGGGCTGAGCCGAACCTACACTAGTGTTCATCAGGGTCTCGCCGGAGCGGAGCGCGTTTTCGAAATGTTGGATGAAAAGCCGGCAATCGATGACAAGCCGGATGCGAGGGAGGCGAAGCCGTTTGCGGAAAAAATCGAGTTTCGTGGCGTTGATTTTGCTTACGCCGACGCGCCGGTCTTGAAGCGCATCAATTTGATCATCGAAGCCGGGCAGATGGTGGCGTTGGTTGGCATGAGCGGCGTCGGCAAGAGCACGTTGGTCGATCTCATTCCACGCTTCTATGACGTCGATGCCGGTTCGTTAACGCTCGATGGCGTCGACGTGCGCGATTTGACCGTGCGCTCCTTGCGCGCACAGATCGGCATCGTCACCCAGCACACCTTTCTATTTAACGATACAGTGCGGAATAATATTGCCTATGGCTCTCTGGATCGCGACATAGAGGCCGTGATCGCGGCGTCGAAGGCGGCGCACGCGCACGACTTTATCATGGCGATGCCCAACGGCTACGATTCGATGATCGGCGAGATGGGTATGCAATTATCGGGAGGGCAGCGCCAACGCCTAGCCATCGCCCGAGCGCTGCTCAAGAACGCGCCGATTTTGATTCTTGACGAAGCCACCTCGGCGCTCGATACGGATTCCGAGCGTCTGGTGCAAGATGCCCTCGAGCATCTTATCGCGACTCGCACCACGCTTGTGATCGCGCACCGCTTGTCGACGGTGCGCCGCGCTGATCGGATCGTGGTGATGGTCGATGGCGCGATCGCGGAAGAAGGAAGCCATGAAGAACTGCTCGCGAAAAACGGCGAATACAGCCGGTTGTATTCCATCCAGGCGTTAGAAGACCGTGAACCGGAACAGCGGGAAGTATTGCATTAAAGGTCGGGCCCGGCGTGTGGTATTTGCTTTACAATATTACCTTGACGATCGGCTTTTTGGCCGCGTTGCCGTTTGTGCCGTTGATTTACTTGCTCGGCCCGCGCTATCGAGACGGTCTTGGGCAACGTTTTGGGATTTATCCGCCAACCGTCGACGCGGTTTTGCGCGCTGCCCGGCCGGTGTGGATCCATGCAGCCTCGGTCGGCGAGGTTCGCGCCGCGGCTCCGCTCGTGCGCGCGCTCAAGACGAGCGTCCCCGCACGAAAAGTTTTGCTATCCACGTTCACCGCCACGGGCCATCGGATCGCGGCGCAAACGGCAGGCGTCGACGCGGCGATTTTCCTGCCCTTAGATTTTTCCTGGACGGTCCGCCGTGCGTTGACAAGAATTCATCCGGTGCTGCTGGTGTTCATCGAAACCGAGATTTGGCCCAATCTCTTGCGTGAATCGTTTCGCCGCGGTATTCCGACGCTGCTCTTGAGCGGGCGGCTGTCGGCCAAGGCATTTTCGCGATATGCGCGCTGGCGTCCCTTTTTCCGCCGGGTTCTTGGATGTTTCACATTTTTTGGCATGCAGTCGACCGAGGACGCGGCGCGGCTCCAAGGGCTTGGCGCGGATGAAAAAAAAATCTCGGTAGTTGGTAGCTTGAAGTTTGCCGCCGGCCCGACCGACAGAGCAGTTGGGGACCTTGAACGCGGCGCGCGATCCGGATCGGTATTTGCTGGTCGCCGGCAGCACCCATCGCGGCGAGGAAGAGATTTTGCTCGAGGCGCTCGCGCTCTCTCGCGCCCGCTTTCCGTCGCTTTCGATGGTGATCGCGCCGCGCCATCCCGAACGTTTCGACGATGTGGAGAAGTTGTTGCGGAGCAGCCCGTTCGATTTTCAGCGAAGGTGTGGAATCGAGCCGGACCGATACTTTGAAAAAGACATCCTGCTGCTCGATACCGTCGGCGAATTGCCGGACTTTTTTGCCGCCGCCGATATTGCCTTCGTCGGCGGCAGTCTGGTCGATGCCGGAGGACACAACGTTTTAGAGCCGGCGCGTTTGCAAAAGCCGGTGCTGTTTGGCCCGTACATGAGTAATTTTGCGCGCATTGCTGGCGAAATGAAGCAAGGAGGAGGCGCCATCGAAGTCCACGGTGCGGCCGACTTGGCGCATAGATTGATCGAGCTATTGAACGATGCAGAGGCGCGGCTCCGCATGGGCAAACTCGCGTCCCAATTCGCCGGGGCCCATCAGGAGGCCTTCACGCGCAATTTGGTTTTGGCGCAACGCTATCTATGAAATTGTTAGTGCTACGAGCCGTCCGTTAAGCGTCTATGAGGACGGTGTCGGTTCGTGAGGTGTGGGAGCGCACGGGGGCGCGCGGAAAGTTTTTGTGGTTATTGTTGCTGCCGGTATCGCTTTTCTACGCTGTCGCCGTGCAACTACGCAATTCGCTTTACACCTTGGGCTGGGTGAAATCGGCGCGCCTACCCAGACCGGTGATCAGCATCGGGAATCTCACCGTCGGCGGCACCGGCAAGACGCCGACTTGCTTATGGCTCGCGGAGGAGCTGAAAAGTCACGGATTGAGCGTCGGAATTTTGAGCCGCGGATATCGTCGTGAAGAAACTCGACCGCTCGTTTTACAACCGCAAAGCGCGGATGTTTCGACTCTGGACAACCATGCGGATATAGCCAGGTCAGGCGATGAGCCGTTGATGATGGCACGTCTTTATGGCCAGACTATCGGCATCGGCAAGAACCGGAGCGCGGCCGCCGCTGAGCTGTTGCGGCAGAGCGACGTGGATGTTTTTATTCTCGACGATGGTTTTCAGCACCGTCGTGTTAAGAGGGACGTCGATCTATTATTAATGGGCTCCGAATTTTCCGGCTGGACTCTTCCCGCCGGACCCTTTCGCGAGCCGCGGCGAAACTATCGTCGCGCCGATTTTTTTCTGGTTACCGGCGCGCACGAAGATTGGCGCACGGTCATTCCCGCTAACCGCGCGGAAACTAGTTTCGCCGCTTCTTTGCAACCGGTTTCTCTATTGAGTTTGGACTCGCGACGCCGTAAAGAATTTCCCTTGACACTACTTTACCGCAGTAAAATTTTGACCGTCACCGGAGTCGCTGATCCTAGGGGATTGTATCGGATGATCCACGAATGGGAGGGTGAAATTGTCGAGACCCTCGAGTTCCCGGACCACCACTCCTATACCGCTCGAGACTGGCAGCAAATCAATCGGGTCGGCCGCCTCGTCGATTTGATCGTTACGACTGAGAAGGATATTTTGAAGCTAGTGCGTTTTCCATTTGCAAAAGATAAACTGTTGGCGCTACGGGTAGCTATGAACGTGGAAAACGGTTCAGCGCTCGTGCAATCGATTGTCGCTAGAATTAATCAAGCGCGGAGCTGCGCTCAGGCATGAAAAGAGCCTGAGTGGAATTTGCGTGGCGATTTACGAGACGTGATTTGGCGTTATTGGTGAAAGAAGGGTATCAATGAAGTCGCTGATCACAGGTGTTGCCGGTTTTATCGGTTCGCATCTCGCCGAACGGCTCCTCGCCGCTGGGCACGAGGTTACCGGCATCGACAATTTCCTCGATAATTATCCGCGCCCATTCAAAGAAAAGAATCTCGCGGCGTTTTCCCGCCACGACAAGTTTAGGTTCCTTAACCAAGATCTGTTGCAAAGCGATTTGGCAAAACTCTTACACGACGTTTCCTACGTGTTTCATCTCGCCGGCCAACCCGGCGTTCGTTCCAGTTGGGGACGTGAATTCACCCGATATACGGAAAATAATATCACGGCGACGCAATTGCTCTTGGAAGCGTCGAAGGGTTTGCCGCTCGCGAAATTCGTCTATGCGTCGACCTCATCGGTCTATGGCGATACGGACGATTTGCCCATGCGCGAAGAAGGGCTAACTCGACCGGTGTCTCCTTACGGTGCGACTAAGCTTGCCGCCGAACATTTGTGCCATCTGTACTGGAAAGCTTTTGCCGTGCCGACCGTTTCGCTGCGCTTTTTTACCGTTTACGGTCCGCGCCAGCGACCGGACATGTTCTTTCATCTGTTTATGCGCGCTTTGCGACGCGGCGACGAAGTGCCGCTCTTCGATGACGGCGAGCAGACTCGCGATTTTACATTTTGCCAGGATATCGTCGATGGCGTAATGGCCGCGGCTACTTATCCGGGACAAGGAGAAGTGTTTAACCTGGGCGGTGGATCGGAAGTGAGTTTATTGAACGCGATTTCATTCGCAGAGAAAATCGCCGGACGAAAGGCCAACCTTACGCGTTTCGATCGTCAGAAGGGCGACGTGCGTCACACTAAGGCGCGTCTCGATCAGGCGAAAAATAAGCTTGCTTACCAGCCAAAAGTTGGTTTGGAAGAAGGATTAGCGAGTGAGTGGAACTGGATTTGTGCTAATTCGGACTAGCATTTTGTGAGTTTAAATTTCGGCTTGAAAAGTAAACTGTCGCTGCGGATTTTTAAAGAACTTCGAGGTGAACCATGGGCGAATATTCAGAAGAAGACATCGGCAATATCGTAAGTCTCGAGCATGTTAACGTGCAGATTCCCGACCAGTCGCTCGCAACGCTTTTTTATGTCGTCGGCATGGGCTTTACGCGCGATCCCTATTTGAACGTCGGCCTGAACAACATGTGGGCGAATGTCGGCGAGCAGCAGTTTCATTTACCCACCCGCAGCCCGCAAGTGATCGATGGTCATATCGGCGTCGTCGTGCCGAACCTCGATGCTTTGGAAGCGCGTCTAAAAACCATCGGCGAAGGACTGAAAGGCAGCAAGTTTGCTTATAGTCGGAGCGACGATTCTATTTCTGTTACCTGTCCTTGGGGCAATCGCTATCAATGCTATTCGAGCCAGCCCTCTTTCGGCGACATGACGCTGGGAATTCCTTACGTCGAATTCAGGGTCTCGCCCGGCGCGCTGCAAGGGATTTTACGGTTTTACCAAACCGCGCTCGGGGCGCCGACGGTACTGGAGAGCGATCGGCAAGGTCGCTTCGGCCGGGTGAAGATCGGCCGTCATCAGTCGCTGTTATTTCGCGAAGCGGCCGATTCACCGGCGCCCTACGACGGCCATCATATTGCTATTTACGTCGCTAACTTTTCCGGGCCTTTTGCCTACCTCAAGAGCCGCAGCCTGATTTCCGAGGACGTGCGCAATCATCAATTTCGCTTTAAAGACATCGTCGACCCCGAGGACGGCGCCAAGAAATTCACCTTGGAACATGAAGTGCGAAGCCTCAAACATCCGATGTATCACCGGCCGTTTGTCAATCGTGACGCGGCGCAGTCACAGCGCGCTTACCGGCGTGGCTGGGACGCGCTGATTCCGTTTCATCACTGATATCTCGACTACTTTTTATCATGCTTCGAAGGAGCTGAACTCATGGCAATTAGCAAAGACCTTTTGGATATCCTCGCATGCCCGAAGTGCAAGGGGGATATTCACCTCAACCCGACAAACGACGGCCTGATCTGCGAGGCCTGCCGGCTGATGTATCCGATCAAAGACGACATCCCGATCATGTTGATCGATGAGGCGATCCAGTTATAGCGCCGATGGCTGCACTCAGTTGGGATAACGTCCTACTGCTTCAAACTAGCTTCCTCGGCGATACCGTATTGACTTTGCCGCTGGTCGCCGAGCTCAGGCGTCGCTTTCCCGTAAGAAAACTGACCATCGTCTGTCAGCCCGCGAGCCGGGACCTTTTACAGGATCATCCGGCTATCGATGAACTGATCGTCGACGATAAGAAGCGCACGGATCGCGGATGGGCTGGGTTGCGTGCTAAAGCGGCCAGTTTAAAAGCCAAACGGTTTACGCTGGCGATCACGCCGCATAAATCCCTACGTAGCGCACTCTTGTTGTGCTGGGCCGGAATACCTTGCCGGATCGGCTTTCGCCAGAGTGCCGGCTGGTTTTTGTACCATCGCCGGGTTGCGCGCGACCCGCGGCGTCACGACGTCGAAAGGAATCTTTCGGTTTTGCAAGCATTCGGCGTGCGCATCGAAGACTGCGAGCGCGCTCTCGATTTGCCGGTTAGCGCAGCGCTGCAAGAAACGGTCAATCACAAGCTACGCGCGCTAGGCATCGCCGATGATCACATGGTTGTTGGCGTGAACCCCGGTTCCGTGTGGCCGACCAAGCGGTGGTCCGCCGCCGGATTCGCCGAACTCATTCTCATGCTTAAAAAAAAGCTCGATTGCCAGATCTTGCTTTTCGGCGGCAACGAAGATGCTGCTGTGGTCGAAGACGTGCAGGCTCGCTGTCAGGCGGCCGCTGTCAATCTGGTGGGGCGGATCAGTCTGCGCGAGCTTGCTGCGGCGATCAGCCGCTGTGCGGTATTTGTTACCAATGACAGCGGGCCGATGCACGTGGCGGTGGCCCGAAGGGTACCGACCGTGGCGATATTTTGCGCGACGACGCCCGAGCTCGGCTTTTTCCCTTATCTGGCGGATGCAATTGTTGTCGGCCGGGAGCTCTCCTGCCGACCCTGCGCTTCCCACGGTGGGCGGCGCTGTCCGTTGGGTCATGCGAATTGTATTCACCAGATCGGTCCGGAAAAAATATTGGAGAGCGTGCAACGGCTCTGGAAGGGCGACCGGCGCGGACTCAACTCATCCGTCACGCCTTTTCAGCCGGAATTCGTGACCGTTTGAAATCCCCTTTCGCACAATCAGAACTTGTTCAACCGGCAACCCGCCGCTCGAGGAATTACCGCATCTTTAGTGAGAAGTTAAGTTGGGGTGCGCTTCCTGACGGCTTCAACAGGGTGGTTGACGAGCGCGGTCATCGCCTCGTGGTTCGGCAAGATCAGGTGGCGCACATCGATTTTTCGTTGTGCGATAATGATCGCGCCGGCGCTTTGGCAGACTCTCGCTACCACGGCCGCGGCGTGCTGCGCTCGATCGTGCTGCCTGACGGAGATATGGCCTTGATCCGCGCCTATCGCCATGGAGGCTTCTTTCGAAACGTTGCCACCACCTGGTTTTTTACCTGGCCACCGCGGCCCTTTCGCGAGCTCGTCCTCACAGAGGAGTTGCGCCGGCGCGGCTTGCGCACGGTGGAAGTGTATGCCGCTTGCGTGAACCGGCCCGCGGGGCCTTTTTATCGCGGCTGGCTCATCACGAAGCAACTGCAAGGCGCGGAAGATCTCTGGTCGGCGTTTCACAGTGGATTGATAGAACGGATTGGTTTAACCGCGGCACTGCGCGCCGTAGCGAGTGGCATCCGCGCGATGCACCGGGAAGGGGTCTACCACGCCGATCTTAATCTAAAAAATATCCTCTTGCGGGTCGAGAACGGTGCGCCGGTGAGTTACATCATCGATTATGATAAAGCGAGGCTTTTTCTCGGCCGGCTTCCGATCGCCTTGGCCAATAGAAATCTCGCTCGTTTAAAGCGTTCGGTGCTTAAGCTCGACCCCGAGCAGCGCTATTTTTCCGCAGCGGCGTGGCGTGAGCTTGTCAAATTTTACCATGAAGATCGGCACGCCTGAGTTTCAGCCGAAGAAGATCCTGATCATTCTGCACGGCTCGATCGGAGATGTTACCCGGGCCTTGCCCTTGGCCGGTGCATTGCGCAAAGCTTTTCCGAGCGCATTTATTGCCTGGTCTATCGAACCGGCGTCGTTGCCCTTGCTTCAGGGCAATGACGCGATCGATGAGATCCTCCTGTTCGATCGGCCGCACTGGCGCCAAACGATCGGCGCTTTCCTTGCTGACGTGAGGCGGCGCAAGTTCGATCTGGTGCTCGATTTGCAACGGCACCTCAAAAGCGGGCTTATCAGTCGATGGACCGGCGCGTCCCAGCGCCTCGGCTTTCACCGTCGCGACAGCAAGGAGCTCAACTGGATTTTCAATAATCTGCGCATCGAGCCATACGGCGATAGGATTTCGAAGCTCGAACATTATGGAAAATTTGCCGATTACCTAGGCATTGAGCGGGCGCCGCTGGAATGGGATTTTCATCTCACCGCGGCGGAGTTGAATTGTGTTGAAAAACATCTTTTCGGTGTGAGCGCGTCCTTTGCCGTTTTGTTCATCGGCACGCGTTGGCAAAGCAAGCAGTGGTTCACCGGGCAGATGGCTGAGTGCGCCCAAGCTCTGCGCAATGAATATGATCTCGACGTCGTGTTGCTCGGCGGCAAGGAAGATCAAGAGATCGCTCGCCAGGCGGTCGCCGAGTCGCAGGTCAAGGTGACAAATCTCGCCGGGTTCACGTCGCTTCGTGAAGCGATCGGCATTATCGAAAGAGCGAAGCTTGCGGTGGGGCCGGACACCGGCTTGATGCACATTGCGGCGGCCGTGCACACGCCGGTGATTTCGCTCTGGGGCGCAACCAGTCCCGAGCGAACCGGACCCTATGGCTTCGAAGACTTGATCATTCAAGGGCGCGCGTCCTGCGTGCCGTGCAATCGCCGCCATTGTAGTATTGGCCGTATTTGTCTGAAGTCCATCACCACCGCGCAAATCGCCGAGAAAATCGGCATGGCTTTCAAGCGCCAGCCGGCGAGGAGACTTTGCCGTGCCGAAGGCGAGTGACTATCGTTCGCGCCGTGCCGGCGCTTGGCGCCTCAGAGTCTTGCCGGAGCACTGGAGTGACGATTTACAGGAAAAGGTGCTGGCGCTGATCGCCGCGCAAATGCCGTCGAAGCACCCGCAAACGATTGAAGTCGACGCGCCAGCGGCTCGAAACGGCGAGAAATTTTATCTTAAAATATTTCATGACGGCGGACCGCTCAGTGGGATTAAAGATATTTTTCGACCGTCAAAGGCGTTTCGTTTCTGGCGCCAAGGCGTCGGGCTTGCCTCGGCCGGGTTCAATGTTCCGGAAACTATCGGCGCCGGAGAAGTACGGTGCTTTCGGATTGTTCGACGGAGCTTTGTTCTGACCGCAAAAGTCGACGGCCAGCCGCTGCCGGTATTTTTGGCGGACCTGCTAAGCACGCGTGAAGGATTAACAATCAAAAGAACCGGACTGATGAAGCTCGCGCGCTTGATCCAACGGTTGCACCGTCGCGGATTTGTCCACGGCGACCTGATCGCGTCGAATCTGTTGGTCGCGGTGGCGGACAGTCGAGAGTTATCGTTTTATTTCATGGATAATGACCGCACTCATTGGTTCCCAGGCTGGTTGCCGCAATCCCTGTGGAAACGAAATCTGATTCAATTGAATCGCATGCCGCTGCCGGGCATTACCTTACAGGACCGCATGCGGTTTTTATGCGCCTATCTGGGGCAAAGCCACTTGTCACGCCGCGAGCGCGAGTTTGCGCGCTGGATCGAAAATAAGACGCGCCAGCGCCGCTATGAGTGCGATGGGGTCGATCCGACGCTGAGCTTTAGGAAGTTGATGCACTGGAACGCCGACGTTGAGGTGAGTCATGATCGCGCAAGCGAACATCGCGGCATTATGAAAGACGCGGCTGGCTAAGTCATGGCAAATTCGGCGAGAAATTGCGCCGGACTCGGGTCAAGTTCGCGGCGCGATTTTTTACTTATCTTTTTTGGCCATTCATTGGCGGCCTAGCTTAATCGCGATCATTGGCGCCGAGAAAGACCCCGTGGTGGCGGCGTTACAATGGGCAGATTCTTGCCTATCTTTTCGATCCTGCTTTGCTGATGTCTGACAACATCGTTGTGATCGCCCGAAAGCTCGCCGCCGGTGAAGATCGCCCTGGCTCATAAGCGCCTCGATTTGAAAGGTGGAACCGAGCGGGATCTTTTCCAGACCGCCGAAGGGCTACGGGAGTTGGGACATGAAGTGCATCTATTCTGTAGCGAATTCGATATCGCCGCGCCGTCCGGCGTGATCTCGCATCGCGTGCCGACCCTTGCGTTGGGGCGATCGGCCCAATTATGGAGCTCTGCTCTCGCGACGCAAAAACGGATCAAGGACAGGCGCTACGATGCGGTAGTGAGCTTTGGCCGATTCTTCGCTGCCGATGTGGTTCGCTGCGGCGGCGGTACGCACCGAGGTTTTTTGCGCCGAATGGGTAACGAAGGCGGGGCGCTGCGCCGTCTCTGGCAAACAATGAGTGTTTATCACCGAAGTGTTTTGGCGATCGAGAAGCGCCAGTTTGAATCGGCTCGGATGAAAAAAATTATCGCGGTCTCGGCGGGAGTCAAACGAGATATCCTGGCTAATTATGCCGTGGCTCCAGATAAGATCACGGTCCTTTACAACGGGGTTGACTCGCGTCGCTTTCATCCTCAAAGGCATCAATATCGCCAGCCGGTGCGCGAGCGCTGGAAGATTCCGCTCGAAGCGCCGGTGGTATTGTTCGTTGGCAGCGGTTTTCGCCGCAAAGGCTTGGATCGTCTGATCTCGCTTTGGGCTTCGAAAAAATTGACCAGTTGCTATCTCCTGGTTGTCGGCGCGGATGCGAGAATGGAACGCTACCGAGCATGGGCTGATAGACTGGCTCCCGGCAGGATCGTTTTTGCCGGCCGGCAGGACGAGATTGAAAATTATTACGCTGCTGCCGATCTGATTGCCTTGATGTCGATCCAGGAAGCTTTCGGCAATGTGGTGCTGGAAGCTTTGGCCGCGGGATTGCCAGTGTTGGTCAACCGGGAAGTTGGCGCCGCGGAGTTGCTGAAGGGTGCTTTGCTCGACGGCATTGTTGACAGACTGGATGAACCCAGGGAGTTGGAAGCAAAACTTCTGCGGATGTTGGACAAAGCGCACGATGCGGCGGTCACGAAAGAGGCTCGGCAGATAGGCGAAACCTATTCTTGGGACGAGCATTTTCGCAAGCTGGAAATGATTTTACTTGAAACCTGCGGTGCGCTGACGCAAGCCCGTGTTTCCTGACTTCGTTCACCATAGAGTGGGCAATGCATCGATCTGGCTCGATCGGAAATTTGCCGATCCGGTGTTTATCGAGCGCTTAGCCGACGCGGACCAATTGTTGCGTGATCCGACATGTCAGATCATAAAAGACCAAAAGAAGATCAAAGTCGGTCGTTTGAATGTGGGGGTGGCGGGAATCGTGCGGTCAGTTTACGTGAAACGGTACAATGCTTTTTCGCTGCGCTACAAAATAACCTCGCCGTTCATCCGCTCGGGCGCCTTGCGTGCGCTGCGCGGGGCGGCGATTCTTCGCCAGGCCAATATTGCGACCGCGGTGCCCGTCGCCGCGGTCGAGCATCGCTTCGGTGGCGTATTAAGCAAGAGTTTCTTTATCTCCGAAGAAATTGCCCGAGGCAAGACGATCGACGCTTATTGGCGTGAGCATCTTCGAGTTCTTCCGGGGCGCGAGGGATTCAAGCGAAGACGGAATTTTTTGATCAGTTTGGCCTGGATGTTTCGCACTCTGCACGCGCAGAACATCTACCACAACGATTTAAAGGACGCGAATATTTTGGCGGTCGCGAACGCCTTTGAATCCGAGTCTTTGGCTCTTCTTGATCTTGAAGGAATACGGGAATGTTCGCTTTTGAGCGACAAACGCCGGACCAAGAATCTTGTTCAACTTCACCGTACCCTGGGACGAAATCTGCGGTGGACGGATAAAGCAGTTTTTCTCAAGAGCTATCTCGATGTCTCGTTTGTCGATGGACGCGTGAAGCGCCGCCTCGTTGAAAATGTGCTGCGTGAGTCGCGCCGAGTCGATCTCTTGAAGTCGTTTTCCGCAGCGGACAATGACGTTTTCGAAAAACCCAGCCGCGCTTGAAGCAGCTGTTTCGTCGCGGTGCGGCAAGCGGTGGTTTGTTATTTCGCTCTTCACCTATTAGCGAGTTTGCCTTGATTCACCGTCTAAGCGTCATTATCCCCACCAGGAATCGAGCGAGAAGCTTAAAAGTATTATTGGATAGTCTTCAGAATGCCGCTCGGCCGAGCTCAGCAGAAATCGAAATTATCGTTGTGAATAACGGCTCCACCGATGAAACATCTCAAATTCTAAATGAGGAGGCCGCGATAGCGCGCCCGCTGGACTTGGTAGTTCTGCACCAACCCATTCCCGGCAAGGCAAATGCCATCAATCTCGCCCTCACCGTGGCTCAGGGGGAGATATTAATGATTGTCGACGACGATGTCTCTATTCATCCACAGTGTTTGGTGAAACATCTTGATGCATATGAGCAAGGCAGTTTTTCTGCCCTTCAGGGAAAAGTTCAGCCGGGCAGAGATCTGAAAGGGCAATGCGCCGATCCAAGCCAATTGCAAAAATATAATATTCCTTTGGTCGATTATGGCGATGAGATTATTCAGATCCAGGGTTTGACCGGAACGAATATGTCTTTTAAACGCGAGGTTCTCGAACGCATCGGTGCTTTTGACGTTCGTCTCGGACCGGGCGCTTCGGGTTTCAGCGAGGATACGGAATTCTCGATGCGAATTCGGCGCGCCGGGTTCAAAATCGGTTATACGCCGCTCGCGATTGTCTATCATGAGCTGAACCCGGAGCGTTATGGGCGAGCCTACAACCGCGATGTCGAATATCGTAAGGGTGTCAGTCGCAGCCTGTACCGTCATGATTCGATCGCATTCAAAGTACTCCCCAACCTTGTAGCCAACTGCCTGCGCTACGGTATCTACCGGATTTTTGGACGAAGTCAAAAAGTGTACAGAACCGAAGGGCGCATCATGAAGTGTTGCGGCTACCTGATGGGCAAATTGCGTCCATACTTAGCACGGCGATCTGTGTAGCTAATTTCGACAGCTTTCGCGTCATGCCCCAACAACCGGCCGTATCGGTAGTCATCGCAACCTACAATCGCGCCAGTTTTTTGCGAGAAACTATTGAGAGTGTTCTCAATCAGAGTTTCAAGGATTTTGAGCTCATCGTCGTGGACGACGGCTCAACTGATGAGACCCGGCAGATCCTAACGGCGTATGGATCGACGGTGCGGCCCTTTTACCAGGATAATCGAGGACCTTCGGCGGCGCGTAATCTCGGCGTTCGCCATGCTCGAGGGTCTTGGATCGGCATACAAGATTCCGACGATTTGTCTGCACCAAACCATTTGGAAGTGTTGCATCGGAATACGCAGGCGCACCCGGAGTGCGCGATGATCTTCGCCAACGGCAAATATCTCGGCGGACCGGAGCATAACCGCGACGAGATCATTCCCACGAAGAAGTCACGCGCTTTGGCCGCTCAGGGAGTGCGTCTGGAGAATATTTTTGACAAAAGCATCGTGCGATTGCAGGCGAGCCTGATCTCGAAAGCAGCCTATGACGCGCTCGGTGGCCATGACGAGAGTTTGCGAGTGTGCATGGATCTCGATCTCGCGCTTCGCCTGTTTATGAATTATCGGGTGAGATACATTGATGAGAGCCTCTTCTATTATCGGAAACACGAGGGCAACATCGGACGCAACGAGGAACTTAGGTTGACCGAGAATATCCGGGTAATCGAGAAATTGCTTCATCACTATCCTGAAGCCCGGCAAATTTTAGGGGAAGGCAAAGTATCGCGCCGTTTGGCTTATCGCTATTATCGTCTGGCAAAAGGTCGCTGGAAGCGCGGCTGCTACGAGGAGGCGCGTCAAGCTATCGGGGCGGCCCTTTCGCTGCGGCCCTACGCCGCGAAGTATCGGTTCTACCAGCTTCGTTGGCAGTACTTGGCCCGATAGTCCGCGTGGCGGAAATAAGCATCATCGTCGCCACGTTCGATTTGACGCGATATGGGGCTATAGCTGGTATTCGTTGCGCAAAAATCTGCCGAAAATCAGTCGCAACTGAAGAAGCCCTCTTCCGGAGCAAGTCTTTGTGAACGACGATAATCATTCACAAGTGAATACGGTCTCGGCTATCGTCGTGTGCTTCAATGAGGAAGAGCGCATTGGCGATTGTCTTGAGAGTTTGCGCTGGTGCGATGAGATCGTGGTGGTCGACTCTTTCAGCACGGATCGAACGCCGGAGATTTGCCGCGGCTACACGGATCGGTTTATCCAGAGGGAATGGGCAGGTTATCGCGATCAGAAAGCCTTCGCCCATTCACAGGCGACTAAGGATTGGGTCTTTTCTGGTCGATTCGGACGAACGGGTAACCGCGGAGTTACGGAACGAAGTAGAAGACGCTCTGGTCCAGGACAACGGCCGCTACGCCGGATACGCGGTGCCGCGCCTTGTTCATTATCTCGATCGGTGGTGGCGTCGCGGCGGTTGGTATCCCGACTACGATGTTCGCTTGTTCCGGCGCGAGCGCGCGACTTGGGGCGGTTCCGAGCCGCATGAAAAGATTCTCGTCGACGGCGCGGTGCGCCGCCTGCGCAATCCCTTGCATCATTATTCTTATCGTAATATCGAAGATCACCTGCAGCGCATCAATCGGTTCACGTCGATTTCATCACGAGAATCGAAAAAGCAGGGCGGCCGCTGGCGCTTGAGCGACGCCTTGTTGCGTCCGGCGGCGCGTTTCTTTCGCTCGTATGTTTTAAAGCGTGGTTTTATGGAAGGCTTCGCTGGATTCTACGTCGCGGTGACGGCGGCGGTTTATGTTTTTCTCAAGTATGCTAAGCTTTGGGAGCTCGAATTAGGGGAGAAGAAAAAACTTGGGCGGAAACGGTGACAGCCGCCTGCTAAAGATTCTGCACATCGATCCTGAGAGAAATTGGGGTGGTGGGGAGGCGCAAGTATTCGGCCTGCTGACTTATCTTTCCCGCAAAGGACATCACAATGTGCTTGTGGCCCATCCGAACGGCGCGCTGTTTGAGCGATGCCGGGAGCTAAACCTTAAATTTCGTCCGTTCTCGATGCGCAATGATTTGGATTTGAGGGCCGTGCCCGCGCTGCGACGTTTAATTCACGCCGAGGACTTCGACATCGTCCACTTTCATACCAAACGCGCCCACGCTCTGTCGCTTTGGCTGCCGCGCGCGAAAACTCGACCCAAGTACGTCGTCACCCGCAGAATGGACTATCCCGAACGGCGGGGTTGGTATAGCCATTGGCTATATAACAAGAGAGTCGACGGCGTCGTGGTGATATCGCAGGCGATCGGCGATTTATTAGCGCAAGCCGGCGTCAATCGGTCCAACATTCGCCGAATATCGAGCGGCGTCGATCCGGAGCGATTCAAGGATGATTGCTCGCGGCGGGATGGGTCAAACCGAGTGGAGACGATCGGCTGTATCGCTGGACTCGAGGCGCGCAAAGGGCAACGGTTTTTGCTTGAAGCGGCGGCTTCGTTAAAAGCCCAAGGCTTCAAACTTCAGTATCAGTTGGCCGGGGACGGCCCTCTGCGGACGGAGCTCGAAAATCATGCGATGCGTCTTGGGTTGCGTGATGAGGTGAGTTTCTTGGGCTTTGTCGCGGATACACCGGCCTTTCTCGCCGATATCGATTTGTTCGTTATGCCTTCGTTATTCGAAGGGCTGGGCGTCGCCGTTCTCGAGGCGATGGCCGCGGGCAAACCCGTCATCGCGACCCGCGTGGGTGGCTTGACCGAATCCGTGATCGATGGGGTTACCGGCATCTTGGTGCCCGCCTAGCGATGCGGCGGCGTTGGCGAGTGCGATTGCTAAATTGGCTCGGGCGCCGACATTGGCTGCCGAGATGGGTAGGCGCGGACGGGCGCGCGTGCTGCAACATTTTACACTCGAGCATATGGCGCGTCAGAACGAGTCTTATTACTACGAACTACTATCTTGACGGCAGGTTCATGCGATCGCTTTTAGGCACTCTAGAAAACTTTCGCTCCGTGCATTTGCTCGTGGTCGGCGATCTTATGCTCGATCGATTTATCTGGGGCGAAGTCGAGCGTTTGTCGCCGGAAGCGCCGGTTCCGGTGCTCCGCGTCGTGTCGGAGAATTTCTGTCTCGGCGGCGCTGCGAATGTAATTCATAACGTCTGCACTTTGGGGGGGCGGGTGACGGCGTGTGGAATCATAGGCAAAGACGATGCCGGAAAACGTATTGTCAACGCGCTGCAAAAAGTAGGCGCCTCGACCGCGGGAGTGTACACGGATGCGCGCTTTCAAACGATCGAAAAGAGCCGGATCATCGCCAGTCCGCATCATCAACAAATCGTTCGGCTCGACCGAGAAGCGCGCCAACCGATCGGCCAAAATACTTTAAAAAAAATTGGAGGTTTTATCACTGCCAATGCGCGGCGTTTCGACGGCATCGTCATTTCCGACTACGGCAAGGGTGCTATTCACGAAGATGTTCTGACAACCGTCGCGCGCGTGCTGCGGCGCCGCAAGCTTTGCGTCGTGGATCCCAAGAAAGAGAATTATGAAAATTACCGCTTGCCGGCATTGCTCACCCCGAACAAAAGTGAGGCGAGCGAAGCCTCGGGGATTTCGATCGTCGACGAGGCGAGCCTGAATGCCGCCGGGAAAAAGCTCTTGCGCAAGTGGCGCGCCGCGGCGCTGCTCATTACCCGGGGCGCGGAGGGCATGAGCCTCTTTCGGCCGGGTTTAGCGGTGAAACATTTTCCCACCGAATCGCGCGACGTTTTCGACGTGACCGGCGCGGGCGACACCGTCGTTGCGGTTTGCGCGCTGGCGCTGGCGGGCGGCGCCAGCTATGACGATGCGGCGGTGCTGGCAAATATCGCTGCCGGCTTCGTCGGTGATGAAGTTGGCACCGTGGCGGTAAAAAGCGCAAAGATCAGACGCGCGATCAAGGACAGCCTATGAAAAGCATGACTGGATACGGCGAAGGGTCCCAAAACGTTCGCGGCACTAAAATCACCGTGCAGATCCGCAGTCTCAATCATCGTCATTTGGACATGCAGTTGAGAGTGCCGCGCGAGTATCTTTCCTTCGAAGAAGAGATTCGCAAAGCGATTCGCGAAAAAATCTCGCGTGGAAGAATAGATTTATTCGTCAATCGATACGGCGCCAAAGTCCAGACGAGAAAATTGGAGATGGACGAAGGCCT
Organism: uncultured delta proteobacterium; assembly: GCA_963755715.1. Taxonomy (GTDB): domain Bacteria; phylum Desulfobacterota; class Binatia; order UBA9968; family UBA9968; genus DP-20. Next base: position 81,266 of record CAVWLW010000025.1, read on the forward strand.
GGTCGGGCAATACATCGCCGGGCTGAAGCAGCTCAAGAAAAGATATCATCTTGGGGGCGAGGTCGGCGTTTCGATGCTGACTCATATCGGCGACCTCTTTCATGTCCGCGAGGTCGAGGCGGACCATGGCGGTGAGCGCGAGGCCCTGCTCAAGGCGGTCAGTGGCGCGCTCAAAAAACTCGAACGCTCGCGCGAGCGCGAGGGCGCCCAATTGAAGGCGGACATGGACGGACAGATCGAGCACATAAGACAAATCGCTCTTGCGTTGGAAGAACGCGCGGCGGAAAACGGCGTGCGATTACAACCGCCGTCGGCGGAAGGGCAAACCGTTACGCGCGACGGGGTGGAATTAACCGCAACGGTTTTAAAAGGCGACATCAATGAAGAAATAGTCCGGTTGAAGACCCATGTTGTAGCCCTGGCCCGCGTGACTCGCGAACGCGAACCGGTCGGGAAAAAAATCGATTTCATGCTCCAGGAAGTCAACCGGGAACTGAACACGATCAGTGCGAAGGTGCCGAATTTGCCCGTCATCCAACTCGTTCTCCAAGGCAAAGAGCGAGTCGAAAAAGTCCGCGAGCAAACCCAGAACATCGAATGATACGCCAGACTACCTCGCTGGCCAAACGGCAAGGGATCATTTTTATCTTGTCGGCGCCCTCCGGTGCCGGCAAGACCACCCTCTACAACGAGCTTAAGAGAATTCATCCTGAGATTCGTCTCTCGGTATCCTGCACGACCCGCGCGCGCCGGCCCGGAGAGTTGAATGGGCGGGATTATCGTTTTCTTTCCGAGCCTGCGTTCCGGGCGCTCCAAGAGCGCGGAGAGTTCGCGGAGTGGGCCAAGGTCCATGACTACTATTACGGCACGCCCAAAGAACCGTTGGATCAAAGCATCCGAGCGGGACGCGATATTCTCCTCGACATTGACGTTCAAGGCGCGCACCAAATCAAGCAAGCTTACCCGCAAGCCGTGTCGATCTTTCTTTTGCCGCCGTCGTTGATGGAACTGAAACGCCGCTTGGCGGCGCGCGGAACAGACGGGAAAGAAATTATTCGCCGCCGGCTCGCCAACGCCCGAGGTGAAATTCGCGAGATTATCCGTTATGATTATTACGTCGTTAACCGGGAGGTGAAGCAGGCGGCGCAGGTCTTGAGCTCTATCGTCGAGGCCGAGCGGGCAAAAATCTCTCGGGTCACTAAATGGCGTATCGATCCGCTACGCCAGGGGGGCGGTCCCAAAGTTCATGGGTAAAGACGGCAAAATTAACGATCTGGTTGAAAAAGTCCAAGCTTATTATCCAGCCGCGGACGTCGATCTTCTGCGCAAAGCCTACGAATTTTCCGCCAAAGTACATCAGGGTCAAAAACGGCTGTCGGGCGAGCCGTATCTCATTCATCCACTCGCGGTTGCCAGCATCATCGCGGACTTGAAGCTCGATGTACCCAGCGTCGTCAGCGGGCTGTTACACGATACCGTCGAAGATACCTTGACGACGTTGGATGAGCTCAAAGGCCTTTTCGGCCACGAGATTGGGGCGCTCGTCGACGGCGTCACGAAATTGGGTCGGGCCAATTTCAGCAGCCGCGAAGAAAAACAGGCTGAGAACTTCCGCAAGATGTTGCTGGCGATGGGGAAAGATGTCCGGGTGATTCTGATCAAGCTCGCCGACCGGGTGCACAACATGCGGACGCTCGATCACATGCCGCCGGAAAAACAAATTCTCACCGCGCAAGAAACTCTGGATATCTATGCGCCGTTGTCGCACCGGCTCGGTATCGCCTGGATCAAGAGCGAACTCGAAGACCTGTCACTTAAGTATTTGCACCCGGAGATTTACTATCAGCTCAAGCGCAACGTCGCGAAGAAAAAAACCGACCGGGAAAAATATACCGAAGAAGTGATCTCGATCATTACCAAGAAGCTCGAAGCGGAAGGCATCGAAGCCGACGTATCGGGGCGGCCCAAACATTTCTACAGCATCTATCAGAAAATGGAGAGCCAGAATCTGCTTTACGATCAGATTTATGATTTAGTCGCTTTTCGCATTTTAGTCGATACCCAGCGCGAGTGTTACGAAGCGCTCGGCGTGGTGCATTCCCAATGGCGCCCGGTGCCCGGACGTTTCAAGGACTATATCGCCTTGCCCAAGCTCAATATGTATCAATCGCTGCATACGAGCGTGATTGGACCTTACGGCGAGCGGATCGAGATTCAGATTCGCACCCATGAAATGCATCGGGTTGCCGAGGAAGGTATCGCGGCCCACTGGCGCTACAAAGAAGGGGAAGAGTTTCAGGTCAGCGACATTCAAAGATTTGCCTGGCTCCGGCAGTTGCTCGAGTGGCAGGAAAATCTTCAAGACCCGCAAGAATTTTTGCATAGCTTAAAAGAAGATTTGTTCTCTACCTCGATGTACGTGTTTACGCCCAAAGGGGATCTTTTGAATTTCCCCAAAGGCTCTACTGTGATCGATTTTGCCTACCGGATTCATACCGAGGTGGGGCACCGTTGTTCGGGCGCGCGGGTCAACGGCCAGCTGGTGTCACTTAAATATATTCTGCGCAGCGGCGACACTGTGGAGATCATCACCACGCAGCAGCAGTCACCGACGCGCGACTGGCTCAAGTGGGTCAAGACGCCGCGGGCAAAGGCCAAGATCCGCAATTGGCTGAAAATGCAGCAGCGCGAACGCAGCGTGCTTTTAGGTCGCGAGATTTTCGACGGCGATTTGCATCGCTACCAGTTGGATTATGCGACCCTGCAAAACGAGGGCAAAGTCGCCTGGCTTACCAAAGAGCTCGGGATGAAGGATGAGGAGACGTTGCTCTCGGCGATCGGCTACGGGCGCATCACGACGCGCCACGCGCTTGCTAAGCTGATGTCACCGGAAAAACTCGATGCCGGACCGAGAAAAGCTGATGGCGCGCTCGAATCGTTGTTTCGTCTGGTATCGAAACAGAAGCGCGGTTTGGGCATTCACGTCAAAGGGGTCGACGATGATGTCTTAGTGCGCTTTGCCTTTTGCTGCCATCCTTTGCCGGGCGAGAATATCGTCGGTTTTATCACGCGCGGGCGCGGCGTGACGGTGCACACGGTCGGTTGTCCGACGGTTTTAGAGAGCGATCCGCACCGCAAAATCGATGTCAGTTGGGAGGAGGCCGATCAAGCGCCGCGACCGGTAAAAATCGAAGTCACCTGCGTCGATCAGCCCGGCTTGCTGGCGGCGATCAGCTCGGCGATCACCAGCGCCGAAGCCAATATCGCGCGCGCGCAAATAAGAACTTTTTCCAGTCACCGCGCCATCAACACGTTCGAGGTGATGATAAAAAATTCCGAGCACCTGCAGCGCGTACTGCAGAATATCTCGAAGGTTAAAGGAGTCTACAAAGCGGTTCGGGGTCGCGGCAGGACCGGCGCCAACGTGGAATTAGATCGCGCCCAGAAAGAAGAACTGCACTGAATCAGCGCGCCGGATGGCTAGGCGACTTTTTGCACGCGGCCCGAGTGAATGCAGTCGGTGCAAACCAGCGCGCGTTTGACTTGGCCGTCAAACTTGGCGCGCACGCGCTGCAAGTTTGGCCGCCAAGAACGTTTGCTTTTGTTGTTCGCGTGACTCACGCTATTGCCGACGGATCGGCCCTTACCGCAAATTTTACAAATCCTCGCCATCTTAAACTTTTATCCTTTCAATAATCTCCGTTGTCGAAAATCCTTCCAGGTAGGGAATCACCGCCACCCGCCCGCCGTGCCGCTCAACGATATCGGCGCCAATAATTTTGTCCGGGCTCCAGTCTCCGCCTTTGGCCAAAACGTTGGGCTTGATTGCAGCGATCAAATTATACGGATCAGGCTCGTCGTAAACGACGACGTAGTCTACCATCTCCATCGCGGCGATCAACTCGACTCGATCGATCTCGGGCATAATGGGCCGGCTCGGTCCTTTTATGGCTTTCACCGATGAGTCGCTGTTCATTGCGACAATCAGCAAGTCTCCTTGCCCTTTCGCTTCTCGCAGCATGTGCACATGGCCGCGATGGAGCAGGTCGAAGCAGCCGTTTGTAAAAACCACGGTTTTGCCCTTTGCTCTGGCCTGGGCCGCGATCTCGCTGAGTTCGCCAACGCTTTTCAGCTTGTCGGACACCACCTTTGGGTAACACGATAAGTCGCTGTTTTCAATTAAATTTCGCGAATTTCGCCGAACTTGACCGGGCTGGAAAATTTCGTTAAGGTCAGAAGCGCAATAAGCTTTATATTTTTTGAGTCTTTGCCAAATTAATTAGGAGGACCGAATGGAATATCAGGATCTGCGAGACTGGATCCAAATCGCCGATGAGATGGGCGAGCTCAAGACCTTAAAGGGCTGCGACTGGAACCTGGAGATCGGTGCGATCACCGAGATCGTTGCCCATAAAGAAGACGGCCCGGCCGTGTTATTCGAAGATATCAAGGGCTACCCCAAAGGCTATCGCGTACTATCCAACTCGCTTTCATCGCGCAAGCGATTGGCTCTTACGCTGGGGCTTCCTGCGGGCGAAACCAAAATGGATTTCGTCAAGATTTGGAAAGACAATTATAAGAGTATCAAACCGGTACCCGCAAAATTCGTCAAGAAAAGTGGACTTTTCGACAACGTGTATAAAGACGGCGACATCGACATGTTTAAGTTCCCGACGCCGCTCTGGCATGACAAAGACGGAGGCCGCTATATCGGTACGGGCAGTGTCGACATTACGCGCGACCCCGACGAAGGTTGGGTTAATTACGGCACCTACCGGGTTATGATCCATGACAAAAATAAGCTTGGATTTTACATTTCACCTGGCAAGCACGGCCGCATCCAACGGGAAAAGTATGCTGCCAGCGGCAAGCCTTTCAAAATCGCGATGTCATTCGGTCACGATCCCTTAACTTTTTTGGCTGGCAGCATAGAAGTACCTTATGGTGTCCCGGAGTATGAATTCATCGGCGGGTTGCGCGGCGAACCGTTTGAGATGATCGAAGGCGAGTATTCCGGTTTGCCGATTCCGGCGAACGCGGAGATCGTCATCGAAGGCGACGTGCATTTCGATAACCCGAAAGTCGAAGGTCCGTTCGGCGAGTGGACGGGCTATTATGCCAGCGCGGAGCGCGCGGAGCCGTGGGTCGAAGTGAAGCGCCTCTACCACCGCAACGATCCGATTATCCTCGGCTCACCTCCGGGCCGACCGCCGGCAGAGCTTGGCTGGTATCGATCCTATCTGCGTTCCGCTTTGATTTGGGATGAGATGGAAAAGGCGGGTGTGCCAGACGTTAAAGGTGTCTGGCTCACGGTGTCCGGCGGCAGCCGTTTGATGATGTGTGTCTCGATCAAACAGCGCTATCCGGGCCACGCCAAACAAGCGGCGATCATCGCTTCGCAGTGTCACGCCGGCGCCTATCTCGGGCGCTTCGTCGTGGTTGTCGACGATGATATCGATCCGTCCAATACGGACGATATGATCTGGGCCATGTCGAGCCGCTGTGAACCGGAGCAGGATATCGATATCTTGCGCCGCTGCTGGAGCGGACCGCTTGATCCGGTCATCCATCCGACGAAGAAGGGCTTCAATTCGCGCGCGATCATCGACGCGACTCGGCCCTACGAATGGATAAAAGACTTTCCACCCGTGGCCGAATCGAGCAAAGAAGTGCTCGATGCTACGGCTAAGAAATGGGGCGCGGAATTGTTCGGCACGAACGGCAAGAAGTAACGGCGCCCTAACAACCGATTTATTACTACGAAGGCAAGTCGATCACGACCGTGGTCGGCTTGCCTTTTTTTATGACTTCGAGCTTGATGCGAGCCGGCGATTTCATGTCTTGGATCAAAGCTTCAAGATCGTTAGCCGAGGTCAAGCTCTGCTCGTTGGCTTTGGTGATGATGTCGCCGCGCTGGATGCCTGCTTTCATCGCCATGCCTCCCAGTAGTACATCGGCGACGACCACGCCTTTTTGTTGGCCACTTTCGAGAAGATTCGCCAGTTCCGGTGTCAAGTCCTGTACTTGGATGCCTAAGCGCGCCTCCGTCTGCTCGGCGCGGTCCGGTTGGACGGGCACGGCCTTGGCTTTGGCAAGCACCTGAGCTGAAACGAAAATCGGTGCTTTCACGCGTAGCGCGATGGCGATGGCGTCGCTTGGTCGGCTGTCGATCTGCAGTTCTTTTCCCTTGGACTCTACCGAAAGGAACGCGATGTAAGTATCATTGCGCAGTTCGGCGATCACAACCCGCCTCAGCTTCGCGTCCAGTTCCTGGAGAATATTGCCGATAAGATCGTGCGTCAGCGGGCGGGGAATTTTTATATTTTCAAGAGCGATGGCGATCGCCCGCGCCTCGGGGCCGGCGATCCAAATCGGCAACAGTTTCTTGTCGGTTATCGTTTCAAGGATAACCACCGGGGACTGAGAATTGGGATCAACCACGAGAGTTTTGACTTTCGTTTCGACCAAGGGAGAATTTTGCGCGGCATGGAGGCGCTGCGAACCTAAGAAAGTTAGAAGGACGAGCACATACCAACCCTTTGTTTTCATTGGAACCTCCTCGCTCACACGCCCGTGTTGAGTCATTTTGAATTATCCAGCACCGGCAAATCATGTCAATGGATCAACTTATCTTGACCGACGCCGACGAGCTAAGTATGGTCGACGGAGGAGTGAGGTTGCCTGGTGAAGATCCAAATTCTTTCCGATGAGATGGCCAGTCGGATCGCCGCCGGTGAAGTGGTCGAACGGCCGGCTTCGGCGGTCAAGGAGCTAATCGAAAATTCGCTCGACGCGAGTGCGACGGAAATCTTTATTTCAGTCGAAAAGAGCGGCACTTCGTCGATCCGGGTGTCGGATAATGGCGAAGGCATGGCGCCCGAGGATCTGAATCTTGCCGTGGAGCGCCACGCGACGAGCAAGCTAAAAGTAGACGAAGATCTGTTTCGCATCGCGACCTTGGGATTTCGCGGCGAGGCTCTGCCGAGCATCGGCTCGGTGTCCAAGTTGCAAGTCGTTTCCCGTTCGCCGAACGCACCGACTGCTCAGAAGCTGTGCGTCGAGGGCGGAAAGAAAGGTGAGATGCTTCCGACAGCGGCCGCGGTCGGGACTTCGATCGAGATCAAAGACATTTTTTTTAACACCCCGGCGCGCCGGAAGTTTCTCAAAGCGCCGGCGACGGAATTGAGCCATATCTGCGACGCGGTCAACCGCATGGCCTTGGCGTATCCGGGCGTGCATTTTCGTCTTGAGCACGATGGCCGCACGGTTGCCGACTATGTATCGGTCAACGACGGCCAAGACCGCTTGTATCAGGTTTTTGGCCGGGAGATTGCCAAGGGTTTAGCGGCCTTTGATTGGCGGCAAGGGGAGCTTGCAGCGCACGGATTTCTGAGCTCCGCGCCCCTATCCTTTCCCAACGCCCGTTATCTCTACACTTTTGTCAATCGGCGCTACGTGCGCGACAAAGTGCTTACTCATGCGGTGCTCCAGGGCTATGAGACTTTGCTAATGAAGGGGCAGTATCCAGCGGTTGTGTTGTTTCTCAATGTGCCCTTCGGTGAAGTCGACGTCAACGTTCATCCAGCGAAATTTGAGGTTCGTTTTCGCCGCCAGTCCGATGTTCACGAAGCGGTTGCACGGGCGATTCGCCAGGCGCTCAGGCAAGAGGCGAAAGAGCCGGGACCGCGCAGTGGAGCGATCTCATCCAGTTCGTTTTCCGGGGTGCGCGAAGTGGCGTTACCCTACGGCTTGAGCGCGAGAACGGCGCCAGACAATCCGGCGCCAACTTACGGCAACGTTTTTACGCTACCACCGCGGGCCGCGGCTCAAGAGGGATTTTATTCTTCGATGCGCGTGCTCGGGCAAATTCTCGGTTGCTATCTGGTCTGCGCCTCCTCGCAAGGGTTAGCGCTGATCGATCAGCATGCCGCGCACGAAAGGGTCGCCTTCGAGAAGTTGCGCCGGCAGATGGATGCTGGAAAAGTTGCCATGCAAAACCTCCTGATCCCGCAGACGGTTCGGCTCAGTGCCGGCGAAATGATGCTGTTGGAGCAAAAACTCGATGTTCTCCGGCGCTTCGGTTTCGATCTGGAACCATTTGGCCCGGACGCCTATGCGATTCATAGCGTCCCCGCTTTGTTACCCGAGGGCGATTACAGTCAGGTGGTGCGTCAAATGGTCGCCGATCTTGCCGAAGTCGATACCTCGAGCAAACTGCGCGAGCATCTCGAAGACCGTCTCGCGACGATCGCTTGTCACAGCGTGATCCGCGCCAATCGCATGCTCGAAATGGACGAGATGCGGGCTCTGCTCAGCGATTTGGATCAAATCGATTTCGCCACGCAGTGCCCGCACGGCCGACCGGTGCTGATCGAGATCAGCCGCGACGAACTGGAGCGAATGTTCAAGCGCGTGGTTTAGTTTCTAGCTACGTGAAGTCGCTGCATGCAGGGTTTCCGAGTTCCTATTAACCTTTGAAAAAAGATTTTCTCCACAAGATTCGATGAAGCCCAAGCTGGTGATCGTGCTCGGACCGACGGCTGTGGGCAAATCCGAGGTTGCCTTACAGCTGGCGCAGAGCATCAACAGCGAGATCGTCAATGCCGATTCGCAGCAAGTATATCGTCACATGGATATCGGCACTGGCAAGCCGTCGATGGACGATCAACAGCGTGTGCGCCATCATTTGATCGATATCGTGGATCCCGATGAAGAATTTAACGCCGCATTTTATCGACAGCTTGCAACCGCGGCGATCGATGACATTCAAAAGCGCGGCAAAAACGCGCTGATCTGCGGTGGCACTGGGCTTTATCTCAAAGCATTGACCCACGGTCTGTTTACAGGCCCCGGTCAGGATCCGGACCTGCGCCGAAGGTTGGAGCAAGAGATCAACGAAAACGGTTTGGCGGCGGTGTATCAGCGTTTAGTCGAGATCGATGCCAGCGTCTTGTCGTCGATCCATCCGAACGACCGCCAGCGTATCATTCGAGCCTTGGAAGTCTATCGCATCACCGGCAAGCCGATTAGCGCCTGGCAGAAAGAGCATGCGTTTCAAGAAGAGCCCTTCGAAGTGTTGAAGATCGGTTTGCTGCGCGAGCGCGCCGAGCTTTACGATTTGATCAATCGGCGCAGCGAGCAAATGCTGGAAGCGGGCTTACTGGATGAAGTCCGTGGCTTGATCTCGCGCGGTTATAGCCTGGAGCTAAAACAGTTGCGCAGTGTCGGCTACCGTCAAATAGGCGAAGTGTTGCAGGGCGCAAAAACCGTTGTTGAAGCGCTCGAGGAAATGAAACAGGAAACGCGACGGCTCGCCAAGCGCCAGCTTACCTGGTATCGCGCCGACACGGACATTCATTGGTATCATCCGGAAAAACAACAAGGTGAGATTCTCAGCGCAGCGCGACGGTTTTTAGAGCGTTCGCTTTGACGGGAAGACAATGGAGTTTCTAGAAAGTAGTCATTCGCGCCGTCACACTCGTGATGCTTATGCTGCCGCTGTTCGCTGATTTTTCACCGCGGGCTTGCGGCGCAGATTCGACATTCAACTGGAAAGCATCGAAAGCGGAGCCGTATCGCTCCTAAGTGTTACATCCAGAGCGATACGACTAATCCGCCGGCCAATGAAATTCGCGCGGCGGAGTTTCTCAAGGAAATTTTCGAAACCCAAGACCCGAAACTCTCCTAGCAGCAGGGCAGCGGGTTCTCGATTAGATTGTAGACATGATCGAAGGTGACTTCGTTGATCCGCGCCAGGATTTTGAAAGTGCGCGGCGGTTCGTTCTTGAGAAATACCATGATCGCCGTTTCCACCGGCGGGCAGCCGGCCTTCACGCACGGAACTTCTTTGACGACGATCGGTGCGTCGGGCGGGAAGGTCAAGATCGTTTGCACCCAGTAGCGGATTTGATCGAGGGTAAAATTGGAAACGTCTTGCTTGCGGCCGAAAGGGTCGACTTCCTCCGAAGAGGAGGCGCCGTTTCCGGTCGTAATGCAGTTGAGAAAACCTTGAGTGATTTTCTCCTTGTCCAGGTTGCGGCCGATGAACACGAGGCGATTGAGGCGTTCCTCTTCGTCGGCCCACGCGCGGCCTGGACGACCTTCGAACAGCATGTGCACGCCTTGAAAGACAAACTGATCGGGGTCTTTGCGCAGGTTTAAAATTCCCTTCATGCGCATGATCCGCTCGCCGAATTCGGCGAGCAGCTCGCGAAACCAATGGCTCAGCTTTAAACCGTCTAGATCTCCGGCCGTGGAGATTGCCACCGTTTCGATATCTTCGGTGTGTTTGTGATTGTGATCGTGTTTCTCCGCTCTGACTTCGATATCGAGACTGCGTAGATCCAGGACCGTGGCGATGTCGACGTCGGAATTGCGCGTCTGGCAAACACGCGCGGCGCCGTTCAAGTTGCGCAGCTTAAATTCCAGCTCGGGCAGGTCTTCTGGATTGATCAGATCGGTTTTGTTGAGCAAGACCATGTCGGCGAAAGCGATTTGCTCTTTCGCCTCCGGCGAGTTGCCCAGTTGTTGAAAGATATGTTTGGCGTCGACCACGGTCACGACGCCATTGAGCTGATACTCGTGCTTGATCCGCTCGTCGACGAAAAAGCTCTGCACCACCGGTGCGGGATCGGCAAGACCGGTGGTCTCGATCATTAACGTGTCGAATTTGTCCCGGTGCTCGAGCAGCTGAAATAGGCTGCGCAGCAGGTCGCCGCGCACGGTGCAGCAGATGCAGCCGTTGCTCATCTCGACGATTTCCTGGTCGGAAGATATCAGCAGGTGGTGATCGATGCCGACTTCGCCGAACTCGTTGACGATCACCGCGACGCGCCGGCCGTGGTCGGCCGTCAGTATTCGGTTAAGCAACGTCGTCTTGCCGGCGCCGAGAAAACCGGTAAGAACGGTGACGGGCACTCTGTGATCGTTGGTTTCGGCCATGCACTTGAAATCCTTCCGTGATTGTTTTCTAAAGGTAACAACGAGGCGGAAGCGAGTCAACTTTGCATTTTTTAGTCATTTCGCTTTAGAGGAAGGGGCTTGGTGATGAAGCTCAAAGGGAAAGTCGCATTTATCACGGGATTCGGATCGGGATTGGGGCAAGCAATAGCGCGTCATGTTTGCCAAAGAGGGTGCGGCGGTGGCAGGAACATCGCCGACCGAAGCGAAAGGTCGCGAGACAGTTGCGATGGTCGAAAAGGTCGGCGGTAGGGCGCTCTATTGGCCGGGCGACGTTTCCCACTCGGCGCAAATGAAAACCATGATCGCTGAAACCGTCCGGCAATTGGGCGGTATCGACATCGTCGTCAACAGCGGCGGCGTGCGCACCAACGGCAGCATTACCGATATTTCCGAAGACGATTGGGACCGCACGCTCGACGTGAATTTGAAAGGCGCGTTTATCGTATCCCGGTTGGCGATCCCCGAGATGAAAAAACGCGGCGGCGGCGTGATTCTTCACATTGCGGCGCGCTCAGGGATGCTCGGTCAATCGGGACGAGCGGCATACTGCGCCTCGAAAGGCGGCATGGTTCGTTTGACCGAAGCGATGGCGATGGACCACGCCAAGGATAAAATCCGCGTCAATTGTATCTGTCCCGGGCCGACGCGGACGCCAATGGTGGATACATCGACCCCCGAAAAGCTAGCGCGCTACAAAACCAGAGTGCCGATCGGCCGCATCGGTGAGCCGGAAGACGTTGCATACGCGGCATTGTATCTCGCCTCGGACGAAGCCTCGATGGTCACGGCGGCAATTCTTCCCGTGGACGGCGGCATGCGGTTGACAGGGCCGTAGAGATTGAAAGTTGCTTATTTGACAAATGGATTAGGTTAGTGATGTTTTTGAATTGACCACGAAGGCCACGACGAGCACGAAGGATTAGCCCGATGACATCTTCGTGTCCTTCGCGCGCTTCGTGGTGATCCAAGCAGGGATGGAGAGATGCTCGACGTACGGCCGATAGGGATCGAAGATTATACGGAGCGCTACAGCAAGCCGTTATCCGAATTGCACGACAAACTATGGGTGGAGACCTATGCGAAAACGCACAGTCCTGGCATGATGGTGGGACCGGTCGAAGGGCAATTCTTGAAAATGTTGGCCACCTTGACCGGGGCGCGGCGCATCCTCGAGATCGGCATGTTCACCGGTTACAGCACGCTGGCATGGGCCGAGGCATTGCCGAAGGACGGCCGCATCGTTACCTGCGAGATCAATCCCGAAACGACTGAAATCGCCAAGCGCTACTTTGCCGAGAGCCCGCACGGCCACAAGATAGAAATAAGACTTGGTCCGGCGCTCGATTCGCTGAAACTGATGCACGGCATTTTCGACCTCTGCTTCATCGACGCCGACAAAGAAAACTACGGCGCCTATTATGATCGTTGCATGGAGCTGGTTCGTCCGCGCGGCCTAATCATTTTGGACAATATGCTGCGCGGCGGGAGAGTCCTCGATCCGCAAGACAGACCGAGCCAAGCCGTCGACGCACTCAACAAACGCATCCGCAACGATCCCGCGGGTGGAGAACGTGCTGTTGCCGGTCAGGGATGGAATCATGTTGGTGCGGAAGTTGTGAGCCTTCGTCGATCGGTAAGCATCAATTGTTCTGCGCCGCTAGCAATCGCAAAATTTTCCCCAAATCTTTCGCCAGCGGCGCTGTCCATTCTCGCGGCTTTCCTTCAGTCTTGATCTTCAGTATTTCCGCGTGCAGAAACTGGCGCTTCAATCCGTATGCTTTGCGAAACCGTTTATTGAAACCGAAATCGCCGTGCTGGTCGTCCATGACGACCGGGTAGCCGAGCTTGGCGAAGTGTAGACGGATTTGGTGCAGGCGGCCGGTCTCGATGGCGGCGCGCACGAGAGTGACTTCGGAGAATTTTTTGACGACGCGATAGCGCGTGAGCGCGCGCACGGGATTACCTCCTCGCCCCGGCAAGCGGGAAGTCGATTTTGCCTTCGTTATTCGGTAGCCGCCCGACGAGCAGGCAGAGATATTCTTTTTCGACCGCGCCGGTTTCGAAGCAGCTTTCCAGTTCTTTGGCGCTCTCCGGATTCTTCGCAACCAACAGTAACCCCGAGGTATCTTTGTCGAGGCGATGCACGAGCTGCGGTTTTATGCCTCGGTCGCGATACTGGGTTTCCAGAATCCCGAGCACCGATTCTTTTTTGCTGACGGTTTTGCCTTCGTGCACCGCAATGCCTGCGCGCTTGTTGAGCACGAGCAGCGCATTGTCTTCGTAAATGATATCGAGCTTTGTCAGAGCGGGGCGTGGCTTGAACGTTTCGGCAGGCTTTTCGAAATCGATATAAAGCTGGATCCGGTCACCAGCCCGGACTAAGTCCTCAGGCTTGGCGCGCCGGCCGTTGAGGCGCACGCTATTTTTTCGAAACAGCTTTCGAACGTAACCGATTGGGAACTGTTTTTTTAGGAAGTTCTCGAGCTTTTTGACCGTCTCATTGTTCGGCAGGGCGATTTCGCGCATGACCTTCAAACAAATACCGGCAGAAACCGATGGCAGTCAAGGCTAGGCGGCGCCAATATTTGCAATTCTCTAGTTGTTAAGCTAGGTTACGTGGATGGCGCCAAGGCATTCAGCCTTGTTGGTCCGCGCCGGGCGAGGTTGTCATTGAGTCGTAATGAGTCGGTCGATGTTCTTAGACAAAAAATCGATCAAATTGATGCTAAAGTCGTTAACCTGCTAAATGATCGGGCTTCTCTGGCGCAGAGGATTGGCCAAACCAAGAGCCTAAGCAGTCAAGAGGTTTACGTCCCCCATCGGGAGAAAGAAATTCTCCAAAGGGTCCGTGATTTAAATCGCGGGCCCCTCTCAGCGCAAGTCGTCGCGGCGGTTTTTCGGGAAATCATTTCCGGTTGTCGTTCGCTGGAAGAGCCGTTGCGCGTGGCTTTCTTCGGAGCCGAAGCAACTTATACCCATCTGGCCGCTCGAGAGAAATTCGGTTCCTCAGCCGACCTGCGATCGACGGCCAGCATCCCGGAAGTCTTTCAGGAAGTCAGCCAGGGCAGAGCGACCTTCGGCGTGGTGCCGATCGAGAACTCGACCGAAGGCGCGGTCACGCATACTTTTGATTTACTGGTCGATTCCGACTTGCAGATTTGCGCGGAAATATATTTGGACATTCATCACAATTTGCTTTCCCGCTCGGGCAAAGGACGCTGACGTGCAGCGAATTATTTCCCATCCTCAGGCATTGGCGCAGTGCCGCGGGATGGTTGGCGCGGCGCTTCCCTTCGATCCCGGTCGACGAAGTCGCGAGCACCGCCCACGCCGCGATGAAGGCCGCGAAAGACGGCTCCTTGGCGGCGATTTCAAGCGCCATGGCCAAGGAAGTTTACAATCTGCAAACAGTCGCGGCCAATATCGAGGACCAGAGCAATAATATTACTCGCTTTGTGGTGATCGGTAAGATGCGCACGAAGCCGAGCAGGGACGACAAGACGTCATTGGTATTTTCCGTCCAAGACAAACCGGGCGTGCTGCATCAGATGCTGCAACCTTTTGCGCGCAGCCGTATTAACCTGACCAAAATCGAATCACGGCCGATCAAAAACAAACCGTGGGAATATCTGTTTTTTCTCGATATGCGCGGCCACCGCGAGCAGAGCGCGGTAAAAAAAGCGATCGCCGGATTAGAGAAGAATTGCCTGTTTCTGAAAATCTTGGGGTCCTATCCGAGCGGCAAATGAAAATCGTCGATCAAGTGCCGGAATACATTCGCTCGTTGATCCCGTACGAGCCGGGCAAGCCGATCGAAGAAGTCGAGCGCGAGTACGGCATCTCCGACTCGGTGAAACTCGCTTCCAATGAAAATCCGCTGGGCCCGTCGCCCAAGGCGTTGGCCGCGATCCGCGACAAGATGGCTCAGTTGCATCTCTATCCGGATGGAGATTGTTTTTATTTGAAACAAGGCTTGTCGAAAAAACTCGGCGTGGCGCCGGAAAGTCTCATTTTTGGCAACGGCTCCAATGAAATCATCGAATTGGCCGTGCGCACATTCATGCGCGCCGGCGACGAGGCGGTGATGGCGCGCCAAGCTTTCGTGGTTTACAACCTGGTGGTCCAAGCAACGGGCGGTAAAGCCAAGGCGGTAGCGCTGCGCGATTACACGCACGATCTGGCGGCCATCGGCGCTGCGATCACGCCGCAGACCAAACTGGTGTTGCTCGCCAATCCAAATAATCCGACCGGAACGATCTACCGGCGCGAAGAGTGGGAGCGTTTTCTCGACAAAATATCGCGCGATGTGCTGCTACTGGTCGACGAAGCTTATTTCGAATACGTGGAAGACGCCGGCTACCCGAACTCGCTCGAATATCACGCGGCGGACCGGGCGATTTTAACGTTGCGCACCTTTTCGAAATTGTACGGGTTGGCGGGCTTGCGCATCGGCTACGGCGTCGGCGCGAAGGAATTGATCGCTATGATGCAGCGGGTGCGCCAGCCGTTCAACGTGAACGCGCCGGCGCAGTGGGCGGCTTTGGCGGCGCTCGATGATGCCGAGCATGTGCGCCGCAGCTTAGCGGTGAACCGCCAAGGGATCGATTACCTGCAAAAAGAATTCACCAGACTCGGATTGGAGTTCGTGCCGACATGCGCCAATTTCATCTTGGTGCGCGTGGGCAAAGGGCAAGAAGTATTCAATCGACTGCTCAGCCAGGGCGTCATCGTCCGGCCCATGGCCGGCTATCAGTTTCCCGAGCATGTTCGGGTGACGGTGGGAACGATGGCGGAGAACGAAAAATTTATCGCCGCCCTGGAAAAGGTGATCAAAACTTTTTGAGCCAGGAAGCTCAGGACAGAGATATCGAATGGCCGTGATGTTTCAAAAGATGGTGATAGCGGGAGTGGGACTGATCTGCGGATCCCTGGCCTTGGATCTGCGCCGCCATAAGCTCGTCAAAGAGATCGTCGGCTACGGCCGCGGTGAAGGCAATCTTCGCCTCGCCAAGAAAAACGGCATCATCGACAGCTATTTTTTAGGCGGCGAAGAATTTCCTACCGGCGTCGATTTCCTGATGATGGGCACGCCGGTGGAAACGATCGTTCCTCTCACCAAAACCTTTCTTCCAAAGCTCGAGCCGGGGTGCGTCATCAGCGACGTGGGCAGCGTGAAAGGCGAGATCGTGCGCGGCATGGAGCGTCTCTTGCCCAAAGACATTTATTTCGTTGCCGGCCATCCGATCGCGGGCAGCGAGCAGTGGGGTGCTCAAGCGGCTCGCCGCGATCTCTTCGTGCGCCATCGTTGTATTCTCACGCCGACCCGTCGGACCGATCGGCAGGCGCTGGAAAAAATCGCGGCGCTCTGGAAAAAAGTCGGCGCCGAAGTCGAGATCATGGATCCACGCACGCACGATCGTCTGCTTGGCGTGATCAGTCATTTGCCCCATGTTTTGGTGTATGCTTTGGTGAACGCCCTCGAACGCACGCCGCTGGACGGTATCGAGTTGAAGAAATACTGCGCCGGTGGTTTCAAAGATTTCACGCGTATCGCTTCGAGCCGCCCCGAGCTATGGCGCGATATTTGTTTGATGAACCGCCAAGCACTCGGCAGATCCCTGGGCGATTACATTCATTATCTGGAGCGACTGCATCGTTGGATTGAAGACGGCGCGGGCGCGCGGCTGGAAAAAGAGTTTACTCGGGCTTACGAGATACGGAGCGAGATCCCTTAACGTTGGATCATGAAACGCATCGAACCTATTGACCACCCGTTGCAAGGCGATATCACCGTGCCGGGGGACAAATCGATCGCGCATCGCGCGGTCATCCTCGGCAGCGTCGCGCATGGCAGAAGCCGGATCTTTAACCTTTCAGGCGGCGATGACAACTCGCGCACGGTCAGGGCCTTTCGCCAAATGGGCGTCGAAATATTTCGCGACGGCGACGGCTTATGCGTGGATGGAAAAGGTTGGGATGGACTCTGCGCGCCCGGCAAGCCTGTCGATTGCGGCAATTCCGGCACGACGATGCGGCTATTGTCCGGGCTCTTGGCGGGGCAACCCTTTAAGAGCAAATTAGATGGCGATTCGTCGTTGCGCCAGCGCCCGATGCAACGCATCATCGATCCGCTGGGCTTGATGGGCGCGAGAGATCCGCAGCAAAACGGGCAACGGCCTGGCGCCACTGGAGATTGCCGGCGGCGGTCTGCACGGCATTCACTACCGCTATGCCGGTAGCGAGCGCTCAAGTGAAGTCGGCAATATTGTTGGCGGCGCTGCAGGCTGCGGGTGCGACGACGTTGGAAGAGCCGCAAAAATCCCGCGATCATACCGAGGTCATGCTGCGCGGTTTTGGCGCACAAGTTACGGTTGATGGTTCGACTATTACGGTTGCGCGGCGGGCAGGACCTTTCGGGCCAAGACGTGCGCATCCCGGGGGACATTTCTTCAGCGGCGTTTTTTCTCGTTGCTGCGGCGATGATTCCGCGGTCGGATCTGACGATCCGCAACGTCGGCTGCAATCCGACGCGCGACGGCGTCATCGATGTTTTGCGGCGCATGGGCGCGTCGCTCGAATGTTTCAACGAACGCGCCGAGGCCGGCGAGCGGGTCGCGGATCTGCGCGTTGCGCGGCGGAGCGTTAAAAGGCGTGAATATTGGAGCGGACCTCGTGGCGCGGACGATCGATGAATATCCGGTCCTCGCAGTGGCAGCGGCGGTGGCCGAGGGCGAGACGATTTTTTCGGATATAAAAGAATTGCGCTACAAAGAGTCCGATCGCATCGCTGCCATGACAGCGGGCCTGCGCGCTCTCGGCATCGAAGTCGAAGAGCGCGAGGACGGCATGACCATCCACGGCGGCAAGGGTTTTCGGGGCGGCGTGGTCAAAAGTTACGGCGATCATCGGGTCGCCATGTCGTTCGCGATCGCCGCTCTGTCCAGTGCGTCTGGCGTCGCGATTGACGATGCCGCTTGCGTGGATATATCGTTCCCCGGCTTTTTTGATTTACTGGGGAAAATTTGTTTGCATTAGGGGATGAGACTTGTGATAGTCGGCGCGACGAGGGAGGACGGTTGATCATCGCCATCGATGGACCGTCCGGGGCCGGCAAGAGTACATTGGCAAAACGCCTGGCGAAAGAGCTTGGCTTTATCTACGTGGACACCGGCGCGATGTACCGGGCACTGGCTCTCAAGGTCTTGCGTGAAGGAGTTGATTTGGCGGATGATGCGAGCATGGCTCGATTGATCGGATCGACCACGATCGATTTGCGGCAAGTCGAGCGGCGCGCTTCAAGTTTTGCTGGACGGCGCGGACGTCGCCGCCGAGATTCGCACGCCGCAGGTGAGCCAGATGGCGTCCAAGGCCTCGGCCTTGGGAGCCGTGCGCGCGCGCTTGCTCGAATTGCAGCGTGACATGGCCCGGCGCGGCAGCATTGTCGCCGAAGGGCGCGATATCGGCACAGTGGTTTTTCCTCAGGCGGAAGTCAAGATTTTTTTACAGGCTTCCGCTGCCGAGCGTGCGCGGCGGCGCTTTGCCGAGTTGCAGGGCGCCGGTCAGTCCGTGGACCTGACGGAGACCTTGCGCGAAATCGAGGAGCGCGACAAACGAGACAGCGAAAGAGATCTGGCGCCGCTGCTCCAAGCGGATGACGCTCTAATGATCGATTCATCGAGCTTCGATGCCGATCAGGTGACGGCGCGAGTGTTGGCGCACATTCGTACGAAGACAAGAGAAAATCAAATAGATCGGAGTTAGTTTGCATGGCTGAACAGGATGAACAAAGGCAAGGCACAGCGGCAGGCGGTGCCAGCGAATTCGAAGCGATGTTTGAAGAGAGCCTGCGCACAGTCAAGCCCGGCGGGGTCGTCAAAGGCAGGGTGGTTGGTATCACGGCGACTCATGTGCTGATCGATGTCGGCTACAAATCCGAAGGGCAGATTCCCATCCAGGAATTCACTGACCGGCAAGGAAATGTGCAAGTCAAGGTCGGCGATGACGTCGATGTTTATTTCGACTCTTCTGAAGGCGAGGGCGGCGGCATCGTGTTGTCGCGCCAACGAGCGGAGAATCTCAAAGTCTGGGAGGACCTGGAGAAGGCATTCAACGAAGAACAAGGTATCGAGGGTCATATCGTCGGCAAGGTCAAAGGCGGCTTCAAGGTCGATGTCGGTGTGCCCGCGTTTCTGCCCGGTTCGCACGTGGATATTCGCCCGAGCCGCAATCTCGACCGCTTCATCGGCACGACTGATCGCTTTGCCATTCTCAAGTTTAACCGAGCGCGCGGTAATGTCGTCGTTTCGCGCCGAGCTCTACTCGAGAAAGAACGGGAAACACTAAAGAAGGATATTCTCAAAGTATTGGAAGAGGGCGTCATTCTCGAAGGCACAGTTAAAAACATTACGGGTTACGGCGCCTTCGTCGATCTCGGCGGCATCGACGGTATTCTCCATATCAGCGACATGTCCTGGGGACGGATCAATCATCCCTCCGAAATCGTCGAGGTCGGCGCTAAAATCCAAGTCGTCGTGCTCAAATTCGACACGGAGAAGGAACGTATCTCCTTGGGCATGAAACAGCTCACTCCCGACCCATGGCACACCGTGGCGGAAAAGTATCCGATCGGAGCGCGTGTGCAGGGCAAGGTGATCAGCCTGATGGATTACGGCGCCTTCGTGGAGTTGGAAAGCGGTATCGAAGGCTTGGTGCACATTTCCGAGATGTCGTGGACGCGCAAGGTGACGCACCCGTCGAAACTTCTCCAGGTCGGCCAGGAGGTCGAGGTGGTGGTTTTGAACGTCGATCCGGGACACCGGAGAATCTCCCTAGGCCTCAAGCAGATTATGGCCAATCCTTGGGAGGCGGCCAGAGAAAAATATCCTGTCGGCAGCATCGTCAAGGGACCGGTGCGCAATATTACCGACTTTGGCATCTTCGTCGGTATCGAAGAGGGCATCGACGGTCTCGTGCATATCTCGGATCTGCATTGGACCAAGAAACTCAAGCATCCCTCCGAGTTGTTTAAAAAAGGCGATATCGTCGAGGCCAAAGTTCTTGGCGTCAACGTTGAAAACGAGCGATTTTCACTTGGTATCAAACAGCTTGCACCCGATCCCTGGAAGGTCGTCGCCGACCGCCATCCAGTGGGCTCCAAAATCAAAGGCCAGGTGACGAGCGTGCCGGACTTCGGTGTTTTTGTGCGCATCGAAGAGGGCGTCGAAGGGCTGATTCACGTTTCCCAGCTCAGCACCGAACGAGTCGACAAGCCATCGAGCTTGTTCAAGGTCGGTGACGAAGTCGAAGCCGAGGTTGTCAGCATCGATCCTGGCGATCGTAAGATCGGGCTCAGCGTCCGGGCGCTGCGCCGCACGGAAGAGCGCCAAGAAATGGAAAGCTATTTGAAGCGCGAAAAAGAGGGCTCGCGATTTTCCTTCGAGTCGCTCTTGGGCGACGAACTGCGGCTGGATAAAGATGATGACGCCCAGAGCGGCCGCAAAGGCCGCGGCTAGTTTCGGCTAAGCTTATGACCAAGAAATTTTCTATATTGCGCGGGCTTGGATTGTTGTTCGTTTTTATCCTGGTGGTCTTTACCGGAGTTTTCTTTTACGCCTACATCACCGGCGGGGATTCCAAAGCGTTGTCGCTTTTTTCCGGTGACGGCGTCGGCGTTCTGCAAATCGATGGCGCGATCGACGACTCTCGGAGCGTGCTCATCGAGTTGAAGCGCCTCAAAGAAATGCCATGGGTGAAGGCCGTGGTGGTTCGGATCGACTCGCCCGGCGGCGCCGTGGCGCCGACCCAGGAGATCTTCGAAGAGATTCAACGATCGAAAAAGCAAAAACCGTTTATCGCCTCTATGGGCGGCATGGCGACCTCGGGCGGCTACTACATCGCGGCCGCGTGCGACAAGATCGTCGCCAATCCCGGCACGTTGACCGGGTCGATCGGCGTGATCATGCAACTCACCAACCTGGAAGAGTTGATGAAAAAAGTCGGCGTCAAAGGACTCAACATCAAAAGTGGCGCGAATAAGGACCTCGGCTCGCCCTTTCAAGCTATTTCGCCGGAAGGACGGGAGATTCTTCAATCGCTGGTGGACAACGTCCACAGTCAGTTTGTCGCCGCCGTGGCCAAAGGCAGAGGCATGAACGAGGGTCAGGTACGCAAGCTTGCCGACGGCCGAGTGTATTCCGGCGCGCAAGCAAAGGACCTAGGGTTGATTGATCAGTTTGGCACCTTGGAAGATGCCATCGAGCTGGCGGCCAGACGCGCGGGACTCGAAGGCGAGCCCGCGGTTTATTATTCCCGTCCGGAACAAGAGCGCTGGTGGGAGCGCATGTTCATGGGGGTATTTGGCCGTCGACTGCCGGGAACCGATCGCGGTTGGCTCCGATACGAGTGGTCACCGGCGCTCCTTCAATAGCGCGCGCCGTCATCTTTAATCAGATCCATTTGAAATTATCTTCTACGGTTGTGAGGGCGATGATATGACGAAAAGGGATTTAATCGATGAGGTCAACAAAAGGTTTCCTCATCTGTCGCGGCGGGATTCGGAGGTCATCATTAATGCGATTTTCGATTCGATGGTCGACGCGTTGGCTCAAGGAGACCGCATCGAGATTCGCGGTTTTGGCAGCTTCGTCGTCAAGCATCGGCGCGCGCGCCAGGGGCGCAATCCCAAGAGCGGCGCGTTAGTTTCGGTCGCCGCCAAAAAAGTGCCGTTCTTCAAAGTCGGCAAAGAGCTGCGTTTGCGCGTCGACGGCAAGCCTTACGATCCGAGCGAAGACGGAGAGGATGAGTGAAACAGCTTTGGGCGCCTTGGCGGATGGCCTATATCAATGACGACGCCAAGGATGCGGGCTGTATTTTCTGCACCCTCTATCGCCAAGACGACCAAAGAGCTGCGCTGGTGCTAGCCCAAACCAGCCACTCGGTCGTCATGATGAACAAGTATCCCTATAACAACGGACACCTGTTGCTGGCTCCCAAGCGTCACGAAAATAATCCCGACAAGTTACCGAGCGAGGAATTTATCGATCTCAACGAAGCATTACGCCGCTCCATCGAGATCGTTCGCAGCGCGTTTCATCCCGGCGGCATCAACTTGGGGATGAATCTCGGCAAGTGCGCCGGCGCTGGGATCGAGGATCATCTGCATTGGCACATCGTGCCGCGCTGGGAAGGGGATACCAATTTTATGCCCGTCATCGCCGAGACGCGTGTGATGCCACAGCATTTGCTCGATAGTTATGACCGCTTGCAACCATTCTTTCGCGAGCTTGTCGGTTAATCTGATAGCTGAAACATGATAATTTGATGTAAGATGGGTGGTAAAATCGGCGCAAGCTTGAGAATCAATATCTTTAAGGGGAGGCCAGAGCACGTGAGCGAGGCAAAAACATTAGGTGAACTCAAAAAAAGCGGTGTGAAAGTTTTACCGGTGCGCGAGGAAATGCGTAAGAATCTCGTGCGTCACCTGGAAAGCGGCGAACGGATTCTACCGGGCATCGTCGGTTATGACGAAACGGTTATCCCGGAAATCGAAAACGCCATACTCTCCGGCCATCACATGGTCTTCCTAGGCGAGCGGGGCCAGGGCAAGTCGCGCATAATTCGCGGTTTGCTCAGCTTGCTCGACGAACGCATCCCGATCGTTCATGGCTGCGAGATCAATGATAATCCTTACAATCCGATTTGCCGCGCCCTGCCGCAAGAAAGCGGCCGAGCTTGGCGACGCACTGCCGCTGCAATGGGTCGATCGCGATCATCGCTACGGGGAAAAATTGGCGACTCCGGACGTGTCGATCGCCGATCTCGTCGGCGAAATCGACCCGATCAAAGTTGCCGAGGGCCGTTATCTCGCGGACGAAGAAACCATCCACTACGGCTTGGTGCCGCGCACCAATCGCGGCGTCTTTGCCATCAACGAGCTGCCCGATTTGACGGAAAAGGTGCAAGTCGGTTTGTTCAACCTGATGGAAGAAAAAGACGTGCAGATCAAAGGTTACAAGATTCGCTTGCCTCTCGACGTCATCATCGTCGCCAGCGCCAATCCGGAGGATTACACTAGCCGCGGCCGGATCATCACGCCGCTCAAGGACCGCTTCGACGTGCAGATTCGCACCCATTATCCGAAAAAGATCGAAGACGAACTCGGCATCATGGAGCAGGAGTCGGCGCCGACAAACCAGCGCAGCCGCAAAGTCGACGTGCCGCGCTTCATGAAGGAGATCCTCGGCCATCTCACTTTCGAGGCGCGCAAGTCGAACGAAATCAATCAGTCCTCGGGCGTCAGCGTACGCGTCACGATCAACAATTACGAAAGTTTGATCAGCAATGCCGAAAAGCGCTCGCTGCGCTGCAAGGAAAACGAAGTCGTGCCGCGCAGTCAGCGATTTGCACGCGATCTTGGCCTCGACCAACGGCAAAATCGAAATGGAGTACGTCGGCGAGGACAAGAAGGAGGATGAGCTGGTCGAGAAGCTGATCAATCGATCGATTATCAAAGTTTTCGATCAATACTTCAGTCTCAACTCGCTGCAGAAAGTTGTCGAATATTTCAATTCCGGTTGGGGTGTCGAAGTTTCCGATCAAATGGCATCGCAAGATTATCTGGAAGGCATCAAGGAGATTCCCGGCTTGAAAGAGGCAATCAAAACCCTCGCCATTTCAGAATCGCCGGAGCTGATGGCGTCCGCAACCGAATTTGTCCTCGAAGGGCTCCATCTGCACCAGAAGCTCAACAAAGAGATGGAGGGTGGCCGAGTCACGTACGGCAAGTAGCCTTTCCATTCTTCTGAACAAGGCTCTTTAAGCGCAGCCAATGGTTCATATCCGTTACAGCCGCTGGGATGGTCGAAAGCGGGATTCGCTCGATGCCGATTCCGTATTCGATCAATTGAACGACTACATGAACGACACCGGCGATCTGCAGCAAGCGATGCGCCGTTTGATGCAGAAGGGCATTAAAGACGGCGAGAAGCAAACCAAAGGGCTCGAAGATCTCTTGTCGCAAGTGGCGCGCGAGATGCGCAAGCTCTATGACGAGTACCGCCTGCAATCGGCGATGGATGAGGTGCAGGACCAGCTCGATTCTGTCGTCGATCAGGAGCGCCAGACCCTCGAAGAGATGGATCAAACGGGAAACGACGTCCAGGATAAGAAACAATTTCTCAACGATCTGCCGGGCAAAACCAGCGAAGCCATCGAAAAGCTTACTTCTTACTCGTTCGAAAACGCCGAGGCGGAAAAAGATTTTCAGCAATTGGTGATGCAGCTCGAGCAAATCCGCAAACTGGAAAACTGGCTGCGCCGCGAAGGCAGCCTGTTTCGCGGTCAGACGCCGGTCGAATTTCAGCAATCGCAAGAGCTCATGGAGCGGATGGAGGATCTACGCAAGCTGGAATCGCAGCTTTCCAGCATGCAACTCAGGGACGTCGACAAGGAGTTGCTGGAAAAACTTCTCGGCGGCGATCCCAAGCAGGACTTCGAAGGCGTGATGCGCATGCAATCGCTGCTCGAAGAGGGCGGTTACGTTCTCGAGCAAGGCGAGCGCTTCGATTTGACGCCCAAGGGCGTGCGCCGGGTCGGCCATCTTGCGCTGCGCGACATCTACCGGCAGTTGCGCCGCGACGGCATGGGACGACATACGACGCGCAATCGCGGCAGCCAGGAGATGATCCTCGAAACCAGCCGGCCCTATGTGCAAGGCGATCCGTTTCACATCAACATGATTCAGACGCTCAAGAATGGTCTGCTGCGCGGCGGCGGCGTGCCGGTACGGATTAGCCCAAGTGATTTTGCGGTGTATGAGTCGGAGTACAATACCCGCGCGGCGACCGTGCTGCTTTTGGACATGAGCTGGTCGATGAGTTGGGAAGGCCGTTTTGCCGCGGCGAAAAAAGTCGCATTGGCGATGGAGAGTCTGGTGCGTTCGCTTCATCCGCGCGATTATTTCGGCATCGTCGGTTTCTTTACCCGCGCCGTTGAGCTCAAGGCGAAAGATTTGCCGCAGGCAACCTGGAACATGGGCGATCCCTTTACCAATTTGCAGGATGGCTTGCATTTGGCGACCGAAATGCTCGGCAAAAAACCCAGCGCCAACCAGCAAATGATCGTCATCACCGACGGGCAGCCGACCGCTTATTGCCGCCAGGGAAGGCTTTATTGCGAATGGCCGTTGAGCTTCGGCGGCATCAGCCAGCGCGCCGCGGAAGAAACTTTAAAAGAAGTCGAGCGCATTACGCGCAAAGGCATCACCATCAATACTTTCATGCTCGACGATAGCGCGATTTTACGCGGCTTCGTCGACGACCTAACCCGCATCAATAAGGGCCGTGCCTTTTACACCCGCCCCGATCGGCTCGGAGAATATCTCCTGGTCGACTATCTCGCGCATCAACGAAAAAAAGTTTAACGCGTCAGCGCATTAAACCGTTCCAGTCGTTTCAATAGTTCCAACGTTCCAATTCTAACCTCCTTCAAGTAGTTCCAGCTGTTTTTCGTCGTCACAAAATATCGCTTTCAGAGCGGTCAAAAAGGTTTCAGCTGCGAAGCGCGCGATGGTCGACGAGCGGAGACATGCGTTTGGAGTATGTTGAAGCGAGTCGGGCGAGCGCAAACGAAGCAGCTGAGGTTTATTGATCGCACCGTTGACTACTGAAATTATTTTCAGTATATAGCTTTTATGCTTCCACCGCTCACCGATCGGCAGAAAGCGATCTACGATTTTCTGCTCAAGACCATTCGGGAGAAAGGCTTTGCGCCGTCGATCCACGAGATCGGCAAGCAATTCAAAATAGCCTCGACCAACGGCGTCTCCGATCATCTGAAAGCGCTGGAGAAAAAAGGCTACATCCGCCGGGTCGGTAAGCGCGCCATCGAGGTCGCCAATGCGCTGGGCAAGACGGTTTTGACGGCTACGCGAGAAGTGCCGGTGCTTGGCCGAGTGCCTGCCGGCAAGCCGTTTCTCAGCGAAGAAAACATCGAGGGGCTTTTGACTATCCCCAACGACATGGGCAGTGGAAAACAGTTTGCGCTGCAGGTCAAAGGCGACAGCATGACCGGCGCCGGCATCTTGGACGGCGACCGGGTGATCGTGAAACAGCAGGGAGCGGCGGAAAACGGCGAGATCGTCTGCGCGGTAATTAATGGCGAGGCAACCTTAAAGCGGTTTTTTAAAAAAGATGGCGTCATTACCCTTAAAGCAGAGAATGAAAAATATCCGCCGATCACTGTGTCGGAAGGGGAATTTCGTATCGCCGGCCGGGTGGTCGGATTGTTAAGAAAGTTTTAACGAAGATCAGTTCAAATGGTTCAAGTCATCAAAACGTTCAAGCCGTTTAAAAGGGATTCGAGCGGTTTGAACTATTGGAACTACTGGAACGATTGAAACCGCTAAGCTTCGAAGTTTTTCCTCTTGAACGGTTCGATGCAAATTCGCTGGAAGCCTATTCCGAGTTTTTAAAACCTTTGTGACCTTTGCGTACTTTGTGGTTCATTTTTATGGCTTTTTCTTCCGCGCAAAAACTTCATCTCGTCGTCCCTTCGAAGACGCCGTGGACGTTGGCCGAAGTCGCTGGGCGGCTGGTGGAGATTTCCGGCTCCACGGCTACCGCCGCGTTGACGCTTACCTTTGTTTTGGTGCGCGAGGCCCAAGAATGCGGCGAACCGGTGGGTTGGGTGACCTCGAAGGAAAGTTGTTTTTATCCGCTCGATGCGGCTCAAAACGGCATGGATTTAAAGTCGTTAGTCGTCATTCGTTTAACCAATACTGAAGGTATCGCGCGGGCCGGCGAAAAGCTTTTGCGCTCCGGCGGCTTCGGTATCGTTGTGCTCGATCTCGGTGCCGCCGATATTCCGATGCCGTTGCAGACGCGCTTGACCGGTCTTGCCCATCGTCATCACACCGCGCTGGTTTGTCTGACCGAAAAAGACCGCGCCGCGTTTTCTCTCGGTTCTTTGGTTTCGCTCCGAGCGCACGCTGAAAAAAAGCGCGCTGCGGATAATCGATTTGCTTGCACGCTGCGCGTTCTCAAGGACAAACGACGTGGCCCCACTTGGCATTATGAAGAACTCTATACCGGACCGGCTGGCTTGTGTTGATCTGCCGGATTTTCCACTGCAGCTCTTGCTTCGGCGCCACTCCGAATGGGCCGGTTATCCGGTAGCGGTGGTGGCTGAAGACAAGCCCCAAGGTTTGCTACTCTGGGTTAATGAAAAAGCCCGCCAGCAGGGCGTGCTCCCCGGCTTGCGTTATGCCGCGGCCTTCTCTTTAGCCACGGGGCTCCGTGCCGGCGCAGTCGCGCTCGCTGAAAGTAAAAAAGCTGTTAGCGATTTAACCTATTCTCTCATGCGGTTTACTCCAGAAGTTGAACCATCGGCTGAAGAGCCGGGCGTCTTTTGGTTGAACGGCGCCGGCCTGCAGAATCTCTACGCTTCGCCGCGGCAATGGGCCTACGCCATACATCAAGATCTGCGCGCCCGAGGATTCACGGCAAATCTGGCGCTCGGCTTCACGCGCTTCGGCGCTTACGCCGTCGCCAAATCAAAAAAGGGGATTACGATCTTTCGCGATCCCGCCGAAGAGCGCAGCGGCGCACGCGCGGTGCCGCTCAATCGCTTGAATATCGAACCCGAGTTCCGCGATATACTTTTTCAACTCGGCATTAAAACCGTCGGTGCTTTGCTCTCCCTTCCGCCGGGCGGGCTGCGCGAGCGCTTCGGCACAGCAGCACATCGACTTTACCGCATGGCCGCCGGCGATCTCTGGGCGCCGCTCGAGCCGCAGGCAGTGGAAGAGCGCGCACGACAAAAATACATTCTTGACAATGCGGAAGACGACACCACGCGGCTGCTGTTTCTGATCAAGCAACTGCTGCATCCACTCTTGATCATTCTAGCGAAGCGCCATCAAGCGCTGGTTACGCTGCAGCTCGCCTTGCTGATCGATCATAACGGCTGGCTCAAAGAGCCGCTGCGCCCAGCAACCCCAACGCTCAATGCAGCGCAGATTTTAGATTTAATTCGGCTGCGCCTGGAGTCGTTCCAGCTTGCCGCCGGTGTAGTCGAAATCGAACTCAGCGCCGAAGCTTGCGCCGCTACCAGCGAGCAACTGCGTCTTTTCACCGAAAAGCCCACGCGTGATTTCGATGCCGCCAATCGCGCGCTGGCTCGCTTGCGCGCCGAATTCGGCGACGAAGCCGTCGTGTGCGCCAAGCTTACCGACGGCCATCTTCCTGAAGCGCGCTTTACTTGGGAACCTTTGCTCCGCGTCAGATCACCCGAACCGAAAGACGCTGCCGTGAAAACTCTCGTGCGCCGCCTCGCCGCCAAGCCGATCCGCCTCGCCGGTAAACCCTATCACTCGCACGAAGACGGCTGGCTCATCTTGGGCCCGAAGCGCGGCGCGATCGACAAGCTCACTGGCCCCTACATCCTCGCCGGCGGCTGGTGGAATAGAGAAATCCAACGCGAATACTACTACGCCGAAACCCGCCGCGGCGATCTGCTCTGGCTTTATTATGATCGGATAAGACGGAGATGGTTTTTGCAAGGGAGCGTCGAATAATAATCGTTCAAAGGTTCAACGTTGTTTCAGAGCAAGCCAAGCACGTTTGAACTTTGAACTAAAACCGGAGGGTTTATCGTGATGAAGCAATTCGAAGAGTTGGAAAGAGGTGCGACGGCTGACGTAAGAGATCTACCGTCTGACCAAGGCAGAGAAATTCTAGAAGGATTTCGCGCTGAGCGGCCAAATCGAGCGGGCAGTGAATTCTATCATGTAAATATTGCCGAAGGATTCGAGCGCGCGGCAATCAAGAGTTCAGTCAGTTTATATACCAAAGGTTCGTGTGAAGTACTCACAAATTTATGTGGCCGTAGATCAGCGTTACGTTGCCCACGAAAGACGCCGACCTGCTCAAAAAATCGTTCAAACCCTTGTCGAGTATGATCAGCAATCTGATTATGTATCTGAGAAAGAGCGGAATGAAGGGCGAGAAATTCAAAAAATCTGCGTGACCCAAGCATTCAATCTAACAAAACGGAGCCAGACAATAGAAGCGGCAGACGTGGGGTGATCGACGCGCGACGACTAGCTACGCTACCAGGCTGCTGAAAAATGGCCTTTGCGTCTAACTGCCGTAGTCACTCTTGATTTGCGACGGCATGATAAACCACGACCCGGTACAACTGCGGCGGGCGGTTTCGCCGATATCTCTACCGTTCGTGCCGCCGTCGTAGTTGCCTGGAACGTCAAAAGTTGCGGTGTAGGCTACGGCCGCGGTCGCTTGTGTCCCGACGCACGTGGCAAGCTTAAAAGGTACGTGCAGGATCGAGAACAGGATGCTTCCCAAAATAAAAATACCATTGTCCTCTTGTGCTTGCTGCGCGCGGGCCACACCGGGCATGATTAACACGGCAACGGCCAACATCACCGCGAACAGTCCCGAAGCCAATCGTCTTTTCATAAGTCTGCTTCCTTTCTATTTGGGAATTGTCCCGCTGATCGTTTGCTATTGTGCTTGCGAACGGTTGCCAAGTCAAGCAGCCGTGTTGGGCTTTTCGATCCCTTTGCGAGCGGAACTTAAAGCCTTGGGATCGTAACTCTCGGCTCGCTCCAGTGGAGCCGGTTCCGGTGTTTCCGCAACGAATAGCCGCTCCTTTACGGTCAGCGGCGGCTGTAACAAAAACTTAGTCATGGCATCCGCAGGGATCGGCCGGCAATAGTAGAAGCCTTGGCCCTCATCGCACTGAAAAACTCTGAGCAGTTTTTTTGCATGAACCGTCTCGACGCCTTCGGCGACGACTTTTAGGCCGAGGTTATGTCCAAGGTCGATTATGGATTTGACAACTACGGAGTTGTCCCGGTCGGTCTCAATGCTTTGCACAAACGATTTGTCGATCTTGATGCAAGAGACTGGCAGTTTGGTGAGATAAGCGAACGAAGAATATCCGGTACCGAAGTCGTCAATGGCGAAATGCGCACCCAGTTGACGAATCTGGTTTAGTGTACGAATCACCCTTTGAGGATCGTTCATGATGCTCGTTTCAGTGATTTCCAATTCCAAGTTTTTTGGCGCTACTCCCGTATCGCGTAGCAGCTTCTCAATTTGGTCCGGAAGTTCTTGCGCCTCTAAGTTCCACATAGTCAAATTGACGGCGATGCCTATATCCAGGCCCATGTCATTCCACTGCCGGCACTGGAGAAGAGATTGCTGTAGGACCCACAGGGTTAACGGAATAATCAATCCCGTGCGCTCTGCAACCGGAATGAACTGATCGGGAACTATGACGCCGTGCTCGGGGTGTTGCCAACGCAGCAGTACTTCGACGCCCGTGACACGGCCTTGCGAAAGACTTACTTTAGGTTGAAAGGTTAGGAATAGTTGATCCGTGACGATCGCTTGGCGCAGCTCGGTCATCCATTGACGCGGCGTAAACAAGCTGCGCGGGTTCGCTGAATGAACAGTGAAGAATTTTGCGTCGCTCTTAGTTAACGCGAGGTCATTCTCCGCATATTCGATTAAACTTCTGACGCTGTCGCCGTGCTCTGGGTAGAGGGCCGTTCCGATCCGTGGTTGGAGCACAATGGATCGATTCCCAATCTGTACAGGATCTTCTAATCGGGCCAATAAGCGGTTTATGACCAAATCGAGATCTTGCGGGCCTTGCACTGATTGTAAGAGTACGCCGATGTGGCCGCTGTTCAGCAATGTTACAGTATCGGAGTCACGCAAGCCGCCCCTCAATCGCATTAACGCTGAATTATTGAGGGCGTTGCCAGCAGGGTCGAGGTTGTCGCTGGTGTTCGAATGATTAAAGGCAAAAAGTAACACGGCGACCTGCGGTACGGTGTGCTTAGCCGAAAGCAGAGCTTGACGAATGCGTAATTCAAATTCCGCGTTGCCACTTGTAGAGACTGCGTTGTGACTCATCATGCCGGTCATTTTAAAAGCCTGAGCCCAAGTTTGGATTATCAAAATTCTCGATCGATCGGCGCGCAAAGGCAGACGATCAGGGGTAAATGGCAGCAATGGTTGTGCCAGCGACCACAAATTGAGTTTGGTGGCAGTTAGCGGACCGTCAGTTAAGTGCGCGATCTCATAGTAAGCGACACGGGGTGGCAAAAAAGACGGGAGAGTCGACATATTTGTCAGGCTCATAAAGAGGTTGCAAAGAATCGCGCGCTAAGAAGTCTGGGTGACTTGTGGATAGTGGCACTGCACCAGTTCATCGAGCGGCAATGACTCACTGTTTGATGGCCAAATTTACTGCGGGATACTTTGCTAAAAGCGACGCGTGCTCGGTGTCGTTCTTCACAAAGATCGTCGCTACGGGGTCGGAATAAATTGCTTGCCAGTCTATTTGATCGTGAAGTGCAGCTGTGAGCGGCGCCTGAGTGTTAAAAATGACCCAACTGACGGCGTATTTTTTTAGAATCTCTTTCCATCCCGGCTGCACATCGGCAATTTTTAAGTAATCGCCGCCATATTTCTCGCCGTACATGTCGCTGCGACCATCTATATAGACGCGGTACGCGGGCCACGCCGTAAATATAATATAGTCGCCGAATTCGTCGTTATTGAACATGTTTCCAGCGATCGGTTCTCGTTTCATAAACTCGACTGCGGCCACTGGAAAGACCTTTTCGTCGAACCGATAGGTTATGTTCCCTGACGCGATGAGACCCACAATTAAAGCAATGACGGTTACCGGCCAAGCGTAACCGTTAACTTCCGCGTCAATGGCCTTCAAGTTTCGATTGCGCGTTCGATAGAACTTTAAAATGGGTTTAGGCATTCTGTTTACAATTTCCGAAGCTGTTTTCAGTAGCACTGGCGCCAGAATAATTGCAAAGAGCGACACGTGCCGTACAGAATAAAGCGACATATAGGACAGCAAGACCACGAGCGAACAGTCGATTAGATTGAGCGCCGACCGCGATAGCGCTAAAGCACCGATGAGAGCCAATAACATGTATTTAAACGGCAAGGCATCGTGGAAATTGGGTGACAGAAATTCCGTTACTCGATCCATAACAAAGCGATCTGACGTGATGTGAATAGGAAACCAGAGAAGCTTAGGTCCATACGGATTCACCATGCAGACGCAGACGCAAACGAACAGTAATAGAGATAATCCTTTGACATTTTGAAGGGATTTTTGTGAGACGTCTGGCGCCTCAGTGAGCGAGTAGAAGAGGTTCCCCGTCAAATAGATCATAACAAGAAGAAGGCCGATGAAATAACCGCCGTGGAGATTGACCCAGAATAGCATAAGAACCGGAAGAAGATTGAGAGCACGTTCCTTTCCAGACTGAAACCGATCCAAACAGTGGCACCAAACGACCGTGAACAATAGTGAAAATGCGTGTGGGCGAGCAAGCCAGTGTGTTGATGAAGTCGCGGACGCAAGTAAGGTGACAAAAATACACAAAAGGATGTCATCTGATTTGCTTCGGAGAACACGATATAGCAGCCAGTGAGTGGTGGCCAGAATAAAGGCGAAAAAGACAACCACTCCAGTCAGACCGAACGCTCTGACGATTGTCGCCATTACGAGCTCGGATAGCCATTCGTGAGCCGTCCATTTAAGCGGCGGATAATGATACGAATAAGGATCGTCGTAGGGGATGCGCCAGGTTTGTGCGATCAATTCACCGGTGCGGATGTGGTAGCCGGTGTCTCCATCACTGAGTAGTGCGTTTCCCACACTAAAAATCAAAACACAGAGCGCCGAAACAAAGACGATATTAGCAATCGACGGAAAGAGGAGCACCGGAATCCAGCGCATCCTGCCTAAAGCGGTATCACTGTCTTTAGCCATCAAGAATTCCGGGCGAATGCGCTCTTGAATTGTCGAGTTGAAATGCCGAATCGGAGAAGACTGAAACTATCCAACCGCTTGGCGAGTGTTGATGGTTTTTTGTTCCTCGGCTTCTGCATGTGCGAGGGCGGCCGATGCGCCTTGAAGTTTCGCAGGGCGGGATTTTATCAGGCCCATGAGCCAATGTTTCCGCGATTTCTGCTTGTCGTAATTTCGCGGGAGAACTATCAGGAAGCTGGACCCTTTACCTACTTCACTTTCTACAGTGACGGTCCCGCCGATTTGCTCCAAATGCTTCTTGACAATGCTTAGGCCCAAGCCGATTCCACCTCGTGAGTTTTCGGTGGAGGTTTTGTGTACCTGCATGAACGGTTCGAATATGTTCATTAAATGCTGTTCGGAAATTCCCATCCCGGTGTCTTGCACTTCGACTGTAGCCGAGTCGGTCGATGGGTGTTTCCCAACTCGCACCGTGATTGCCCCGCGATCGGTATACTTGACCGCATTTTGCAATAGATTGCTGACGACCTCTTTTAAGCGAGTCGCGTCACTGCGAATCGATAAAGGGTCTCTGGGGAGTTCCCAGCGGAGTTCGATTCCTTTTTGTCGGCAAAGAAATTCGAAAGTATCTTTCAAATCATTGATAACTTTCGTCAGTTGCAGCTCTTCGATTCGGAGCGGTTGTTTGCCGGCCTCCAGTCGCGAGTAGATCAAAATCTGATCGATCATATTTTTGAGATGGGTTGATTGTTTGGCGACGACTTGAAGAATTTCATGATGCTTTGATTCGATTTCTCCATAGAGGCCATCGGTGATGCATTCGATGTAACCGATGATGACCGCCAGAGGCGTACGCAACTCGTGGGAGACTTGATTCAAGAATTCTGCTTTCAGTCTTGCTAGATTCTCTGCCTTTTCTTTTTCCTGCTTGAGCAGCGTCAATTGTGCGTTCGTTTTGCTCTTTGCATTCGACGACGCGCTGCCGATCGCGAGTCCCATCATAAGAATTCCGAAAGCTGCGATGGCGCCATAAACAAAGAGCTCTTTGTTGGTTCCCAGCAATTCGGTCAACGTGTCGAATCGAGTTGGCAGGGTTTCTTCTTTGCGCGTTGATTTGGACCCGCCGCGTGGAGGGTTACCGGCTTCCCGTGCTTGCGCAAGTTCTAAAACGAGCCTTGGGTTGTTCGATAAGTCCGCGGCCGACAAATTGGCACTGACGGCCAACGTCACGAGGACGAAAGCTAGGCTTATAAAGGTTCGCGCCGGCATTAAAGTCAGGGATGAACAGACGTTTGCATTGAGCTAGTTTTTTTTTCGGGCTCCCAAATTTCAATACGGTCTTTGCCGGAATTTTTCGCAACATACAACGCGCGGTCTGCGTCATCCAACAATTCTCGCCAATCCGCATAGTACCGCGCTGACGTGGAGCTGACCCCGACACTGACGGTCAGCGTGAATGGCCGCGCCGTGGTCCCAAAAGCGCAGGTCCGTATGGATTCATGAATTTTGCTTGCCACTTGAAGGGCATTGTCCTGATCCGTCTCGGGTAAGACTAGCACAAATTCTTCCCCACCATAGCGGGATGGAAAATCACTCTGCCGAGTTTTTTCGCGGAAGGTTTCCGAAATCTTTACAAGGGCGGCATCGCCGCCATGGTGACCATACGTATCGTTGATCATTTTAAAATTGTCGATATCGAGAATAAGCAGCGACATGGGATTGTGATAACGTTTAGAGCGCTCAAACTCCTCGTGAATTTTTTTCTCGAAGGCCCGACGATTGAAAAGACCGGTGAGTGAGTCGACCTGAGTTTGGTATTCAAGATGTTGCTGGTATTGAACCACGCGCGAGCCGACACGGATACGCGCAAGCAATTCCGAAAAGGAGAATGGTTTGGTGATGTAGTCATCGGCTCCAAGATCCAGACCGCGCACGCGGTCGCCTTCTTGAATTCGAGCCGTAATCAAAATCAGGTAAATGTTTTTTAAAGCGGGGTTTCCGCGAATACGTTTGATGAGCTCGAATCCGTCCATTTTCGGCATCATGATATCGGAGAGGGCGATCTGGACCTTTTCGGTTTCAAGCTTCTCGAGCGCCTCCAAGCCGTTCGCCGCTGTGATGACCTTATAGCCTTCTCTCTGAAGCACTATAGCGAGTAGGTCCCGCTGGTCCGGATGATCTTCAATGACCAAAACCGTCAGCGGAACGTTCTCTTTTTTGTCGTTGTTCATATTTTTCGTGTCCTTCGAGTTCGTGTCGTCATGAGAATGGGAGTGTAAAGGAAATCAAACGTATATTTGTGGCAAATCGAGAACGATCTTTAAACTTTAATGTTTCACCGATAGCAAAACACATACCCTTTTACTTTAGTCGTGGGGGATGAAGTTATTATGTGCGATTTGACTCCACATCAGTTCCACGCCTTGGGTAGTGAAGAGGTAAGAACCGCCCAATATGTTAAGAATTTGTCATTGCTGCTTTCCAGAGTGTCCGGGACCCCAATCGTCATTTGAAGGTGACCGATCATTAGCGGTGTTGTGACACTAAGTTCAAATCCGGTGTCAATTTTGTCAAGCAAAAAACTGAAAATTGGTAGCCGGAAAGTATAATTAGCTGAATTTCTGATGATCTGGATATTGGCACAAATACTGCTGTCTTCCCCAACCGTCGCCTTAATTGAAGAGATAAAAACAGTTTAACAGCTCAAAACAGGAAAGGGGGTGAAAGATTTATGGAGCTTCTAAAGCGTTTGTTAGTCGAGGAAGAAGGTCAGGGTTTAGTTGAGTACACCTTGATCGTTGTGCTGGTCGCCCTGGTTTTTTGGGTAGCTATTAAAAGTACCAATATCGGCAGTGGATTGGCTGCTGGCTGGAGCAAGGTCACTGATTGCGTTGGTACTCCGTCATCCTGTAATTCATCTTCGTAATTCCGAGTTGTTTCAAGAGCCTTGGCTCGAAAGCGGTCGCAAGGCCGTTTTCGGCCAAGGCTCGAATGCGCCTCAACGTTTGCGGAAATTAATTGACAAGGTTTTGGATGCAGTGTACCCTTTGGCGGTTAATAATAACGTTTTAAACATTTGAACCGTGTCGGACACCGTTATATTTGTGGTGAGCGGGCTGTCGGCTTTCTTCGATCTAAAGCTTAGAAGAATCCCGAACTGGCTTATCGCCACTGGTTTAGTATCTGGTGTTATATTAAACGCTTTTCACGGGTCATCTTATCTTTTGCAAAGCCTCTTGGGCTTTGTGGTTGGAGTCGCGGTGCTAATTCTTCCGTTCGCGTTTGGTTGGATCGGTGCGGGTGACGTAAAATTTTTCGGTGTCGTCGGCGCGCTTCTTGGCGTGTCATGGCTGCCGCGGGTTTTTTTCTATTCTGCATTGATCGCGGGATTGATTGCTGTCGGCTACCTCGCAATGGGTTTAGCTCATATCTCTCGTTTCAAAGAATTCTGGTTGAACATCAAAATTGCGATTCTTAGTATGGGAAGCGTCTTGCCTGATCCGGTGCACGTAAAGACCCGCGAGGGAGGCGGCTCGGTTCCCTGGGGAGTTGCCTTTGCGGCTGGAATGATAATCGCATACTATTTCGACTCTACTGGCCGATGGGCTGGCTTTTGATCGTAGTTTCGATTGGATCAAAGAGAGATTTTGAAGCGCGCTTAATAACTTTTGAGAGAATAAGGACCGTTGATGAGGAGCTGTTATGCAGAATAGGTTAAAGATTGCGTTAGTGGTTGCAGTGTTTTTTGGTCTCATTGCCGCCTATGGGATATACAATTTTCTCAGCGAACGACAAAAAACGGAGGATACGCTGCGCGCGGCGAATCAGGAAATTGTTGTAGCCGCACAAGACATTCCACCGGGGACGATTTTCAACGAGGAAACGATGAAAAAAGGTTTGACCAAGACCACGCCTTGGCCGAAAACCTCGATACCAGCCGGTGCATTTTCGTCGCAGCAGCAAATCGTCGGCAAAGTAAATCGGGTAAAAATCTTGACGAATGAGCCAATTTTGGAATCGCGCCTCGCCGGCGAGGGCGCGGGATTAACGGTTCGATTGGAGGCCGGTAAGCGTGCCTTAGCCCTGCGAGTGGATGAGATCGTCGGTGTTAGCGGGTTTATTGTGCCGGATGACCGGGTCGACATCATTCTAACGACGACGCCTCAGGGTGCTGCTGGGGATGCGAAGATTTCTAAGATCGTTTTACAAAATAAGCGGGTGTTATCGGTAGCTCAAAGCACGGAACAAAAAGACGGCAAGCCACAGCTCGCTCGGTCAATCACTCTCGAAGTAACTCCGGAAGAAGCGGAGAAGCTGTCGCTAGCATCGCAAGAGGGCCAAATTGTTTTGGCTTTGCGTGGCCTTGGGGACGATGCGACTACGATGACCATCGGCAGCAATAAACGAGATTTGTTGGCGCTCGCGGCCGCGCCTCGCAAGGTCGGTGGCGGGCGTGTGGCGCAGCCGCCACCCCCGGATAAATATCGAGTCGAAGTCATCCACGGTAGCAATCGTAATGTGGTGGAATTCTAATGGTAAGGGGAGGGTTCATGAGGCACTATTGTTTAGTCCCGGGGCGGCTAAATAAAGTAGTTCGTTTAGCGGCGATTTTTCTGTTGACCTTGGCGGTGTCCAAGTCGGGTGCGCAGTCGCAAACGGCACCGGCGATTACCGTCACTGTCAACAAATCGATGGTTTTCCGTCTCGCCGAAAGGGCTAAGCGCGTATCGGTTTCGCAACCGGAAGTGGCCGACGTTCTTGTGGTGGCGCCGAGTCAGCTGTTGATCAATGGCAAGAACGTGGGTACCACATCTCTCATCATCTTCGATGAGAAGGGCGAAGTATCGAACTACGATTTGATTGTCGCGCCCGATATTTCTGCGTTACGCGGGCAGCTAAGAGCGATTTTTCCCAATGAAAAAGTTGATATCTCGACATCCGGGCCGTCTTTGGTCCTGCGCGGAGAGGTGTCCAACGAAGTCGTTTACGACCGGGTATTGGAAGTCGTCGCGACCTATCTCCCGCCCAAGCCTCCCGCGGCTGTAGCGCCTTCCACAAGCACGTCTTTTACT
This sequence comes from uncultured delta proteobacterium, assembly GCA_963755715.1. Taxonomy (GTDB): domain Bacteria; phylum Desulfobacterota; class Binatia; order UBA9968; family UBA9968; genus DP-20. The sequence goes on from CAVWLW010000025.1 coordinate 119,131, forward strand.
ATTGGAGCGAGTCCTCTCGCACAGATTTCGAGCTCGGGAGTTGGCTTTGCCAGTGGCGGAACGTTGGCCTTTACCGAGGAAACATCCATCACCGACACATATCGCTGGAGTGACAAGAAAAAAATCGACGGAGTCATCGATTTGCTGGTCATTAGAGAAATCCGCCAAATTGAGCTGGACGTCATCGTGGCCGATGTTTCAATGACCAAACTCCGAGAGATCGGCCTTGATATTTTTCAGAACTACCGCAATGTGGGGTTCAATAGTTTGATCGGTAGCAATGCATTTGGGCTTCTGCTTCAACATACCGGCGGAACATCCACCCCAGCACTCAACGTTCCTCCCCTGACTGGTGCTTTTTCGTATGTTAATGGCGCGTATCAGTTACTAACATTGTATCGAGCGCTACAAAATAAAGATATAGCTCAGATACTTGCACAGCCGCGGCTTGTGGTGAAAAACGGCAAGAGTGGCGGCTTTTTATCTGGCGGAGAAGTCCCTATCATCACAACCACAGCAAACACGTTTGGCGTGATCTATAAACCCTTCGGTGTTCGGCTTGATTTTATTCCGACAATTACTTTGTCGGATAGAATTGATCTCCGGGTGTTTCCGGAGGTCAGCGATATAGCTGCCGGTATCGGTACAGGTACCCCTAGTTTTGTGGTCCGTCGAACCATAAGCCGGGTCGAGATGAAGGAAGGTGAGAGCTTGATTATCGGAGGCTTGTTAGATCAGAGAGTCGTCAAGGATCTAACGAAATTTCCATTTTTGGGCGACGTGCCAATTTTGGGCGCCCTCTTTAGAAGTACAAAGTTCAACAACAAAGAGTCGGAGCTCGTTTTCGTGATCACGCCGCGTATCGTGCGGACGATGAAGCCGGGCGAAAAACCGCAGCTGCCGAGCCTCGAAAAATTCGATGATCCGGATATGCGCCAGGTGCCGGTGCCGGGTGGTTCGGACGAAAAGAAAACACCACCCCGTGGCGCCTCGATACCTTGAGGTAAGTAAGCGCGTCGCTCTTGCGTAACCGATACACGATGATATGGCATCCAGCTAGATAGAACACGGGCATGAAGTTACCAATTTGTTTGATCGGCGAAGACAGTCTGGCTCTGGCTTCTTTAAAGCAGCAGCTTGAAAGGGAGTCGTCGGTATCGGTCGAGCCGCGGGTGTTCAGCTACGGCGAGGCTTTTGACGGATTGAAAACTCGTAGTGGCTCGATTGTCGCCGTGGTGGATATCAATCTCGATCCCGAGCGGGCTTTCAATGTAGCGGAGCAAATTAAGCTGAGACTGCCGAATGTGCGATTGGTGATGACTTCGCCGACCGGCGCGCCCGACACGATTCTTCGCGCGATGCGCTCAGGCGCCGAAGAATTTCTTACGCAACCTTTTAATTGGACCGAAGTTCTAAAATCATTCGATACGATTCGAAAAAAGGTTGACGTGCATACGTCGAAGGGGAGTGAGCGGGGGCATATCCTTGCAATCTCATCCAACAAAGGCGGCGTCGGTTCGACGACGGCAGCGACAAACTTGGCTGCAACTTTGGTTGCGCAAAAAAAATCGGTTTGCTTGGTCGATCTAGTATTGCAATTCGGATCGGTGACTAGCTTTCTCAATATCGATGCGTCCTACACGATCCTAGACTTAGTTAAAAACCTGAAACGGATCGATCCGCTTTTTCTCGACGGGTCCTTGGTTAAGCATGCTTCCGGAATCAGGGTGTTGGCGGAGCCCTTTTACGCGGAAGATGCGCGGAGGATCACGCCCGCGGATATCGACGAAATCTTGGAAGTGTTGGCCCAGTCGTTTGACTTTGTCGTGGTTGATACGCCGAAGGAGTTCGACGACATGCTCGCGCTCGTTTTAGATAAAGCGAATTTGATTCTCTTTATCACTGAAATGGACGTGCCTTCACTCAAGAGCGCTCATCGAGCTTTGGAGCTCTTCGAGCGTATGGGTATCTATGACAAGAAAATTCGTTTGATTCTCAACCGGTACGTCAAGAGTAAGTTGATGACCTTGGAGTCTGTAGAAAAAGCGCTCGGAGTGAAAGTGTTTTGGACGTTGCCGAATAATTACCCTGTTGCTATTGCAGCCGTTAATCAAGGCTTGTCGATACAGGAATGCGATCCTAAGGCCGATATTTCGAAGAGCTATTCAGGTCTTACTGATGCGGTGCTCAATACATTTTTGTTTTCCGGGTCGTCGCGAGCGGAAATAGGCGACGACAAAAGATCGGGTTTGCTCGGTCGGTTTCTACCACCGGTGCGTGGATTAACTAAGTAAGGGGCGATTTATGAAAAATCCGTCATTCGATTCAGACAAAGACCGGTGGGAAACAGATAGAAGCGCAGGTGACGGCGGCAGAGCCCCGCTCAGATCCCTGCAGACGACAAGCCCGGATATCATTCTGCAGGATCTAAGGCTGCGCATTCATCGAAAACTCATCGATACCTTGGATCTCTCCAAGCTGTCTAACCTGGAAATGGAGCGGGTTCGAGTAGAGATTCGGCGCATTCTGGAAGACATTGTCCTGACCGAGGCGATTCCGCTCAGTCGAGCTGACCGCGACCGCCTCGTGATGGAAGTTCAGCATGAGGTCTTTGGCTTAGGTCCGCTGGAAAGCCTCATGAAGGATCCGGAGATCTCTGATATTTTGGTCAATTCATCGAGCCAAATCTACGTCGAGCGCTACGGCAAGCTGGAAAAAACCGACGTGCGTTTTCGCGACGACGCGCATCTAATGCAGATCATCGAACGTATCGTCACCCGGGTGGGACGACGTGTAGATGAGAGCTCGCCGATGGTCGATGCCAGGTTGGCTGACGGATCTCGCGTTAACGCGATTATCCCGCCATTGGCTTTAGACGGTCCCGTACTGTCCATCCGTCGGTTTGGCGCCGAGCGCCTCACCATTAACGACCTCATTCAATTTAATTCGATCCCGCCGCAGATGGCGGAGGTCGCGGCAGCCTGCGTGAAATCACGGCTTAACATGATCGTTTCCGGCGGCACGGGTGCAGGTAAAACCACGTTGCTCAATTGCTTATCTAATTACATTCCGGAAAACGAGCGCATTGTGACCATCGAGGACTCCGCCGAATTGAAACTGCAGCAGGAACACGTAGTGCGGCTTGAGACCCGACCGCCGAATATCGAGGGCCAAGGCGCCGTGACCGCCAGAGACCTGGTACGAAACGCCTTGCGTATGAGACCGGATCGCATCGTCATCGGCGAGGTGCGCGGTGGTGAGGCGCTCGACATGATGCAGGCGATGAACACCGGTCATGACGGTTCAATCAGTACGGTCCACGCCAATAGCGCGCGTGACGCGCTGTCCCGTCTGGAAACGATGATGCTGATGGCGGGAATAAACTTACCGGAAAGGGCCTTGCGTGAACAGTCCGCCGCGGCCATAGATGTCATCCTTCAGCTCACCCGCTTGAACGACGGCAGCCGGAAAGTTATCGAGTTTTCCGAAGTCACCGGAATGGAAGGAAGTACAATCACTACGCAAACGATCTTCAAGTTCGAACAGAGAGGCATGGAGAACGGTAAGGTCGTCGGTGAATTCGTTGCCACCGGTGTGATGCCGTCGTTTATGGATCGACTCGAGAGATACGGTTTTAGGATTCCCAACAGTCACTTTTTACCCGTAGCAATGGGAGCAAAAAGAAGGGCGCTATGAGTTTACTTCTCATCAGCATATTCTCCTTTCTCGCGGCAGTGTCTTTGATCGTGATACTTTTCATGCTGCCGATGGCGGTCCAGGATTCAGCCCAGGCGAGAATCAAGCGGCGGCTCACGACGATCGGCCGGTTCGACCAAGCTTCGCGAGCCGAGATGCAGAGTATTCTCAAAACTTCGATTTATAGCGAGATTCCTTGGGTCAATGAGCTGTTGTCGCGGTGGAAATTTATTCACAGCATCGATCTCCGGCTCGAGCGGGCGAACGTAGATATGACGCCTGGGATGTTTCTTCTCTGCTCGGTCGGCGCGGGCGGCGTTGCCTTTTTTCTCGCGGCGATCTTGGGCCAACCGACGGTGATGTGTTTCATTTTCGGTTTGATCGCGATGTTCTGTCCCTCCATTTATCTTCAGTTTATCATTTGGAAGCGCTTGAGAAAGTTTCTCGAGCAATTTCCCGATGGGCTCGATATGATCGCCCAGAGTCTGCAAGCCGGCTTGGGGTTGACCCAGGCGATGGTCTTCGTCGCGAAAGAAGTGCCGGATCCGATGGGAACTGAGTTTTCCGTGTTTATCGAAGAGGTGAATCTCGGCTTGCCGCTCGGCGACGCACTAAAAAAATTCGAAGAACGCATGAATTTACCCGAGGTGCGTCTCTTCAACACCGCCTTGATGGTGCAACGCGAAGTTGGCGGTAGTCTTGCTGAATTGCTAACCAAGCTGTCGACCATCATTCGAGACCGTTTCCGCATCGAGCGCTTGATCAAGAGCTTAACCGCGCAGAATCGCATCAGCGCCTGGACGGTCTGCTCCGTCCCGCCGTTTCTGGCGTTCTTTATGTTTATCCGCGAGCCCGTGATGATGAACAAGTTTATGCAAAATCCCATAGGCCGGAGCCTGCTGGGGGCGGCGCTGTTTTTGGAAGTCTGCGGCATCCTGGTGTTTCGTAAGATTATCAAAATTCATATCTAGGAATTTATTTTATGGAACTGTTAATCGCTGTCGGCTTCTTTGGTTTGATAACGGCGCTCGTGTATTTCGTGATTGCCTCCAAGGCGCCGGTGGCTGAGGACGCCATTCAACGGCGTCTGGAGAGTATCGGTTTGCAAACCGAATCAAGAGCCCAGGTGCGGCTCCACGACACGGAAGAAATAACGTTTTGGGAACGGGTTGCCAATTTCTTTTTCGGTGATCGGGAGCTGCCGGAGCGCTTTAATCTGGCGAGCAAACGTCTGCATCAGGCGGGTTACCGCGGCAATCGAGCCGTGCGTATTTTCTGGGGTCTCAGAATTTTTCTCGCCATCGCCCTCGCTTTCGGCGGTATGTTTATGGCGCTCACGTCCGGCGCCGCGATGAGTGATTTTCTAATGCTCAGCGCCGCCGGTGCGGCAACGGGTTATATGCTGCCGTTTATTACGGTGCTCCGTAAATCGCGCGCCCGAGTGCGCGAGATGCGCGAAACGCTGCCGGACACGCTGGATTTGATTGTCGTCTGCGTCGAGGCAGGAATGGGCGTCGATGCCGCGTTGAACCGCGTCGGCAAGGAACAAAACTCGCAGCAGCTGGCGCTCGGCGAGGAGCTAATGCTCACCACCCAGGAAATGCAGGCCGGTTCGGTGCGCAAAGATGCCTTGATTCGGCTGGCGGAGAGAGTCGGTATCGAAGAGTTTCGCGCTCTCGTGACGTTTCTCACCCAGACGGAGGAAATGGGTGGTAGCATCGCGCGCTCGCTGCGCGTCTACGCCGAGACGATGCGCGACAAGCGCAGCCAGGCGGCGGAAGAAGCCGCCCGCAAGACGGTTATTAAACTGATTTTTCCATTGGTATTCTTTATTCTCCCGGCGATTTTTATTATTCTGCTCGGACCTCCGGGGCTGGGGATCGTGGAAATGCTTGCGAACCCATTGAATTGAGTACTTGGAATTGGTCGTGCCGGTCATTAATTTAACCAAAGAGACTTGGCTTGCCACCAAGGTACGGAAGGCGGACAACTTTCTCACGCGGCTGGTGGGCTTATTGAAACGGACGAATCTCGGACCCGAAGAGGCTTTGTGGTTGATGCCTAGCCGTGGGATTCACACGATCGGGATGAAGTTTCCGATCGACATCGTATTTTTAAACAAGAGCCATCATGTCGTTGGACTGATGGCCGGGCTGGCGCCCTACAGAATAAGCCCGGTTCATTTTAACGGCTATAGCGTGCTGGAGTTGCCCAATGGCACGATCAAGAAATCGCGCACCGAGATCGGCGATCAATTTGAGATTTCACTAGTGGAGACTTCCGAGATCGACGATTTGAGGGATACGCGGTTGAGTAAGATAGGTTGAAAATACCGGCCACGAACTTCCATATTGCTGCAGACGATGGATCACTCATTGGATTTTTAACAATTTGAATCTAGGCACTATTGCCCGGATTAGATGCGAGGGCTTCTTTGGAGCAAGTATGCCCGAGCCAGATGGCTGCCAACTCAAGACAAGCCAGCGCGGACCAAGACGAAGGTGTTTCATAGCGCCCGGCACAATTCGTGAAGGGGCAAAGGAACAATGGGAAGACAGAATGTTGACGAGTACCAGTCATCCCCGCTTGCGTCCCGTACAATCTGCCATGCGTATCTGTTGCGACAATAGAGGCCAAGCTCTGGTCGAGTTCACGCTCGTTTTCATTCTCCTGCTCGTTATTGCTTGGATACCTGCGGACTTTGGTTTGGCATTCTATACGGGTCAACTTGCATTGAACGCGTCTCGGGAAGGAGCGAGGGTCGCATCCGCGACTATCCCGTTTGATTCGACGGAATCTACCACTCAAACCTGCAGAAGACTGTCTTCAGCGTTTCTATTAGACCCTGGTTCGGCTTTCGGCACTAGCTGCTCGCCCTATTCACAGGCGCGTGTCGCTGTCACTGCACCGACCGGGGTCACCTGTAATCAACAGCTAACAGTGACTGTTACAGGAGATTACAATTACTGGTTTTACGGTCTTCTACGATTTTTGGGCGCATCTGTTCCGCAAAACGTTCGAATAACGCGGTCGACTCAGATGCGCTGGGAGCATCAAGATCCGTGCACATGATTAGTCTCATGAAAATGTTACCGCTGGATAATATATCTATGAGCGCTAGAAAAATTTTGCTCAATAAGCGGGGACAAAGCATTGTCGAAATTGCCCTGATCACGCCATTACTACTCGTTGCCTTGTACGTAGCCATGGACTTCGGGATTTTGTTTTTTACGGCCCATTACACACAAAACGCAGTCCGTGAAGCGGCGAGAATTGGCTCCATTCTGCCCGACTGCGCGACTGGCGCTCCGGTTCCTTGTGTCACGACGGTTGCGGCGCAGAGCTGTCCCGGTACCGACACTGTCGTTCAAGAAGCTTGTAACCGACTCACGAATCGCCTGACAGGCACGACTGTGGCGGTTACTTTGACCGGAACCTATAATCCGCCCACCTGTATGCGGGAGCTCAAGGTGACTGCGAGTGGAACTTACGCTTATGGTCTTTACAGGGTGATAACATTATTTGGAATGCCTGTTCCAACAAACCCGACTGTAAGCCGTTCCGCAGATTTGCGATATCAAGGTCAACCAGTCACGGTGACCGGCGCATGTTGAGCGAATAGGAGACGCGTATGACTAAACTTCGAAACGATTCCGGATCGGTTCTCGTATTCATCACGCTCATGATCGTGCTGCTAATGATTATGGTGGGCATGGGATTGGACACGGGAATGCTCACCTACAGCCGGAGCGTGGGGCAGCGAGCAGTGGATATGGCTGCGCTCGCTGGGGCGGCTGGACTCGCAAAGGTGGACGCCAACGCAGTCAAAAGCAATATTGAACAGCTAAACGCGAGTAACGATTATGTCAATAGTACAGGCAACTCCATCAACGGCACTGTCAACGGTAAAAACGTAACATTGCTGACGTATGATTTTAAAGCCAATCAAATTACGGGCACTACGACTGACATCACAAAAGCCACAGCCGTTCGAGTGGCCTTAGAGACTACTAATCCGTACACGACAGGAAGTTCAAACAGCGCGGTTAACACGCCAGCCTTCCTCACGCCGCTCTTGAACTTGTTAGGTAGCAGTGCATCAGGATCGAACAACGTCAATGTTAGCGCCGTTGCAGTCATATACGGTCAACCGGGGCTCCCCATCGCTCTAAATGGCTGTAATGCTGCGTGGGCCGGCACAAACCAGGCAATTCCTTGGAATCAAACTCCGAGCGGGGGATCAAATCCGAATAATTCAGGATGGACAACTTACCTTGATAACTCAGTAAGCAGTCCGGATGTAAAAGCCCTCATCCATAGGATTGCGGCATGCCAGGGTACGGGCGTAGTTAACATTGGTACCCCTATTTGTCTTAACAACGGCTCACAAACCCCGGATTTACGGGAATTCGAAACGCTGATCGGTACCAATCCAGACGGGACGCCGAAGTGCTATCTTACCCCAATTGTTCCTTCGACTACCAACTTTACCGGCTGTGATAACGCGATACAGGCGTACGCGCAGATCTGTCCTTTGGCGATCTGTGGTCCCGGGGTGAACGGCAATGTAAATCAAAACTTATGCACGCAACCAAACAGTTTTGGTAAGTATGTCTTTGCAACTGTCAAAAGCTGCAATGTTGGGGATCCTAACAAGCCGGGTCTAACCTCGTGTTATTCGCTTCGGTTGGTAAGGGAAAACAATGCCTGGACGACAAACTATTGAGCCCTAAAATTTGCCATATGCCCTCTCGTTTCCGTCGTGTTTTTGTTTGAAAAGGCGCCTTTGATTGTCTGACTGCAAGCGTGGCGCTCGCTAGACAAATTGCAAGACCTTTGAAAAGTAAATTTTTTATTGGTGCCATCCTAGCCCTGCCATTAGTCCTATTTGCGACGATATGGCGGCATCCAAAGGAAGACACGCTTGCTGAGGTCAACGGCGCGGTGATCACCGAGCGCCACATCGAAAGTACCTTAGGCCGCCAACTTTCAGAGCTCAAACAGCAAATCTATAAGCTCAAGCGTCAGAAAGTGGATGAGCTGATTAATGCAGAACTCCTAGACGAAGAAGCCAAGCGTGCGGGCGTTTCCGTGGCGACTCTCTTGGAGAACAATTAGACGGTAAAACTTCTCCAGTTTCGGAAGAGGAAATTCGAGTGTTTTACGATCACAATAAGGCCCGTCTACGGGTCGAGTTGGAAAAGGTCCATGATCAGATTCGCGACTATTTGCGCGAGCAGAAGATCGCGGAACGGAAAAATGAATATTTCAAAACCCTCCGTTCCAAGGCAAAGGTGACAACGTATCTGAAGCCTCCACCGGTGCAGCGCGCGGACGTGTCGTTCAACGGAGCGCCGTTCAGGGGTTCGGAGAAGGCGAAAGTCACCATCGTGAAGTTCGAGGACTTTCAGTGTCCGTTTTGTAAAACCGTTCAGCCGACGTTTAAAGATCTATTGAAAAAATATGACGGCAAAGTGCGGGTGGTTCATAAAGATCTGCCACTGGAGGCCATCCATCCGCAGGCGTTTCAAGCGGCGGAGGCGGCTCGGTGCGCCGGAGAGCAGGGTAAATTTTGGGAGTATCACGACAAGCTCTATGCTGACACGCCGAAACTGGGCGCCGAGGAGTTAAAGAGCGCGGCTAAAGACGTGGGTCTCAACATGCCGTCCTTCGATCAGTGTTTTACCAGCGGTAAATATCGTAGCGCGGTGCAGAAGGATTTGAACGATGGCGCTCAGCTCGGTCTGACTGGAACGCCGGCGTTCTTTATCAACGGCAGAGAGATGTCAGGGGCGCAGCCGTTGGACGATTTTTCGGCGATCATCGACGAGGAGCTAGGCCAGACGAAATAGGCTCCGTGGCAATGGAGCAGCCGACAGCCATAGCCAATCATCAGGCATCAGCGCGGTTCTGGGTTTTGGCGGCTGTGGTCGGCTTGCTGCTCGGCGGCGCCGCATTCTGGGGCGCGAACAAGCGAGCGCTCGGTCTATTTCACGATGACGGTATTTACACGGTCGTCGCGAAAGCTCTTTCCCAGGGCGACGGTTATCGAATCATCAGTCTACCGACGGCCCCGCCGCAGACGAAATATCCGTTTTTGTATTCTTACCTGCTTTCCTGGATCTGGGCGTTGGATTCGAATTTCCCACAGAACATCATTTTTCTTAAAAGCCTCAATGTCGCGATCCTCGCCGCAATTTTCTTTGTCAGCATGGTCTTTTACCGGCGGTATTTTCCTGAGGCGAAATTTGCCGCGCTGATTTTCGCGATCGTTGTTTGCACGAACCCGGTCATTTTCACTTACACCGACTATGTGATCAGTGACTTGCTTTTTGTCATGCTCGCGTTGATCGCGTTGACGATAGGCGCAGCTCAAGCCAGTGCGTCGGACCCACGATTTGACGTTCCTTTGTTGGCGCTGGTGACCGGACTGGCCTGTCTGACTCGCCTCGCGGCGGCGCCGTTGGTGCTGGCCGGGGGGCTGTATTCTTTCACGAGGCGCGGCTGGCGGGGCGTGGCTTACTTTATCGGTGTATTGGCGCTATTCCTCGTGCCTTGGTTTTTGTGGGTGTCTCGCGCGGCATTCCCATCACCGGATTCGCTCTATGCCTATTACGCTGCCTATGATTTTGGCGCCGCGCGGGCAGGGGACGCGTCGGCGTGGGCTCGTCAACTGTGGATTGTTGCGGTCGGTAATGCGCGTCATTTGGCGGTGAGTTTCGAGGTGCTCTATCTCACTCCGCTGATGCCCGGATTGTATTTTCTCGTGATTGCCCTGAGCACCATCGGCATGATTGCCTCGATACGTCGCGCAGAGCTCGTCAACTGGAGTTTTTTTTTATCGTCCGTCGCTCTGCTTTTAATTTGGCCGTTTCACCCGGGGCGATATCTAGGGCCGCTCGTCGCCATTTTGATCTTGTTTCTCTTCCGCGGCATGAAGACAATCGAGCAGTGGCTCGAGTCTATAAGCGGCGATTATCCATTAGCAAAGCTGGGGAGGAAAATTAGCTGGTGCCCGACGGTGCTGATTCTGATCGTCAACGGAGTCTGGCTATCAAGTTACCTATTGATACGAGACGATAAAACGACTCGGGGCGTGTACGGGTACCGGATGCCCTATGCTTGGAGTGGGTTTGAAGAGAGTTTCGCTTGGATTCGGCAGCACACGGCTACGGATGCGTTGCTCGCCACGGCTTATGATCCAATGTATTATCTTTATACCGGCCGACGCGCGATCCGTCCGGCATTGCACCGATCGGTGACGTATTTTTACCCTTACGGGCATGCGCGCCCCGACGTCGGCTCGGTGGAAGTGATCAAGCCGCAGTTAGATAAGCTGAAAGTAGGCTATCTCGTAATCGACCCGATGGACGGTTATGCCGAAGGAAACGCGACACTGCGGTTGTTTGACGGTCTGGTTGCGGCGTACGGTGATAGAGCTAAGAATGTCTTTACCAGCATGGACGGTAAGCATAAAATTTACGCATTAGCCGTAGACTAGTCGGATGAATATGTTGGAAGAAGCGACGACGCTCTTATCCCGTAGCCAAAACTCGGACGGTGGCTGGGGTTCGGTCGCCGGTAAAGGCAGCAACACTGAGGCTACGGCTCTGGCTCTTTTGGCCCTGCGCTCTCTTGGCGGGCATGACCTCGCTACTCAGAAGGCCGGACAGTGGCTTGCAGAGCGCCAGAATTCCGATGGCAGTTGGCCGCTTAGCGGCATGACGAAAGGATCGTCGTGGAGTACCGCGCTGGCGCTGATTGCGCTCAGCGAATCGGCCGATCAACGGGATCGGATCGTCAAAGCCGGGAATTGGGTTCTCGAACAGGAGGGCAGTAAGCCCGGCATCCTAGCGAACCTGATTCTGGCGCTCTCTTTTGAGAAGAAAATCGTTCATTTGAATGAAGACCTAATCGGTTGGTCCTGGACGCCGCACAGCTTTAGCTGGGTAGAACCGACGAGCTATTTTATCCTCGCGTTGAAGAAGATAAAAAGCCATCTTCCAGCTAAAACGGTTCATGAGCGTGTCGAACAGGGCGAGCTGATGATCTACGACCGGATGTGCGAAGGCGGCGGCTGGAACTACGGCAACGCGGCTGTCTATGACGACCGGTTGTGGCCGTATCCCGACATTACGGCGATCGCATTGATCGCGCTGCAAGATCGGCGCGAGCGCAAAGAAAATCAGTTGAGCCTTCGCGCGTTGATCGACATGGCGCAAAATACGGGCTCCGGTTTGGCGCTTGGCTGGACTTTGCTCTGCTTGTCGATTTATGGCCAAGACGGGGCCGAGCTGAAAAAACGATTGGAACAACGATTCGTTAAAACGCAATTTCTCGGCGAGACCAAGGCTCTCGCGCTCAGCGTGCTCGCGCTGGGAAATGGCGCGCGCTATTTTCGCGTGTAGGAACTTGCGGTGGAACGAGAGGTGAGGCGAGAGCTCGATTTGAGCACTTGCTTTCGAATATGAAAATGAATCGACGGCAATTTTTAAAAACGACCGCGGCAGCGGCCAGCGTATATCCGTTCCTCGGCGCGTGTGAGCAGCCGATTCGCTGGGAGAAGTCGGCGTATGTCAAAGCCAAGAGTTCGCGCGTGGCGATATTGGCGGCGGATAGTTACGCTAACGGGCTGCGCGATACGATTATCCGCGGCATCAAGTTGTTTCAGATTGACCTCACCGGCAAGCGCGTGCTGCTGAAGCCCAACCTCGTCGAGTTTGACCCCAAAGGTGTGATCAATACTCATGCTGCGGTGATCGAAGCCGCGATCGATTCGTTCAAGAGTCTCGGCGCGCGCGAAGTTATCGTCGCGGAAGGTCCGGGCCATCGGCGCGACAACGAATATCTCTTGACCGCCTCCGGTCTCTACGATGTGATCAAAGAGCATCGCGTGCGCTACGTCGATCTCAACAGCGACGACGTTCACCTTACGAAACTGAAGAGCAGTTACACCAACCTGAAAGAGCTTTATCTCCCAGAGACGCTCTATAACGCCGACTTGCTTGTGTCGATGCCGAAGCTCAAAACGCACCATTGGGCCGGCGTGACGCTGTCGCTTAAAAACATGTTTGGCGTCGTGCCAGGATCGATTTACGGTTGGCCGAAAAACGCTCTCCACTGGGCCGGCATCAATGGCAGTATCGTCGATATCAACAGCTCCTTGCCGATCCCCCGATTCGCCATCGTCGATGGCATCGTGGGGATGGAAGGCAACGGCCCTTTGCAGGGGCAGGCAAAACAGGGCGGCGTGCTGATTTTTGGGCCCGATCTGGTGGCGGTCGACGCCACCGCCGCAAGACTCATGACCATCGAACCGCGCCAGATAAAATACCTCACGCACGCAGCGGAATTCCTCGGTAACTTGGGCCACGAGGAAATCGAACAGATCGGCGAAAAACTCGAAAGCCACCAAAAGGATTTCCGCGTCATTGAGAAATTTGCCTATCTGAAAAAGCTGATCGGTTAGGCGTGTTGTTTTACTCGCTCGTTTTCGCCAATTTTGTTGGTAGTCGCCTTTGAAGCGCCGAACGATTAGCGAGTGCAAAAAAAAGAGCCGAGCGCTGTTAGACGCTCGGCTCTTTTGCGTTCGTGGGCGGGCCTGTCAGCTCGCTTTGTCGTCCGCCGGGATCATGAGCTTCATGCCGATGTAGATATAGTTGGGGTTTTTCAGAACGTCTTTGTTGGCTTCGTAAATCTTTTCCCACTTATCCCCCGAATTGTAAAACTGCCCCGCCAATTTGCTGAGCGTGTCGCCCGATTTGACGGTGTATTGCTGAGAGCCGCTGGACTTAGGCGTCGGCGCGCTCGCCTGAGCCTTGTCACTGGTCGCGGGCACCTGCTTGGCTGCCAGTTTGGGCTTTTCCTCGGTTGCAAGAGGCTTAGTCTTAGCTTCGACGACCGGCGGTTTCGCGGAGGCTGGAGCGGCCACGGGTTCGGCTTTTGGCGCCACTTTCGCTACGGCGCCGGATTTATAGAGGCGATCAATAAAGCCGGAGCTGTCCAACTCTTTCATAATGCTCAGATCGACGAACTGCTCCGGACGGGCTGAGCGGGCGGCGGGATCTTTGGCGCCGAACTCGCGCAAGATGATTTGAATGCCTTTTAGGGTCGGGTAAGGTTTCTCCGGAACCAGGGTCTGGATAATCGATTCATAGGTGTCATCCAAAATATCTTTGTCGTCCGTGCGCAGGTACTTGGCGAGTATCTCCATCGTTTCTTTGCGGTGGGTCTTGGCGTATTGGATTCCTTCGATATAGGCGCGCATGAAATCCCGCACCAAATCCGGCTTTGATTTAATCAAAGCTTTGCTGGTCGCGATGCTCGTATGCTGATATTCGAGTCCGAGCATTTGCAGATCGGCAAGCATCGGAAACCCCATCTTCTTGGCGCGGAGCGAGGTCGGCGCGGAAAGCATCGCGCCCTGGACCTTACCGGCTTCCAGCGCTGCTAGCTGAGCCGGCTGGTTGCCGAGCTGCAGGATGGCGACTTCCTTGTCCGGGTCGAGCCCGTACTTATCCAGAGCATAGCGCATCGCGAAGTCGGTCGCCGAACCATAACGAGTAACGCCGACGGATTTTCCTTTGAACTGATCCGGCCGGGTGATCCCGCGTTCGGTATAGAGCTGGAAAGTGAGCGTGTTAATAATCCCGGCGATCATGACGACGTCGGCGCCGCGCAGGTTGCTTTGAATCGCTGCCGGGCCCGCGACCGAGGCGAAGCTGATATCGCCGGCGACCAATGCTTGCGCGGTGGTCGTGCCCGATTCGATCAGAATGGACTGAACCTCGAGTCCATATTTGCGAAAGAAGCCTTTATCCTGCGTGACCCAGAGGGGCGACACGTTTCCCGAGATCGAACTGTAGGCGACGTTGATTTTCTGCGTCGGTCGGTCGGCCGCTGAAGAAGTCCGCGCACTGGTCATCACGGCTAAGCTAAAAACCCCGATGATTGCGACGATGAATCGTCCCAGGACTAACTTCAATCTAATTGGCATTAAATTTCTCCTTTCAAATCGAAACCCTGATATATTCTCTTCCTATTCGCGGTTCAAGCGAATCATCGCTGCTTTCAAGCTCGCTCTCATCCTTTCGAGTGACCGGCCCAATTCGCCGACCTCGTCGTTGGATTGAATCGTTACCGAAGTATCGAGACGGCCGCGGCTGATATCGTCGGCGATCGCTTTCAGATCCAAAATCGGCCGGATCGTCTTGCTGGCAAGTATGATCGACAGAGCGATGCTGAGCACCAGACAACCGACGATCAGTCCGATAATCGGCAACAACGTCGAACGCACGTCGTCCTGGATCGTTTCAGCCCAGAGGCCAACCCGCACCGCCCCCAGTTGGCCGTCGAGCAGTGGCGAACGGGTTTCATAGACGGTCTTGCCGCGCAGCCGGGTCGTGCGCGATGGGCCCGCCGCGCCGCTGGCATCTTTAAGCTCCACAGGGAACGGCTGCATGCTGCTCACGAGGGTTTCGCCTTTGGGGTCTTGCACGAAAGCGTAAGCGACGCCGTCCAATCGTCCGTACTTCGCAACCAGGGCGTCGAGCTCCAAAGTGCTCTTGCGTGAAACCAGACCGGCGGCGGCGTCAGCGAGGTTGGTCGCGATGGCGGCGGAGCGCAGGTCCACCTGTTTTTGCAGCGCCGTGCTGGTAAAGTAATAGACGATGCCGATGACCAGCAGTCCTAACACCAGGATTAAACCACTGAAGGTCGCGCTAATTTTCCATCTGAGGCCGCCGCGCTGCCAGTCGATATTGACGGCTTTCGCGAGCTTGGAACTTTCCATGGACGCAGTTTCCTGAGGCATCGATTGTCTCCTCCAAAAGGATGATAGAAAAATTTAGAATCGTTTGAAGTTCGAGATCTCTTGAAACATCGATTCTTCGAACTTGTTCTTGATCTTGCTGTCGGTAATTTCCCGGCCGATCAGTACGATCAGTTCATCGAGCTTCGATTCCGGCAAGCTGTTCGGCGATTCGCCGAGAGCTTCGATCTGATCGCGCAACACCAACGGAGCCATTGGACCCATGACTTCGGTCAAGATACTGGTCACCCGACTTAATAGCGCAGCCGGCACGAGATCGACAACTGCTTTCGCCACAGGCGCAGCGGCCTCGACCAGACCGGCTTTGTGAAGACTATAGATGACTTTCGCCGCGTAGGCGAAGGGGATGCGTAAAAGCTCGGCAATGTCTTGCACGCTTCGAAAGCCGTCGAGCTTGCTCAGCACTCGCCAACCCACGTTCGGGACTGTGATCGGTCCAGAATGGTCCGCCGGCAGGTCAGCGATCCGAAAAATGCTCTTGCCCGAGGGGATGACCTCGAGAATGGTCTCCCACTCACGCGTCATCGCTTTGACTTCATCGAGAATTTCGCTTGCAGTTTTCTGAATAGTCTCTGCGGGCGCGGCGCCGTTGGGCTGCAGGCTGAAACTGCCTTCGCCCCAGGTTACCGGATAGAGCAGTGCTTTTTCGCCTTCGCCGATGGGGCAGGTCGCGTGTACGATCTTGCCGTCGGTTACATAAACCTCGACCGTTTCTTTACCACGAACGAGCTTTAACACGCCGGATTTTTTTCCGCTCGTGGTCAGTAGTAGGAGATCGGTTAAACTGATTTGTGAAAGATTGCCTTGCATAAGTTTGCTACGTCAACGCGCCGCCCGTCTTATCGGTCTTCCATGGAGCGCCGCGAGTCTTTTCCGCCCGTCGCCTTTTTCGCTAAGTCGGCCAACTCGTCATGGCCATTCAAGGTCATCTTCAGAGTCTTGATGACGGCGAGACTTTTGCTGATACCGACCATTTGCTCGAGGGTCGATTTGATTTGATTCTGCAGCAAATCGACTTCCTCCGTAGAAATGCCTTGCAGCTGCGCTTGGAGCTCATCGTAGAGGCGGGTAATGCTATCGATCTGGCCGAGGGACTCGGCCTTCTGCGTGATGTCTTCGTAGAGCCGTGAGATGTCTTCCGTAAGATTTTGTAAATCGTTCTTCATTTTTTTTCCAACCTTTTCCTGTTTGTTTTTTATTTCGATTGGGTTTTCGGCCCGCTGGTATCGGTATGGGTCGTCCTGTTGGCGCCATCTGGCTGGCCGACGGTGCCCACCTTGACCGGCGTCGGAGCCGCGGGGACTCTAAAAAAATAGAAACCGCCCAGCACCAAAGCTAGGACGGCAAATGCGCCGAGGGCGGCCATCTTGAAATTGATCGAGCTTTGAGGCGGATATAAATCGTACTCCCCATAATCCTTGATGATGCTTTTTAGCTGGCGGTCAAGTTCGCCATGTTTAGATAAGGCAGAAAGTTTTTTCTCTTTCGCGTCTGCGCCGGCTCTTGGCTTCTGCTTTTCCGGCGTGGCGATTGCCGGCAATTCGAACGCTTTAGTTTCCTCCCGGCTTGGCGTGGACATCAACGCCGGTAAGATGTGCGGCTCAACCGCCGGTAGCGAAGGTGTGCGCTGTTCGGAGTTAATTACCGCTATCTGGGTTGACGGTGGATTGGACGAGTCAACTGGCGCAAGCTGGGTCTCGCTCTCGATTACACTGGGTAGACTGGGCTCCGGTTTCGACGGTAGTTCGACCGGCGGCGCGCCGACAGATGAAATTCTGAACTCGCCGTACGTTTCGATCAAGTCACTTAAAAATCGCTCATCGAAGGCACCCGCCGATTTACTCGACGGGGTAGCTTCCTTGCTTTGATGGCTGCCCGTTTCGATCGATGCCCCGATCACTGATGGATCCTGGGTAACAAGCACTTCCCCGACTGGCGAGCCGCCAAGCTCAAAGTCGCCCAAGCGAGCGGTAACCACTTCTTGGAACCCATCCAGCTTATCCTCAGTCGAGAATGTCCATTCTTCAGACTGAACGCTTTCACGTGGCTCGCTAACGCTCGTAACAGGCGCTCCCATTGGTTCAGCCGACGTTTCGAAAAGGCACTGAGGGCTTTTCCACGGCCGGTTCGGATGACGGTGTCATCGTGGCATCGAATTCAGGCAGGCTCCTTTCTGGCGGGGAAATCGCGGAGCTTAATGTACCGGTGTCCAAATCGAGGGAAATTGACTCGGCGCCGGCCTTGGCCGCCTGCATGAGACGGTGCAAGCGAATAAGCTTGCTCGCTTGGATAATCGCGTGTAACTGGGGATGATTTTCTAATCCATCCGGCGCAATCTGCTCAAAATTCTCTTCCGGGATTTCGCTGATTAGAAGATTTGCCGACGCAACGAACTGTTTCAGCGCGGCGAGGGTTTCCAGTTTGATCTGTAATTGCGAGAGTTCGAGAACTAGGCTCTTAGCATTCCCTTCAGTCCGAACTACGTCTTCGACGGAAAAATCTTCTAGTCTCTGCTGTAAACCCTGGATGGATGTGAGGACTTTGCCGAATCCCATAGTGCTTGAAACAGGGGAATTCTGTGGCGTCTCTGGGCGCGCTTCTTGTTTCTTTGCCGGGAGCATTGAGTACTCGGAATCCCTATTCCGAATGATAATTTCTGAACTGGAACACTTGTCCTCAACTAAGCAAAACAGTTGCCATAAATACCCATCCTGAAACGGCTGTGTTTTCCAGCAATCTAAAGAACGTTATGGGTACAAATACTAGATAGTGCCACGAATTCTGTTCAGGGCGAACAAAATTGTACGTCCAAAAAGGAAGCTATGTTTTTGGTTTTCTTACGAAAAAAGACAGGCAATTACCAAAATCTGTCTCTGGATATTGAGGCACATTCGATAACGCCCGAAAAAGTCCGTGAGAAATCATGAAGGCGATCGGCGGAACCGTAAACTTGGATCATGCCCGATGGCGACGTTTCTCTAGGCGCGCTGTTGGGCTGTGCCAAGACGGTCGAGAATGAAGGATCGATATGATGAAGGTTGCGCCGTCGGACTACGAGCGCGCGAGAGTGGACGGGTTAGGTGGCCATCTCAAACTTTTCCAGCTTTCGGTAAAGGGTGCGGGTGGATATACCGAGCGCTTCTGCGGCCTTGGCTTTGTTGCCGTTGGTCTGGCGCAGCGCATCTTCGATTACGCCGCGTTCCCCTTCTTCGATGTTGCGGATCGCCTTCGTGCCGATTTCCTCGCGCCGACCGGTGGCATAGTGCTGCAAGTTCATGGGCAAATCGCCGATTGTAATATAATCGCCGTCGGAAACCATCACGGAGCTTTCAATGACACTTTTGAGTTCCCGGATGTTGCCGGGCCAAGGATAGTCGAGAAATAGTGCCTTGGCGGAGCTGGTTAGTTTTTTTAGCGGTTTGTGAAACTGACTGCAGGCCTGGTAAACGAAATTCGCGATCAACAGAATCATGTCCTCTCGGCGTTCGCGCAACGCCGGCAGGATGATGCGGGCGCTGTTTAGGCGAAAGTAGAGGTCCTTGCGAAAACCCGTCCCTTGGATGGCTTCCTCGAGTTCTTTATTGGTGGCGGCGATGATTCGAACATCGCTCATCTTCGGCGTCGGTTCGCCAACCCGGTAATATTGGCGGGTTTCGAGAAAACGCAAAAGTTTGAGCTGGATCGACGGCGCCAAGTCGCCGATCTCGTCGAGAAACAGCGTGCCGCCTTCGGCCGCCTCGATGAAGCCTTTCTTGTTTCGGTCGGCGCCGGTAAAAGCGCCCTTGACATAACCGAACAATTCGCTTTCCACCAAGGTCTCCGGAATCGCTGTCATGTTGCAACCCACGAAGGGTTTATCGGCGCGCGGGCCATGAGAGTGAATGTACTGCGCCATCACTTCTTTGCCGGTGCCGGTCTCGCCCGTGATCAACACCGTGATGTCGTGCATCCCATATCGATTGGCGAGATTCAAAACTTCATGAAACTGTGGCGTGTCGCCGATCATCGTCGGCGATTTAATTGCGTGAGGGTGGCTGGGATCCGCGGGTGTATGATTGACGTGCCCGAACAGTCCGTAAAGTCCTTGTAGATGGTGTGGATCGTAACAAATAAGCGCGAGATTGGTGCAGTTCTCTTTCAACCGCGTGGTGAAACCGTTCCAAGTCGCGCCCTGGCAAACCGCGAGCTCCGCGAAGATAAACTTCTGCTGATCGATAGGAAAAGCCGTGAGCACGCGCTCGGCTTCTTCAATAGTGCGGCTCAGGTGAACTGAACAATCGCGCGCTTCGACAAGTTTGGAAATGCCCGCAAGCGGTGCTTCCGTTGAATGAATGATGAGCGCTAGCGGTTTCACCATCAGCGCTACTCGGGAGTCGATGTCGTTGGTAGGATCACCATGTTTTCGAGGGAATCGGCGAGGAGCTGGCGCGAGATTTTCGGCGGCGTGCCGAGGTAATTGCAAGCGGCGATGACGTGCTCGGCAATGAACTTGGGGTGAAATCCGGCGAAGGGAATTTTGTACTTGATGTAGAACGTGTTGAGCAAATAGGCCATGGTTTCTTCGGAAAATTCTAACCCATAGGAGTCGCAAATCCGCTGGAAGATTTCCTTGAATTCGTCCGCGGTGGGCGGATTGATCTTCATCTTGTAGTGAACGCGGCGCAGCTGGGCCGGGTCCATGAGTTCCTCGGGTGGAAAGTTCGTAGCGAATATTACCAGTTGATCGAACAACAACGCAAACTTTTTTCCGGTATGAAGAGTCATATAGTCGATTTTTCGCTCCAGCGGGAAAATCCAGCGGTTCAATAGCTCGTGCGGGCGCACGCGCTGACGGCCGAAGTCGTCGATCACGAAGATACCGCCGATCGCCTTCATCTGCAGTGGCGCCTCGTAATATTTCGAGTGCGGGTCAAAATCCAGATCGAGCATTTCGAGCGTTAATTCTCCGCCGGAGATAATGTAGGGCCGCCGGCAGCGCACCCAACGTGGATCATGTTCGAGGTGGGGAAGAAAGATCGGATTCGAGGCTCCGTTGTCTCCGTTGTTATTTGAAAACAACACGTGAACTGAGGGATCGTAAACCTTGATGATCTGTCCATCCGCTTCGACCGCGTAGGGGATATAGACCGGCTGCTCGAAGGCGCCGACGAGCGCTTCGGCGATCGACGTCTTGCCGTTGCCCGCTGATCCATAGATCAGGATGGCGCGCCCGGAATTCGACGCCGGCCCGAGTCGGCGGACGATTTCCTCGGAGAGCACGAGGTGTGACATCGCCTTTTTGAGCTTCTCGATGCTGATCACTTCGTTGGTGATCGTCTGTTTTTGAACCTGAGTTTGGTAAGTTTCGAGCGGTATGGGAACCGGACCGATGTATTCGCAGCGCCGCAGTGCTTCGCTCGCTCGCTCTCTGCCGGCATTGGTGAGCGCATAGCGCATAATGTTGTAGTTTTTCTCAGACGGACCGCGGATCTCTACAAGCGCTTCTTTTTTAGCAAAAGTTAAAAGCTCTTCGACAACCCAGCGGGTCAGTTTGATCTGTTCGGAGAGCTCGGGGATCGTTTGCAACGCCGAGATGTACATGGTCCGGAGCAAGGAATTCAACAGAAAATTGCCGTCAAGCCCGGTGTCCGTAATGTTTTTTGCGACTGGGGGTGGCTCTTGAAGAATGGCTTCCAGATCGCCGCGGCTGATGAAATCCGAGGGCGACGAGGTTATCGCCGAGACGGCCGCCGGCAATCTTTTGCTGCTGAAGAACTGCTTTGAGCTGCTCCTCGCTAATGATGCCTTTGGCTAGTAGAAGTTCGCCGATCGCCATACAAATGGTTCTCGTTCAAAAAAAAACTTGTTTTTCAGACCCGTAGCAACTATATTCTGGTATATTCCACAAAAAGACGTTTCATTATAGGTAATCGGGAAAACGTGTCAAGAAAACATTCACTTCCGCTCAGTCGAGCGAGGGAGATTGCATGATAATAGCCCGAATCTGCTTCATTTTTTTGGTGCTTCCAGGGCTTATCAGTGGCTGTGCACTAATGGACGAGGGCGCTTCAAAAAAGCCAGCCACCAGCGGATTCACTGCCACGCCAGCGTCGTATTACAGCACTTCAAAAGCGAAGTATCTCGGCACGAAGTATAAAGACAACCTGGATCGCATCGTTGAGCGGATCGTGCGCAGTCCCAAGACCGCCAGTCTCCAATTCGCTAATAATATTTCATCGGTCGGCGGCATCGGATTCTTTACCCATTCGGCGACAAAAACTCCCGACGAGCGTTATTTGGAAGTTGTGCTCGCGACCCCGGAAACTTTTGAAACCAAGGGCGAGTACAGCGAAAAAATTCACCAGCTCTTTTCGCGCTATGGCTTCGACTTGCTCAGCAGTCTCAGCGGCGACAGCGAAATCTATCAAGACCGTGAACTCAGCGGCTACGGTCTGAATCTCGCTTGGCGCACCGTCATTACGGAACCGAGCGGCAACCGAGTCGGGATGGCGCGTGCAATCATTTATTTTCCGAAGGATAAAGTTCGACGTTTCTTGCGCGAGGAAATAAAACAAAATGATTTGCTTCAGGACGCGGTGATTTTCGGCGAGGAAGAAAACGGCCCGCTTGCACTGGTCTCGTACCGGCCGCAAAATCCCCAACCGGATTTTCGCCCGGCTATCCGCGAGGACAATTTAGCTTCGCTATCGACCGAAACGAAACCGGCGCGAACCACAACCGCGCCGTCGCCAGCGAAAGAGCCGGCTGGGAAAATCAATCAAAAGGCGGAGAGCGAAAAAAAAGAAACAGCGGCCAAAGAAGTTGAACCGCGCCTCGCCGCGAAGCCGAGCCCGTCCGATACCAAGGCGGAAGTCAAAGCAACGCCCCCGGCGGCGCCGAAAAATAGTCCGACAAATTCACCAGCGAATGGCATATCCAATAGCTCCGGTGAAAGAGCCGTGCCGCCACGCGATAACGTTGGCGCCGAAGAAATTACGCACGGCGCTGCCGCCGAAACGGCCGGCCCAGTCGCGCCAGCGGCCGAGTTAAAACCGGAGCCGTCGTTAGTGCCGCCTCCCCAAGCGGCTCCGGCGCCAGTCGTGTCAGCGCCCGCCCCAATTGTTGCGGCGAAGGCTATTGAAATACCGAGCGGCGATCCACTTCCGGTCGCGTTACCGTCGATTGTTGAGACGCCGGAGAAATCGCTGCCGACTCCACAGGATGACAAAGCGGAAAAGCCGCTCCCGGACGAAATCAAACTCGCGACGCCAAAACCATCGCCCGAAACGAAGCGGAATGAGGCGGATCTGAAACCAATCAGAGAACCGCAGAACGCCGCGGCATTGGCCATGCCGTCGAAACCTGTGGAAAACAGGTCCGAGCCAAAGCGCGTCGTAGAAATAAAAGCGCCGGAAATTGTCGCAGCGCCCACGATGGTCGCGAAATTGCCGGAACCGATTCCTGCGATGAAAGAAGAACCGCCGGCGCCCGTTGCCGAAACGATACGACCGGAAAAAACAGCACCGGAGACGAAAGCAGCGTTGCCGGCACCGACTTCATCAAAGCGACAGCAAGAAATTCCAGTCAAGCCAAGTGAGTCCATCGCAGTATCGGTGCCCGAACAAAAGGTGGCGCAATCGCTTCGCGCGACCGAAGAAAAAGGTCCGATGCCGGCGAAAGCGACGGCTGCAGTCGAGATGCAGCCGATCATTGCAGCAAAGATAGAGGCGCCAAAAGAAAAAAAAACGGAGACAAAACCGCTTGAGCCGAGTGCCGCGGCGAAAACTACGCCAGCGCCGGCGCCGATCGTTCAGGCGGCATTGCCTACCGTGACGCCGAGCCCAGCCAAGAGCGAGCCCGCGGTTGTTGCACCTGTACCCGCGACGACCGCTACACCGGTCGAACCAAAAGCAATAGAAAAACCGGCCGGTGAACAGCTCGCCCTAGTCAGAAAAAACCCGATCGAAATGATGCCGGAGAACAAGGCCTTGATCCAGCCGCCGCCAAAAGCCTTGGAAGGCTTTATCATCCAACTGGCGTTTCAAGACAAAGACAAAGCACAGCATTGGGCGGAGAATATGCAGCGGCGCGGCTATGCGGTCTCGATCACGGAGGCTGGCGTAGACGGCGCGCTTCGCGTACGTCTGGGAAATTTTGCGTTACGAGATGACGCCGAACGGCAATTGCGAAGCTTCAAACAAGACGGCATCAACGGCATTATTATCAATTTGCCCCAAGCGTTTCGCCCCGAAGCGCGCAGCTCCATGCCGTAGCTGGACGCGCGGTTGCAAGCATTGTTTTTAGTCGCGCAAGTCAGCGCACCCGGTGGTTTTCAACCGTTTAACTGCTAACTCAGGACCTTAGTTTTTCACGCAGGATCTCGTTGACTTTCTGCGGGTTGGCCTTTCCCTGTGTCGCTTTCATGATTTGCCCGACAAAAAAGCCGAAGACTTTATCGTTGCCGGATTGATATTGAGCGATTTGTTTGGGATTGGCCGCGAGCACCTGATCGATAGCTGCCTCGATGCTGCCCAGATCTGAAAGTTGCTCCAGGCCTTTTTCGCTGACGATTTGCTGGGGCCCTTTATTCGAGTCGAGCATCGCTTCGAAAACCGTCTTGGCGATCTTGCCGCTGATCTTGCCCTGATCGATCATTTGCACCATTTGCGCTAAATTCGACGCCGCCAATGGCCAGCAGGCCAGATAGAGTTGCTCATCGAGCTTGCGCTCTTTCAGCACGCGGAACAAATCTCCAACGATCCAGTTACTGAGCGCCTTCGGGTTGGCGTGATCTTTCACGGCTTCTTCAAAATAATCCGCCACATCTTTTCTGCCGGTGAGGAGCTCCGCGTCATACGCGGAGAGTCCGTATTCATTGACGAAGCGTGCTTTGCGCGCGTTGGGAAGCTCGGGTAGCGCCGCGCGAACCTGCGCGATCCAGGCATCGTCGATCACCAGCGGCAGCAAGTCCGGGTCGGGAAAATAACGATAGTCGTGCGCCGATTCCTTCGAGCGCATGGAGCGGGTCTCTTCGCGGTGCTCGTCCCAGAGGCGAGTTTCCTGGACGAGCTTGCCGCCGTCGGAGAGAGTCTCGATTTGTCTCGCGATCTCGAATTCGAGCGCGCTTTCAACGGCGCGAAACGAGTTCAAATTTTTAATCTCGATTTTGGTTCCCAAGGTCTCAGTGCCCTCGGGGCGCACCGAAACATTGGCGTCGCAGCGAAAGCTGCCTTCTTCCATGTTGCCGTCGCAGACACCGAGGTACTGAAGAATCGCTCTCAGTGTTTTGAGATAGGCGCCGGCCTCCGCGGTGGCGCGTAGGTCGGGCTCGCTGACGATTTCCAACAGCGGCACGCCGGCGCGATTGAGATCGACGAGGCTTGCGTCGCCATGAGCGTCATGGATGTTTTTCCCGGCATCTTCTTCCATGTGGATGCGCGTCAGGCGCACGCGCTTCAGCGTGCCATCCAATTCGACGTCGACGTAGCCGCCGGCGCAGACGGGCAACTCGTATTGGCTAATTTGATAACCCTTGGGCAAATCCGGGTAGAAGTAATTCTTGCGGGCGAGGATGCTCGACCGCGCGATTTCACAGTGGGCCGCCAGACCGGCTTTGATGGCGAATTCGACGACTCGTTTGTTCAGCACCGGCAAAACACCGGGAAAACCAGCGCACACCGGACAGGTGTTCTGGTTGGGCTCCTGGCCAAACTGGGTCGAACAGCCGCAGAAGATTTTTGACTCTGTCAGTAGCTGAGCGTGGACTTCGAGACCAATGACGCTTTCGTATTTCATGACGACAATAAATTAAAAATGCAAAATTAAAAGATCTGTTCCAAATTTTCCATTTTCAATTCTGAATTTTTAATTTGGGCTTTCTTTTGTGCCATTCCGTCGACTGCTCGTAATGATGCGCGACGCGAAGGATCGTCGCTTCGTCAAAGTGCTTGCCGATGATCTGCATACCGATGGGCATGCCTTCGCCGTCGAAGCCGCAGGGCAGCGAGAGCGCGGGCAAGCCCGCGAGGTTGATTGAGATCGTGTAGATGTCCGAAAGATACATCTCCAGCGGGTCTTGAGTTTTTTCGCCGAGCTTAAATGCCGTCGTCGGTGCGGTCGGCGTGACGATCACGTCGCAGCGTTTGAAGGCGGCGTCAAAGTCTTTTCGAATCAGCGTGCGCACCCGCTGGGCTTTGAGATAATAAGCGTCGTAGTATCCCGCGGATAACACATAGGTGCCGAGCATGATGCGCCGCTTGACCTCGGCGCCGAAACCTTCGTCGCGGCTGATCATGTAAGTTTCGATTAAGTCCTTCGCTGCGGCACGGTGGCCGTAGCGCATGCCGTCGTAGCGCGCAAGATTGGAGCTGGCTTCCGCCGTGGCTACGATATAATAAACGGCCACGGCGTACTCGGTGTGCGGCAGAGAAATCTCTTCGATGATAGCGCCGTTCTTTTCGAGCTTGCCAATAGCGGCGCGCACGGCCTGTTCGACTTCCCTTTGCATGCCCGAAACGAAATACTCCTTTGGAATTCCCAGCCGAAGGCCTTTGATGTCGCCGGTCAGCATTGCCGAATAGCGCGGCACGGCTAAGTCCGCGGACGTCGAATCCGCCGGATCTCGGCCGGCGACCGCTTCGAGCAGCAGCGCGCTGTCACGCACGTTTTTGGTCATCGGACCGACTTGGTCCATCGACGACGCGAAGGCGATGATGCCGTAGCGGCTGACCCGGCCGTAGGTAGGTTTAAGTCCGACGATGCCACAACAAGCGGCCGGCTGGCGAATCGACCCGCCGGTGTCAGTTCCGAGCGCCGCAATGCACAGATCGGCGGCGACCGCAGCAGCCGATCCTCCCGATGAGCCGCCCGGTATTCGCGCCAGGTTCCACGGATTGCTCGTCGGAAAAAAGGCCGAGTTCTCGGCCGACGAGCCCATGGCGAATTCATCGAGATTGGTCTTGCCGACGATTACCGCTCCGGTCGAGCGAAGCCGGTCGACGGTTGTAGCATCGTAGGGTGGCATGAAATCGCCGAGAATTTTTGAAGCGCAAGTGGTGCGCAAGCCTTTGGTGAGAAAATTGTCCTTCAGCGCGATCGGCACTCCCAAAAGCGCGGCGTGATCGGCGCTGCCTTTGAGTTCTTTATCCGCGCCGCGGGCTTGTTCCATAGCGGCATCGCGCGCCAAGGTTAAATAGGCATGGACCTTGTCGTCGGTGTCGGCAATCCGCTGAAAGACCGCTTCGGTCAGCTCCACCGAGCTAAGCTCACGCTTGCGCAGTTTGGCGCCGGCCTCGTGGAGCGTAAGCTGAGCGAAACTCATTCGATGATCTTGGGAACTTTGAAAAATGTCCCGTCGCGATCGGGCGCGTTGGCCAATAGGGCATCGGCGTTCGGCCGATTGGTCACCCGATCTTCACGCAGTGTGTTGGTGATATTCGCGGCATGGCTAAATAGGTCAACGTCCGCGGTATCGAGCTGATTCAATTTGTCCATATAGCCGAGGATGCGATCGAGCTCATCGGTCAAGCTGGATTGTTCTTCCGGCGTCAACCGGAGTCTGGCCAAAACCGCGACCCGTTGAACTTCCTCGCGGGAAAGTTTCATGGAAATTTTCTAACACAAGGCTCCGATCAATTCCAATCCAAGGACAGCCTGCCAGAGGCGCGATCAAGCGCAATTTTATTTGCAGTTAGAAGGCCTTTTGGCTACAACTGGGAACCGTGAAGGGCGAGCAGATTTCGATGACGGTGGATGTCGGCGGGTCAATTGCGCCGCGGTCATTCGAAGAAGAAAGCTACGCCCGCGGTTTCAAATCCATCGCCGGCATCGATGAAGTCGGGCGTGGCCCGCTGGCCGGTCCGGTCGTTGCCGCCGCGGTTATTTTGCCGCGCGGATTCACGCATGCGGAGATCAAAGACTCGAAACTGTTGTCCGCGCAACAACGCGAAAAAACGGCCGCGTTGATCAAGCAAAGCGCGGCCTGTTGGGCGCTCGGCGTGGTAGAGGTCGAGGAAATCGACCGGCTCAATATTCTTCAAGCGAGCCTGCTGGCGATGGTGAAGGCACTGGCCGGCTTGAGCTCGAAAGCCGATTGCGCGCTGATCGACGGCAATCAAACGATACCGGCGGCGCTGTTTCGCATCGGCGAATTTTCCAATGGAAGGCTGGTTTACCAAAAGACGATCATCAAAGGCGACCAGTTATGTCTTTCGATCGCCGCGGCCTCAATTGTGGCCAAAGTTGCACGCGATGAGATGATGGTCGACTTGGACAAACAGCATCCGGAGTATGGATTTGCCACCCACAAGGGCTATGGCTGCGCGGCGCATTTCGAAGCGCTGCAGCGCTACGGTCCGTCCCAGGCACACCGCCAGAGCTTTAAACCCGTGCGCGACGCTGTGATCGGGCCGAAGAGTCACGGGCCACTGTTTGAATATGAGCCTCAATAACGGCAAGCAAGTCCTCGGCAAAGAAGGCGAGCGCATCGCCGAGCAGTATCTCAAAAAGAAAGGCTACCGGCTGATCGAGCGAAATTACCGCTGCGCGGCGGGCGAGTTGGATCTGATCGTATTAGACCACCGCGTGGTGGTTTTTGTCGAAGTAAAGACCCGAACCGGTCACGGCTTTGGCTCGCCCTTTGAGGCGGTGGAGTTCAGAAAGCAGCGAAAAATGATTCAAGCCGCACAATATTTCCTGGCCGAAAAAAAACTCCAGCAACGGGACGCCAGATTCGACGTCGTCGGGATTTCCTGGCCCGGACGCGACCCGATGGTCGAGCATATCGAAAATGCTTTCGAATTGTCCTAGGAATAATCCATGTTGGATGTAAAGCTGCTGCGGGAAAATCTCGACCAAGTGAAGGTACGCCTGGCAACGCGCGGCGGCGAAATCGATTGGGACGAGTTCGTTTCACTCGATCGCGAGCGCCGGGAGGCACTGGCGCACATCGAACGCCTAAAAGAAAAAAAGAACCGTCTATCCGGCGAGATCGGCAAGCTCAAGAAGAGCGGCGCCGACGCGAGCGCGCTGATGCGCGAAGGGGAAGAGGTGAGTGAAGCGATTCGCAACAGCGAAGGCCCGCTTGCTGAGATGGAAGCCAAGTTCGAGCGCTTCATGCTGACTTTGCCCAATTTGCCGCACGCCGGTGTTACGATCGGCAAAAATGAAAACGATAACAAAGAAGTGCGCCGCTGGGGCGAGCCGCTGAAGCTCGATTTTGCAGCGAAGAACCATTGGGATATTGGCGAGGAGCTGGGTATTTTGGATTTCGCCCGCGCCGCCAAGATCACCGGAGCGCGTTTCACCGTTTATCGCGGCGCGGCAGCGAGGCTGGAGCGCGCGCTCATTAACTTCATGTTGGACTTACACACGGGAGAAAATGGCTATCAGGAGATATTGCCACCCGTGCTGGTAAATCGGGCCGCCCTGGTCGGCACGGGACAGCTGCCGAAATTTGAAGAGGATCTATTTCATCTCGCTCCTGGAGATTATTTTCTTATTCCCACCGCCGAAGTACCGCTGACCAATTTGCACCGCGACGAAATGCTCGAGCGTGAGGAGCTGCCGATCAAGTATGTCGCCTATACGCCATGCTTTCGCAGCGAAGCGGGCTCTTACGGCAAAGACGTGCGTGGTCTGATACGCCAGCATCAATTCAACAAGGTCGAGATGGTGAAATTCGCCGAGCCGGAAACTTCCTACGATGAACTAGAGAAAATGGTGCAGAACGCGGAAGAAGTTTTAAAGCGTCTCAAGCTGCCGTATCGAGTGGTCGAGCTGTGCACTGGCGATATGGGTTTTCCTTCGGCGAAAACTTACGATCTCGAAGTTTGGTTACCAGGGCAAGGCGCCTATCGCGAAATAAGCTCCTGCTCCAACTGCGAAGACTTCCAAGCGCGCCGCGCCAATATTCGTTACCGCAAGGAAAAGAAGGGTCGACCCCTATTCGTGCACACGCTCAATGGCTCGGGCCTTGCTGTTGGCCGCACGCTGGTCGCGGTATTAGAGAACTATCAACAGAAAGACGGCAGTGTCGTTGTTCCTGAAGCGCTCCGAGTCGTATATGGGCGGCTTAGATCAGATTCGTTAAAGGGGAGTGACACAGGTCACGCTCGCCGCCCGCTCGACCATTCGTTCACGATCTACGGCACTGCGCGAAAACGGCTTGGGCGAGAAAGGGAATCCCAGCGGAAACAGCGATGCTGGCGGCCGTGCACAGTTCGTTCCAGATGCATCAACGGTACATTCAATTGCAGCGATCCGACGTTGCAAAAGCGTTTGGAATTTTGCAACGTGGTTGCAACACGGATTCTCCGGCCAAACATGCTAAGCTGTACTAGCTGAAATGCTTATCGGAGGGGTGGGTGAGCGGTTGAAACCACCGGTCTTGAAAACCTGAACAGAGCAAAATTCAAATGTCGAAAATAGACGGCGACTTAGAGATAGGTCGCCGTTTTTTTTGAGCTTTTGGTTAGCACTCGGATTTTATCAGATTGTTCATATTGAGCACGAAAGGTCATATTGGCGAGGAAAATTGTTCCCAGGGTGTTCCCAGGGGATCATACACACGTCGCGGTTTGAGAGGCGCCCCGTGCCCGCGCAATTTGACAAACTGCCACTATTAAGGCTTAGTCTCATCGGGTCTGTTCCGGCAGTTTGGCTATTGCGGTATACTTTTAGTTTGAGGGGCAGCCGATGTCATCCTTGGAAAAAGAATTTAGATTTTACAAAGATCATCAAAAAGAGCTTGTCGAGAAATATAAAGACAAGTTTTTAGCCATCGTCGGCGATGAGATAGTCGGCGTTTATGATACCGAAATCGAGGCATATACCAACACGAAAAAAACCCATCCGGTGGGGTCTTTTCTAATTCAACATTGTTTGCCGGGTAAAGAAAGTTATACCGAGACCTACCACTCTAGAGTCGGTTTCTAAGCAAATCCGTCAGTGCAGTTTCAGAATAAACCCTTTCGCTGTTTTACCACTCGGTTTAACGGACGCACCAACGTTCTAACAACCGAAATTCTGCTGAGCGAAGCTTACGATCCTACGAGCGGCGATCCGAGCCCGGAGCCTAAGCAATTCGTCGGAATTTGGGATACCGGCGCGACCGGGTCAGTAATTCCAAAACGTGTCGCGGATGCATTAGGTCTCCAGCCAACCGGGCGAGTGATATGCCGTGGGGTTGGGAAAGACGGCACTCCCAATGAGTTTGAGACGAACACTTATCTCATCAACATCCATTTGCCGAACAAGGTTGCGATTATCGGCGTTAAGGTTTCGGAAGGTACGATCGCGGGCGCTGATCTTCTGATCGGCATGGATGTGATAGCACAGGGCGATTTTGCGATATCAAATTTTAATGGCAAAACGACTTTGAGCTTTAGAGTGCCGTCCGGTGAAGAGACAGATTATGTTAGAGACATAAACGAATATCGTTACAAATATCGAGATAAGTTGCGGGCGATCGAAAAGGCTGTTCGACCGGTTAGCGGGCCGCCCGTCAGATCGCCGGCAAAAGATGACGTCGAAAAGGTTAGCCGCAACTCTCCATGTCCATGCGGCAGCGGGAAAAAATATAAGCGCTGTCATGGAAAATCGATATTAATGCCAAACGGGTTCCCTCCTGAGACGCGCCGACTGCTGGTGCTCGAGGAATGGCGTGTTTCCCGGCGCGGCGTTCCTCTTTATAAACTGCGCGAGAGAGCGATACGCACTTTCGTGGGCAGTATCTTGGAAATTGATTCTGGTGATTCACTCCACAATCGGCTTACTACATCTGCTATATCGAACTGCTCTCCTAAAAGTTTCCGCAATCTTCCAAACTGATTATCGGTGCGGGTAAGAGGCAAATCCGAAATACCCCTGATCCGATTGTCTCGGACATATTTTTGCATCTTTTCTAGCGCAACTATCGCCGCTTGGTTAGCGCTGTCTGAATCTCCGGCTTTCGCTTTGGTTTTTGCTGCTGCGGTCTCATTTCGATGTTTCCACCTACATCGGTTACAACAAAATTCGCCTTTGAGATTTTTTCGATACCAGCATTTTTTTACACGCCTGTCTCCGACATAATCCCAGCTGTTCTATATCCCCACCGCTTTCCAGCGCCCTCTTCAAGACGCCATAGATCAGCTCATGAGCAGTTTCGGGATTGGGATAAATTGCGTCGACATGGCAAATATTCTTTCTGCCAAGAGACACGGGGCGCGTTTCTGCTATATAGAAATCTAACGAGTAATATTTGTTTTCTCCAACAGCTCGAATCTTAACCTCCTTTTTTTGACTTGCGTGTCGGCAAAGCGCTTGATTAATCTGATCAAAGTTCCGGCCGCTTAGTAAATCAGTCAAAACTGATTTCATTTCGCTTTTTAGGCGCGCGCCAGCGCCGTCAAACTGAAACCCATTCTCGTCGGTCGATGCTGCGCAGATTTCCTTATAGACGGCCGATCGTGGCTTGCTGACAAATTCCACAAGAAGCTGACCTGGTGTTTTCGCACGATTCTTCATCGTTTTGTTACCTTTCCGTGCGCACGATTTTTTTGACAATAGGACAGAATGCATCTAAATACAACGCACATAGCGCGAGGCACTTTAATGCGGAGGGAAGAGACCATGAAGAACAGCGAGCTTTTGACCGTGGGGCAAGTTGCGAACGAATGGCAGTGCAGCCCTGATACCGTCAGGCGTCTTGCCGACGGTGGTCGTTACCAGCGATCAGGGTTGGTCGCGAAGGTCATCGTCTATTTAATCGATCGGACGTTGAAAGAGTTGCGGCCGAGCGAGAAGCGAAGGCCGAACATTAATAATAAGGTCAAACCACGACTCGCGGCGGGCAAAAAAAGGCCCGCACGATTTGCCGATCGATGCGGGCCGTGTAGGAGAAATCTAATGTCAGCAACCTTAATCACAGCCGATCAATTCAGTCAATCCAGATCAGTATCTCGGGTCATTTTTACGATTGATAGGGAAACTGGAAAAATCACTTCGACCGAGCCGGTCGTCGATACCGATGAAGAGCTGGCGCAGCTCGAACCTTGGATCCAAGCTTGTTTTATTCTTTCCGAGTTAATTAGGCGCCCAAAGCAGTCCCAAGATCGAGCCGCGGCGTGAGCATTAGGATCATGTCAGAAGTTTGGAAATATTCGCGCGCAACAGGCGCCGATCTACTTGTCATGCTTGCGCTGGCTGATTTCCCAAATGATCAAGGCGAAAGTTATCCTAGCCTGAAAACTATCGCTCAAAAGGCACGCCTCAGCGTCCGCGGTGTATGTAAGATTTTGGAGCGCCGGCAAGCAGCCGGGGAGATCAGGCGCGATCGCTCCAAGGGCGGAAAGAATCGCCGGACTCGTTACTTCATCAAGCTACCAAACAGTGAACAGCATTCAGAGAATGGCATTCAGAGAATGGCATTCGAGAATGGCATTCAGAGAACCGCATACTCTGAACCTGACGACACTCAAACAGTGAACGGTGGTTCACACGCAATAAACCGTCATAGAACCGTCGATAAGGACGTGAGCAAAAAACCTCACGCCGTGATCAGCAAAACGGAGATCCGAGAGCCAAAGAATTCCTTGAGTGGTTTCCGCCAGAATATCAATGCCGCCTTGGTCGACCCTACTGTGTCGTCTGGGCCAAAGAGATCAAGCTTCTCAACGACCTGCTTAAAACGTTAGATCTCCCGACCCTGAAACGCTGCGCAATAGTACTACTCGAAACAGACGACCCTTTCTTGAGCAGCACCGGCCGCGGCATTCCCATACTTTCAAACCAGATCAACAAACTCGCCGGCATGATCGATCCGCCCGGCGCCATTCCACCCCAAGCAACGCCACTACTACCGGAGCCGTTGGATTATAGAGAGAGCGCCAATCATGGTTGAAAACGGATCCGGAAAATCCTGCCCCAAAACCTTGACGCCGAAACCGCGGTGCTTGGTGCCATTTTGGCCTTTCCGGATTGCCTAAACGATGTGATCGCCATAACCGGGCCGGATTATTTCTACCGCGATGCGCACGCGAAAATTTTTCGCACCATGATGGAACACGCGGAGCGCGGCGACCCGATTGACGTGCTCACCCTCAGCGATTCGCTGAAGGCAAAGAACGAGCTCGATTCAGTCGGCGGCGCCGCCTATCTTGCTTCCTGCCATGACTCCGTGCCAACGGCGGTAAACGTCGGGCATTATGCGCGCATTGTGAAACGGTCGTTCCAACAGCGCCAATTGGTTCGGCTATTTACCGAATGCACCGAGCGCCTATATCGATGACCCCTTGGTCGTTGCTTCCGAAATCACTTCAGAGCTCTTGCGGATCAATCCGGCACACTCAAACGTGAATGTTTGGCCGATCGATAAGTTAGTGACCGAATGTCTGAAAGATTTGCAAGAGGCATATCACAGCAACGGCCGAATCATCGGCGTCCCTACTGGCCTTAAAGAATTCGAGAAATATTACGGCGGCATATCGCGGCGCGATCTCGTCGTGGTCGGCGGTCGCACGAGTCATGGAAAAACCAGCTTCGCCGGCACGGTCGCAAAGAATACGGCCGACCTCGGTTATCCCGTCGTCTTTGTAAGCGCGGAAAGCGATCCGAAAAAAATATGCATGCGCCTTCTCTCTCAGACATCTCGGGGTCGAAAATATCCGACTCCAAGTCGGGATGTTGGGCGACAGCGATTTTAACAAAATTACGGTGGCGTCTTGTCGCGTGGCAAATCTGCCCATGACCGTTTTTGGCGGCCTGCGGTCGTGGGAAACGATCAAGGCCCTTCTGCGCGCGCTCAAACTCAGGGAACCCACTCTTTCGTTGGTGATCATCGACTATGCGCAAATTCTCTCGGCGCCAGTGGCGGAAAAAAAGCGTTATCTGGAAGTTTCCAAGATCAGCGCAGAAGCAAAGGGGCTGGCGCTCGAGTTCAACGCCGCGGTCATGTTGCTTTCGCAGCTTTCGCGAGATGTTGAGAAAAACCAAAACAAACCAGGACAGCCAACCATTTTCCGACGTCCAAGGCTCTCTGACTTGCGCGAAAGCGGTTCACTTGAACAGGACGCCGATATTGTCTTTCTACTTCATCGTGAACGCATGGAACCGAAGGAGCCGACAGAATTGATCATCGCGAAAAATCGCGAGGGTCGGATTGGTTCGGTCAAGCTACGGTTCGACGAAAAGACGGTGTCATTCAGCGATTGGATCGAGCCGCAGGATTTTAAAACGAGGGCCGCCGGCGAATGAAGCTACTACGCGCCGAAGAAGTCGCGGTAATTTTGGACGTTTCGCGATCCACTGCGCGGAGAATGATGATCGATGGAACGCTGCCGGCAATTCCATTGCGCTCGGGAAAGAGAAAGAAGATTTATCGCGTGAGAGAGTCGGAGCTTGAGAGATATGTGCTGAGTTTGGAGAGGCAAAGCGTCAAATCTCGGCCGGCGCGTTTAGCCGTGGTCGACGCCGTACGGAGAGAGTTCAACCATGATTGAAATCAAGATTGGCAAAAAAAACTTATGAATGGAAGTTTATATCCTGGGGCACTGGGAGCGCGTTGGTCGAGGATGGAGCCACCGCGGCAACAATGCCAGCGGAAATTTCGCCCGGCGAAAATTTGCCATCCCCAAAGCCAGCGGAAAGAAAAATTATAGGCGCAGCGCCGGATGGTCGAATTTTGAGGTTATTTCCGCCAAAAAAAACTGGCCATGAACTAACGCCACGCTGGCGCGCTTGAAAAGGAGTGAAAGATAATGATCGAATTCGCGAGACTCGATGGCCAACCCAGATTTTCGCAATCGTACATCCGCGCGCGAATGATCGAAGTTCGGGAAAGAGAAATTCAACGGGAAAGTTATGCACTGCGCTACCGTCGCGTGATCGAGGCGATTATTCGGAACCCGCCTCGATTGGAAGACGTCGCCAAGGTCGCGGCAGCCGCCGCTGCTTTTGAGTTGGACATCGACACTCCGGCTATTCGGGCGATGGATGAATCGGAGATCCGCGCTGATCCGCATAAACTCGGTTATGCGCCGATGCGCAAGGAGAACTTAATCGTCATCAGAATGGATCGGTGCGCTTGCATGATTGCACGAACGGTTGGGCATGAATGCCGACACCGTCAGCAGATTGATACCGATCGCTTTCTCGACATGCTCGGCGCAGGCACTACCGAATCTGACGCAAAGGAATTTGAGGCGCGGTTCGCTCAAAAATATTTCCCGTCAAACGGTTGTCACTGTAAACAGCAGAGATAATCGCACTTAGTAAAACTCAAAAAGGAGAAATGTAACCAATGGCAATTAGAATCGACGAAAAGAATGTAGACGCAATCGCCTTACGTGAAGCTGAAAATAAACTGCGGCAATTCATCAGTGACCGTGCCGCAAAACAAAGCGACGTTTCAACCGAGACAGAGCGCATGATGCTGCGCAACCAATCGATTCATCGTTCCAAGTTAGTTGCGGAAGCGAACGAGCTCTCGGAATGGCGACGACTTTGGTTGTCGAGCAGTCCAATATCGAGAAGCTGGAACATGAAATCGCCGTTCTCGACCTAGCTATTAGTCGACAAGCTCAGACTGTCGACAAGCTCCGCGGTCGCTTCACGCTCCAGGTCTGTGAGGCCAACCGTGCGCGGTACGTGGAGATTGAGAAACGCATTGCGAAAGCTGTTCAGGAATTGGCGGCGGCAAATGAGGAAGAGGTTCGGTTTATCGAAGAGCTGCGCGACCGGGCTGCTTATCGATTACGTTTCGACCGATGCGCTTGAATGTCGTTGGCATTGCCAGCGACTCTCAAAGCCTCGCCTCGCTTCATCGGCGCGAAGTTCTGGAAATATTTACCGGAAGCGATTGGCTAACTTATTCAACACAAGTGGCTGATAATATGGGGTATTCGTTTTCTTGGCGAGCCTGCAGCGTTAACTGCACGCTAACCAAACGTAAACGCGGACCGACCCGGTTCATAAAAACACCCGGTTCCAGAAACTGAAATGAGCTCGAAAATCACAGCGCTAAAGACTGCAAATGTCGCGAATGATTGGCAGAAAGTGCCGACGCACTTGAAGGCCGCTGGCAAAAAGTTGTGGATCCATGTGAGTGGAACATTCGAGTTGGAAGGGCATGACTACGTGCTGCTGCAATCGCTCTGCGAGACGCTCGACAGAAAAAACCAGGCTGAAAATGATCTCCGAAAACATGGTTCGCTCACATTTGAGAACAGACATGGCGAGTTAAAATCCCATCCTGCAGTTCAAATCGTTCGCGACTGCAATATTTTGATGGCG
Source organism: uncultured delta proteobacterium (assembly GCA_963755715.1). GTDB lineage: Bacteria > Desulfobacterota > Binatia > UBA9968 > UBA9968 > DP-20. The sequence goes on from CAVWLW010000025.1 coordinate 155,906, forward strand.
CGACTACGGCGCGAGTTAGCTCTATCTGAAGAAGAGCCATCGGATAATCGACCGCCAAGATTGCGCTATGGAGGCAAAAAGTAAAATGCCACGCCGATCAACCGTAGACCGATCACATAAAATAAGCGGCCGCGATGTCGAACTATTGCGCGCGGCGATTCGCGAGGGTTGGCCGTGGCGGTTTTTTGAAAGCGATATCTATCAGAACATCCCACTGGATGCGAGGCTCCAAATTTGTTTAAGCCACGTAACCGGCAAGTTTATACATTGGCATGCGGCTTCCCGGCGGATCCCCATCCATCGGATGAGACCGTCGCATACTTACGAAGCGAGCTCGCTACGGATCTGAAACAAGCCGAAAAGAAATGGGGCAAGCTGGTGCCGAAGGCGGACCGCTACAATTCGAAGGATCTGCGCAGGCGCAATCCGTCGTGGGGTCCGCGGGAGACATATTAAAAGTGCCAATACGAAAACTCAGATCGCGGAAAAATGAAGGCTTGAGAAAATTCATCCTTCCGCTTTACGAAAGGCCGGTTTTGAAGTTTCTCGCATGGGTGAGCCGTACGCGCCTCTAGCAACGTTGATTTTTGGTTATCCGTTTGGCCTGGACGCAAAAGGAAAGGCTGATCATGGCGGCACTGGTTTCAGTGTCGAGCAGGAATCCCAGTTGCGCGAGCTGTGGGAGGAATTGCGTGTCGACATTCTCGCCGCTCAAAACCAATATGCGCCCGACAAGAAGCCGTGGGGCATTCGGTTCGATAAAAAAAGTAAAGGAGTCGGAAACCAGGCCAGATAAATTTCACTATTTCATCTTTCTTGTCGATTGTCGGTGCGGAAAAAAAGCGCGGCGTGTTTGTTAAAGGCCCATTCACGCACGCGCGCCGCTGCGGGGTTAAGAGGTTCCTCCTGTACCTCGCCGCGGTTTCACCCGTAGATCGGCAATCCAGCATTCACCGTCTCTTTTGGGGCTCGCTTGACGAGTGGGCGGACAACACAAAAATCCTTGACATGGTGCTCCGTTGGCGCGAGTAATCTCCGAGCAGTCGTGCCCGATCAGGCAAATCACGGCTTTGAGAAAAAGTATGTCGGGTAATTTTCTATCGTTCTCTGGACAAAATAACTCTGGTCTATTCTTTGCCTATTTTTGCCCCTGGAACTTGAAAAAAACATGACGGAGGAACGGTCATGGAATTAAAGGCACTCTTCTGTTCGGTCTCCATGACCGGTCTGGTTGCTGTTTGGCTGCTGTTGTGGGTTGTCAGTGAACAGAGAGGTGACCATAGGAAGACAAGCGCACATGACGAGACTGGCGTCGGTCTTTGTCTACCTGCGATTCGCCGTTTTCCAACGTGAGACGTTAGTCCACTGGATCTGACCTGTAGATCAGCCATTGAGCGCCGGTGATACGCTCTAACGATGGCTCGGCCTATCTCCCGCGGTGTCCTCTCCTTCGGTCTCGTCTCTATCCCCGTCGAGCTCTATTCGGCCATCGAAGATCAAAATATCCGTTTTCATCTGCTGCACAAAAAGTGCGGCTCACGCGTGCGCAATCAATTGTTTTGCCCAGTTTGTAAAGTCGTGATCGAGCGCGACGAAACGGTGCGCGAGTACGAGGTTTCAAAAGGGCAGTACGTAAGGGTCGAAGACGCCGAGCTCGACGCGCTCGAAGCTGAGGCGAACAGCAGCATCGAAATGCGAGAGTTCATCCCGATCGAGAAAGTCGACCCGATCTATTTCGAGAGCAGCTATTATCTCGCGCCTGACAAAGGAGCGGATAAACCGTATCGGTTGCTCGCCGATACCATGGCAAAGACCGGCCGCGTCGCACTTGCTCAAACGGTTTTTCATAACAAGTCGTAATTTGAGATCACCTTGATTTGTTCATTGTTCGGCATGGGCGCCATCGTTGAGACGAGAAGGGAAAACGCGTTGGCGACGTGATACCAAACGGTTCTTTTATCCCGCCGATATCATAGCTCCATCGTCCGCTGAGAGCTTCGATAAGCAGCTTGGCGCCAGTCCCATCGATTTGAAGGCTCGGCTGAAATGTCGCGGGAGTGGCCTTGGCGGCTCGTGACAACTCTGCTGCATGAAACCAATCATGCAAATATTGTTTACATCTAATTCTGGGCACAAAAACGCTTGTAAGTTTCTGATAGTCTTAAGCAAGACGTTAGATTTGAAATCCGTTCAGAAAGTCAATTTTGTTTTTGTAAATTTTGCTTACGTATTTTCTTTTCCCCCGCGAACGTAACTTGTTAATAAAAAATAGGAATAATCTCGGCATTCTTTGTGCTGCTATTTTTTGCCGGATATTCATCTCGTTAATGCGCTGACGATCTCACACGGGCCGGCCCCCCTGCATTGGGTTCGTATCTAAAGCGCAGAGTTCTTCCACCGGGACACACCTACTCACCTCGTTAATCCACTGACGATCCCATTCGGGCCGGCCCGAGCATTG
>CAVWLW010000026.1:0-165909 GCA_963755715.1 uncultured delta proteobacterium
AACCTTTGCCAACTGCTGTGCGTTAGCTGGCAAGCAACGAGCAAGGAGCATGACGACGAACACAAAACCACCAATGTTTTTTCTACCAATTTTCTCCAGCGTACTTTTTCCGCGCTCTGCCCACTGCCCAGCCCTTTGCTCACTTTCATCTTATGACCCGGTCCCCCTCGCCAGCACATTCGGAGGAATCGTCAATAGATCTCGTTGGCGGTTTTTAGGTTAATGATCCACTCAAACTTTATCGGCTGCTCGACAGGAAGATCAGCGGGCTTGGCGACCGTTAAGATCTGTCGTCGGGTCACCACCACGGCGACACGGGGAAAGATCGTGAGTTAACTGGGTCCCGAATTTATATTATGCTGATTCGGGAGGGGCTGCTGTTCACTATTGGACAACGATATTTCGCCCCGAACTGGCGAGGGCGGAACTTTCGCGTCCGTCTGCTGCGCCTCCGTGGACGACCAAAGCGCGAAGAGCATAGTGCAAAAAGCAAAGACCGTGATTTTTTGCTTCATGTTTTTTCTTTGTCTCGATCCACTCGTCACTTTACCCTTGCCCCTTCTCATTTGATCACTTTGTCCGCCCGCGCCAGCACCTTCGGCGGAATCTTCCGATTTTAGATTTTGGATTTTCGATCCTTCGGTAAGACTCAGGACAGGTTTTAGATTGTTCGGTCATCTGATTACTTCGATCTGCTCTAGCTAGAACGTTCGGTGGAATGATTAATCCGATCTGCTTGGCGGTCTTCAGATTGATGACGAACTCGAACTTCTTCGGCTGCTCCACCGGGAGATCGGCGGGCTTGGCGCCCTTGAAAATTTTGTCCACATACGTTGCAGCGCGCCTGAAACATATCAGTACGTTCGGCAGCGTAAGCCATGAGCCCGCCGACCTCTACATATTCCAAGATCCCGTAAATTGCTGGCAGACGACTCTTTGCCGCAAGGTTAGCGAGTCGCGTTCGCTCACCAAAAGAACATCGGGTCCTCTACCACAAGAAGCGCGTTGGCGTGCTTTTTTATCGCTGCCGCAAAGGCAGTGTCGAATTCGTCGGGATTAGGCACGTCCAATTTCTGAACCGAGAATTTGAACGCCCGGGCCGTCTCCTCCATCTCTCTCAACGCGAGCGCGCTGAATTGATTAGCTGGATTCGAGAGAATGGCCACCCGGGTGAGCTTGGGTACGATCTCCTTGAGTAGCTCCAGATGTTTACCGTATATCTCTGGACCGGCAGCGGTAGAGAGGCCAGTGATGTTTTCGCCCGGCCGACCGAGGCTAGCAACAAGTCCGGCTCGCAACTGGGTCGCTAGCATTCGACATAACGATAGGGATCGTGTGGGTCGCTTGCTTGACCGCACGGACCGGCGGATCCCCTCCGGCGGCAACGATGATATCAACCTTGAGACTGACCAGCTCGGCTGCCAAACCGGGAAGCCGATCCAGCTTGCCTTCAGCGGATCGCCACTCAATGGTCACATTCTGTCCTTCAACGTAGCCGAGATCACGGAGCCCCCGCCTGAATGCTTCGGTGCGAACCGAGACAGCGGACAAGGAGGCCGGAACTAGAAACCCTATCCGCGGAAACTTTTTTCGCGTCCTGCGCATTGGCCGGAACGCTAAGGGCTATGAGCACAGCGCCAGCAGTCAAACCAAAAATATTTTTCTTCATGTCTTTTTTCTCGATCCACTTGTCACTCGACACTTGCCACTCGCCCCTTCTCACTTGATCACCTTGTCAGCTCGCGCCAGCGCATTTGGCGGGAACGTAACGCCAATCTGCTTGGCGCTGTAGGAGGAAGGCCTTCACCGTCAAGCGAACCCAGTTGTGGCTGTTGCGCCTGAGAGGAAGCGGCGCTCCGAGGGCCAACAACAGAGTGAACGCCGCGAATGAAATCCTTAATGCTTTGGTTCCTATCAACAGGGGAACCTCCCTGTTTCAATTCTTTGCCAAAAACGCCTTCGCCTCTATCATCTCTTTCCGCTCGCCGTCCGCTTTGTCAGAGAGTGCCAGAAGTTTGCTGTAGTAACTTTTCGCCTTCGCCTGATCTCCCGCAAGCGCCGCAGCCTTACCGGCGCCGTAGAGACCGCGAAAGCGGTTGGGGTCCTGTTTTCCGGAAGTTTCGAATTCCTTCAGAGCATCCGCCGGTCGTTTCATCTCGAGCAGCATCTCACCGAGCAGCTCTCGCGCAGGCACGAGGCGGCCTGGAGTCACCGCATGCTTCTCACTTTTATCTTCCAAATCCGCGGCTGAGCGCATTAGCGTGAGCGCTTCGTCATGCGCACCTTTTGCGTAGGCGGTCCAAGCGGCACCACTCAACCGCTGCACCTCCACCTCGGTAGCCCAATAATCGTTCTTAGCAGCCTTGAGCCCGGCCACGATGCGCTCGAGCTCCTGCACCTCTTTTTCGGCGCCGGCGGCATCGCCAGTGCGAGCAGCCCCGAGGGCTCGCGCAAAGTGTGGCATCGCGTCGGTCTGTGGGAACTTACTTGTGCGTAGTTCGACCTGCGCCGCCTCCCTCCACATTCCACGTTCCAGTGCGACCCGTGCCGGTATCGCCGCCAGCGCGTACGCCGCGCCAATATTGCTAGCGCTCATTCCGGTGACGTTGAGCGCCTTTTGCATGATCGATCCCGCATCCATGTCGTGCGCGAGTTGCAGGTGAGCGTAGACCATGTAGTCCATGGCGTGCAGCCCGCCGGCGGCTTCCTTTTCCGCCATGGCCGCTTCGACCGAGCGCCGGTTGGTGGCCACCGAAGCTTGCCACGCTCCCACGCGGGTGAAGATATGCGAAGGCATGTGCAGTGCGTGCGGCGCCGAAGGCGCGATGTCGGCATAGCGTTTGGCTGCGTTCAGGCCTTTCTCCGCGATCGGCGGATAGTCGTAACTGTGAATTAAATAATGCGCGACGCCGGGATGATCGGGGTGCTTCTTAAATTGCGGCTCAAGGATCTGCGCCGCCTTCAACGTATCGGCAAAAGTCTTGTCGTTCGGCGATTGAGTGGCGGTAAGATAGATTGCATAAAATATCTGCGCCTCGTCATCCTTAGGAAAACGCTTGGCCACGACTTCAAATGCGTCGGCGAGCGACTTCATGCGCGCGCTATGCGGGCGGTCTCCAAACCGGTCGTAGTATTCCGCGATCGCTTCAATGTAGTAGCGTTCGCGCTCGGTTTTCGCGCCGATCAATCGCCCGCGCTGGATCGCTTCCTTGGCTTTTTGCGCATCCTGCGCAGTGGCATTGCCGGCAAATGTATTGCCGATCAGAATGGTAGCGATGCCCCAATTCGCGATAGCGCAACTGGGATCGCGCTCCAGCACCTCTCTGAACGCTTTTTCACCCTGCTCAAACCAAAACGAGTGCAGCATCGCTACTGCACGGTCGAACTGGCCCTGCACCTTTCGATCGCAGGACGTAAGGAAAGTTACATTGCCAAGTTTTTCTTCGGCGTGTGTCTCAGACACAAACAAGAATGCCAGCGAAGTCGCCAACAAAAACAGTTTAGTCGGTTTCACTACAACCTCCTCTTGTTATTCAGCCCCCGTGGCCTACGGCCTAGTTCATTTTTGATTTGGGTTTCCGATTTTGGATTGCTCGATTATCTAACTAAGCCATTCCCCGGGCCGAAGCCTTCATTGAACTGGGTTGCACAACCGGAGGCGCGAAAAGCATCGGACTACTTAAGAGCACGAACGATGCCATCACCAGCCACGCAAGTTTTTCGACGGACGGTTGAATTCACGAAGCAATTCCCGGCATCAGCGAAGCCGACGAGCTGATTTGAGCGCGGCACGCAGCCGATTTGATACGGTCCATAGCAAATTTGATTCACCCTCTAGGTTCAGGTCGATGCGCATAAGACGGTTTAAGTTCGAATGGGATCGATGTTGAACTGCGCAGACATGAGCTAATAAAAAAGCCCGAGCGGTATGAAACCGTTCGGGCCTTTGGATTATCGATCTATGTTGCCAGCCTAAGCAGCGTCAGCCGGTGTCTGTCTAGCTCCTTATCCCACGGGCGGCTGTCAATCACAACCGAATCGAGCTGAGTGTTCTCGTGTGAGCGTTACCAGTTGTTCGCCGTTCACCATCTGCCGCTGAATTGCTTGACAGCCAGTTGCCGGTGCAATATTCGTAAAAAACTAAATGAAGCCGGTAAGACTCTCAGCTCATGCGCTGAGTTATGCTGTAAAGCGCGGATTCACAGTGGCTGACGTGGAAGAAACCATACAGAGTTGTCCATGGCAGCCCGCAGAGTTGGGGCGGTTGGAGTGCACAAAGAACTTTCCTTTCAACCGGGAGTGGAACGGAAGGACGGATGCGACGAAACAGGTTCGACCCTCTTTGTCGAAGAGGCGAATGAAATCGTCGTTATCGCGGTTTATACTTACTGCTCCGGAAAGGAGTTTTCGTCATGAAAATAAGCTATGACGCCGAGGTAGACGCGCTAAGCTTACGTTTCGGGAAACCACGGTCACTACGAAGCATATGGGCGAAGGCATAGCCGCAGATTACGATGACGAAGGAAAGTTGGCGGGCATTGAGATTCTAGACGCTGCTAAGCGCTTTGGCGGAAAGGAAACTCTTCGGCAAGTCGTCATTGAGGGGCTCGGTCCTACTACTCAAACCTGACCGGCGTACGAGCGCCGTCCCCTGACTGCAGTTACTAACACGATCGCCACAATGGACACTGGGATTTTACTGTAAAGTTATTAGTACATGGAGAAGCCTATGAGTATACGAGGAAAAACAGCGGTCGTCGGCATCGGCGAAACGCCGACCGACCGGCTCGGCAGCAAGCCCGGCGAGCCGAAAAAATCGACGGCGGAATATCTCGCCTGGGCTGCGCGCCTGGCGATGGAAGATGCCGGGCTCACGAAAAAAGATTTCGACGGCCAGGGACTCGCGGCGATCTACACGACCAATCATTCCCAGCCGTTTTGGCCCGAGGAAGTAGCGGCGATTCTCGGCATCACGCCGGGCGTTTCACTCGCCGGCGGCAACGGCGGCGCAAGCTCGGTATCGCTGCTTGGCCACGCCGCGGCGGCGATCACTGCCGGGCTTTGCGATCTCGTGCTGGTCATCGCCGCTGCGGCGCCGTTCAGCGAACACGGCGGTCACCGCGGCACGCCCGCGGACACGCGCGATTACGAAATGCCCTTCGGTGTCATGGGACCGAACTGCAAAATTTCTTTCGTCATGAGCCGCTACATGCACGAATCGGGCATGACCGAAGAGCACTTCGGCAAGATCGCCGTCACCGGCCGTTATCATGCGTCGTTGAATCCCAACGCTTATCTGAGAAAACCGATCACCATCGAAGACTACAAAAAGTCGCGGCTGATTTCCGACCCGATCCGCCTGTTTGACTGTGTCATGCCGGCCAACGGCGGCAAGGCCTATATCATGACGTCGGCAGAGCGCGCAAAATCGATGCGCAAACCGCCCGTTTATCTTTTGGGCTGGGGTGAGTGCAACAACGCCAGCTATGGACCGCGTTATCGCGCCAATCCTTTAATCACCGGCATCACGCAAGCCGGCAAACGCGCTTTCGACATGTCGGGTGTCACGCACAAGGACATCCGCTGTCTGAATCTCTACGACGATTATATTCCGATCGTGATGATTCAAATCGAAGACTTGGGCTTTTGCGGCAGAAACGACAAGGCGTTCTTCGAGAAAACCGATTTCACGTTCAAAGGCGATCTGCCGATCCAGACCAGCGGCGGCATGATCAACTGCGGCCAGCCGTCGACCACCGGCGGCATGCTGCACGTGCTCGAAACCGTCCGGCAAATTCGCGGCGAGGGCGGCGATCGCCAGGTGCCGAATATCAAGTTCGGCATCTCCACTGGCGTCGGCGCGGTCAATTACGGCAAAAATTTCGGCTGCACCGCGGCGGCCATTTTGGGAAGCGAAGCGTAGCGGCAGCGAATGATATAAACGACTCTCACCACGAAGGCCACGAAGAGCACGAAGTTTAGAAATTAGATGTCCGAACCTTCGCGTCCTTCGTGAGCTTCGTGGTAACGATAACATTTTCGCATGGCGCACGTAACACTGAGTTAGGAGATTTAACATGGCAGAAGAGAACAAAGTATTTAAGAAACCACTTCCCGAAATCACTCCGGTCAACCAGCCGTTCTGGGAGGGCGCCAAAGCCGGCAAACTGATGATGCAAAAATGCCGGGACTGCGGCACCTGGGTCTTCTGCCCGCGGCCGGTTTGCGGCGACTGCGCCAGTGACAAGCTCGAATGGGTTCAGGTCAGCGGCAAAGGTAAAATCTTTTGCTTCACGGTCGTTCGCGAAGTCGTCGGCCAAGCGCTGCGCGGTTTCGCGCCGGACATCCCTTACGTCACGGCGTGGGTCGATTTGGACGACGGCCCGCGCTTCTGCAGCAACATCATCGGTTGCCCGATCGACAAAGTCCACATCGACATGCCGGTGCAAGTCGTCTTCGAAGACAGCGGCGACGGAATCACGCTACCGAAGTTTAAGCCGTCCTGAGGCCGCTGAAAAAGTTTCAACTGCTTCGTTGCGCTCGATCGCCTCGCTCCAACGTACTGAATAGGTACGCTTGCGCTCGTCGATTTTTCGCGCGCCTCGCGTTTGAAAACTTTTGACCGCCTCAGGGCGCATCGAGGATCCATCATGAAAAAACTTTTAGGCCTGCTCGTCATGAGCGGCGCGGTTTTGGGCGCGCTCTTTTTTCTCAGCAATCTCGCCCGCACCAGCGTCGGCGAATCGACGCCGGCGATGACACTGAAACCGGGTGCGGCAATTCAGGAAGGTTCGATCGTTTCCATCGAATACACGCTCACCGACGATGCCGGCAATGTCATCGATTCCAACGTCGGTAAAGAACCGCTCACGTTCATCGAAGGCGCGGGGCAGATCGTCAAAGGTCTGGAAAAAGAGCTCAACGGGTTGAAAGTCGGCGACCAGAAAAAAGTGCGCGTGACGCCGGAAGAAGGTTACGGCCTGCCCGACCAGAGCGCTTTTCACGAGATCCCGCGCGACAAGATCCCCGCGGAGGGGCAAAAGCCGGGCGCCATGCTGATGAGCAAAGCTCCCGACGGCCGAACCATCCCCATGCGAGTGCATGAGGTGAAGGACAAAACCATTGTCGTCGACTTGAATCATCCGCTGGCCGGCAAGACTTTGAACTTCGACGTTAAGATCAAAGACATCAAAGCCGCGGAAGCGAAGTGAACAAATTCTCGTTGGAGTAATGGAGTGATGGAGTAATGGTTTGATGCCGTAGACCCAACACCCCAATACTCCAGCACTCCACCACTCCAATCCCCCCATGCGCCCCAAGTTCTTCTACGGCTACGTCATCCTCGGCCTGTGCTTCATCAATATGGTGGTGATGCGCGGCGTCAACGGCGCTTTCGGGGTCTACTACTTGGCCTTGCTGGAAGAATTCGGTTGGTCGAGGAGCGACGGCGCTTCCATCGCTTCGATCAACTTCGTCGTCTATGCGTTGGCTGCGCCGGTGGTTGGCTTCGCTTTCGATCGCCTCGGTCCGCGTTTGCTCATGCCGTTGGGCGCCGCGCTTGTCGGTCTCGGCTTTCTTCTTTCTTCTTTTTCCACTTCGCTATTGCATCTCCACTTTTCATACGGCGTGGTCACGGCGTTGGGCCAAGGAGCGCTCGGGTTTGTCGGTCACAACGCGCTCATTTCGTTCTGGTTCGTGCGCCAGCGCGCGACGGCCATCGGCATCGCTTCCATGGGGCAAGGCTTGGGCGCTCTCGTGATGGTGCCGGCGACGCAAATGTTGATCAGCTCCATCGGCTGGCGCTGGACCTATATCGTCACCGGCAGTCTCTTGTTGTTTCTTTTGGTGCCGGCCAACGCGTTCTTTCAGCGCCGCGCGCCGCAAGATGTCGGACAATTCCCCGACGGCGAAGAGGCGCCGGCGCCGCTGCAGGTCGCGCGCCAGGCGGCGAGCCGCCAGGCACAGCGCGACTGGGCGCTCGGCGAAGCGGCTCGCTCCCTGCCCTTCTGGTACATCACGATTGGTCATTTAGCGCTCGGCACCGCGCTATTCTTGATCAATACCCACGTGATCGCGCACTTTGTCGCGGTCGGCTATGAAAAACTCGCCGCTTCTTTTTACTTCGGATTGATCGGCTTCATCCGCATCGGCGCGACCATATTTTGGGGATCGATCTCCGACCGGTTGGGCCGCAGTACGGCGTACGGCATCGCCATCCTCGTCACCGGGTTGGGCGTCGGTGGCATGATTGCGATGACTGTCGGCGCGCCGCTTTGGCTCGTCTATCTCACCATCGCGCTCTACGGCGTCGGCCACAGCGCCGGCAATCCGACGTACGGCGCGGTCATCGGCGATATTTTTGCCGGCCGCAGGATCGGGCTCATTTTCGGTTTCCTGGAAATCAGCTTCGGGCTCGGCAGCGCCTTCGGCTCGTGGATCGGCGGTTATCTCTTCGACACCACTGGCTCCTATGCCTGGTCATTCACGCTATGCCTTGTTTGTTTTGCTATCTCCGGCCTGGCGATTCACACCTGCACACGCTGGCAAGCGCGCGAGACGGGGCGCGCATTGACAGCAGAAGAAACCCTCGCTTAGATTTTCACCGTCGGAGGACAAGCAAATGCCGATGAATTTTTGTCTGCACAGTTCGGCGCGCTCGGTTCAAGAAGCGGTGACACGCGCTCAACGCGCCGAACAGCTTGGCTTTGAAGCGATCTTTTTCGCCGACAGCCAGATGAACAATGTCGATCCCTATCAAGCCATGGCGCTGTGCGCGGTGAATACGAAGAGAATTCGCTTCGGCACCGCCGTGACCAACATGGTTTATCGCGATCCGACGATCACGGCGAATTCCTTCGCCACCCTGAACGAGATTTCCCAAGGCCGCGCGATCATCGGCATGGGCACGGGCGACGGTCCGGTTTACAGCCTCGGTCGAACGGCGACCAAGCTCGTCGATTTCGAAAAAGGTCTCCGCACCATCCGTGATCTGCTGCACGACCGCGGCATCGACGTGCCGAAAAGCGAGGAGCGCGCCGGCGGCAACGTCAGGCTCAAAGTCGGCAAGCGTCCCGTGCCGATCTACATTTCCGCCGAAGGACCGAAGACCCTGCGCGTTGCCGGGCGGACCTGCGACGGCGTTATTCTCGGCGCCGGCTTCGACAAGCAAGTGACGGACTGGGCGCGCCGGCGCATCGCTGAGGGCGCAAAAGACGAAAGCCGCAGATTAGAGGACATCGACATCATGCCCGCCGGCATGATCGTCGTCGATGAAAACGGCGCTCTGGCGCGCCGCCGCGTGCGCTCGCGCATGGCCAATCGCGCGCACCACAATTTTCGCTTCACGATGGAAACCGTTCCCGAGGGCGAGGCGGCGGGGGTGCAGCGTTTTATGGATAATTTCGATATCTCGAAACCGATCGAAGAGCGGATCGATCCCGATTTCGTCACCGATTATCTGGTCGAGCGTTTCACCATTGCCGGCACGCCGCAGGAGTGCATCGCCAAAGTGAAGAAGCTGGAAGCCGACGGCATCCAGCGAATCTTGCTCACCCCGCCCAACGCCATTTACGATCAAGTCATGGACGCTTGGGGCACGCGGGTGATTCAAAAATATTAGCATTGCGCTGTCCGCCTTAACTTTCTATCGCCGCAAGCCGCTCGCTTCGTTGTGTTCATGCCAATCCCCGTATAAGGTGATGACATCAAACAATCTATTCGAGGAGATACTGGATGCCTAGGAAATATTTTTCTTTCCTTTCGCTTCTCGCGCTTTGCGCGCTGAGCGGAACGGTTTTGAGCGCAACTGCGGAGAAAGCCAAAGACGAGCGCGTGGTTAAAGACGGCATGCTGGTGAGCTTGGATTACACGCTTAAAAGCCCGGACGGCAAACTGGTCGAAACCAACAAAGGTAAAGAGCCGCTCAAATATGTTCACGGCCAAAAGATGATGATCCCCGGTCTGGAAAAGGAACTGACCGGAATGAAAGTCGGCGATGAAAAACATATTACGGTCAAGCCTGAAGACGGCTATGGCAAAATCAACCCCCAGGCCGTTCAGGAAGTGCCCAGGGAAAAAATCCCTGCAGAATGCTTTGAAGGTGGGCGCGGTGTTAGCGGCGAAAAGCCCTGAGGGAGGGGTCATACCGATGACGGTGCGCGAGATTAAAGAGAAGACGGTCGTCATGGACTTGAACCATCCGATGGCCGGAAAAACTCTGGTCTTCGACGTCAAAGTTGTCGACATACAACCTCCGCCGCCGCCCGCGGCGCCGGCGAAACCCAGCGCGCCCGCGCAGCCGGCCAAACCCGCAGACCCGGCACAGAAAAAATAACTCGCTCGCCATCGCAGGAAGATGATGGACCTCGAGGAATTTGCGACGCGCCTGCGCCGCTCCCGCGCGGTGGTCTTTTTCACCGGCGCGGGTATCAGCACGGAATCCGGCGTGCCCGACTTCCGCAGTCCAGGCGGCGTCTGGACGAAATATCAACCCGTGCTGTTTCAGGATTTTCTCGCCAGCGAATCGGCGCGGGTGCAACATTGGCAGCTCAAAAAAGCGACCTATGAGCTTTTCAAAACGGTCAAACCGAATCTCGCTCATCAAGCGATCTGCGATTTTGAAAAGCGCGGCCAACTGCTCGGCCTGATCACGCAAAATATCGACGGCCTGCATAAGCTCGCCGGCACTTCCGAAGAAAAATTAGTCGAGCTCCACGGCACCGATCGCCTCGTCACTTGCCTCGAATGCGGCAAGCGCTACGAGCCCGCCGAGGTTTATGAAAACTTGCCGGAAAAGTTTACCGCGCCCACCTGCGACGAGTGCGACGGCTTTCTCAAATCGGCCAACGTTTCCTTCGGCCAGTCGATGCCGATCGTCGCGATGCAGCGCGCTCAAGCCTGGAGCGAGCAAGCCGATATCTTCATCGTCCTCGGCTCTTCACTGCAAGTTCAGCCCGCGGCCTCCTTCCCTGTGATCGCAAAACGGCGCGGCGCGCTCCTTGCCATCGTCAATCGCGATCCGACACCGCTCGATGATTTAGCCGACTTCGTTCATAATGGCGCCATCGGCGAGTTCTTTAAGCGATTGCGGCCATTGCTAAGCGACGGTTAGATTTTGCGGTTTTGCCATATTTAACGAACGCTTTGAACCATCGAGGCTAATAGCGATGCAGCTCATGCGTTTGGCCGATATGCCGCTGGATCGGCGCGATCACGAGTCTTTCAATATTCCAAACCTCGCGCTTTGCATCGGCGCGATTAGCGCTCGCGGCATTGCATTTGCTTGACGCCATTCGGTTGGCTAAAAAGCCTCTGGCTTGCCTACTATATCGCAGCCGTTATCGTCATTGTATTTATTGATTTTGCACAAACTCGTCACGGCGCGTTTTCGTCCAACCAATTGGCTGGTGCGCATGACCGACGACGGGCTTTTCATAAAGTTCCGCTCTTATTTGAACTATCGGTTTTCCGATCAAGATCCCACCGTCGTTTTCATCCCGTACTCCGAGATCAGCTCGGCAAAGTTGGTAAAAGAACGTCAAGCAATACCGGACCGCGACGGAGGCAACCCACGCGCCACGACGATCAGAACGCGGCGCTTCATCGAACTGGAGCTCGCCGGCAACTCCGAGCCACTTGCGGACGCGCTGGCTGGTGAATCCAAGCGAGTGCTTCGCGAAGCCAGCTGATGGCGGCGCGAACGTCTCCACCCGATACCAACACTTACCGGTCCGGCTGGCCACGCCAAATCTTCTGCGCATCGAATGGGGCGTCGTCCCGAATGCGCAAACCATCCTCGATGCGCTTACGCGCCACACGTTGGTTGATCACGCCACCGCAGTTTCGAAAAATTTCGTCAACCTCGACGGGCTCAGCCGCGAAGAGCAAGAATCGCGCTTGTTGGAATTGGCGCAATCCGGCGACATGATCGGCGCGGTGACCATGGCGCGAACGCTTTACGCGTATGATCTGGCAACGGCGAAACATTTTGTCGAATCCCTAATTGTGAAACCAGCCAAGCCCGGATAGATCGATGCACGCATGAATATCGAGAGCATTCTCGATTTTTGGTTCGGCACCCATCCCGACGATGCCGTGGTCGCCAAAGAACAAGCCAAGCTTTGGTGGTCTAAAAATGGCGAGACCGACGACGAGATGCGGCGGCGCTTCGAAGACGCTGTACGATCGGCGACCACGGGAGAGCTAAACGAATGGCTGGCAACGGCACGCGGGCGGTTGGCGTTGATTATTCTTACCGACCAATTCCCGCGCAATATTTATCGAGACACGGCCCGGGCGTTCTCCTGCGACTCAAAAGCGCTCGCGTGGTGCCTCGACGGCCTCGATAGTCGTATTGACCGCGAGCTTCGGCCAATCGAAAGGGTTTTCTTTTACCTTCCCCTGGAACACGCGGAGTCGCGTGAACACCAAGCAAAATCGGTCGAATGCTTTAGTGAATTAGCGGCGAGCGTGCCAATGGAACAAAGGAGCACTTTCGAAGAATACCTCGATTTCGCGATGCGCCATCGCGACATTATCGACCGCTTCGGCCGGTTCCCGCACCGCAATAATATTCTCCGGCGCGAATCCACCCCGGAGGAACTGGCGTTTCTCACGCAGTCGGGATCGTTCTTCTGACGTAGGGGCGCGATTCATCGCGCCTCCTAGAATGCTCGCCACATCGGCATCACAAGGGCTTGAGCAGAATCTTTCGCGTTCCCGGTCTTGTCGCATGTGCAACCGCTACCAAGCCATCATTCAAGCCGTAAATTTTTTCGATCAAAGGCGCCACCGAGACCTGCTTTGCCGCTAACGCAGCCAACGCGTCAGGAAACGGCCCGCAGCGCGAACCGATCACGTTAATTTCATTGATCACGATCGGCGCTAGCGACACCTGATGATTTCCCGCAATCGTGCTCTTGAGAACCAACGTACCGCGCGGCCGCACGGCCGAAAGCGCCAACTCAAGGCCTGAAGCGGAACCGGTCGCTTCGACGACGACATCGAACCGACGCGGCTGCCAGCCACTCAGTTGAATCGTCCTGACGCCCGCCTTCTTGATCAAAGCCAGTTTATCGGCGTGTTTTCCCAGCGCGGTAATCTTCGCGCCCGTGAGTTGCAACACCTGCGCGCAAAGATTCCCTAACTTGCCGTCGCCGAGCACAAGCACCTCGTCGCCCGGGATTGATTTGAATCTGCGTGAGAATCTCGAACGCCGCGGCGAGAGGCTCCGTGAAGACCGCTTCTTCGTCACTGACGTTATCGGGAACGACGTGTAAATTTTCCAAAGGCACGGATACGCATTCGGCGAACGCGCCATCCGCGTTGACAATGCCCATCACGGATCGATTGGGACAGTGCCGGCTTGAATCTTGCCGGCAGGCATCGCATTGACCGCAACCGAAATTGATCTCGCCCGCAACGCGCTTGCCGATAAGCTCGCCCGGCCCGTCACTGACCGAGCCGACGAACTCGTGGCCCGGCACGCCCTTGAAACTCATGTAGCCTTTAAAGATTTGCAGATCCGTGGAGCAGATACCGGCCAGATGCACCTTGATCAGCGCGGAGCGAGGGCCGGCGTCCGGCGCGCGGTAGGCAGAGTTAAACGTGAGTTCGCGACCGTCCCAGTAAAGCGCGCGCATATCGACGGAGGTTCAAATCACGTTCTTAGCGGATGCGCCCATTTGGTCTGCGGCGTCGGCATCAATTCGCCGTCGACGTAGATGTCGCAACCGCGCTCGTGGAAGAAACAGAGCAGTCCTTTGATTTTTGGAATCTCCGCGATCGGCTCCATATAACCCCAAACAAGGTCGCTGAAAGCCTCACCGCTGATCTTCACCGACCAATACGACGCCGGCCCCTTGTAAGGACAGCGCGAAGTGGTCGCGCTTGGCGTGAGCATATCCATGCGCACGTCTTCTTGCGGAATGTAGTAACGCACCGGGTGGTTGGTCTCGAAGACGAGATGCGGCCGGCGCGTCTCGGCCACCGTGTGGCCGTCGACGACCACGCGTACATGGCGCTTGCTCGGCAGGGCGTCGACGCGCTTGTAGGGATCGCGCGCGTGCTTGAAAAGCTCCTCGTCTTCTTCCATCCACTTATCCATTTTAGGCCATTCGAAAGCAAAATGATTTTTCAGGCTCGCCGCCTCGGGGCGCGGCGCCGTGTAACTCCACGCCGCGTTTTCGGCGCGGCGCTCACCGACTTGAATGGACCAATACGAAGCTTCACCTTTGATCGGGCACTCGCTCTTGTTTTGACTCGGCACGAAAAGATCCGTGCGCACGTCTTCTTTGGGAAAGTAATAAGCCGGCAAAATCTCCGCCTCGCGTAAGAGCTTGGCGCGCTTGCTGTCTGCAATCGTCTCGCCGGCGAACATAACGCGCACATGGCGCGGACTTTCGCTCACATGGACCCAGTGGCCGGGATCACCATGTATCGGCACACGCTGCTGGGTGACGTTGCTCTCCATAAATCACTCCTTAACCGAGGGCGACCAGCCGGTCGCCCCTACAAAAGCCATCTTCGTGCACTTCGTGTCCTTCGTGTGAAAAATGTCTCAATTCAGCTTCTTAAGCTTCTGTAAGCTGCGCAGCTCGCGCGGCGGCTGCAAGCGCTGTCCCATAATCGTCCACGACACTTCGCCGACGTAAATATCGCCGCGCGAGTCGATGGCGATGCCGTGAGGCGCGATGAACTGTCCCGGCTTTTCGCCCGGGAAAATATCGCCCAAGCGCGCCAACCGCTTGCCGGTCTTGTCATAAATGTCGACTCGATTGCCCAAGTTCGGCGCGTCTTTGTTGACGCCCAGTCCGGGACCCAATTCACCGACGTAACAGACCGGATCTTTCTGGGTCACGTCCATATAGAGCGCGCAGGGCCGGTGCATGTTGTTCCACTGGGTTTCGTACTTGCCATTGCCATCGAAAACTTGCACACGGTTGTTTTCCCGGTCGGCAACGTAAACCCAGCCGTCTTTGTCCGTCACGATGTTGTGCACGATATTGAATTGTCCGGGATCGGAACCCGACTCGCCCCAGGACAACAAGAGCTTTCCATCCGGCGAATATTTATGCACGCGCGAATTTCCGTAGCCGTCGGACACGTAAATATCCCCCTGCGGCGAGAAGGCCACGTGGGTGCAGCGATTGAACGGTTCGCCGCCTTGATACGGCGCGGCTTGGCCAGGCACCCCGAGCGTCATGAGAATTTTTCCGTCGAGCGTGCATTTGCGCACCGTGTGGTCGCCGTCGTCGGTGAGAAAAACCGTGTCGTCCGGACCCATGGTGGCGCCATGCGCCCGCTTGAAAACGCCGTCGCCCCAGGAGCGAAGAAAGTTGCCGTCGCGGTCGAAGACGATCACCGGATGCTTGCCGCGCGTGAAACAATAAACCTGATCCTTGCCATCGACAGCGACCGCCGCCACTTCATGAAAAGTCCAATCGCCGGGCAGTTTTCCCCATCCTTCGATCACTTCATAACGGAACTCGCCGCTTCCTAATACGACCGCCATAAAGCCTCCTTAATCCGTGCAATCCTCGATCTTCGAGTCTCGATCCTCGGATTTTTCTATTCCGCTTCATGCTCATACACCGGACGCCAAGCTTCAAACCCGCCGCTCATGCTCGCGACGTTCTTAAAACCATTCTCGATGAGAAACGCCGTCGCTCCGAGACTGCTATTGCCGTGATAACAATACACCACTACCGCCTGTTCCTTGGCGGTGTTCTGCAGAAACGCCTGGACGTTGCCGTCGTTGAGCTGAATCGCGCCGGGAATGTGCGCTTGGCGATAGGAGCCGGGATCGCGAATATCGACGAACAAACAACTCTTCGCATCGAGCTTCTGTTTAGCCTCGTGAACGGGTATCTGGGGAATTTCCATAGTCGCTCTCCTGGCCTGACGCTGCCGTTTTATCAAGCTCGAATCGAGCTGTCCACAGCGAGAAATTTTTCGCCGATTGCGTAGGCTCTAAGCCGGCCAACTGCTATAATCGCGCGCCATGAACTTTTCTCCGCTTACCTTATATGTTTTGGCGGCCATCTTTCAGACCGCCGGATCGTCCGGCGCGGCGATGCTCGCGCCATTTTTTATGAAGGCTCATGGCTATTCCGTCGCCGCGGCCGGCGTGCCGTTGGTCGCCAACGGGGTCGGACGCGTTTGTTCCGATGTCATGTCCGGCATCATGGCAACTTATTTCAGTCCCGGATCGCTGCTCTTCGCCGCCATGATTATCGGCATCGCCACCAGCATCGTCGGCTATGCTTTCATGGACGCCATGCCGGTTTTTCTCACCGCCTGGATTATATTCGGCTTGACCGAAGCGATGTTTGCGTTGTCGCTGAGAAAAATCGGCTTCGACCAATCTCCGCCCGATCGCCAGGGGAGCGTGCAGGGGCAAATGGCCTCGGCGTTAGGCATCGGCTTTACCCTTGGCCCGCTGTTCGGCGGTTTCGTCGGCAAGTGGCTCGGGCCGGACGGATTATTTTTTCTCTATGCCGGGCCGCAATTGATCGGGATGGTCATTGTTTTCCTCGCCGGCGCACATCGTTATCGTCAGAAAAACCAAAACACCAAGCCAAATCTGTGGCGCGAAGGCCGGCAGCTGCTCGGTAAAATTCCTTTTCTCGCTTCGTGCCTGGCGATCTGTCAGTCTTTTTTATTCTTGGTCGGCGTCACGCGCGTGGCGTTTCCATTTCTCGCGGTCAACCTGCGCGGCATCAGCTTGGAAACCGTCGGGATGATTGTTTCCATCTCGCGTCTTACCGACACCTTCGGGCGCTACGTCGGCGGCCGGCTTTGCGATCGCTTCCGACCCGCCAGCGTCATCTTGCTCGGAGTCGCTCTCGGCGTGCCAATGCTTTTGCTGCAAGTACTTGGCTCCGGCTGGGTCACTCTGATGATTCCTTTGGCGATCATGACGATGGGCTTTGGCTTTACCAATGTCGGCGCCACGACATTCGCACTGCAATCGGCTGATCGCGGTGCCAAAGAATTAGCGCTGGGCATATCGCGCGCCTCCACGTCGTTCGGCCAAGCGATCGGACCGTTAGTATGCGGCGCACTGATCGAACAGATGGGCTATGAAGGAGGGTTTCAGACGATGGCGGTTATCTCGGCCGTGGTGCTGATCGTCACCTGGATCGGCCTAAGAAAATGACCGTAGGGGCGCAGCATGCTGCACCCCCACAAGTCGCGAATTCGATCAGCGCAATCCTTTGTAGTCCTCGCCAATTGCCAGATCTTTCAAATACTCGATACTGTTGTTGGCATAACCGACCTGTCCCGCTTTTTCGGCGCGCCAGGCATCGAGATATTTGACGATGTCATCGAGCGGCAGCACGTCGGCGTACTTCTGATTCATGTCGAAGAGATTGATCGCGTGGCAAGCTTCGTGCCGATCGAACACGCATTCTTCCGCGACGACCATGCGTAGACGATTGGTCGTGCCGTCGACGACGCTGGCGCGCACGCAGCCGCTGGTGCTCTCGCCGCAGGTGATAATGGTATCGACGCCGAGAAAATTGAGGTGGCCAACCAAGGGCGTGCCCCAGAACGCGCTCGGCGAGACTTTCTTGAACACGGTTTCGCCGGGGATCGGTTTGACTTGATCGACGATGTCGTAACGGCGCCGAAAGCGATCCAGCTCTTCGGCGCTCATGGTCGCGCGCTTTTTGGTATCGCGCCGGAAAGCCCAAGGCTCGACCGCGACTCCGTCCATGCCGGTGACGTGAATGACGGGAATCCCGACTTCGCGCGCCTTGGCCAGTAGTTTTTGAATATGCGGCAAAGCGTTCCATCCGGCCAGCCCGCAACTTCCCGGCCAAGTCTTGATCGCCTCGGTCACGGCCTCCGGCTTGTCGCCAAAAACCCAGCGATAAAGATCGATCAGCAACAATGCCGGCCTCTCACCGAAGCCGATGCGCCGATCCGCCTTGCCGACTAAAGTAGCTTTGTCTTGCTCTGTCAGAAATTTTTCCCAAACCCGCTCAGCCATGAAACACCTCCGATTTGAGTTGAATAGATTGGAAACTTATCACCGCGATCGTTTCACCGTCAAGATGATGAAGAACGAAAACAGCTCACGCCACGAGATTGGCATAATCACGGGATACGACATGACATCAAAACGGCGACATCACCGCGGAGAATGTGTGTTCCATGTTATTCCGAACGACAGACTGTGTGAAAACTCTCTCGGAGCCCTTCGACGATGCTCAGGGCGAACGGATAAGTACTCTATTTCTAATGAGACTACACCGTTCGTGGTGAGCCTTGTCGAACCATGAACGGTGTTTTCACACAGTCTGACGAAGTGAAGAATCTCGCCTCAAGATGCTCACACATTCTGATCGTCTGTAGGTCTCTAGATCGCGGTTGCCCCCGACGTTTCGTTGGCGTTATAGTCACTTCATGAAAGAGCTAATTCCTATCGACCTCACGGATGTCATCGAAGATGTCAAAGCCGAAGGCAAAGGCCGCCGCGTTTTGTGGCAAGATTCTGAGTCGATTGCGTTTTTGAGCAGCGGTCGCAAGGAGCGCTGGGACTTTCACATCGACCCGGCGGACGAAGTGACGTTGCAACTGACCGGAACGCAGCATCTGGTCTATCGAACACCCGATGGCAAGGAACAAACCGCGGACATAAAAGCCGGCCAAATTCTCCTCTGCCCTGCCGGCGTGCCGCACTCGCCGCGCCTTGAACCCAATTCCTGGTTCATCGTCTTTGAGCGCAAGCGCCGGGCCGGTGAGATCGACCACTTCAAATGGTTCTGCAATAAGTGCGGCGAGAAAGTTCACGAGACCTCCGTCGAGGTCGGCGATTACCGCGCCGATCCGGTCGGGCAGGTCTACCAGAAGTTTTCCAGCGACGAGAAACTGCGCACCTGCAAAAACTGCGGCACGGTGGTTCCCGCGCCGCCCGGATAAATTTACCAAGCAAAATGAGTGATCGACCTATCGCGCAACTGACCAAGCTGGCCGCCGATTTTCGCCGGGCGGAGGTCCAGGTCGTGCGCGCTTTCTTCATAAAACCACGGCGCGCCAAAGAGCATGTGCGCTGGCTCAAGGCGCAGGGCTTCAAAGAGTATTCCGCGATCAAGCCGATCGTCGCCGCGCTGGCCGCGCTTCATGCCAATATCGACCGCGGCATCGACCGCCATGATTACACCGAGCTGACCGAGAAGCTGGCGGATGAAACCAAGCACGCGCGTCTGGTCATGGATCTTCTCCAGGAAATCTGCGGCAAGAAAATCACACCGCGCGATCTTACTTGGCTGCCGCAAGATCGCAAGCTCGCCAAGGTGCGGGCAAAATATTCCAAGAGCTATGCCGGGCTTTTGCACGGTTCAGAGAAAATCACCGCCCGTGAAATGAAACGGCGCGACGAAGAATTGGAGCGCGCCGCGATCACGCTCACGGAAGGCGGCGGCGGCGCGCTGTATCAGGTCTGCCGCAAGCTTCGGAAAAACGGCATCCAAGGAAAGATCGCCCGAGTGTTTCACGAGATTTTGCGCGACGAAGTCGGACACAAAGACAGCGGCCGGCGCGCGCTCGCGGCATTGGTCAGAACTGAAAGGTCGTTTAAACGCGCAACCGAAATTATTTGCGAAGTCTCATGTCAGCGCCTGCGCATGCGCAACGAGCAGTTCGGCTTTCCATTGAGCGCATCGGAGATCGCCGACCTCGAGCAGCGGGCGCGCCGGGCGCTCATGAAATAAAGATGAATTTTCTTTTTGCCCTTTTGTTCAGCCTTTTTATCGCCGACAGCGCACTCGCCCTCGATGTTCCACCGCTGAAGTCGTTGGTGACTGACTTGGCGGGAATGTTCCCGCCGGCGAGCTTGGAAGATCTCGACCAACGTCTGCGCCGTTTCAAAACGGAGACCGCCAACGATGTCGTGGTGTTAACCGTCAAATCTCTCGACGGCGAAGACATCGAAAAGTTAACGCGCGCCACATTCGCCGCATTGCCTCTCGGCGATGCCCAGCGGCGACGAAGCGTTCTGCTCGTTGTCGCGCGCAAGGAGCGGCAAGTCGCCTTTCATGCCGGCTCGCAGTTGCAGGCGCTGCTTCCCGAGCCGGTCGCGAGTGAGAAGCTCCAGGCCCAAGTAGCGCTTTACTGGGACGGATTGAGACCGGATCTTGGGATTCATGGCGCCGTCCATTATCTCTTGCGCGTGATCCGCGGCGACATTCGCGTCGGCAGCCAAACCGAAGAAGAAAAACTCGAAGAGACCTCTTCACGCGGCCGAGAAGCCGGGGCGATCTTCGCGTTTTGCCTGGCGCCTTTTCTGGCTTTTTTCACCAGCGCTCTGTGGGGCATTTACGCTACGCAATACGGTATACAACGGATCACTCGACTGTCTATGGGTGCGATCTTCGGCGGCGGCGCGGCGAAAATCGTCGCCACCCTCATGTCGTTTCTCGGCAACTATGGCGATAATTTGTGGTACTTCATCATGGCCCTTGCCATTCCGCTCGGCGTGTTTGGCAGTCTCACCGAATTCTGGATGTCGGGCGATTGGAGAGGCATTCCGCGCGTCAAAGAATCGCCGCGCAAGCCCGAAGACAAAATGGGCATATGACGAGGCTGAGTACATAAACGCGCGGACGGAGAACCTGTGCGTTCGCCGAGATGATGTCGATTCATCCTGACCGTATGTCGCGGCGCGATTTGTTACGAGCTGCACTCGGCGCCGGCGTCCTCGCATTTGCAGGAGAATATGCCATGGCGGATTCCGTCATTCGCAAGCCCATCCCGAAAACCGGCGAGATGTTGCCGGCCATCGGTCTCGGCACCTGGCAAACCTTCGACGTGGGCACAACTCCATCTGCCCGTGCGCCGCTCAAAGAAGTTTTGCGCGAATTCGTCCGCTTGGGCGGAAGCGTCGTCGACTCCTCGCCGATGTATGGCAGATCCGAAAGCGTCACCGGCGATCTCGCCGCCGAGCTCGGCGTGCAAAAGAAACTTTTTCTCGCGACCAAAGTTTGGACCAGCGGGCGCGACGCCGGGATACGGCAAATGGAAGAATCTTTCAAGCGTCTGCGCAGCCGCACGCATGGATCTGCTGCAAGTTCACAATCTGGTCGATTATCGCACGCATCTCGCAACCCTGAGAGGCTGGAAAGAACAGGGCAAAGTTCGCTATATCGGCGTCACCCATTACACCGCCAGCGCCTACGACGATCTCGCGCGTGTGCTCGCCAACGAAGAATTGGATTTCGTCCAGCTTAACTACTCAATCGCGGAACGCGAAGCGGAAAAACGCCTCTTGCCTCTAGCCCTCGAAAAACGACTCGCGGTGCTCGTGAACCGGCCGCTCACCGCCGGCGCATTGTTTAACAAAGTGCGCGGCAAATCTCTGCCGCCCTGGTCAAAAGAAATCGGTTGCGCGAGCTGGGCACAGTTTTTCTTAAAATTTGTTATCTCTCATGCGGCGGTTACCTGCGCGATTCCGGCAACCGCCAAAGTCGAGCATTTAGTCGACAACATGCAGGCCATGCATGGACCGCTGCCCGATGCTTCCGGGCGCGAGCGTATGGCGCGCTACCTGAGCGAGATTTGATGCCAGATGGACAGAATCGAATCACGACGATCGACTTTGGCTCGTCGCGGAAACGGCGCGTGTCGTAGGCGCGATCGTTCGTTGACAGCCTTTAAAGTGGGTGATAGCGCTGGTTACTAATTCGACTCAGCAAGGAGGCACATTATGCCGAAGCTTCGTCATCTCGCTATCCTCACGCATCAGCCCGACAAACTCGCCGACTTTTATAAACGAGTATTCGACATGACTGAAATGTACCGGACCAAAAACGGTTCGGTGCATCTTTCCGACGGCGAAGTCAATCTCGCCATATTGAATGCCACGGATCCCAAAGAACCCGGCCATCAACCAGGCCTCTACCATTTCGGTTTTCACGTCGAAGACAACAAGGAAATTTCCAAGCGCATCAACGAAGTCTACCCCGATGGCGCGCCCAAGGAGCGCGAAGCCACCTACGCCGAGGGTCGCGGCTCTGATCCTGACGGCAACCTTTTCGACATATCCACGGTGGGCTGGGGTCCGAAACGGAGAATGGATCTCTAGTCCCGGCGCTCTCCGCAAAGCCGAGCGATCCTCGGCTCCCGCACAGACAGAAATCCAGTTTCGCGCCAAACGAAGTTGGCTGCCGGGCCACGAGCCCGGTCAACCAGCATAAGGACTTACTTCACGCGAGGGCGAAGATCTCATCCCAGATCGAGACACTAATCCGACAGCAAGCTGCTCGATCCAGGCCGCTTTTTGCTTCTACTTCAGCGTCTTCTTCAAGATGCGCACCGCAGCGTCCGCGTCAGTCGCGTTGTCGAAGGCGAAATAAGAGACAGCGCGCCGACCGAGCGCGGCGGCCGAAATGCCGCGCAGGTTGATGCCTTCGGTGGCGAGGGCATCGGCCATTTTCGCCCCCAAACCGGCGCGGTCCGGTCCTTCCACGCGCACGGATTGCAGGCTTTCACTCGTGGCGAGTCCGGCCCGCTGGGCAGCCCCTTTTTGTTTCACGCCGCTGATCGGCGTTAAAAAGACCACTCCCGTGCCCGGCTTATCGGGAGCACGGCGGGCAACGAGGAATTCGATATTGCTGCCTGCCGCTTGCAGCGCCGCAAGCGTGCTCGCCAATCCGCCGGGACGATCGGCGATCTCTCCTGCCCAGACGTTCACTTTCTTGACCGTGTACGCCATATTACACCTCCTCAAACGTTGACCGATGGCCGATAAACGAGAGCATGAAGCGTAAACAAAGAAGCCGATCTCTGCGCGCCTCTTATCACCGCACCCTAGAAAGTGTCAAGAAAATCATAACAATTCCGCAAGCGATTGCATGATAACTTGTTGAAGTAACCCTGCGTCTTCACGGGTCAAGGTAGACACGGATTTCGCCGCATTAAAATGTTGTCGACGACAATATTGGACCACCGTGACACTGCGAGGAACGCTCAGCGCCAAGCATGTTAAATAATCGTTTCACCACAAAAAACGATTGAAGGAACGCTATCTTCATGATAAGGTGCCGAGGCTAATGAAACAAAAATCTATAAATCTGATAGCTTCCTACTTTATCCAATGGTTCGATGCCGACTATCATGCCGCGGGCGTGCTAGGAAAGATCCGCGATATCGACCGCGTCAACTGGATCCGCTGTTTACCCTTTGTCATTTTGCACTTGGGTTGCCTGGGCATCTTTGTCGTCGGCTGGAGCTGGACTGCCGTTTGCGCCGCCATCGCGCTTTATATCGTCAGGATGTTTGCCATCACTGGAATCTACCATCGCTATTTTTCCCACCGTACGTTTAAAACGTCGCGTCCGGCGCAGTTCTTATTTGCTCTCTTAGGCGCTTCGTCGGCGCAGCGCGGTCCGCTTTGGTGGGCCGCCAATCACAGAAATCATCATCGCGAATCGGACACCCCGGACGATCCGCACTCGCCGGTTCATTACAGCTTTTTTCGCTCTCACGCCGGCTGGTTTATGTGCACCCGCTACTACGCCACCCAATACGAGCGGATCAAGGATTTCGCGCGTTTTCCTGAGTTGGTTTGGCTCAACCGCTTCGATAAGGCGATTCCAGTGGCATTAGGTCTTGGCGTCTATCTCTGCGGGCTCTGGTTGGAGTATACCTTGCCGGCTCTTGGCGTCACGGGCTTGCAACTGTTTGTTTGGGGATTTGTACTAAGCACAACCATACTGTTTCACGCCACCGCCAGTATCAACTCTCTGGCGCATCTATTCGGCTGGAAGCGCTACGAAACTGGCGACGAGAGCCGCAACAATTTTTGGCTGGCGCTGATAACTTTGGGTGAAGGGTGGCACAACAATCACCACAAGCACATGGGCTGCACCCGTCAGGGATTTTACTGGTGGGAAATCGATATCACTTACTATTTTTTGAAAGTACTCTCCTGGATCGGCGTCATCTGGGATCTCAAGCCGGTGCCCCACAAGGCGTACAGCCACGACGAGCAACTGCCCCGCAGAAAGTACGCGTCGGCGGCCTGAACCAGTTCCAAAGATTCGCCGGCGCGACAATCGGAACGCCGCGCAGTTTCGCGTTCACGTCCACACGCGGCGGCGCACGGGCGATTACGAAAACTTGCGTTTCAGAGCCGCCGCGGTTAGCATTACACCTCGCTGACGATTGGTTATGCAGACGGTTCCGGACTTCTTAAAAAATCTTTCCTTATTTCAGGACTTGGACCCACCAGCCTTATCCACCTTGGCGGCGCTTTTAGTTTCAACAAAAATCTCAGCCCGCGCCGTTATATTTCGCGAGTCGAGCGACTCCGACGCGCTCTATATCGTGCAAACTGGGCAGATCGTTATCAGCAAGCATGTTCAGGGCGAGGTGGATATAGTTCTCACCCGCTTTCGCAGCGGCGATTTTTTTGGCGAGATGGGGCTCTTCGACGCCGCACCGCGTTCCGCCACGGCGCACGCCGAGACCGATTCGATTCTCCTACGCCTCGATCGCAAAGCGTTTCAACAAATCCTCGCCGACTATCCAGAGATGGCCGCGCGGATCTGCTACCGGCTGATCACCGTCTTCATCGAACGACTGCGCGCCACCAATGAGCAGGCCCGTGAGGCGATCCGTTGGGGCCTGGAGGCTACCGGATACTCTCCGATCAACGACCAGGTCTCTTTCGGACGCAAATCTACTTGATGCTCTCATGGCCGATCCAGCGAAGCTCGAGCTGCTGACCCGACCCGCCGGCGAAGCCGGATTTCAGACCTTCGAGATCGACAGCCACCACGTCTACTGGGCGCACAAACCACGGCGGTTGCCGCAAACGGAATGGGAGGTCACCGCGCAGCCGACCGGCGCGGACGGCGCGCGCCACTTTGTCCTGAAAAATCTTCGTCAGGACAGTTATCTGCTGCTGAGCTCGAAGGAATACTATCTGTGGGAATACTTCGACGGCCGCCACTCGCTCGAAGAAATCGCCCGCGCCTTCCATCTTGCCTTCGGCGCTTTCGACTATGCGCTGATCCGCCAATTGCTCACAAAGCTTTACAACTGCGGCGTTATCGAAGGGCAATACGTCATCGATTTTCGATCGAGTCCAGCCGGCGCGAGCGGCCGGCGCTGGAGCCGCTGGCTTCGCATGGGGCTTGAGAAAATGGCGCGGCCTGTCTTTTCGCATTCCCCATGCGGACCGATTTTGCTCGATCCTTTATGACCGCGGCGGTTTTCTGCTCTTTCATCCGCTCACTTTCTGGGCGAGCGTCGCCATCGCGGTTTTTGCGTTTACGCTGGCGCTCCGGTCCGGTCCGGACGCGGGCAACTTTGCTTATTTCATCAAAGCGCGCCCCGTACTCATGACGAGCGTGATGCTCGCCACCGTGCTATTGGTTTCGCTGCTGCACGTGCTCCTCCATGCGCTCGCTTGCAAAGCCTACGGCCGCCGTGTGCGCGAGATCGGATTTTTTCTGCTCCAGGGGATCGTGCCGACATTTTACGCGGACGTGACCGACATCTTCATGTCGAGCCGGCGCGTTCGGGTCACGGTCGATTTAGCGGGGCCAATGGTCGAAGTCGTATTGGGCAGCGTGGCGATTTTGGGCGCTCACGCAACGAGCCCTGGCATCGAACAGGCGCTGCTGCTCGGCATCGGCATCTCGCTCTGGGAAAGCGCCTTGATCAATCTCTACCCCTTCAACTTTCTCGAAATGGACGGCTACAATATACTCTCCGATCTATTGGCCATGCCGATGCTCAGACAACAGGCTCTGGCCCTGGTTCCGAGCTTGCCGCAGCGCCTGCGCAGCGTGAAGACGATCGAGCGCGCCGAGTGGCTCCAACTCGGCTATCTGGCGCTTTGCCTGATTTCCGTGGTGATTTATTTGGTCGCGCACATCGACGCGATCCGTTCGCTAATCCGCCTGTCTTAGTGACTGAGCTTGTCCAACAGATTGGCGAAGCAATGCCTTGTTAAGATCAAGCCTCATCGACCCGCTTCGACCTGTTTGACGTAGGTTAGATCGACAACTTCCTGCGCATCGACGCTGCTCGCTTGCGGGAACTGGTCCGCCATCATTTCCAACGCGGTTTTGATCGCCTCGACGGACGGATAAGGATATTTCGGCATGCGTTTGCTGAAATAGCCGTAAGTCTCTTCCAGCATCTCGTCGCTCGCGCCCCTCAGGTAGCGCTTCATCACCGCTAGACTTCTTTCTTTGTTGGATTTGAATATTTGGATGGCATCGGTAAGTGTGCGCACGAGCCGAAGCGTGACGTCGGGATTTTTTTTCACGTTGACTTTCAGAGTCGAGATGCCGACGTAGGGATACTGGACGCCGAGATCGTCAAAATCGAGCAGTTCGCGAAAACCCATTTTCCGCGCGAGCAACCTGGACGGCGTCGTCAGCATGGCGGCGTCGACCACACCGCGCTCCAAAGCCGGTAAGATCGCCGCGGTCTCGCCGACGGGCACGATCTTCACATCCCGTCCGGGCTCCAAGCCGACCTTTCGTTTGAGAATGTAGTGCAGCAAAATATCCGTCACCGCCCCGGGGCGGCCCGACGCGATATTTTTCCCCTGCAGTTCCTTCACGGTTTTAATCTGTTGCTTGGAAAAGATTGATGATCCGGTCGTGCTCATAAAGGACGCGATGATCACGAGGTCCTTGGTCCCGGCGGCGTAGCTCGACACAACTCCGGTGCCGGTGGAAACCACGTACTGCGCGTCGCCGCTGAGCAGGAGTTGATGCGGCCTTGCCCGGCCGGCGTAGACGGCTTCGAAATCCAAACCGTATTTTTTCCCGAGCCGGTCGTCGACGGCAAGCCAGAGCGGCGTGTAAGCGCCCGTGAAGGACGAGTAAATGATCTTGAGCTTCAGCGGCTCGCCGGCGGCGAAGCCTTGATCGGCCATTGCAGCCCAACCAGCGCAAAACAAAATTAGCCAGAGAACTATTTCACGCAACATGCATTGTCTCCTCTAGGATGAGATCTTTCGCGCACGAAGAAAGGCGCGGCTATTTTCGACTCAGGTCTCTTAGCAGCTTTTCCCAGCGGTCGCTCTCCCGTTCGAGCTCCACGATCGACATGCCCTTTTCTATGTACCATCGTTTAAAGCCATATTCTTTCACGGCGCTGCCGTAATCGTAACTTTCCAAAATTTTTTGTCCGTCCGGACTGAAGAGGAAATCGATGAACAGCACCGCCGCATGCGGATGCGGCGCTTGCGACGACAATCCCGCGCTGCCCGCGCTCGCCGGGACGATTTCCATCGGCAGCCAAGCCACCGGCGCGCCTTTTGCCGCCGCGACCAGCGCGTGATTGCGGAAGATCGTCGGCGATGCTTCGACTTCGCCGGAAATGATCATGTCGTTGAGCGCCTGCGCCGAAACCGAGTGCATCGTCAGTTCTTGAGTACGCAATCTCTTGAGAAACTCTTCTCCCTTAGCTCTGAGCATTGCCCCAACCGTGCGTGACCCCGTGTCCGTCGTCACGAAGGCCATCTTGCCCTTGAGCGCCGGATTTAAAAGGCCGTCATAATTTTTTGGCACCGCGGTTGCCGGAAGTTTGTCTTTGTTGTAGGCGAAACCCATGTAAGACTCACGGTCGGTCGCCCAATAGACGGTTCCCTTTCCCGCTTCTTCTTTGGCCTCGGCGGCAAACTTGGCGAGATGCGGAACATAAAACGGCACGAGCCGCTTCATTGCCCGCATCAGCATCAGTAACGGCGGCGAGCTTTCGGCCACGTCCATTAAATATTTTTTCGCCTGGGTCTCGGCCAGAACTTTGGCGATCAGGTCGCGGCTCGTGCCGCGATAGGCTTCCACCGGCACGGCATATTTCGTTTCGAAAGCGCGTGCCAGATCGCGATATGAGCCGCCCGCAAGCGCAGTGTACCAAACGACCTTACCTTCCTTTTTCGCGCCCGCGACCAATAGCTGCTCACGGTCCGGGCCATTGTAAACGGCCAGCTCGGCGAGAGTGGTGGGTTTAGAAATCTGCGCCGCCAAGCCAAACGGATGCACGAATGCTAAGATCGAAATTATTGCTGCGAGATATCTCACGGTTTTTTTACTTCTGAAGAGCAAATCAGCGGATCACCCGGTCATGTCGACGTTCATCTCCATGCGTCCGCCGACTCAGGTTGCATCGCCAAGGGATTTTCCCGATCGAACTCCCATCGCGTGGGGTTGTCGAGAATGTATTCGCGAATACGATGAAGCGATTCTTCATTGCGGATGACGTGTTCGTAATAGTTGCGTTGCCAAAGCCGACTTTCAAACCGGCTCCAGTCAAATTGTTTGACACCGTCGACATAACGCTTCGTCGTAAGCGTTTTGAATCGATGGACGATATCTGCCAATGACAGAACATGTACAGCATCGTGTTTCGGTCGCGGGTCGTTTGTAGGGGCAACCCCCTGTGGTTGCCCTCCTGACTGAATGTCGGCACAGGCGCCCACTCCGACCAAGGCTATAATACCGTGAACGTGATTCGGCATGATTACGAATGCATCTGTTTCGACACTCGGATAATGCTGTGGTAACTGATCCCAAATCGCTTGGATCATTTGTCCAGCATCATTCAACTGCAATCGGCCGTTCACGACGTCTCCGAACAAACACGCACGGTTTTGCGTTACCATCGTCACGAAATATGCGCCGGATCGTTTGTAATCATAATTCTGCAACCGAATGGAACGCCGATGCTTATTCCGATCGTTCTTCATGAATGAAATCAAAAGAGGGCAACCACAGGGGGTTGCCCCTACACAATACATTCCCGTTTGATACCAACTGCAGGTGCGCTTTTCTGCGGCATCTGCATCGGACGCGACCTGTCACACCCCCGCCAACGCCGCTGCCTCCGCATGGAAAAACGCCATGTAATCGATCCGCGTTGGCGACAGACCCTGCTCCTGCGCGTACTGGGTCATCGCTTCCAACACTTTTCGATTGTTCTCGATGTTGTAAGCCCAATAATTCTCGCCCATCAGCTCCCGTTGCTCCGCGACGGCAGCCGCGATCCATGAATAGGCAATCACCTGCGGGTCCGATCCTTCGAGGCGTTCAAAGGCGATGTCGCGCGATCTGCGAAACGCTTTGAGCAATGCCACCGGCGCGCCCGGATGCCGATCTACGAACTCCTGCTTCAACGTAACGATATGGCTGGTCGGAAAAATGCCGGTCTTCTTGAAATAATTCTGCTCCTCGCTTCGGTAGTCGCGAAACAAGCGGCGCGTGCGCGGGTCGCGCGCCGAAATCGACGGCAGCAAATTGGGTCCGATAACCGCATCGATCTTTCCGGCGATCAACAAATCGTCCAGCCGATGATCGGCATCGCCGTCGCCGGCGATTGGCTCGATGCGTATGCCGTCGGCTACGCCGTCTTTCTTTACCCGCGCCGCCAACCAGTCGATGCGTTTGAGGTCCACCCCGTAATAATGTTGCAGCGCGCCACGCGCCCACACCCCGGCGGTGTTGTCCCACTGCATGATGCCGACCCGCCTGCCTTCCAAATCTTTTGCCGTCTCGATGCCCGCTTTGCTGTTGACGAATATATAGGCGAGGCGAAACTTACGGTTGGGAAAAGCAGGGATCGAAATATGCGGTTCCTCTTTCGCATAAGCGCGCACGCGCGCTGCGAATCCGCAGTCCCAGGCGTCGCACTGATTTTCGTCGGGAACGAATTCCCAATCGAAGCCGTCGATCTTCACCGTGCCGTCGGTGATTGGAATATTGGTGTCGATGGTCGGCTCGCGAAAATAGAATTTCAGTTTTGGATTGGCCATGACTATCCTCCGTTCACGATAATTCTCGAACGTCCGTCACATCGCCATCAGCTCTTATCACCAAATCGTGCGGTGGGGTAGCCGAGCCCGCTAAAATTGCCTTTTTTTTGAATTACTGATAGCGAGAGACGAGAATAAGTTGGCGGCCTATTGAACAGTCTGGAGGCTAATTATGAGCGACTCACACTCCGCACCTGAAACTCCCGAGCTTCGCGCGCTGCACGCGCGTTTAGCCGAGTATTCGCTCGGCGGGCATTGGCAAACACGGGAGCAAAATCCTGATCTGGTGCCGCATCTCTGGCCATGGTCGGTGATTTACTCCTGTCTTATGGAGTCGGGCGAAGTCGTCAAGCTGGGCGGCGTAGAAGACGCGGCCAATCGGCGCACCGTGCAGCTTGTCAATCCCGCGCTCACCCAAAGGAAGGCAACCTCGCGCACGTTGCAGATGTCGATTCAACTCGTCAAGCCGGGTGAACGCGCCGAATGCCACCGGCATACACCGGCGGCGCTGCGCTTCGTAGTCGAAGGCGACGGCACGGGCTACACCAATGTCGAAGGCGAAGAAATGCTGATGGAACCCGGCGACCTCGTGCTGACGCCGAACTGGACGTGGCACGATCATTTCAACCCTGGAAAAAATAACATCGTCTGGCTGGACGTACTCGACGCTCATCTCACCCGCCATCTCGACGCCGGCTTTCATGAAAGTTACGGTGAGGGTCCGGCGCAGCCGATCGTGAAGCACGACGGCTATTGCAAACAGCAGTATGGCGCGATCCGACCGCGCGTGACTAACATCAGCAGCGCCGCGTTACCCTACACCTACAAGTGGCGCGACACCCTGAAAGCGTTGAACGAAGTCGCCGCCGCGGGCAACCGTGATGCTTATGATGGCATCTTGCTCGAATACACTCACCCGCTCACCGGCGGACCGACGATGCCGACCATCGGCTGTTGGGTGCAGATGATTCCGCCGGGTGAAACCACTAAAGCGCACCGTCACACCAGCAGCGGCATTTATCACGTCGTTCAAGGTCAAGGCCTTACTGCCGTAGGAAAATCAAAGGGCGCGCCAAAGGATCTGGCTTGGGGCGCGCATGACTGCTTCTTCGTGCCGTCGTGGAACTGGCATTATTTCAAGAACGCTTCGAGCACGGAACCGGCGATCATTTTTTCGGTAACCGATCGACCGGTGCTCGAAAGCTTGGGGCTGTTCCGCGAAGAGGAAGCTTAAGGAAGAAAGATCGAGCATTTCGTGTTAATCAAATGAAAGCAAATTTTCCAAGCTAATAAGGAGGATCTCATGGCATCAGTAGCTGAATTAAAGAAGACGGTAAAAGGATTGGTCATGCCGATCCCAGCGGTGTTCGACGGCAAAGGAGAACCGGATTTGCCGATGATGGAAAAATTGACCGACTGGTATTTGGACTCCGGCGTCCATGGATTTTTCATTCTCGGATCGCAAGGCCAGGGCCCGGCGACCACGATCGAGCAGCGCAAGGCGATCGCCGAGACGGTGGTCAAGCCGCGTCAACAAGACGCGTGCCGTGCATCGTGCAGATCGGCGCCGTCGAACCCTACACCAGCATCGAACTCGGCCACCACGCCAAACAGATCGGCGCCGACGGCGTCGGCATCGTCGGTCCCTACTACTACAGCGATCGTAACGAGTGGGAATTGATCGAGCACTACAAAGTGGTCGACAAAGAAGTAAACATGCCGATCCTGCTCTACAATAATCCGGAATATTCCGGCTATCCGATTCCGCCGGCCATGATGAAAAAGATGCGCGACGAAATGCCGAACATTTTTGCCGCAAAGCTCGCCATGGGCAACATCGATCAAGCCGTGAATTATCTGCGCGTGCTCTCGCGCGAATTCGTCATTTTCATTCCGATCACCCAGATGCTCCCGGGCATGCTCGTCGGCGTCGCCGGCAGCATCGCCGCAGGCTCGCCCGTCACGGTGCCGGAAGCCGGCGTGCAACTGATCGAAGCGATCTGGGATAAAGATTTAGACCGGGCGCAAAAGATCCAGGTCGTGATGCTCGAACATGGCGAACGCATCGCGCCGATTCGCGCCTACGGCCGAAGGATCACGCTCGAAGGCCTGCGCCTGCGCGGCCTGGCGGTGAAAGAATATCCGCGCTGGCCGACCAAGCCGCTTTCTGCGGAACACATGAAGCTCTACGAGGAAAACATGAAACGCTTCCTCGACGAGCTCGCGGCGTTGACACCCGCACCGAAGAAAAAAGTCGCGGTTTAGATTTAGAAAGAACTAGCAGTCGGACAAAGCGGCGGAAGGAATCGCCTTCCGCCGCTTTTGTGTTTTTAGGCGCTGCGTGGTCAATTGCGCGGCCACAGGTCGAGTGAGCCTGTGTAACCGTCTTGCTACCCCCAGGCAGAGCGCGCCCCTAACGCCTAATCGCTCCGGTTCAGCGGCAGCCGCAGGGCCGTCCGCTGCAACCGGTTGTTAGACCGCTTGATTTTAGGTGGTCGCCACTAGCAGTTCCTCTGAATTATTTGGCGGACGAAGGCCATCTGTCCTGCCCGCGAAGTAGCGTTGGGCAAGCGTAGCTGCCGATACGTGCTGGACCTCTCTAAAGCCGGCATCGCGGGCCAGTGTCAGCATCTCTGTCGGCGTGAAGAAGCTGATGAAGGGCGTGCCGTTTGCTCGCGCCCCCGCTGCCGCTCGCTCAATCCCGGGACGCACCTCGGGGTCCGCCAGCTCGATCGGAAGCATGAACGACATGGCGAGCGTGGAGCCCGGAGCGAGCGCCGCGACCTGGCGCAGCGTCGCCGCGATCGCGTCCTTGGTCAGGTACATGCTGACACCGGTGGACGCCACGACCGCCGGCCGCCCGGAGTCGAAGCCCGACGCTGCCAGCCGCTCCCACCACGCGTCGCCTGCCTCGAAGTCGACCGGCACGAGCCGCAGGAACGACGGGATGCCGAGGCCGAGGTCGACGAGGCGCTGGCGCTTCCACGCCTGAGGGCCGGGCTGATCGATCTCGAACACGAGCAGACGGGAGGCAAGCTCCGGCCGACGCTGGGCGAAGGTGTCCAGGCCCGCTCCGAGGATGACGTACTGCCCGACGCCACGGGCAGCTTGTTCCGCGACGAGATCTTCGATGAAGCGGGCGCGGGCCACGATGGAGGCGCGGAAGGGCCGCGTGAACGGGCTCATGTCCGGACGGCTGCGCCATCCGTCGTCTGGAGCCGCCAGCTTCAAGCCGACTTCGTCTTCGAACACGTGCGGCGGCGAATCGACTTCTACGTGCAGCGCCCGCCACAAGGCGACCCGCACCGCCGTGTTGTCTGGCGCCGCCACTTGCTTATCATGCATGACGTTCTCTCTCTTGGTTTTCGGCTGTTGTCGGTCTAACGTCCGCGTTCAGCCGCCGCCGAAGGCGGTATGCTGCAACGCGTTGTTATGCGGTATTTGAATGGGTGTCGCACAAATACGTGCCCATCTTGCTGGGCTCCGATCGGACGTGCGCTATTTGCCCACGAATGTTGGACGACGTTTCTCAACGAAGGCTGCTACACCTTCCTGAGCGTCAAGGGTTGGAACTATGCGCGCGAACGCCGCTTCTTCGATTGCAAGCCCATCGTCAATCGACGCATCCATGCCGCGATGGATCGCTGAGAGTGCGGCCGCCAGTGTCAGTGGAGGTTTGGTGGCAAGCTCGTTCGCCAGCGCTATTGCCTCCCGAAGAAGATCGGCGTCCGCGACGACACGGTTAATCAAGCCTAAGCTGGCGGCCTCTTTTGATGTGAACACGCGCCCGGTCAGAATCAATTCAATCGCCGCCTTCCGACCGACATTGCGCGGCAAGCGCTGAGTACCGCCAAAGGCCGGCATTATCCCGATATTAATCTCGGCCTTCGAGAATGTAGCGGTCTCCGCCGCAAGCGCGATGTGAGTGGATTCCGTCAGTTCGCATCCCCCGCCGAACGCAATTCCATTTACCGCCGCGATAATCGGCTTGGGGAAGGATTCCACGCGCCGGGTCATCTGATGGCCAGGGCGCATGAAGTGCATAACGGCATCCGCTGGTCCAGCTCGCATATGTTTCTGAAACGCCGCGATGTCGGCTCCAGCACTGAACGCTCGGCCAGCTCCCGTTATCACAACGACCCGAACGGACGAGTCGAGTTCGATGCTATTCAACGCATTCATTATGCCAGCGATTAGCTCATTGCTAAGCGCGTTGAGCTTGTCGGGCCGGTTCAGCGTCAAGATCGCCACTGGGCCGCGATCCTCACGCAAGAGAATGGAGGACGATTCCTGCTTTGTCATGCTCATGTTTCCTCGATGTTGCTTCGGGCTATAGGAATTTCAACTGCCACATTTTGCCAGTAACCAATGTATTTCCTGATATCGCATGCGGTCAACCGCTCGCATTTTCATGCGGACCACAATTGGAGCTATCCACTTTCCGCCCTGGGCGACAGACTATTGCGAAATGAGTTTTCTTGCCGCATAACTATTCCGCCAACAAATGATGCTCGTCCAATACACACGAACCGAATCGACCCTGAAAGAGGTAGCCGCGCACCCCAGCGGAAAAATTTTTCATCCGTGTGTAGCGCCGGTGCGCTTCGCCGATCGCCCGCGCCAACAACCTTGCATCGCTCGCCACCACGATGAGATGGGTATGATTTGTCATCAAACACCAAGCCAGAACTTCAACTGAGAACCGCTTCAATTCCTCGGCCATGAAACCGAGATGCGCAATTCGATCTCCATCGTCATCGAAGATCGGCATAGATCGTACGCCGCGCTGTGTGACGTGGTGGGGATACCCTGAGGCGACGAGTCGGGAAATACGCGCCATGCGCGAAACCTAATCGAGTCGAATATTCTCAGTCAAGAGAAAATTGGTATTGTGTCCTCGGAATTCTGCCCCTATCCCACTATCGGCCCGCAGTCTCTCCCCGAGGCGACATCGCGTTTTAATATTCATAGTAAGCGGTCCGCTGGACTTTGAACACCTCGACCCCAGCGATCCGAGTGGCGACGCCTGTGTCTTCGTTCCTCCCGATAAATTTCCCATCCTACAACCGATACAGCTCCGCCGCGTTTCTCCACAACACCCGTTCGCGGGCTTCAGCAGTTAGGCCCTTGAAACAATGATCGATCGTTTCCCGGGTTCGCGGCCAAGTCGAATTCGCGAGCGGGAGATTGGCCGACCAGAGAATATGATCGGCGCCGATGTAATCGGCGAAGGGTGCGATTTGATCGTACCAAGAATTGAAAAAGCATTGACGCTTGAACATTTGTAAAGGCGTAAGATCGTAACCCTCGCGAGCCAGACCGTCGTGTTCGAACTGGTGGTCGGCCCATTCCAAATAGAGCATGCCCCAACTGAGCGCGCTCTCAGCCAATACCAAGCGCAGCTTCGGGTGGCGCAACAAGACCCGCGAAAAAGAGTAAAGGGAAATCACGAACACAGTCGATACCGGTTTGGTGGCCGCGTCCAGGGCCGCGGCCAGAGCCGGTTTCATCTGCGGCGGCAGCGGCGACTGTAATTCTGGCGACGCCCCCGCGTGGAGACAGACCGGCACCGCTAACTCTTCGCACACGGACCAGAGCGGGTCGTATTCCGGTCCACTGACATGGGGAACCTTACGCAGGTGCATGGGCAAGGACGGAAAGATCACGCCGCGATGACCTCGGCCCACCGCGCGTCGGATCTCCGCAATCGCCGCTTCGACCGGCCAGATCGGCACGAGGCACTGCGGGATGAAGCGATCGCTGGCGCTCGCCCATTCATCAATAAGCCAATCGTTGTAGGCTTGGACGCAGGCGATTTCCAGCTCGGAGTCTTGCAGGCGGCCGAACGTCTCTCCTGCCAAACCGGCGACCGTCGGGTAGAGTACCGAATAGTCGATGCCCGCGGCATCCATTGCCTTCAAACGCTCCGTGGGCGTAAACGCCGGCCCCGGCACATCGGCCCAGCGTTTGGGATCTTCATTACGATCCGCCATCAATGCCCCGGCCCGAGCGGTGCGGCCATCGAGGAGCAGTTGACCATCCAAGAACCACTGCTCGCTGCCATCTTTCGTGGTTGCTAAATGGGGCACCCGGTCGCCAAACTTTTTCTTGAGCCGATCGATCCACAAGTTGGGCACCTCCTGGACATGATCGTCGACGCTGATGAAGCCGTATTTCAATTGCATGCAAATTTTTCCTCTCTGAAAATGTTCACCACGAAGGACGCGAAGAGCACGAAGTCCGGAGTAATAATCTTTCCGAACCCTTCGTGTCCTTCGCGATCTTCGTGGTGAGGGCGGACTTTCTCCCCAAGCACCGCAAATTTGGAGCACTTAAGCCGGCAGGACGGCGTCGATCTTGTACAGCCGCACTGCGTTCTCATATTGCATCTTGCATCGGTCTGCTTCAGGCACGCCTTTGAGAACGCGGTCGACCTCGCGCCAGGAATGCGGATAATACGATGCCACGTGAGGAAAATCGGACTCCCACATGATGTTATCGACACCGATATCATCCCTCAGCTTGATGCCTTCGGCTTCGAACCAAAAATTCACGTACATTTGGCGCCGCACGATTTCGCTGGGCCGCGTGATCACGCCTTCGGTCCAGAGATGGCGGCTCTCCCACTCGTGGTCACAGGAAGCGATGACGTAGTTCAGGCTGCCGACACCGGCTTCGGGAAACACACTCACCAAACCGGGGAACCTTTCGGTAATCCCGGAGAAAATGAATTGCGGCACGATCTGCGCCGGCGTCACCGCCGACGTGGCGGTCTGCGCCGAATGAGCCTGGCGCGGCGAGTAGCCGCTCCATTTGCGCACCGAAGAGCCTGCACTTAAGCCCGCTGAGCCATGAAAATGGATTGGTAGCTCCAATGCCTGACAAACCTCCCAAACCGGATACCAGTAAGGATCGGTGATGTGCGGCTGCCCTTTGGGCATCTGCCCCATCAGGTTAACGCCGCGGTGGCCCGCCGCCGCGGCGCGTTCGAGCTCCCGTTTAATCACTTCCGGCGAACTCAAGTACGGCACGATCGCCAAGGGCACATACCGGTCGCTGGCCCGGTACCACTCGGCCAGCGCGTCATTGTATGCGCGCACCACGTCCAATTCGAACTCGACATCGCCAAACTCGAAAAACGATCCGCCCGGAGGGTTGGGAAACAGCACTTCGGCGTCGACCCCATCGGCATCGAGCATCGCGAGCCGCGCCTGCGGATCGTGGTACGCCTTGGGAATTTGTTCGTAGAGCTTCGGATAGGTCGGGAACGGTTCGCCCATCAGAGCGGGACAATTGGCAACGTTGCCGTGCTGCGGCTCGCCGTACACCGACCAGCGATCGACTCGCTTGCCATTTTCATTCAGCTCAACAATATGCGGAATGCGCTCGCCCCACTTGCTAGCGGACATGCGCTCGATGAAATCGTTGCGGTCAAAACCCGCATGGGAATCGGCGCTAATAAGTTTATGTTTGATCTCCATACTTTCTCCTCTATCCTGGCTTTCTTTTACGTATCTCGCAACCAACGCGTCACGTTAAAGCAGTATTCACCACGAAGGACACGAAGAGTTCACAGAGTTCGGAGAATGTTCTTATCCAGAAACCTTCGTGTCCTTCGTGATCTTCGTGGTGAAATCATCATCACAGTACACAGCGGACCATGAGTATTTCTGCTACTTCACTTCGTGGCAGGCGACCCAATGGCCGCTTTGTTTCGCTTCCAATAGTGGCTCTATCGAGCGGCATTTTTCAACCCGGATCGGGCAGCGCGGCTCCAGACGGCAAGCGTCCGGCGGATTAACCGGCATCGTGATTTCGCCCTTGAGGGAGGGTGGCAGATAGGACGTGAACGACGCAATCGTCGGGTTCGCAGCCAAAAGCGCTTTGGTATAGGGATGCATGGGCGTTTTAAAGATGTTCTCAACGGGAGCGATTTCCATCATCTTGCCGGCATACATGACACCGACCATATCCGCCAGATATCCCACCACGTTGAGATCATGGGATATAAAGACCATGCTGAGCTTCAGTTCGCGCTGCAAGCGTTTTAATAAATTCAGTACCTGTGCCTGCACCGAGACATCGAGCGACGACACCGGTTCATCGGCAATGATCAATCTAGGGTTGGCCGCCAGAGCGCGCGCGATGCCGATGCGCTGGCGCTGGCCGCCGCTGAATTCATGTGGATAGCGGTGTAGCTGCTCGGCATTGAGACCGACCAGTTCCAGCAACTCAACCACCCTATCAACTTTCGCTACGCCCCGTCGCGCCGCCAAAAATGCTCACCGGCCGTCCAATGATATCGACGACCCTCATGCGCGGGTTCAGCGACGCGTAGGGATCCTGAAAAATCATCTGAATCTGCTTGCGCAGCTCGCGCACCGCCTTGTTGGGAAGGCTGAGGATCTCTCTCCCTTCGAAGTAAACCTCGCCGCCGGTCGCGGTGATAAGCCTGGTAATCAGCCGCGCCGTGGTCGATTTGCCACAGCCGCTCTCGCCCACGAGACCGAAAACTTTGCCCTCCGGGACGGTGAAGGAAATCCGATCCACGGCTTTGAGGATTTGGCGACCCATGATCAACCGGCTGGGCCAACCGCCGCTAAGGTCAAAATGTTTGGCTAAGTCCTTGACCTCTAGCAGCGACATCATGCACCCGGAAAATGACAGGACGCCCAGCTGTCGGGAAACTTTTCCTCGAGCCGCGGCACTTCGGCTCGGCAGATCTCCTGCGCCTTGGCGCAGCGCGGGTGAAACTTACATCCGGGCGGCGGATCGAACAAATTACACACCGTTCCCGGAATCGCATGCAAAGATTCATCACGCAGCTCCGGGCGGGGAATGGCGTTGAGCAAGGCGATGGTATAAGGGTGCTGCGGCCGTGTAAACAAAATCTTCTTTTCGGCCTGCTCGACCATGGAGCCGGCATACATCACACCGATGCGGTCGCACAGGCGCGCGACTACGCCGAGATTATGAGAGATAAAGATCAGCGCCATCTTGAATTTTTCTTGGAGCTCTTTGAGCAGCTCGATGATCTGCGCTTGAATCGTCACGTCCAACGCGGTGGTCGGTTCATCGGCGATGAGCAGCTTGGGCTCGCAGGCCAGCGCCATGGCAATCATCACCCGTTGGCGCATCCCACCGCTCAATTCATGGGGATAACGATCCGCCAGCGTCTTCGGTGTGGGTAAGCGCACCATCGCTAAGACATTCTCAGTGCAGTCGCGGGCGACTTTTTTCGAGTGACCCAAGTGGACCTGGTAGCATTCGCCGATCTGCGTGCCGACGGTTAGCGACGGGTTGAGCGAGGTCATCGGTTCTTGGAAGATCATGGAGATTTTGCGCCCGCGGATTTTTTCCATCTCCCGCGCTGTCTTCCTGAGCAGATCTTCGCCTTCAAAGATCAGCTCGCCCTGGGCAATCCTGGCCGGCGGCGTGGGTACGAGGCGCAGGATCGAGAGCGCCGTCACGCTTTTGCCGCAGCCGGTTTCGCCGACGATGCCGAAGGTTTCACCCTCCGAGATCGACAAAGAAAGATCCTGGACCGCCGTCAGCACGCCGCGCTTGAGGTGAAAATCGACTGAGAGATTTTTAATATCGAGGAGCGGCGGCGCCATATTGGATTTTCTCTTCTTATTCAGTTGATGCTGAGACAATTTGTCAGGTTGATATTCACCACGAAGGCACGAAGAGCACGAAGTTGTAGGGGCGCAGCATGCTGCGCCCCTTCAGAAACCTTCGTGTCCTTCGTAATCTTCGTGGTGAAATACCCCTATCTCTCATACTGACGCGGATCAAAAACATCCCGCAGTCCGTCGCCGAGGAGATTAAAGCCTAAGATGATCAGCGAGATGGTCAGTCCCGGAAAAAATGCCGCCATCGGCTGGAGCTGAAGAAAAGGGGTTATCTCTTTCAGCATCAATCCCCAACTGGCGGTGGGCGGCGGCAGCCCGAGGCCGAGGAAACTCAGTGAGGACTCGGCCAAGATCGCGTGAGCGAAATCGAGGCTGACACGGATGAGGAGCGGTGACAAACAATTCGGCAGCACTTGTAGAAAGAGAATACTCAGCTCCGACTCGCCCGTCATGCGCGCCGCTTGCACGTATTCTTTTTCTTTTTGCCCGAGGACGACGGCGCGAACGATTCGCGCGTAAGAAGGAATCGAGTTGATGCCAAGCGCGATGTAGAGAGAATAGAGTCCGCCACCTAACGAGGCGACCAGAGCGATGGCGAGCAATCTACCCGGAAAGGCGATGATCGCGTCCATAACCCGCATCAACGCCGCGTCGACCCAGCGGCCGCCGAAACCGGCGATGGCGCCGATCGGAATGCCAAAAAAGGCGCCGAGAAAGACCGCGCCCACGGCCACTTCAAAAGCTGTCCGCGCGCCGAACACAATTCGGCTGTAGGTGTCCCTCCCCAGGGAATCGGTTCCGAGCCAATGCTCGCTGCTCGGACTTTGCAGACGATTGGCGATGTTGATCTCGTAGGCGTCATGAGTGGCCAGATAGGGTGCGAACAACGCCGTCACGAGCCAGGCGCAGACGATAATCAGTC
Organism: uncultured delta proteobacterium; assembly: GCA_963755715.1. Lineage (GTDB taxonomy): Bacteria > Desulfobacterota > Binatia > UBA9968 > UBA9968 > DP-20. Next base: position 40,337 of record CAVWLW010000026.1, read on the forward strand.
CCAAAAGCGCCAGGCGATTACGGACGATCACACGGCACGCGTCGAGAAACCGCGAAAGATGTGAATTCGCGCTATCGGCGGCGGTCAAAGTTACGGGCAATGACTCTTGCTTCATGTTCCGTTCGATCTATTCGAGCTGAATACGCGGGTCCAGCCACTTGTAAACGATATCGACGAACAGATTGATGAATACATAAGTCACAGCGATGATGAGCACGCTTCCCTGGACAATCGGATAGTCGCGGGAGTAGACGCCTTCGATCAAGAGCCGGCCAACCCCCGGCCATGAGAACACGGTCTCAACGATAGTCGAGCCGCCGAGAATCCGGGCTGTTTGCAGTCCCACCACGGTTACGGCGGCGATCAGCGAGTTCTTGAGAGCATGCTTAACTATGACCATCCGCGACGGCAGCCCCTTGGCCCACGCCGTGCGCACATAGTCTTGGCTAAGCTGCTCCAGCATCTCGGCGCGAATATAGCGCGTCAGCGGCGCGGCGAGATCCGTACCCATGACAATGGCGGGCAGGCAAGCATGCTGCAGGAAACGAGCCGGGTCGTCGAAGGGACTCGCATAGCCGATCGCCGGCAGCCAGCCCAGTATCACGCTGAATAAGACGATCAGCATCAACGCAAGCCAGAAGTTGGGCATGGCAATGCCCCAGAGAGCAAACCCCATCGCCGCGTAATCGGCGCCGGTGTTCTGGCGCATCGCCGCGATGACACCGGCCGGAATGGCAATCGCCACCCCGGTGAGCAAAGCGGCGATTGCCAGATAGATCGTCGCCGGAAAGCGCTCAAAGATGGTCTCGAAAATCGGCCGGCGCGAACGCAGCGACAGGCCCATATCGCCTTGGACGATTCTCTTGAGCCAGCTCAGATATTGAACGTAGATGGGCCGGTCAAAGCCCAGTTGTTGTTGCAGCGCGCGATACTGCTCGTCATTGACGCGCGTGCGCTCTTCTGCGTCGATTCCCATCATCACCAGGACGGGATCGCCCGGAATAATGCGCACGATGAGAAACACCGCCATGCTGACCAGGATCAGCACCGGAATGAGCTGCCAGATGCGCTGGACGATATAGCGGGCAAGCATGCGGATTGGCTGGCGATGAAAGACTCACCACGAAGGCACGCAGAGCACCGAGGAGTTTAGGAAAAGGCGGGTTTCAAACCCGCCCCTACAAAACTTCGTGCTCTTCGTATCCTTCGTGGTGATATCCATGTTCTTATTTGTCGATCCACGCGTGACTCAGACCGGCGCCCCAAGGCTCAAAATCCCCGCTGGCGTTGGTGGCGAAGTCTTTTATATGGCTACGGAACGTGAAAAATCGCGGCGTGAAACCGATAACGAGTATCGGCAAGTCATCCGTCAACTTTGCCACCACCTGCTTGAAGATCGCCTTGCGCTTCTCCAAATCCACTTCGCCCTCAGCTTTCTTTAGCAAGGCGTCATAGTCTTTATCACAGTAACCGCTCTCGTTGAGCCGGCGATTTTGCAGGTTCGGTTCGCAAGCATATTCTTCGTAAGCCGGCAGCGGGTCCGGGTAATCGGAACCGCCGGCGAGCTTGAACATGTATTTACCCTGGCGGCGCAGCTCGAGCGCCGAGGCGCGCTCGAGAATTTTCAGCTCCACCTTGACACCGATCCGCTTGAGCTGCGCCTGTATCGCCGCGCCTTCGATGTCCGCCACCTCGCCGCGGTTGCCCATGAGCTCGAGCGTTTCGCCCTTATAGCCGGCTTCCTTCAAGAGCGCTCTAGCCCTATTGGCATCGAAGCGCGGCGCCGGCACATCCTTGAAATACCAGAAATGGCCGCTTGGAAAGCGCTGGTCGGCCGTGTCAGCCAAGCCGAAGTACGCTGCTTGCATGATTTCTTTCCTATCGATGGCGTAGGCTATCGCTTGACGAAGTTTCTTGTTGTTAAAAGGCGGATCGGCGACGTTGAATTCCAGATTCCGCGCGCCGGCGCGCGCCGCTTTGGCAACACCGATCCCTTTGACTTTCCCTTGTATGATTTGCTGGACCCATTCGTACGGCGTCCGCTCGATCAAATCGACATCGCCCGACTGCAGCGCGGTGAAGCGAACCGTATTGTCGCCGATTTCTTTCATGATGACGCGATCGACGTAAGCTTTGTGACCCCAGTAGTCATCGTTTCGTTCAAAAACGATGCGCTGCCCAGGCTGCCATTCGACGAACTTGAATGGACCGGTGCCCGGAGGAAACGTTGCCGGCTTCCTCAGTCCCTCGGGCAGCGACTCGTTGGGAATCGCCGAGAAGGAGCGGATTTCCGTGAGCACTGTCGGAAGCAGCGGATTGTGGCGCTTCATATAAATCTTAAGCGTATATTTATCGGCTACCTCAGCACGCTCAACCGCGTTTAAGTCTTCAAAGCCGTACGCTCCGTTCTTGGGATTGAGGGTATAATCGAGGGCGAACTTGATATCGTCGGCGGTCATTTCCTTGCCATTGTGAAATTTTACATTCTTGCGCAGCTTGAAAGTATAAAGCTTGCCGTCTTTGGACACTTCCCAAGACTCTGCGAGGCGCGGTTGGATTGCGCCCTTGGAGTCACGAGCGAGCAACGGTTCATACATGAGCTCGCGAATGCGCGATTCCGTCGAGCTGGTGTTGACCAAAGGATTCATCAGCGCCAGTTCTTTGCTGATACCAAGCGTGATCGTGCCGCCGCGCTTGGGTTGAGCGGACGCGGCTTCGAGAATCGAGATGGCGCTGAAAGAGAACAGCAACAATAATAAGCTCAGCAGGGCAAGTTTTTTCATAGAGACCTCCTTTACAACTCGACCGTGTCCCGCTGTTAAGCGTTCGCGCGCTTGCGCTTGTATAGCTTGTCGATAAAGCCCGAATTGTCGAGCTCGCGCAGATAGTGCAGGTCCCAGAGCGCCATGGGGCTCAACTGTTTGGCTTCGGGCGCCTTGATGCAGCCAAGGTCGTAGGCGTTTATAATAGCCTGGGCATCTGGATAAGGCTTGCTCGGCATGCGTTCTAACCGGCTGTATTGAAAATCTTCACCGGTTCGCTTGTTTAAGCCGTCCAAAATTTTTTGGGTCTTCTGCCGCTGCGTTTTGGCGAAATGAATACCCAGCACCAAGGCTTTGACCAGCCGTTCGCCGATCCCTTTTTTCTTATGCAGCACCGTGTAAGAAGTCGTCAACGTTGGTCCGTTGATCATCGGCAAGGGGCCGAGAGGCAAGATGTGCATGCCCAGTTCTTTGTAGCGCTCGCCGCCGGAGACGAAGCGGGCGTCGGCTCGACGCGATTTCAACGCTGCGAATTGCTCATCGGCGCTTTCGCTTTCGACCCATTGAACGTCATCGATGCTCATGCCGGCACGGATCAGGTACATCATATGGTTGCCGCGACCATGATGAAAGCCGCCTTCGCGTCCTTCCATCGGAGTATCGACGATCCGCTTGCCGCGCAGATCGTGCAGCGACTTGATTGGTTCCCATGACGCGATGCTGGCGTTCTGTCCATTCACCGGGGAAGCAATACTGACGATCGGCTTGCCCTGGACTACTAACGCGTACGGTGTCAGGTGATCGCCGGAGATGAAATCGATATCACCCTTGAACAATGCCCGCTCGGCGTCCGGCGGCATCGCACAGTATTCAAAACTCACCAGATCGAGTCCCGCCTTTTGCCAGATGCGCGCTTTGTCCATTACCTCCCAAATCGGCAGATGACTGCCCGAGCGATAAACCCCGCGAACCTTTATTTTTCGCTGTGCCATCTTGTCCTCCTTACGCTGACTCTCGTCATACAACCCGAGTGTTCGCCGCCCACTTTGACCGCTCTTCGATTTCTCACTATCCCGCTCGAGCGCGGCATCATTCCCGGTGTCTCTCCCCCTATCAGCGCGCTCCGATTCTTGTCAAATACAATGAAATGTTCTTAGTATTCATCGACAATGAAAGCGGAACGCGCAGAGACTATCAGCTGGCAATGTTTTGGGTGGCAACGTTCCATTACTCCACCACTCCCATACTCCAGCCGCGCGCCCAAGCGTGTAAAAATGCCGAACGGTTCGGACACCGCCGTGATCGACAACGGCAAGCCGAATACGATCGGCATTACCCGCAGCGTCCGCATAGCTCACGCCGACCTCGCCAAACAAGTGCCGACCTTCGAGACTTGCGCCGGCATCGGCACGCCCGAGCAGCGCCTCGCCGAGCAGGATCGGAGACCATCGATCGCGAGAGGCCTGCGCACAGAGAATTTCTTGCCAATGATCGCAATGACGAAAGGCGCGGCTCATGTGGGATGATCAATGGAAGGGTAAAACTATCGGCACGGCGCTCGACCACGCGGCGCGGAAGTACGGAGACAAAGTCGCCACGGAATTTCACAACGGCGCCATCACGTATAACCAACTCAAGAAAATTTCCGATCTGATCGCCTGCGGCTTTCTCAAGCTCGGTATCGGCAAGAGCGACAAAGTCGCGATTTGGATGGCCGGCTATTCGGAATGGGCGTTGGTTTACTTCGCCCTCATGCGCATCGGCGCGATCATCGTGCCCGTCAACACCCGCTACCGTCCCGAAGAAATCGAATATGTTCTCAACAAATCGCGAGCGTCTTTACTGGTTTTGAAAGAAGAGCCGAACAAAGATTATCTCAGTTTGCTCAGAGAACTCTGCCCTGGAGCCGGCGAAGCGGCTGACGCGCTGCCCAACGAAAAGCTTCCTTATCTTAGAAGAATCGTCGTTTCGTCGCCCCGAAGTTCGGCCGGCTGGCTCTCTTTCGATGCATTAAAAGCTCTCGGCGCTGAGGTTCCTGAAGGCACTTTGCGGCAGGCCGTGGAAAAAGTCAGAGCCGATGACATCGCCATGATTCAGTTCACTTCCGGCACCACGGCGATGCCCAAGGGCGCGATGCTGTTTCAAGCAGCAATGCTGCGCGGCGCCCAGTGCGGCTGCCTGGCGCTGAAACTGACCGAGAGCGATCGCTTTTTCAGCCCTCAGCCATTTTTTCACGTCGGTGGATCGATCCAGGTAATGCTCACGCCCGTGGTCTCCGGCTGCACGATGATCGTGCAGCCCTATTTCGATGCTGGCGAAGCTTTGGAGCTAATGGAACGTCATCGATGCAACGTGTTAATGGGTCACCAGCCGCACTATATCGAATATCTCAACCACCCCGATCTGAAGAAGCGAAAGCTTGTGCTCGAAAAAGGCATGATCTTCGCCAGCCCGGTGGTCAACAAGCGAGCTCACGACGAGATGGGCATTAAAAAACTCATCAGCCCGTACGGGCTTACGGAGACTCATATCGGCGGTACCGCATGCGAGTTGGACGATCCTTTGGAATTGCGAATGACTACTGTGGGGAAAGCCATGCCCGGCGTCGAGATCGGCATTCGACAGTTGGAGGGCCAAGAATTCTTACCCCAGGGACAGCCCGGCGAGGTTTGTTTCAGAGGTTGGTGCGTCACGAAAGGCTACTACGACGACCCACAGAAAACCGCCGAGGCGATCGACGAAACTGGTTGGTTTCGCACGGGAGACTTGGGCGTCATCGGCGCCGACGGCTGCCTACGGCTTATCGGACGGGTCAAAGATATGATCCGCGTCGGCGGCGAAAACGTCGCCGCGGCTGAAGTTGAAGCGGTGTTGCTCAAACATGATGCGGTAAAGCAAGCCGTGGCGGTAGGAATGGCTGATGCGCGTTTAGCGGAGGTCGTCGCAGTCTTTATCGAGTTAAAGTCCGCCAATCACGCAACTGAAAAAGATCTCAGCGACTTCTGCCGCCAACATCTAGCGAGCTTCAAAGTGCCGCGCAGAGTGATCTTCATCTCCGACTGGCCGATGACCGGCGCCGGCAAAATCCAGCGCTTCGTCTTGAAAGAATCGTTGGCACAAGAACAGTCCGGAACGAAAGCCTAGAGCGCGTATAACGCTCTGGCGTTGTCGTAGAGCAACTTTTTTTTCGTCTCGTCGGAAAGATCCTTGCGGCTTTGCGCCACGCGCAGATTATTGGGAAACTCGCTGTCCCAGTGAGGGATGTCGGTGGCGTAAAGAAAATGATCGTCGCCCAGGTAGCGAAAGGTTTCCGCCAATAGGGTCTCTTCCGACTCCAAGCTAAAATAAATCGGCCGCTGCTTGACGCAGTCGCTCGGCCGCCGCGTCAAATGCGGCGTCTCGATCTTGCCGCGCTTTTCCCAATGCTCGTCCATGCGGTCGAGCCAATAGGGCAACCACGTGCAGCCAATCTCCAGAAACGCCAAGCGTAGCTTGGGAAAACGCTCTGGCACGCCGTGAAAAATCATATTGGAAAACTGCACGAAGATACCAACCGGAAATGACACCATGTGAACTTCAGTGAAAGTCTCGAACCCGCCCGACGCAAGCTCTTCGGCGCCGTTGGTGCCGTGCACGGCAATCGCGCAATTCAAGCGTTCCGCTTCACGGTAAATCGGATCGTAGAACTTATGCCCCAACGGCAAGCGCAGGCCGGTCGTGCGTACCACCGCCGCGCGATAGCCTAGCTGGGTCACCGCCCGGCGCATTTCCACCGCCGCCCGCTCGGCATCCTGCGGCGGGATGACGGCGATGGGCTTTAACCGGTCGGAGACTTTCGCGTAGTGATCGTAGACGTAATCGTTATAAGCCTCGCACAGCGCCACGGCGTAATCAGGTTCGCGAATACGCGATACGTTCCCGGTCGACGTCGGGTAGAGAAACGCCTGCTCGATGTCGTAGCGATCCATGATGCGAAGCCAATCCTCTGCCCGCGGCGCGCGTGGAAAGATTGTTTGGTCGTGCGGCAAGGTATCCTGCAAGTCACGATCCCATGGTTCGGACGCGGTCAGCGGCCCGCCGCGCTTGTTAAACGGCGCTTTCAAATATCGCCGCAGTTCTTCAGCGCGCTCGATGATATGGCCGTCGGCGTCAATCACTTTCCCGCTACTCATAGTCACCCCGCGTAAAATCAACCATTAGAGTTTGTAGGCGAGCATGATGCCGTCACGAAACGGCAGCAGTACGTTTTCCACTCGCGGATCTTTATGAAGGCGGCCGTTTAGCGCATTGACGATGCGCGCGTCTTCCTCTACGGGGTTTAACACCCGCCCGTAGCGCAACATATTGTCGAGCACGATCAACCCGCCTTTGCGGGTCAAGTCCACGCAACGATCGTAATAATAATCGTAACTCGGCTTATCGGCGTCGATGAAGCAGAGATCGAAGGGTCCGCTCAGCGTCTTCAAAGTATCCGCCGCGCGCCCGGCTCTAACTTCGATCTTATTCCGATGGGGGCTTTGGGCAAAAAATCGGCTGGCAATTTCGATCGCATGAGGGTCAAGTTCGCACGTGATAATGCGGCCATCCGCCGGTAAAGCCTCGGCAAAACACAGCGCGCTGTAGCCGGTAAACATGCCGACTTCGAGAATGCTTTTGGCTTGTGTCATGCGCACCAGCATTTTGAGAAACGCGCCTTCCAACTCGCCGACGAGAAAATTGGCCGTAGTCGTTTTCTCCTCGGTCTCGCTGAGCAAGCGCTCATGCAGTTCGGTGAGCGCCGTCGTATGCCGCTCGCAATACTCTTCGACCCCTTCGGGCAGAACTTTAACGCCCACCGCGCGCCGATCTTTTGGTTGTATCGCCATAAACGCGTCCGTATCCTTTCGTAGAGCCTAACTCACTTATCGTGCAACTATTGTATCCTGGCCCATCGTGTAGAAACGCGCGGAACGCTCGAGGTTACTCACCTGCAACACCACGTGCCCAAGACGCTGTATCTTGAACGGCATGCCTTCCGGTGGAGTCAGCGCTCTCAACTCGTTAATATTTGCTGCCATGATCGCCTCGCTAGGCTTCGGTGATGACAAGCTATCACTTTAACATTCCCAGGCGCTACAATTTTCTCTGACGTCGACGTCTTAATCCTTAAAACCAAGGTTGCAATTCATTAACCAATTTCCCGCGGTTTCGGTTTCGGTTTGTGTTATCATTCGCTAGGGAATCAAAAAGACCTCGTCGAAGGCATCAGAAATATCTTCGGCTTGGCCGGCGACCATATCTTACCCGTGCTCAAATCATGAATGGTCGACGTCCGCTTCGTCAAGGAACTGGATGACACGGGTTTCATCCAAAGCCTCGACAAAAAATAGGCTTGCGCGTTAGTAAATGAACCACACAAGAAGGAGGAGGACAATCATGGATACGGTTCCATCTCGGAAATTGACCAGAGAAGGCGCCATGAAGGTGCTCAATGCCGCGGTTGACAAAGCGCAGGCGTTGAACTCGGCGGTGAGCATCGCCGTAGTTGACGACGGCGGCCATCTGATCGCGTTTACGCGCTCGGAAAAAGCCGAGCTCTATTCGATCGCTATCGCCCAAGCGAAAGCCAAGAGCGCAGCGCTGACTCGGTTTCCCTCCGGCAAGAAAAGTCCGACTGGCAACGAACGAGACGATCATCATGCGCTCGCTATCACATTGGCCGCCGGTCCTGGCTCCTTTGTCACTATCCCCGGTGGCTTTCCGCTTTATTCCGAAGGCGAGATCGTCGGCGCCGTCGCGGTGAGCGGTGCGGGATCCAAGGACATAGAAATCGCCCAGACCGCCGCCGCGATCTTGGGCAAATAAATTTCGCCATCGGTTGTTGTTTGACCGACAACCGCGATGGTCACGTAGTTAAACATGCCGACGGGCTAATACTCGACGGTATCGCCGGGATTGAGCGGAGACACTAAGGTGTTCTTGCGGCGTCCCCTTCCCCGCTCGCGTGTGCTCATTCGTGTTTCAGCGCGCGCTCAGCGTTCCGGAGGTATTTCCAATGGACATGGGAGGCGCCAATTTACCTATGGAAAAGACGTCACGGGCCGGCACACTGCGTGAAGCATAGGCGGTTCGCGACCACGCTGATTCGTTAAAACTGTGCAACCTAGCATTGAGTCTCCGCGGTCTTCCCGTTCCGGATACAAAACCACTACTATCGGCGCAGTCACATCGCTCGGTGATGATTACAAAATAGTGTACAGGAGAGAAACGGATGGCTGATATTAAGAAACCGCCCTTTCGCGCCGACCACGTCGGTAGCTTGCTGCGCCCGCAAGAACTCTTGCAGGCTCGCGAACGTCGGCAAAGTGGCGAACTGTCGGCTGCTGCGTTGCGGCAAATCGAAGATCGTTGCATTCGCGATGTCGTCAAGATGCAAGAGGATATCGGCCTTCAGAGCATCACCGACGGTGAGTATCGCCGAACGATTTGGCACGCGGACTTTCTTCGCCAGATCAACGGGGTAATCGTCAAGGAAGGCGTGGCGGCTCAAAGGGGAGTAGCCAGAAAGTTTCAGTCCGGGGACGAAGAAATCGAGCGGACGCCGACGAGATTTGAAATTGCCGGAGGGCTCAAACGCAGCCACGGTATCGAGACCGACAATTTTAAGTACTTGGCATCGGTGACCCATCGAACACCGAAGGTCTGTATTCCGTCCCCGACGATTTTGCACATGCGCGGCGGCCGGGACGCCATCGACAAACACGCCTATCCCGACATGGAAGGTTTCTATGCGGACCTAGCGCAAGTGTACCGTGAGGAAATTCGCGCGTTAGCAGATCTTGGATGCACCTATCTCCAGCTTGACGATCCGAATCTGGCGTACCTCTGTGATGAAAAGATGCGTGAGGGCGTGCGTCATATCGGCGAAGATCCAAACCAACTGCCGCGGACTTATGCCCGACTCATAAACGAATGTATTAAGGATCGTCCTGACCACATGACTGTGTGCATGCATATCTGCAGAGGCAACTTCCGCAGCGCGTGGGCGGCGGAGGGCGGCTACGATCCAGTTGCGGAAATCCTGTTTAACGAGTTTAAGCTCGATGGTTTTTTTCTAGAATATGACTCCCCGCGAGCCGGAAGCTTTTCGCCGCTGCGCTTCGCGCCAAGTGATAAGAAGATCGTGCTCGGGTTAGTGACCACCAAGACCGGCGATTTGGAGAAAGCCGAGGATATCAAACGGCGCATCGATGAAGCGAGCCGCTATGTTTCCCTCGGACAGCTAGCACTCAGTCCCCAATGCGGTTTTTCCAGCACGGTTTTAGGCAACAACATCACCGTCGAAGCCGAGCTTGCCAAACTGTCTCTCGTCGTCAACGTGGCCCATGAGGTTTGGGGATGACCCAGACGCTCCGTCCCTTAAAGTCGAACCCGGCGAAGCGTACGCTGGATAACTTCGGGAAATCTTCCGGGTGGCTGACGAACAAAACTATGGAATATCATCGTCCTCTGAGATCTACTGCGGTATCGGATGTTTACGAAACCAATCGACGAGGAAATCCCCCAGAGAGCGAATCTTTTGCGGCGTTGGTTTCCCAGGTGAGAAGACCAGGGACAGCGGGTGAACGGGGATAGGGAAATGAGTTAGAATCTCGCGCAAAGCGCCGCTTTTGAGATCCTCTTTGACACAGTAGAGAGGCAAGATCGCAATACCCAGCGCTTCAAGCGCGGCTTTGCGAAGCACGAGCACACTATTCGAGGCAAATGGGCCCTGAACTTTTACCGAAGCGAGGCCAGCCGCGTCGCAAAGACGCCAGACTCGGTCGCTTGGGTCCGAGTTAATATGGACCAAACATTGATGCCGCGTAAGATCTTTCGGCCGACGCGGTTCGCCATGCTGCTTGAGATAATTCGGCGATGCGCAAAGCAGCCAACGCAAGTTGGCAATTTTTCTGGCGACCAAGCTCGACTCGCGAATTGGCGTCGTATGCACTGCGACATCGAATCCGCGTTCGATAAAATCGTAGCTGCGAAACGAAAGATCATCGAGCATCAGGTTGATATTGAGATGCGGATAGGCCGCGGCGAAACTCGCGATCGCGTCGCCGAGCGCCAACGTGGTCAAAGATTTTGGCGCAAGAATCTTGAGCGAGCCGGCGGGCTCCTTTTGCGTCCGTTTGAGAGAAGTTTCTTGTTCTTCGGTTTCCTGAATGACCCGCTGGCAAAAATTAAAATGCGCCGCCCCGGCCTCGGTTAGTGTGATGCGCCGAGTCGTCCGCGTGAGCAGCCGAACTCCCAGGTGGCTTTCCAGGTCCGTCACGTGACGCGAAACCAGCGGCCGCGAGAGCCCGAGCAGCTTGGCGGCCTCTGAGAAGCTGCCAAGTCTGATGACTTCAACGAAGCTCTGCATGGTTCGAAAGCGGTCCATAATTGATTTGATTAGTTAAATATCTGCAACCTTGCTTTTAATATTTGTGATCTTCTCGCGATAAATGCACAAGGGATACTGTGGCTATTCGCTACATCGGCTAACTATTATTCGCCGGAACACGGCAACTAATTAGAGCACTTGTCAAACAGACAATTCAAGGTTTAATGATGTCTACGAAAAATCTCGTCCCTGGGAGAGAGGCGGAGCCCGATGAAGAAACGTCAACGAAGTAGAATCACTTCAGGGGCAGCGAACATCATTTGTTTCTTACTATGCTCGTTGGCGCAGGCCGATGCCGCCGAGCCGCTTAGAAAAATGCGCATCGCCATACCGAGCATCGTCATCGATTTCGCGCCGCTCTGGATTGCGCGCGACAAGGGTTTTTTTCGCGACGAACGTATCGAGGTAGAGATCCCCTATATTCAAGGCAATGTTCGAGGCGTCCAATCCCTGCTAGCCGGCGACGTGCAGGTGGGAATCGCCGGCTCTGCAGGTCCGATATCAGCAAAGGCGGCTGGAGAGGACGCAGTAATCGTGGCGGTACCGATGAACCGTTTAGACTATACCTTCGTGGGGCGCCAGCCATTTAAGAGTCCAAGCGACCTCAATGGCAAGAAAGTTGGTATCGGGTCGTTTGGCGGCTCCGACGAGGTCGCCACCCGCATTGCCCTGGAACATCTGGGGGTCGATTCGAACAGCGTGACAAGACTTCAAATCGGCGGGTCGGCGGAACGCCTTGCCGCGCTTCGCACCGGGTCCATAGATGCCGCTAACATAGGCGGCGCGACTTTTATCGGCGGCGGCGCGGGGCTCTATAAACTTCTCGATCTCACCGAGCTCGGCGTTGAATTTCCTTTCACGGCGATATTTACGACAAGAAGATATGCGCAGGCAAACCGGGAAACCGTGCTGGCAGTGATTCGAGCATACATGAGAGGCGTTCGTTTTTTCCAGCAGAGCAAAGATGAATCGATTACCATAACCGCGCGCAACCTCAGAACGACCAACCGTGAACTGCTGGAACGCCAGTGGCAATACGTCAAAGATCACGTCTATGAGAAAATACCCCTGCCGAGCGAGAAAGGCTTCAAGTTGATTTTTGACGTAATGGCGCCGCGAAATCCTAAGATAGCCGGGCTGCGGATGGATGATGTCTTTGACGCCAGTTTTGTGCGAGAGTTGGCGGACAAAGGGTTCTTTAAATAAGCGAGGTCTAAGCCAATGGCAGCGAAATTAATCAATGGGAGCGGGGCGAGGATAGATGTTCACGCCCATGCCTTTACGCCCGAGTTTACGAGAGTGCTAAGAAAAAGCGTATCTCGACCACTCGATATCAGAAGCATCTGGGAATGGGATGAGAATAGATTCTTGGGTGAAATGGATCGCTGGAATGTCACGTTACAGGTCCTATCATTGCCCCAGATGTACGAGTACTTCGATTGGGGAAATCGCAAGCCGGCGATTGAAATGTCCCAGGTCGCTAATGATGAATACGCCCAAATATGCGCAAAGCATCCGGAACGGTTCAGGATGTTCGCGTCCATTCCGATGATGGACGCCGACCAGGCGTGCAAGGAGCTAGAGAGAGCAAGTCGTTTTCCCGGGTTCTCCGGTATTACCCTGTGCACCCATATTCGAGAGCGAGCGCTGGATGAAACTGAGTTCGCGACTTTCTTTGCTTATGCCAATGCAAGTGGTCTGGCAATGTTTCTTCATCCTCTGGAGCGGCCCTTGCCCAAAGAGTGGAATGTTTACCGTCTCGATCACCTCATTGGGCTGCCGGTGGATACGACCTTTGCGTTATCGAGACTCGCGCTGGGGGGTTTCTTCGACAAATATCCAAACCTCAAAGTTATCGCTGCCCACGTCGGCGGAGCCATCCCTTTTTTAGCCCGTAGAATCGAGAGAGCCTTTCGTGAGGGCAGAAGCGAGCACAAACCAAGTCATTATTTTGGCCAACTCTTTTACGACACGGCGGGACCCACCGATGAAGCCATCGTCGCCTGCGTTGCCAGAATGTTCGGTTCCGAACAAATCGTATTCGGCACCGACTATCCCTTCGGACTCGGGCAAGAGGGAAAGCAATACACGGAACATGCCGTTGGGGTAGTCCAAGAGTCGGGTTTGGGCGAGACGGATTTGGCAAAAATATACGGCGGCAACGCGCGCCGGCTGTTGCATATCGACCGGCTGTAACGGGCGAACCTCAAACCGAGGGGGCATCATATGATTCGCGTCGGATTCGTCATCGGCGGCTACCCACCCGAAGAACACAAACGGCGCGCCGATGTCGCACTCTCCTATTCTACCGCGGAAATTCAGGTCGGTATCGTCGACGTCGCCGCCAGCCCGTATTTTTACGGCATGACACCGACCGAAATACAGCTCGTCGCACCGGCGTTCATCGACGCCTTCAAACGCGCCGAGAAAGACGGCTACGATGCGGTCGTGCCTTTGGGCACGCTCGACTTGGGAGTCGATGGCGGCAAATCAGCGGTGGACATCCCCGTCGTCGGACCGACCGAAGCCTGCCTGCACGTCGCCTCGCTGATTGGCGATCGATTCGGCGTCATGGTTTATCACCCCAGCTTGGTCGCATTTTCACGGGCGATCATTCGGCGCTACGGGATGGAAGATCGCATCGTCGGTTTCGGCGTGAGCGGATTCGACTTGCCGGACTTGGCGGCACATCACGACGAAGTCGTCGACAATTTCGTCAGCGAAGCCAAACGTCTGGTCGCCGAAGGCGCCGAAGTGATTTATCCGATGGGCATCAGCCAATGTCCGGTGCACATCAAACCGGCTTGGTTGCAAGAACAAATTGGTGTGCCGGTGGTCGAAGGCTTCGGCACACCGATCAGAATGGCGGCGATGCTGGCGGGCTTAGGCTTGCGCCAAAGCCGGGCGCGTTGGGTGAAGTCAAGAAACTAATCGATCACAATCGGCGAGCACAAAAACCAAAAAGGGGCACTCAAGTGGCAAATTATGAAACCATTTTAGTCGACCGCCAGGACAACATCGCGACGATCACTTTCAACCGGCCCAATAAGCGCAATGCGATGAACCCAAAGCTTCATTATGAGATGGTCGAAGTCTTGAACGAGCTAAGATTCGATAAGGACTTGCGGGTGCTTATCCTGACCGGCGCCGGCGAGAGCTTTTCCGCAGGCGAGGATCTGAAAGAGTTTTTTTATGAACAGCGCGAGCGAATGGAGTTCGAGCGGTTGTTGGAAAAGGCGTTGGAGTGGCGCGTGCGCATCTTGCGCGCCTTTCCTGTTCCCACCATCGCAGCGATCAATGGATTCTGCTTCGGCGGCGCTTTCTCGATCGTATCCGGTTGCGACATCGCGATCGCAGCGGACGAAGCCACCTTTGGACTCTCCGAAGTGAACTTCGGCCATTTCCCGGGTGGCCCGGTCAGCAAGCAAATATCGCAGATCATGCGCGTCCGCGATGCGGTCTACTACATCCTTACCGGCGATACATTCAACGGCAAACGGGCCGCGGAAATTGGCTTTGTGACCTTTTCGGTGCCGCGATCGTCGTTGATGGAGGAAGCCAACAAACTCGCCAAGAAGCTCGCTGAAAAAGACCCGCTCGCGCTCCGCGCTTGTAAAGACGCGTACCGCGACAGCTTACTGATTCCCGACTACGAGACCGCCTTGAGTTACAGTTCGGCGAAAAGCGACCAGCTTTCTTTTCTGCAGGGCGGCGCATGGAAAGAGCAGGGCATCAAGCAGTTTATCGAAGGCCAGTATCGACCGGGATTCGGCGCGTTCAAGAAAGAAAATTAGCCTTGCACTCATGAAGACCGGCAAGCCTTTCCTCCCGGCTATTTTTGGGCTCATGGCGTGCCTGTTGTCGTTTGCTCCGGCTCTCGCGCTGGAGAGCCTCGTCATCGCCTATCCGACCACCAGCAGTCAGTTTACCCCGCTTTGGTTTGCCCGCGACGTCGGGCTTTACGAGAAATACAACCTGGACGGCAAGCTGGTCTTCATCCAGGGCGGCAGCGTGCTGCTCCAAGCGATGATTGCCGGTCAGGCCCAGGCGGCGCAAAACGGCGTGGCCGAAACCGTGACCGCGATTCTCCGCGGCGGCGATCTCCGCATGCTCGGCGTCACCGCGAAAATTTTTCCCTATAGTTTGATCGCGGCTAAGAATGTCAAAAGCGCCAAGGATCTCATCGGCGGTCGGATCGGCATCAACCGCATCGGTGACGTGAGCGCTTACGGCTCGCAGCTGGCGCTGCGCAAACTGGGGCTCAACCCGGAAAAAGACGTGACCATGATGCAAATCGGCGGCTCGCCGCAGCGTTTGGCCGCATTGCAATCCGGCGCCGTGCAAGCGGCGGCAATGGATTTCATGTCGGGGCTTCGACTGGCCAAGCTCGGCTTTCCGGTGCTCATGCAGCTCAACTTGAACTATCCCTATCTGGGTCCGATGGTGTCCGGTAAATTCCTCCGCGAAAGTCCCGCCACCGCCGAGGCCTTTATCAAAGCCTTCGTCGAAGCCATTGCGCGCTTCAAGCGCAACCGCGAAGAGGGCATCAAAGCGCTGGCGCGCTACATGAAGTCCAACGAAACCGACGTGCTGAATAAAGCCTATGACTTCATCGCCAACGATTTTTACGCCGAGACTCTGGAGCCGGACGCCAAAGGCTTCCAAGACCTGATCGACGAGATCGCCGAGCGCGAACCGCTGGCCAAAAAGGCGACCCTCGGCCAAGTCTTCGATTTGACCATCGCGCGCAAGCTCGAAAAGCAAGGCTTTTTTGAGACCGTGTTCAAACGCTAGGCGCGAGCCGATTCGCACAAGGAGAGTGAACTATGGCATCGACGACTCAGAAAAATGGCACAGAAAATTCCGCGCCGTTTAAGATTGAGAAAGTTCAAAGTTGGCGCGCGACTTTGCGTCGAGCAACGGCTTGGAAAACCGCGCGGTATACCAAAGGAGACATCGAAGCCACTGTCGTTGGCATCAGCGACCATCACGGCAACACCGGTTACGGCTATATGCCGGCGATGCTGATCGTCGGCGAATCGCCGGCGACGGCCGAGGCGTTGCTGCACACCACCATCGCGCCGTTGCTTGGGCAAGACCCAGTCGACGGCGTACAGCCAGTCATGCGCGCTATCGATCTCGCCATCGGCGGCAATGTTCAGCTGAAGTTCGCCGTCGAAGAGGCGTTGCTCGATCTCTACGCCAAGCGCATGCAGACGCCGCTGTTTAATTTATTCGGCGGCGTCAGCCGGCGGGAGGTGCCGGTGATGCGCATGCTCGGTCTCAAGCCGCCCAAAGAAACCGCCGATGAGGCGCTCGCTCTAGCCGAGCGCGGCTATCGTTATGTCAAAATCAAGATCGGCCTCGATGACAAGCGCGATATCGAAACGGTCAAGCGCACCCGCGATGCGCTTGGTGAAGACGTGTTCATCTCGGTGGACGCCAATCAAGCCTATACGCCGATGCGCGCGGTGAAAATCTTAAACCAGCTGAGTGATTGTAACCTCGTCGTCGTCGAGCAACCGGTCAGGCAAGACGACGTGCGCGGCATGAAGTTTGTGCGAAAGAATGTGAATATTCCGATCATGGCCGACGAAGGCGTGAACACCGTGGCCGATGCGCTGCGCTTGATCGAAGCCGACGCCATGGACGCGGTCAGCATCAAGATTTGGAAAATGGGCGGTTATTACAAATCCCGCGAGATCGCATCGGTGTGTAGCGCCGCCAACGTTGGCGTCCACGTCGGCAGCACGGCTGGCAGCCAGCTCATGGAAGCGATGCAGCTCCACTTCTGCGCGGCGATACCGGACTTGTTCGCCGGCGCCGAGATCGGCGAGTTTGAAAGCTTGAACGATGACCCGGCGTCGGGCTTGACCGTCGAACAAGGAACGCTCGAAGTCTCCGACCGCCCCGGCCTCGGTATCGACATCGACATGGACAAGCTGCAAGAAACCACCGCGTTGTGGCAGCCGAAATAGGTGGTGACTCGGCGTCGATATCGATCTGAATAAGCTGCAAGAGACGACCGCGTTGTCTAAGTAAATAAGAGTCTTTCTGGCGATGGAGCAATGGGGGAGTGCAGTCGTCTATCCACCCTAGGCTCTGTGTCAAACACGTGGTCTGAGTCAGGCTTGAGATTGGTTCGAAACGAGTGAGGTGACGAGCTCAGAACACTGCCCGTATCGCTTTTTTATCAAATCGAGAAAGTCTTGGACGTTGTAGGAAAGCGGCTTATCCTTTCGATAGATGACGAATGAATTGATCTTTAAGTCTTGGACGTCCCTAATTCTGAGAATTTTCACCTCACGTCTGTGGATCTCCTCGTCCAGATGAGCCTCCATTAAGATTCCGATCCCCGCTCCTCTCAGGATAACGGCCTTGGCAGCTTCGCCGGAGCTGCACTCCATCAGAATATTGGGACTGTGACCTTGTTCTTCCATATGTTTCAATATATCTAAAAAAGCCTCTCCGGTGCCCCTTCGAATTCCTCTGTGAATAATCAGCGGCTCTTTCGCAACGTCCGCAAGGCTCAACTCTCTTTTTCTTGCCAATGGATGGTGTACGGAAACAAATAATATGACCCTCTCTTGACGAAACGGCTCATACTGCAGTTCTGAAGAGTGGGAGGAGTGAGTGATAATGGCGATTTCCAGTTCCGAGTTCTAGAGCAAGACGTTCTATGCTTTGACTACTCTTGGTCTGCAACTTAACCTGCACCAACGGTATGATTTTTTTTGAAGGCCGCTAAACATAGCGGCAAAACGAATTTCGAGGGAACGTGGGAGCCACCAACCAGTAAGGGTCCAGTCTCCGGAGACCTCCGGCTCGCGTCGAAGTTTCGCTGCAGAGTTTCGACCCTATCCAAAATCTCGCGTGCTTCGGGACTGAAGTTTTAGACCGTCAGCTGTGAGTTCGATGCCGCGGCCGACCTTGCGGTAAAGCCGAAGCCCACAAGATTCTTCGAGCGATTTAATCTGCTGAAACACCGAAGGCTGGCTAATATGAAGTTCTGCGGACGCCTTGGTGATGTTGAGGTGCCGCGAAACCACATGAAAAATTCTAAGTTGGTGTAAGGTCATTGATCGGCCCCTCCAATCCTAGATGGGGCAGCGGTAGGAAGCCTCGCCTGAGTGTTCTAAAGGCTCAGTCATATCCCAGAACGCGCAAAAATCAATAGAGAAAAGGTTATGTAGATCAATAGAAACAAGTGCGATTGGACAAGGTGTTACGTTCCCAGATAAACAAAGGGCCTGGTGTTTACGTAATTTAGTTTCGACGCTATCAGAATTTCAGAAGGCCACCGGTCCGCGTGCCGACAGCGAACCCAAACACGCGGATAGATCACGAAGACGGTAGTCTGCAATTCTTCAGCGACATGCGCCAGAGGCCGTGTGCATTGGCCATAAAGGGATCTGATGGAGAAACATTCCAGTAAGGAGAGTCTCTGTTCGCTAGCCAAATATCCGCTAACGTTTTTCTAGGAGGGAATATGTTTAAACGAATAATCACATTTGTTTTTTCACTCACGGCGATTTGCAGCGCTGCGTGGGTCTCGGTGTCGGAAGCTCAGCTTCAGCCGATCACAACTAGCGTCATATGTAGCACTGTGGCGAATTGTGCAACAGCGAATCTCAGACTAGAGGCGGCGACTATGCGTAGGCCCACCACCGACGTGCTCGGGAGAGCCCATATCGGCATAGTCGTCATGCATCCTAATTCGCGCTATATTAATAATAACCTTTGCGCCCCGTTGGCCCAGCGGGGCTTCACGACCTTCTGCACCAACAGTGAGTTTAGCGGCCGTGACCTCGAGTACTATGGCTACGAGCAGCATGCACCTGGCATTGCAACCTCGATAAATTACCTCAAAAATATTCTGCGGCAGCAGGGCTTCCCGCCGTGAGGAAAGTCTTCTCTTAGGCTTTAGCATGGGGGCGCCTCTGATGCTCTTTTATCAGAACGTCGCAGAAAACGGACCGGGGGCGTGCCAGGGACCGGAGAAGATCATTCCTTGCGACGATACAAACCTACACAACTTGCCGAAGCCGGATGGCGTGATGCTGCGCGATGCGCACCTCGGAGACGCGCTGGCGACGTTCACCTACGTCGATCAGCGGTCCACAACAACGCGTGCGAGCCGCGGAACCCGGCTTTTGATATGTTCGCTGAAGCCAACGGTTACGACCCTGCCACAGAAAGCGCAACCTACAGCAAGCAGTTCAACAAGACCTACACCACTCACCAAGCCATTCGCAATCAGGATATCCTTAACGAAGCGTTGGGGCTGCTGCGGAAAAAGATAAAGGAGACTGGTGATCCGAGCCAACTAGGCGACGACATCCCCTTCGCCGTTGTCGACTCTACCGCCGCCCGGCTGTGGCAGCCGGACATCAGTTTGCTCAAATACACCAAGCGAGCACACACGCTCTTGGCTCGCGACGGCACGAGACCGGTGCAAATCATCCAGTCGGTTCGAGTCCCTGGCGGCGCGAGGAATGACGCCTTGGATTGCGCTGCCTCCACGATCACGGCCAACGTGCGTGTCTGGTTGGGCGCTCATGCGCTACGCGCTACGCCTGGAAAGTACACGCAGACCGAGGACGACATGACAGGCGTGGATTACGATTCGTCCGCGACCTCGTCAGTCGGAAACGTTAAGGGCATTAAAGCGCCGCTGGTCATCATCGCCCATACCGGTCATTATTTTAACAGGCCGGACGAGATCCTTTACGATACCGCGATCAGCTCGGATAAGACAATTGTGTTCAATGAAGGCGCCGTACACGGCGGTACGCCGTGTGCTCCTTGCGCTCTCCAAATCGATCCTACTCTCACCCCAGCGCAGGCCAATGCCTATTTTGGCGACACCCTAGGCAGGGAGGCTGATTTCTACGCTGAATGGCTGGCGGCACGTTATTAGGATAGCCTGGGTTTTGCACAAAGTTTCGCTAGTGAATTCAGGCAAAGCTGTAATCGAGCTATAGCCAAAAAATGGGAAGTTTACGGTGTCAAACATTCAAATCATTTGATTTCCTTCGCTCTCAAAAATTGAATGTTTGACACCAACCTTCCATAAAGAGAAAAGCAATAATCGTTGCCAGTTTCGCTGTTCTGTTCAGCTCTCAGCCTCCATTGTCACGCGCGCAAAGCGTGTTCGCTGAACTACTAGAGCTATCTGATCTTAGAAACCGCTTTTCGGGCTCGAAAAGGCACTTCTAAGCTCTTTAGCGACCACCTCTTATTCAATCTTTTGTTGTGCAATCGAGAAGTTGTGATTCTTGTCAAATGCAAAGAAATTCTATTAGTATTGGCTGGCGATGCAAGTGCGGAGAGTACCGGCTGGCAATCCGGCACTCCAATACTCCGGTCTGAGAAAGTTAACCTAACTGCGAGAGGATTTACTCATGCCACGAAATTATAAATGTATCTCCGGCGATGGACACATCGATCTCAACCCCGATATTTGGCGCGAACGCGTCCAGAGTAAATGGCGCGAGCGTGCGCCCAAGCGCGTCAAGATGCCCAATGGCTCGGACGCGGTGGTGATCGATGGCGGCAAGCCCAATACCATCGGCATCACTCGCAGCGTGCGCGTCCCGCATGCGGAGTTAGCCAAACAAGTGCCGACCTTTGAAACTTGCGCCGGCACGGGCGGCCCTGAGCAACGCCTCGCCGAACAGGATCAGGACGGTATCGATTGCGAGATTTTATTTTCCCAGATCACGTTCGTTTTGCGCCAGACCAAAGATGACGACTTCTATAAAGACTGCATACGCGCTTACAACGAGTTTCTCGGCGAAGAATACATGGCTCCCGCGCCGGACCGGCTCGTTTGCATGGGCACTCTGCCAACGACCGGCGTCGACGACGCGATCAAAGAGATGGAACACTGTGCCAAGCTTGGGATGAAGGGTGTAAAGCTCGATCGCTATCCGAGCGGCAAAAGTTATCCGACGCCTGAAGACGACAAGTTCTGGGCGGCGGCGCTCGATCTGGGTATTGCCCTCACCAACCACAATACCGGCACCATGGGATCGGGGAAAGGCGAGCCCGATTATCTTTACCCGAAAGACCCGGGCCACGACGTGCATCAGAAAGACGCTTTTAAATTCTTCACCCGCTTCACAAACGATGCCATGACCGCGACCTTGCAAATGGCGTTTGCCGGAGTGTGGGATCGCTTTCCCCAGCTGCAATTGTATTGGGCGGAGACCATGGTCGGGTGGCTGGAATATGGCTTGTGGCAGATCGACGATCACTATCACCGCTACATCGGCATGATTCATGACAACTGGGGGCTGAATAAATTGGCGCGCAAGCCGAGCGAGTATTTGAAAGACCGCAACTACTGGGGCTTCCTGCACGATCCGGTCGGCGTCCAACGGCGCGCCTGCATCGGTTACGACAAAATCATGTGGGGCACCGACTTCGCCCACGCGGCAAGCGAATTCCCAAACTCACAGAAACACTTAGCGGAAGACTTTGCAGGCGTGCCGGAAAATGAAAAACGCGCGATGATCGTCGATAACTGCGTGAAGTATTTTCGCCTCGATCGATAGAGAAATCATACCACGAAGGACACGAAGAGCACGAAGCAAGAGGTTGGTTCATTTTTGTAAATTCTTTCTCCGGGTAACCTTCGTGTCCTTCGTGATCTTCGTGGTAATAGAATCTATCGGACCGGCACTAAGGAGACTTAATCGTGATCGACGTAGGAACTACCCACGAAGACCTCGAACATTTTCTCGCCGAGCACCATCTCGTCGGCGCCGGGCTGAGACGCGACGGACGCGCGGCGCCGCGCCAGGGCAACACTGCGGCGCACTGGAAATGGGACGGCATTTACCGCGGCCTGATGCGCTCGGGCGAGATCGTCACCGTTGGGCCGAACGGCATGACCGGCATGCGCTCGGTGGTCGGCATCGAGGCCCGCAGGTTTCCGATCTGGATGAATGCGCAGATTCTCATGCCCGGCGAGCGCACCCAAGCGCACCGCAACTTGCGCAGCGAAACGCGCCTTGTCTGCCAAGCGCCCAAGGATGCCGTATTCGTATGCGAATACGAGGCCTATCCGATGGAGCGCGGCGACGTAGTGATCAGCCCGGCATGGACTTTTCACGATCATTGGAACAAAGACACAACGCCGGCTATTTGGATCGACGGCTACGACAACGGCTACAACCCCAACGTGAATATCAACGAGCGCATGCCGAACGACGAGCCGTACGAAGAAATTAAAAAACCGACCGCCTACGGTCAGCGCACTCTTGGTCTGGCGCGGCCGATCTCGAACGAAGCGCCCTTTCCGTTGCCACCGATGCGTTATCCGTGGGCGGATACGCACGGCGCGCTGATGGCGCTCCGAGAAAACGGCGAGACTGATCTTTACGACGGCATCATGATCATGCTCGCGAGCCCGGTTGACGGCGGACCGACGCTGCCGACGATCGCCTGGCAAGCGCAGTTGCTAGCTAAAAAACAGAAAACTCTGCCGCACCGCCACAACAGCACGACCTTCTACTTCGCCTTCGACGGCGACGGCGCAGTGGTCATCGAAAACGAACGCCTGCAATATGAGCAGGGCGATATCTTCGCCGTGCCGGCGTGGACCTGGCATCATCACGAAAATACCCACAACGAAGACACAATTCTTTTCTCCATCGACGATTGGCCGGCGATGAAGAAGCTTGGCTTCTATATGAAGGAAGAAGCCAAAGGATTTTGAAAGCTGCACCAACGAGCTGATATCGGCTAGCGAGTCCGCATCCAATTCCGTGTAGGGGCAATCCCCTGTGGTTGCCCATCTTGAAAGGGCAGGCACAGCGGCCTGCCCCTACGACGATAACCCAATATCTGCCGGCTCTAGAGAGCTGACCAAGATTCGTGTAAGAGAAACAGCACCATGACGCTTGCCGCACCCAAGTCGGCCGCTTCCATGGCGACCGAAAGCGCTGTCAAGAGCAAGATCGCCGTCAGCCTGCGCGGACTTTGGAAAACTTATCCGGGCGGCACGAGCCCGGCGGTCAAAGATCTTTCCGTCGATGTGTTGGACGGCGAGATTCTTACACTCCTCGGCCCGAGCGGCTGCGGTAAGACGACCACACTGCGCATGGTGGCGGGCCTGGAGACTCCGGATGCCGGCGATATTTTTTTCGGCGAGGAAGCGGTGGTCATGACTTCGCGGCGCTTGAATCTGCCGCCGAATAAACGCAACGTCGGCATGGTATTTCAAAGCTACGCGATCTGGCCGCACATGACGGTGGCGGAAAACGTCGCCTTTCCCCTCAAAGCACGCAGATTTCCGAAGCGTGAAATTAAGGACCGCGTGCTGCGCGCTCTCGATCTCGTTGGTCTCGCGGGATTCGAGGATCGTCCGGGGCCACTCTTAAGCGGTGGGCAGCAACAGCGCGTCGCGTTTGCGCGCGCGCTGGTGACCGAACCGCGGGTATTGCTGTTAGACGAGCCTTTTAGCAACCTCGACGCCAAGCTGCGCGAGCAGATGCGCATCAGCGTCAAGCTTTTACAAAAACGACTCAACATCGCGATGCTGTTCGTCACCCACGATCAAATCGAGGCGCTGAGTTTATCGAATCGCATCGCGTTGATGAATTTCGGCGTGGTGCAGCAGCAAGGCGATCCGCGCTTGCTTTACGAAGAACCGGTCAACGAATTCGTGCGCGACTTCGTCGGCAGAACCCTGCTCTTCAAAGGCAAAGTGCAAACGAGCAACCCGTCCGGCCAGATGGCGATCGCGCTGGCCGGCGCGCGCGACTGCATCGTCTTTGGACGCTGCTACAATCCCGGCGGCATGAAGACAGGTGAATCGGTTTATATCGGGGTCAGGCCCGAAGACGTGGAGATCCATCCGGCGCACGGCGCCGAGGCTCCATCGGGCATGATCGGCGGCAAGGTCGAGGCTACGTTGTTCGTCGGCGAGCGCATTGAGTATCAAGTCGAAGTCGACGGCCAGGGAGTCATCATGATTTATGGCGAACGCCACAAGCCGGTCGACGAGGGCAGCAAAGTTTGGTTAAAGTTGCGACCCGAAGGCCATACCGCGTGGGCATCGGATTGGTCGCACAAGGAAGAATAAATGGATCGGGCGTACGCCGTACGCCCCTACGAAGATGAAATTCCCGGAGGACGAGGTCATGATTACTATTCGCGCGCGAGAAAAAATGCAGAAGCGCGATAAACGCGCATGCAGTGTAGGGGCGTATGGCCATACGCCCTTCCTGACCGTGCTATTGCTCGTCTTGCTCGGCGCGCCTGGCGCTTACGGCGCCGCAGCTCCCTCCGCGAATTTCGAGCAGGAATGGTCCAAGCTCATCGCGGCGGCGAAGCAAGAAGGCACTCTTATGGTGGCTTCCGGCGGTGCGCCATCGCGCCAGTACCGACCGGTTGTCGACGCCTTCAGCAAAAAATTTGGTGTGAAGGTCGAAGTCTCTACAGGCAACGCCACCGACACAGTCAATCGGGTGCTCGCGGAGCGAAAAGCGGGAAGATACATCATGGACGTCGCATTGATCAGTAGTCGCGAGAACAACCAGAGGCTCGTGCCGTCGGAGTCGCTGGTGCCGTTCCCGCCCCTGCTCATCCATCCCGAGGTGGTGGACACTTCCAATTGGTATCTCGGTCGCCATTGGTACGCTGACAAAGCATCCGCGTACGCGTTCATCTACCACGTAACCAAAGAGGATCAGTACGAGACTTGGTATAACACCGACAAGCTCAAAGAAGCCGAGGTCGCGACAATAAAGAAACAGACCGATTTTTTCGACCCGCGCTGGAAAGGGAAGATCCTCGGCCAGGGAATGGGCGACCCATCGGGCATACGGCAGATGATCGACAGTTACTTCGAACCGGATCGAGGGCAAGAATGGATACGCACTTACCTGCTGAACGCCGGTATAACATTTTCAGATGACCGCAGGATCCTGGAGACCTGGCTCGTCGGTGGAAGATTTCCGCTGCAAGCTGTCGCCACCGGCACCGAGGAACTCACGGGGCTGGCGAAAAAGGGGCTCCCGATCAAGCAGATCTTTCTACCCAAGCAAGTAGGCATGGTGCGGGCGGGCGGGTCCGGCTGCTGCATATCGGTATTTTCGAATGCGCCGCATCCAAGCGCAGCCAAACTCTTCGTGAACTGGTTCCTTTCGAAAGAAGGACAGACATTGACCCATACGCTAGTGCCGAACATCGACCGTTCTTCCTTGCGCAACGATATTCCCTTCGGTGAAGTAACGCCGGACCAGCGACGCAAACCGGGTGTCGAGTATGCGTTCCCCGACGCCGACCCTAAATTCGGTCCGCGCCAGGAGGAAGCGCAAAAATGGATTTATAAAATCTGGGAGTCGAAACAGAAATAACTACCAAAGCTTCAAAACGTTCCAATAGTTCAAACCCTTCAAGCCGTTTGATCGGTCCGGATGAATTAATGATTTGAACAGCTTGAACGAAAAAGTCGCCCGTGGACCAATCCCCCGCCATAGATCAACTCGCCATCGCGCCGAGCTTGCCGGCACCTCGTGTGACAAAGGGCCATTTTATCATGGCGGTGGTGCTGATCGCGCTCGGCTACTTTCTGATCTGGCCGGTGCTGCTGCTTCTGATCAATAGCTTTAACGCTGCCTCGGATTGGTTCGTCGAGCCGCGCACTTGGGGAGTCAAGCACTGGGTGAATGCCTTTCAGCGGCCCGGCTTGCTCACCTCTCTCGGCAACTCTCTGCTCATCTGGTCGCTGACCGTCAGCGTCAGCTTTCCCGTGGGCGTGGCGATCGCTTGGCTGCTCGCGCGCACTAAGATTCCTTTCAGCCATACCTTGGAATTTCTCTTTTGGGTTTCTTACATGGTTCCCGCGCTGCCGACGACCATCGCTTGGATCACTTTGCTCGATCCCGATATCGGCATGATCAACGTCGCTCTGAAAAATTTATTCCATCTCGACCAGGGGCCGTTCAATATCTTCAGCGTGCCGGGAATCGTTTGGGCGAACCTGATGGGCCACGGCATCTCGATCAAAGTCATGCTGTTGACACCAGCCTTCCGCAACATGGACTCCACGCTCGAGGAGGCGGCGCGCGTCGGCGGCGCGAGCAATTTGCGAACCCTCTTCAAAGTCACCCTGCCGCTCATGATCTCGCCGATGATGATGGTTTTCGCACTCCAGCTTTTGCGCGTGTTTCAATCCTTCGAGACCGAATACCTGCTGGGCATGCCCTTTGGCTTTTTCGTCTACTCGACCAAAATTTTCACCTTGATCAGAAATCAAATTCCCAATTACGGCGAAGCCACCGTTCTGGCAAGCCTCACCCTGCTGATGATTGCGTTGATCATCCCGCTGCAGCGCTGGATTCTCGAGCGGCGCCGCTACACCACGATCACCGGTAGCTTTCGTCCCGGCCTGATCGATCTCGGTAAATGGAATTACGTCACCTTCGGCGCCATCGCTCTGCTGCTCGCGCTGTTAACCGTCGGACCGCTCGCCATCTTGATACTCGGCAGCTTCATGCAGCGCATCGGCTATTTCGTCTTGGGTTACACGCTCGATCACTGGCGCTTTGTCTTGAGCGACCCCGTGTTCGTGAAGGCGCTGCGCACCACGCTGATACTTGCCACCACCGCGGCAATTTGCAGCCCGCTGATCTTTTCGGTCACGGCATATATTCTCGTGCGCACCCGGTTGCCGGGACGCGGCGCGCTCGATCTGATGATTTGGACCGCCGGAGCGATCCCCGGAATTCTTGCCGGACTGGGACTCCTGTGGGTTTTTATCTTAACGCCCGGCCTGAATTTTTTGTTCGGCACGATCTGGGCGCTACTCATTGTCGTGCTGCTCCAAGGTAAAACCACCGGCGTCAACATCATGAAAGGCGTGCTCGTGCAAGTCGGCGCGGACATGGAAGAGGCCGCGCGCGTGTCCGGTGCCGGCTGGCTCCGTACTTATTTTCTGATCTGGCTGCCGCTCTTGATGCCGACGCTGATCCTCTTGGCGGTGATGAATTTCGTCAGCGCCGCCGGCGCCACCAGCAGTATTATCTTGCTCGCATCGCGCGACACGATGACGCTGTCGCTCATGGCTTTAGAGCTCTCGTCGGTCGCAGTCAGTAATCGCGAAGCTGCAAGCATCATCAGCATCTTCATCGTTGCTTTCACGATGACCGGAGCGCTGCTTGTCAGATACTTTGGCCGCCGGTTCGGCGTGCGCCACGACATGCATGCCGCCGAAGGCGCGCCGCAAACAACCCCGCGGGTTTCCAATTAATTTTGTAATGCCATTGTAGGGGAGGCCCCCAGTGCCTGCCCCTAATCAAGAGGCAACCACAGGGGGTTGCCCCTACGACGACTTCGATCGCGGTGACGTTCGACGCAACAAATCGGATTGCTTTTTCCCCGCCGCTGAAATAATCAGACCTAACAGAAACAGGAGGCGTACGATGGCTGAAACCAATATCGCAGATACTTTGGTCGAATATTTAAGCTCAAGAGGCGTCGAGAATATTTTCGGCGTGCTTGCTCACACGTCTTTCGCGATCGGCGATGCGATAGCGAAACGGCCGCACATGCGCTTCGTCAATGCGCAGCACGAAGGCGGCGCGGGCAATATGGCGCTCGGTTACGCGCGTGCGACGAAGAAGCCCGCAGTTTGCTTGGTCTCTGCCGGCGGCGGCGCGACCAATATTGTGACCGCCGTCGCCCAAGCTCACAAAGAATCCGTGCCGCTGTTCGTCATCTCATCGGATATCGACACGGCCGCTTCGGCGAAAAGCCCTTATTCATCGTTCCACGGCATGGAGCATGTCCGGCTATTTCAGCCGATCACCAAGCAGAGCGCAAAGCTTGAACGCATTGAAGAACTCGGCTCGTTGCTCGACTCGCTGTTTCGCCAGACCACGCGCGGACGCCAAGGACCGGTTTTTCTCATTGTCCCCGAAGATCTGCAGCATGAAAATCTTCCAGAGCCGTTGAGCTTCGCGCCCACGGCGGAGCCCGTCGCGCCGGCGATGGATTCGGCCGCCGCCCGCGTCGCCGTGGATCTGCTGCTCCAGGCAAAGACTCCGGTGGTGCTCGCCGGCACCGGCGTGGACTGGGCGGGCGCGCGCGAAGAAGTGCGCGAGCTGGCCGAGCTGTTATCGATGCCCGTTGCGGTGAGCTACACGGCCAAAGGCGTTTTTCCCGAGAACCACCCGCTCGCGCTAGGCTGCCTCGGCTTCGGCAGCCGCCCTTACGCGCGTAAATTCTTTCAGGAGTCCGATTTGATTCTCGCCTTGGGCGCGACCTTCAGCGAAGGCACGACGATGCGCTTCGGCCACGAGATCATTCCCGAGAAGGCCAAGATCGTGCAGATCGACACCGACCCCGATGAACTCGGCGGCAACTATCCGACCACGCTTTCGATCCAAGCCGACGCCAAGATCGCTCTGCGCGCGATCATCGATGAAGTCAAGAAACGCCAGCCGAAGCCGGCATCGAACGGCGAAAGAGCCGAAACGATTCAGCAAGCCAAGCAAGCCTGGAAAAATGAGGTCGAGCGGAAACCGGCCAATAATGGTTTGACTTACGAGTCCGTGATGCGAGAACTCAACGAGCAGCTCACGGGCAACGAAATCCTGACGACGTCAGGCATGACCGGCGACACGCTGCGCGGCATCGACGCCGTGAATCCGATCATCCACGCCGGCGAGTTCCGCGCCATCGGCACCGCCCTCGCGACGGCGATGGGCGTAAAGCTCGGCCGGCCTGACGCCAGAGTGATCTGCGTCACTGGCGACGGCTCGTTCATGATGGAGCAACAAGAACTTGCCACCGCGACCTATCACAAGATC
Organism: uncultured delta proteobacterium; assembly: GCA_963755715.1. GTDB lineage: Bacteria > Desulfobacterota > Binatia > UBA9968 > UBA9968 > DP-20. The sequence goes on from CAVWLW010000026.1 coordinate 69,334, forward strand.
CCAATCTTCGTCCTCATCCTGCGCAACAACGCCTACGGCGGCATGAAACGCGACCAGATGAAAACCTACGGCGGCCGCGTCATCGGCACCGAGCTCTTCATCCCGGATCTTCCCAAACTCGCCGAGCTCTACGGCGCCAAAGGCTTCGCCGTCACGCGCAAAGAAGAACTCAAACCGGTTTTTCAGCAGGCGCTGGCGTCGGATGAGTTCGTCGTCGTGGATGTGAAGTTGGATTAGCAACAGTGTTGCACCGGGCAAATTAACGATGAGCGATGGAATAGTGACTAGCGACCGATTGTTTTCTTTTGGTATTTTAATGTGAAGGTACGGGATGCGATTCGTATGCTCGAAGCGGACGGATGGCGACTCGTAGTAACGGAGTAACGGAGGGCAGTCACCGGCAGTTCAAGCACAATACAAAGCCGGGTCGCGTAACCGTTAGTGGTCATGCCGGTGACGACATGCCAAAGGGAACACTGGCTTCTGTACTGCGGCAAGCCGGCCTCAAAGGAGTGAGGCGATGAAAAAGCTACAGTATTTGGTTCGTATCAATAAAGATCCCGATAGCGATTGGGGCGCCTCGGTGCCCGATCTCCCCGGCTGCGTTGCAACTGGAAAGACAATCGACTCTGCTCTTCGACGCATTCAAAGTGCCATAGCGCTCCACATCCGTGGCTTACGCGAGGACGGCATCAAACCACCACTTCCCCGCCAGCGTTCAATTGCTCCGAAACGCTCCCCACGACTGGTGGATTTTTACGCAACCGTCGAGGTTGCGGCTTAGCCTGTGCAACCTAGGTCACGCAAACTCCCCAATTTTCGGTTCCTTTAATAGGTTTATCGATTTTCTTAGAGGATAAAATACGATGCCACTTCAACTTCGACGAATAGTCACCGGCCATGACGCCAACGGACACGCGGTCGTCAAGATCGACGAAATTTCCAAAAATCTCACTTCGGCGCGGCCAGGATCGACGTCTTGCGTGGTGTGGACTTCGGAATCTTTTCCGGTCGACAACACAGGCGATGCCGACGAGGGGCTGCGTAAGGTCGGCACGACGTTAAAGAACGGCACGGTCTTTCGCGTCGTCGAGTTTGCGCCCGGGGTCGCGCCGCGTGTTCATCGGACGGATTCCATCGATTATGCCGTCGTCATGTCGGGCGAGATCGATATGGAGCTCGACGACTCTGTCATCCACCTGAAGGCCGGCGACGTGCTCGTGCAGCGCGGCACGATCCACAATTGGGTCAATCGCGGTAGCGAAGCTTGCGTGATCGCTTTCATCCTTATCGACGCCAAGCCGGTCGAGGTCGGCGGAAAGGTTCTGCATGCCGAAGGGTAATTCGCTAAGCCGGCGGTTTCCCTGACCCGATGCGCTTGGCGACTTGCGCGTGGGCAAGCACCACACGGGGATCTCTTTGCAGAGCGGCAAGATAACGCTCAGCAAATTCTTCGCCTCCTTTTGCCGGGACCAGCAGAAAAACCGAATGGGTCATCAAAGCATCGAGACTCGCGTTCGTTAACGGCTCTTTGTCATCGAGAGTTTCATCGATCGCCACGATCAGTTGCGAGATCGGCCGTAGCCAAGCGAACCAGGGCTCGCTGGTTAGTAGCTGGAAAAAGTGATTCGGGGATTTTATCGGGCCGACTTCCTTCTCATACACCACACGCTCGGAGTCGATCAGCGCTTTGTGCAGCTTGAGTAGTGCGCTATGAAGTTCGAGCAGGGATTGCCGGATCACTTCCTGCTCCGCATTTGGTGTTTCGATTGTTTCTTTTCCATTGGCTCTCCACGCAATAAATTTGCCGATAACCTAGACGTTGATGCACGCTTGCAGCGATTTCGATCGCTCGCACGCAACACGACCATCGAGTTTTATGGTAAAGATTGTAGCCGCCAAAAACTAGTAGGGGCGGGTTTACAACCCGCCCCTACCTACCGATGCCCACTTTCGCAATTAGCGTTAATGGATTTCGAAGCACTCAAACTATTGCGCAAACGTCCCAGCCTGAAGCTCGCGCAGCGTCTGCTCGATCTCCGCTTTGGTATTCATCACGAACGGTCCATAGCGCGCGATCGGCTCGTTCAGCGGTTTGCCGGACACTAAAAGGAAGCGCACTGCGCTCTCCTCCGTTCGTACTTCGACGCTATCCCCGTCGTCCCAAACCACGAGTCGCGGCGTCGTGACGCTGCGTTTTTCGGGGCCGAACCTTCCCTCGCCCTCGAAGACATACGCGAACGCCGAATGGCCGCGTGGGATCGGCAGGCTGAAAGAACCGTGCGGCGCGATCGCCACGTCCAGGTACGTCGGCTCGGCGGCGATGCCGCTGATGGGACCGACAACTCCGTCAACCTGACCAGCAATCACGCGAATTTTCGCGCCGCCCTCGCGCTTAATTTCGGCGATCTCGTTGGCGTTAACGTTCTGATAACGCGGCGCGATCATCTTCTGCTTCGCCGGCAAATTGACCCAGAGCTGAAATCCTGCCACACCTTCCGGCCGCACCTGCGGCATCTCTTCGTGCATGATGCCGCGCCCGGCGGTCATCCACTGCAGATCGCCCGGCCCGATTTCGCCGGCATTTCCCACCGAATCTCTGTGGCGCACAGCGCCCGCAAGCAAATAGGTCACCGTTTCGATGCCGCGATGCGGATGCAACGGAAAACCCGCTTGGTAATCGGCGGGATTTTTCGACTGGAAATGATCCAGCAGCAAAAACGGATCGAGGTAATCCAGCGTATGCGTGCCGATGCTGCGTTTGAGCCGAACGCCGGCGCCTTCGACGACCGCCTGCGGCTCGATAATTTTGCGAATTTTTCTCGATTGTCTTCCATAGTCCTACCTCCTGATTCTGTCACCATGCCTCGTTAGCATTACGAACTGCGGCCTTGGCGCTTTTTTCCTGCTCAAGACCGCGCGTCCGAGTCACCAAGTTGGTCAATAACTGGCGGATCAAATTTTTGGTTGACTCATTGGTCAGGTTTCCCTCCGCGTCGAAATTTTGCGCGGCGTTGGCGATCATCACCTCCGGCTGATTGATCGCGTGAACGTTCAAAAACACGAAGACCTGGCGCAGATGATATTGCGCCCGCGCCGTGCCGAGCGTTCCCACGGACGCGCCCATGATCGCCGCCGGCTTGTCCGTCCACGCGCTGTCGCCGTAGGGCCGCGACGCCCAGTCGATCGCGTTCTTAAGCCCGCCGGGAATGGAATAATTGTATTCCGGCGTGACGAACAAAATCGCGTCGGCTTCGCGAATGCGCTTTTTCAACTCAACAATCTTTACCGGCGGCTGGCGTTCATCATCCTCGCTGAAAACCGGAATACCATCGAGCTCGAAGATGTCGATGACGGCATCTTCGGGAGCCAGTTGCTGCGCCGCCCTCAGCGCCGCCCGGTTATAGGACTTTCGCCGCAGGCTGCCGGCGATACCGAGTATGCGGATGGGTTGGTTCATCTTTCCAGTCTCCTTTTCATCGACGATTTGAAATCGCTCACCTGTCAGTCAGGTTATACATTCAAAGGTGCTTCGACTAGACGGCAAATCTTGGAAACATTGTTCCGTCTAATGTAGAATCGCCGGCATGGATCTCGACGGCATCGAGGTTTTCGTCAAAGTCGTTGAAGCCGGCAGCTTCAGCCAAGCGGCGAAGCTTCTCGGCATGCCCAATTCAACGGTAAGCGCCAAACTTTCGGCGTTGGAGAAGCGGCTCGGTGTTACCCTGCTGCAGCGCGTCGACGCGCAAGTTGCGCGCAACGCCGGCGGGAGAGACTTACTTTCAGCAATGCGTTCAGGCTCTGGAACAATTGCAAGCGGCGGAAAGTGAATTGACCAAGCGCGCAACGCGAACCGCAGGGACTTCTCAGAGTCACGGCTCCCGCGGACATCGGCCACACTCTTCTCGCTACGCTGGTGCGCAGTTTTTTACAGCAGTACCCGAAAACCGAAGTCGAGCTCGTGGTCACCAACCGCGTGCTCGACCTCATCGCCGAAGGTGTCGATCTGGCGATCAGAGCCGGCGAGCTCGCCGACTCGAGGCTCATCGCCAAGCGATTCTCCGTCGGCAACATCGGACTGTGGGCGAGTCCTGCTTATCTGAAGAAGCGCGGCATGCCTTCGCATCCGCGAGATCTGGCGCCACAGGAGTGCCTGCAATTCTCGCTATTCAAAAACAACCGATTGGAACTGACCAATGGTAAGGACAGCGTCCGATTGGTTCCCGCGGGGCGGTTGCGCGCCGATGATTTCGAAGCGCTCAAAGCGTTCGCGCTTCTCGGCGAAGGCATTGTCTATCTGCCGAGTTTTATGTGCGCCGAGGAAGTGAAGCAGAGTCGACTCCAACGAGTGTTACCCGATTGGCATGGCACAGCGACAACCTTCTCGCTCGTCTACCCCGCGCAACGATTCGTCTCGCCCAAGGTGCGCGCCTTCATCACCGTCGCCGAAGATCTCTGGCGGCGGCAAAAGTTCTAAAGCCAAGTCGCTGCGGGCTTTTTTCCGGAGCTTATTTATAGAGGCTGTCGATGAACCCGCTTTTGTCGAGCTTCTGGATGATTGAAGGGTCCGCTACGTCTTCGAATTTCAGGCTCGCCGCCTTGGGAATCTCCTTCCCTACTTCGGCAATGATGGTTTGCAAGCCATCGCGAAACGGATGCGGCTTTTTGAGAACATAGAAGCGGGTAAGATCTTCATAAGCTCCTTCGGCCTCCTGAGTTGTCTTCAAGCCCAGTTGTGTCTTCAGAAGCTCCGTGACGGCGACGCGGTTAGCGGGGTTCAGAACATAAGCATTCGCTTGGAGCAGCGCCTTCATGACTCGCTCGACCGTGTCCTGCTTGGTTTCGAGGTATTTTTTTGAGGTCACCAGATCGTCTTGTTCCCAGGGGATCTTCAGAGTTCGCAGGTCAGCAAGAATATTGAGATTCAACTGCTCAATTCTACCGCGAAACTCCGGGCCGACGACCGTGCCAGCAAGCGCTCCCGCGGCCAACCCGGCGATTCGCTCCGGCTCTGCTCCCGCAGCCACAAGCGTGATTTGATCTCGCTTTAAGTCCAAACCCATCTTACTCAAGGCCACCATGAGTGCGAGGCGAGAAGCAGACAGGCCCAGACCGGAGGATCCCACTCGCTTCCCTTTCAAATCGGCGACGGACTTCACCTCGCGAGACCCCACTAAGTAATAGGGCATGATCGTCGTGATCGCCATAATTTCGACGAGTGGAGCGCCGGCCGCAATCGCGGAGACGGTTGAGGTTGGGTCTGTATAGCCGATGTCTACACCGCCACTGAGCATCGCCTGAGTCCCTTGAGTCCCGCCGGCGAGTTTAAGAACCTTGATATCTATCCCGTTCTTTTTAAAAAAGCCTTCTTTTTCGGCGACCCACAGCGACGCCACACGCGCATTAACGAACCCAACTCCCATGCTCACCTCAGTCATCTGAGCCGCGGCTTCCGTCTGAAGAAAATTTAGAGTGAGCACGATGGCTAGCGCACATGTTGGTTTTATTTGCCGATACTTGTTCCAGCGCATGGCGTTATTCACCTTCAATTAGCCTCCCTGTGGTAATTGCGAAGCATTCTCCCGTCGCTTTGAACACGAACCGTATACTACGCTAACGGTTGCTTAACACAACGAGACTTCTTCCAGTTAAGCGTGGAGGCGCCAATTTCACGCAGGTTAATTTTTTCTTCGCCCCAACGCTTTTTCGACGAAGCTGAAATCGAACACCTGGCTCGGCGGCACTTCTTTCGTCACTGCCAAACTTTTCTTGGTGAAATCGATCGCGCCGCGCATCCAGGCGTCATCCAAGTAACTAAGCCCGCCGAGGCGGCTTAGATGAAGATCGTAGACTTCTCCGGCCAAGGTGAGATCTTTGACGCCCAGATATTTTGAGATGATGTCGATGGACTCGGGGCGATGCTGCGAATAGTATTGCAGCCCTTTCAGACTGGCTTTGACGAAGGCGAGGACTTCGGCCGGATTGTTTTTGATCTTTTCTTCCGTCGCGCCGACGCCGCCCGACGGATAACTGGCGAGATAATCTCCCGAGTACGCGAGCCGGCTGAAACCTTCACGGTAAAGAATCACCTGGCGCGGCGGGCTGAGCAGACAGGCGGCGATGAGTCCGGTTCTGAGCGCCGTCGCCAATTCCTCGGGCGTGCCGATCACGATCGAAGTCACGTCTTTATTCGGCGTTAGCCCGTGCTTGGTGAGAATCAATTGTGTCAACAGATCGACCGCGCCGCCGCGCGAAGAGATGCCGACAACTTTGCCCTTGAGCTGCGCGACCGATTTGAGATCCGGCTGGCCGACAAGATCGAACTGCGGCTTCGCGTTGACGATCAAAACGAGCCGCACCGGCGCGCCACGCACGCCGGCGGCGATAATCGATCCGGCGGCAGAAGCGTAATCGACCGAGCCGCCGATCAACGCCTGCATGCCAACTGAGCCGCGTATGAGAACCGTTTCAAGGTCGAGCCCTTCCTCGCGATAAAAACCTTTCATCTGCGCGATGCGGAATTGCATCTCGGTCACGGCGATGGAGCTCGTCGAAAAGCGAATCTTCTTGAGCTGCGCCGAAACAGGACCGGAGGTAACAATAGAAATAATCAGCGTAGCGATTGCAGCAGCAGTTCGTTTCATGTTCGGACTGTCTCCGTCGAATGGTTTCGAGGCGTTGCACTTCTTCGCACAAGCGCGGAGCCTAGCAAGCCGCTCCCCTTCCGGTCAATCCTCTTAAACGTCTGGAATCGACTGGAACGTTTGGAACACGTTTCCTTGGTTCTTTATGACTTGACAACGCCGATGCGCCTAACTTAGAAGGTAGGTAAATCACAGATCGCAAAGGAGCGCCGCCATGATCGCCAAAATCCGCCACGTCGCCACCCATACCGAGCACTACGATAAAGAGTGCAAATTCTATCAAACGATTTTCGGCATGAAGCAGATCACCACCGGGTTGGTGGACGAGAACGGCAAGTCTAACCCGGACCGCGGCCACATTAGTGACGGCGTCATCGGCATGGCACTTCTGGCAAAGCGGGCCGGAAGTCAGGCGGGCATCGACCACTTCGGCTTCGAAGTCGACGATGTCGGCGAAGCAGTCAACCGTCTGAACCGATTATATCCTGACTTTCTGCACACAAGAGCCTTGACTTACGTCCCGTTCGCCGGCACTCGCGCGCAAGATCCGACGGGAACGCAATTCGATTTATCGCAAAAGGGCCAGGAGAACGTCCGCGAAGGTTATCTCGCGGACGGCTGGGAGCAGCCGCGCTGGCTCAATCACATCGCTCTGCGCGCGCGCAAGCCGGAGGAAGTCGCCGAATTCTATACCAAAGTCTTGGAGCTGAAAGGCGTCGAGGAAGCCGGCGAGGAAGGCTCGATCACCCTCACCGACGGAAAAGTCCGTCTCATTATTCGTCGATGTCACAACGGCTATTATCGCAGCTTGAGGCAGGGCTTCGACCACATCGGTTTCAACGTGGAGAGCGTCGAAAAGACCAAGAAAGACTTAGATGAGATCGCCGCCAAACATCCCGAGTGTGCGCCGAAAAAAATCGGCGGCGGACCGCAGAGCGGCGGGCTGGTGAAAGACATGGACGCTTGTCCCATCGGTCAACACGCTTTCGCCGATCCCGACGGCATACTGCTGGATATCTCAGAGTAACCAGACGACGAGGGTAGCGCCCTAATTCACAAGTTCGTGGGAAAAATCTCCCCTTTCCCCTCTTTTTAAAGAGGGGTTATTCTCTCGGCAAAGACCCTGCCCGGGAGATTTGAGTTCAACTTCATCTGCGGCCATGGTTTGGGGGTTAGCTTCTGAACCGTCACATTGGATGGTCAGCGGTTCCCGGACGATTTCGTACCGTGCCGGCCTGGCATTCCTCCCTTTGGCAAAGGGAGGTTAGGAGGGATTTTTTTAGACCCCGCTAGCGTTCGGTAGAACCACGAAACGCCGGCATAACCTCATCGGCGAACAAGCGCAGGGAATTCATCGCCTGCTCCGTAGTCAGATTACCAAAGCAAAAAGACCCGACGAAGTAATTGCTGCCGGTGATCTCTAGATGCTTTTTCTACTTCTTCGCGCACCGTATCCGGAGCGCCGGCGATATAGAGTCCTTCGGCGCGACGCGCCTCGAAGTCGTCCAGATATTCTTTTCTCCGGTTATCGCCAACTTTTGATTGCAAGTAGCCGGTACGCTCGTTGAACTGTGCGAGCGCAGCCTTGGCTTCCTCCCAGGCTTGCGCATCTGTCTTACCAACATAGACATGCCGCGAAATGCCGTAAAGCGGCTCGGTCACATGCGCATTGAGGCGATTATGATCGTCCGCATGCTCTTTCCAAACGCGCCGATAGAGTTCGAACAGCTCGCGGATCGCCGGCATGGACTGGTAGTGTACCACCGTGTTGAATCCTTCTTGCGCCAACCATTGCATCGATTCGTTACTATTGGTCGGATACCAAAGCGGCGGATACGGGCGCTGGTAGGGCTCGATCTGCAGTTCCACGTTCTTGAAAGAAAAGTAACGGCCCTGGAACGCCAGCTTGCCACTGGCGAGAGCCGAAGTCATCGCGTCCAGCGCCTCGCGGAACATATCGCGCGACTGCTGCACGTCGATGTTGAAGAAGGACATCTCGATGGGCGAGATGCCCCGTCCCACACCCACGTCGAGCCTGCCCCGGCTTAGGTTGTCGAGCATGCAGATCTCCTCGATCAGGCGCAGCGGATTATAGGCGGGCAGAACGTAAACCAAGGTGCCGAGACGGATGCGCGTGGTGCGCTGAGCGGCAGCCGCCAGAAAAATACTCGGCGACGGCGTCGTGTTCAGCGGCGAGCCATGATGTTCGGCGATGTGGTAGCAATAAAAGCCCTTCTCTTCGGCGCATTCGATCAGCTTCAGGCGCTGCTCGTAAAGCTCGGGCAACGTTAACTGATTGCGATCGATCCAATCGAAGATACCGAACTTGATCGACGTTTTAAGTGGCGAGTCCGTAGTCTTATCCTTCGACTCGGTGATATTTCGCTCAATCCGTTTCGTGTCTTCAGATATCACCGCTCTAATTTACTCGGAATTCATAGCACATTCCGCACTCGCTCCGCGAGTAAGCCGGAAAAAGGTCGCGAACATTCTTTCTCGGTTAGCTGTTCTTCATCTCTCTACATTGAGGTCAGTGATCCTACCGGAATTCGCTAACAGCTTTTCGCGCAAAGATGAAGTCGGCGACTTCGAAGAATGAGACTCCGCGCGATCTCCTCAGCGCTTTTTTCGAGCTGGCGATGAGCTCTCCCATCGCGGCGCAGCGCTCAAGCGACCGCTTGGTAATTCATTGGGGTCACCTTGAAGAATGAGAACAGAGAAGTCGGCTCAAGTTGACATAAGCGCCCGCTATCGGATAGGGACAGAAACGTTCAAGCCGGCCAATCATGGAAGTCATCGCCGTCAAGGAACTCTCGAAGCGCTATTCTAGCCGTGATGGCAGCGTGCACGCGCTGCAGGAGATCAATTTCAAAGTGAACGAGGGTGAGTTTATCGCAGTCGTCGGACCGTCCGGCTGCGGAAAGTCCACGCTCCTCAAGATCCTGGCCGGCATCCTGCCTCCGTCGAACGGCGAGGTGCGCCTTCGCGGCACTCCCATCACGGGACCGCGCCGTGACATCGGCATGGTCTTCCAGTCGCCCGTCTTGTTCCCCTGGCGGAGCGTGCTGGACAACGTGCTGCTGCCGGTCGATGTGCAGCGCCTCGGCCGCGACGGACATCTGAAGGTCGCGATGGACCTATTGAGCCTCGTCGGACTTGACGGGTTCGAGCGTCGCTACCCTTGGGAGCTTTCCGGCGGAATGCAGCAGAGGGTCGCCATCACGCGCGCGCTCATCCACGATCCCGCGATGCTCTTGATGGACGAGCCGTTCGGCGCCCTCGACGCGATGACGCGCGAGCAGATGAATCTGGAGCTTCAGCGCATCTGGCTTGAGCGCAAAAAGACCGTGATCTTCATCACCCATTCGATCCCTGAGGCGGTGTTCCTCGCCGACAGAGTTCTCGTTATGACGCCGCGTCCCGGCTGTATCATGGATGATGTGCAGGTAAAGATTCCACGTCCGCGCGCGTTGGAGGCCATGAACTTTCCCGAGTTCGCCCCCTACGTCCACTCCATCCGCGGACGGTTCAACGCGAAGGGGATGATCGACGCATGAAACGGTTTTGGAACGTCGCGCTCACGATACTCCTCTTTTGCTCTTCGATCCTCGCGTGGGAGCTGATCGTTCGCGCTTTCGAGATACCGACGTTTATCTTCCCGGCTCCTTCGAAAGTAGCTATGGCGCTCTGGCGCGGCTTCGCCAGCGGGCTCTATCAGAAACACCTCTATTACACGCTGCTCGAGACGGTGCTCGGCTTCCTGTTGGGCTCGGCGCTCGGGTTTTTCCTCGGCACCGCCGTGGCGCTCAATCGTTACGTCGAGTATTTCTTTTACCCGTACATCGTGATGTTCCAGTCGCTCCCCAAGGTGGCGCTTGCGCCTTTGATCGTGGTCTGGTTTGGACTTGGGCTAAAGTCCCAGGTGATCAATACCGCTCTCGTGGCTTTTTTTCCGCTGCTCGTCAACACGATGGTCGGGCTCAAGTCGGCCGACGAGGACCGGATGAACCTCATGCGCTCGCTCGCGGCCAGCGAGAACCAGATCTTCTGGATGCTCAGGCTGCCGAACGCTTTGCCGTTCGTCATGGCCGGGCTCGATGTTGCCATGATCTTCGCGCTAATCGGCGCGATCGTCGCCGAGTTCGTGGGAGCGCGGGCTGGGCTCGGGATGCTGATCCAAAGCATGAACTTTAACATGGATGTCTCTGGACAGTTTTCCGTGCTCCTAATACTCTCGATCGTGGGACTATTGCTCAACCGATGCATTCTTCTGATCCGCCGGCGAGTCCTCTTCTGGGACCCCTCGGAAAAGGAACGACTGGAACGAGAAAGGATAGCCCTATGAAGCGAACCATCGTCGCACTCGTTACGTCCTTGCTGGTCGCGGCCTCGGGCGCGACCGTGCTGGCTCAAATGTCAAAGCTAAGGGTCGGCTTCTGTTCCCGGGTGATCTCCTCGGCCGCCGCGCCGTTTGCCGTCGCCACCAAGATGGGCTGGTACAAGGAAGACGACGTCGAGGTTGAGCTGGTGGCGTTGGCTGGCTCGGCAGACTGCGTCAAGACGGTCAGCACCAAGGAGATCCCGTTTGCACTTCCGAGCGTGGAGCCGCTCGCGGCCGCTCGCGCCCAGGGAATCAAAGCGAAAATCTTTTACACCGCTTACCAGGGAAACATCTACGGCATCGCGGTGCCGGCTGACAGTCTCATTCAGAAGATCACCGACCTCAAAGGAAAGAGTATCGGCGTCACCAACATGGGCACAGGCGGCGTGCCGGTCGCGAAGGCTCTGATCGCGACAGCCGGGATGAACCCGGATAAGGACGTCGCCATCGTGGTGGCGGGTGAGGGCGCGCAGACCGCCGCGATGCTCAGGAGCAAACAGGTGGACGCGCTTAGCCAGTTCGACACGCAGTACGCGATGGTCGAGAACGCCGGCGTCAAGCTGCGCCTTCTCGACACGAAAGAGATCGACCGGTATCCGTCTAACGGCTTTCTCGCGCTCGATGAGACGCTGGGCGCGCGTAAGAAGGATGCGGTCGGACTCGCGCGCGGCTATGCCAAAGGGACCATCTTCACCATCAACAATCCTGAGGCTGCGGTGCGCATCCTCTACGAGATTTTTCCAGAGCTAAAACCGACCGGCAAAGATGAGGCGACGGCGGTCAGGGACGACACCAAAGTATTGCAGGCGCGCATCACAAACTGGATGCTTGAAAAGGCCGGAGTGAAGCGCTGGGGGGAGAACTCCGAGGCCAACTACGCCGCGTATGCCGTCTTTCTACTCAAGTGGGGCGTGATTAAAGAGAAGGTCGACGCCAAGGATCTGATCACTAATGAGTTGATCGACGAGATCAACAAGTTTGACGCCGGCAAGATCATTTCCGAGGCCAAGGCCTACAAGCCCGTCAAATGAGCGGAAAAAACTCTTCCAACTGACCTGACGTTCCGCCTCGAAAAGTTTTCGCGGCGTTGCGCAAATTTTTGACTGGCGCGGACCCTTGTGATTGAGTTTCATTTTCTTCTGCCCGTCTGGTATGTCACCTTTTCTCTACGGCGCGGATCACTGATCTTATCTCAATTCACTCACCGCTCGACGCGCAAAGCTGAAGTCGGCGACTTCCGCGAATGAAACGTCCCTCGATGTTTTGAGCGCCTCTTTGGCATTGGCGATGAACTCTTGCATCGCGTCGTCCGACACGATGCCCGTATCCGAGTAAAGCTTGACGATTTCCTCATGGATCAACCCTGCCACTACGGGATCATGCACGCCCGATTCCTTGGCCAATAGTCTTGCGAATTCGATTCTTATTTTCCTTCAAAAACCGATTACCCAGGAGCGTCGCTTTGACCGTGCGCAGAATCATCTCCGGCTCGCCGCGGATTTTTTGCAAGGTCGTCACGAGGCCGCCCTGTGGCGTTTTGATGAAATCGCGCAGCTGCACCAGTTCACGAAACCCCATCTTGACCGCCATCTTGTTGAAAGGCATCGACATGACGGTGCCATCGATTTGTCCCGCCTGCAGCGCGCTCAAGCGCAACGGATGATTGCCGTACAAGGCGCGCAGCTTGACGTCGGTCTCCGGCGTTAAGCCATATTTTCTCAAGCACGATTCGCGTGCCCACGTCGGTGAATTCGCCGATGCCGGAGACCGCTAGAGTTTTGCCCTTGAGATCCTCGACTCGGCGAATCTCCGGCCGCACCACGAGCGAAAAGTCCTGGCCGACGGTCAAGGCCATCATCATTCGCAGCGGCAGGCCGCTCACGCTGGCGCGGGCACCGGACGCGAGCGCCGTGGAAAAATCCAGATCTCCGCTCATTAGCGCTTGCAGCGAGCTCGCTCGGACGCATGACGATCAACTCCGCATAAAGCCCTTGAGTCCGAAAAAATCCGTACGTTTGCGCCGCCGATAATCCCAAAGTGGTCGCGCCTCGGTTGGGCATGCCGATGCGGATTCTTTTCAGTCCGCCGCTTTCCTGGCTCCAGGCCGGCGGTGAAATAAGAATCAAAAGAATTACAAGAGCACAGGCTCCGCAACTTTTCACGGTCATGCTCCCGCCTCTTAACCCAAACGGCGGATTTTTCCAACACGTTGACGGCAGCGGCGGCGCGGTGCTAACGTCCTACGCAGCAAGACAGAGTCACGAATGTCATCCTGAGGTGAAACCGAAGGATCCCGTCTTTTGAATTAGGGCTTCGGTCGAGATTCTTCACCCGCGGCTCAGAATGACGTACTCGGTAACTTCGAGATCGGAACATCGCCTGAAAAGGAGGTAGCGAACATGAACTCACAGATTCGTTATCTCGGCGATCGTCAGCGAGCAACCCGAAACCCTGGCAAACTTTTACTCCACCTATTTTAAGATGCGCGAGCTTGGCCGTTCCGACGACGGAGATGTCGCGGTCACCGATGGCTTTTACAATATCTCGATCCTCAAGCAGCGCAGCGACGTCAGAAGAGACCGGCATCAGCCACTTCGGCATCACCATCGACGACATCGGTGCAGTCGAAGCGCGCATCAAAGAATTCGCGTCCGAACACGGACATTCGCAAAGAAGCAGGCGGACTTTTCCATGGAGACTATCGCGTCACCGATCCGAGCGGCCAATCGGTCACTCTCTCTACCCATCAGTTCCACACACCCATCGTCGAACGCACATTCCCGTGCATCCGCCATCTCGCCGTGTGTGTGGCGAACAACGACGACGTGCTGGATTTTTATGTCAACGTCTTCGGCTTTCGCGAGTCGACGACCAGCAGACGGATTCGATCGGAAAACCGAGTTGTGCGCTGGGCCGCCGACGGTGCAACGGCGATGGCCATCCTGCCGGACCGAACCCGCCGCGACATGAACGAGAGAGAAAGCCCGCGCGATGGTCTAAATCACTTCGGCTGGCTGGTAAACAACATCGAGCCGTTTCTGAATTCACTTCCCGAAGGCTGCGTCAGTCAGCGCCCCAGCAGCCGTCCCATGGCCGAGTACCGCGGCTTCGACCCCGATCACAACCCGTTCGACATCTCGCAAGACAAAGGTTACGAGATCGACGTCGACCGGTGGGTGCACGGATAATTTTCCCATCGCCAGCGTAGTCACCGCCATTCCTTCAATCCGCGATGCAAGGCCTGGATTGCAACTTGTCGCGCCGGCGCTTCTTGCCGGGCGCGCGATCAGCGTACTCTTCTCAGCATTTTCGAATGCTGAAACTGAAATCCATCTCTTTCTTAGCGCCGTTCTTCGCGATCGGGTTCGTGGCCGTTTACCTGCTGCATCCGAATTACGGCTCATCGGTCGTTGCGTCGCTCTGCGCCTTCAGCGCCGGCGTACATTGCGCGCGGCAACGAAGCAGAGGAAAGTTTTCAAGCCTACCGCAAATCTCTCGCTGGCTATTACAAATCTCTCGCCAGCGCTTTGAACGCCCACGCTCCAGACCTGGTGGAAGCTTCTATCAGCACCGGGTCCGGTAAAAACCGGCTGTGAAAATTTACCCGCTGGTCTCAGACAGCGCGCAGGAAGCACAGCGAGCGCATCGATCCATCGGCTATAGCTGGCATGGACGGAGCGGCTGATTGCTATGGAACGGCGCGAGCTCGCCCGTTGCAAAAAACGAGCTGCATGTACAGCGACCGCTGCTGAATGAAACCCAACGAAGGAGCTCGAAAGACTCGTGCTCGATTACCGCCGATTGTGCGAGAAACTAAGAAACATCGACGCGCACATCCAATATAACCGCTTCTGGCAAGCCGTATTGCCGCCGATAGCGCCGGTTACGACCGCGAGACGGAACTGCACGACGAAGTGCTCGAACGCCGAGAAGTTCGCGACGAATTGCGCAATCTGAACGACCCCTGGTCTATGGTTTCGCTACAAGCCGATCCGTGCGCTGGCTGGCCTGAACGGGGTTCACTAGTAATTTGAAAAGACGCGAAGCGCTTCTTACTCAACGCATCGATAGCGCGATCGGGCGGGTTAAAACGCCCTTGTTCGTCGCCATGGAACATCGTCCGCAGGAATGGATTCGCGTTTCGGTTTACACGGACATCGCCAATCGAGACTTTGTCGCGGTTGCGAAACGCAATATCGAAGCGATCTGGAAATTGCGCGACGGCACTCGGGAGTCTCGCGTCGAGCTGGATATTACTTACATTCCCAGCGAAAGTTTATATGCCGGCGGAGAAGTGCCGGCTGTCGGTGCGCCGATCGATCTCCCGCGTCACTTGCAAAGATTTCCCCGGGACGGTGCGATCTTCACGACCGGCGCATTGACCACGCATGTTCAGAGTTATGCGATCGTGTTGGGGCCGCACGCAATCACGCCACGAATATTGCGCCCATGAATTTGGTCACCTCTTGGGCTTTCGAGACGCCTATGTGCGCGGGTATGAGGATCTGGGCAAAGACGGCTTTCAAGTCTTAGAAGTGGGCACCGACTCCGCCGATATCATGGCCGATCCGGTCGCGGGATCGGTGCCGATCAAATATTTTGAGATGTTGTTAAACAACCGCTGCGTAAAGACGCCGCGAGTTCCTGCCGACACCGCGCGCCTGATGTGAAATTATTTTAGGCGAGTAGACGAGCTTTGGCGGACCCAGACGGACGGCAAGTTGTCTTTCGCAACAACTGTGGGGGGCGCGCCCGTCGAGGTCCGCCGAAGCTGATTAAACCTTCGCTGGCCGCTGTTGGTTAATGATCATGACCGCGTGATGCCGCGACGATCCCTATGATCACGACCGCAAGCACACCCAGCCCGATCAATAATACTGTCGGATCGACGCCCAATGGGGTTCCACCGGTCGGACCGGATGGTCCAGCTGGACCGGGGACTCCTGGCGCTCCGGCGGGTCCTTGAGGTCCGGGAACACCTCGCTCACCTTCCGGTCCCTTGCGTTCTACTCGCGGACAGTTTTGCTGAGATTCCCGGCCCTGTACTTGAATGTCGAAGTTGGTATCGCCTGCTTTTCCTTCTATCCGCGCTCCTTCATTCTTTCTTGGAGAATCTTGGGCCACCACGGAACCGGCGAATCCGAGCGCGAAAAATAGCAGCAAAAGGCTTAATAAATATTTGTGCTGTTTCATGATTCACCTCCTTCTTCTCAAGAGAGTCGAGCAAAATATATGCCCCATTCGGCCTTTGAAATAATATCAAAGACTTACACGCGCCGAAAAACTCTTCCGCTAAAAGCCATAAAAAATAGCGCCCGGTTACGATGATTTTCTCTTTCAATTGCAAGTGGAAATCATACGTCGATTTTCAGGCAGAAAATTTCCGCTAGAGATCCGGGCGTGACCACGGTTGGCAAAACGAGTTGAGCTGATTAAAAAATTCTTCTGGTTTCATCTTGCCGGCAGGGGATCGGCGCCGGCGAGTTTGGTGAAAAGCTCGACCACGCTAGGGTCGCGCGGCAACTCACGAATGACTTTTTCCAGCGCTTCGGGCCCCAGCGGTGACGCGGTGTCGCCGGCGAGCTTTTCGAATTCCTTGTAAAATTCCGGATCGCTCAAAGTCTTGCGCATCGCATCCTGAAGAATCTGCGCGCGATCTTTAGGCGTGCCGGGCGGCAGGAAAAAATTCTGCCCTGCCAGTCTGAAGGCGCGGAACATTTCCAGCAATTTTTTCTCCCGCTCGGTCTTGGCAAAACTTTCCAGTTCCGGTAGTTGAGCGAAGCGTTGATTCTTTTTCCCCTTGGGAATCTCGATGCCCGCGTGGACGTCCACGAGTCCTTTGTCGAGCCACTCGCGCGACCGCACCAGCATGGTTTCTCCGGTCGTCACCCTGCCGTCCACTTCGCGCCGCGTGATTGCGAGATCGAGCTCGGGGCCGGTGTACCCGGTGACAAACTTGGAGTTCGTCACGCCCATGAAATAGGCGAAGGTTCGTCCCGTAATGTAAACCGGATGGCCGACAGACTGGCTGCCGATGCGCACGCTTGGCGCGGCGCGCAGTTTTTCTAAATTACCGAAACCCGAGTCGCGGTGCGTGATGAAGAGATAGTGCTGCGCGCTGTCGGGCGTGCCGAGATAGATAAATTTATCGATGTCGTACTGCACGCCGGGCTCGCCCAGCACCGCGTTGGCGACGAGGGCGGCGCCCATGCTGCCAATGGTAAGACCGTCGGGCTTGGCGACTTTGTACACATGATTGGCGGCTTGCCTGCCGCCGCCGGCGGCCATGTGCTGCACAACGATCGTCGGATTGCCGGGCACATGTTTGCGCAGGATGTTGACGACCGCGCGCGTGCGCATATCCGCCGAGCCGGCGGGCGGCCCGCCGAGAACGACGTTGACCGTTTTGTCGGCGAAAAACGGCGTCTGCGCTAAAATCGGCCTGGCACCAAATCCGAAGATAAAGAGAATCACAGCGGTCAAAATACTTTTCATGACGTTCTCCTGGCGAAGATGCATTGGCGACAAGACAATCCCGTTAGCCGCGCCGGACTTACGGTTTGGTCACGCCGAGCTCGCGCCGCGCCCTTTCGAGGAAGCTGTAATCGACGACCTGCGCGACGTTGAACGGCTGCGCCACTTTCGAATCTTCGCGCACCAGGTCGATCATGAGCTGCATGCCCTCCGGTTTCACCGACATGTCGCGGATAATGCCGCGGCCGAATTGCTTGAGCATCTCGCCGGCGAGCCGCCGGTCGGTGAGCCGCCACTGCTTCATGATGATACCGATCACTTCGTCGCGATTGCGCGGCTCTAGGCTGAAAATAAATCCGCGCAGCGTCGCCCGCACCATGCCGTAGACTTCCTCTGGATTGTCCTGAATCTTTTTGACCGAAGCGCCGAATCCGTTCTGCGGAAAACTGAGAATATCGCCGACGAAGAGAAGTTCGTTATAGCCCTTCTCCACCGCGATAATATTTTCCGGCACGCCGAGGAGCGCGGCGTCAACCGTGCCGGCCTCCATCGCCGTCAGCCGATTGTCCCTGAGCGTCACCACCGTCACGTCGCGGCCGGGTTCGAGTCCGAAGTGCTTGAGTGCGGCGTCGGCCATCAAGGTCGCGGTGCCGCCGGTGGTGCTACCCGCGACTTTTTTACCCTTGAGATCGCGCGGCGCGCGAATGTCTTTTCTGGCGATGAAGGATTGCAAAGGCCGGTCGACGGCGCACGCCAGGATCTTCGCCGGCGCCCCGCGCACGATGCCCTGGATGATGCCGTTGACCGCGGCGCTGTAGTCGAGATCGCCGCGCACGAAGGCCGCGTTTACGGCTTGCGTCGACATGAAAATCGTCTCCAGATCAATTCCCTGCTCGCGGTAAAAGCCCTTGTGATAAGCGAGATGAAAAGGCAAAAAGCCGATGTTGGTGGACTGAATCCCCATCCTGACTTTTTTGAGACCTTGCGCGCGCAAATCCCCATTGGATATCGCGATCAAGAAAATGAGCAGCGCGAGCGTGTGCGACCGCATCGTTTTACGATCCGAGTGTTTCTGGAGCGAAGAGGTCATCGATATTCGGTTTGCGATCGAGGATACCTTGCTGCACTTGGTATTCCATCAAAGTTTCCAGCGACCGGCGCGCGCAGCCGGTTTTCAAGCTGTATTGGAAATCTTCTCCCATCACTTCTTTTTCCCAGGCCGCTTCGCGCCGCTGTTTGTCGTCGCGATAACGGTCGGTCAAAGCGTTGGCTTCTTTAAAAGCGGTGAAAAGGTTCTCAACGACCTCCGGTTTGCCTTTGACGATCTCTTCGCGGACAGCGAAAAGATGATTGGTCGTATAGGCGCCGGTGCGCTTGAAGAATTCTTGCTCCGCGCTCCGATAGTCGGCCATCAAGTAGCGCATATTCGGGCTGGCGTAGGGCTCGAGCGCGGCATCGATCTCGCCCTTTTCAAGCAACTCGATCGCGTGCTCGCGAGTGCGCGGCGGTGCAACGAAACTCACGCGCACATCGGCGGGCGGCGGCCGCTGGCTTTCTTCGGCGATGTCCGGCTCGGCGACGTACCAGTCGATCTCTTTGGGCGGCACGCCAAACTGATTTTGCAAAATGCCCTTGAGCCACACTGGCGTCGTGGCGTTGTAGCGATGCACGGTCACTTTCTTACCGGCCAATTCAGACGGATGGCGCAACGGCGAGGCGGTGCGGCAGTACATGCAGCGCAGCCGGAAACGGCGCGACAGAAAAACCGGCAAAGCGATCAGCGGCACGCCGCGCAATCGCGCCAAGATGTACGACGAGATCGACACCTCGCCGCCGTCGATCTCGCCGGCGATAATCGCCCGGTGGCGCGCACCCACATTGTCTAAGCCGTCGCCGAAGCGCGTCTGAATTTTAAGCTCAATTCCTTCGGGGCGCACCGAGCCATCGAACAGCGCCTCCGTATAAGGGGATCGGGTCAAACCAACAGTCAAATGAATATCACTCATTGCTTTTCTTTCTGTGATCGCCGCGAGAAATTTCCGCGCCGATCGACACGCCCCTCGTACCATAATCCGCGCGGCCGGAACAACTGCGCCGGAGCGCCGAACGATCGACTTGCGGCAAGCCTCAGGACCTTCTAAGAGAATTCGTCGCTGCAAGCTTCGCTGCCAACCTTTCCGCTTCGCCTATTGCAAACAGTGCAGCCGGTAAGATAAGAGGAAACGCGATCATCCGGCCCGCCGGCTGGATGCGAAATTCATCGTTACATGCGCGCCCTCCCATGAAGTCTCTTCGCGTTTCGCTGGCTTGCTGCCTCTTTGCCGCCGTTTTCGCCGCGCCGCTCGCGGCACAAGACAAGAAACTGACCCCAGTTTACCTCGGCTACTCGGCGATCAGCGGCAGCTTCGCGCCGCTCTGGGTTGGCTTCGATCAAGGCTTATTCGCGAAACACGGGCTTGATCTTAAGATGGCCTACATCCAAGGCAACCGGGTGATGATGTCGGCGTTGACGGCCGGTGAGATTCACATTTATCAAGGCGGCGCCGAAGGTTTGATCCGGCTCGTATCGGGCGGCGGCGACGGTATTTTCATCGCTACTCAGTACAACGTCGTCGGCCACTACGTGCTGATGACCGATCCGAGCATCACCCGGCTCGAGGACCTGCGCGGCAAGAGGATCGCTCTCGATCCCACCAGCCCCACTTACGGCTACATGCTCAAAGTGTTGGAGCAGGTTGGTTTGAAAAAAGAAGATGTAAGCTTCGTGCAATTCGGCACCGTCGGCCAACCGGAGCGCGCCATGGCGGTCATGCGCAAGCAAGCCGCCGCGACGATTCTCACCGCGCCGAATACTTACGCCGCCGAGAAGCAAGGCTTAAGAAAATTTTCGATCATCCGCGAGCTCGGCATCCGTCAATTGATCACGGTCAGCGCGACGACGAAAAGATTTCTCCGGGAAAAACGCGAAGCCGCGGACGGGTATCTACGTGCCTACGTCGAAGCTCTCGCTTATGTAAAAGCCAATCGCGACGTCACAATGAAAGTGATCGCCAAATACACGCGCCAGCGCGAGCCGGACGTGCTCGCTAAATTCTACGATGAGATGGTGCCAGACCTGCCACGTATCCCCTACATCGACGAAGTCTCGGCGCGCGCCACCATTGACGCCATGCAGGCGCAGGGCCCGCCGCTGCCGAAAGTCGATGTGAAAGCGCTATACGACAATAGTCTGTTGAAGACGATCGAAGCGGATCTGGATCGGGATAAACGGCGGTAGTGACCGAGGGCGAAAACGGGGGGACGAACCTTTGTTTCTTTTCTGCTTAACGCGTTCGCATTGACCGGCGAGCCGCTTGCGGCGAGTCCGGTCGAATGCGTGGTTCGGCCTCATGTGCTCACTTACGTCGATCGCGGCAAAGCGCGTGTTCATTAGGTCGCATGGAGGATGAGCTTCGTTTAGCCCGGTTCCATTCCCTGCGATTTGATGACCGGGATGGCAGTTGGACCGGTGAGGAATTTGATCAGATCTCGCGCCGCACCCGGCGCTTTCGAGTCTGCGCTAACTCCAGCGAGTAAACACGGTGTAGAACTGAATCTCGGGGGGAGCGGCCCGACCAGTTCGACGCCGGGTGTCGTCAAGATCTGCGTGATAACCACCACCCCGAGCTCGATTTCGCCCTTGGCGACAAGTTCGGAAACGATATCGGAAGTCCGGTATCGTCACTTTCGACTTGATCGCATCCGCAATTCCAAGCCGATCGACCAGCTGCGGCACTCCGCCGCTCGGGAGGTAGCCGATCGATTTGGCATTGAGCAGCGCACGCTTGAATGCCTCGACCGAGCTGATGTCAGGTTTGGGCGCGCCCGCGCGCACCCCCACGCCAATTCCCGAGCGCACGAGATTGGTGCGCGTGTCGGCAATGACCTTGCCGTCTTTGATCAAGCCCGTCGATAGTAGGCGGCGGACTGACGAAAACGTCAAACGGCTCGCCGGCATTAATTTGCTTTACGAAGTTGGGGCTGAAGCCGGAGATCACGTTGAGCTTGTGCCCGGTTGTGCGCTCGAATTCAGGCCCGATCTTGTCCAACACGGTCGCGATCGCTCTAGAGGTAAAGACCTTGAGTTCAGCGGCGTTGGCAGCACTGCGGTGAGTCGAAATGGTCACAAGGAAGAAAATCGTCGACACTCTCACAACCGAAACAGCCTTTGTGAACAGCCGCTCGGGCGTCGTCGAAATACCGATCCCTGCGCAAGAATTACTCAACATGACTTCCTCGTAAGGCCCAGCCTAACTATTAAGTGAGCCGCCGTAGGCAGCGACAATTACTGGTCGGCTTATCCCGGCGACGCCTAGGACAATAAAGGATCAAATCGTATGCAATATCCATCAGCTAACAGAGCGTTGTCAACATTAGTATTCCGCCAAAAGCCGACCGGCACGGCGGCTTATCTCCCTAACAACTCGCAGTCTATCTCCGCGGCTTGCTTGGCTGACGCCATCCCGTCACAAACGATACCTCTGCCTCCTCGGTTTAAATATTGTGGTGCTGTCTGCGATGCCGAACGGTGAGAGAGATTCGTCCTGAACCGAACACCGCGCGACTTTACGAAGAATGTGCCTCAGCCCTGCGCTGCTCGATCGAATAGCGTACCAAGGCGGCGTAGCGGTAAACGACGTGGGCGAACTTTCCATAGGGCAGCGTAATGAATAGTCCCGCGACGATACCTAAGTGAATGACCAAAAGCGTTCCCATCGCCGCGGTTTCGCGGAACACGAGCAGCACAAGACCGGTGAAGCTGGTGAGAAACAGCAGCACGAGAAATGCTACGTCCATGTTCAACATGCTTGCATCCGCCGGTGCGCGATCGCTTTTCCACTTTAAGTAAAGCAGGCCCACGGTGCCGATCAGTAAACCGACGCCGCCGACGGTGCCGAGAACGACCGGCGCGCTAAAATACGGATACGGCGCCTGCCAATCAAGAAAGTGATCGTAAAACGCCGCGATGCTGGTAGCGGCGAAGTCGAGCAGAAAGCCGTAGAAGACCAGATGGTGGTACCACATTCGCGCGCGTGAAAAATTTTCCGCGGGGTAATTGCAGCCGGCGCCGCCGCCTTTCATATAGGCGAGGCCGAAAGCGTCTTTGGTCGCGCGCCACAGAGCGGCGGGATCGATTAGCGCAGAAATTGGTCCCTGAGTTTCGCGCCAAAAGCGGACCGCGCCGATGATGAAAACCGTCAAACCATAGAGCGCGATCAGCGACGGTGGCACGGTCATGGCGACAAACGGCACGACGCGGTAAAACGTCCCTTCTCCGAGATGGGTAGCGAATAGAACATTAGGGCCTTGGAACAAAAGTACGAGCGCGAGAATAATGATTATCGACGCGACGGTAATCGCACTCACCGCCAACACGTTGCGTTTGAACAGAACCGAAAGAAGCGCCGGCCAGGTGAACTCCCGATAAGTATCGGCGCGCAGCTCGGACATGAGTTTCGGAATATTGACGCCGAACTCATGCGGCGGCGCGTACTGGCAGGCGTAATAACAGTCGCGGCAGTCGAAACAGAGATTCGCTAGATAGGTCAGATCGGCTTTGGTAAAAACGCGGCGCTGTTCCATCGCCGGAAAAACCGCGCAGTATCCTTCGCAGTAACGGCAAGCATTGCAGATCGTCATCTGCCGCGCGCCGTCCTTTACCAGATCAAAATCCGGCACGGCGCGCCGCCTCCCGCCCGGCGATTCTTCCGAATACGGAACCGATGGTTAAACCAAACCCTGCGAGATAACCTTGCCCGAGAATATTTCCAGCCATCACTTCACCCGCTGCGAAAACATTTTTTGCCGGCCGATCGTCTTGCATGATCACTTGCGCCTGCTCGTTCACGGTAACTCCTAGATAAGTAAACGTGATCCCCGGCCGCAGCGGATAGCCGTAGTACGGCGGCGTATCGATCGGCCGGGCCCAATGGCTTTTCGGTAGATCAAGGTCTTCCGTGTGGCACTCGTCTAGACTACCCGGATCGAATTTACCGCCACGCACCGAGCGATTGAATTTTTCGACGACGCCTGAAAGCGCATTCGGATCGATTTCAAACGCTTTGGCAAGCTCTGCAATCGAGCCGGCTTCGACCGGCGGAAATACCGACGGCATGAAGTGCGGCAATCCTTTGGAGTCGATGATCGAGTAAGCGATCTGCTCCGGTTGTTCGGCGATGAGTCTTCCCCAAATCGCATAGCGCTTGGGCCAAAAATCCTCGCCCTCGTCGTAGAACCGCTTCACATGTTTGTTGACGACAATTCCGAACGGCACGCTGTCCAGCCGGGTCACGATGCCGCCGTCGAATTTCGGCGCGCGCGCGTCCAGCGCGACGGCGTGACAGCCGCGCGGGTCGCCCTCCGGCTTGGCGCCGTGCCTGAGCAACTCCTTCAGCATGCCGCCCTGATTGTGCGGCGTGCCGCGGATGATGAAATTGTCCGCGGCGTCGCCCCAGTATTCTTTCAGCCAGGGAATGTTCGCTTCGAAGCCGCCGCTGGCGACGACGAGAGCCTTCGCCGCGTACTCATTTGACCCGCCATTCCGACTCGCCACGGCAGAGGCAAACTGGCCGTCGGTCATTTTCAATTCACGCACCTCGGTTTCGTAGGCGATCTCCACGCCGAGCTTCGTTG
Source organism: uncultured delta proteobacterium (assembly GCA_963755715.1). Classification (GTDB taxonomy): domain Bacteria; phylum Desulfobacterota; class Binatia; order UBA9968; family UBA9968; genus DP-20. The sequence goes on from CAVWLW010000026.1 coordinate 93,505, forward strand.
CCGTAGCATAGTACGCATTCATCATCGCCTTGCCGCCGCCGAGCATGAAGAGATTGCTGCGCGTGAGATGCAGCGTGCCGCGCAGCGGCTTCTGCCAGCGCACGCCGTTGGCCGGCATCCAATCGCCCAGCGTTTCAGATTCGCGAATGGTCAAACGGGCCAAACGCTCGTTGGTCGCGCCGCCGGTGACACCGAGAAGATCCCGCCAAAACTCTTCTTCGCCGTAAGCGCCGGTGACGAACCCCGTCGCCGCCTTGTGCATGTAGCGAATGTCCCGTGTGTGGCGGCTATTGCCGCCGCGAAAGTCTTTCGTCGCGCATTCGAGCACGAGCACGGTCGCGCCGGCGCGCCGCGCCGTGATCGCCGCGCACAGCGCCGCATTGCCGCCGCCGGCGATGAGAACATCGTATTGGGATGTTTGTGCTATCATTAAGAAAACATTTTCACCACGAAGGTCACGAAGAGCACGAAGTTAAAGCAATAATCGCTCGGATCCTTCGTGACCTTCGTGTTCTTCGTGATGAGATCATATAACGCACTCAACGGCGAATTCACAATTGGAATCGATTCGCGTTGATCAAGCCCGCGACTCCGCGCGCAACCTTTGACTTCACGCCGCGATTCAAGCTATGCAGCTTCCGTGGTTCGAAACGAAGGAGAGCTCAAGATGACGCCAATGTCATGTCTCAATGTGATTTATTCGTTCCTCATCGCAACCGTGGTTCTCGTCAACGGGATTCACGCAGCCGATGCGCCGGATGAATGGAAAAAGGTCATCGAAGCGGCCAAGAAGGAAGGCAAGATCGTCGCCGGCGGGCCGCCCACTGCGGTGTTGCGCAAGCAGTTCAAAGAAACCTTCGAGAATCGCTTCGGCATCGAGCTGGAACTGCTGTCCGCGCAGGGAGCGCAGAACGCCCAAAGAGCGATGTCCGAATTCAAAGCCGGTGTGAAATACTTCGACGTGCTGCACGGCGGCTCGGGTACGATCGAACCACTCAAGTACGAGAACATGCTCGCGCCGTTCATGGATTTCGTCATTCTTCCCGAGGTCAAAGATCCCAAGCAATGGTGGGGCGGTCACATGTGGGAAGACAATGTGAAAACCAACCGCTTCATTTATTCTTTCTCGGCGGATTTCTCGGTGCCGCCCTTTTACAACACGACTTTAATCAAGCCCGACGAGATTACTTCCTTCGACGATTTTTTGCAGCCGAAATGGAAAGGCAAGATCGGCATGTTCGAGCCGCGCATTCCGAGCGCCGGTCAAGGGCTCTGGGGCTACTTGATGCGCGCCAAAGGAAAAGAGTTCTTGCAAAGGCTCGCCGAGCAAAATCTTTTTATCCATCGTGACGGCCAGCAAATCGCCGTCGGCTTGGCGAAGGGTAATCTTGCCGTCGCGCTCGGGCTGGCGCAGCGCTTCGTCGACCCGTACATCAAAGGCGGCTTGCCGATCAAGACGCTGACTTCGATCAAGGAACGTATGGGCGGCAGCAACGGCTTTGGCGCCGTCGCGATCATGGCGAACGCGCCGCATCCCAACGCGACCAAAGTCTACATCAACTGGCTCCTCGGCAAGGAAGGCCAAGAGCTCTATGGCCGCGCTTTGACCCAAGGCAGCCGCCGGCTGGACGTCGACACCAAATGGCTGGCGCGCTTCAATACGCCGGCGGCGAAGGACATGACCACGCCGGAAGAGTTCGAAAAAATTCGCTTCTACGGCGAGGACGTAATCATTAACTGGCGCGAACCCGCCGGCGAGTTTGCCAGGAAGATTCTCAAATAACGGAACGGCGCATACGGCGCACCACACGACACACCGACAACTTTGCCAAAAAGTCCAACGCAGGCTGCTCAAAAAGATCCAGAGGCGAGACGCGCGATGAATCGACGAGCGAAGACGTACATCGGCAGTACGTTGACGCGAGGCGATTGAGCGCAACGAAGCATATGGGTCTTTTTCAGCAGCCTGCCAGTATTGCCTCTCGTCTGCTGCTTGTTATCCTCTTCGAAGGAGCACACTGATGCGCTACGAACTTTATTACTGGCCATCGATCCAAGGTCGCGGCGAATTTGTTCGGCTCGCGCTCGAAGACGCGGGCGCGGACTATGTCGACGTGGCACGCCGTTCGAAAGGAATGGCCGCGATGATGCGCTTCATGGAAAGCAGCGCCATCGAACGCCCGCCCTTCGCGCCGCCTTTCCTCAAAGCCGGCAAGCTCGTGATCGCGCAGACGGCAAATATTTTATTTTATCTCGGCCCACGCCTCGATCTCGCGCCGAAAAGTGAACCTAGCCGCCTCTGGGCGCATCAATTGCAGCTCACGATCGCCGATTGGGTCGCCGAAGCGCACGACACGCATCATCCGATCTCAGGGGGCCTTTATTATGAAGATCAAAAGGCCGAAGCCAAGCGCCGCGCCGCCGATTTCACCGCGGAGCGCATGCCTAAGTTTTTCGACTATTTCGAGCGAATACTGAAGCGCCATCGGAAAGGAAGCGAATACATTCTGGGCAAGCAGATTTCCTACGTCGATCTCTCGCTTTTTCAAATGATCGAAGGGCTGCGCTATGCTTTCCCGCGCACAATGAAGAACCTTGAACCGAAATATCCGCGATCGGTCGCGCTACACGATCGCGTTTCCGTGCGTCCGCGAATCGCGGCTTATCTGGCATCGCCACGCCGCATCCCCTTCAACCAAGAAGGCATCTTTAGACACTATCCCGAACTGGATGGTTAGATATTCACACTCTATTCCTTAAGGAGGTCCAATCATGGCAATCGAACTTTACTGGGGCAGCGGCAGCCCCTTCGCGTGGCGCGTAATGTTGACTCTCGAAGTGAAGGGACTGAAGTATGAGTCGAAGCTTTTAGAATTTTCCAAGGGCGAGCACAAAACGCCGGCCTATCTTCGGCTCAATCCCCGTGGCAAAGTGCCGACGCTCAAGGATGGCGAATTTGTCGTCTACGAATCCATCGCAATCATGGCCTATCTCGATCGCAAATATCCCGATCCGCCGCTGTTCGGCAAAACCGCTGAGGAAGCGGGCTTAATTTGGCGCGCGATCTGCGAATGTGAGTCCTATCTTGTGAGCGCCGGTGACAAAGTCGTTCGTCCGATTTTTTTCGGCAAGGGTCTCGACCAGGTCGACGAAATCCAACAGGCGGCGCGGACAGATTCGCGAAGAGTTAAAAAGCGTCGACGAGCGTCTGGTCAACTCGAACTGGTTAGTCGGCAGAGAGATTTCCGCTGCCGATATCAATCTATTTCCGTTAGTCCAACTGTTTTTGCGTGCCGCCTCCAAAGAGGCCGCGCAGCCATTTAACCTGGGGTTGATACCATTGGCGCAAACGTTTCCAAACATTGCCCGCTGGGTAAAACAGATCGAGGCGTTGCCTAATTACCAGCGCACCTACCCGCCCCATTGGCGATAAACGCAAATTCGAATTCCCCCCACACACTAAGGAGCCATCGACGATGGAAAAAATGTTTGCCGGCGGATGTCTTTGCGGTGCCGTCCGCTACGAATGTTCGGCAAAGCCGATGATGACCGGCAATTGCCATTGTCGCGATTGCCAGAAGTCGAGCGGCGCACCCTTCGTGACGGCGATGGCCGTACCCGCTTCGGCGTTAAAAATCAGCGGTGACGTCAAGTATTATGAAATTAAAGCCGATAGCGGGAACGCTTTCAGCCGCGGTTTCTGCCCGGAATGCGGTGCGCGCCTGTTTGCCAAATCCAGCGGCATGCCTCGTCTCGCTCTGATCACCGCGGCAAGCCTGGACGACCCAAGCCAATTTCGACCCGCGATGGATTTTTATATTTCCAGCGCCCAGCCCTGGGATCATATGGATCCCGCGCTGCCCAAGTTTGCCAAAATGCCGACGTAGGCCGTGCCCTTTGCGGTTCGCGCCAGTCGAGGTCGTTGTCGTTGTGGCAGTCACCGATCCGAGCCGGCGAAAATCTGTGAAGGCGCAGCCGAGCAAGCTGCCGGTGTAAAAATGTTCCGCGGTTGACAGCAAAGAGCGCTGCATGGTTATCTGGCGCTCGCGCATCATCGCTGGAAGCTAAAATGCAGCGTCAAGCGGCATTCGCCAACCTAATCTTGCTCATTCTGAGTCTGTTTGTGGCGCGAGCCCATGCGGCCGAGCGGATCAAACTCGTTCTCGGCTATTCGACGACCGGCCCCACTGCCGTCGGCTTGTGGATGGCGAAAGACAGCGGCGCGTTCGATAAGTACGGCGTCGATCCGAGTTTCATTTTTATTTCGTCGAGCCCGGTGATGGTGCCGGCGTTGATCGGCGGCGACGTGCAGGTGGCCATCGCCGGCGCCAATGCGGTCATCGCCGCCGTCCTCGGCGGTGCCGCGATTGTTTCGATAGCGAGTCTCGCCAATCGTCCCTATCTTCGCCTGTGGGTCCATCCCGAGATCAACCGCGTCGAAGAACTGCGCGGCAAAACTCTCGGCGTGTCGCGCTTCGGCTCGACCACGGACAATTTGACGAGAATCCTGTTGCGCCGGGTTGGCCTGGAAAACGCCGTGAACGTTCGCCAACTGGGCGGGACGCTCGAAGTCGGCCTTGCCTTTCGCCACCGCCAGATCGACGGCGCGGTGCTCGCTACTTTCCGTACCGACGCGCCGCATCGAATTCTGATCGAGCTTGCCGAATCCGGCATTCAATACTCCATGGGACAGCTTGTTGTCTCGCGCGATTTTCAACGCCGGTCGCCGGACACTTTGGAGAAGATCCTGCGTGCCTATATAGAGGGCGTCGCGGTGTTGCGCGATCCGAATCAGAGGGAGCGCGTCTTGAAGACTGTCGCGCGCTACACCCGGCTCAAAGAAACCAAGGCGATCGAAGAAATCTACAACGACGCTTTCAAATACGTCGACCGCGTTCCGCGTGTCGACGCCGACGCGGTCTCCACCACGCTGGAATTCATGGGCAAGAAAGGCCTGCCGATCGAAACCTTCGCCGACAATTCCATCATTGACCGGCTGGTCCGTGAGGGATTTATTAATCAGGTATATAAAAACCGTTGAGAGTTGTGAGACGAGTTCACACGTCAGCAGTTACAGCGAACAGCGAATTCCTTCTCGTTATCGAGCAGCGATTCGCCCACTGCCTGGTGATCGGTAACGTGGCGTGCGACCGTGCTTAATCCATTACGATACATTTCTTTCACGGTCTCCTCCCAGTCTCGACGGCCGTCAGTGGACCACTGAAAAGGCAGCTCGACCATTCGCCAAGTTTCATCAAACCCCGGAGCCGCTGTCAGAGCCGCTCGCAAAATTTCGCGCTGGAGCTCGGGTTCGTTAGGTTTTCCTGCCGGGCAACCGAGGGGAAAGTCCAAAAACACCGTGCGCGGTGGTTTAAACGCCATGCTGACCTCCCACAGAGTGCTCATCGATAGTGTCGGCAAGCCCCGCGCTTCCAATGCTCTGGCGATCAGTCCGACGGACCGATGACAGGCAGGTCAGAACGGAAAGAGAAAAACGAGATCGACGCCCTGGGTTTCAAATTCTTTTTTGATGGCGGGAACCGTGGTCTTGAGTAGTTCGCTGAACTTGGCGATCGATCCGACCATCGAAACCGCCCGGGGAGCGAGGCGGCCAATGACACCCTCGGTTTCCAACTCGATCAAGCGGTCACGCGGAAAGGCGACATTCAGATCTTCGAGCGCCCAGCTTCGAACCGGAGTCTGATGCGCGACCGTCAGCGCCGAGTAAGGAGTCCCGCGATCGATCAGCCGGTAGGACAGATCGTTGGTTTCCTTCAAAGGAACATCGTTGCGCAATTGAACGCCGGCGCTGGTGAAGATGCCGATCGTCGATTGGGAAATTGGCTTTCGTAGCGGCGCGAGGCGAGGTGGCGCGAAATCGGGCTGCCGAGGATAAGGCTTGGGCGCCATCAGGTCGGTCATGAACTGCACGTAGCTAAAAGGCAAAGTACACCCCTTTCCGAGGAACACAATTTAACATCAGATCCTTCACTTCGTTCGGGATGACTCCGATCAGGCCGAGGAATCTTCGTATCGTTACTTTACGCGCGCTCTGCGCCGGCGCGCAAAATGAGTCCATTACCTATCCCTCACGGCGGCGGACTTTATAATTAACTCGAACCGAAGGCGCAAGTAAATCACCTCCCCCTTGTCCTCCTTGACTCGCCATTCATGTCTGTCCTACTTTACGTTGAACTCGCGTGACTCGATGAATCTCAGGCGCGCGCGTAAAACTAGGAGAAAAATATGACACAGACCACCCTGCTGGATGCAGACTCGCATGTCAGCGAACCATTGAACCTTTGGCAGGAGCGCTTGCCGGCAAAATACCGGGATATCGCGCCGCATATGGAGACGGAATACCAGGGACGGCCCGGCGCCTGGTGGTTTATTGAGCCCGATCGCGAACCGCACAACGTGATCTTGGGCTTCGGCGCCAACAAGTCGCTCGAAGAATTGCACGAATTATTGAAAGGCTTCTCGTACGCCGGAGCGCACCGCGGCGGCTGGGATCCCGCGCAGCGGGTCAAAGACATGGATCAGGACGGCGTAGCGGGCGACGTGCTCTATACGACTCTGGGGTTTCGCATGTTCTGGATTAAAGAGGCCGGATTTCAGAGAGCCTGCTTCCAGGTTTACAACGATTGGCTCGCCGAGTTTTGTAGTCATTCGCCCGCGCGCCTCAAAGGCTTGGCCCTGATATCGCTCTACGACCCCAAGCAGGCTGCTGCAGATCTAGCGGACTGCGCCAAGAAAGGTTTGGCCGGGGCGATCGTGTGGGCTTCGCCGCCGGAAGATTTGCCGTTTTACGCGGAATCTTACGATCCCTTTTGGGCCGCGGCGCAGGAACTTTCCATGCCCCTCAGCCTGCACGAGTTCGCCGGCTTTCGCTGGGTCGATTGGGACTCCAGCGCGAAAAAACGGACGATCGCGGCGGGCATCAATTCGCACGAAGTCGAAGGCACTTTTTCGACGTTGATCATGTCCGGCGTACTGGAGCGTTTCCCTGGTCTTAAAGTCGTCTCGGCGGAATTAAACTGCGGCTGGCTTCCCTATTTCCTGCGCCGCCTGGACGAACGCTTCGAGGCTCGAGGGGCGCGCGTTCATGGCAGCGCGTTTCCGACCAAGCTTACGCTCAAACCGAGCGAATATTTTCACCGCCAGCTCTACGCGACTTTTATCGATGATGCCTTCGGCGTTGCTCATCGCCACGACATCGGCGTGGAAAATCTTCTCTGGTCATCGGACTTTCCCCACAGCGCGACTTTTTGGCCCCATTCGCGCGAAAAGATCGCCAAGGATTTCCAGCTCGTCGATGACGACGACAAGCAGAAAATCCTATGCCGCAATACGGCCAAGCTGTACGGCTTTGACTTGAACGGGTGAGCGAGAAAATTCTTTTGCAACGTCGCGCCGGAAAAAACCACTGCCCTTTGCCCGGCTACTTTTTTCCGCCGCCGGAAACCAGCCCCGGTACTTAACCAGACCGCGCAGATATTCGATTTGACCGGCGTGGCGCGTGTTGCAGTTGACGACACTGGCAAGCCGAATGCGCAACGTCGGCAGCGGTTGATATTGCCGTTCGTTGAGTACCCGGTCAGATCAGCGTTCGATACCGTCGCGAGATAGCTCTTGGTTTGAGCGCAGACGGCGTCGAGATAATCGAGCAAAAGCGGTTTGTCGGTAATAGTGAACGCTTCCACTTGCGCCCGCGTATGTCTGTGGCCGGAGCCGTAGTCCTTCGGGTCCGGCGGCATATTGAAGCGCGCATACCAACCGTCTGCGATCCATAATTGCGGGCGCTCCAACAAACCGGAAAAGTTGGCGTCCTGCACGCGTGACAAATGCTGAACCAGCCATGAAATGTGCGGCTTGGGCGGACCAATCCTGCTGCTTCCATAATAGTCTCCTCGAAGTTATTTGTCGCTGATACCTTACTTATCAGATGCCTCCTCTCGCTGCCGAGATGCAAACACATGAAATGATAGATCGTCTACTCGGCTGTCATTCCCAGCAAAAGCGGCGAATCTGATATGGCTATGTGAGCTGTGGAGATTCTAAACGAATCAATACCTCCCTTGACGCGCATCACCCACCTGCCCTATCGTGAGCCGAAGTCGCCGGTCCCCAACCAACCTAAGGAGGCCTTTATGGGATTTCTTAGCGCTGAAGAACTGAATCGGTTGTTACCCGCTGAAACTTTCGCCTACCCGTCGCCGATACCGACTCAGTCGGTATCCAGCGATGAATTCATGCCCGCGCCGCAGACCGAAAAACAGCGCGAGTTCGAGGCGCGCATCAAAGAATTCGGCGGCGAGCTGGCGCGTAGACAAGGCATGTCCCGGCGCGCTTTTTTTAAAACCGCCGCCGGCATGGCCGCCGCATTTGTCGCCATGAACGAAACCTACGGCGAGCTCTACGACGCGAGCCGCGCCGAGGCGGCGATCCCGGAGATGGCGGGCGAGCGCGCCAAGGCGCTTTCCAATCAATTCGTCATGGACATGCACACCCATTTTCTGCGCGACGACACGCGCATCACCAACTTCGTGCGCCAGCGCGAAGCCGTCGGCAAAGCAGGCTGGAATCCGGCATTGCAAGGCAAACCGCAGACTATCGAAGATCTCAAGTTCGCCAACTATTTTAAGGAAGTGTTTCTCGACAGCGACACCAAAGTCGCCTGCATCAGCGGTTCGGCATCGGAAGATCCGCGCGATTGGTTCCTGACGAATGAAATGAAGTTCGATGCGCGCGCCAAGGTCAACAAAGAAGCCGGCACCAAGCGCATGTTCTCCCACGCGATCATGACACCGGGCTGGCCGGGCTGGCTCGACAAGGTCGATGAGGAGATGGAGAAGCTCAAACCCGATTCGTGGAAGGGTTACACCATCGGCGACAACACCAACAAGAATCTTTCGAAACACCCCTATCGGCTCGATAACGAGAAACTCATGTATCCGTTTTACGAGCGGTTGGTGAAATGGAGCAAGGACCATCCGGGTGTGGTCAATGTTTGTATTCATAAGGGATTGTTCCCGCCATCGGTCGAGCAGCAGTTCCCCCATCTGGTCGGCTACTGTCACGTCGGCGATGTGGGTAAGGCGGCAAAGGATTGGCCGCAGTTGAATTTCATCATCTATCATTCTGCCTACCGTTGGGCCGGCGGCGGCACCGCCGAGGAAGCTTTGGAGCAACTGAACCGCACCGGACGCATCGAGTGGGTTAACGATCTTGCCGAAATACCAGAGCAATACGGCGTAAAAAATGTTTACGGCGACCTTGGCCAGATCTTCGCCCAGAGCACGATGGCCGATCCGCGGATCTGCGCCTTCATGATGGGCACGTTAGTCAAAGGGCTGGGCTCCGATCACGTGGTGTGGGGGTCGGACGCCGTGTGGACCGGCTCGCCGCAGTGGCAGATCGAAGCGCTGCGCCGTTTGGAAATCCCCGAGGAGATGCAGAAAAAACATGGCTTCAAGCCGCTCGGCCCGGCGGACGGCCCGGTCAAGCGCGCGATTTTCGGCGAAAACAACGCTCGCCTGTATCATTTCAACGCGCAGCAGCGCTCGGCGCTGGATAATGATCGCTTTGCGCAGCTGAAAGAGGATTACGAGAGGAACGGCGCCGCGCGCAGCAATCTCACCTACGGCTATATTTACAAACCGAAGGTTTGAGTTTTTCCGACTTTGGCGGCACCGTCGATCGACGGTGCCGCTACTCGCGACAAAGCAATTTCATGTCAAATGAGTTAAAAATTCTCAGCGCCGGGGCGGTGAAACCCGGACTGACCAAAGTCATCGATGCGTTTCAACGCGACAGCGGCAACAGAGTCCAAGTCTCTTTCGCGACGGCTCCGGCGATTCTGAAGCAAATTGGCGAGAGCGAATCAGTCGATGTCGTGATCGCGCCGCCCGGCTTGCTCGAACAGCTCGTGAAATCCGGAAAATACGCGGCGCGCAAGGCGATAACTCTTGGCCGAATTGGCGTCGGCGTTTTGGTGCGCAATGGTGAGCCATTGCCGGACATTTCCAACGTCGACGGCTTCAAGCAGTCGCTACTCGGCGCGGAGTCCGTGGTTTACAACCAAGCTTCGACCGGGACCTATCTTGAGACGCTTTTCGAATCGCTCGGCATCGGCGCGTCGATCAGAGACAAAGCGACACGTTATCCTGATTTCGCCGCCGTCCTCGATCACGTCAGCAAGGGCAAGGGCCGTGAAATCGGTCTGGGCGCGACCACCGTCATCATCGAGAACGAGAACCGTGGAGTAAAATTCGCCGGCCCGCTGCCGGCTGAGATTCAGAACTACACAACTTACGTCGCGGCTCTCATCGCCGACGACCGAGGTTGCACAGCAGTTCATGCGTTTCCTCGCATCCCCGACCGCAAAAGTCCTTCTTACCGCCGCCGGCATTCAGTAGCGAAGGCACACAACATCTCGGTTGGAATCACCGCGGAGGCACAGAGTTCGCAGAGATTATTTTACTCGTCCCCTCTGCGTTCTCTCGTCTCTGCGGTAAATCGTTGTTTTTGGGTTACGGTATCGCCGTGCAGGACACTTCACAGCGAAATCCTTAAGCGGTATTATCCAGCCGTCTCGAACGACAACGTCGCATAGCGCATAAAGATGCCGCCGCGCGGCTCGGCGAGCGGGCCGTTCGCCACCAGGCAAGCGATGACATGCTTGGTTCCCGGCGCGGCCTTGTTGTCTACTTCTACGCGCTGCGATGCATTGATGCCCACGATCACCCCGGTGGCGCGGTCGATCCTGCCGTCGATCCACACCTCGCCATAGTTATCGACGTTGGTTTCAAACCAGACGCGAAAACCGGCGACATCGACGCCGTTGACTTTTTCGGGCAGCTCGACGGTGATGCGGTACCAGGCGAAGGTGAATCCCTTCGAGATGCTCTTGCGGATGTTGGCGCAGATCTCCCAGCCGGAGTCGTCGTAATCCGGCAAACGGGCGGGCGTGTTCAGCAGCTGCGCGGTAAGTCCTTCGTTAGGCTGACCGGGCACAAGGCCATGGCCGACGCGCCATTGTCCTTTGATCTTGCGACAGTCTTCAGCATTATTGAGATCTAGAGTGATTCTCGGCATGGCATTCTCCTTCTCGCTCGATGACTCCGTCCATGCAGCACCCTATGCCCAGCCATTGTTCCGTTGCAAGGCAAAATTTCTCTCTGCAAACCCCCGCGCCTCTGCCGATTAGTCTTCCCGAGCGAGGCGCAGAGGTTTAGATTTCAAGGATGGTCGATCAGATGCCGCCTTTGCCGAGAAGATTCTTTTCTTGGAGGGTTTTCATCACCGCTTCGACGTACGATTTGATCGCGGTTCGCTCATTTTCCAGCTCCGTCGTTTTGATCGTGCCGGTCCAGACGATTTCGTTCTTGCCTAAGTCCTGCAGGGTAGTTTCCGAAACATATTCGTTATAGTGGTAAACAGTCGGCGCGCCGCCCATACCAGACCAGCTGGCGCCGACGTTTGAACCAAAAATACCGAACGAGGTATTGGGAAAATAACCCGGCCCGTACTGACTCTTCTGCTCCACCCGAATCAGCCGGGCGAAAAGCAGCGCGTCCGCGCCAGCCTTCAACGCCGCCTCTTTGAGCGCAACCTCATCGATTTTCTCGCTGTCGGGAGTGAATTGATAACTAGCCAATGCATCGATACCGGCGGGCCGGAGTTGCGCAACGAATTCATCTTCGAAGTTGCGCCGGACGCTGGTGTCCCCACCTAAAACGCCGACCATGATCCGCTTGAAGGAACCCGAGGTGTAGGCAGGATTGCGCCATTCACTGACAATCGGCGTAGTGGCCGAGCATGCGCCGAACACAAGCACCATGAAGAGCATTCCCAACGTATGCAACGATAAATTTCTCATAAGTTTTACTCCCAGAGCGCGTGAAGCGCATTTCGAACCGTGTAGCGCCAAAACATTGTACCACTCGACAAAGACATTTCGAACTACCAGTTCGGCTGATCTAGTCCCTTTTCGCCGCCGCCGGGAATGGGGTTTCATGAAGTCGCATGAAATGAGAGATTCGGATCAAAGTGAACCTGTATCAATCTGCCGCGCAGCTTGACAGAGCCATGTAGTTATTGTGAGAATCGGCTTCGTCCCAGAAAAATCTCAACTGCGCATCACACAAGGAGAACAGAATGGCGAAAACCAAGATCTCAGCCGACGATCACATCGACTTGGGATATTTACCCAGAGACTTATGGACAGCGCGCCTGCCCAAAAGCTTGCTGGAACGCGCGCCGCACGTCGAAGATCGCGGCGAGAAGGGCGAGTACTGGGTGTGCGACGGCGAGACCTGGGCGGACTATCGCGGCGAGCGCTGGTTCGCCAGGATCCAATCGTACCCGGCTCGCTCTCGATCGGGGCGGCGTCGGTGAAGCGCACCGTCCGACGACGACGGACAAACGGATTACGGATATGGATCGCGACGGCGTCGAAGCGTCGCTTATGTTTCCGCCGATCATCGCCATGCAGGTAGGCGAGCCCGAATTGAGAAACGCTTGCGTGCAAGCTTACAACGATTGGGCGCTGGACTTCGGCAAGACCGCGCCGAAGCGCTTCTTTCCCGTCGCCATGCTCTCCTCGGTCGATGCCGAGGCGGCGCGAGACGAAGTCGTCCGGGTGGCCAAGCTGGGCTTTCGCGAAGCGAACTTTCTCGTCAATGACGTTACACTTGAGATGAACCTAAAACCGTGGGACGTGTTTTGGGACGCGGCCGAAGAGGCTGGCATCGTCGTATCCTACCACGTCGGCGGCAGCACTCAGACGGGCACGGTCCGAGCGACGATCGACGCCGTCAAACCGGGCGAGCGCCAGGGCGTTTTCGACATGGGGCTGAGCAACGGCGCCACTTCTTTTTTCAATCCCTTCGTCAATATGTTCAACTTCGGCACCTTGGAACGCCATCCCAAGTTGAAGTTCTGCCTTGCCGAATCCGCCATCGGCTGGATCCCGTTCGTCGTGCAGGAGATGGATTACCGCTACAAGCGGCAATTCGAGCGGCGGAAAGCCGCCGAGATTCCCCTGAAAAATATGCCGAGCGAGATCTTCAAACGTCAAGTTTGGGCGACTTTTCAAACCGACTTGGTGGGACTGCATCTGATCCAATTTTTCGGGGAAGGCCATATCATGTGGGGCTCGGACTATCCGCATCCCGACAGCACCTGGCCGTTCTCCGAGGAAATTATCACAAAGGACTCCGGCCATCTGACGGACGAAATGAAAAACAAAGTCTACCGTGAAAACGCCGCCGCGTTATACGGACTATATAGCTAGTTCCAGGTTACGGGTTTCGAGTTGAACCCGACCTGAAACCCGTCACAATCACTAGCCTTCGGAAAGGGTAACCCGTGGCAAAAAACGGATTTAAGATCATCGACAGCGACATGCACATCATGGAGCCGCCGGATTTGTGGGAGAAATATATCGACAAAAAATTTCGAGACCGCGCGCCGCGCGGCGTGACCAGTAAGAACGTGCGCGACCTGCGCTTGGTCCATCCCGACGGCACCGAATGGGCGCACAAATCGACGCCGAAAAACGATACGTCCCGGGGCAAAAATTTCGAAGCGAAACAGGATATCTTCGGCAACGATGCCGCGCGCGGCTGGACCTCCGAAGTCCAGCTCGAAGCGATGGACATCGAGGGCATCGACATCGCCGTTCTCTACCCCACTCGGGGGTTAAGAGCGCTAGTGGACGATCGACTGGACGCCGAGTTCGCCGCTGCAATCGCGCGCGCTTACAACGATTGGATGTATGACTTCTGTCAGCAGGACCCAAAGCGCTTGATCGGCGCCGGCATGATCTCGCCCTACAGCATGGAAGACGCGGTGAGCGAAGCGCGCCGCTGCGCCGAGCAACTCGGCTTTCGCGCGATTTTTCTGCGCGCCAATCCTTTGGTCGATCACCAGTGGCAAAGCGATTATTACGACCCTTTGTGGGACGCTTTGGAAGCGCTCAATCTGTCCCTCGGCTTTCATGAATCGACCGGCACCGGTAAGAACCAGGTCGGCGAGCGCCTCGAGCCCAATTTCATGCTGCGCCGAGTCTTCGCCCAGCCGATCGAGCAAATGCTCGCTCTGGGCTGCTTCTGCGGCGGCGGCGTGTTCGCGCGCCACCCGAAACTGCGCGTGGCATTTTTGGAAGCCAACTGCAGTTGGCTGCCCTGGCTTTTGTGGCGTCTTGACGAGGCCTGGGAATTGGACGGCGATGTCTTCGCGCCGGATCTAAAAATGAAGCCCAGTGACTACTTCAAGCGCCACTGCGTCGTCTCGATCGAGCCCGACGAAGTGATCGCCAACAACGTCATCGAGCAAGTCGGCAACGGCCATTTGGTTTTTTCTACGGACTATCCGCACGTCGATTCTCGATATCCCGAGGCGGTCAATCATTTTCTCAAGCTGCCGCTCGCCGAGGCCGACAAACGAAAAATCCTCTGGGATAACTGCGCGGCATACTACGCGATGTAAAATACGCCGTCGGTTTCCAAATAATCCCTTGTGGCGTCATGCTCCGATTTAATAACGTCACGCCAACCCATCTGACGGGATTCAGCGGCGCCGGCGAACGAGTGACTTACCGAGAGTCCGTTAGAATGAGGGCGGCGGCGGCACATGAATAGTCCTACTGGGAATCGATAACCAAACACAGCCGATATTTGCCAACAATCGAGGAGAAGAGAAATGGCTTTACGCATCAACGGCTCGGAATTTTATGCGATCGACTCGCATTCTCATTTAGGACGACGCAAGACTCCATTGGGACATGGCGTGGCAAGCTTTCTCGGCGACGATTTGGTGCGCAATCTTGATGAGGCGGGCTTGGACTGCGCGGTAGCATTTCCCTTGGGCGCGTCCTACACCGACTACTCCGAAGCGAACCAGATCATGGCCGAAGAAATGGCCAAGTATCCGAAACGGATCATCAGTTTTTGCCGGATCAATCCCAATTTTGGTCCGGAAGCTACGGCGAAGTCTCTCGACCATTGTCTCGGCACATTGAAACTAAAAGGCATTAAGCTTCATCCGGAAATCGAGTTCTTCGATCCCAACGAAGCCGAGTTGATGGAGCCCATCTATGACGCGGCGCGCCGCTATCATGTGCCGATTATTTTTCACACGGGGATGTCGAGCAAAGCATCGCCCGGAGTGATCGCCGAGCTGGCCGCCCAGCATAAGGATGTGCCCGTCATTCTCGGACACATGGGCGTGTCGGAATATGTAAAACTGGCGGTGGCCGTCGCCCGGCAGAACGAAAACATATTTTTGGAAACGTCGGTCGTCGGTTGGATGCCGCTTCTTCTCGAAGCGTTTCGCGGCGTCGGCACCAGCAAAATTCTCTTCGGCTCCGATCACCCGTATAATCCTCTAGCCATGGAAGTCGAGAAAATCGCCAAGCATGTAACGAAAGCCGCCAAGCTCAAAGAAGACGACTTGAAGAAAGTGTTTGCCGACAATTTTCTATCCATCTTGAAGCACGATCGTTAAATCCGCGAGCAGACACGGCTCGCATGCCGTGCTTCCCAACGAATTTCACAACTATCTGGAGGCTGAATGAGACCATCCGAGAAATCGCTTAGATTCAATTTATCGACAATCAAAACAGTTGCTTTTTTAGGTCTGTTTTTTGCGGTCGTCTTCGGCGCATTCCGAGCACATGGAGGCGATGCCCCCGCAGTGCGGGCGAACTACGCGGCCATCAGCGGCGCCTTTGCTCCGTTGTGGATCGCGGCCGATAAAAATTTATTCAGCAAATACGGCTTGAACGTCGATCTCCGCTACATCGCCCCCGCCACGGCCACTCAAGCCCTCATCGGCAAAAATCTCGACATCATCAATCCCGGCGGTGAAATCGTCGAAGCGGGATTGAACGGCGAGCCGGTCGTCTATATCGCCGGCATTATGAATCGAGCCGTGATGTCCATTTATGCGAAACCGGAAATAGCTTCGCTGGCCGATCTGAAAGGCAAGGTGTTGGCAGTGACCGTGCCGGGCGCGACTACCGACTTCGCCGCTCGGGTTCTGCTCCAGCAGGCGCACCTGACGCCGGGCAAAGACGTCAAGTTAATCTATCTGAAAGGCATGGCGGAGATCCTGGCCGGCATCAATCAGGGAAACGCGGATGCCGGCATCTTCACTTCACCGACGACTTTGAAGGCGCAACACGCCGGATTGAAGGAATTGGTCAACGTCACCGAGCAGAATATTCCGATGATTCACGCCGCCCTCGCTAGCACCAAGGAATATGTCAAGACGCGCCGCGACGACGCGCGGCGGTTTTTGCAAGCGTATCTCGAAGGCATCAAGATTTCCCGCACCGATCCCGATTACACCAAACAAATTATCGGCAAGTATACCAAGACCACCGATGTGGCCGACTTGGAAAATTCCTATCAGACGTTCTTACCGGCCTGGGAAAGATTGCCGCTAGTCCCGGCCGCGGCTGTGCAAACGATGCTCAATTTCGCGACACATCCCACGGCGAAGACGGCGAAGCCTGAAGCGTTCATCGACAATTCCGTCCTCGCGGAGATCGGCAAGTCGGGCTTTGTCGATCGGCTTTACAAGTAGGCGCAAAACTCGATATGAGATGCCCAAACGGCATTGGCCTTGACCCGAAATCCGCGCCGCGGGGGAGGACAGCCTGTTCTGAGCCCCGATCGAAAGAAACTGGGGACTTGAACGATTGGAACGACTGAAACGCTTGGGACGGGACGACCTTCAAGGATTAGAGATGCCACGCTTACCTGAAATCGACGCAACCCAACTCTCTCCCGAACAGCACGTGATTTACGACCGGCTGATGCGCGAGCGCGGCCATATGCGCGGGCCCTTCGCCGTCTGGCTGCGTAACGCCGAGCTGTGCGAGAACACGCTCAAGTTACAAGAAATGTTCGCTTCGCGCGTGAACCTCGAACGGCGCTTGCTCGAGTTGATGATTCTCGTCGCCGCGCGTTTCGCCACCGCGCAGTATGCCTGGTTCATCCACGAGCCCCACGCGCTCAAGTTCGGTATCGCGCCCGAGATTGTCCAAGCCATCCGCGAGCGCCGCGTGCCGGATTTCACCCGCGACGACGAACGGTTGGTTTACGACATCACGATGGAGCTCAACACCACCCGAACGTTGTCCGACGCAAGCTACCAACGCGGCATGGCGCTGTTCGGCGAACAAGTGATGGTCGAGCTCGTCAGCGCGATCGGCTTCTACTCCATGGTCGCCATGACGCTCAACGCCTTCGCCGTGTCCGTGCCCGGTGACAAGGAACCATTTGCTTAGAAGCATCAAATGGGAGCCTCTCTCGGACAAGCAATCACCGTTACTCGCAATTTTTTAATATGAAGGCCCTCATCGCCACCCTTTTCGTCCTACCCCTCATCGTCAACGCACCCGTATGGAGCCAAGCCAATAAACCATCGTCTGCGGCCGATTTAGCCGCCTACATCGGGTCGGATCGCGAGCGCTTGCTGCTCGATGGCGCCAAACGCGAAGCCAAAGTCGTCTGGTACACGACTCTGGCCGCTGAGCAAAACAAGCAAATCGCCGGCGCATTCGAAGCAAAATATCCCGGTGTAAAAGTCGAGACGTTTCGCACCGGATCGTCGGCGCTCGCGCAAAGACTCCTCACCGAGGCCAAAGCGAAGCGCCACATCGCTGATGCGATCGAAACGACGCTGCCGGGTTTGCTGACCTTCCGTGATAATCAGTTGCTGCTGCCTTATACTTCGCCGCACCTCGGCGGATTTCCCGACGACGCCAAGGAAAATGGGCCAAAGAATCTCGTTTACTGGACTATCGCGCGTGAATCGTACATCGGATTCGCTTATAACAAGAATTTTTTGAACGCGGCCGACGTGCCGAAAAACTTTGATGGGCTTCTCCGACCCTGGGCTGAAAGATAATATGGGATTATCCGGCGACGACACCGGCGCGCGCATCGTCGGCGCCATGGTGAAGACCAAAGGCGATGGTTTTGTTAAAAAACTAAAAGAACAAAACATCAGAATGCACATGATGGCCGGCAGCGCTCTCACTCAGCTTGTCGCCGCGGGAGAAATCTTCGCATCGCCGAGCCAGTTCTACAGCGCCACCAACGTCGCCGCCAAACGCGGCGCACCGGTGGCTTGGGTGCCGATGGATCTGGTCGTCGCCAACGCCGGCGGCGCGGCGGTATACGTGAACGCGCCGCGGCCGCACTCTGCGCTTCTTTTTGCCGATTTTCTCTTGAGTCCCGAGGGACAAAAATTGCTCGAAGATTTGTACTTCGGCAGCGCCAAGAAAGATTATGGATTTAAGCGTTGGTATCCGGAAAAAGGCGGGACAATAGCCCAATACGAAGAAGCGTTGGAAGGCTGGCACAAACTGCTCAAGGAAGTCACTCGGAAGTGACGCGACCGTTTAATAAACTTAGATCAAGGGACCGCTCAATAAGCGATGTCGTGTGTGCGGGGCGTACACCAAAGTTTGGCGAACTAACAATTACACCGCGCATGAACGACTCTATCGATAAATGCTCTTGATAAAACCGCTGCTCTCGAGATCGCGCACGAAGCGGTCTTCGACCAGGGAATCGACTTTCACCGCCGCCATCTTGGGATCAGATTCGGCGAGGATTTGCATCAAACTGGTGAGCCCTTCCCGTCTGATATAAGGCACTCGCTCAAACAGGTCGGCAAAGAGCTGGTGGGTTTCTTCCAAGACTTTATCGTCTTCGACTCGAGGTATTTGCCGATCTGGCGTTTGGCGAAGAGCTTGTCGTTTTTGAAACGCCGGATGCCTTCCACGGCGCCCGCCAAAAACGGCCTGACGAGATTGCCGTTTTTCTCCAGAAAAGCCGCGCTCACCGTCACGTAAGTGTACGGATAATAAATGTCCTTCTTCGACAGATCCATCAGCTCGGCGAAGCCCAGCCTCTCCGCCTGTAAATGCGCCGGCGGCGACAGCGCGCCGACCTGGCTCGTGCCGCTCCGCAGCGAGGCGAGCACGTTGGGAATGCTGCCGACCTGAAGAATCACCGCGTCCTTTTCCGCCGCCGGCGCCCAATTTTTGAGAAACAACCGCGCCGAAAAATCCGTGGTCGTGCCGTATCGGGTAATCGCGATCCGCTTGCCGGGAATGTCCGCGGCGGCTTTTGATCTGCGGCGAAGCCATCATCTTCATGACCATGCGATTGAGACTTCCCGCCACGCCGATGATCGTTCTTCGCTGCGCATTGGCATGGATGATCGCCGGACCGCCGCCGATGCCGAAGGCGATCTCGCCAGCGAGCATCGATTGAAACAGCTGCGCCGTGCCGCCGACGTAAACAAGATCGACTTTGAGGCCATGCTGTTCGAAATAGCCGCCCTCTTTCGCGGTCCACAGCCAAGCCATCGACCCGCTCATCGCCGAGAAGCCGACCCGTATTCGCTGCTCTTGTGCCGACGCGGCAAGCGATGACATTGTAATCAGCATAAGCGCAACGAGTAACGCGATCTTTTTCATTGATGCCCCAGAGAGTTTCGCGACCTTTTGCAAATTTATTCTATGTTTTACATCTGTCAACACGGACCAAGAATTCTCGCGGAACACCCATTTTGGAGCTCGGCGCGTCAATAATCTACTATGTGCTAACGCGGTGAGAGCTAACTAAAAATTTCTTTCCACTTCGCCTTGATCTCGTCCCGGTAACCGGGATCGATGGAATGAACCTTGGGAAACTTATCGCGCCAGGCAAAAGGCCGGCACGCGTCGATTATCGCCCGCGAGTTGGTGAAATCGCCGGCGCTGCGCTGTTCAGGCGTAAGCCGCGGATCGATGGGGCTGCTCCAGCAATTACTCGCGATCTCGATGCCGGTCTTTGGATCGCAGCGGGTGCACACGGCCCACATGACGTCGGCCATGTTCGCGGGATCGATATCGTCGTCCACGAGCACGACGAAACGGCCGAGATAGCCGCCCTCGCGCGCGCCGAGAGCGATGTGCGCCGCTTGCCGGGCGTGGCCGCCGTAGCGTTGTTTGAGCGAGATCACCTGAAAGAAGCGCATGCCCCATTCGGCGAGCCACACGCCTTTGATGTCGGTGATGCCGGCTTGCTCGATTTCGTTCCATAAGCCCGCCGCGCAGAAAACCAAAAACAAATAACTCGACAACGGATAACTCTTGAAATCCGGCAGCACGGTGAGAATCGGATCGTTGCGATGGTAAACCGATTTGATTCGAATCAGCGGCGACGGGCGCGTTCCCGAGGCGTAGTAGCCGGTCCACTCGCCGAATGGCCCTTCCATTTCCGATTCGACTTCGGGTGGCGGGATTTCTCCTTCGAGCACAATGTCCGCCCCGGCGGGAATCGGCAGCCCGGTCATTTCGCCATGGATCACTTCCACCGGAGACTTTTGAATATGACCGGCGAAATCGTATTCCGACATGCCCCAGGGTAAACCGACGCCTGCCACCGCGAACAACACCGGATCGATGCCGCAGACCAAGGCCACCGGACAGGCGCGTCCCTGCTCCCAATATTTCTGCGCGATCAAACGGGTCTGTTTTCCCGGCGACACGTAAAGAGAAACCCGCTGCTCATCGATCACCTGAACGCGGGCGGTGCCGAGATTGACCCAGCCCGCATCCGGATCCTTCGTAATCACTGCGTCGGCCGTGCCGAGATATCTGCCGCCGTCTTCGCGGTGCAGCTTGGGCGCGGGAAAGCGCAAAACGTTGGCGTCCTTGCCGGCGAAAAAATTTTCCTGGATCGGTCCGTTGTCGCGCAAGACCGGCGGCAGCGGCGCCACGGACTTCAAAATATCTTTGACTGCGCGCACTAGATCGACGCCCCTTAGAGTAGTCGGCAAGCCAAGAGCCAACGCGGTGCGCGACTGGGTTTGAAACATGTTCGTTAGAATGCGAAATCCCGGCGGATAATCCTTGATATCTTCAAAGAGCAGCGCCGGTGGATTGGGCTCCGCGCCGGAGATTTCAGTGATCGCGCCGACTTCCAGGTTCCAATCGGCGTTGCGCACGGTTTTCAACTCGCCGAGCTTTTCTGTTCCCTTCAAGAACTCTCTCAAGTCAGTCATAGTTACTTCCCTCTAAACACGGTGAAGTTCGATTTTTTCACCGGGACATCATGAATGGGATTGAAGTCATTCGGAGTCCCTTCGACAGGCTCAGGACAAACGGGAAAAACTTGCAACAGCTGAGAGAAATCCGTGCATGCTGAGCTTGTCGAAGCATTCCGAGTTCTTTTGCAGCACCCTGCTGGTGAAGAATCCTCTTTTCGAGAGCCGTTGACTCAGCCTTTGATGATTTCTCGCAGCAAGCGAAAGTCATACATCTTCTGCTCCGCCTGCTGGCGCGTAACATTTTGGATTTCCGTTTTCGGCAGCATCAAGCGTGACAGCTCGAAGTCGTCGATCAGCGAGCGCTCCGACGGCACGCCGTCGTTGGTCATGATGCCGTAGTAGAAATCATAGGTTTGCTTGGCGACCTCGGGCTCCATGGGAGTGACGCGGTTGAGCGCCGTAATACTTTCGCTCTGGTTCTTCTTGTCGAGAAAAAACCTAAGACCCTTCACCGTTCCCCTGATAAAGCGGCGCACTAGTTCCGTTTGTTGTTGAATCAGCCTTTCGGAAGTCACCAGGCCCGACATCGGCATCTGAATCGCATCGCCGACGTAGCCCAGGCGCACCATTCCCATTTTATCCGCCATATTGGTGAACGGCGGCCGAATCAGTCCGGCCTCGACGGCGCCGCCGGCAAGCGCCGGCCAGATATCGCCGACCGATAAGATGCGCACGTCGCGATCCGCATCGAGACCGAGGCGCTCCACCACCTTGCGCGTCGCGTAATAAGTCGTCGAGCCCAAGCCGGTCACGGCGATCCGTTTGCCTTTTAAATCCGCGGCCGCGCGCACACCGAGATCCGGGCGCGCGTATAAAAAGTGATAGGGCTTGTCGCAATAAACCATGATCGCCTTGATCGTCATGCCGGAGAGCGCGGCCCGAACGCCGGTGCCGAGGGCGAGCGTGAAATGAACCGATCCCGCTTGCAGCGCCTGGGAAGCGGTCACGCCGCCGCGGATGTAGAGGTCTTTCACTTGAAAGCCTTCGTCGCGATAAAAATTTTTCTCCTTGGCGATATAGTAAGGGATGTCGCCGAAGGTCAGCGCCGGATGAGCGACGAAGATTTCCTGGGCGAAACTATTGTCGGGTATACCGGCGAATAACACGGCAATAATGCCGACCGCTAGCAAGACCACGCGAAGTTCGAGAACCTCCCAGCACGATTTTCTCCGTAAATTATTTAAGCTGCGCCATCAAGTCGCGCCAACGCCGGATAAAGCCGAGCTTGTCGTCGAAGTGAACGTTCAGCCAGATTTTTTTTACGCCGTAGCCCGCCATGCGTGTCGAGCGTGGCGAGACAATCGTCGGCTGTTCCGACGATCGCATAGCGATCGGCAAGATACGATTCCAAACCGCTCTCGCGCACCAGCGCCGCGTTAGTCGTTCCTGCGCCGGGCTTTTGATGCTCTAAATAATTGTAGCCTTTGTGGATGCGCTCGAGGATATCCTTGTACTCCGGCGGCACTTGCTTGTCCTGTTCCGGGAAGCGCGCCAAATGATTTGCTTTGGCGGCGAGCAGCATGCGGATCACCGACAAGGCTTCGTCGCGACTGTTACCGATATACGCGCTCAAAGCCCACCAGACATCGAGATCATCGAGCTTTCGCCCGGTGCGCGCGGCGCCTGCGCTGATCGACGCATAGGCGTGGCGCACCACGTCGTCGCCAACCCCGGTGCCGACGATAACGCCGTCGGCGTATTCTCCGGCGAGCTCGAGAGTCTTCGGTCCGTGACCGGCGATGTAGATCGGGATATCCGCTTTGCCCCAGGTCAATTTGAGCTCATGACCCTGATAGTTTGTGCTCTCGCCGCGCAGCAGCGCCCGCAGACAGGCGGTAAACTCGCCGAGCACTGCAAGCTTCACCGGTTTTAGACCGATATTGAAAACTGCGCTGTCGCCGGTACCGAGCCCCGCAAAGACCCGCCCCGGCGCCAATTCGTTCAACGTCAAAAGCGCGCTCGCCGTCACGGTGGGATGGCGCGTGAGCGCATTGGTCACCCGCGGCCCAAGCTGAATCGATTTCGTCGCCTGCATCCCTGCAACGCAGCTGATATAGAGCTCGCGATAGATCGCCTGCGAGTCGACCATGCCGATCCGCTCGAAACCGGCCTCTTCGGAAGCGCGACACCATTCACTGACTTCTCTGGGATGATTGGGCGCGAAGCTGATGCCAAAAGAAAGTGCCATCGAGAGATCTCCTCAGAGTTGAGCCGATTTAAAACCTGCCGCTACGTTTTCGGCGCGACGTTCACCGCGCCATCATCGAACGACATTTCATAATCGCCAAAGTCGTTGACCGAGAGTTCCCACTGTGGCGGAATCACCACCGTCGTCGTCGGCTCTTCGACAATCGCCGGCCCATGCACCGTCATGGATGGCGCCAACCCGGCGCCGTCGAATACCGGTGCTTCGATCTTCACGCCATCGAAAACAACCTGGCGCCGTTTGCTCTCGACCGATCGACTCGAATGAGTCGTGCGCTTTTCCGACGACGGCCGTTCGGTTCGGCCGACGGCGGTGAGCCGCCAATGGAGCGCTTCGGCGGGCTGATCCGGCAAATTGTAACTATAGAGCCGGCGGTGTTGGGCATCGAAGGCCTTCTTGAGCTCGGTGAAACTTTCGTCCGGCGCGGCAAACGGGATCGTCACCTCGTGGAACTGGCCAACGTACTTTAGATCGACGCCGTAGGATAGCTCGATGTCTTCTTTGCGCACGCCTTCTTGACTCAGAGTCTCGATCGCTTCCTCCGCCATCTCTCGGTAAAGCGCGTGAATTTTTTCCGGCGAAATTTTCGTAAGCTCGCCGGACAAGGTGCGCACATAGTCGTGTTTCAAGTCCGACAAAAGCATTCCCGCCGCGCAGAAAACCGACGCGTTGCGCGGAATCAGCAAATGACGAATTCCCAACTCCGCCGCGATCGCCGCGGCGTGCACCGCGCCGGCGCCGCCGGCGACGATCAGCACGCACTGGCGCGGGTCGTGCCCGGCGCCGATCGAGACTAATCGGATGGCGTCGGCCATCGTCGTATTGACCAGCCGATGGATGCCCTCCGCTGCGTGCAGCCTGTCGATCGCCAATGGCCCGGCGATCTTGTCGGCAATACCGTTCTCAGCCGCGGCCAAATCGAGCCGAAACTTGCCGCCGAGAAAGTCATCCGCGCCCAAATAGCCCAAAACCAGATCGGCGTCGGTCACGGTTGGCGCCGTACCGCCGCGGCCATAGCAAATGGGTCCGGGATCGGCGCCGGCGCTGGCCGGCCCGACCTGCAACACGCCGCCTTCATCGACGACGGCGATGCTGCCGCCGCCCGCGCCGACGGTGCGAATATCGAGCACGGGAAAGGCCATCGCGTGGCCGCCCACCGATCCTTCTGTCGTGAAACTAACCTGGCCGTTCTTGATGAAAGAAACGTCAAAGCTCGTGCCGCCCATGTCCATGGTGATGAGATCCTGGTGACCGGCTCGCGTGCCGCAAAAAATCCCCGCCACCGGCCCGCCCGCCGGTCCCGACAAAAGCGTGCGACAGGCAAAGCGCGCAGCCATCTCGGGCGCCATCACGCCGCCGTTGGACTGCATAATCAGCAATCGGCCGTAAAACCCGGCGCTCTCCAGACGCGCCGTCAAGCGTTCGAGATAGCGGGTCAGAATCGGTCCGACGTAGGCGTTAAGCGCGGTTGCGCTGTGTCGCTCATAGGCGCGCAGCTGTGGCAACACCTCGGTCGACAACGAAACATAGGCGGTGGGAAAATCTTCTTTGAGAATTTCTGCGACTTCGAGCTCGTGGACCGGATTCAAGAACGAGAAGAGAAAACTCACCGCCACCGATTCGACGCCGTTGCGCGTTTAAGCGCGTCGAATGACTGCGCGCGACGCCCTGGCGGTCCAACGGGACATTCTCGCGCCCTTCGCAATCGACGCGCTCGACGACGGTATAGCTCAAAGAGCGCGGCACCAGCGGCGCGGGCGGCGCGCATTTGGAATTGAACTGATCCTCGCGCACGCCGCGGCGCATCAACAACACATCGCGAAATCCCTCGGTGGTGACAAAGCCGGTTTTGGCGCCTCGGCCGGTAAGCACGGCGTTGGTAGTGATCGTCGTGCCGTGCACGATGCGTATCACCGCCGCGAGAAAATCATTAATTGGAAGCCCAGTTTTGCTCGCGAGCTTTTCGAGACCGTCCAACACCCCTTTGGAAGGATCTTCCGGCGTGGTGAAAGTCTTCTCGACGACGGTGCTTCCGTCGGCCTGCACCAGAACACAGTCGGTAAAAGTCCCACCGACGTCGATACCGATCAAAGAGCCTGTTTTAATCCGGGACATTGCGCGGTGCGGGTCGAAGCAAGAATTGCGGCACCAAAAAGTCTTGGCAAGTTCCGAGCCTCGCTATTGAGGATTGATCATCATGAGACGTTCATTTCCATTGGAATCGGGATTGGTATGTGCGCCCGGGAAATCTTTTTAGTCCATTGCAGCCACCCCTCTTTGAAAAAGAGGGGCCGGGGGAGATTTATTGCTATCGTGTTCACGCAGATTTTCGCTCCGCGGCCTTCCGCCGCGAGCGTTCTTGTTGGGTCGCCTGCAAATTGATCTTACGATTGCCATCCGCACCGGCAATCGCCACGCCATAGTCGGCCAGCGCCGCTCCTTCCGACACCAGCCCGTCAATGACGTCATGTAGAACTTGATCGGCGTCGCGCTCCAGTGGATCGCCGAACCCGCCACCGCCCTGAGACACGAGCTCGAAAGTATCTCCTTCATCGATCGCGTGAAAAGCATTGACGCCTAGCTCTCGCTGCGTGCCGTCGCGCGAAATAACTTTCATCCGCGGCAACGAGCCCGGCTTAGCGCCCAGGAGACCATAGGCGCGCGTCTCTTCGAGCATGCCCGAGCCGACAGTGACGCATTGGATCTCGGACGTTTCGACGCGCCAGCGGAGCATGGCGCCGGTGCCGCCGCGCCATCGTCCGGCTCCGCCCGTGTCCGGCGCCAACTCGTATTGCAATAGTGTGTACGGGTACGCCACTTCGAAAATCTCCGGGTCGGTGGCGCGCGAGCCGCCCATGTTACTCACCGGACCGGTGTGGTTCCAACCATCGTAGCCTTCCGTGGCGCCCGAGCCGCCTTTGCAATTGTGATGCGTGCACACGAAGGCTCGGCCGGTGCGCGGGTTGTGCCCAGCGCTCATCGGCGCGCATCTGCGGCCCCAGCCGGCTTGCGACTGGGCGGGAACCGCCTTGGCCAGCGCGATCCAGATCGCGTCGGCGATGGCTGCGCAAGTGAGCAACGTCGACGCCGTCGTCGGCGCCGGCGGACGGCAATTGACGATGGAACCTTCCGGCGCGACGATGTCGATCAAGCGCAGCGAGCCGGCGTTGATCGCAATCGCCGAACCGATACAGGCAAACAGCGCCTGGAAGCAGACCGACGCCGTGTTCGCCAAGGGACTGTTGACGTAGCCTCGCGTCTGCTTATCTGAGCGGGAAAAATCGAAGCTTAATCTCTGGCCGTCGACTTTGAGATCGACGCGGACGTTCGCCACGCGGTCCATTTCAATGCCGTCGTTGTCGAGCCCGCGCTCGCCGGAATAGGCGCCGTCCGGGATAGCGTGAATCGCGGCGGCCATCTTTTTTTCCGTGGCGCTCAAATAGGAATCGATCGCTGCTTCTACAGTCGCGCTGCCGTAGCGATCCAGCAGCTCTATTAGCGCTTCTTCGCCCCGCGCCGTTGCGCCGATCTGACAATGCAGATCGCCTTCGACCAGATGACGGCTCTTGACGTTTAAGAGGATCAGATCCCAGATGTCGCTTTGGTATGTGCCGCGATCGTAGAGCTTGATCGCCGGCAAACGCAGCCCCTCTTCCCAAACCGTTTTGGCCGCCGGGTTGTAACCCGCCACACCGGCGCCGCCGAGATCCGCCTGGTGCCCTTTGGTCACTGACCAGAAAGCGAGCCGTTCCTGGTAAAACACCGGGCGCGCGATGGTAACGTCGGGAAGGTGGCTGTTACCCTCGTAAGGATCATTGGCGATGATCACGTCGCCGGCATGAAGCTCCTGGTTTTGATATTTGCGACAGATCGCCTTCATGGCGAAAGGGATCGCGCCGAGCAGCACGGGAATATAAGAAGTCTGGGCAACCAATTGCGCCTGGTCATCGAAGATCGCAGTAACAAAGTCGCGCGACTCGCTGAAGATCGGCGAGCGCGACGTGAGCAGCATGATCTGCCCCATCTCCTTGGTAATGGCGGTAAGGCGGTTGGCGATCACCGCCACCGAGATAGGATCAACGGATGGCGCGGTCATGGATAAATTCAGTTTCGCTGCCATGATAAGCTATTTCCAACGTGGTGAAAATTTGTCGCCGATCTCAATCGTAGCAAACATGTGATTAGTAGCTGCGATCGGCTTATGGTGTCAAGCGCCGATCTACGGTTGCGCAATTCGCCGATGGTGCAAATGTTTGTCCTCTCTCCTCGTCTCCCTGTCTCCCGATCGCCACACCAGTTCTCCCATTTGCCATTCGATTTTTTCGGAGTTATACCGAAAAAAATCAAGAGATAACGTCATGGGAGACTTGCCAGATATCGACGCAACTGAACTCTCTTCCGAGCAGCGCGCGATCTACGATCAGATCATTCGCGCGTCCGGTCACAGGCGCGGGACGCTCGCTTTGCGGCTGCGCAACGCCGAGCTGCTGAGCCACTCACGCGCAAAGGATCTCTATCGGCTTCCAGAGTAGCAGATTTTTGCCCGGCTGGGTTCCCCATGTCCTTCGCACAGGAAATTGTTTGCGCGCGTTGTCAGAAAAAGTTTCGGCCTATCTGAGCTCCTCAACCTCTGCCCCTGCGGTTCGCCTCTGCTGGTTCGTTACAATCTCAAAACCGCGAAAACCTTCGACAAGTCTTCGCTCCACCATCGAATCGCTTCGCTGTGGCGCTACCGCGAGCTTTTGCCGCTGCAAGATGACGCCAATCTAGTCTCTTTGGGCGAAGGCTGGACGCCGCTTCTGCGCGCAAAGAAGCTCGGCACCGAGCTGGGTTTGCACCAACTTTGGATCAAAGACGAAGGGCAAAATCCGACCGGCTCCTTCAAGGATCGCGGCCTTGCGCTGGCGATCTCCCGCGCAAAAGAATTGGGCGTAAAAAAGGCGGCGATTCCATCGGCGGGAAACGCCGGCGGCTCTTTTGCGGCTTATGCCGCGCGTGCCGGCATCGAAGCTCACGTGTTCATGCCGCGCGATACACCGATGGCGAATCGGATTGAAGTGGAGCAGTACGGTGCCAAACTCACCTTGGTCGACGGCCTGATCCATGATTGCGGCCGCATCATCGCCGAAAAGAAATCAACCGAAGGCTGGTTCGACGTCTCTACGCTGAAAGAGCCCTATCGGCTCGAAGGCAAAAAGACCATGGGCTACGAGATTGCCGAACAACTCAATTGGCATCTGCCGGATGTGATCATCTACCCCACCGGCGGCGGCACGGGACTCATCGGCATGTGGAAAGCTTTTGCCGAGCTCGAAGAACTGGGCTGGATCGGCAGCGCGCGGCCGCGCATGGTATCGGTTCAAGCGAGCGGCTGCGCGCCGATCGTCAAAGCCTTTACCGAAAACAAATCGACCGCGGAGCTTTGGCAAAATGCTGCAACCATCGCCGCCGGTTTGCGCGTGCCGCAAGCGGTCGCGGATTTTTTAATATTACAAACGATCCGAGAGAGCCACGGTACGGCAATGAGCGTCAGCGACGACGAGATGCTGGCGGAAATTCCGCGGGTTGGAAAAGCCGAAGGCATTTTTTTCTGTCCCGAAGGCGCAGCTTGTGTGGCAGCGCTGCGCCGTCTGGTCGAAAACAGCTGGATCCACCCGAACGACGAGGTGCTTATTTTCAACACCGCAAGCGGTCTCAAATATATAGATGTCATCCACCGACCTTTCCTATCGAGTTCGCGGACGAGAAATTAGCACGGACAGCCTTTCCGAATCGCGCGAGATTGTCGTGAGCTGAATATGAAGCAGCGGCACATCATGCGGAAAATGGATTGTATCCACCGTCTCGCGCGATAACCAGAGTTTTTTGAGCGATTTCCATCTGCTACTTGAAAGTACATCGCCGGCGCGCGAATCTAATAGAGACATACAAACCATACGGGGGACAAGATGGAAAATCAAAAATGTCCCGTGCTCGTCGGTAGCAAAGCATGCGGCCTCGCACTCAGCCTGGTCGCGCGCGAAATTGAAAGCGCAACCGAAGTCTATGAATGTCCGCTCGGCCATCGCACGGAGGTCCCATTCGGCGAACTCGAGAAAAGAAAATGCTCCGTTCTAGCGAATGGCAAGGAATGTGGGCTTGCGCTCAGTGTGGTCGAGCGGGAACTCGAAACCGGCACGGAAATTTACGAGTGCCCACTCGGCCATCGCACCTAGGTGCCGCTCGAAACGGAAGCGCCAGACAATTCGTCTTGATCCAGTCACCGACTGACATCGTGCGCGCACGGTGGAAACAAATTTCAATAAGCAAGCCCGCAGCAAGCCGAGGGGTATCAAGTGCCGCTCACAGATTCCGCCGAGAGCACAGCCGAGAAATGGCGTCTCCGAATAATCCATCGACTGCGCCAGAGCCGGCTGTTCCTTTCGAGGTGGTCGCCGTAGATTATTGTCACCAAGGGAGCCTAGTTGTTTTCCTACATGTTTCAACAATCAAACACCACGCCTTCAACCGTTATTGCCCAAATCCCATCGCTCCTTTTCCAAATCGGTGCGAGTGAAGTGGACAAGGATCAACACAGTGAAATCATCATGATTGGATTTACCGATGGCTGGAGCGCTCTCGCCGACGAAATCTCCGGTTTCGGCGTCGGTCGCAAAAATTTTAATCTCTGCATGACCGCTGTGCTTCACGTCCCTAAACACTGCGATTTCGGGAAAAGCGAAACCTAAAAGCGGCACCGTGAAAGCAGGAGTACCGATAAAGGACTGTCCTTGGTCCACCGCGAGAACCGATGCAAACACTTGCAAATGCAATTGCGCTTGCGTCGGATTCGCGGCGATCCGTACCCGCTGGCTTTGTAGCCAAGCGGTGAAAAACGACCTGGCGAAATCTTTGTCGGGCGTGAGACCAGAGAATTCCACGGCAACGGTTTTCTCCTTGAACTGTTGAGTATCAATCGCAGCGACCGCCCGTTCCAAGGCGCGGACGAGCAACTGCTGCTCGATGGCGGAGCGCGGTGTGTTCGTGATTTGAGCCGATACGGCGCATCCGGCAATCAAAAAGATGCAAAGGCACCGAGACAAATTCTTAAAAATCGTGATCAAGATCGCCGTCCTCCAATCGCCATGAAGATTTTTCAAAGTCTAACGCGGGTGAAATCTATCTCAAGGCCCTTTTGCAATTGTCGATTGGCGCTGATCTCAGCCGCGCCCCCGCGATAACAATGCGCCCAATGTCGGATCGTAGATTGGCGCGTGATAAACACCCGCGGCAACAAAATTTGACGATAACGATTAGGGTCGATCTCTAGCGAGTTCACGCTGCCGAATCGTCTTCGATGCGAGTCGGGCCTTGAGCGATGCTGCCTAACGCGATTCAGTTGTTGAACGGCGAAGGCGCTCAGGATAGCGGCCGGGTACCGGCGCTTTCGTCGGCCTCCGCGGTGACTTGGTCGAGCGCAGCAGCGATTTTCGCGAGAGCCGTTTCGTCCGACATATCGTACGGCACGGCGAACGGTTCGCCGTAGGCGACCACGTTTCGGGAAAAAGGTTTTGGCACAAGGTGACGGTCCCAGGAGGCGAGAAACAACGGCCATGAGCTCGAAAAGCTAATCGGCAAAATCCATGCGTGAGTGATTCGCGCCAGCCGCACGACCCCGGCTTGCACCACTCGCGCTGGCCCGCGCGGGCCGTCTACGGTAAGAGCAACATTATGTCCCGAGCGGACATGACGCACCATACGGCGCAGCGCTTCGCTTCCACCGCGCGTCGTCGAGCCGCGCGTCACGAGGTAACCATTGCCTTCGAGCCACCGTGCAATAATATTGCCGTCTTCAGATTGGGAAGCCATGGTGACAATGCTTTCATTCCGATGCGCGTCTATCGGAAGAAACATGCGACCATGCCACAGGGCAAAAAGAATCGGCACGCGACGGGCCTTGAGATCCGCATAGTAACGGTCGTTTAACTGCTCGACGCGCAAAGTTGCGCGCAAAAGCGCGATACCAAATCCCATTAATTGAGTGATCAGCGTCAAACGATTCACATCAAGATCCGTAGCGACTAAGTTTCGGAACTGCTTCTGCCTTTTTTGTAGTACAACAAAACCTCACCGCACCAGCCGTTCAATGGCTCTTGAGTTTGACGTTTCAGCGCGAGAAAGGTTTCAGAGGCTTCGGATTGCATTCAAACCACTTGTCTTTATTCCATGCTTTGCGCCTTGCGCACGCTGGCGATAAGGGAGGTGCGAAGCAAGAACTCTTTCTGCCTGGCGGGCTCATCCGCAATGGCTCGCAATTCATCGAAACGCGCTTGGCGCGCCTTGGGATCGCGCTCTTCGAGGCGTTTTTTGTTGTTGATCGTTTGCTCTTGCACGAACTCGATATTGAGCGTGCGGCGTCTGCGCGTGTAGCGGTCGAGCAGATCGTCGCCGGCTTGCTTGGTAATCACCTGATGCAAGCTATGGGCCAATTCTATGGCGTCATGAATGCCGCCGTTTAATCCCAAACCACCAACGGAATTATTCACGTGCGCCGAATCGCCGGCGAGAAAAACACGGCCCTTGCGAAATGTGGCGGCGACGCGCTGGTGCACGTTGTAAAGATTACGATGCACGACGTTATAGCGCCGACCCAGGGGAAATACCCGCTGCAAGCGCGAATAGGTCGATTCATCGCCCAATGCTTCTTCGTCGCTCTCTTCCACCCGGGTCGGAAACACCGCGCGCCACCGGCCTTTGCCGTCGTCGCCCGCGACTTTGAAAAGATTGGTCCACTCATCCGGATCGGCCAGATAATTCCGATAGCAGCAGCCGGTTAAAAGTTCTTGGAAATCATCGAGCGTGCTCAGCACGAGAAAGCGCTCCGGCCAAGTAAAGCCTTCGAATTCGATATCGAGGGCTTTGCGGATCGTGCTGCGCCCGCCGTCGGCGCCGATCACGTAATCGCCGCGAAAAGTCTCGCTGCCGTTTGGCCCTTCTGCGGTAACCGTCGCGCTATCGGCATCTTGGCTGACACCGGTGGCGCGGGTGGCGAAGCGCACATCGGCATCGGCAAAGGTTTTCAGCCGTTCTATGCCCATACGGGCAAGCTTGTGCTGCTCCGTCTGAACGACGAATGGATAAGGCGTCTCGTCGCGCAGTACGTCGTGATCGAACTCGACGATCTTGGCGCGCGCCGGCTTGTCCCAAAACTGAAAGTAGCGCGCCACTAAGCCCTCTTGGATGAATGGCTCGATGAGACCAACTCGCGCGATCATTTCGAGCGTCGAAGGATGAGTGGTCGCCGCACGCGGACTATCATCGATCTTGCCTTCAGCCTCGAGCAGCGTTATCGCATAACCCTGTTGCGCGCACGCCAGAGCCGCGACGACGCCGACGGGACCTCCGCCGGCGATGATGATGCGAATTTTTTTCATTTAAAAGCTGTCGACAAGCTAGCGATAGGTTGCTGCGAGCTCCTTGAAGAAGCCCGGATTTTTCAAGCTCAGCGACGATACTCAGGTCCATGAATTCTTCCGGCTTGTGCTTCAGGACTTCGGGCCGTTGCTGCGCGACATACTCGTAAGTTGCGTCGTGTCCTTGCACGATGGGGCGAGGCAAGGAGAGAAAATCTTCTTTATAAATGTTGTACGCTTCTTCCAGCAGCTCACGATCATTCATTCTCAGATATCGGCTCAGGACCTTTAAACTGAACTCCTTGTTGGCCTTTAAAAAATAAATTGCCTCGGTATAAGGAGCGCTTGGACCCGCTCGGGAATGTTGCCCAAGGCTAATAGGATCACGTCTTTGATCGGATCAAGTCCGTACTTCTTCAAGGTAGAACGCGTGAGAAAATCACGCCGACGAGATCGGCGATGGACATATCGTTAAAGACAATTTAGAGTTCTTGGCATACTTGCCGTCGCCGTCAATAATGCGGCGGCTCGTTTTGTGGCTGGTTGTGTTTCCCATCGACCCCTATCCTCCCAACGTTTGGTGCGCATGATCGCATGAGTTTCTCGGAGTATCAACAAATTGATGTGCCGACGGCTAAGCGCCGCGAATCAGCAACACCCGCTTGAAAGATAGTACGACCTCAGCCTATGCTCGCGGACATGGCGAGCGGAAAAACTACTTTCGGTCTCACGTTATCCAATCGAGCGCTGATTACACGCGGGACGCCGCCGAGCGAACTCATCGACATGGCCGTCAAAGCGGAGAGCACCGGCGCAATCGACGCGATTTGGGTCGGCGACAGCATCTTGAGCAAGCCTCGGCTGGAATGCATCCCGCTGCTGGGCGCGATCGCAGCGCGCACTTCGCGAGTGAAACTCGGCGTGGCGTGTATGGCCACCATCGCGCAGCGCAACCCCGTGCTCCTCGCCTTGCAGTGGGCGAGTTTGGACGCGTTATCAAACGGTCGCACCTGGCTGGCGGCGTGCATGGGTTATCCGGCGAGCCAGCATCCGATGGCGGCTAAAGAACTTGAAGTGATGGGCGTCGCGAGCAAGGAGCGGCCCAAAAGATTGGAAGAGATGATCGAGGCTGTGCGGCTCCTTTGGTCTGACGAACATGCGAGCTTTCACGGCAAGTACTATTCATTCGATGACGTGAATCTCTTGCCCAAGCCCGCGCAACGGCCGTGTCCGATCTACATTGCCGGTACGCCGCGACCGGCTCAGATCGGCGAGCGCGGCGTGGAGCGCTCGCTGCGGCGCATCGCTCGCTACGCCGATGGTTGGATGAGCAATCAGATCGAGCTCGCTATGTTTAAAGATTATCAAGGTCGGCTGCGGGAAATGGTCACTGAAGAGGGTCGGGATCCAAACGCGTTTAAGACTGTCCTATACTACGGCGTTTCGGTAAACCGCGATCGAGAGCAAGCGTTTCGCGAAGCAAAGGCTTTTCTCGATGCCTATTACCAAAAAGACTTCACACGAGAAGGCGTGGAAATCTGGACCGCCTGCGGCCCCGTCGAACATTGCGTCGACTGCCTGCGTGGATTTATCGACGCCGGGGTCGACCACGTCGCTATTCGCCCGATCGGCGCCGATTTGAATCAGCAATTCGTCATTTTCTTGGAAAAACTTATTCCCGCGCTGCAGGCGGTAACCGACAAGGCCGCTTAGCTCCTAGAACCTCTCGGCAGGGAGACGGCATCTACAACCGATCGATGAAACCGCTTTTGTCGAGCTCGCGGATCAAGCGCGAATCGATGAAGTCTTCCGGCTTTGCGTCCCGCGCTTTGGGCTGCGCTTTTTCCAAAGTCTTTAACAGCACGCCCACTCCTTCCGCCGTTGGATACGGCGGGATTTCGAGGTGCAGCGTCACGCGTTCGTAGGCGTCGTCGAGCAATTCGCGGTCGTTGGTGCCGAGATATTTGGCCATCACGCGGGTGGCGAAGGCTTTGTCTTTTTTAGCGAGCACCGCGCCTTCGACGTAGGCGCGAAGAAATCGCCGCACGGTGTCTTCATTGGTCTTGAGGTATTTTCGCGTCGTCACCACGCCGTTCTGGTGAATCGTCGCTTCTAGCTTAGCCATGTCGAGAAGCTCGCGCATGTTCGCCTTCTTGGCCCGCAAGATCGCCGGCACAGAGAGCGCCGCCCCTTGCACTTTGCCCGTGAGGAGAGCGAGCACGGTCTCGGGTTGGCCGCCAGTCTGCACCATAGTGATGTCGCGCTCCGGATTGAGGCCGTTTTTCTCCAGCGCAAAGCGCGAGGCGAAATCGGAAAGCGTGCCGAAGCGCGTGGCGCCGAAGAGTTTGCCTTTCAAATCGACGAAGCGGGCAATGTCCGGTCGGCTGAAAATCGAGAAGACAAACTTTTTGATGATCGTTGCGACGATGACCGTGTCGGCGCCGGCGAAATTGGCCAGCATCGACGCGGTGCCGCCGAGCTGGACGATCGGCACCTCGCCTGAAAGCATCGCCTGTAACGCCATCGAGCTTCCCGGAATCGAGATGGCCTCGACAGCGAGACCGTGCTTCTCATAAAAACCCGCTTCCTTGGCAAACCACATGGTCATCTGTGGCGCGCCAACCGAGCCTCCGCCGACGCGGATTTTTTCCAGTTTCTTATCCTGCGCCGCAGTGGGAGAAAACCAGATCGCTGCACAAATCAGAATGGTAGTAATGATGCAGAGCGTTATTTTCATAGTCGTCATCCACTTTTGCAATCGCGTATGCAACTCCGCTTGACCGCGGTTAAAGAATCTTGTGGATCACCATCTCGCCTGAAGAGAAACTTTCGAAATACGTAGCTCTTTGATAAATTTCCTCGCAATAGGAGCTCTTACGCGGCGGACTTATGAACGCGAATTATGAATGGCACAGAGCCCATGGGCAAAAAAACAGAAGCGTCGTCACAATTCAGACACTCATCACCGCGGCTAAGAAACCACAATATGGCTTCATGGCTATCGATCGAATTGACGGCATCGCTATCTCGAACCCAGTATTTCTCATAGTTTGGGTTCAAACGGCGATATCTTAATCGGGTTGGTCCAAATCGAGCGACAAAACGTCGGACGATCCGGTTGGGCACAAGCGCCATTACTTTAAAGAGTTGCGAGGACCGTAGCGGGATACTGGCTTTAATGAGCTTTCCCGCTACGCCGAAATCGGAATAGGGTCTGACTTCGTAACCGTCCGCAGCCCAAGAAGTACAATTCCAGGCGGGAAACAAAAAAAGGACTCCATTGTCTCGCATAACCCGTCGAGCTTCGCGAAACGCCTGCTCGGGATTGGGTACATGCTCGAACACCCAAATCGACCAAATCGCCTCGAAACTATTATCTGGAAAGGGCATTGCCGTGGCCGAGCCGAGCACAAATTTTTTGTGGTAAAAACGCGCAACGCTAGGAGAAATATCCAGCCCTGTGTAGTTCTGCGCCGCGTCTTGCAAATAACCTCGACCCGAGCCAATTTCTAATACGGGCTGATCGCTGAGATTAAACCGCTTAACGAACGCGCTTATCTGCTCCTCGATACGGAAGTCGTTGGCAGCAGCCTCCGCAACACGAATATATTTCGTCTCGTATTCGGACCTCTCTGACCTCTCTTGGTTTTCACTGACAGGTTTCCGATATGCCTCCGTGTAGTATTTTTGAGCAGCCTCTACCTCTTCACGAGTGAGTGGAGCATCAACGTCATAAGGGAAATGGATAGCGGAGATGACGATGATAAGAACCAATCCCGCGCCGGCAAAAAGAGACACCGCCGCTATAACGTATTTCAAAGCTTTCAAATATTTCTTGATGGAATGCATTGGGTCGAGCCAAAGAAATAGCGCAGTGCCGGCGTGATGCCTAGGTCATTGCGTGGTCCCTCTGGTCGAAGAATTCCGATCTGCGTGTGCTAAACGACATGAAGCAAGAATCGACTATAAGTGCTCGTTAATGACTCCCGCAGATCACATTCAGCACGGCTTGCCGCTTTTCCTCTTTGACGACTTTGAGCGCGCGCTTGAGCGCCGGCAAAACCTGCTGCGGATCGTCGACCATCTCGCCGTAGCCGCCGTGCGCGGCGACGATCATCTCATAGCGCGGCGACGGCGTCAGATCGCACAGGGGAAAATTTTCCGTACTCACCGCCCAACCGTCCGGCATGACCTGTTGCGTTGCGGCCTTGGTGGAGTGCCAGATCGCGTTGTTGCAGACGATCGTTAGCACAGGAAGATCGTACGCTTGCGAAACGAAATGACAGGCGGTCGGGTTGTTGAACATGTAAGTTCCGTCGCCACAGCTCACGATCACGGTTTTCTCGGGGTGAGCGAGCTTCATACCCAATCCACCGCCGATACCCCAGCCCAAGCCCGCCGGCGGGAGAGCCGCCAAAATAACTCGCCGGCTCGCTCAGGCTGAGTTGCTCTTGCGACACGCCATGATCGTTGACGATGAGGGTATCCGCGTCTCGCACTTGGTCGACGCAATAGGACAACCACGCGGTATCGATCGGCCTTTGACCACTCGCTTTTTCGGCCTTTTGTTTCAAACGTTCACGGTAGCGTTTATGCTCGGCGCGGATTTTCTCGGCGCGCTCGGCTGACAATTTTTCATTCCCCGGCTGACTTCTCAATTCCTGCGCGAGCAGCTCGAGCGCCAGCTTCGGATCGCCGCCGATAGAAATGTCCTTGGGAAAATTGCGGATCGGAATACCGCCGTAGTTCGGATCGCGGGCGATTTGGATAACCTTGCAGTTCTCCGGCGGCTTGCCTTGGAACGGATACCACGGCACATCGCACTCAACGACCACGATGACGTCGGCATCTTTGATGTATGGCGCGGAACTGACGCCGAGATGAAAATCATGGGTGTTCGGGAAGCTCACGAACGGGCTCGCCGGCGTCACCACCGGCGCCGCCAGGGCTTCGGCGAATGAAACCATCGCGCTCACCGCCGTGGGATCGGAGCCCAATCGGCCGGTGACAATCAGCGGATTGATGGCGCCGCGCAATACCTCCGCGGTGCGTTTGAGCGTTTCCGTGCTCGGCTGCAACGCTTCCGCTTGGTTTTTGCGAAACGGATGAATCGTGATCGAGTCCATCTTTTGCGCCAGGACTTCGCGCGGCAGAGTTAAGTAAACCGGACCTTGCGGGTTACCGAGCGCCATTTCCAGCGCTCTATCAACGACGGTCTCCACTTGATCGCCATTGCGCAGCTCGTAGTCCCACCGCGTGAACTCACGCAGCAAACTGCCCTGATCGAAAGATTCCTGCCCCCAGTGAATGAAGTTGGATCGACTGCCGCGCAGTCCTTCTTCCGTCAGCGGTGTGCGCCCCGCAGAAAAGATCATCGGCACGTTGAGCCGCGACGCGTTCATCACTGCCGCCGATGCATTCCCGGTACCGACAATCACGTGCACCATCACGACCTGCGGTTCGCCGGTGATCATGGCGTAACCCTGCGCCATGCTCACCGCGACGAACTCATGCGGCACCGTAATCGGCATCGGATGGGTTTTTTTATCGGCGGCAAACTTCGCCAAGGCATCGATGATCGGCCCGAAGTCCGTGCCGCTGTTGCCGAAGAAATATTTGATTCCCCGCGCGCGAAGAATTTCTAAATATGCCTGCCCGACGGTCTCGACTGGGATTGTTACTGATTTGTTCGTGTCCATGAGATACTCCTCGATTTATAAATGACGTGACCCCTAGCTCATATATCGACTGAATCACCCTGGCAAGCCTTGGAGTTATCAACCTTTTCTTTGCGGGCGCGGCAACGGCGAGACTCACGGCGGATGTGATCTACGTTCCTGGAGGGGATAGATGACGCCGCGTTGCTGAGATTCCCGGCGCCTATGGACGAAGGACTGCCGTGACACCCAGCACGCCAAACCCTACTTCATGGATCGCGCTGCTCGTTTCGGCGGCCGCTCACAGCCGGTGTTATCTACAAAGCCGCTTCTCCTTGAAACAACACCGGCAACCAAGTCACCGGCGTCTGATCCTGCACGCAGCGAAAACCTTTTACTTCATTTTTCCACTCCGGCAGATAGCGATGCGAACAATCGCATGTGTTAGCCGGGCCGCAAAGGGCTTTGTAGGTTTGGCCACCCATATCGACGTCGGTCGAGGTCCACTCCCAGATATCGCCGCGCTTCTTTAACTTCCCTCCTTCGCACGTCGCCTTCCATTCATCGACCGTCGGCAGCCGCCTACCAATCCAGCGGCAATACGCCGCAGCGTCGTGGAAATTCACCAGGACGACCGGATCGTTCTCTTTGTCCGTGGGATAACGTCCGTGACTCCAATTCTCCGGCGCTGTGTGCCGCGTGGACAAAATGAATTTCAGATACTCGCCATTGGTGACTTCGGTGGAATCAAACGCTGCGGCGGCGAGGAAATAAACCGGTAGAAAAAAGCCCAGAGGTGACCCAACCGGCTCGCATTTTCGGCGTAGGCTGTGCATTACGATCCGCGGGCTTTCAATCGAGGGCGACCAGCCGGTCGCCCCTACATCTTCTCCGTCGCGTAGCCGAACTTCCGATTCCGAATCTTCGCAGTTTGGTTCTTTGCGCTCTTTGCGGTTAAATCGTTTTCCTTCACTTGAGCACTTGCTGTAGCAAAGTGAAATCCACCAGCTGAGTTGGCGCGACGTTCTTGATGCCGGCCTCGGCCAACATGGTCGTGACGAGCGAATTCAGCATCGATTCTTCCACCATGCC
Organism: uncultured delta proteobacterium; assembly: GCA_963755715.1. GTDB lineage: Bacteria > Desulfobacterota > Binatia > UBA9968 > UBA9968 > DP-20. The sequence continues at coordinate 132,972 of CAVWLW010000026.1, forward strand.
GTTCTTCGTATAGTTGTTTTTCGCCATCTGATAGATATCCGCCGCCATTTCGCGATCGAGCTTGAGCCAACTCATCATCACCTGCTGCGTGCCCTCTGGATTCTCTTGCATGTATCTCAACGCCTGCGTCATCGCTCTTCAGCATTCGCCGCACTTGATCAGGCTGTTCCTTGAGTTTTTTGATATTGACGGCGAGACCGCCGGCCAAGAGGGCATGCAGATCGGCGGCATTGATGAGAAATTTGAGACCGGCTTTCTTCGCGCGAAACGCTTCGCCGTAATCCATCATCGAGCTATCGATCGACCCTGAGAGAATCCCCGCAATGCGCGTTCCGGTGTCGACGACGCGATAAATGACATCTTTGTCGGGATCCAGGCCATAATGCTTGAGAATGAATTTCGCGGAAATCTGCTGGGACCCGAGCAAGCCTGGCACGCCCAACGATTTGCCTTTCAACTCCGTCACCGACTTGATTTCGGGACGAACCACCAAGCCCCAAAACGGCCGCATCGTGCCAAGGAACACGATCTTCACCGGCAAGCCACGAGCAGCCGACACGAAGCTGGAGCCTGCTCTGAGCGTATAGTCCACGTTACCGCTCGCCAACGCGGCGCGGTCGACCTCCGACCGTGTTAGAAGAAATTTGATGTCGAGGTTCTGCTCGCGCATAAAACCCCGCTGGCGGGCCACTTCTGCCGGTAGGAAGGTGACGGTCGGGCCGGCGTAGGAGGCAATAATCTCTTCCAAGGCCAATGCCGGTTGAGTCCACAACAGCGATAGAGCGGCTTGCAAACAGAATATCGTTGCAACAACGACACGATTGATGCGGAGCATATACACTCCCTTGGTGCTTCAAAACTCCTCGCGATAAAGATCGAGCGCTTTAAGAACCGGCGCGTCACTCATGGAAAAGAGAATTGCGTCTTCCGATGACGAGCGGTTTAAATGCCGATGGGCATACCAGAGCGGCACGACGAACGAGTCGCCTTGTTCCCAATCGAAGCGGCGCTCGCCGATCTGCGTCGCGCCTTTGCCGCGAAACACATGATAGATCACCGTGCTCGTGTGGCGGTGCGTCTCGGTTTCATCGGTTGGCAGGAAGAAGTTGCACAGCGCACTGAATCGTCGTCATCGTCGGGCCGCTTGGTGAGTGGATTGCGATATTCGCAGCAGATAGCCGTCAAAGCGATCTCTGGCGCGCAGGAGATTTTATCAATTCGTGCAGCGCCTTCTCGGTATCGCGCCATTTGTAATGAAAAAAATCTGCAAGCGGCACACCATGCGCGAAGCGACGCGCCAAGTTTATCCATCACCTCTTCGCTGCTTTTCTCGATCGGCTGGCGGCGTTCCGAATAGCGCTCTTGCATGACCTGGTGCAGCGCCTGCACCAGCGGAAAATCCAAACCGTCGAGCCAGAGCATCGGCTCGCTCGAATCGTTCGAGTGATCATGCCAGGTGAGCTTCGGCGTGAGAATCAGATCGCCGGGCTCCATGACGCATTGCTGGCCGTTGACCGTCGTATAAGCGCCATTGCCTTGAAGGACAAAGCGCAGCGCCGCCGGCGTGTGGCGGTGCGCCCGCGCATTTTCGCCGGGCTTTACGTATTGAAATGAAATTTGCAGCGTATGCGTCGCGAAGGCTTGCTGTGGATTGAGCCCCGGATTGACCAAGCGCACGACGCGTCTCTCGCTGTTTTCCAGGCTGATCACCTCGCCAGCGCGCACGAGACTATCGTACACGTCCGTCCACTTCCAAAGACAGGGCTCAACGGCGGTCATCGGATGCGGCGGCAGCCCTTCCATGCCCAGGCGCCAATAACCTGAGAGATTTTTCTCCGCCATGTCGCGGTCGAGACGCGAAACACTATCGACGCTTGCGGCTTGTTTCATGATCGATCACCTCCGTGAGCTGCATGCGACCTGCATAGCCCTTGGCCATAGCTACTGTCAATGTTCGAACAAACTGCCAACACGTCCGAAATAAGACGTTTACATCCAGCACTCATTGAGGCTATAGGAAAGCCAACGAAACACGCTGCGGATGCCTCATCGACGCGGAAGGGAGCTTTTCATGGCCTATCTTCGACGCATGATGATCGTGCCATCGCTCGTCATCTCTCTCGCTCTAGCAAACCCCGCCGGAGCGCAGCAAAGTTCGCCATCGACTGAACAGGCAAAAAAGGACGGCGAGGTTGTCTGGTACGGGACGCTCACCGGCGGAGCGATCGTCGGCAACATACTCAAGAGCTTCGAAAACAAATATCCCGGCATCAGGGTCAAATACCTTCGCCTCGGCGGCGCGTCCTTCGTCGAAAGGATCAGGAGCGAGGCGCGCGCCGGGAAGTTTCTATGGGACGTCGTGACATCGGAATACATTCAGTTCTTCGAGCTGTCCAAGTATGTAACATTGGCGCGCTATGCCGGGCCGGATACCGCGAACATCGCGCCGAAGCACCGCGACCCCAACGGCACCTGGGTCAGCATCTACGGCGCCATCGCGACAATCGCGTGGAATACCAAGATGGTCAAACCCACCGAGGCGCCGAAGGATTGGAAAGATCTGTTGGACCCGAGATGGAAAGGAAGGAAAATCGGACTACCCGCCGAGGCATTCCAGTGGTACGGCGGAATGATAAGCTACCTAGGCGATAAAGCCGGGCGCGACTATATGAAAGCTCTGGCCGCGCAAGATCCTCAAACCCAACAGGGTTATACCAATACGTCGAACCTTCTCACGGCGGGAGAATTTCCCGTCGCCGTCACGCGGGCGCACCGGATCGAAGACGCGCGCTCAAAAGGTGCGCCGGTGGATTGGTCTACGGACGCCAATCCGATCGTCATCAGCATCCACCCAGTCGGCATTTCGGAACGAGCGGCGCACCCGGCGGCGGCCCGGCTCTTTTACAATTTCCTCACGTCGATCGAAGGCCAGAGCCTATTTACCGACGAAGGCTTCCTGAGTTCCCACAGCGGAGTCAAGCCGCGCTTCCCAAAAATGAACCTCGACAACATCAAACACCCCGCGCCGCCCGATCAAAAAGTCAGCGAGCGCATTCAGACCTGGATCACCGAACATCAGCAAACTTTCCGCATCCCGGTGCGCGGCGGATAGGGAAGCACAGCCCTCTCACGGATCAGGGAGGTGAAATTTGGAATTGCGATTGCTGGCGTTATGCGGGAAACTCACGGCAGTTCTTCCAAGAGCCGGCCATAATCTCGAATCGGCTCGCGCACGTGAAACTTCCTCTCGACTTCCCAAAGTTTCGCCGCCAGCGCGTATCGGGCACTTTGGATTTCTACGTGAAGGCGATGAGCCGCGATGGACGTGTGGGCGAAGGTGTCGTTCGCGAATTGATCAACGAACAACGCGAATTGCTGAATGTGAAGAATGAAATCTCTTTAAACCAGGTAAGCGATTTTGGTCCACTGCAGCGCGTCATTAAAGAATTGAACTTGAATAAGTGACGGACCGGCCGTCGGATCGGTCAGCTCGCCTTGCTTCTCCATTTGCCCTATTCTCAATTCCAAATCCGGCCGGCGCTAAGCCCAACTATGGACGCTTCTAGAACACGCCGGTATCGAGCAACGAATAGACGATTTCCTTCAGTGATGGATCGATCGTATCGAGTCGAGTGACCGGCGGTCCGCCGGCCAAAGACTCGACGATTTCCGGCAGATCTTCCGGCTTGACGCCGGCATACCAGACTTTTTGCGGATGAACGACGATATTCGGTCCGAAATCGCATCCGCCGAAGCAAATATACGGCTTCACCTCGGCATCGAGAGATCGCGCTGCTACTTTTTCGGTGAGCTCATTCATGAGTCGTTCCGAGCCGCGGCTCAGGCAGTCGACGTTTTGGCATACGAAGCAAGTTTGTTTCATCAATAACACCCCTTTTTGTCTCCTATTTGATTAACGCAAATAGAAGCGCGAATGCAATATCCGGCTGCTGGGCAGCGATTTTACTTCTGCGGCAGGACTTCTTTGACGAGTTTGAAAATCGGCGTCAAATCTTGATATTCCGGCTTTGCGAGATCGAAATATTTTTTCCCTTGCTCCAAGCGGTTGAAAGCGTCGACGTCGTCTTTCGGAATATCATTTCGGCGCGAGTTGTGCGCGTCGGGCCGTCCGAGTTTTTGCAGCGCGGTCTGACCCTCGCGCGAAAGAAACCAGTTGATGAACACCTTCGCCGCGTTGGGATGGGGCGCGCGGTTAGGAATGCCGAGTGTGCCGCCGGCGGCGCTCGAGCTGCCGCCCTCCTTCCAATCCTCGGTATCGAGATAGCCGATCGGCAACTTCTGCTGCACTGCCTTGCCGACTTCGCTGCCGGCGTTGCAGCGAATACACAGGGCAAATTTCCCGGCGGACAGCCAATCGGTCATCTGGCGCGCGTCCCGGCTCACCGTCACCTGCATTTCGCCGTAAAGTTTTTTGAGAAACGGCGGGCCGAGCTCGGGGTGAAAATAAAAGAATTGCAGCGTCGCGCCCATGCCGAAGCTGGTCGGATCGAGCGAGGCCATCTTGCCTTTCCACTTCGGATCGACGAGATCCCAGTAGGATTTGAACTCGCCGGGACTCACCTGTTTTAAATTATAGATCACTTGCCCCGACTGGGAATTGGCCACGAAGGCGAAAATATATCGCTTCTCCGGATCGATATAACGATGCTCGCCTTCGAACCATTTCGACTGGTCCTGGACCTCGGGAAGAAGCAGCGCCGGCTTGATCGGCTCAAGCACATGCGCCTTGTAAAGCGCGTCGTGGATCGTGTTGGCGCCGGCGCTGACGACATCAGGCAGATATTTTTCGCCGCGCCGTTCGGCGAGAATCCGGGTGGCAAGCTGATTGCCCGAGCCCAGCACCGTCGCGACTTTGATCTTCGGATACTTCTTTTTGAATCCTTCGACGACTCGGTCGTAATCATAGCAACAACCGTAAAGCGTCACCTGCCCTTCGGCCTCCGCCGCGCGCAAAGTCTTGTCCCATTCCTCTTTCCACGGCGATTGCGCCGAAGCGAAGACCGGCCACGCAGCGACCAGCGCCACAAGCCAGACGACTTGCCAAAGCCGAAGCATTTTCAATGAATGATCGCTGGCGTCGCCGCACATGGATTGCAAATTACGCGATACGGCGCGCGCCTGTCAATTTAAATCATGCTCACAAGACTCTTGACTCGGATACCCGCAATCAAATACCTTTGCGGCGACTTCAAGAGGTGATCATCGGGAGTCGTTAGGACATATTCGTGCGTGGGGTGTCGCAAAATTCATGAACCCTTAAGGAGGCATTTATGCAACCGTCGAGCGGTAAAAGTTCTCGTCTGTTTGACCTGGTTGATCGTCTGCAGCGCGCCTGTCTGGGGACAAGCCAATTTTTACGAGGGCAAAACCGTAACCGTTCTTATCGGCGCCAAGAGCGGTAGTCTCGAGATCGCGGCGCAGATTGTTTCCCATCATCTGGGCAAATATCTGCCTGGCAAACCGGCAGTTATCTTGCAGCACATGCCCGGCGCAGCTCATCTACTGGCGACGAATAATGTATTCAACGTCGCTAAGCCGGACGGTCTGACGATCCTCGCTGCCAATCCCAACGTCGCCATCGCGCAACTCTCCAAAGTCGAACAGGTGCGATTTGATGTGCGGAAATTCCAATGGCTCGGCTCGTCGGGTGCGGACGGCGTGATGTTGTCCATCCGTTCCGACCTACCCTTCAAGAGTTTCGATGAGCTTAAGAAAGCGGACAAAGAATTGGTTGCCGGCACCACCGGCCCCGGTTCTAACGCCCATGACTTTCCTCTACTGCTCAAGGAATTCGCCGGTCTCAAGTTGAAGCTTGTTTCAGGTTATCCGTCGAATAGCGACGTACTCCTGGCGATCGAACGCAAGGAGGTGGACTCGTGGTCCGCACTTGCCACAACCATCAAGCTGGGAGCCGAGCGCGGCGCAGTACGCCCCCTGGTGCGAGGGCGTGTCGCGCTGGCAGGTTTTGAGAACTTGCCCATCGATGAAGACTTAGCGACCAGCGCTTTAGGGAAATCGCTGATGGGCATCAAATCGATTCCAGGAGCTATCGGTCGGGCGTTCGCAGTGGCGCCGGGCACGCCAGCCGATCGCGTGGCCATTTTGCGCGATGCATTTGCCAAAGCGATCAAGGACCCGGAACTGATCGCCGAGGCGCAGAAGGCGAAGATCGAGATGCAATTCATTTCCGCCGAGCAAGTGCTCAAAGATTTCAACGCGATGATGAATCAGACGCCGGAAACGCTGAAGGAGATGGGAAAATACATCAAGGCCGAGAGCTGACCTTAAGCGAAGCGTCACGACCTCGTCCGCGTTTTTTTGGGTGGACGTTTTGAACGGCTTGGACGTTGGAACGAAGGAATCCGGTTCCGCTTTCGCTCGGAACGGTGCACGGAGTTCGAATCCTTCGACCAGCCCCGAGGTCCTTGATCGTTATTTTTTTATAAACCGCTGCACCGGCATATTGCCCTGCTCGAAGCGGGGATCATAGGCCATGCCTTGGCGAATGCGCGACAGGTAATTATCCCGGTTCACGCCGAAAAGCTCGTAGCGATACAGATGATTCAGCAGAAAAGTGTGTACGCCCATCTGATAGAGCTTACCCACGGCTCCTGACGTCAGCGCCTCGCGTTCCTCTTCGGTCAGCTTGAACTCGTTTAGCACCGCTTCCGGTTCTTCCATCATACGCTTGCGAAACGCGAGGTCGTTGTCGGTGAGGTAAAGAAGCTTATTGACCTGATAGACGCTCATGACGCTCCCGCTCAGTCGAATTTCCATACCGCATAGCCGTTGCCTTCGTCGCCTTCGAGAAACAAAGGTTTGGTCTTGCCGACGGCGCCGGCGACGGTGATCCAGTTCAACAACTCGCCGCTGTTGTTGCCGGCGTGATTGATCCGCTCTTCGGTGGCACGGCGCGCCAGCGTCTGATATTGGCCGCGCACGAGCAGCTTTGAAATGGTTTCCGCCCATTCAGTATCGACCCAGCCGCGCAGCGGACCGCCGACGTCCATGGCGAAGCAACCGCTGGCGATCAGCGCGATGCGCTCTTTGCCTGCCCACGCATCGATAAAACGGCGCACCATACGGCCCAAAGCCACACAGCGGGTCGCCAGCGGTAGAGGCGAAGCAAAACCATTGGTGTAAATCGGCACGACGGGGAGCCGCATACCGGGATTGAGAAAATGCAGCGGCACGGTCAGCGAATGATCGAGACGCAGCTCGTGCGCTGCGGCTAGGTCGAATTTATCATTCACGCCGTACTTGAAAAGCGCCTTGGCCAGCGGCACGTGGCCGCGCACCGTGTAACGCGGCATGGGACACCAATCCTCCTGTGGCCCCTGCGCCTCCTCCGCCATGCCGATGCAGAACGAGGGTAAGTTGTTATAGAAAAAATTTACGAAATGATCGCTGTCCACTTCGATGATTACATCCGGCTCGGCCTTCTCCACTTGCTCGCGCACCTGCTTCATCAGCGCTTCGCCCTTCACTTTGCCCGGCGCTTGCTGCATCTCGAAAACGAGTCGCGGTGGATGGGGCACGCCAGCGGCCAAAACCAATTTCGCCATGAGCTTCTTCCCTTCGCGGAGCGATCCGTCAACTGTTTACTGATTCCGGCTTAACACCGGGAGAATTTTGCGTCAATGAAATTGCGGGGGATCGCCCGATCGCAATTGAGAATGACTGGAACGATCTGAACGGCTTGAACGGTTTTCACGCATGAATTATAGTCGCGCCGGTCTTTCTTTCGCGCGTGTCTTTGGAGAATCGTAACGGCGTTCAGTCGCGCTGACTGGAGTGGCGATCAAAAAATGTTTGATGCGTTCATCGAAGGTCTCTTGTTGGTTCTGCAATGGAAAGCCTTCAGCTTGATGCTTGTCGGCATGGCGCTCGGCTTTTGCGTCGGCCTGCTTCCCGGTATCGGCGGCGCGGCGACGCTCGCCTTGATGATTCCCTTTATTTTTAAGATGAGCCCCGCCGAGGCATTCGCTTTTCTATTGGGCATGCATTCGGTCGCCGCCACCACCGGTGACATTACGTCGGTGCTTTTCGGTGTGCCCGGCGAGGCGATTTCAGCGGCCACTGTCGTCGACGGTTACCCGATGGCGAAAAAAGGCGAAGCCGGACGCGCTCTCGGCGCGGCGCTGATGAGTTCCCTGCTCGGCGCATTGATCGGGGCGTTCGCCCTCGCGTTGGCGATTCCGATCGTGCGCCCGCTGGTGCTGACGTTTGGCTCGCCGGAATTGTTCATGCTCTCGCTCATCGGCATCTCGTGTATCACCTCTCTCAGCGGTTCGAATACGCGCGGGCAGATTAAAGGCTTCGCTATGGGGCTGTTCGGTCTGCTCGTCTCGACCATCGGCCAAGAGCGCCAGTCGGGATCCCTGCGCTTTGATATGGGCATGATGTATCTCTGGGAGGGCCTCGATTTCGTGCCGGTGTTGGTCGGTATCTTTGCGATTCCCGAGATCATCGATCTCGCCGTGCGCGGCACTTCCATCGCCGGCGACCGGCCTGCGGAAAATTTAAGCCGCGGCGTACTCGAAGGCGTCATCGACACCTTTCGCCATTTCTGGCTGGTATTCCGTTGCTCGATGATCGGCGTATTCGTCGGCATCATGCCCGGCGCCGGCGGCGGTGTCGCGCAATGGATGGCCTACGCGCATGCGGTGCAGAGCGCAAAGACTTCTAAAGAGCGAGCGGGTTTCGGCAAGGGCGATATTCGCGGCGTGTTGGGTCCCGGCGCGGCGAATAATTCGAAAGAAGGCGGCGAATTGATTCCCACCGTCGCGTTCGGCGTGCCCGGCAGCGGCGCCATGGCGATTTTGCTGAGCGGTTTTTTGATCATGGGCATCATGCCCGGCCCCGATATGTTGACCAAGCATTTGGCGCTCACCTTCTCGATGGTCTGGACACTGGCGATCGCCAACGTCATCACCGTGCTCCTGTGTCTTCTCGTGCTCGACCAACTCGCCAAGCTGACCTACGTTCGCGGCGGCTTGATCATTCCTTTCGTTCTGTTGTTGGTCTTCGTCGGCAGCTACACCGCAAACAACCAGATCGCCGACTTGATCGTGACTCTGATCTTCGGCGTGCTCAGCTATTTCATGGTGCTGTTCGGCTGGCCGCGCCCGCCTTTCGTTTTGGGATTTGTCCTCGGCAAGGTGATCGAAACGTATTTATTCATCTCGATGAGCCGTTATGGCTTTAGCTGGCTTACCCATCCGATCGTCGTCGTCTTGATCCTTCTTATGGCCGCGGTGATCGCTTACCCGTACATTCAACAGCGGCGCCAACGTTCCGAGGGCCCAGCTCGTGCGTAAGGGAAGCATTTTTTTCTGCCTATTCTTAATCGCGGTCGCCGCCTACGCCATCTATGCGGCGACAGGATGGAATTTTAAAACCGCGCTGTTTCCTCTGTCGGTGAGCATCCCGCTGCTCCTTCTCGGGACGGTTCAGCTTTGTTTGGTGCTTTTCGGCAGCGGCGATGCAGTCGAAGGCGCCGCCATGGATCTTGATTTTTCGAATGACGTGCCACCCGAGGTCGCGCGCAGCCGCGTCATTAATATTTTTTGCTGGATCGCCGGCTTTATCCTGCTGGTCTATCTTCTGGGTTTCCCATTGACCGTACCGTTGTTTATTTTCGTTTACCTCAAGTTTCAAAGCGACGTGAGTTGGCTGAACTCGATCATCTTCACGGCGATTACCTGGGGCTGCTTTTATTTATTGTTTCAATCGCTCGTGCACATCCAGTTCGAGTCCGGCGCAATTCAAAACTGGCTTGGCATGTGATATTTCCTCGCGGCGGAATTTGTATCTGCCCCGATGAAGAGTAAAATCGCAAATAGGGCTTTTTGAGGATCGCGAAGTTCGCGGGAGGAGTGAGGCATGCGCTTCGGAACTTTTAGTTACAACCAATCGCGACCGGCGGTGCCGGAAAAACAAGCCTTCGAAGAATTGCTCGAGCAAATCTTGCTCACCGAGAAGTTAGGCTTCGACGAGGCCTGGTTCGCCGAGCACCATCATTCCGACTACGGCATGCTGGCGTCGCCGAATTTGATCATCGCTACGCTCGCGCCGCGCACCCAACGTCTGCGCATGGGTAACCTCGTGAACGTCTTGCCGCTCTACGATCCGATGCGCCTCGCCGAGGAATGCGGCATGTTGGATATTCTCACGAACGGACGGCTGAACGTCGGCCTCGGCCGGGGCGTGCCGCGCGATGATCTCAAGCACGGGCTCGACCGCGACACCGCCCAAGCGCGCTTCGAAGAAGGCATCGAAATACTGATGCGCTCCTGGACCGAAGACACTTTCACCTACACCGGCAAAGCGTGGAACTACGTCGACATCATCTGCCGTCCGCGGCCGCTGCAGAAACCGCATCCGCCGATTTACTACGGCGCCACTTCGCCCGATAGCCCGGCGATGGTCGCGCGTCGCGGCTGGAACCTGGCGCTGTCGCGCCAACCGCTCGCGAACTGCGCGCGGGCGATCCAGTCCTATCGCGACGAACGCGCCAAGCACAGCGAATTACCGGGCACAGGCGACGCGATCATGGTGCGCGATATCTACGTCGCCGACACTGACGAGCAGGCGTGGAAAGAAGCGACGCCGCAGATCACTCGCTTTTGGCAACTCGCCACCGACAACGTCTGGCGCGGCGACAGCGTGTCCACCGATGACCTGCCAAAATTCACGGAGCGGTTTCCGTATTTTCCCGGCGGTCTCACGGTCAAGCGCCTCGATGAATGGGGCACATCACTGATCGGCAGTCCGAACACGGTCATAAAAAAAGCCCGCGTGATGATCGAAACCGCACGGCCGGATAGTCTAGTCGGTATGTTCAGCTTCGGCGGTTTGAAACATGAGCAGGTCATGCATTCGATCGACCTTTTCGCGACCAAGGTAATGCCGGCGCTGGGCGCGTGACGAAAAGATTAAGGATGATGGATAAATCGGTAAGGCAATCAAAATGACAAATCACGACAAAGATGTAGCTTTGCAATGGCTCGAAGTCCGTGATGAACGGCTCGACTGGCTAAACGTCGCCGACTGGGAACCGCGAGACGGCGGTCTGCAGCCGGTGCGCGTGCCAAAATTTTGGCGCGATCAGTGGCCGGCGCGCACGGCGCGCCGCGGCATGTCGGCGGCGGGTGTGACGTTGCGCCTGCGCACGGACTCGAAGAAACTGGTTTTGTCGGTCACCTTCATCGACTCGCCTGACGCGCCGGACAATGCGGCGGTCGCCTGGGAGCGTTCTCGCCCATCGTTTTTCTCGCTCTACCGCGACGGCAAGTACGTCTCCAGCGTCGCGGCGTTGACCCAATGGACTCGGCAAGACGTGACGATTTACGACGATCCTCAAATATCCGGCGAAGCGGAAATCCAAGTGCTGTTTCCGTTCTACTATCGCAACGCCGAGATCATCGTCCATGCCATGGGCATCGAGCCACAGGCGGCACTGAGACGCCCGGCGCCGGACAACCGCCCGCGAGTATTATTTCACGGCGACTCGATCACGCACGGCCACGGCGTCACCAGCCCGCGGGAAACTTACGTCTGGCAAGTCGCGGAGAAACTAGGCTGTGTGCCGCTCAATTATGGCTTTGGCGGCAGCGCGTGGGCGGATAACGTCGTCGCACAGACGATAGCGAGCCGGAACGACTGGGACGTGCTCACGATTATGATCGGAACGAACTCCCTGATTGGATCCGATGCAGCTGGAAAACCGGAGACCGTTGCGCAATACATCGCAAAATATGATTCCTATCTCGCTACGATTCGAGCGGCGGCGCCGACCAAGCCGATCCTTTGCATCACACCGATTTTGAATCGCGCCGACTTAAAGCCCAGCGGCAATCAAAACGGCGAGAGACCGAACGCTTACCGCGACGGCATCGCTAATGTGGTTCAGCGACGGCAAAAGTCGGATGTGAATTTGTACCTGCTCGATGGATTGACAATGATCAATGATTCGCTCTATTTGCTGGTCACCGACAATGTGCATCCCAACGACGCCGGCATGCACCGTATCGCCAAAGGCGTCGCCGCAGCGCTCCAACCGATCCTGGAACGCTTGAAGTAAAAGACTCCGGAAAGGAACTAAGCGATGACTGACTACGTAAAAAAGTTCATGCCGCGTTTTCGCTATGGAGTGATCCAACCGCGCGCCCACGAAGACGTCCAGCGCGGGCGCAGCTACCAGCTCTATCGCCTCCTGCCGCTCGATTTCATGGAAATCTCAACGGGGCTTGGGCTCGAGAACTACACGGAAGAAGGCGTCGAGAAAGCCATCAAGAATTACTGGACCTGTGTCGATCGGCTGGCTAAAGAAAAAGTGGATCATATTATATTTAGCGGCGCGCCGATCTCTGCGGTGCTGACCCGTCCGCGAGTGATCGAATTACTGCATCAGACCAAAGAACGAACCGGTATCTCCGCCGACGCTCCGCTCGAAGCGCTGATCGCTGCGCTGAAACATCTCGGATTAAACAAACTTGCCATCGGCAGCCGCTGGGCTGATCCGGTCAACAACGCGATCATCCGTTACCTGGAAGGGGCCGGCATCAAAGTCGTCGGCATTACCAAGCGCAACCAGTGGGCGTCGGATTCTTTCGCCATGACCCTGGAGCAGGGCTTGGAAATGGCTCTCGATGTGGGACGCGAAGCGGCAAAAACCTGGCCCGAAGCCGAGGGTATTTCGGTGCCAGGGGGCGCTGCGATGGCACTGCACGTCATCCCGGCCTTGGAAGAAGAATTCGGCAAACCGACATTTACCAATATGAGCGCTGAAGTTTGGAATGATCTTGTCCGCCCCGGTATCATCCCGCCGATCGAAGGTTGGGGTCGTCTGCTCGCCGATGGCGGTCGCTAGAGGCGGGATGAGATCGCCGAAAAGAAGTTGCTCCGAACGACAGCGTCGCTGAGGCGCGCACATCTGCACGTGCAATCAGCGTGAAAAAAATTTTGGAGGCTCAGGCGGAAGCAGCGAACATTTCACGCGCAAGGAAAAGATACGCTGTTGCCCTTGCAGCACAGCGCCGAGACCGACGGTTTGCCGGACGGCAACTTGCCGGCTTCGTCCCGCACTTCCATCAATAATTGATATTCCATGGCGCGCTTGCATGGGGGTGCTCCAAGGTCCTTCGACCAGGAACGGACATGTCGCAGGGCGGGCGCGCGGCGCTTCAAATGAAGTAAGTTTTAGTGAATGGCGGCAAATCGGACAAAACGTGGCGCTCTGAAGAATCGTCGCCTGGCAGTGCGGACAAGCGCGGGACTCGCCCGGCGCCGGTCGCGCGCGAGGCTTTCATCCGGCGCCTCCCTTTTTATCGAGATTATCCTCATGAGCGCGGCCGTTGGGAAATTTTGCAGCCTCGCTGGCGCTCCAACCAAATTCGACATGTCCGCGCATGCGCGAACCGGCCGCGACGGTGAGTGTGCTCGCTTTCAGATCGCCGATCAATTGCGCAGACTCCAGAAGGTTCACTTGACCGCTGGCGATCACGTTGCCTTCTAGTTCGCCGCCGAGCGTAACGTTGGCGGCGCTGATTTTTGCCGTAAGGCGGGCACCTTTTTCTAAATTCAGATCCCCCTTGATCTGAATGTCCCCTTTGAACTTTCCGGCGATACGCACATTGGCGTCTCCCTCGATTCGTCCCTCGATGGTAACGCCGGCGCCGAACACCGACTCACCGCGTTCTTTTGTCAGACTCTCTTTCGCCGTTGCGGTCGCCACGACCTGCATGGGCGGCACTGCGGTCACGGCTGGCTTTTCAGCGGGCTTTTCATTGTTCTCTTCCGACGTTGTCTGATTCCATAGCGCCATAAAACCCTCCTAGCAAAATTACGATTTTTCGAGAGAGACTGTGTTTCGACAACCCTAAAACGTAAACCGGGGAGGTTTCACGCAAGGCAGGTGCCAAAACATAGCCGAGACCAGCGCCTGGCGGTAGGCGCGATACAGCAGTGCGAAGAGCAGCGTCGTATTGATGCGCTAATGACTTTTAGGGGAGTTTACCCGTTATTCGTACTAAGCCGAAGCGGAGAATTGCCAGGCTGCAGTCGAGGTGATCGAAAATTCAGACGACGATTGTGAACAGTGTCTGCGAAGCACTAATCACGCGCAGGGAAATCCGGTCACAAAGTGACTGTTAAAATGTGAGCGCCGCGTGACAAACTCGACGTCGACGGCGGGAATCATCGAACGACGCTGCTCCCATGCCTAGGTGGAAGATACCGGGCTTAATGACGGTCGATCCGATTCGTTGCCGCTCCTAAAATCCGATACCGACGCCAGCCGATGACCCGCGGCGGCGATCGAAATCGCGATCATACTGCCGCTGCTCGTCGCGCCGGGCGCGATCGACTTCGTTTTCCATCTCTTGACCCACCCATTCAGCGTCGGCGATCAACTCCGGCAGAGCAAAGTCTCTGGCGGTAATCTTATCCAGATCCTTCTCGATGGCGCCGCGTATTGCGCGCGTCGGATCCCAATAGACTCTGAAGGGACGGCTGCGCTCGAGATATTCAAGCCAATCGTGAATTCTCTTCATCGCGCTCTCGATCTCATTAGTCCCCTCGCCGTGTCGCCGCTGCGGGCAAGCGTAAGCCCCAGATAAAGCCGTGCCAAGTTGTCGTCCCTATCTTTGGCGAGCGCGCGCTCGAGAGATTGGCGTGCTTCGTTATATCTCCCGAGCGCATACTGGGAGCGCCCGACGTACGTCCAGATCCCTTCGCGAAAATACATGGACTGATAAACGTAATCAGGATCACGTTTTGCCGCCTCGAGGAAATAGGCCAGCGCGGTTTCCGGCTGGTTGATCAGTAGCGCCTGGCGTCCGGCTTGGTGCTGCCCAGCTACTTGAAAACCGGCACATCCGGCGAAAACGCAGATCAAAGAAAATGCTAGGAGCCGACGCCGCACTCGCATATGAGTACAGGCTAGGCGTGCGCCGGGGGCGATGTCAATTGGGCGTCGACTGCTCCTCTGACCCGACTGTCTCGGCTTGCGTACGGGTCGGAGACTCGCGCCGCGCGAGCCGGTTCTGCGCCCAATGATTTGACTTGATTGGCTGATCTACGTTAACTGTCATCGCCAGCAACCTGGAGGTGGCTTCTGAAAATTACGGATGTCAAAGCGACGCTGCATCGCGTGCCGATCGATGTGCCGCTGCTGAAAGAAAAGATTGTCACGTCGATTTTGTTTGCCGCCGTCGAAACCGATCTCGGCGTAACAGGCTACGGCCTCACGCGCGGCTCGCAACGGTTCGGCATGCGCGAATTCATCAATCGTGAGCTGGCCCCGTTCCTGCGCGGGAAGAATCCGCTCGAGACTGAGCGCATCTGGAATCAACTTTATAAGCAATTCAACCCGCGCGCCCAGACCGGCATGTGGAGCTCCGCCGTGAGCGCCATCGACATCGCGCTCTGGGATATCAAAGGCAAGCACTATAAAGAACCGGTCTGGCGTCTGCTCGGCGGCGCGCAGAATCCGGTGCAAGCTTACGTCACCTTCGGTCTCAAACAATATTCCAAGGAACAATTGGTCGAAGTCGCGAAACAACTCGTCGCCCAGGGCGAGACACGGCTCAAGATGGTCGTCGCGGTCGATCCGGAGAATCCCAAGCTCGACGCCGAGCGTGTACGCGCCGTGCGCCATGCGGTGGGCGACGAAGTTGAGTTGATGATCGATGCCAACTATCTTTTCTCGTTCAACCGCGCGCTCGAACTGTGCAAGTTGGTCGAGCCTTGTGGCATCACCTGGTTCGAAGAGCCGGTTTATCAGAACGATGCCGCGCTGCTCGCCGACTTGCGCCGCCATACTTCGATCCCGCTCGCCGCCGGCCAAAACGAGGGACACCGTTTCCGCCATCGGGAGCTCATCGTTAACCATGCCGTCGATATCGCCCAACCCAATGTCTGCTCCGTCGGCGGTTACACCGAAGCGGTTAAAGTCGCCGCGTTGGCGCAAGCGTTTAATCTGCCGATCGCCAACGGCGGCGGCTGGCCGCATCACAACATGCATCTGCAGGCGGCGATGGCGAACGGTTGGCGCGTCGAGTTTCACTTTGAAATGTGGGGCGTCGGCGACAAAATCTACAAAGAACCGGCAGCGCCGGATCACGGCTGGGTGACCTTGCCGGAAACGCCCGGCTTAGGCTTGGAGCCGCGCTTCGACGCGCTCAAAGAGTATGAAGAAAAATAACGCAGCGGCAACAAAACTCTTCGGAGGAAATTCAATGAGGCGCGAATTATTTTATTTGGCAACCCTTGTCGCGGCAATTTTCTTGATCTCTTCTACTCCGTCGTTCGCCGCCGACAAGATAACGATTAGCTCGACCAATCCGACGGCGTTCGACATTGACTATGTCGCCGCCAAGGACAAAGGCTTTTTCGCCAAGGAGAACCTCGATGTCGAGCCGACCTACATGACGCCGGACCTGGTCATCAAGGCGCTCATCGCCGGCACAGTCGACCTGGCGCGATCGGGCACCCACTTCGGCGTGATCGCCGCCGCCCGCGGCGCCGAGATCAAAATCATCGGCGGCTCGAACTACGGTTATCCCTATCAGGTGATCGGCAACCCGCAGTTCAAGACCCTGACCGATCTCAAAGGCCAGAAGATCGCCGGCGCGTCCCTCGCAAGCATCACCACGACAATCTTCAAAGACGTCATGCAGCGCCGCGGTGTCCCGCCGTCGGCTTACACCCTGCTTTTCGTCGGTGGCAGCCCGGAGAGATTTCAAGCCGTCGCGTCGGGCCAGGTGGCTGCTTCGCTGGCCGAGGCGCCGCCGTACAATTTCAAATCCATCGAGGCCGGCAGAAGAGTGCTGCTCAACTACTCCGACGAGATCAAAAATTTGCAGTACACGTCGTTTTTTGCGACGACCAAAACGCTGGCCCAGAACCGCCCGCTGTTCGTCCGCTACATGCGCGCGATCAGCCAGGGCATGCGTTGGCTCAACGACCCGGCGAACGAAAAAGCCGCCATCGAGCTGATGGTACAACGCTTGAAGGTGGATCAAGCGATCGCGGTCCAGACCTATAAATTCATGATTCCCGAGAACAAAGCATTCGCGCATGAAGGCAGCATCGACGGTGCCGGCCTGGCCGAAATGATTCGCCTGCTCGAGTCGGACAAGATGATTGCCAAGCGCGAGCCTTGGGAGATGTTCGTCGATCCGGCGTTCATTTCACAGGCGAAATAATACCGTCGCCGCACCATTCCGCAGTCCTTCCGTCACGATTTACGTTGGTCTGCAAAAAGGTCGGGGCAGGTTCTGAAACCTGCCCCGACCATGACTGTCTTGATTCGAATGCCCAAAAAGAGCTTTATGGCTTCCAGCCGCTTGCTCTGATCTCTTCGTTGGCTTTCTTGACGAAGCTCAAATCGAAGATATCGGCGACTTTGATGTCGCGCTGCACTTTCGTTGTTCTTTTCATGTCGTCGATCATCGTTTGCAACACCTTGTCGTCGCTGAATCCTTCCTTGAGCACGAGCCGGGATTGGATGTCATAAATCAAGCTCACCAGCTCGCGGTCCCTCATGCGCAAGCCATCCATCATGTATTTGATCGCCGATTCCCGCTTGCTGACGTAGTAGTTCAGCCCTTTGAGAGCGCCGCGGACAAAGCGAAAGATTTTTTCCGGATTCTGCTTGATCTTGTCTTGGGAGGTCGACAATCCGCCTTCGATGAGATTGGCATACTCGCTCGCGGTGCCGAGCTTGATGAAGCCCTCCTTTTGCGCTCGGATGCTCATCGCCGTGTTGAATAGCGTCGCTTGAATAGTCTTCGTCTGCAGCGCCGGAAAGCGCACTTCGTCGCCTCCCATCACCACGAGATTCACATCCTTCGTTGGATCTAACCCGTTTTTCCGCAAGATCTCGCGCGCCACGACGGCGAGCGATCCCTCCGGCGACATGATCCCGATGTTTTTGCCGCGTAACTGTGCCACCGATTTGATGTCCGACACCGCAATCAAATCCCATCCGGGCTTGTCCTGGAAAACCGTGACAAGTCTGACGGGAACGCCCCTGACCGCAGCCGCCAGCGCGCTCCCCGCATTGGTGAAAAAATCGACTTCTCCAGCGAGGGTCGTCCGAATTGCGATTTCGCCGCGAATGCTCAACAACTCCACGTTAAGGCCTTCTTCTTTGAAGTAGCCTTCCTTTTGCGCAATGACCAGCGCAAAAACGGACGTGTTCATCGAAGGATAGGCGACGCGGAGATTATCTACGGCGCATGCAGGCTCGACGGCGACGAGTAAAAGTATCGAACCGACAAAAACCCATGGCGTTACTATCCAGCGCTTCATAACCAAGCTCCCTTCTTTACCTTTGAATGGCACGCCGCGTCGGGCAACCGCAAACGCGCAGCAGTTGACCGCCTTCTATCTCGCGATCAAGTTTCGGTCAAACGCAAAGAACCAGCTGGTATAAGACGACTCGTCGTTCTCGTTGAGGGATAGTCCGATCCCTATACCGACGCCTCGGTCTGATGTTCACGCCTCAAACAGGTTATCCAATCGTTATCGCGATGCGAAACCCGTAATCTGCGTATTTAAAACTCGGCGGCAGCGAGCTGCGCGCGGCACAGCGGCTAAACTTGATGCGGTGGCGCCATGAGCCGCCGCGCGACGCGCGACGCTGTCCGGATGATGGGCCGGGCGGATTTCGCGCCGGCGAATAGCGATAGTAGTTGTAATCATAGTAATCCGCGCACCACTCGTGCACGTTCTCGCTCATATCGAACAATCCGAAATCGTTCGGCTCATTGACGCCGACTTTTGCCGGGCCGCCGGTCTGAGGATCGCAACCTATGAAGTATTTTTCTGACGGCGGCTCGTTGCCCCAGGGATAAGAGCGCGTCCTTCTTTCTCGCCGCGCGCCGCGCGCTCCCACTCGGCCTCGGTGGGCAGTCGAAACAGCCTTTCGGTTTTTTCGCTCAGCCACTGACAATATGCCGCCGCGTCGTCCCAACTGACGCCGACCACCGGCTGGTTTTCGTTGGAGAACATCGGGTCGCGCCAAAACGGCGGCAGTACTCTTTGTGTCTCTTCGAGAAATTGCTTGTACTCTCTATTCGTGACAGGAAATCTGGCGATACCGAAGCTAGTCGAGCCACACTCGATGGCAGGGCCGTTCGTTTTCCTGTTCTCGCTCGCTCCCCATTAAAAATGAACCTTCGGGAATTATGACGATGTCGGGATTGGCTGGATGTCATCATAACTGCAAGAAACTAAAGCCGCATGTGAACCGACTGTCAAGCCGGCGATTGCATGGGGTTGAGGAATTGCCGTATAAGCGGTTGTCCGAAAAAGGCGGAGGTTTTCATGACACCACAAGCGATATTAGAGCGAATCGCAAGTTGCACTGCGACTATTGCAACGATAATCGTATCTTCGTTATTAATCTCTGCCACGCACCGTATCGGCCCAGACGACGCCATTTTACAAAGACAAAACGATTCGCATCATCGTCGGCTTCACGTCCGGCGGTCTTTACGACCAGTACGCGCGCATCCTGGCGCGACATATGGGCAAGCACATTCCAGGAAACCCAAACATCATCGTTCAGAATATGCCCGGCGCCGGTTCGCTGAGCGCGACCAATTACGTTTACGGCGTGGCGAAACCGGACGGCTTGACGTTGGGCATGCCGGGCAGCGGCATCTATCTCGATCAACTGCTCGAACGGAAGGAGGCGACGTTCGACGTGCGCAAAATAGTTTGGCTGGGCAGCGTCGATCAGCGCGACTTGTTGCTTTACATGAGAGCCGAGGCGCCGTGGAAATCCATCGAAGACGTCATGAGCGCCAAGGAAGCGCCCAAATGCGGCTCCACCGGAACTTCGGATCTGACCACGATCGTGAACAATGTCTTGGAAGAAACCTTGGCAGTGAAGTTTCAGGAGGTGCGCGGCTATCCCGGCGGCGTCGAGATCGACTTGGCGTTGGAGAAAGGCGAGATTCATTGCCGCGGCACCGGCATCACGACTCACTTCGCGCGCGAGCCTTATTTCACTTGGCATAAAAACGGCTTCGATCGCCATCTCGTGCAGACGGGAAATAAAAAAGATCCTCGTCTAGCCGACGCGCCGACGTTGGTCGACCTCATGGATAAAAAGAAAACGTCCTGCTTTCAGCCGCAGCGTCGCCAAAGTCATGCTGGTTTCCGCGACCTTGGGACGCCCGATGATCACCACCCCCGGCACACCGGCGGATCGGATCAAGATCCTGCGCGACGCTTATTTGAAAGCGTTCAACGAGCCGGAGGTGGTTGAAGAGGCGAAGAAAACCAAGCTCGATCTCGCGGTGCTCCCCGGCGCAGAAGTCGAAACGCAAATTCGCGAGGTCATGAACCAGCCGAAGGATGTGATCGAGCGGGTCAAGAAGCTATCTGAATAGCTGTGGCGTGTCTCGGTAACCATTCCGATAAGCGATGAAACCATTCGTTCGATACACCGCACTGGTTTTAGGAATTCTATTCGTCGCGGGAGCGGCGTTCGCTTGGTTCGACGTTTTGACGCATGAAAACATTCTGACCAACCCGGAATTGAAAACCGCCGGTGGATGGCTCATGACCGGACTCATGTTGCTCGCTCTTGGCGTGCGCGGTTGGCGCCGGCGTCAAGCCGACCCGAAGCCTCGTACGGAGCCGACTCGCCCGCCGGCTTAGCTCATTTCCCCGACTCCAACTCCTTCCATACCTGGCGCGCAAAGGAAAAATCGCGCACGTCGTCGAGCGCCTTTTTCTTTTCGTTGCCCAGGCGCTCGAGGAAATTCTCCATGTCGCCGTCGTTCATGATGCCATCGCGGAGAATCGATTTCAGCTCGACGTCGTAGGAACGCGCGGCGATCTCCGGGGTCTGCTTGACCCACTGCAGCAGTATGCGAATGGTTTCCGGACGATTCTCTTCGATCAAGCGGTTCGCCTTGAGCAGCGCGCGCACGCCGCGTTTCACGAACTGCGGATTTTCTTTGATCAGGCGATCCGAAGTGATCATGCCCGACGCCGGCATGCCGACCTCCGGCGGTCCTGCCAACACCTTGCCGCCCATCTGTTGCGCCATCAGGTCGTGCGGTGGCGAGAGCGTCGTCACCTCCACCGCGCCGGTGATGACCGATTGCAAACGCACGAAGGTATCGCCCAAAGCCACCGGTTGGAGTTGCGCCGGATTGAAGCCCTTGGATCTCAACAACTCCTCTGCGACCAGATGATCCGAGCCGCGGATACTCGACACGCCGAGCTTTTTGCCCTTCAACTCTTGTATATCTTTCACGCTCGGGTGGGCGATCAAATAGTAAACGCCTTTCTTGAATGCCACGACGACGATCTTCAAGGGAAACCCTGAGAGAATTCCGCGCACCGTGCTCACGAACGTCCCGGTAAACGAAACGTCGCCATTCATCAGCGCCATCACGCCGAGCCGCGGATTGGCTTGGATGATTTCCACGTCCATGCCTTCATCGCGGAAGAATCCCTTGCTCACCGCCACGTAAAACGACACCGAGGTGTTACTGCGGCTAGAGATGGATATGCGCACTTTCTGGATCTGCGCATGAGCGAGCGGCTGGCAGATCACGAGCCCAAGCAAAATCGCCGCCAGCAGAATCCATGTTGTCGGAGGCTTCACGTTTGTCCCAACTTAATCATCCGAATGACTCTCGCCGAATCCGAAACCCATTACTCCAACACTTCATCACTCCATTTTTCTATTCTCCGACTCTCCTCACTTCCCAGCCGCCAATTCCTTCAGCGCCTGGCGCGCAAAGGAAAAATCCCGGACCTCATCCAGGGGCCGCTTTTTATCTGCTAGCCGATCCATTTGAAACTCGATCTCCGCGTCGGTCATTTGGCCGTCTTTTGACAGCGTTTTGAGTTCAATATCGTAGGATCGCGCCGCGATCTCGGCCGATTGCGGCACGAATTTGGTCATGATGCGGATCGTTTCCTCTCGGTTCTCGCCAATAAACCGATTCGCCTTCAAGGTCGCTCGGATGGTGCGCCGCAACACTTCCGGATTTTCTTTGATGGATCGATCCGAAGCGAACAGGCCCGAAGACGGCACGCCGATTTCAGGCGGACCGGAAATGGCCTTTAAGCCCTTTTGTTCGAGCATTAAATCATACGGCGGTGGCACCGAAACAGCCTGCACCACACCGGTGACGGCCGCTTGAAACCTTAGCGACGGGTCACCTACGGCGATCGCTTGAACCAGGTTCGGATCCAGTCCTTTCATGCGCAGCAGCTCCCGGCCGATGATGTGATCGCCGCCGTTGACCGCGGTCACGCCCAATTTTTTGCCTTTCAGATCTTGAATGTCTTTGATGAGATCCGGGCGCACCATCAAATAATACGTGCCCTTTTTCAGAAGAATGAAAACCGTCTTCATCGGCAGCCCCTGCACGATGCCGCGAAAGGTGCTGACGAAGGATGTCGTGAACGTCACGTCGCCGTTCAACACCGCCATGGCGCCGAGGCGAGGATTGATTTGGATGAATTCGACTTCCAACCCCTCGTCTTTGAAGAAACCCTTCGCTTGAGCCACGTAGTACGAAGCGTTGGTGTTGCTTCGGCTCGACAGCGAGATACGGATCTTTTGGCTCTGCGCGTTGGTGTATTGGTCAGCGCAAAAGAGAACGCTTAAAAAAACCGCCAGTCGTATCAAACGACACTTGTGAAATCGCATCGAATTCATGAGTCGCTCCTTCCGCACCTCACGTCCAACTAAAAATAGGTCAGCGTGCCATTGAGCGTCAAGCAGAATCGGCGCGTGGATTTCGCTATTTACACGCTGGCGCCATTTGGAATAGAGTCTGGACGACATGAAGCAACTAGGCATCCTTGCGTTTCTAGTTGTACTGTTCGAAGCCAGCGCCGTCGCCAATCCCTACCTACTCAAGCCTGGCGAGCCGCCAACGAAACTTCGGGTAGCGACCTCGGCGGTCACCGGCGGCTTTGTGCATTTCTACAGCGGCCTCGATTACGGGATTTTTGAAAAGTACGGCCTTAAATGCGAACACGTCTATATCCGCGGCCAATCGCCGGCGCTCGCCGCCCTGGCGAACGATCAGGTCCAGTTCAACTACGGTGCGGCTGATGGCAGCTTGCCCGGCTTGGCCGCCGGCGTCGATGCCAAGTTTGTCGCCTCGCCCTCGGTCAAGCTCCCTTACGTCATGGTCGCGCGTAAAGAGATTCGCCGGCCCGAAGATCTCAAAGGAAAATCCATCGGCGTCACCCGGCCTGGCGACTTGAGCGCGCGCCTGTCGCGGCAGGTCGTGAGAAAATTCGGCCTGACAACCGATGAGGTGACTATTCATCCCATCGGCGGCAGTCAAACCGAGCGCTATCAAGCCATGGTCGGCAACGTCGTTCAAGCGATCCTCGTCACGCCGCCGCTTGATATCCGCGCTAAAAGCGACGGCTTCAATATTATCTACCGGTTGATCGACCTAGAGATTCCGTTCATCTACAGTTCCCTGATCACCAACTACAAAATGCTGCGCGAGCGGCCCGAAATCGTGCAGCGCATGGTCGCCGCGCTCGCCGAGACGGTCTACTTCGTCGAGAAAAATCCCGACAAGGCCAAAGCGGCCATCGCCAAAGCGATGCGCGTGAAAGACGAAGAGGCGCTGCAATCGTCGTACAACGTGTACGCCAAGGAAATCGTCGACCGCACCATGGTCGTGCCGGGTAAATCCGTCAGCGAAGCTGTAGATATCGCCCGCGAAACCGGAACCCTGGTCAGAAGAAAACCGGAAGAACTCTACGACAACAGCTTCGTCAATAATTTAGAAAAAAGTGGCTTCCTCAAAGAGCTTTGGGGGAATGAAAACTATCGGCGATAAGATTCAATCGACCGATCCTCGTTGAATCCTTCGCAACGAAGCCCGTCAACATTCCTCCCTTTGGCAAAGGGAGGCCAGGAGGGATTTTCTGTGAGCTGCAGAAATGATCCGCGCTGTTTACAAGCAACCGCGATTTGTCATAAATTCCGCCGCATGAAAGCGACATCCATTGTCTTCGTCTTCCTGATTCTTTTGGCCGAGACCGTTGCTCTCGCCAATCCTTACTTACCCAAGCCGGGCGAGAAAACCCTTTCGATGCGCGTGTCCACCTGCGCCGTGTCGGGTGGATTCGTGCATCTCTACACCGCCCTCGACAACGGTTTGTTCGATAAATATGGCATCAAGTTGGAAAATATTTTTATCCGCGGCGGCGCCCAAAACCTCACCGCGCTCGCGACCGACGAAGTCCAGTTTACCTACTGTGCTTCCGACGCGATCATTCCGGGCATGGCGGCAGGGCTCGACGTGAAGATCGTCGCATCGCCGCTCGTGAAGCTGCCCTACGTTTTGATCACTCGAAAGGAGGTGAGACGACCGGAAGATCTAAAGGGCAAAGCTTTGGGAATCGCGCGCGCCGGCGACTTGAGCGATCGGCTTTCGCGCGCGGTGGTGAAGAAACTGGGCTTGGCTCCCGAAGCAGTGACGATCCGGCCCATCGGCGGCAGCCAAGGCGAGCGCTATCAAGCGATGGCGGCAGGAATAGTCCATGGGGTGATCATCACACCGCCGCTCGATGTGCGCGCCAAGAACGAAGGCTACAACGTCATGTACCGCCTGATCGATCTGAATATCCCGTTCATCTACAGCTCACTGCATACCAGTTATAAAATGCTGCGCGAAAAACCGGAAATCGTCCAGCGCATGGTCGCCGCCTTGGCCGAAATCGTCTACTTCGTCGAGAAAAATCCCGATAAGGCCAAAGCATCCATCGGTAAAGCCATGCGCACCAACGATCAACAGGCCCTGCAATCCGCCTACGACGTCTATGCGAGAGAAATCCTCGACCGCACGATGGTCGTCCCCGGCAAAGCGGTCGCCGAAACCATCGAGCTCGCCCGCCAGGATGGCGCTCCGATCCGCAGAAAGGCCGAAGAGATCTACGACAACAGCTTCGTCAACAATCTGGAAAAGAGCGGCTTCATGAAAGAAATCTGGGGCAGCGAGAATTACAAGCGCTCGAGCCGTGTTTTCAAACTTCAAATTAGCCGGTAGTCCGGCAAATTTCCGTCATAAGGCATCTGCCGGAATCACGGCGCAGCGCGCCGGATCGCACGGAGACGAATAGTTTCTGTCCTTCGGTAGTTTCATCGTACGGATCGACTTTGGCGCGCAAAGAAAACCCGCCGCACGAAATCTCGCAGTCGTTGAAATCTCCCAGAAATACTTTTTCATTGAGCGCGCCGCTCCAGGTATTCTTTTGCGACCCAGGCGCTAGGCTCGAGAGCCGCAAGCTTTCGGGGCGCACGAGGACCAACACGTTGCCGTGGGTCAACGCCGGCTCGGTGCCGCGACAGAGAATCTGGCCGAACGGCGCTTGGATGATCATCGCCCCGTCTTCTTCACCGATGATTTGTCCCGGGATGATGTTGGTGAGACCGATAAAATTTGCGGCAAATTGGGTCCTGGGATGCAGGTAGATATCCCTGGGCCTGCCGATCTCGACAATCTTGCCCGCGTTCATCACCGCGATCTGATCGGAGATCGTCAGCGCCTCGATTTGATCGTGGGTGACATACAGCGAAGTAATTCGAATCCGCTTCTGCAGCGCGCGGATGCCCGACCGCATCTCTTCGCGCAGCTTGGCGTCCAGATTGCTCAGCGGCTCATCGAGCAGCAGCACTTCCGGATCGCCAGCCAAGGCCCGCGCCAGCGCCACCCGCTGCTGCTGGCCTCCGGAAAGATTCGGCGACGGTCTATTTTCGAGATCCAGGAGCCCCACCGTTTCGAGTGCGCTGCGGGCGCGATCCTTCGCTTCAACGCGCGAAAAGCCCTTGCTCCTCAGCGGATAGTAGACGTTTTGCAAAACCGTCATGTGCGGCCAGATGGCGTAGGATTGGAAGACCATGCCGATGTTGCGCTTGTTGGGCGGCACCGCCAAGCGCAGATTCTCGGCAAACACGACTTTATTTCCGATGGCGATTTCACCGCCGGTCGGGAATTTCCAGGCCGGCAATGCACCTGAGCGTCGTCGTCTTGCCGCAGCCGCTGGGTCCGAGCAGCGTAAACAGCTTCCCCGCCGGAACTGTGAATGAAACCCCGTCGACGGCTCTCACCTCTTTGGCGCCGTCGTAAAATATTTTGCTCAGATTGTTTGCGGTGATCACGTCGCTATCTCTCGTGTACCGAAAACTGCGTCGCAAAGATCCGCGTGCCGAGCGCCACCAGGCTCAAGGCGCCGATGAGGATCACGCCGAGAGCAGACAGCTCGGAAAAATCGCCGGATTCGTAGAAGCCATATATCACTACGGGGAGCACTTCGGTACCCAGATGGCTCAACAACACCGGTAGCGACAGCGCCTTGAAGGTGAGCGCTAAAACATAGAACCACCCCGCTGCCACACCCGGTAGTATCAGCGGCAAAACCACGCGGACAAAAGTTCTGGGCCAGGATGAGCCCGAAATGATCGACGCTTCTTCGAGCTCGGGATGGAGTTGCAACAGCGCGGTGTGACAGGCGCGCAGCGCTATGGGGACGTATTTGGTCACGTAGGCGATCACCAAAATCCACAAGGTCCCGTAGAGTGGAATAGGCAGGGTCAGATAGACCCACAGCAGCGCCAGGCCGATGACGATCCCCGGAAAGGCCATGGGGGTGAAAGCGACAATGTCGAGAAGTTTTCGTCCACGCAGTTTTGTCCGCACCCCGACCCAGGTCACCGCCGTCCCGAGCACCACTGCCGCCGTCGCGCTTATGACGCCAACGACAATGTTGTTGAACAGAGCTGTTGGAACAGTTCCATGCGCAGAACCGTGCGGTAGTAGTCGAGGCTGAACGACGCAACAACATCCCACGACGGTCTTTTGTAAATCGGCAGCACCGACGTTAGGGCGATGATCAGAAAGGGCAGAATCACTCCGGCGAAGAGAATCCCCAACGCCAACGGCAGCGTGAGATAGCGCCAGCGGCCGAGTTGTAGGGTGCGCGGCCGGTAACCCTTTCCCGTGATCGTGGCGTATTTTTCCGCCGACGCGGTAGCCCGCAGGTACAGCCCGACGCCGATCGAAGCCACCACCAGGTAAAAAATCGAGTAGGTTCCCGCCAGGTTATAATCGGGAGGATGAAACATGCGCAGAGCCAAGAAAATCTCGCTGGCATAAACTTTAACTTCCGCAGGTAAGCCGATTACAGCCGGCACCTCGAAGGTCTCGATGCCGCGCACGATGAGCAGCAGCAGCACGGCGAAAATCGTCGGCGTCAAAAGTTTCAAATTGACATGCCAAAAAGTACTGAAGGCGCCCATTCCCGAGGCGCGGCCCGCCTCTTCCAATGCCGGGTCCATTGAGCGTAACGAAGCGGCCAAGAGAAAAAACGGCAGAGTGATATTGTCGATGCCAAAAATCCAAATCATCCCCGCCATCGAATAAATGTTGAACGGCGCCTGCGCTAAAAAAAAATTATCGATCAGCAATCGATTGATTAAGCCGATGGTCGGGCTGAGCAGAAGCACCCATGCGACCGTGGTCAGAATGCCGGGGATGACAAAGGGGAAAAGCGCCAGGCCGTAGATCACGCCCTTGAGCGGCGTGTCAGTTCTTTCCGTCACCCAGGCGAGAAAGCCGCCGAGAGCAAAGGATACCACCGCGGCGCCGACGGCGAACGTCATCGTACTGGCGGCTAATACGAAAATGCTCGCATCGCCATAGGCGCGGACGTAATTGGCCATGGTAAAAGAGGCGACCGTGCCGGGAGGGCCGTCGCGGAAAGTCCCATAAAGAATCATCCCCAAAGGGATCACGGTCAAATAAACCACGATCCCCACAAGAACCGCGAGCAGGATATTTTTGCCGACGACGAATTTAGCCACGGGCCGGACAGCGGCTAACGGTAGAAGGTTTTCTTCGCCATCGCCGCGTAGTGGCTGTAGTTCTGGGCGGTGAGTTTGGGCTCGAGAAATTGAATCTTCAGCTCTTTGGTTTGCAGCGCCTTATGAAAGGGCTCGACATCGGGCTGACCGGGCACCTTACCCCAAGTGCGAATGATCTGGGCCCCTTCCTTGGACAGGTAGAAGTCGACGAACAGCCGCGCCGCGTTGGTATGGGGCGCGTTGCTCGATATCGCCAGACCGCCACGCAGCGCGACCAGCGGGTCGAAGGTCCTGATCCAATCCACCGGCGCGCCTTTCGCCTTCAGCACTTCTAGATGGTGCACGTAGGCCTGCGCCATCGGCGACTCCCCGGCGGCGAGCAGCTCGGCAATCTGGCTTGCGCCTCTTCGTAAAATGAGCTTTTGGCGCGCCATCCCCTCGGCCAATTTTGTCGCCTTCTCGACACCGAGCCTTTGCTCCCACCCCGCATAGAGACGATAATCAAGCACCTCGACGACAATTTTGCCTTGCCATTTCGGCTCGAGCAGATCGAACCATGATTTGGGCGCATCCTTAGCTGCCAAGAGCTTGGTGTTATTAGCCCATGACTTTGATCGTGTAGTCATCGGTGGTCCAGTAGCCTTCGGGATCCTTCATGTCGGGAGAAAACTTTTCGGCTGAGGGCGACTGATAACGCGCCACCAGGTTCTCGCGTTTGAACCGCTCCACGTCGAAATCGAGAACCCGGATGACGTCGGCAATGTATTTGCCGGCGCGCCGCTCGAAGAGAAACTTTTCCGCCAGCTCAGGCCCACCCGCGCGGATCGATTGCGCTCGGATGAACGGGTATTTCTTCATGAAGGCGTCGAGCAGTACTTTATTGTCGGTCTGCGCCGTCGTTGTGTACCATACCAACTGGCCTTCCTTTTTCGCTCCGGCAAT
This sequence comes from uncultured delta proteobacterium, assembly GCA_963755715.1. GTDB lineage: Bacteria > Desulfobacterota > Binatia > UBA9968 > UBA9968 > DP-20. The sequence goes on from CAVWLW010000026.1 coordinate 161,812, forward strand.
CAGACTATCCTCTCCCTGGGCGAATGCCGGGACAGAAACCAACAACATGCCGATCGCTGCCAACACTGCGGCGGAAATTTTTTCCATGGCCATGGTCGATCTCCGGTTATGAGTTGTTCATTCTGCCGCGCCGGTGATCTCCCACCAGTTGCTGTCCGGATCGCTCAACATGAAGAAAACCGAGCCTCCCCCATCGAAGACTTCCGTGAGCCCCGTAATCCCCGCTTCCTTGCCCGACTCCTTCAGCCAGCGGTGCGCGTCCTCCACCGCCCGAGCGGATTCCAGCGCCAACGTGAAACGCTGATTGCGACCGAGAATTTTCTTCTCGCTCGCGGGAACCTGCAGGCTGACGATATACCAGGGAGTTGCCGGATGTTTGACATAGTGCGGTTTGGCACTGGGCGACGGCGCCACGACGTCGAGGCCGAGCACCTCTCGGTAAAACTGCCGCGATCGATCGAGATCGTAGCACTCCATGGTGCCATGACTGAGCGCCTGCGGCACGTAGCCCCGGCCCGGAAACTTCTCCTCGGCGAGCAAGCTTTTCCAGTGCGGCAAGACGTTCTCCCCCATCCCGGCTTTGACGGCAAGCTCATAGGACTCGATCTCCCACCAGTTGCCGCCCGGTTCGAAGAAATGCACTGAGCGCGCGAAGTGGTGGTTTCTCGGTTTCATGATCTCGATTTGATATTGCTCCTTCATCTTTTCCAGATAGGCGTCGGCTTTTTCTATCTCGGCATTGGTCGCGACACGGACGCCGTAATGATTGCGCAGCGGTTTATCCGGAGCGTCGCTCCGCCCTCGTGAAAAATCAACAACCAATCGGTGTTGGGATGCTTGAGTGTCACCTCGCCGGCCTTTTCGTCGACCACCTCCAAGGCGAGAACGTCCGTGAGAATCGGCACGGTCTGCTTGAGCGACCGGCACTCGTAGTGGCCGTTCGCGAGAGCAATGGGTTTGATCATGACGATCCTCCTTCACGCCGTATGTCTGCTCACAGAGTGGTTGAACGCGGGAACACGAGTCGGCTAATTCAATGAAACCGGACTCGTCACTTCCCACCAATTACGATCCGGATCGCTCAAGATAAACGTTAGCGCGCCGCGGCTCTCGTTCAGTTCTCCGAGCTCGGTCATGCCCAAACTTGCGCCTGAGTCCTTCAGCCATCGATGGGCGGCGTGCACCGCGTCGACGGATTCCACGGTAATCGTATAACGTTGCAGCGGCGTGAGGAGCTTGCGCTCCGCCGCCGGTTTCTCCAAGCTCACGACGTACCACGGTGTCGACGGGTGCTTAATGTAATGGGGCGCGACGCTCCGCGACGGCGAGACCACGTCAAGTCCGAGCACTTCCGTATAAAACCGTCGTGATGCGTCGAGGTCGAGGCAGGTGATCGTGCCGTGGGTCAACGCCTGCGGAATATATCCTCGCCCCGGGAAGCGTTCGGCGTCCAGGGGGGTTTTCCAAGGGACGCTCACATTGGCGCCCATGCCCACTTTGACCGCCAGTTCGTAGGACTCGATTTCCCACGTGTTGCCGCCCGGCTCGATGAAGTGAACCGAATGCGCCAGATGGCGGTTTTGCAGCTTGTCGACTTCCACCAGGCCGAACTCGTGCTGTTTGGACAGAAGGTATTCCCGGGCGTTGTCCACTTCCTTGTTGGTCGCCACGCGGACGCCGTAATGATTCCAGCGCGGCTTGTCCGGCGCGTCCGGCCCGCCCTCATGAACGACGAGCAGCCAACCGGTATTGGGATGCCGCACGATAGCGTTCCCGTCGGCTTCTCCCACGACCTCGAAAGCTAAAAGATTCGTCAAGATCGGCAAGGTGTCCTTGAAGCTGCGGCACTCGTAATGTCCGTGCGTAAGACCAGTGGGTTTAATCATCGGCGCCTCCCGTTCGACGAACTGTCAAGCGAGCTATCTGCCGGCGAGTTATATTACGGCCATAGCAACCAAAGCAACTCAGCCCGTGCGCTTTGGCTTTTGGAGATGCCCGGCGGACACAAAACCAATTCATCGTAGAACATGTTCGTGTCACCTTGTCGTGGTCATCGGTCGGTCGCGGTACAGGTTGTCGATGAAACCACTGCGGTCGACGCGCTCCACCAACCGCAGGTCGAACAGACGTTCCGGCGTGACTTTGCTCGCCGCTGGATTTTGGCTTGCAACTTCACGAATCACCAGTTCCATACCTTTTGCCGACGGATAAGGCTTGACGGGAAAGATGCGCTCGGCGTAGACGACCCAGCCTTGCTTCATGGCGTCGATGTCGGCGCCCTTTAGATAGGCGTTCATGATTCGTACCGATTCGTCCCGGCGCGTCTTGAAGAAGTGCAGGCCTTCGGCGACCGCCCGTATGACGCGCAATGCGGTGTCTTCTTGAGCGATGAAATCCTCCGTCATGGCCATCACCGAACCCTGATATTCGACGTTCTTTGTCGTGAGGTCGACCAAGAGATTAAAGCCTTCCTTTTTTCCGCGCACGACCTCGGCCGGGCCGACGACCGCGGCCTGGATCACGCCGGCGCGAAGCGCATTGAAACGGTCCGGACCGCTCCCGACTTGAATCATCGCGATGTCCCGGTCCGGGTCGAGGCCGAGTTCTTTGGCAGCGATCCGGGTGGCAAGCTCGGACGAATCGTTGAAGCGGCTGATGCCGACGCGCTTGCCCTTCAACTGCGCCCCGCTGGTGATGTCGGGCGCGGCGATGACCGTATACAGGAGCGTGTTGATCACGCCAGCGACGATCTTCAGGCGCGCTCCGCTCAGATGACTGGTGACGATGCCCGAGGCGCTGACGATGCCGACGGGAAAAGAGCCGGCAAGCATGGCTTGCACGGACAAACTCCCGCGCGCAAGGCTCAAAGATACGTCGAGTCCATGTTTTTGGAAGATGCCGGCATTTTGCGCAACCCAGATCGGCCCCGACCCGACGCTCAGATTATTGTAGACCATGTTGAGCGCGACGCGCTTTTGGCTCGGTTGCGCCGGCGCATTCACTGCAGAAAGAATCAAAAGACCGGCGAAACCCCATGCGCACAGCCTGCTCGATATTATCTTGGCGGTTTTCATATTCTCTGCACTAGCTGGCGGCCGCGATGATTTCCCAGCAATTTCCATCGGGATCGCTCAAGAGAAAGGAGAGATCCTTGGACTCCTCCAGCAACGGTGCGGGCGGCGCGACTTCCAAGCTTGCGGCATTTTTACTGAGCCAGCGATGCGCCGCGGCTACCGCGTCGGCAGATTCGAGCGCGAGAGTGAAGCGCTCGCGCGCGCTTGAAGGAACGCGGCTTTTGCCGGGCATCTGGAGACAAACGATATACCACGAGCTGGCAGGATGCTTGATGTAATAGGGATCGGCGTCGGGAAAGGGATGCATGACCTCGAGACCCAAAGCGCTGCGATAAAAACTTCTTGCCTTCTCCAGATTGCCGCAAGACGTCGTCCCATGACTCAAGCATTGCGGCACATACCCTCTGTCCGGAAAACGGCTATCCGAAAACCTGCTTCGCCAAGGAGACGCGATCGCATCGCTCAGTCCGTGTTTCTTAGCGCCTCCTTCGTAGGACTCGATTTCCCAATAGTTGCCGCCCGGTTCCACGAAATGAACTGAGTGCGCGATGCGCCGGGTCTCGGGCGGAATGATCTTCAGGCCGAGCTCTTGTTTTCTTTTGCACAGATAATCGTAGGCGTTGTCGACTTCCTGATCGGTGGCGACGCGAACGCCATAGTGATGATAGTGCGGCTTGTCCGGAGCCTGGGGAGTTTCGTGCAGCACCAAAAACCAATCGGTATTGGGATGCTTCATGATCGTGCCGCCGTTCCCTTCGGAAACCACCTCGAGCGCCAACAATTCCTGAAGGATCGGCACGCTCTGATCGAGCGAGCGACACTCATAGTGGCCGTTCACCAGGGCAACAGGTTTGATCACGGAAGTCTCCCGACTGCGAGAAAGTCTTACGTTCTCACCGCGAATTTAGCGGCCAAGCTTTATACGGTCGAGAAAGTTTGTCAATCGATCCGGGCATCGATTGAGCTCGATGCTATCTGCTCTGGGCGCTCGACTGCACCTTCCTCAGCAAGCTCATATCCTCCA
>CAVWLW010000027.1:0-328751 GCA_963755715.1 uncultured delta proteobacterium
CTGATCGGCGCCTGATCCATCCACTCGGCACGGTCGACGAACGGGTAGCGGCTCTCATCGCCTTCCGGACGGCGGTTGCCGCGCGGCACATTGTCTTTCGGAATGTCGATGCGCAGCGAATCCGGGCCGTCATTGCCCTGGGTAAACAATCTCTGATAGGCAATCTGTCCTTCGCGCGAAAGCAGCCAGTTAAGCCCGATCTTGGCTGCGTTCGGGTGCGGCGCTTTATTGATCAGCGCCACGCCGCCGGATCCGCCGGTGATATAGGTTCCCTCCTTCAATTGATCGGGCCTGAACCAACCGACCGGCAGCCCCTGGATTTGCATCAAGTCCAAGTCCATGCGCGAGACCGGCCCAAATATCGAGAACGCAAACTTCCCACCCGCCAACCAATCGCCCATTTGACGCGTATCGGTGCTGATAACGATGTCCGTTTCCGTGAGAATCCGTCTGATGAACTCCGGTCCGAGACTCTTGCTGTGATAGAAAAACCGCATGGCGTCGCCCGAGCCGCCAAGCGTCGGATCGTAGGCAACGATCTTGCCCTTCCACTTGGGGTTGAGCAGATCCCAATATGATTTGATTTCGGCGGGGTTAACCAGCTTGGTATTGAAGGCGACGACCATCCGATTTTCACCGTTGATGTTGAGTAGATACTGGTTCTCCGGATCGACATAGTGAAGCTTGCCGCGCCACCACTTCGACGCATCGGTAACTTCAGGAAGCACGAGCTGTGGTGGAATCGGATCGAGAGCTTTCGCTTTGTAAAAAACATTGTAACCGGTCGTCATTCCGTTGACGTATAAGTCGGCAAGATATTTGTCGGCGCGCCGCTCGGCCATCAGACGCTTCGCCACATCGGCGCCGCGATTGAACACGCCTGTAATTTTGATCTCGGGATACTTTTTGTGAAGCTCGCCGAAAAGCCCTTCGAAATCCGGACTGCCGTAAAGCGTCAGTTGCCCTTCTTTTTTGGCGGCTTCGACGCTTTTCTCCCAGTCCGCTTTCCAAGCGTCGGCCTGCGCCGCGAGTGCGCCTCGACTCCAAAGCGCAATTAGAATCAAAACCGCACCCGCAAGATAGAAATTCCGCTTCATCCGCTCTCCTTATTTCTTCATTTCTTCGCGCCTTGCTGCGCCTCTTTAATCACTTTGGTCACCGGCCCCATCTCCAGCCACTCGGGCTTTCCGGAATAAATATATTTCACGCCTTTCACACGCCGGTAAGTCGGAGGAATGACTTCCATAGATATATCTTCGCGCATAGATTGCCGGACGTCATGCTGTTGTGCGAATGCTTTTTGGTAAGTGTCTTGTCCCTCGCGCGACAGCAGCCAATTAATGGCCACCTTGGCGGCGTTGGGATGAGGCGCGTTCTTGAAAAGATTCACGCCGCCCTGGCTCGGACCGACGAAAGCACCCTCTTTGAATTGGCCAGGCTCGAAAAATTTCACCGGCAATCCCTGCTTCGCGGCGTCTTCGATATCGCTGACAAAAAAGGCAATTTGAAACTTACCGGCGCCGAGCCAATCGATCATCTGCCGCTCGTCGCGTGAATAGGTGATCTCCATCTCACCGAAAAATCGTTTGATAAATTCCGGTCCGAGGTCGGGATGGTTGTACAGGAACCGCAAAGAGTGAGCGACGTTGCTCACCCGACTGACATCGTAAGCGACGATCTTGCCTTTCCATTTCGGATCGAGAAAATCCCAGTACGATTTGAGCTCCTTCGGATTGACCGCTTTCGTATTGTAGGAGTTCTCGCCGCCATGGACGTTCCCCTGAAAGACAAAAATATACTTTCCTTCGGGATCGGCATAATGATGTTTGCCTTCCCACCACTTCGATTCGTCGACGACTTCGGGCAGGATTAGCACCGGTCGGATCGGTTCGAGAATGTTGGCCTTGAGGTAAACTTGAATCGGCGTGACCACGCCGTTGATAAAAAGATCGACGAGATATTTCCCAGCGCGCCGCTCCGTCATCACGCGCGCGCCATGTTCGCTGCCGCGCATGTTCGTAACGGCGTTCACTTTGATCTCCGGGTACTTCTTTTGAAAGACTTCGAAGACTTTCTCGTAGCCCTGGCTGCCGTAAAAAGAAATCTCCCCTTCTTTCTTTGCCGCGGCCAAGGTCTGCTCCCACTCGGCTTTCCAGGAATCCGCAACAGCAGCGAGCGCTGGCCAAGGGAGGACGGTGAAGCCAAACACGCCCACGAACACGAGCCACGATATTCGCACTCTCATCCCCCAACACTCCATCATTCCAATCTCAAAACGTCCTTCCACTTCTCAAGAGTCTTTCTGCGCGTCTCCTCCGGAAAGTAGCAGGTTTTGGCGTATTGATCTTTCCAGTGAAACGGCTGGCAGGCGTCGATGATGGCAACGGAATTGGTGAACTTGCGCGCCGCGCGCGCATCCGGCGTGATGCGCGGGTCGAGCGGCGTGCTCCAGGCTTCGTTGATTACGTTGATCGCCGTCGCCGGATCGCAGCGCGTCGCCAGCGCCCATAGCACGTCGTCGATATTCGACGGATCGACGTCGTCGTCGACAATGATCACAAAACGGCGGTGATAACCATAAGTCGATCCTAGCATCGCCATCGCCGCCCGCTTCACGTGACCGCCATACTTCTGCTTGAGCGAAATCACCGTGATATAACGCGTCTGGTATTCCCAGACGCCTTGCACGTCGGTCACGCCGGCTTTCTCCAGGGCGAGCCAGACGTTGGCGGCGCTGAGCCCAACCGATTTGCCGGAGATGCCGGGCGGCATGCCGAGGATGATCGGATTGTTTCGATAAAAGACGTTTTTGACTTTCACCACCGGCTCATTGCGCGTTCCCGAAGCGTAGTAACCCGTCCACTCGCCGAACGGTCCTTCGGCGCGGCTGTCTTCACTAGGAGGAACGATGAAACCTTCGACCGCCAGCTCGGAAGTTGCGGGAATCGGCAAGCCCGTGTTTCTCGCCGCGAACGAATTTCACCGGCTCGCCGAACAACCAACCGGCGATTTCCAGCTCCGACACGCCCCACGCTTCGTACCAGCTCGCAACTTTGGCCAAATCGGGTCCTGACCGAAGCTGATCACGACGGGACAAGGCTTTCCCTGCGCCCAATATTTTTCCCGAATCAGTCGGCCGTGCTTGCCGGGTGAAATCCAGATTCCAAGAGTATTCTTGTCATGCACACAAACGCGATAGGTCCCGACATTGGTCCAATGTCCATCGGGATCTTCCATAATCACCATGCAGCCCGTGCCGATGTACCTGCCACCGTCATGCTCGTGCCAGCGCGGCGTGGGAAATTTGAGCAAATCGACTTTGTCGCCGCTGTCGACGTTCTCGGTTATCTGCCCGCTCGACACTTCCATGGGTTTGATCGGCTTTTGGCTGCCGAGTTTTTCTTTCCACGCGCGAATGATATCCAACCCCGTCAGCTTGGGGTCCAAGCCAAAAGCCAATGCCGTCGTCGCCGGCGAACAAACAGGATTGGTCACGACGCGAAATCCTTTTGGATAATCTTTGATGTTGTCGAAGAGCACGACTTTGGGATTCGCCGCCCGCGCCGCCACTTCGGTGATGGCGCCGATTTCCAAATCCCAATCCGCCCCGTCGACGATGCGCAGCTCGCCAAGTTTGTCGGCCGCTTCGAGATATCCGCGCAGATCTTTATAGACTAGCGATGATGTTGTGGACATTGGCGCTTCCCTCCGCCATTAATTTCCCCTCGCTCACGAAGTGGGAGAGGGCAAGGGTGAGGTCTCATTTTCAATTCTCCACTTTCCATTCTCAATTCCCTTTCGCTTTCAGCGCTTCATTGACGACATCGAGAACCGGTTTCATATCCATCCACTCAGGTTTGCCAGTGTCGAGATATTTGATATCCGGCAGGCGGCGCTGCTCGAACGGCACTTCGTCCTTGGGAATATCGATGCGCAATGAATCGGCGGGACTCTCTGCGTTGGCCTGGCTTTTTTGCAGTGCCATCTGACCGCGGCGCGACAAGAGCCAATTGATGAAAACCTTCGCCGCGTTGGGATGCGGCGCTCGATTGACGAGCGTAAGCGTACCGAATTGCTGCACCAAGCCGCCGCCTTCTTTGAAAACGCGCGGGCCGAAGGTGCCCACCGGCAAGCCTTGCTGCTTTAACACATCGACATCGCAAAAAAAGCAGATCGCATATTTTCCCGTGGCGAGCCAATCAGGACCCTGGCGAAAATCGCGAAACAACGTTACGTCCATCTCGCCGAACAGTTTGCGAATAAACGACGGCCCAAGATCGGGGTGATAATAGAAAAACCGCGTGTTGCCGGCGCCCGGCCCGGCTTCACGAATATCGCGCGCTTCGACCTTGCCTTTCCACTTTGGGTTCAGCAGGTCCCAGTACGAATGAAATTCTTTTTCGTTGACGGCTTTGCTGTTGTAATTGACCGCGCCGTAAGTCGCCGAGCCGACGTAGTTGAAAACATATTGCGATTCCGGATCGGAATATTGATGCGTCTTCAGATACCATTTGGTTTGATCGCTGACCTCAGGCAGAATCAAAGCAGGCTTGATCGGATCGAGCACTTTCGCGAGATAAAAAACCTGATAGTTAGGATTGGCGCCGGAGCTTACGACGTCGGCAAGATATTTTTCGGCGCGCCGCTCGCTCAGAAGGCGTTGCCCGAGCTGGTTGCCGCGCGCCGTGACCGCAGTTACCTTAATTTCGGGAAATTCTTTCTCAAAGTGCGGCAATACCGCTTCATAGCCGCTGATATAAACGGTGACCTGTCCCTCTTTCTTCGCCGCCGCGAGCGTGTTTTCCCATTCTTGCTGCCACGGCGGCTTCGCCTGCGCGGCAAAAGAAAAGACCGCCGAGTTCAATAAGCCCAAGCATCAAAGCACATATTACGCAACACGATTTTCAATTCTCAATTCTCCATTTTCCATTCTCGATCAATTCTTCCCCGCGGCTTTCAGCGCTTCGTTCATGACATCCAAGATCGGTTTCATATCCTGCCACTCCGGCCGGCTGGTGTCTAAATACTTCACGCCGTCGAAGCGTCGTTGGAGCACCGGAACCTCGTCTTTGGGAATATCGATCCGCAAGGAGTCGACGGGATTCTCCGTGGACGACATGATTTTTTGCACGGTGCTCTGACCCTTTCGTGACAGGAGCCAGTTGATGAAAACCTTTGCGGCGTTGGGGTGAGGCGCGCGGTTGACCAAGCCCAGGGTGCCGTACTGGCTTACCAACCCCGCGCCTTCTTTAAAGACGCCAGGGCCAATGGTATCCACGGGCAACCCTTGCTGTTTCGACACATCGGCTTCGCAAAAGAAACAAAGGGCCGCCTTGCCCACAGCGAGCCAGTCGCTACCTTGGCGATAGTCGCGAAACAGCGTCACGTCCATCTCTCCATACAATTTCCGAATGAACGTCGGTCCAACGTCCGGCAGGTGGTAAAACAATCGCGCGTTGCCCGAGCCGGGGCCCGACACGCGAATGTCGCGCGAAATGATTTTCCCTTTCCACTTGGGCGCGAGCAGATCCCAGTAGGATTTAAAATCCTTCACGTTGACTAACTTGGTGTTGTAACTGATCGCGCCATAGGTCGCGGTAGCCACGTAGTCGAAAATGTACTGATTCTCAGAGTCGGAGTAATGATGCTTGCCTAGGTACCACTTCGAAGTGTCGTTGATCTCGGGCAACAGCAGCGCCGGCTTGATCGGATCGAAGACCTTGGCGGGAAACAGTTGCTGAAAGGTTGTCACGCCACCTGCGTTGACCACGTCGGCCAAATACTTTTCCGCGCGCCGCTCTGCGAGTAATTTCTGGCCGACCTGGGAGCCTCGGCCCGTGGTCGGGAGAACTTTGATTTCCGGATATTCTTTCTGAAACTCCGGCAGAATCTCTTCGTAGCCGCTAATATAAACGGCGACTTGGCCTTCCTTCTTCGCGGCAGCTAAAACTTTTTCCCACTCGCCTTGCCATGCCGGTTTAACTTCAGCGGCATGTACGGTGCGCGGACAAGTGCCGATTGCCGCGATCGTCACAAAACCCGCAACCGAAGCTATCGTAACTATCATTCGTCTTTTCAAATCTAGCCAAATCATCTTTCGCTCACCTTAGCTCGCTTTCTTCTGCGTGTAGCTCCACTCGTAGTCACGATTTCGGTACGCCTCATCCGGCATCACCGACTGCAATCCTTTGAGCGATAGCTCGGACTCGAATTTCTCGCGAATCATCGGGTCCTCGTCGGTATACTCGATCTGATCGCGCGCGCGGTCTTCGACTTTCTCGCTGATGCCGCTGAGCCCGCGCGGCGGATGAATCGCCAGATAGCGCGCCGGCGCGCCGCCGATGTTGAAGTGTTGGTGAAACCAGCGATTGGGCGGCACGAACAAACTCGCTTCGTGCCACGGGATGATAATTTTCTCGCCCCCCTCCGGCCACATGATCGAGTAGCCTTCTCCGGCAGGGATGACGATCAAGTAGCCCGGACCATGCCGGTGCCCTTTTTTGTAAGTGCGCGCGGGAAAAACCGACATATGCGCCGAGATCGGCGAGCTGGGAAATCCCACCCACACGACGTGGCCGCCGGCGCCGCGCCGCTCAAAATGATCGAGCCGATCCCACGCTCGCATGTCGGCAAAAAAATTGCCGAACCAAATGTTTCGTCCGTCGCGCGCGGTGCCGGGCTCGTTCAGAGTCACGACTTTGGCTTCGGAATAGACCTCGCGCGCTCCCTGGCCGTAGAGCAAACCGTAATCGACCAGCGGATTGTTGAAGAAATAATCCGGATCGGGCAGCACCGACATCGCCAGCGGCAAGTAGCTGCAATGCAGCAGCTTGACCGATTGATCGCCTTGCATGTTGCTCAGCTGGCAATAGTAGTTGCCCGGAATCAGAAACATCGCGTGGCTTTGCCACTCAAAGATTTTCTTGGCGTGATCACCGGCCCAGATGCTGGCCACGCCGCGGCCTTTTAAGACATAAACAACTTCGTCCACCGCGACGCGAAACGACGGCAGCGTTTTTCCCGGCGGAATCTCCGTGACGTAAGCGCCGGTCACGCCTTCCTGGCCGGCGAGCTGAATAAACGCCGCGTCGCACTCACGCTCCGCCCAATAGCCAAGCTCCACCGTGCGGCAGTCTTCGATGTAATAACCGCGATGAATCGGCGCGCCCGTCGATTCGATCCAGTTCTCATAGGGAGTTTTTTTGTCCCAAAAATTCGCCGTCGATCTAGCCATGTGACTTCCTCCGTCTATTCTCTTTAGCGCGAAATTAGCATCCACCGTGTTTCTTCTTGTAGGGGCAGGCCCCTGTGCCTGCCCTGAGTCCAATCGAAGGGCCTGTCCTCCGAAAGGGCAACCACGGGGGGTTGCCCCTACTTCCTTTTTGACTGCGCCAAAGCCTTCTCGACAATGTCTTGGATCGGCGCCATGTCCATATACTCCGGCTTATCCACCAGTATATATTTGACGCCGTCGACGCGTCGCACTTCGCTGCGCACCATGTCCTTTGGGATATCGGTGCGCAGCGACTCTTCAGAATTGTTAGGCGTGTTGGCGACACGCTGAAGCGCCGTCTGACCCTCGCGCGAGAGCAACCAGTTGACGAACATGCGCGCGGCGTTCGGGTGCGGCGGCTGGCTCGGTAATACTATAGAACCCATGTTACCCGCCGAAATCGCCCGGCTCTCTTTCCACTTCGCCGTGTGAAATTCATCGACGGGCAGCCCTTGGCCTTTCGCCTTCAGAATTTCTGAACAGAAAAAGCAAATGGCAAACTTGCCACTGGCCAACCAGTCGGTCGTCTGGCGGAGTTCTTGAGTCAAGGTGACGTCCATCTCGCCGTACAAACGCCGAATAAACTCCGCGCCCAACTCCGGCGTGTGGTAATACATCCGCAAACCGATTCTTTGGCTGCCGGAAATCTTCGGATCGCGCGAGAGAATTTTTCCTTTCCACTTGGGTTGGAGAAAATCCCAGTAGGAACGAATCTCGCCCGCCTCCACCGCCTTGGTATTGTACGAAACATACTCGCCGACGTTGCCGAGATAGAGGAGAATATATCGGTTCTCCGGGTCGACGTATTGATGCTGGCCGAGCCACCACTTGGACTCATCGGTGACCTCGGGAAGGATCAGCGCCGCGCGCACGCTATCCAAAATTTTGGCGCGATAGAATACTTCATAGGCCGTCGTCACTCCGCTGATATAAACATCGACGAGATACTTGCCCGCGCGCCGCTCCGCCATGATGCGCGGCGCGAGGGTATTACCCCGACCGAGAGTCGTAACGACGTTGATCTCGGGATATTTTTTCTGAAACAACTGCACGACGGTGCCAAGCTCGCCTTCGCCCTGGAAGAGATAGAGCGACAGCGAGCCTTCTTTCTTTGCCGCCTGCACCGTCCGTTCCCATTCGGCTTGCCAATTGGGTTTGGATTCGGCGGCGTAAGGCGCAGTGGTCCAAAAGACAACGACAAGGAGACCTACGGCTGTCGCAAGAAAAAGATTCATAGATCCTCGACCCACAGCCATCACTTCTTCCCGGCAAATATTTCGTCCATTAGTTTCATCGCCGGCGTAATATCTTTAGTATCCGGGTCCTCAGCGTCAAAATACTTTACCCCTTGGTCGCGCCGTTCGGACGCCGGAATGTGATCCTTCGGCACGTCGATGCGCCGCGAGTTTTTCGCGTCTCCCGGCATGCTGATGACGCGCTGGAAGGCAGTTTGCCCTTCGCGCGAAAGCAACCAATTGACAAACACCTTGGCCGCGTTGGGATGGGGCGCGCGGTTCATGAGCGCGAGTTGGCCGAAGGCTACGGCGAGGCTGGCGCCCTCTTTCATATGATGCGGATCGAATTCGTCCACCGGTAATCCCTGCGCCTTGGCTTTGGCCGTGTAAGAACTCTGCGTCGGCATCGACAGCGCAAACTTGCCCACCGCGAGCCAATCCACCGCCTGGCGCACGTCGGCGGTCAAAGTCACGTCCATTTCTCCGTAGAAACGCCGAATGAACTCAGGTCCGAGGTCCTTGTGATAGTAAAGATACTGCACCGACAAGCCGGACCCGCGCACTTTTCGAATGTCAGGGGAAACAATCTTGCCTTTCAACTTGGGATTCAGAAAATCCCATAAGGACTTGTAGTCCTGAGGATTGATCAGATTGGTGTTGTAAGCCGGACTCGCACCCGCCGCCACGTTGCCTTCGAAAGCAAAAATATAGCGCCCCTCGCGGTCGACGTATTTTTGCTTGCCCTCCCACCATTTCGACGGATCGACGCTTGACGAAGTCCGGCCCCAGCTGCGTGTTGTAAAAGTAGCGGATCACGCTCGGCGAGCCGACGCCGGGTCGCTCGAAGAGCAGAATTTTTCCTTTCCACTTTGGACTGAGCAGATCCCAGTAGGATTTGAATTCCTTTAAATCCACCAAGTTCGTGTTGTAGTGCAAACCCACTCCGGCGACGCTGCCTTCATACATGAAGACGAACTGTTTTTCGCTGTCGGCGTAGTAGTGCTCGCCGTTCAACCATTTGGAGCCGTCGACGACATCGGGCGAGAGCAGCATCGGCTTGAGCGGGTCGAGCACGCCGGCTTTATGGAAATCAAAAAACGATCGGCCGCCCAAACCGCCGCTGTAAATGTCGGCTAGAAATTTCCCGGCGCGCCGCTCGGCGATGATGCGCGGCATCAAATCGCCGACCCGCCCGCTTACGCTGACGGCTTTGACGAAAGGAAATTCTTTGGTGAATGCCGCAATGATGTCGGGATGCGTGATTTCTTGTTCACCCCAGAGTCGCACCTCGCCTTCCCGCTTCGCGCCTTCGAGGACCTTCTCCCACTCGCGTTGCCAATTGGGTTTGGGTTCCGCGGCATTGGCAACTCCGATGAGTCCGAGCACCAATGTAATGATAATGAATTGACCCGATCGCTTCACAATCTATCCTGGCAGCGACGGTGAAGGCTAGGACAGGGTGCCCGATTCGAACGGCTTGAACGGTTTCCACGACTGCAACTTAGTTTTCCTCTATAGTGCCGGCGGCACGTGGTAGCGCACCGATCCCGCCTTCCCGACTTCCAGAGAGCTTTCCATTTGGGTGTCGATGATCGCGTGATCGGGATCGCGAAAAACGTTCATGGGATCGACTCCCTGCTGCACTTTCTTAATCTCCCGTGCAAGCATCTCGCGATACATCACCACGCCGCGGTCTGACGCGGCCAGCCTTTCGTGCGTGCGATCGAGAATCGGCCCCTGAGTCTCCCATGCCATGAAATCCTGAGCGTCGACTTCATCAAGGCGAAACTTGGTAAAAGGATGGCGCGCGCCAAGTGGATTTTTGAAAGGCTTGCGGTAATTAACCGGCACTTCGTCTTTGTTCGCTCGCGGCTCCGCCGAATCCGGCACAAAGTGAACGTAAACGATCCAAGTATGGGTATCATCGATCGGCACGCGGATCTGTGTGCGGTTAGCTTGGCGCAAGACCGTGGGGAAAAGCAGCGGATGTTCCTCCACCTTGCCGTCGCGAAAAACCCGCCGCTTAATAATGCCGTGGGTAAACTCCTCCATCTCATACTTGACCAGATTGTCGATCGTGCCGCGGGTCGTGCTCTCGACTTTGAAACCGTCGGTCACCAGCTCCTGATGGAGGATGTGCAGATGGGCCGTGTCCACGGAGTTTTCCATCGCTTGCAGCCAGTTGCAGTCGAGCTGCGGCAGTGCGCGCAGCCAGTGCCAGCCGTCGGTGCGCGCCCAAACATCATATTTTGGAATGACCGGGGCGGGCTGAGGTCCGAAATAGGCCCAATACAGACCGGCCAATTTTTGCACCGGATAAGCTTTGTGTTTGACGGTGAGGCAAAACTTACTGTCGGCAGGCTCGGCCGGCGTCTCCAAACAGTTGCCTTTCGGGTCATAAAGCCAGCCGTGATAAGCGCACGCGAGGCCCCGCTCTTCGACACGGCCATAGGACAACGACGCGCCCCGGTGCGAACAGCGATCGTGGAGCAGGCCAGGCTCGCCTTTGGGCGTCACAAACAATACTAGATTCTCGCCCAAGATACGGACGAACTTAGTCGGACTTTCCGGCGTCAAGTCAGCGGCAATCGCGACAGGATGCCAATAACGGCGCAGCAATTCGCCCGCCGGGGTCCCCGGACCGACCCTTGTGAGCATTTCGTTTTCTTCCGCGGTCAACATTTTACGCTCCTTTTCGACAGCGATTTCTCGGCACTCATGCCATCCTCAATCCTCAGTCTTCTATCCTCAGCTATTTCGTCCCAGCAAAAATCTCGTCGATCAACTTGATTGCCGGATTGATATCCTTGGTTTCGGGATCGTCGATGTCGAAGTACTTCATGCCATCGCGACGCCGCTCCGCGAGTGGAATATGTTCCTTCGGAACGTCCACGCGGCGCGAGTTCTTGGGATCGCCGGGCGTGCTCATAGTCTTTTGCAACGTTGTCTGGCCTTCGCGCGACAGCAGCCAATTGACGAAGACTTTGGCGGCGTTAGGATGCGGCGCTCGGTTCATCAGCGCCACCTGGCCGAAGGCGGACGAAATGTTCACACCCTCTCTGAAGTGATTCGTATCGAATTCGTCCACCGGTAATCCCTGCGCTTTCGCCTTCGCCGTCCCCGAACTCTGCATCGGTAGTAGCACTGCGACCTTGCCGGCTGCCAGCCAGTCCATAGCTTGTCGAAAGTCGCCGCTCATGTTGACGTTCATCTCCTGATAAAATCGGCGCAGAAATTCTACGCCGATTTCAGGGTGATAGTACAGATACTGCACCGAGGGTCCGACCCCGCGGACTTTACGAATATCAATTGAACCGATCTTGCCCTTGAGTTTGGGATTGAGAAAATCCCAGTAGGATCGGTAATCTTTCGGATTGATGAGCTGGGTATTGTAAGCCGGCGAGCCGCCCGACGACACGTTGCCCTCGTAGACAAACATATAGGTACCTTCCCGATCGACGTATTTATGTCTGCCTTCCCACCACTTCGAGGTATCCGTGACCTCGGGAAGCATGAGCGCCGGCCGAATCGGTTCGAGCATCTTGCCCAAATAGAGAACTTGATACAGCGAAGTCCCGCCGCCGTTGTAAACATCGGCGAGAAATTTTTCACCGCGGCGTTCGGTGACGATCCGCGGCGCCAGCTGCGAGCCCGTTCCCGGAACGATGGTGACTTTGATCTTCGGAAAGGCCTTTTGAAACACCCCCGCTTCGATGATCGCGCTATAGCCGGATATATAAACAGTCAGCTGTCCTTCCGCCTCCGCCGCTTTGACCGTTCGCTCCCACTCGGCTTGCCACGCCGGCCGCGACTCAGCGCCATCCACCGCAACGTCAATAGCCAAGCAGATTGCGAAACTGGCAAATAAACGGCCGACGAACATGTTCATCGCAATGCAAATCGGATCAAACCCGAAACCCTCGGTACGAGACGCTAGCCGCTGCCTCATTCCGGACTCGGTACTTGATGCGAAAGGAAAATTTCTTTGCGCTCTTTCGCCGACTCGAGCATCGCTAAACAGACTTCCAAGCGTCGCCGCGCCCCAGCGTCCGTCGTGAAACACCGGCCGTTTGTGTACCACAGCGTTGTACAGCTCTTCGACTTCTGCTTCTCGCCCGCGTGCGCCCGCGGGCAGCGAAACTTCCCGCTGCTCAGTCTCGCCGTAGATGAACAGTCCATCGGGTGTCTGGCGAATATCACCCTTCTCGCAACTGACCATCGTGAAGCCGAAAAACGGCTGTTTTCGTGCGCCGCTCCAGACGTGACTGTATTCGCCTTCGCGTTTGCCGCCGAAGCGCATGCCTTCTTTGAGTTGTTCTTCTTCCTCGGGAGTGCGCACTTCGCGCAGCTTTTTTCTGACGTCGAGATTGGTTTCCGGCGCTCGATGTTGTCCGCCTTCGCCGACCCAGCTGAAAAGCTCCGCCGTATCGAAGAACCCGTAACCGCTATAGACCAGCGTCGCCGGCGTGCCGTCTTCAAATTCCAGATAGCACGTGTAGCTGCCTTCCCATTCACGCGCCTTGTCCCAGACGCCGGTCATGGCGCGCACACTGCGGACCATGCCGCCGCCGATCAAGCGCACGATATCGACGTGGTGCGGTCCTTGATTGAGCACTACGCCGCGGCTCATGGCCAATTCGTGTTTCATGCGCGGGCGGTACATGAACTCGTTGTAGTTCCAAGTATGGATCATGCAGAGCTTGCCGAGCTCGCCGCTTTTGACGATCTCGCGGATCTTCCGGATCGGCGGATCGAAGCTATGCGTGTGGCCGCACAGCAGCTTCACGCCATATTTTTCCGCCGCTTTGTTCATAGCGTCGCACTCCGCGATCGACGTCGCCATCGGTTTTTCGACGATCACGTGCTTGCCGCGTTCGGCGGCCGCGATCACATGCTTGGCGTGCAACGGGTTTGGCGTGGCGACGTAAATCGCGTCGACGTCGGCGCTTTCGCACATCGTTTCGACGCTTGGGAACGTTTCACCGCCGTAAGTCTCGCGAAATTTCCCCAGCGCGTCGGTGCGCGTGTCCGCGGCGGCGGTAATCTTGATATAGGGCAATGCGGCGATCGGCGGCATGATCTGCGTGCTCGCCACGCCGAGGCCGGCCATGCCTAGACGGAGAACCTGAGTCAGATTCTAGCCCTCGCTTCCGCTTCGAGATTTTTCGTGTAGCCCTTCCAATCGTCGTTCGGGATCATATCGGAAAGCACCAGCAGATGGGGGAAGCGGTTTTGACTCGCTGTTCTGACGACGTGGGGCGCGTCTCGTCCTTCGCGGATGTCGTTGATCGCCTTTTCCATGAGCTTGCGCGCGGCGACGATTGCTTTGTCCGAGGAAACCAAATGCTCGTCGGTACGATCTTGGATCGCGCCCTGGCTGGCGGTCGCGAAAGCGTCGTGAGCTTGGAAGCCCGTGCCCATTCCCGCGTAAGTCTTGGATTTCATCGCGTCACGATCTTGCAGGAAACGATTCGACTCGTTGCGCATCAGGCGGTAGTCGGGACTCAGCTCCGAGCGCTCACCATTGAGCAGCTCTGTTTTCAGCGGCGGGCCGGCGCTGTAGACGAACGTATATTTCCAATGATGCGTGTCATCGATCGGCACATGCCAGTTGATCGAGTACCCCTCGCCGCCGGTCTGTCCAGGAAACGCGCTCAAGTTGGGAAGAATGAAATAGGAGACCCGCAAATAGGATTGATCGTTTGCCAATTTTCGCACGGTGTAGATGCGCGCGCCGAAATCGACCAGCTCCACGTCGATGAGCGGCGCCGAGTTTCTCGCGACCAAATTATAGTGCGACTCGCTGGCGCCGCGCACGCCGCGGTATTTCTCCTCGCGATTTTCGAAAAAGCGATGAAGATACGAGAGATGAACGGGATCGATGTTGCCTTCGTTCGCCTGCTGATAATTGCAATCGTGAAAAATCTTGGAGGTATAAAGATGATCCGGAGAGGCATTGAGAAAATCGTAATTGGGCAGCAACGGCGGTTCTCCCGGTCCCATATAGGTAAAGATCGTTCCCGCCTTCTCCGTGCAAGGATAGGCGCAATGGCGAATCTGGTCGCGATGTTCACCGCCGCCGGGCTCGCCGGGCTGTTCCAGACAACGGCCGTGAATGTCGTAAAGCCAACCATGATAGAGACAGCGCAGACCGCCGTCTTCGATCCGGCCATAACTGAGATTCGTACCACGATGGGAGCAGTGAATCCCCAAAAGCCCGACTCGCCCCTGGTCGTCGCGAAATAACACCAACTCTTCGCCCAAAATTCGCACGCTCAACGGGGCGCCGCCCGCCGGCAACTCTTCAGAGAGCGCCACGGGCTGCCAGTAACGGCGAATCAATTCGCCCGCGGGTGTGCCCCGGTTAGTTTTGGTGAGAAGCTCGTTTTCTTCTTTGCTGATCATGGAAACTTTCCTCGCAAATCGTGGGTATATTGTCAGGTCATTGCACTACAAGAACTCTTTTTCGGAAGAGATCCTTCGCTGACGCTCAGGATGACACCTAAAAACTAAAGTTTCGGTATGGCTCATCAGGATTGTCATTCTGAGCGAAGCGAAGAATCTCGACTTGCGCCAGTCCTCACGCCCCCGGAAACGGAATAATGTTTTTAAACTTCGCGATGGTCTTTTCTCTCAGCTCGCGGCTCGAGCGGCTGACTTTGGGAAATTTGTCTTTCCATGCGAAAGGCCGCACGGCGTAAAAGATCGCCCGGCCGTTGGTGTGATCCTTATTTTCCCGTTTCTCCGGCGGCATGCGCGGATCGAGCGGCGTGCGTCCAGCAGCCGTCGATGATGTCGATATTGGTCGGCGGATCGACCCGCGTCATCATCGCCCACAGCACTTCCTTCACGTTGGTCGGATCGATGTCTTCGTCGACGACAACGACGTAGCGGCCGTTGCGATTGGCCGCGGCGCAGCTGAGGGCCGCCGTACCCGCTTGCTTGGCATGGCCGGCGTATTTCTGCTTGATCGAAACAACGGTCAAGTACGAAGTGTGATTGTACACGCCGACGATGTCTTGAATGCCGGCGCTTTCCAGCTGATCCCAGAGCACGCCCGCGGAAATATGCAAATCCATTTTTACCGCGCCGGGCCAGAGCGGCGCTTCATCTTCGAGAATCGGATCGTCGCGGTGATAAATCGCTTTGACCCGAATGATCGGCTGATTTTCTCCCGTGCCGCCCGTGCCGCCGGAATAATAACCCGGCCACTCGCCGAACGGTCCTTCGGGGCGCGCTTCTTCAGCCGGTGGCGGGATCTCGCCTTCGATGGCGATTTCTGACGACGCGGGAATCGGCAGTCCCGTGATCGGCCCGCGCAAAACTTCCAACGGCCGGCCGATCAGCCCGCCGGATATTTCCATCTCAGAGCGGCCGTACGGAAATTTCGTATACGATGGCATGAAGACCAGCGGATGTTGGCCGTAGGTCGCCACTACCGGACAGCTCTTGCCCTGCTCCCAATATTTGGCGCAAATTTGCCGGCCGTTTTGTCCAGGGCTGATCCACAGACCAAGCGTGTTCTTGTCGTGCAGCTGCATGCGATAGGTGCCGCTGTTGACGTAACCCGATTCAGGATCGCGATTGATCAGCGCGCCGCCCGGACCGAAATAGCGCCCGCCGTCGTTTTCGTGGAAACGCAGCGCGGGAAATTTGAGCAGGTTGACGTCGTTGCCGGTGAGCTTGTTCTCGAATAGAGGCGAGGTGCCGACTTCCTTCGGCGCAATCGGTTCCGCGTTTTTCACTTTGCGCGCCGCCAAGCGGAGAATTTCCAGTTTCGATTTATCCGTCGGCAATCCCAAAGCGAGCGCCACGCGCCGATACGCCGCATAAGGCAAGCTGCAGACGCGATAGCCCGCCGGATAACCTTTGACCTTGTCGAAGATCAACATCGGCGGCTGCGGCACCAGCTCGGCCGTCGATTCGACCAGCGCGCCGATCTCCGCATCCCAATCGGCGCCTTCGATAATCCGATAGTCGCTGATCTTCTTTGCTTCTTCGATGAAGCTCCGAAAATCGTGATAAGCAAGCTCGCCCATATCGTCTCCCTTGATGTTCTCTGTCCTAGACTGTCATTTCGAACGCAGTGAGAAATCTTTCTTAGATCCCTCACATTCGTTCGGGATGACAACCCATGGCCTATTCTTCCACCACCGATATCTTCGATTTCACGCCCTTCCTCTTCAATTCCTCCAAAAACATCGGATGAACATCCGCCGGCTCCTCGTCGAAGGGAATCATCTCATGCAGCTTGGTGCGAAACCGGTCCTGGCTGAACTTCGGGCTGCGCCCGCGCATGGCGAAGTGGCGCAGCAGTGCCATGGCCGGTGTTGAAGTGGCCGTGATACATCAGATCGCCGGGGGAATAGATCGAGCCGGATTTGATCTCGAAGCGCGTGCGGTCCTCTCCTTCACGCCAGACCATGGCAAATCCTTCGCCTTGGGTCACGCAAACAATCGCGCCCGGGCCGTGACGATGAAAGGTGCTGCGGCTGCCTGCGGGAAATTCTTGAACGTGGCAACCATAGGTCGTGCCGGCGAGACCGAAGCGCATGATCTTCACGCCTTTGCCCTTCATCGGATAATCGTCGAGGGCGAATTCATTCACATCCGGCACCAAATTGCTTTCCCACGAGCGGATCGTCAGTTTTTTATTCTCGTTGAAAAACTCGCGATCGGGTCGGAAGCGGTCGCGAAACTGAAATGGATTGCGAAAAATAAAATCTTCGTTGTGAAACAAATTGATCACGTGCGGCGCGTTGGTGCCGGCGAGAAAGCGCACCGGCTCGTTGGAAGCATTGAAGTGCTGGTACGAAACGTTCAGCGGAATCGCGAAGATCGCCCCGGCGGCCCACTCAAAGGTCTGCTTCGCGTCGCCCTCGAACCAAACCGTCGTCGCGCCGCGTCCTTTGTGAATGTAGACGAGCGTCTCGAACATGTGATGCTGCGGCTCGGTCTGTTTCCCTGCGGGGATCTCGCAGATATAAGCGTCGTGCTCCTGCTGCTCGCCCATGTTTAAATAAGAACCCAACGCGCCCATGCGCGCCCATGGCTTCACTTCGACATCCATCAAGTCTTCGATGAAAAATCCTCGAACGGATGGAATCCCTTCTTTCTCCTGAAACACTTCGTACGGTGTCGGACCCAATTGAATCGGATCGCGGTGCGGCAGTCTCATGAATTAACAGCTCCCCATTTCGCGTCAACCTCATCGAATCAGCTTCTCGCAGCAATGCGATTCTATAATCTTGAGCGGCCAAAACTTCAAGGCAAGTTGTTAATGTATCAACTAATTTTGCTGAACAGGCGCTCAACGTCCACGCTAAAAATGGATCTGCATCGTCGTGTTTTCCGACGCACGAAATCATTCCTTGCAAACCAATTCCTCTTGCCATCGTCGGACGAGTTGAGTTAAGACCGGCGATGCAGCGCGCGAAAGAGAATCTCCCGAGTCAGCAAAACTTATTGTCCCTTCCAACCGGAGGGTAAAAATTGTGGACAGAATCAAACCAGGCATATGCAATGGTGGCGGCTGCTGTGGTTGACGGCGGGTCTAAGCAACGCTCAAGGCCAAACCGTCGACGTCGCGGCGGCAAAAAAAGACACCAAGGTCGTCGTCTACGGCACCGTCGTGCCCCAGGCAATGGAAGAGCTGCACAGGAATTTCGAAAAAAAGTACGACATAAAAGTCGAATACTGGCGCGGTTCTTCCACGGCGGTGGCCGAGCGCGCCCAAAGCGAGTGGCGCGCCGGACGGCCGGCTTTCGACGTCGTCGAGTCGAGTTGGGACGTCATGACGCTGATGAAAATGGAAGGCATCTTCAGCCGCTATCTGCCGCCTTCGGCGGAAAAATTCCCGGCGCAGTTCAAAGAGAAAGATGCGCTGATAACGCCTTGGCGCATTTTGCCGATCAGCATCTTGTATAACACCGAGTTGTTGAAAGCCGATGAGGCGCCAAAAAGTCTCGAGGATCTCCTAAACCCTAAATGGAAGGGAAAGATCAGCATTCCCGATCCATCCCGACACACGACCACGGCGAAGTTTTTTTGGAACTTGGAAAAACTCATGGGCGCCCAATGGCGCGAATATGTAAAGGGCCTGGCGAAGCAGCAACCGCTGCTGGTCGAATCCCTGGCTCCGGTAACGCCGGCTATCATCAAAGGCGAAGTGCAGGTCGGCATTGCCTACATCAAATTCGTCAAGCAATACAAAGGACCGGTTTCCTACGTTTCCCTCAATAAATATCTCTCTGATCCCAATCATCTCGCTCTCGGCGCCAAAGCGGCGCGTCCCAACGCTGGCCGGCTCTATATTGAGTTTGCGGTGTCGGCCGAAGGCCAAAAAATGATCGCGCAAGACGGCGAGTTTGTTCTCGCTCCAGGTGTGTTTCCGCCCATTCAAGGCGCTGAGAAAGTAACTCCCAACATGATTCCGATGGATAATCCGAGCGAAGACGAGGCGAAAAGCCTGAGCAACGAATTCCGCCAGATCTTCTTCGCCAAATAACAGGAATGAGCTTGACACGGCGACCATGAAGACCGTAAAAAATTAATTTTGGTTAGCCAACGAAGGGGAGATCAAAGATGCAAGAGCGAATTGTCTATCTCAACGGTGCTTTCGTGCCCGAGAGCGAGGCGAAGGTTTCCGTGCTCGATAGCGGCTTCAACGCTGGCGACGGAGTCTATGACGTGACCCGCACTTTCCGTCACAAGCCGTTCCGAATGCGCGAGCACACGGAGCGCTTGTTTCGCTCGCTGCGCTACACGCGCATCGACTGCGGCATGTCCGTCGAAGAAATGGAAAAGACGACCCTGGAAGTTCTCGAGCGCAACCGACCACTCCTCGGTGCAAACGACGACTGCGCGCTTTGGCAAGTCGTCAGCCGCGGCGTGCGCTCGGCCGTCGGCAATCGGGTGGCCGGCGGCGCTACGGTGACGGTCTATTCCGTGATCGTCAATTTCCCGGAGTTTGCGAGCTTCTACGTCGAGGGCGCGCCGCTGGTTATCCCATCAACGCGCCGGATCCCACCCGAATGTCTCGAATCCAAAGCCAAGATCACCAACAAAATGAACCACAACATGGCATCATTCGAAGCCAAGCAGGCAGACCCGCGGGCGATCCCGCTGATGCTCGATATTCACGGCAATTTGAGCGAGACCAGCGCCCATAATTTTTTCCTGGTCATCGACGGCAAACTCTGCACGCCGTCGGACCGCAACGTGCTCGGCGGTATTACCAAGGCGGCGATATTCGAATTGGCCAAAGAATTGCGCGTCGAGGTCATTGAAGGCGACTACACGCCGTTCGACCTTTACAATGCCGAAGAGGCGTTTCTGGCGAGCACCAGCCCCACGTTCGTGCCGATCAAGACCGTCAACGGCGCGAAGATCGGCAATGGCGCCCCCGGACCCGTCACGCTTCGTCTGATCGGCGCATGGAATAAGATGGTGGGCGCGGATATCGTCGACCAGGCGCTGAGCCACCTGGAACAATCCGAACGCGAGCGCCTGACGAGTCTGTGGCGCAGTAAGAAGGCTGCGTAAGCCGAACGCCCCCGGCTCAAAGCGCTCCGGAAAAATCCAAGTCGAAGATAATAAGTCTGAGTTTCGATTTGCCGCTGCGCGTGAATTCTTTCGCACAGCGTTAGAGCGCGCCGCGATTATTCAGCAGCGAAAATAGATCAACGACACTTTTCTATTCCAGGAAGTCCAAGGTGAAAAAAATCAAAGTTATTTTCTATGGTGTTGGAGCCATCGGCAGCGAAGTGGCGAAATTCGGCTTAACCCGGCCGTGGCTCGAGGTCGTCGGCGCCGTGGATTCCGATCCGGCGAAAATCGGCCGCGATCTCGGCGCGGTCCTCGGCCTTGAAAAAAATCTCGGCGTCGAAGTGAGCAGCGACCCTACCGCGCTTTTTAAACGCGTTCAGGCCGACGTCGTCGTGCTCACGACCGGCTCGTTTCTGCCGGCGATCTACGATCAGCTCGAAAGCGCGGCGCAGGCCGGTCTCAACGTCGTTACCTCCGCCGAGGAGCTCGCTTTTCCGACGCTGCAAAGCGCCGCTTTGGCTGAAAAGCTCGATCGTCTGGCCAAGGAAAAAGACGTTACGATCAAGGGAACCGGCGTCAATCCGGGCTTTGTCATGGACAGTCTGATCGTTTATTTGGCGACTGCCACTGCCGATGTCGAGCATGTCTGGGCGAAAAGAATCGTCAATTGCTCGCTCAGGCGCAAACAGCTCCAGCTCAAAGTTGGCGCAGGTCTGAGCGCCGATCAATTCAAAGCCAATCTCGGCACGAAAATTTTCGGCCATATCGGTCTAATGGAGTCGGCGGCGCTGGTGGCGGACGGCGTCGGCATGACTCCTGACCGGATCACTCAATCCGTCGAGCCGGTGATCGCGGAGCAGCGTGTGGAATCGGACTACGTCAAGGTCGCACCAGGCGAAGTCGCCGGCATGCGGCAGGTCGCGCGCTGTTTCAGCGCCGGCAGGGAATGCGTCGGCCTCGAAGTGTTGTTTTACGTCGGCGCGCCGGAGCCAAAGGACCAGATTTTGATCAAAGGACTGACCGATATCGATGTCACCATCAAAGATGGTATCGCCGGCGACCAAGCCACCGTCGCCATCCTGATCAATGCGATCGCGCCGACACTCGCGGCCAAGCCCGGTCTGCTCACGCCGACCGGAAAAAGCATTGCCGAGATTTCTTGGCGCTGCGCCGTGGATTTAGGTTATTGAGGCCGCAACGAGATTTTCAACAATGCTTAAAAATACCGCAGTAGAGCTTCTGAAATTCCTCATAGCGGGGTCCGACCTTGGTCGGCTCCACGACTAGGTATTGCTCTGCATTGAGCTCGGGGAAAATATCCTTGTAACCGGTGCGCGGCACTCCCCGTCCCAGCTCTTCGGCAAGCACTTTCATGATGCCGTCGCGCGACAGCGCCCAATCGAGAAACAGCGCCGCGCTATGCGGATGCGTCGCATTCTTCGCCAGCAGCAAGTACGTCGGCACGGACAAAACCGGTTGCAGCAGAGCAATATCGACCGGCGCGCCTTCCCGCTTCATCTGCAGCGGACGATAGCCGTAGAGCCACGGCGCGATGTGCACCTCGCCGGCGCCGAGAATCTGCGCCTGCAGCGTCTTGCCGCGGCGCATCGAAGGATCGTTGTCCGCCAGCCGGCGAAAATAGCTCAAGGTCTTTTCCCGTCCCCAGTACTCGAACAGCGTGCCGAACAGATGGAAGTCGGTTTGGTCCAACGACATGCGTCCCTTCCATTTTGGGTCGAGCAGATCGTCGTAGCTTTTCGGCGCCTCATCTTTTTTCACTTTTTCGGTGTTGAAGCCCAAAACCACTGCGAGATGGTAAAAAGTCGTCCAATAACCTTGCTTGTCCATAAACTCCGGCGCGATGCCCTTTCGGCTCGGCGAGAGATAGGGGTCGATCAAGCCGGCTTTGGTGATGCCATAGACTTCACCCGGTTCGAGATCGAGAACATCGACTTCGTATCTCTTGGCGCGCGCCTCGGTGGCGATTTTGTTATAGACATTGACAGAGCCGCTCCGATAGTCCGCCACTTCGATGAACGGATATTTTTTCTTGAACTCGGTAAAGACCCGCTGGATGTGATCGACGGCGGTGGTGCCGTAATAAATCATTTTCCCTTCGCGCTTGGCTCCCTCGACGATCTTGCTTTCTCGCTCCTTCTCGGGAAGACGGCTATAATCCGCCAGAGTCTCACCGGCACTCTTGGCGTAAGTCGGGGACGCAAATGATAGGAAGCTTGCCGCGAGCAGGAGCAACAAGGAAAACCGCAGTGAGTTGCCAATTTTCGAATAGTCTCGATCTGCCATAGATGACTCCTTCGAGATCTATAATTCCAGCGAAACAGCCGCTCGTTCAGGAAGCCAGCAATAACGCGGCGTGAATTTCCCTGTCAAGACAAAAGAGGGCGCCGCGCAAGATTACGCTGCGCGCACCAGTCTTTCCGGCGCGGCGTTTCACCGTTAGGTATTGCCATCATGAGGCGAGTTGGGCTAAGACGGAAGCGAATCCCGACACAATTAACAGATCGAGAGGCAACGATTATGGAATATTTCGAACCAAAATCGATAAGCGAAGCGTTGTCCGTGCTCGCGAAGCACGGCGCCGAAGCCAAAGTCATCGCCGGCGGCACGGACGTGATGGTGGACATTAAATTCAAAGAAGAGCCGGGCTCCCTGGTAAATATCAAGAAGCTCCCCGGCCTGAGCGGCATCAAAGAGAACGGCGGCAGCCTGCGCATCGGCGCCCTGGCGACGATCCGCGATCTCGAGACCAACGCCCTGGTGCGCGAAAAACTGCCGGTGCTTTGGGAAGCGGCGCATCAGTTCGCATCATTGCAAGTGCGCAACACGGCGACCATCGGCGGCAACATCTGCCGCGCTTCGCCTTCCGGCGAAACGCTGGCGCCGCTGCTGGTACTGGAAGCAACCGGCAAGTGCGCTTTCTCGGACGGCGAAAAGAGCCAGCCGTTCACGTCGTTTTTTCAGGGCCCGGGAAAATCCGTTCTCGGCGCGAAAGGTCTTCTGACTGAAATCGACGTTCCCTATCCAGCCGCGGGCAGCAAAAGCGTTTACTTAAAGCACGCCGTGCGCGGCGCCATGGATATCGCTATGGTCGGCGTCGCGGTGTTGATCACACCGGACGCCGGGAAGAATAACATGCAAGATGTCCGCATCGGTCTTGGCGCGGTGGCGCCGACGCCGATCCGCGCTCCGAAAACCGAAGCCTTGCTGCGCGGCAAACCGCTAACGGCGGCGCTGCTGAAAGAAGCCGCGGCATTGGCAGCATCGGAATCGAGCCCGATCAGCGATCAGCGCAGCAGCGGAGAGTATCGCCGCTGGATCGTCGAAGCATTGACCCGCCGCGGTCTGGAACAAACTTGGAAAGCCGCCACCGGCAAGGAGGTAGCATAATGAGTTTCACGA
Source organism: uncultured delta proteobacterium (assembly GCA_963755715.1). GTDB lineage: Bacteria > Desulfobacterota > Binatia > UBA9968 > UBA9968 > DP-20. Next base: position 23,476 of record CAVWLW010000027.1, read on the forward strand.
TAAACACGAAGATCAACGGCAAATCCGATCAGCGCGAGCGCGGAAGCGTCTACGTCGCTCTTGGAATTTCTCCGCGACACCTTGGAAATGAAAGGCAGCAAGCTTTGCTGCAACACCGGTGAGTGCGGCGCCTGCACGATCATTTACAACGGCATGCCGATCAACTCCTGCGTGACCATGGCCGCCGACGCCATCGGCGCGGAGATCACGACGATCGAAGGCTTGGCCGACGGCGATAAGCTGCATCCCGTGCAGCAAGCGTTCATCGACACCGGCGCGGTGCAGTGCGGCTATTGCACGCCGGGCTACATCATTTCCGTCAAAGCGCTGCTCGACCGCACCACCAAGCCGACGGCGGAAGACATCGAAGAAGCGGTCTCCGGCAACATTTGCCGCTGCACCGGTTACAACAAGATCGTCGACGCGATCCATCTCGCCGCCGATCGCATCGCAGGGAGGGCATGAGTCATGGCCAAAGCTGAACTCAAAATCATCGGTTCGAGCCCGGCGCGCATGGGCGGCGTCGAGCGCGTCATCGGCAAGGGCGTTTACGGCATCGACTTGATGCTCAAAGACCAATTGCACGGCGCGATCCTGCGCAGCCAGTACGCCCACGCGAAGATCGTCAGCATCGACACCAGCGAAGCAAAGAAAATTCCCGGCGTCCATGCCGTGGTGACCGCCGCCGATGCTCCGAACGTGCGTTACGGCCGCAGCTATATCGACCGCCATATTCTCGCGCGCGGCAAAGTCCGCTTCATGGGCGACCCGGTCGCCGCCGTCGCCGCGGAATCGCTGGCCATCGCCAAGCAGGCGCTCAAAAAAATCAAAGTCGTCTACGAACCGCTGCCGGTGGCGCTCGATCCCGAAGAAGCGACCAAGCCGGATGCGCCGACCTTGCACGAAGACATGCCGCTGCCGAAAACTATTCCCGCGGACGCTGGGCTTAAAAATATTTGCGGCCACGCCGTCGTTCATGTCGGCGATGCCGAAAAAGCGATGGCCGAAGCGGATATCGTCGTCGACGAAGTTTACGAAACCAAGATGATCCACCCGCAGTATCTCGAGCCGCGCATGGCCGCGGCGCAGATGGAGCCCAACGGACGTCTCACCGTTTGGGCCAACGCCCAGGCGCCCTTCCCGGTGCGCCAGGAAGTAGCCAAGACGCTCGGCCTGCCGCTCAACAACGTGCGCGTGATCTCCGCCGGCCTGGGCGGCGGCTTCGGCGGCAAGGGCAGCGGTATCACCTCCGGCGCCGCCGTCGAGCCGATCTGCGGCCTGTTGGCGATCAAGGCCAAGCGGCCGGTGATGATCGTCCTCGACAAGGCAGAAGAAACCATCTCGACCACGATCCGTGCCGGCGCAAAAATGTATATCAAGACCGGCGTGAAAAAAGACGGCACCATCGTCGCCCGCACCGGCAAAGTATTTTACGACGCCGGCGGCTACTCGGGCTTCGGCGTGCAGGCCGGCGGCCGCTGCACCAACATGCTCGGCGGCTGGTATTTGATGCCCAACTGCCACATCGAGGGCTACACGCGTTTACACCAACAAACAGGTCTGCGGCCCGGTGCGCGGCCCCGGCGGCCCGCAGGCGGCATTTGCCGTCGAGTCGCACATGGACTCCATCGCCGCCAAGCTCGGCATGGATCCGACGGAATTCCGCCTTAAGAACATGCCTAAAGCGGGCGACAAGATCGTCGGCGTCCCCAAGCTGCGCGATGTTTCGCTCGGCGAAACGATCAAGATCGCCAAGGAGAAGATCGGCTGGGGCAAAGTGAAGCTGGAAAAAAACCAGGGCATCGGCATCGCCACCGGTTCATGGATCGAGAGCGCCGGTCCCGGCGGCGGCTCGATAGTCAAAGTGAATGAAGACGGCTCGGTGACAGTGCACATCGGCAAGATCGACATGGGCACCATCCCCGGTTTCGGTATTCCAATGATTGTCGCCGAAGAGCTTGGCATACCCGTGAGCGATGTCACCGTGGTCAATGTCGACACGGACGCCAGCCCGTGGGACGCAGGCACGGTCGGCAGCCGGGGCATCCTGGTTTCCGGCGGCGCGACGCGGCTCGCAGCCATCGACGCGCGCAATCAGATTTTCAAAATGGCCGCGCGCAAACTGGAAGCGAGCCCTGAGGATCTCGAGATCGTCGACAAGCAGATCCGCGTCAAAGGCACGCCGGCGAAGGCGGTCGCGCTCGCCACCGTCGCCACCGACGCGCACAACGTCATCGGCGAAGTCATCGGCCGCGGTTACTGCGACAATCTGGAATTGATGGCTGAAGAAAAAGCGCACGGCAGCTCGCAGCCGTTTACTACCCATGCCTGCATCGTCGAGGTGAGTCCGGACACCGGCAACGTGAAGATCCTGAAATACGTCGCCGTCCACGACATCGGCCAGCCGATCCACCGAGCCGCCGCCGAAGGCCAGATCGAAGGCGCCGCCGCCATGAGCATCGGCCAGGCGCTCTGCGAGCAAGTCGTCTTCGACAAAGACGGCCGGACGATGAATCCATCGTTCGTCGACTATCTAATGCCGACCATCAACATGATGCCGCGCATCGAAACAACGCTTGTCTCCGGCTATCCCGGCTCCGGCCCCTACGGCGCCAAAGGCGCCGGTGAAATCGCCTGCGTCCCGCCCATGGCCGCCATCGCCAACGCCATCTTCAACGCCACCGGCGCGCGCATCAATAAACTGCCGTTGAGCCCGGAGAATGTGTTGCGCGGGTTGAAGGAGGCGGGGAAGGCGTAAACCGATGCTCGCGAGGAATAAGGCGCATCTGTAAGGGCGACCATGCGGTCGCCCTTTCTTTCTCGGGGTTTCGATTTCAGACTTCGTCCGTGTATAATCTCTGACATGGGCACCTCAGGACAATCCGTCACGAAGCTTAGTCGAAGGTCTGCCTCCGGAGATTGCTAAGCGAATCCATCCGAACTGGCAGAAGAACGAAGCGGAATATTGGGCACAGCGTGGCACACTGCTCCGACAATATGCCGATCAATGGATTGGCTTTGCCGAAGGGCGCGTCATCGTATCCGGCACGAGCCCGGTCGAAGTCTTTCATGCTGCCCAAGCATCCGGTAAACATCCTTTCGTCACACGCGTGGGCCACGAAAATGAACCCAACCGGATGCGCCGCGCTTCCTTTCCCTATGATCCTTCGTACTCGAACGAACCTCTGCCGGTGCTAACTGCAGAATTCCGTAAGCAGACCGGAATCCCTGGCTTGGTCTTGGACCGAGTAATTCCCGATACGGGAGCAGATGCAAGCGCGATACCATGGTCGGATTGCGAGCAGCTTGCTCTCGACCCGGCAGAAGGGACACCGGGATTGATGGGTGGCGTAGGAGACACTTCAGTCCCGACGATTATTTTTCAGACTTGGGTTTATCTTGATGGAAAGGACTACCCTTGCCGGCTTCAGGCAGACTTTACTGGACACGAACGGATTGTCGGCCGCGATGTGCTAAATGCATTGGACATTTTATTTCGTGGCCCAGCACGGGAAGTGGTGATCAATCCCTGATGAGCCGAAATACTGGTAAGATCCTGCCTTCAGTTACAAAAGCAAAATAATCAGCGGCTATCTTATCGAGGTAAAGTTCAACGACGGGACGAAAAAGGTTATCGACTTTGAACCGTGGCTCACCGGCCCAATTTTCAGACCTCTGAAGAGTAAACATTACTTTAAGACATTTTTTATCGATGGTCCGACCATCGCATGGCCTAACCGTGCTGATATTGCCCCGGAAACATTATATGAATTCATCGTCAGATAAACTAGATTCGGACTCGATACTGGGTCGGTGTGCTGAGGTGGATTGGAATGTCTTGGCGTTCGCGATCGCGAACCACCCGGAAAGCTATCTCGCCTACTTTCGTGGCCATCGGACGCCGAATCAATATCTCGAGCTCGCCGATGGGTATCGCTACTGGCGGACGAGTCTTCATGGAACACACATGCTCAATCGATGCACCCCGGACTCGTGCGAGCCGCCGAGACGAGTCGACCAGGGAGCAAGGCCGCAGACTGACTGGCAAGGACCACCGTGGTGGCCGAAGGATCTGCCCTGGTCGGAGGAATATCAGCGGAAGTTAAAAGCCGAAGCAAACAAATTGCGCTCACGATGATTATGAAGATTTCCACATATCGGACCTGCATTGGTCCAACGACCGTATCGGAAAGCGGCAGCGGGCCAATAGTGGGATAGGCCACCAAATTGGCAGTGTTTGGCGGCCAAGATGCGGTTGGCAAATTTCTCCTAGAATCTAGAATATGGACATTGAAAGCCATTTGATTTCGCAGGACTGTTAGGTTGAACGGGATAGGAGGCCCGGCGATGACAGTGCATAAACAGCTCATTTAATAGTTCGGTGAAAAAAAGCCTATAACCACCCAGAGTTGCCCCAATGACCAATAACATTTCAGAAGCTGCACAGATCAAGATCGTTCAACTCATTGCCAAGGAACTCGGAGTCGGGCCGCATCAGGTCGCTGCTGCTGTCGCGCTGCTCGACGAAGGTTCGACCGTGCCCTTCATCGCGCGCTATCGTAAGGAGGCCACCGGCAATCTGGATGACACGCACCTGCGTAATCTGGATGAACGCCTGCTCTATTTACGCGAATTGGAAGAACGGCGCGCGGTGATCCTGGCCTCCATCGAGGAGCAGGGGAAACTCACCGATGAACTGCGCGGCGCCATAGAGGCAGCCGCCACCAAGCAAGCGCTGGAAGATATTTATCTGCCCTACAAGCCCAAGCGCCGCACGCGTGCGCAGATTGCGCGCGAGGCCGGGCTGGAGCCGCTGGCCGATGCGCTATTCGCCGATCCCACCCTCGATCCGCAGCAGGAGGCGGCGAAGTACGTAAACGTGACACCTGCTACCGAAAGCAGCAACGCCATAAATGTTCCCGACGCGCAAGCCGCACTCGATGGCGCGCGCGAGATTCTTTGCGAGCGTTTTGCCGAGACCGCCGAGCTCCTCGCCAAACTGCGTGCGCGCATGTGGGAACAGGGCATCGTTACGTCCACGGTGATGAAAGGCAAGGAGACGGCCGAGGAAGAAAAATTCCGCGACTATTACGCCTATTCCGAGACCATACGCACCATCCCCTCGCATCGCGCCCTCGCGCTGTTCCGCGGCCAGAGCCTGGGCGTGCTGAAGATCGAACTGGGTTTGGGCGAGGAAATCGAAACGGCCGCCGTGCCACATCCATGCGTCGCGATGATCGCCGCGCATTTCGGCATCGAAAACCGCGGCCGTCGCGCCGACCAGTGGCTGGCCGAGGTCTGCCATTGGACCTGGCGCGGCAAAGCGCATTCGCATATCAGCACCGAGCTGCTGGCGCAATTGCGCGAAGCGGCGGAAACCGAGGCGATTAAAATATTCGGCCGCAATCTGCACGAGTTGTTGCTGGCGGCGCCCGCCGGCCCCAAAGCGGTGCTTGGCATCGACCCCGGCATACGCACCGGCTGCAAAGTCGCGGTCGTCGATGCCACGGGTAAGCTGCTGGAGATCGCCACCATTTATCCGCACGAGCCGCGCAACGACTGGCAGGGATCGCTGGCGACGCTGGCGCGAATGGCGGTGCAGCATGGCGTCGAGCTGATCTCCATCGGCAACGGCACCGCCAGCCGCGAGACCGACAAGCTCGCCGCCGAGGTGATCAAGCTGATCGCGTCGAAGATGCCGGAACGGAAGTTAAACAAAATCGTCGTCAGCGAAGCCGGCGCCTCGGTCTATTCGGCGTCGGCATTCGCCGCCGGCGAATTTCCCGAGCTGGACGTGAGCCTGCGCGGCGCCGTGTCCATCGCCCGGCGCTTGCAAGACCCGCTCGCCGAGTTGGTAAAGATCGATCCCAAGTCGATCGGCGTCGGCCAATATCAGCACGACGTAAATCAACGCGCGCTCGCTCGCGCGCTCGATGCCACGGTCGAAGACTGCGTCAACGCGGTCGGCGTGGACATCAATACGGCTTCGGCGCCGCTGCTCGCGCGTGTGTCGGGCCTGAACAGCGTGCTGGCGAAAAACATCGTCGAGTACCGAGATGCCAACGGCCCGTTCCCGAATCGCAAAAAACTGCGCAAGGTGCCGCGCCTCGGCGACAAGACCTTCGAGCAGGCCGCGGGCTTCCTGCGCATCAACGACGGCGACAATCCGCTCGATCGCTCCTCGGTTCATCCGGAGGCCTATCCGGTCGTCGAGCGCATTCTCGCGCGCATCAGCAAAGGCATCGGCGAAGTGATGGGCCAGCCGGCGGCGCTCAAGGGGCTTTCGCCCGCCGAATTCACCGACGAAAAATTCGGTGTGCCGACGGTGCGCGATATTTTAACTGAATTGGAAAAACCCGGCCGCGATCCGCGTCCCGAATTCAAAACGGCGACGTTCCAGGACGGCATCGAGTCGCTTGCCGACTTGCAGCCCAACATGATCCTCGAAGGCGTCGTGACCAACGTCGCCGCCTTCGGCGCCTTCGTCGACGTCGGCGTGCACCAGGACGGCCTCGTCCACGTTTCCGCGCTGGCGAATAAATTCGTCAAAGACCCGCACGAAATCGTCAAGCCCGGTCAAATCGTCAAGGTAAAAGTGCTGGACGTCGACGTAAAACGCCAGCGCATCTCCCTAACCATGCGCCTCGACGACACACCCGGCACCTCGTCGCGCTCAGCTAGCGTAGCACCCGGCCCGCGCGACCCGCGCCCGTCCGAACCCAAGCGTGCGCCGGAACCCAAGCCACAACCCGGCGGCGCGATTGCATTGGCGCTGGAGCGCGCCAAGCTGAAGAAGTAGCGAGCGGTGTGGACGTGCGCTAAGAATTGACTGTCTATGCGATTATTCATGGTTCGATACAACACGTGACCCTAAAACTTCGTGATTGAACCGGAAGCGCTATCTCCGCGGATCGTTATTTTCCCCGAGACCTTATAGACCGAATCGATAAACCCGCTCTTATCGAGTTCGGCCACCAAACTCGAATCGACAACGTCCATGTCCTACGATTTCTACACGAAATAGCAGGTCGGCGCGCCGCCGATACCCGATCAGACTTCATCCTCAGAGAACCCACAGCCAATTCCTACTCTCAAGAGCATATCAGCGAAGACTTCATTCAAGAGATGCTGAGAATCAGTAGGCTTCCAAGAACATCGAGGCGCGAAAGAAAATGGAGACCTTTCTCGAGAGCGGTCTTTCTGCCGAGCATGCGCAAGAAACAATATGAGACGCTGAAACTCATCGAGGCAAGCGGCTTGAAAGCGCTGACGTTGATTATTTGGGGTGTCAACGATCAATCCTCTCCCATGAAGCTCGGCATCGACTTACTTCAGGTCATCGGCTCGGTGGTACCAAGAACCGAATTTCACGCCTTTAACCATGCGGGCCATTATGTATTCAGAGAACATGCCCAACAGGTGAATCAGCTTATTACTAATTTCGTGAAAAGCTTATGAGTTTGAGGGGGGAGGGAAAGTAGTGGCCTGGCTGACTCGCCTTAACTCTAGCGTAACGTCGACGTTTGCTTCTTTTTCCGAAACGCTTGCTTGACAAAGATCCGGTAGCCCCTTATTGTAGTTACATCACTACAAACCAGAGTATTCCTATGCGCATGGGCTTGAGAGAAGCGAATCAGAGTTTTTCCAAAGCGATCAAGGCGGTGAAAGCCGGCAAGGACGTGATCTTGACCGAGCGCGGCAAGCCGATCGCTGTCATCAAACCCCTGGAGCAAGAGAAAAGCGTAGACGCCGCGATTCGCCGTTTGGAAGCCGAAGGGATTTTACGCCGCGGCCCAAAAAGCGGAAAGCCGATGCCGGTGTGGCGCTCGCCGGTGCGCATCAAAGGCAAGCCGATAGCGGACACGATCGGCGAAGAACGTGAGGAGCGGTGAGCCTCGCTTATTTCGACACGAGTGCTTTAGTCAAAAACTATGTTCAGGAAGCGGGCTCGATGCGGGTTCGCGAACTTCTAAGAGCTTACGAATTCCTTTCTTCCGCAATTGCTCCCATCGAGATCCATTCAGCCGTACGACGGAGACATTCGCAAGGCGAAATCACCAGACCAATTTACAGAGCCATTCTTTCCCGCGTGAAACAAGATCGTTTTTTTTGGCGGCTCGTGGAGCCGGTGCCGGAGGTCCTGGCCAAGGCAGAAGAGATAGTCAAAGACCACAACGTCCGAACGCTTGATGCCGTTCATCTTGCCTCGGTGATTGTCATTCGAGATTCGATCGGCACACAACTTCCCTTCATCACGGCCGATGACCGACAGCTCGCGGCGGCACGCGATTGCAAGCTCGAAACCATCACAGTGATACACTGACAATCCGACTTTCGCCTTACGTAGCTGACTTAAGCGACTTATTGATTTTGGCGGTCGCACGATTACTAAAACCTTCTAGGGCGATTTGCTCGGCGCGTTTTTAGTAGAGAGGATTGACCCATGCAATCCATTTAGTGAATATTCGAAACATCCGCGATATCGAATCGAATTGTCGAACGACTCGAGTCAACGAATAAAGAAAGAACGATGCTTCATCGGTTTATCTTCACGCGCTGTAGCAAGACCTTCCCTATTATCGTCATAACTCTGGCATTGATCGCCTGGCCGGATGCCGGACACGCCGAACAGATCAGAGTCGGTTACGGCTCGCTGAGCACCAGTTACGCAGCGATATGGGTGGCGGGCGAGGCGCGGCTGTTTCAGAAAAATGGCATCGATGCCGAAGTTCTTTATCTCGAAAGCGCGCTCGTGCGCACGGCACTGCTGACCGGCGATATTGCGATGGGCGGCATGTCCGGAACGACCATGGCCGCGCCGCGTTTGCAAGGCGGGGATCCGATTCTGATTGCGAGCTTCCTGAACTCGCTGCAGTATCGCCTGGTGGTGCGTCCGGAGATTCGAACCGTTGCCGATCTCAAGGGCAAGCGCGTGGGGGTCGCCGGCTTTGGATTAGGCGCGCATCGAGGGGCGCAAATCATGCTCGCCAAGCTCGGACTCAATCCCGATACCGATGTAACGATGCTGCAAATCGGCGGCGACCCGACGCGCCTGGCGGCGTTGCTCGCCGGCACGATCGATGCCTCGGTCTTCAATCCGCCGCTTTACAAACGCGCGGTGGAAGGCGGCATGCGAGTGTTGGCGAATATCGAAGACATGAACTTTCCCGTCCAGGCTTCCGCGCTCGTCACCACCGACCGCTTCACTAAAAAGAACTACGACCTGACGCGGCGCGCGGTGCGCTCGATCATCGAATCGATCCACGTGATCAAGACCAATCCTGAGCTGACTAAGCGAGCGATCCGAAAATACCTGCGCTTCAAAGACGAGCGCGACACGGACGAGGCCTACCAGATCATGCGCGACATTTTGCCGCGGAAACCCTACCCCACCGTCGAGGGAATCAAGGCTGTCCTCGATGAGCTCAGTCCCAAACTGCCGGCGGCAAAAACCGCCCAGCCGCGCGATTTCATGGACATCCGTTTCATCGAGGAACTGGATCGCTCGGGATTTATCGACCGGCTCTACAAGTAAGCTTCCAGAGAATAAACAATTTAAGCCAAAATCCGCGGTCCAAAAAGTTTGACGGAGTTGTCCCACAAGAATCTTCCGCCTCGCCTCATCTGAAATCGGCTGGGCGTCGAGATCCGGCAGCGCGCGCTTGGGATCGATCGCATCCGGATGGGGATAATCGGTATTCCAGACGATGTTCTCGCCGTCGAGGTCGTCCACCACATACTTGAGCGCGCGCTCATCGCTATCGCACGAGATAATGCATTGGCGCATAAAGTATTCGCTCGGGAAGCATCCGCAACTTTTCCGATTTGCCCATGACACTATTGCGCCCGTGCGTGTGATCATCCATGCGACCCAGCCAAAACGGCAACCAGCCGGCGTTGGATTCGAGAATCGCCACGCGCAGCTTCGGAAAGCGCTCAAGAATGCCGGTGAAGATGAAATGTCCGAGCGTGGTCATGTTGTCGCAAGGAAATCCCAGGGCATGGTCCAGGCCGCGAAGCGCAAGCTCGATGTCGTCTTTTCGTTCTCCTTCAAGCTGGCGAAATGGATGAAACCGGCGCTGGCGGTATTCGCCGTGCGCCGAGATCGGAAAATCCAGCTCACAAGCGAGATTCCACAGCGCGTCGTACTCGGGCTCGTGCAAGTATTTTCCGACGGGAAGAAATGGATTGCGCACCGAGACCGCGCCCAATTCCGTGACTGCGCGGCGCGCCTCTTTCACCATCTCGCCGACATCCGAACCCGGCAACACGGCAACAAACTTTAGCCGCTTGGAATCCAAGCTACAGTAGTCGTGGCACCAGTTGTTATAGGCGCGGCACATGGCGGCGCCTAATTCCAAATCGGTTAGCGCCACCCGGTAGGCAAAGTTGCCGTTGTTCCCGGTCGGCAGCAGGACTTGAATATCCCAACCGTATCGATCCATGTCTTTGAGCCGGATCTCGGCGGACCACCATTGACGATAAGCTTCGCCATACTTTTCTTCCAATACCGCCCAGGCGCTCGCCGGCGGCCGCAACTGGAGATCGCCTTTGGGAATGATCTTGCCATCGGGCTCGTAAACCATGAACACACCGTCCATAAAAGCGACTTTCGGAACCCGATCTCGGAATTTCGGTTCCACATATCGGTCCCAAAGATATTCGGGTTCATGCATATGCGCGTCAGCGTCGATGACTTTCATTCCCTTCCACATGTTGAGCTCCTTTGTGGTGAATATAAATTGGACAGTAGGTGATACGATGACGGAGTGTCAATAGTTCGGATCGTCCTTCACAAGCGAACAAACCAATTTCTAACGGCGTGAAATATTGCGTTGAAAGCTAGCCATTAGGAGACATCGGCCGCATTTATCCTCAGCGCAGACCCGGCCTACGGCAAAACCGTTTGACCTACCGATAGAGCCCGTCGATAAATCCCGAGCGGTCCAACTCCTCTAAAAACCTCACGTCAACAAAATCTTTTGGATCAGCGGTCCTCGCTGCAGGGATCTTCAGGACTCAGCTCGGCAATGAATGTTCTTGAATCCTTCCAATGGTAGGGTAAGGCTTTCGTTGCGTGAGGCCATCAAGAATCTCATAGGCCTCGTCCAGTTCTTTCTGGTCTTTCATGCGCATGTATTTGGCGATGGCCCGCTTGGTGACTTCCGGATTCGTTCTAATCAAATGAATCCCTTCGACAAAAGACTTCACCAGACGCCGCATCACGTCCGGGTTCTTGGCGATATAACGCTGCGTTGTCACCAGCGCTGAATTCTGAAAAGGAATCCCCATCTCCGCCATATTCGCCATCACTCTCATGCCCGCTTCAACGGCTCTTTTGTGAACCGGCGGATTTAAAACCGTAGCGTCGATCGAGCCGTTGACCAGCGCTGCAAGCCGAGTCGCCTCGCCTCCGGTCTGCAAAAGGGTCACATCTTTGTCAGGGTTCAATCCGAGCTTCGCTAGGACAAGACGGGCCGCCCTCTCGGCCAACAGACCAAAGCCGGCGACTCCTACGCGCTTTCCCTTTAGATCGGCCACGGATTTGATTTCCGGACGAACCACGAAACGAAACGGCAAGAAGTTTTGAAACCCCAAGACCACCACTAAGTCGACTCCTTGCAACCGAGGTGTCGCCATCGCAGCGCCCGACATCGCGCCGATTGGAACATCGCCGGCTATCAAAGCGGTCCGCACAAGATTGCTTTCGAGATACAGGACATCGACATCCAGACCGTTCTTATCGAAGAGCTTTCCTTCTTTGGTAATCCAAATAAGCGCATAGCCCAATGAGAAGGCGCCGTATCCTATTTTCAGATTGTCGGCACTGCTCGATCGGGGTGATATCGCTAAGGCGAGCAAAACTACCAACGCGATGTTTCTCGATTTCGTAAACTCTTGACTGCGGCAGAAAGACTGAAGTATCGTTTTGATCTGCACAGTAATCCTTTTCTCGGTTTTCCCAAGTTCCATAAACCATCTAGCCGGCTTCCGACAATCTACAAAGACTTGCGCTGCGACGCCTTACCTCTTAACACTGGCAAGACTTCTTTTCCCAAAAGATCGATCTGCTCCAGCCAATCGGCGTAACGAAAACGCAGATCGTAAACGATGTGATCGGCCCCCGCTTCTTCGTAGGCGCGTGTGTCGCATGCTATATCGGCCGGTGTTCCCGCCAAAATGAAACCACGGATATCGTCCAGGTTTGCAAACATTCCGCTTGGCGGTTTGACCCATGTCGAAAATTTGTTGGCCTCGGCGATCAAAGACTCGGTCTTTACTTCGCTCAAGGCCGTTTCACGATCCTTGCTGACACTGGTAAACGGCATCACCGCCGTGCTGATCATCGGTTTGCCGGTTTTCTGGCAAAGCCCGCGAGTATAGTCGATCAGCTTCGTGAAAGTCGCCAGCGTAATGCGCGCGGGCATCCAGCCGTCGCAGTACTCGACGGCGCGGCGGCACGCAGCCGGCGTGCCGCCGCCGTACCAGATTGGAATCGGCTTGACCGGTGTCGGCTTGAGCGGCACGTCGGTGAAATCGAAATAGTCGTTCTTGAAAGAAACTCGTTCGCCAGTCCATAACTTCCGGCAGATCTGTACGTTGCTCCGGACCAATTCGGCGCGCTCTTCGAGACCGGTCGGATAGCCGGCCGCGGCAAACTCATGAGGAAATCCGCCCAAACCCATTCCCATGATGACACGACCTCGCGAAATCACGCTCAAGCCGGCAAAGAGCTGCGCGAGATGGATCGGATGGCGATGGCAAATCGCCATTGAAGTACCGAGCGATATATTTTCGTCACAGCCGCGATCGCTGAGAGCACCAACAAGCCCTCGATATGCGTATTGTCGCTTCCTTCGATACCGTGAGGCTCGAAAACCAGATGATCCCTCACCCAAACAGAATCGAAGCCGTAGGCTTCGGCGCGCTTCGCGCCTTCAAGGCACTTTTTCACCGAGGCGTGCTCGCAAAAATGCGGCAGCAATAAGCCAAATTTCAGATTCGTCGCCATGAAAACTATTTTCTAGACAGATCCTTTTGTCGCACAATCGAGAACGACAGGCCAGCGCATAGCCGGCGGCAGCGAACCGCATCACGACAATTCTTCCTGACAATAATTTTCCTGCGCAGATTGCTGAAACGTGCATGGCGGCACGTTACACTTGAAATTTGGCTATGACGGTTTGTCGAAATAATGAGGGTAAAAATCAAAAGCGGCGCATCTGGATCGGCGTGATCGTCCTGTTCCTGCTTTTCGCCGCGGCGTCGGCCTGGAAGTGGACGCCCCTGGCGGATTTGATCGATATCAATCGACTTTCCGGTTGGGCCGCGTCGCTGCGCCAGAGCCCGGCGCGCCATTTTTATCTGCTCGGCGCCTACGTCATCGGCAGTATTTTACTGGTTCCGATCACGGCCATGATACTCGTCACCGCGATCATCTTCGGTCCCGTCATGGGCTCGCTTTATTCGATCGTTGGAAGCCTCGTCGGTGCGGCGGTGACCTATGCCATCGGCCGCTTTCTCGGCCAGGATTTTGTCCGCAAGATCGCTGGGGCGAAATGGCGGCGCTTGGAGCAAAAGATCCGGCAAACGGGGATCGTGGCGGTGACGACTCTGCGCTTGTTACCGATCGCTCCTTTTACCGTCGTCAATATTATTTCCGGTGCCTTCAAAGTGCCGTTGCGCGACTACATCTTGGGATCGTTGCTTGGACTCTTGCCAGGCATTCTCATTACGAACCTCTTCGCCCATCAGTTTACCAGCGCGATCCGCGACCCTGGGATTGGCGCATTTCTCGTTTTGGCGGCTTTGATCATAATCACGATCGTCGGCACCGTTTGGTTAAAACGCCGCTTCGAATCCTAGCGCAGGCTACAAATGAATCGCCGAGCGTCTGAACCAGGATTTCGAACCAGGAAACGCGGCATGCTTTGCTTGATCTTGGCGCTGCTCATCGGTTGCGCCAAAGTGCGCGCGATTACCGAGGTGCCGGAGATCCAGCTTGGCGACCCTTCTTTTTTTCCGACGATCGAAGCCTACGCCGACGCGCCGATCATCGGCGCCAACAAAATCGAAATACTTCAGAATGGCGACGAGCTCTTCCCAGCGATGCTGCGGGATATAAAAAGCGCCAAATCGACGATCACCTTCGCGCAATATTTATTCAAAGGCGGCACTCTGGCTCGCGAGCTCGCCCAGAGTTTCGCCGATCGCTGCCGCGCCGGCGTCAAAGTTTATATCTTGTTGGACGATCACGGCAGCAGCGAAGCCCCCGACGAGATCTTGGAGATCATGCGCCAGGCCGGCTGTCATCTCGACTATTTTCGCCGGGTGAGAGCGCCCCAAGTCATCCTGCCGTGGAAACTCCTGCAATATAACTATCGGAATCACCGGCGCATCCTCGTCATCGACGGACGCATCGGTTTCACCGGCGGTTACGGCATCAGCGACGACTGGCTGGGCGACGGCCGCACGCCGAATCACTGGCGCGACACCAACGTGCGCGTTGAAGGGCCGGCGGTAAAATACCTGCAAGCTGCTTTCACCGATAGCTGGCTTGAGACCACAGGAAATATTCTCGGCGGCGGCGAATTTTTTCCCCGTCTCGAAGGCGCGCGGCCACGTGTCGCTTCAGTTCGTCAAAAGCTCGCCGGTCGGCGGCAGCTTTCAGAATTACTTGCTCTATTTGCTGTCGATCACCTCGGCGAAAAAATCGATCCTGATCACCAATCCTTATTTCATTCCCGACGATCGAATGACCGAAGCTCTGCTGGACGCGGCGGCGCGCAAAGTTCGCGTCACCGTGCTCGTCCCCGGCAAGATCGATTTCAAGATCACCTACCGCGCCAGCCGCAGACACTATGGTCGGATGTTGCTCGGCGGAATCCAAATTTACGAATATTCGCCGGCGCTCTTGCACTCCAAGACGATGGTGGTGGACGGCGTGTGGGCGACAATCGGCAGCACTAACTTCGATAATCGCTCCTTCGCTTTGAACGAAGAGTTGAATCTGACTCTCTATGATCGGCCGCTGGCCCAAAGTCTCGAGGCGACCTTCGCCGAAGACTTGCGGCACTCGCGCCAAATTACCTATGAGGAATGGGATGCGCGCGGGCTGAAAGAAAAGTTTTTCGAGCTGTTCGCCTTCCCCGTCGAAGAGCAGCTATGAGCTCGGCCGGGATCCTCGATTATCGCGATCGGCGTATCGTTTGGTGAAGCGGGAAATCATCCACGGCACGACGAGCAGAGCAAATCCGAGCAGGGCCAAACTGATTAGCCCCGGCCGGCGCAGCGCGTTTTCGATCTGCACCGCAAACAAAGTCAAAACCAAGATCCCGGGCACCCGCCCGACCACACTGGCCAAGATAAAATCCAAGAAACGAATGCCGGAAGCGCCGATGAACAGATTGACCAGCGTAAACGGCCCGACCGGAACGACGCGCATGGCGAGCACGGCTAAAAATCCATGCTGCTCGATACGATCGACCAAAGGCGCGAGCCGGCGCCCGGCGAGTTTGTGCAGCAAATCTTTGCCGATCAACCGGCCGATGCCATAGCCTTCGGCAGAGCTTAGCAGCCAGCCGCTCAACGCGTAGATATTTCCCCAGAGCGGTCCGAAAGCGAATACCGTTGCCAGATTCAAAATCGTGATCGGGAAAAAGCATAGGCTGCCAATCAGATACGCCGCCGCGACGTAAAGCGGCGCGGCCGGGTCGTTCTTCACGGATTCTTGCCAGGCAAGGATGGTTTCCAGGTTGAACGAATCGTAGAGCGGCGTCCAGCGCCACAACAACGGCAACCCCAGCAATATCAGCGACAGAAAAATCGCTTTGCGCCGGCTAATTCCGCCGGTCTGCTTCGCTTCGGCGACCGCCGGATTCGGACGATTTGGCTTGCCCAGCACCTTTAAAAGGTAAACGTCGACAAGGCCTTTATCAATATTCGGTTCAAATCTATGCCGCCAGCGATGCCTGTCGTAGACCCACGTCTAAAAGGACCGTGGCCGCCGCCAAACCATTGATTTGCAACGCCAAGAAATTTCATTTACCATAAATATGTTTTCATACCGCTCTTTATTTCCAGATTTATTTTTGGAGGAACGCTTTAATGGCCACGATGATCACGAACGATTGCATCAACTGCGGCGCGTGCGAGCCGGAGTGCCCGAACAACGCGATCTCGCAGGGCGATCCCGTCTATGTGATCGATCCCAAGTTATGCACCGAGTGTGTCGGATTTCATGACTACGAGGCCTGCGCCGCGGTTTGTCCGGTGGATGTTTGCGTGACCGATCCGAATAATATCGAAAGTGAAGAAGTGCTGATGGCGCGAGCCCGGGCGATCCATCCGGAAGTCAGTTTCCCGGAAAATTTCGAATCACGATTTCGTAAAGGGGAAGGAAAAGCTGCTGCCGCTCCCGCAACGGGCGCAAAGCCAGCAGCGGCGACGGCTGTCGGCGGTGTTGCGCCAAGCGCTGCCGCCGTCAATGCTCCAGCGAGCGCCTTTGCCGAGGCCGACGTCAATTATATTCAACTCCCGGAAATCGACTCATGGAGCATTCCCCTGCGTTGTTTCAAATGCAACGCCGTGCAGATCGAGAACGTAAAGAATTTCGTCATCGGCAACGTCATCTTCTGTCAGAATTGCAATAAGTCGATGGTGGTGCGCGACAATTTGAATTATCACATCCGCACCTTGATCAAAGAGTCCTACGAAAAATGGGCCAAAGATCAAACCGACTTCGCCGACCGGCGTGAGCGCGAGCGAGCGGAGTTCCTCGAACGGCGGGCCAAAGAAGCCCAAGCCTTTGAAGCCCATCAGCAACGGGAACTGGAAAAAATTCGCGGGCAACTCGACGCCATCGGCCACGACTATGACGCCGCCGGCAAACCGTTTAAGAAGGGATCGCGCTTCGCCTGGGGTTGATCCTGCCCCAATGCTCTATTCTTGGCTTCATTTGATCGCCCTCATCGTTTATCTCGGCGCTGTGATCGGCTTTTGGCTCATGTTGCTGCCCTCTGTCGCGATCCTCGATAAACACGAAGACAAAGTTCAATTCCTCGCGCGCGGGCTTAAATTCTACAATCCGCTGCAAGTGGGCGCCTTGGGCATTATTCTCTTCACCGGCGCTTTTCAATTGACCGAGCTCAAGGCTGCTTATCGCGAGACGTTCGTCAAACAACTGGCCTTTAAGCTCGGCGTGAAGCTCTTTTTTGCATTCCTACTGGTCCTATTTAGCGTGTATCAAGCGTTAGGGATCGGCCATCGGTTCGTCCGGCGCCACGAAGGCGGCGACACCGTGACGGCTCCGGAGCTGGATTCCATAGTGCGCCGGCTCAAAAGCGCCAACTGGTGCATCCTACTGCTTACTGCGATCACGCTCTGGCTGGGCCTGCGCTTGCGTTATTAAGCCTCATCGCTCTAGCGAACAGCCGCCCAAGACTGCTATGCAGTGTCAGGGCCGTAATACATAAAAAAGAGAGGACACGTTGATGGCCAATCGCAAACTGAAAATCATTTACCGCTCCAATTCCCACGCGCCGCTCTGGCTGGTGGCCGACAAGTCGGGCTCTTGGCAGAAAAACGGTCTCGATGTCGATACCTCGCCGCAGTTGATCCGCGAAAAAGCGGTGGAGTCCCTCAAGAACGGCCACGTCGATCTGATCTCAGGAAACCACCACAATCTTTACGTGAGAAACGCCAAGAACGGCGAAGATTTCGTCCATCTCGCCCAGGCGGCGAACAATTGGACCGAAAATAAACTGGTGGTGCGCCCAGGCATCGGCTCGGTGCAAGAACTGAGGGGCAAGAAAATCGTCGCCGACAAGCTCATGTCCCACGCCGGGCTCAATATTTGGCTTTTCCTGAAGCAAGAGGGCTTGGACGTGGACCGGGGCGATGTCGAATTGATCGAAATGCTCGGCTCCTCAGAAGAGCGTTGGAAACGGGTCGTCGACGGCGAATTCGCCGGGACTTTCGTCACCATCCCCCATGATACCCGCGCTGCAAAGGCCGGCGCTCACGTCATCCCGGTGCGCGCGATGCCGATGGTCCGAGGAGTGACCCTGACGACGACGATGAATTTCGTCAAAACTCATCCCGATGAGATTCGCCAGCTCACCAAAGGATTCGTCGACGCGATCCATTTTTTCCGCACCCGCAAGCGGGAGACTCTGGAGATCCTGAAGGAGCACGCTGCGCCGATTCTGAAACTCCAAACCGATGAGGAAGTGGAAACGCTCTACGAAGAATGGGCCCAATCTCTGGAAACCAAGCCTTACCCGTCCCTGCAAGCAATCTCGAATGTCTTCCAGCTCGCCCTGCGGCGCAACCCCGAGATCGGCAGCTACAACCCGCTCAGCTTGTGGGATACCCACTTTGTCCGAGAATTAGACGATAGCGGCTACATCGATCGCTTGTACCAATAAAAACTTGTACCAACAAAAAAAGGCGGAGCTCTTAAAGCTCCGCCTTTTTTTACGCTGCCTCTTCGGTCCGTAATGACCGTTTAGCGCTGTGACAACCGATTATTCGGCGACTGTTCCTGCGACTGCTGCCCCGGACGAGGCGCCGGTTGCGATGATGGCGCCGCCGCGACTGTCGGCTCGGAAGTAATGCCCTCACGGTAGACGAGTATCTCGACGCGCCGGTTTTTCGCGCGACCTTGCGGTGTGGTGTTGTCGTTGGCCGGCACGCTCTCGCCGTACGAAACTGCCATCACGCGCATCGGATCGAGCTTTTTCTGGGTGATCAAATAGCGGCTAACCGCCTCCGCTCGTTTCTTGCCGAGCTCGTAGTTGAATTCGTCCTTGCCAACGTTATCGGTGTGTCCCGCGACGACGAAAATCGTCGACCCACTTTCCGCCGTGTCACCCTTGAGATCGCTCAAAAAGCTGTCGACTTCGCGCTGCGCCGATGCCGGCAGATTCGATGAATTGAAAGCGAAGTTGGCACCGTCTTTCATATCGATGACGACTTTGCGTTCGAGGCGAAGATTGGCGATTGTGCTAAGCGCTTTTTCCGCCTTCGCATCGACTTGACCCAATCGTCCCTCGAACTGGCCGAGCTTGCCCTCGACACCGCTAACGCGCCCGCCTAGACTCGAGATATCCCCTTCCGCCTTTTCCAAGCGGCCTTCCGACGTGGACACTCTACCCGCCAGCGGATCCATCTGTTCCTTGACCCAATCGCGCGTCGCAATACAGCCCTGGGTCAGCAACAGCGATCCAACGACTCCGGCGCCAATAAAATACTTGACCCCATAAGAGACAAACCCTTTCATAAATTCCTCCTTGTGAAATGTTAATACCCTCACGCCAATTCCTCCGCGCTCAAGTGATTTTCTGAACTTGGCCGGCCCATCTGCGCACTGCGCTTTAGCGGTAAACAAACGACCAATTCCGCAGACTCTCCGGGACGGCTTCTTAAATAGACATCACCTCCGGTTTTATCGAGATATTCTCGCAGTTGTAGGAACGCTTCGCTCTTTTCATCCAGCGCATCCTCCAGCAGCCTGGACTCAAACAGTGCTTTCAATCTTTTCGCTACCCGATCCGACTCCGTTCCTTGAATAATAAGTTGCAAGTCGCCCGCGGCGCAGCGCACCGTGAGCCGGACGATTTCGCTGCGCGTCGCCCGGGCCGTCTCGTTGACGAGCACGTGCAGAATTGCGCCGAGTGCGGTGCGATCCACGGTCGCTGCCTTCAAAAACCGGTGCGCATAGACGACTTCGATATCGATATCTCGTTCCGCGGCCGCACGGCGGCACGATGCAATCGCTTGCTTTACGAGGGTAGCGATATCGCCGACCGGTTCGCCGACCTTTTCAATTTCGTCAAGATCGCTCGCCGAGGCGGCAGCGAAAATGCTCAATCCGTGCTGTATTTGCCGCACCGTCGATTCGATCCGTTGAACAACCTTCTGGCCGTCGTCGTTGGTCTCGTTCGCTTGACTTGACTTGCGACCGATCTGCTCGGTGTCGCTGAGGATTTCCTGGAGCCCGTTGTTCACGTGACGCGCGCTGGCGGCAAGCTGGCGTTGCTGAACTTTTCTCAAGGCCAAATCGCGCGCCACCCAAGTGAGTTCAACCGCCAAGGCTTGAAGTACGAACATCTCGGCGGCGGAGTAACTTTTTCGGATCGCATGGCCGAGCAATAAAAAGCCGAGCGATGGACCGACCGGCGGCGTCAACGGCGCTACCACCGTGCTGCGAAAGCTTAACCCGCCGCTCACCTCGTTCCACGTGATCGGCGCGCGCGAGTTCGCCACCAGATTCATGCAGCGGCGCGAAAAATTTTTCGGCAATTGATCGACGGTCGATTCCGGCATGCCGACTTCGGCAAGCTTGCGGTCGTTTACGGTGAGAAACCCGAAACAAAAATCCACGGCAAAAAACCGCCGCAGCCGCGCCAGGAAATGGGTGAGCAGGATTTTTTCGTCACAGATGGGTTGGTTCCAGAAAAAGTTTCGAACAGAATTGGCGCGCTCCCACAGACCAACGAACGATTCCCAGCCCACGGCTGGCTCCCGCACCTCGCCTGAAGCCCGAGTAGCGCGCTTCAAATCAGAGAATAATTGATCCGCGTGATCTTTTTGGTCGCGGGATGGATGGAATTGCACGCATTTCCCTGTAACCAAAATTCATACCACGTTAATGGAACGAAGTATCCTTTTTGAATTTACAGAGTTAGGCGGTTGAACAGGCAGCGCTGCCGGTCAGACTGAAGTGGATTCCATACAGACATGGAGGTACCCTGAAAAGGAGGTTCCTTTTTTGCGTCCCAGTGACAACTCTCATCGCTCGATACATTCTTCTCTCAAGCGCCCGTTCTCGCGACGCAACCGTTCGATGTCGCGTTGATTTTGCTCGCTCTCAATGGTTAGTCGCTTCTTCTTGGCCCATGAGCTGGTCGCCGATCAGGGCGATTAGCCACCCTGCTCGCGGGTTGAAATCGGTGTCGAGCAACTAGCGAGCAGAAAAATACACAGCACCAATGCTGAGCTGATAAAACTTTTTCTTGGCATCGCTAATCCCCCTCGGACGTATGTCTTGCACCGAAGCCCTTTCGCGCGGCGGCTATTTCATCGATCAAATTGCCTTTGGTGAAGGGCTTGCGTAAAACCCCCGCGCCGAACTCCGAGATCTCCTGGTCCAAGGCCGTATGGTATTTATCCACTTCGCCACTCATGTAGACGACTTTGACATTGGGATTGATGGACCGGATGCCCTGCATCATTTGCAAACCATCCAGCTCGGGCATCTGGATATCGGTGACTACCCACTCCGTCGGGTCATGAAAATACGCGAAATACCCAAGGGTGCCGTTGTGCGCCGTGCGCACTTCAAAACCTTCCTGGCCAAGGATCAAGGCAATGATATTCGCCAAGCCTTCATCATCTTCAACGACCAGAACCGATTGATCCTCTGACATTGGCTGATCCCTTCTTAAAGTGGCATCAGCAATCGTCGTTCCACGAAACAGTCGAAATCAATGCGCTTGATATCGCAGCAACTTTTAATATTGCGGTAACAATTTCTCGAACAAAGTGAAGGTAAAGTCCTCCACAAGGTAGGTTGACTGCAACCAGGTCCCACCGCGGACCCGTTCAGGCGCAGACGCAGCAGGAAAATAAGTTGAAGACTATAGCGAGAGCTTCGTGCGCGGCAAAAACTCAGTGGTCGAAGTCATTCGCAATGAACAGCGTCGCTGAGCCGCTCAGTTGGCCCAGCCGGGTTTGGCTTTTTTAAAGTCGTGTACCTTGAGATCATGTTTTTTGAGCAGATCATAAAAATCGGCGCGATATTTTCCAGCGAGCTTGGCGGCTTGGCTCACGTTGCCTTCGGTCATCGATAAAACCTGGATGAGATAATCGCGCTCAAAAGCGTCGCGCGCGTCTTTGAGAGGTCGCAAACCCGAGCCTGATTCATCGACTTTTTCCTGGACAGGTGAGTGGCTGCGTTCGGGTGTGACGCCTTTACCTTGCAGAATATAATCTTCGGTCACCGTGTCGCTTTGCGTCATGGCGATGGCGTATTCGATCGTGTTCTCGAGCTCGCGCACATTGCCCGGCCAATCATGCATCATCAATTTGCGCAGCGCTTCCGGCGTCAAGCCTTTCACTTCCTTTTTCATGTGCTCGCCGTATTTTCTGAGAAAATACTCGACCAGCGGCATGATATCGTCTTTGCGTTCGCGCAACGGCGGCAGAAAAATCGGGATCACGTGAATCCGATAAAACAAATCGTCCCGAAACAAACCTTTTCTCACTTGATCTTCCA
Source organism: uncultured delta proteobacterium (assembly GCA_963755715.1). GTDB lineage: Bacteria > Desulfobacterota > Binatia > UBA9968 > UBA9968 > DP-20. Next base: position 45,755 of record CAVWLW010000027.1, read on the forward strand.
AGTCTTTGTTGGTCGCGACGATCACGCGCACGTCGACCTCCATCGGTATCTCGCTGCCGACAGGATAAAACTGCCGCTCTTGCAAAACGCGCAGTAGCTTCGACTGCGTGGCGCGCGGCATATCGCCGATCTCGTCCAAAAACAGCGTGCCGCCGTGGGCTTGGGTGAACAACCCCCGGGTGCTTTTGACGGCGCCGGTAAATGCCCCCTTTTCATGGCCGAATAACTCGCTTTCGAGAAGTGACTCCGGCAGCGCCGCGCAATTCAAAGCGACGAACGGTTTATCCTTGCGATCACTGGCGATATGAATCGCCTTGGCGATGAGTTCCTTGCCCGTGCCGCTGTCGCCGTGGATGTGCACGGTCGAGTCCAGCTTGGCGATGCGCGTCACCACATCGAGGATCGCGCGCATTTTGCCGCTGCGCGCGATAATGTTGGCGAAATCATAACGCTCGTTAAGAATCTCTTTGAGCCGTTTGATTTCGGAATTGAGCTTGCGGTTCTCCAGCGCGCGCTCGATCTGCAGCAATAAATCCGCCGGTTCGAAAGGCTTGGTCACATAAGTGTAGGCGCCCCGGCGCATCGCCTCCACGGCATTCTCGATGCTGCCATGGGCGGTTAGGATAATCGTCGGCACGTCGGGATTGATTGAACGAAACTCGTCCATCAACGTGAGACCATCGCCGTTCGCCAGCATGAGATCGACGATACAAAGATCGAAGAGCTGTTCTTTGAGCGCCTGAGTCGCCTGCTCCTCGTCTGCCGTAGCCATAACCTCAAATTCCGCCGACTCGAGCCGCATGCGGATCAGCTCCAGAAGATTCGGATTGTCGTCTACAACCAGTATGCGACCTTTTGACATGGGTGTTATCTTCCGCGGTCGCGCCGTTTTTGATCGATCTCGATGTCCACCTTTTTGGACTTTTCGATAACCTGCTTATTCTTTTCCATTTCCTGCTTGGTCTTTTCGAGTTCGAGGCGCGACTTATCCATTTCTTGTTTCATTTTATCGAGAACTAGCCGGCTTTTCTCAGCTTCCTCTTTCGAGGCCTCGAGCTCGAGGCGCGCTTTCTCGACCTGGCGTTTTGACTTTTGGGCGTCGTTTAATACTGCGATCCATATTTTAGCCTGCTCCGCCCACGGGCTGTCCGGATACTTTCGAACGACTCGATCCATGAACATCTTCGCCTGCTGCAAGTCGCGTTGCGGGTTTTGCGGGTGCGCATAAATGAGACCGATGCTGTATGCCGCTCTGTCCGCCGGCGGTTTGTTCTGAGCGGCATCCGAGATTTTCTGAAATGCATTTAACGATCCCGTGAAATCGCCCTGCGTAAACAGGTTATCCGCCGCATTGAGCGCCTCACGCATTTCCCGGCGCCGATTTGCCTCTTGCGTTAGACTGCAGCCGGAAACAAATATTAGCAGGGCAACACAAAAATGAAAGTACTGCCTTTGCCTACCTGGCTTTCGGCCCATATTTTTCCGCCGTGCGACGTAATGATACTTTTGGCGATCGTTAAACCGAGTCCGGTTCCCTGGCGACCATGCGGCCCTTGGCGACTCCCCTGGTTAAATTTTTCAAAAATAGATACCAGGCTATCCGCGGGAATACCAGGTCCCGAGTCTTTCACAGAAATTTCCAATTTGCCATTGGCCGGTTTTGCCGTCACGCACACCTGACCGCCCTTGGGGGTGAACTTGACTGCGTTGCCAAGCAAATTTCGTAGCACCTGAAGCATCCGCTCCGGATCGAGCCGCACCGCTGGCAACGCTGGATCGAGCGCGCTCTCCAAGCGAATCTGCTTGGCCTCGAAAAGCGGCGTGATCTCACTGACGGCCCGTTTGATCAGCGGATCGATAGCGCTGGTCTCGAAGTCATACGCCATCATGCCCGCTTCCATTTTGGAAAAGTCGAGAAGCGAATTGACCAAGCTGATCAACCGGTTGCTTTCCTCGGCGAGGATCCCTAAAAGCTTGCGTTGTTTTTCCGAAGTCTCGCCGCCGACGCCGTCGAGCAACAAGCCCGTGCCTTCTTTGATCGAAGTGAGCGGCGTGCGCAGCTCATGCGACATGGACGCAAAAAAGTCCGCTTTCAAGCGATCGAGCTCCTGCAACTTTTCGCACATCGAATCGATGGCGGCCGCCAGCTCGGCGATTTCCGGCGGCGACTGCACGCGCAATCTTCCATCGAAGTGTCCTTCGGAGATTTCCCGCGTTTTATTTTTCAATAAGTCGATCGGCCGGGTGATGCTTTTGGTGATCAGCAGGGACATGGTAAAGATCGCCAGCAGGCACGCGATCGCGATCGTCACCGAAACCTCGCGCGCATGATCGGCGGCGGCCGCAAGATCCATGACTTTCGCGTTCGTCGCCTGCTGTTGGTTCAGCCGCAGCTTCTCGAACGACGTCAGCAGCGCATCGACTAAAATGTCCTTTTCCTGTTTATACCGCGCCTGCGGGTAAGGCTTGTTGGCTCGCGCCAAGCGCGCCTCCGCTTCGACAATTTCATCGTAACGGCGAAAATCCTCCTGAATTTTTTTGAGGACCGGCGTCGCCGGTACGTCCCTTAAAGCAAAAGCGCTCTCGAGTTGTCTGTCGAAGTCGGTCTTCAGGCTGACAAATTGCTGGTACCAGGTTTCGTCCCGCGTGATGGTAAATTTCTGCTCGGCGCGGCTTTGCGCCAACAGCAAATCGGCGAACATCTTCTCGTGATCGAGAATCCGGTTATCGACGTTCAAGATGGATTCCGTCAACTCGTGAAAGCGGCGCAACTGCAGCACGACGTAGGCGCTTGCAAACGCGACGATCAGAAAGATCGCGAGATAGCCGATGGCGAGACGGGAAAATAAAGTCAACCGCACGGACGCTTCCCTTTGCTCCTCAGCGTAAATTCAATCCCGGCGCGCGGCTTCTGGATCGAAGAGTTCTTGCTGATCGGTATCGGCGGACAGTAATTTTTGACTAAACTGTTCCAAGCGGCGATCGGCATTCTGATAGCTCGACTGAGCATGGCCGACATGTTTGCCGAGCAACGCGAACTCGTCGCGAAATCTGGCAAAGTCCCCTTGCAGACGGCCGAGGTATTGAAGGATTTCCTTGGCCCGGTCTTCGATCTTCATGCCCTTGAAACCTAAAACGATCGCCTGAAGATAGGCATAGAAGCTATTCGGTGAAACCGGGATCACCCGCTGGCTCATAGCATGATGACAAAGACTTTTCTCCGCCGCCGCTTCATCGCGAATGATCGTTTCATAGTAGACGTTTTCCGCCGGAATATACATGAGGGCAAAATCATAGGTGCCCTCATCGGGAAGAATATACTTTGCCGCGATCGCATCGATATGTTTCTTCACGTCCACGACGAATTGCTTTTTTGCCCGGCTCTTGTCTTCGTCCGTCGCCGCTTCCGTGATCCGCTTGAAATTCTCCAGCGGGAATTTGGCATCGACGGGGACCAACGAGGGGCCGAGCCGGATCACCGCGTCGACCTTTTCGCCGCTGCGAAAGCGATACTGCGTGGAGAAGTGCTCCGGCGGGAGAATCTGCGCGAGCAAGTCCTGTAAAAAAAATTCGCCCAAGCCGCCGCGCAGTTTTGGCGCTCGTAAAATGTCCTGGAGCGAAGCGATATCCTTGCCGACCTCGTAAATTCTGCGGTTGGCTTCTTCGAGCCCGCCCAAGCTCTTTTGCACGCTACCGACGGCGCGCGCGGCGTTATCCAGCCGCTCGCCCATATTTTGTTGCGTCTTGTGCAGGACTTCGGCGTTTTCTTTCAGCCGCTCGTTCACGTTTCCGAGCACTTGACCTAATTGTTGCTGGATCGATTGCGCGCTCTGCTCCAGCACCTGGCCGAGCTGCACGCGCAGATCACCGATCTGCTGTTGCACCAGCAATAACGATGGATCGTCGCGCCTCTCTTGGAACAGCGATTGCAATCGGCCGAGAAGAATCCAGCCGAGAAAGCCCAAACAGAGAAAGAAGAGAAGAATCAGGACGAGGATGTTCGAGAGTTCCACGATGGACCGTGGCGCAATCAGAGGAGTCTTACAGCATACTCCAAAATCTCACTGAGCTTGCGAATCTGCGTGGCGCGTATGGAGCGCTCTTCCCGCGGCGCGACGAAATAATCGTCGACGCTCTTTTTTAGATTCCACTCCAACAACTCCACGCATTGTTCCATGCTCAATTTTTCCGAGCGGCGCCGGCGCGCCTGGTGCAGTTCGTTGATCTGGATGAGCTGGCCCATGACACCGGCTAGAATAGGTCAGTGCGAAAAATTGTCAAGGGCCGAGGAATTTTTATTCCGCGGTACACTTAGATCGCAATAATCAAAATGCGCAAATGGAATTCGCAACCACGCCGCTGTGAACGATGGCGCGCACCGCAGCAAAATTCAGTTGGCGCAAGCGAGTGCTTCAGGAACAAGGCGCTTCAGGCTCTTGTTGCGTGACGCAGTGAATCGCGCCCAGGCCGGCGACGACTTCATTGCAGCGTAGTCCGACGACCCGGCGCTCGGGAAATAATTCCTGCAGGATGCCCAGCGCTTTGGCGTCGTTGGGATCATCGAAGACCGGCGCGAGCACGACGCCGTTGGCGATATAAAAATTCGCGTAACTCGCCGGCAAGCGCGCGCCGTCATAATATACCGGGGCCGGACAAGGCAGCGCTATGACCGAAAGTTTTTCGCCTTTTTCATTGGTCGCGCTCTGCAGACGCTGGTAGTTATCTCGCAAGAAATTATAATTCTCGTCTTTAGAGTCGGCTTCGACGACACAAGCCACCGTACTCGGCGCGACGAAGCGCACGATGTCGTCGATATGGCCGTCGGTATCATCGCCGACGATGCCTTCGCCGAGCCAAATTATGTGACTGACGCCTAGGGACTCTTTGAGAAAATCTTCTATCTCGTCGCGGCGCAAATGCGGATTGCGGTTTTTGTTCAGCAGGCATTGTTCCGTAGTGAGACAAGTGCCGGCGCCGTTGACCTCGATGGAGCCGCCTTCGAGAACGATTGGATAATCGAAGACCGGAATCTTCAGCAGCGCCGCGATCTCTTTGGCGACGCGTTCGTCCTGCTCATACGCTTGGTACTTTCCGCCCCAACCATTGAAGATCCAATCGTTTAACGCCCGCGGATTTTCCTGCCCTGCGCGGGTAATGAAAGTCGGCCCGTAGTCCCGCATCCAGACATCGACGGTGGGGATTTTAAGCAACGTCACATTGGCCATCGCCGCACGACCTTTGGCCAAGCGCGCTCGAACGTCCTGCTCCGTCGTTTCATCGTTGACCAAAAGATAGACCTGCTCGTGCGGCGCTAGGGCACAGACCATTTGCACCCAGACGTCGCGAACTTTTTCTAAATACGTCGGCCAGGTTTCTCGATTATGCGGCCAGGAAAGCCAAGTGGCGCGATGCCGCGCCCATTCAGCCGGCATCGAATAACCCAGCGAATGCGGCGTTGGCGGTTTTACGTTTGGAGAACTCATGAGAGCTAAAAAGACCAACCGGTTAACGGCGCGTATCGTCCTCGACCGTGCGTAACAGCAACGCGCCATAGGCGTCAATGCGCCGGTCGCGCAGGAAGGGCCAACTTTGGCGGGTCTCTTCGATTTTGCCGAGATCGCACTTGGCCAGGATAATTTCTTCCCGCTCGCCGCCGCCGTGCGCAACGAGCTCGCCGAACGGTCCGGCGACAAATGAGCTGCCCCAGAATTTGATTTTTCCTTCGCGCCCGACTCGATTGACCGAGGCGACGTAGACTCCGTTCGCGACCGCGTGCGAGCGCTGGATCAGCTCCCACGCGGCGCGTTGCTGCTGCGCCACGGCGCGCGGTTCATGGGGAATCCAGCCAATGGCTGTCGGATAAAACAAAATCTGCGCACCCGACAAGGCGGCCAAGCGCGCGCCCTCGGGAAACCATTGGTCCCAACAGACCAGCGCGCTGACCTTTGCGTAGCGCGTTTGAAAACTGGGAAAGCCAAGATCGCCGGGCGTGAAATAAAATTTTTCGTAGTAAAGCGGGTCATCCGGGATATGCATCTTGCGATACATTCCGGCGATGGAGCCGTCGGCATCGATGACAACCGCGGTATTGTGATAGATGCCCGCCGATCTTCTCTCGAAAACCGAAGCGACAATGACGATTTCTCGCTCGCAAGCGAGCGCGCCTAAGGCCTCGGTCGTCGGACCTGGAATCGGCTCAGCCAATTTGAAATTCCGATGGTTTTCACTCTGGCAAAAGTAACGCGAGCGAAAGAGTTCCTGGAGACAAACAATCTGCGCGCCTTTTTTTGCCGCCAAGTCCACCCGATCGACGGCTTTGGCGAGATTGACGGATGGATTTTCACCGGTGCTCATCTGGATGAGCCCCAGGGTAACATTCTCTCTGGCTGCTTTTTGCGGCATGTCGTAACCCTGTCCGATCGATCGATTTATAGTCTAGACATAAAAAAGGGAGAGAAAAGGCTTTTCCCCTTCCTCTCCCTGACGCTGATCAAAAATGAACTTACTTTAAGTGCTGCGCGAAAAACGACTTGGTCTTTTCCCAGGCGTCTTTCGCCGACGCCTCGTGATAGCTGCCGCGCTCGTCACATATAAAGCCATGGCCCGCTTCCGGGTAGGTCTTCATCTGAAAGGCGACTTTTTTACTCGTGAGTTCGGTATTGATTTGGCCAACCTGATCCATCGGAATCAATTGATCCTTGGCGCCGAAGAACAAGTACATCGGACATTTGATCTCGCCGGTGCGCGAAAGCGGGCTCGGATTGCCCATCGTAAGACCGCCGGGATAGTAAGGCACCGCGGCTTTGATATCGTTGGCGTGATGCGCCGCCGCCAGATAAGTCAGCCGGCCGCCCATGCAAAAGCCGATCACGCCGATCGAACTCGCCTTCACGTTACTTTGCGATTTCAGATGCGCAATAGCGGCGGCGACGTCTTCCATCGCTTTGCTGTCGACCACCCGCTGCATAGTCGCGATCGCTTTCGCCATATCGGAATAAGGAATCAAGCGCTCCGATTCACGGTGAAAGATATCCGGCGCGATCGCGACGTAACCCTCGGCGGCGATCCGCTCCGTAACTTTCTTTATGTGACTATTGACGCCAAACGCCTCCTGGATAACCACGATCCCGGGATAGGTCCCGGCATCCTTGGGTTGCGCCACGTAAGAATCCATTTTTCCGTCCGGAGTATTGAGTTGAACCGTCGAATTCGTCACGTCCATAAACAGCCTCCTAGAGCTGATATTGATCACTACGGTGAAAAAATCCCTATCAGATTTCTTTTTCCCGGTCCATAGCTAACGCGGCGCAAATTGTGTTGAAATCTAGAACTGCTTGCGACAAAACTCCAACACCCGATCACACACTTTCTGTGTCGTTTGTGCCGGCGGCATGACGTTCCAAAAATCCGATTTTGGCAGAAGCTCGCGCAAGTAGTGAGCACCGGAAGTGGCATGCGACGGATCGTCGCCGGGAATAATCAGCGCCGGTGCTTTCACGCCCACGACCTCTTCCGGCTCGGCGCCGGGCGCTGTATCGCGATCGAATAGGCTGCGCCCACTGGTGAGAACAATTCCTAAATACCGCTCTAGGTCCTGGCTGGCGAAACTTTCCGCGAAGGCATGATTGCGCGCGATCTCAGTCGCCCATGGACCGCCCTCCGAATCCATCCAGAAACTCTTGCCGCCACGCGCGCGTTCGACGACAGCCGGCAAGCCATTTTGCTTGGTGAAATTGTAATGACGCGTAAAACGCGCTCGGCTGTTTATTTTCCAGCGATAGCCGCCTACGGGCCAGTGGAGCAGCAACCCACGGGTCGCTTCCGGATAATGCACGCCAAAAGCGAGCGCCACCGAGCATCCCATGCAACCGCCCATGATCCAGGCAGATTGGATTTTTAGATGGTCAAGCAGCGCCTTGCCCTGGCGCGTGTAACTCGCCCAACTCAACCGCTCGATCCGTCCACTGGACTGGCCACACTCGCGCCGGTCATAAAGAATGATTGTATGCTCGGCTGCGAGGGCATCCACAGCATTGATGCCCGTCCATGCGCTGGCGCTGCGCCATTTATCGATCGTCGAATCAAACCCGCCGGGCGCGCACATGAGAATCGGCACTCCCGTGCCGTGAGTTTCGTAATAGGTGTCAATTCCATCGATGACAGCATTTGGCATCGGCTCCTCCAACGCTTCTTCTGGACTTCAAAACACGCGGCACGTAAGATCTATCACGCTGCCGGGCGCGAAGAAAAGTCGCATCGGCCGAGGAGGTTAAGTCGTGAGTGACAAGGAAACCGAGCAAAAGTTCAGTGAATTGCTCGAGGTGATGGCGCAACTGCGGAGCGAGAGCGGCTGCCCGTGGGACAAGGAGCAGACGCATATCTCGCTCAAGCCCTGCTTGCTCGAAGAAACCTACGAATTGCTGGATGCTTTAGACGACGGCGATCCAAAAAAATTAAAAGAGGAACTGGGCGACGTATTGCTGCAAGTCATCTTTCACTCCCAGATCGCCGCGGAAGAACGACGCTTTGCCGTGAAAGATGTTATTGCTCTGCTTACGGAAAAACTCATCCGTCGCCACCCCTACGTGTTCGCCGGCGAACCGCTGCCCGAGAATACGGCAGCGGTGTTGAAGCAACGGCTGCAGATCAAAACAAGCGAGAGAAAAGATGGCGAATCGAAATCGGCGCTCGGCAACGTTCCCAAGGCGATGCCGGCATTGGCCCGCGCCCAAAGCATCACGCGAAGAGCCGCGCATCTGGGTTTCGATTGGCCCGACATCGAGCCGGTCTGGGGCAAAGTGGAAGAAGAGATTCGCGAACTGAAAAACGCGGTCGAATCCGGCGACAAAGCGCGCACGGGCGAAGAGCTGGGCGATCTGCTTTTTTCCCTGGTCAATCTGGCGCGCTTCCTCGACGTCGAAGCTGAAGAAGTCTTGGCTCAAACCATCGACCGCTTCACGCGCCGCTTTCATCACATCGAAACCAAACTGCAGAAAGCTGACAAGAGCTTTGATGAGTCCTCGCTTGAAGAGATGGATCTGATTTGGGAGGAAGCAAAAACACTCGAAGCTCAGGGGAAACTGCCGCGATGAGTCGAGCGCGACCGCGCGTCGTCTTTCTCGACGCCGCCACCTACGGCGATATCTCGCTCCGACGCTTCACCGAAACCTGGGATTGCACCGTTCATCAAGTTACCGCTCCCGGCGAAACCGCGCAACGACTGGCGGGACACATGATCGCGGTCACCAATAAAGTTGTCATCGACAAAGCCACGCTGAATTCGGCTGAAGCGCGCGACTTGAAACTCATCGCCGTCGCCGCCACAGGCACCGACATCATCGACCGCGAGCAAGCGGCGCGACGCGACGTCAAAGTCTGCAACGTGCCCGGTTATGCGACCCAGTCGGTGGCGCAGTTTACGATGGCGTTGATGCTCGAGCTGGCGACCCGCGCTGGTCGATATGGCGACGCGGTAAAGCTCGGGGAGTGGGAGAAGAGTGCCATTTTTTCCCTTCTCAATTATCCGACAATGGAGCTCGGCGGCAAAAAACTCGGCATCGTCGGCTACGGCAACATCGGCCAAGCCGTCGCGCAAATGGCGCGCGGCTTTGGGCTCGAGGTTTTGATTGCAGCCCGTCCCGGCGAGCGAGCCCCAGGCGGCGGCCGAATTCCGTTGGAGCAACTCCTTTCCCAAGCCGACATCGTCTCGCTCCACTGTCCGCTTACGCCGGAAACGCGCAACCTGATCAACGAGCAGAGCCTCGCGCTGATGAAACCGACGGCGTTCTTGATCAATACCGCGCGCGGCGCGCTGGTCGATGAAGCGGCGTTAATCGAAGCGCTGCGGCAAAAACGTATCGCCGCGGCGGCCCTCGATGTCATTAGCAAAGAGCCGCCGCCGGCCGATTATCCAATTATTCAAGCGGCCAAAGAGTTAGACAACTTAATCGTCACGCCGCACACCGCTTGGAGCGCACGCGAAGCGCGCGAGCGGCTGCTCCACGAGGTGAAAGAAAACATCGCCGCTTTTCTCGAGAACAAACCAAGAAATCTGGTAGCGTAAAGATCGGAACCCAAACCCTACCCGAAGTCTTAACCTCAGCGTCTACGTCGATTCCAAGCACGAACTTGCCGGCAAACTCGATAGGGTTAAACGAAAGTGTACCTTACGGCTTTATGTTCTGGTTTAAGTGAAAAATATTATCCGGGTCATAACGTTTCTTGGCCTGCACCAGGCGGTCATAATTGGCTCCGTAAGCTGCGGCGACGCGGTCGCCCTCCTCCGCGGTCATAAAATTCACGTAAGCCCCTGCCGATGCATAAGGCGCACTGGCTTTAAAGAAATCGCGCGCCCAACCAATGCCTTTTTGGTCATCCTTCGCTTCGTCCCATCGCCCGTGCACGTTCAAGACGAACTTCGCATCCCGGTGACCGTAAGCCATGGCATCCGGGGCGATCCGATTCGACGCGCCGGCAATCAGGCCGATGAAAATTTCGCACTGTGGAGATGGCAGCTTTCCGGCGAACTCGATGATGGAATCCAATGCCCCATCGGCGAGCTCCGTGAAATTATGAGACTTCCAATAGTTTCTCGCGCCGGGCGTCAGCAGCGGGTCAAAAGCCTTCTGCCACGCAACGTAAGGCTGAACGCCGAGATGCTCGCCGTGGGGCGTCCCGAATGCGCGCACGGGAGCAATGAGTTTTTCAGCTTCCGTCGCGGGGCCGGAGTAAAAGACCGGCAGCACCACGACTTCCTTGCCGTGAACATTCTCCGGCAGAAAAGGCAATGGCGGGGCCTTGCGCAACACGACCCAGACATTGAGTTCTTCAGGAGCTGAATTTACGAATTGACGATACTGGTTAAGGATCTGTTTGGCCTGGCTGAAAGGAAAAACGATCAAGCCGGCAAATATCTCAGGACCCACGGGAAAAAGTTGGAATTCAAAACTGGTGACGACGCCAAAATTTCCCCCACCCCCGCGAATCGCCCAGAACAGATCCGCGTTTTCGGTTTCGCTCGCTCGTATTTTCCTCCCCTCGGCCGTGATCAAGTCGACGGAGACGAGATTGTCGACCGTCATGCCGTATTTGCGCGTGAGCCAGCCGAAACCGCCGCCGAGGGTCAGACCGGCGATGCCGGTCGTAGAGTTGATCCCCACCGGTGTCGCTAGGCCATGCCCCAGAGTCGCTTCATCCAGGTCGGCGAGCGTCGCCCCAGGCTCGACGTAGGCGCGCCTCTTTCCGGCGTCCACCCGAACGTTTTTCATCTTCGAAAAATCGATAGTCAGGCCATCATTGCAGAGGGCGTTGCCGGCGATGTTGTGTCCGGCACCGCGAATTGAAATCTCGAGTTTGTGCCGCCGCGCCAATGCGATTGCGGGGGGAACGTCGTCAGCGTCCGCGCACTGCACGATCAGCGCGGGCCGCCGGTCGATCATGGCGTTCCAGATCTGGCGAGCGTCATCGTAGCCGGGGTCACCGGCACTGAGGACGCTTCCCTTAATCATGCCTTTAAGCTCTTTTCCCAGGTTCGACGATTGTGTTGTCATAATATGGATCTCCTTGTTCTATTTAGCTCGTTAGCAAAACGCCGGCGCCATCTGTTCGATCTGCACTCGCGCCTCCGGCTTGATGCTTTGTACGGTATCCAAAAAATTGGGATGAGTCATCCCCGTGCCCAGATAAGTCCAACGCATGCCCTTGAGCACCGCCTGGCTCATTTGTTCGCGCTCGCTCCTCGAAAGTTTTTTTCCGCTCGCTTGCATAAAGCTCTCGACATCGAACTCCGTCTGCCGCTGGATCCCCTGGTCCAGAAACGCACCGATCTCACCGTATTCCTTGAAAGCTAATTCGATCTCACTCTCTGAGGCGTTTGCCGCCAGCTCCTCGACGACTAACGTGTCGAGCTTCGTGTGCTGGGACTCCTCCAGCCAATGGTGCTTGAGCATACTCTTGAACTGCGGATCGAGTTCCTGATTGTCTTTCACGGCCTCGATGTAGTGGCGCAGGGTCATCCATTCGATATGCAGGATCGCGATGCCGACACCGAGCGGGCCGTGGGATAGAACGAACTTTCTCACGTCTTCAGCCGGACCGATGAACTCGCACTTGCTGCCGAAGCCGGCTTCGAACTCGCGGCGAAAACTCTTGAACAGATGAATGTGCTTGGCTTCTTCACCGGCGAACTGAAGCAGCGCCCGTACTCGATAATCGTCGCCGGAAAGCTGCGGGCGGGCGTGGTCGACGACGTAAGGCAGGATGAATTCTTCCACCAAGCCGAACATAGCGAGATACTCATGGCCGCGAATCTGATTCAGCGTCCGCTGTTCTTCTAGGGAAAGAAAAGACAGCTTCCTTACCTGCGCCAAAGATTCCGGCATGAACGGCTTGGAAAAATCCAACCGCTTGTCCCCGCCGATAATATCTTCGACACGCCAGCCGATCCGCTCCGATGCCTCAAGCGCGCCCTGATAGCTGTAATTGTTTTTCATGATCAGCCTCCTCTCGATTTCTTTTTGCATCTCTCGATGTGCCCGCCGAAACCAAATAGCGCGAAACGTGCCAACGCAGATCTTTTGGCAAACAGACGCGAAATCAGCGACTTAGGAAATCGCGCAGAGCATGGCGCTCGCGCGAGATTTCGTTGCTTACGAGATCTCGTCGGAGGCGAAGCGAATTTTCGTGAGAGGAAATCTAAAACTAGCGCTTGCGTTCGATGCCGAGCGCCTTCATGCGCGAGCTAAGCGTGGTGGGTTTGACGCCAAGAAGCTGCGCCGCGCCGTTTTCGCCGGCGACTTTCCATTCGGTGGATTTCAGAGCGGCGATGATATTGTTGCGCTCCAGCTCTTCGAGTTCTTTGGCCGTACGCACTCGCTGAACGGTCGAGCTGTCGTTAGTAACCGCCGCAGCCACCGCGTTCACGCTTTCGGGCAGAGCGCGGTCGAGATTGAGCCGGCCGTCGCGCGACGTAATCACGGCGCGCTCGACGATGTTTTGCAGCTCGCGCACGTTGCCCGGCCAGCGATAGGCCTCGAGACGGCGCACGCAATCGTCTGACAGCGGTTCGATCGAGCGCCCCATGCGCTGGGCGAATTTTTTGGCAAAAGCGGCCGCCAGCGGACCCACATCGCCGCGCCGCTCACGCAACGGCGGCACCTGAATCGGAAACACGTTCAAACGGTAATATAGATCTTCGCGAAACTTGCCGGCGCGCGCGGCGCTCTCGATGTCGCGGTTGGTCGCCGCCAGCACGCGCACATCGACCTTGCGTGTCTGCGAGCTGCCCACCGGCTCGAACTCGCCTTCCTGCAGGACGCGCAGCAGCTTCGATTGTAAATCGAGCGGCAGCTCGCCGACTTCGTCGAGAAAAATCGTGCCGCCATGCGCCAAAGCGAAGCGTCCCTCGCGCTTTTTAGTCGCGCCGGTAAAAGCGCCCTGTTCGTGACCAAACAATTCGCTCTCGATCAGCGTCGCGGGCATTGTCGCACAGTTGACTTTGATCAGCGGTCTATCGCGCCGCCGGCTGCTGCGATGAATAGCGTGAGCGATGAGCTCCTTGCCCGTGCCGGTCTCGCCGAGGATCAGCACTGTGGCGTCGGTAACCGCCACTTCCTTCACGTCGGCGAGAACCTTGCGCAGCGCCTCGCTGCCGCCGATGATCTCATCGGCGCCGACCAAAGAACTGATCTCCTCGCGCAAGTATTCGGTTTCGACCGTCAGCGAGCGAATTTTTTGCTCGGCCTCCAGCCGCTCATTCACATTTCTAAGTATGAGGGTGTAGAAAGGCTCGCGTTCGAGATCGAAACGCGACAGCGTCGCTTCCGTTTGAAAACTGCCGCCGTGATCGTTGGTCGCCGCGAGACCACCGGGAATCCAAAGATACCGCTGTCCGTCGGGCCGCGTGTCTAGGTCGATGATCAAGCGCGCCAGCTTTTCGCGCGAGTCGGCTGTCAAAAAATGAGTAAAGGTCCGGCCGGCGGCCTCGGCGGCGGCGCAGCCGAAGACTTTTTCCGCCGCCGGATTCATTTGCGTCACTTGCAGATGTTGGTCGACCTCGATGATGGCGTCCATCGCGCTGCCGACGAGCCGCCCGAGTTTCTGCTCGCGCTCGCGCACCTGCGCTTCGACGCGCAGCCGGCGCAACTCGGCCGCCGCCCGTGCGGCGAAAATCTGAAACAGCACCTGGGCGCGCGGCTCAGGGGGCATCGGCCGCATATCGAGGACCGCCAGATGACCGAGGATAGCGCCATTGAGATCGAGCAGCGGCATGCCCATATAGCTCGCCGCGCCCACGGCTTGAACGTCGGGATCGTTGCCGTAGATCTCGACCAGATTGTCGGGAATATGAATCAGGCAGCGCTCGTCGATCACTCGCTCGCAGGGAGTTCCGTCCACCACCATCTCCCAACCTTCGAGCCATTGTTCACCCATCCAGAAGGCCAGCGCCTTCAGCCGGCGCGACTCGGGAAAGTATTCCGTGACCCAGGCGCCGTGGGTATTGAGCGCCGCCGCGAGCTTTTTTACCAAAGCCTTGAAAAACTGCTCGCCGGTCTCTGTAGCGGTGCCCTCCAAGATAGTTCGGAGCGCAGCGTCGACATCAATATCTTGCAGGGGTGGACGATCCATTCGTCGGCCATCCTAAGGGCGTCAGTTCGGCACTTGGCTACTGATGGTCAGAGAAGCGGGTTGGTGTTCATCGGTCTGCAACTGCGGCGCGAACAATGCGGCAGGCAGGCGCTTAAAACGGAATATCGTCGTCTATCGGCGGTTGGCTGCCGCCCATGCCCATCTCGTCCCCCGGGGCTGCGTCGGTCTGCTGCGGCAACCGGGTGCCACCGCCGCCACCAAGAAATTGGATCCGCTGTGCGACGATCTCGGTAATGTAGCGTTTGTTGCCGCTCTTGTCGTCGTAGGAACGCGTGCGAATGCTTCCTTCAACGTAGACTTGCCGCCCTTTCGACAAGTACTGACCGCAGCTCTCGGCTTGCTTACCCCAGACGACGATGTTGTGCCATTCGGTTCTTTCCTGGCGTTTACCATCGCGGTCGTTCCACTGTTCCGATGTGGCGATGGAAAAATTGGCCACCGCGCTACCCGTCTGGGTATAGCGAACATCGGGATCTTTACCGAGATTGCCGACCAAAATGACTTTATTAACCGACATGTCATTCTCCAAGCTGCCAGAGCGCAAATTTCCGGCGCGAAAGGTGCAGCCAACTTAGCGCCGGCTTGGCGCGGAGTCAATCCTAGAATTGCCGCCCGAAGCGATCGCCGCATTGATTTTTGCGCCACCAGGATTTACTATTGTCCAGCTTATTTCCCACACTTGCGCGAAGCAAATTTAGAAAAGCCTTGATGGTTTATATCCTCCTACTGGCGCTTTTCATTGCGGTCACGATTCCTCTGGCGCTGTTGACGATCCTGTTCGGCTTTTTTGACCGGTATGGCAAACGGGTCTATCGGATCAATCAATTCTGGGCGTGGCTCCTATTGCGCATGGGAGGGATTTCGCTCAACGTCGAGGGGCAGGAAAACATCGACACCGACCAACAATACATTTTCATGGTCAATCACCAAAGCAACGTTGACATCCCTGTGATCGTTCAAAGCCTGGCCCGGTTTCAACTGCGCTGGATCGCCAAAAAGGAACTTTTGTGGGTGCCGTTCTTTGGTTGGGCCATGTGGGCGACAAAACATATCACGATCGACCGATCCGACCCCCAGAGTGCGGTGAGGAGTTTGGAGCGGGCTAAGGAAAAAATCGCCGCCGGCATTTCCGTCGTCCTTTTTCCCGAAGGAACCCGCAGCACTAACGGCAAGCTGCTCCGCTTCAAAAAGGGCGGCTTTATGCTCGCCGTTCAGGCGAATACCAAGATCGTGCCGGTCACGATCAACGGTAGCCGCAATCTCTTGCCCTCCGGCGCCTGGAGATTGTGCTCCGGATCGATCGAAGTTTTTGTTGACAAACCCATCGCAGTCGACGGCTACCGCGCCGGCAATCTGAGACTGCTCTCGGACCGAGTAAGGGAAACCATCGCCGCCCATTTGCGCGAACCCGCCTCATCCGAATCGAACAGGACTGTCGAAGGCGGCAACCGCGCGATCGCGAATCGCGCTTTGGATAAACAGAGAGTTTAGAATCACTATGGATTCAGTGAAGATCATACCGCTCGGCGGTCTGGGCGAGTTCGGCCTCAACATGATGTTGATCGAATACGGCGACGCCGCCATCGCTGTCGATTGCGGCCTCATGTTTCCGAGCGCCGATCTTTTGGGCATCGATCTGGTCATTCCCGACGTAAGCTATCTGCTCGAGACTCGAGACAAACTCAAAGCGATCGTACTCACTCACGCGCACGAAGACCATGTCGGCGCGTTGCCGTATATTCTGGAACACTTCGACGTGCCGATCTTCGGCACGCGCCTGACACTCGGACTCCTGGCCAACAAACTCACCGAGCATGACTTGGAAGACACGGCGGACGTGCGCCAAATCACCGCTGGGGTGCCGTGGGACATCGCGCCGTTTCGTATCGAAGGCATTCGCGTGACGCACAGCCTGATGGACTGCCTGGCGCTGGCCATCGAAACGCCGATTGGAACTATTATCCACACTGGCGACTTCAAGATCGACAACACACCGATGGAAGGCGAGATGTTCGACTTCCAGACCTTTGCCGCCTACGGCGAAAAAGGCGTGTTGCTGCTGCTATCCGACTCGACCAACGTCGAGCGCCCGGGCTACACGCCATCGGAACGGGAAGTCGGCACCAATCTCGAGCAGATCATGCAGCGCAGCACCGGTAAAGTGTTGGTCTCGACTTTTTCATCGAGCATCCCGAGGATTCAACAGGTCGTCGATATCTCCGAGCGTTGCGGCCGGCGCGTCGTACTGAGCGGGCGAAGCATGATCCGTAACGGTCAGGTCGCGGCGGAATTGGGCTATCTTCATTTGCCGCGCAACTTCATGACCGAAAGCGATCGTTGGCACGACCTGCCGCTCGATCAGCTCACGTTTCTCACCACCGGCAGCCAAGGCGAGCCTCTTTCGGTGCTGCACCGCGTCGCCTTGAACGACCACAAAACCATCAAGATCGACCCCGGCGACACCGTGATTCTTTCCTCCAAGTTCATTCCCGGCAACGAGAAAACGATTTCCAATTTGATCAATCACCTGTATCGGCGCGGCGCCGAGGTGCACTACGAAAAAGTCTCGGAGATCCATGTTTCCGGTCACGCGAGCCAGGAAGAGCTTAAGACGATGCTGCAACTCACCCGGCCGCGTTATTTTGTGCCGATCCACGGCGAGTATCGCCACCTCGTGCGCCATCGGCGCTTGGCCCAAGACGTCGGCATCCCGGCGGCAAACTGCTTTTTACTCGAAGACGGCGATGTCCTGGAACTGACCGCGAACAGCGCGCAAAAAACCAAGGCGATCCAGGTAGGGAAAGTTTTTGTCGATGGCAAAGGAGTCGGCGACGTCGGCGACATCGTCATCCGCGACCGCCGCCATCTATCGGAAGACGGCATGGTGCTGGTCGTGATGGCCATCCATCAGCAGTCGGGCGAAGTGGTGGCTGGGCCGGATCTTATCTCGCGCGGCTTCATGCGCGCGGAGGAAAGCGAAGAAGTTTTAGAGACCGCCAAAAAAGTAGTTCTCGAAACTCTGGGCGGCATCAACCGGGAAACCCGCACCGATCCAGCCGAGCTCAAAGAAGAAGTGCGCAAGGCCCTACGGCGCTTTTTTCGAAAAAAATTGGAGCGCCATCCCTTTGTTCTCCCGTACATCATCGAAACTTGAGGAAACGCACCTATGTCCAGTGCTCCGGAAAAGGGTCGGCTCCATCGTGAAATTTGGGGCGTGGTCATTTGCCTGACGGCCTTGCTGATCGCGCTCAGCTTGATTTCCTACAGCGCCGCCGACCGTTCGCTCAATACGCCATCAGGCGCGCTCGATGCCCATAACTGGGGCGGCTTTATCGGCGCTTTTTTGGCCGATCTGCTGCTGCAAAGCCTGGGCATCACCGCTTATCTCGTGCCGGTTCTTCTATGCGTGGCGGCGATCCGAATGTTTCGCGCCAATTACCAAGGAATCCAGGTCACCAAGACAGTCGCTTACGCCATTTTGCTCTTGAGCCTCGGGGTGATTCTGAGCGTGGTGATCGATACCGAAAGCGCGCGCGACGCCGGCGGCATCATCGGCGGCTTTCTCAATGAAAGCGTTCTGGTTCCTCTTTTCGGCCGGTTGAGTGCGGTCCTGATCGCCTGCTTTACGATGCTTTTGTCGGTGATGGTGCTCACGCAACACTCGTTATTCGATCTGATCGGCCATACCAAAAAGAGCTTTGTCGATTTCAGAAAGTCGTTCGTTCCCGCCATTAACAATCGGCTAAAGGAGTTTAAGGACAAGAGCGACAAACGCAAAGGCGAGAATACCAAGAAAGAAAAAAAGGACTACATCCCGCCGCCGATCGTCTTGAAAGATGAAGTCAAAGACGACCCGACGGCGAAAAAGCTGCCAAAAAAGCCGGCGCTGCCGCCGGAGCAATTCAAGCTCCCGGAGGTTGGCGAAGGCTATAAGCTGCCGCCGTCAGAGTTGCTGGATCCCTCCGAAGGCGAGCAATTCAAGATCGATAAAGAAACGCTCCACGCCAATTCGCTCATCCTGCAAAAGAAGCTCGAGGATTTTGGCGTCGAAGGCGAAGTGGTGGCGGTGCGTCCCGGTCCGGTCATCACCATGTACGAATTCAAGCCCGCGGCGGGCGTCAAAGTACGTCGCATCGTGATGCTGGCGGATGATCTCGCCATGGCGCTGCGCGCCGTGAGCGTGCGCATCCTGGCGCCGATCCCCGGTGAATCAGTAGTCGGCATCGAGATTCCCAACCCGCGCCGCGAAACGGTTTATTTACGCGAAGTAATTGAAAGCGAAAGCTATCGTGGCACGGACTCGAAGATTACCCTCGCACTCGGCAAAGATATCGGCGGCACGCCGTTCGCGACCGATCTCGGCAGGATGCCCCATCTACTCGTCGCGGGCGCCACCGGCACCGGCAAATCGATTTCGATCAACGCGATGATTTTGAGCATTCTTTTCAAGTCGAGCCCACAGGACGTGAAATTCATCATGGTCGACCCAAAGATGCTCGAGCTCACGGTTTATGAAGATATCCCGCACTTACTGGTGCCGGTCGTGACCGATCCAAAAAAGGCAGCCGCGGCGCTCTTTTGGGCAATGGATGAAATGGACCGCCGCTATCGTCTAATGAGGGACAAAGGAGCGCGCAACATCGACAATTACAATCGCACGCTCGAAAGAGAAGCCGGCAGCAAGAGAAGCGTCATCGATCTAATGGAGCCGGAAGCAACAGAAGAAACGCCCGTCGTCGGTGGCAATCTTTCCCCGGTCGCCCCGCTCGTGCATGAAAAACTGCCGAGAATCGTGATCATTATCGATGAATTGGCCGATCTTATGATGACGGTCGGACGCGATATCGAGGAATACATTACGAGGCTGGCGCAAAAAGCGCGCGCCGCGGGCATTCATTTGATTCTCGCGACTCAGCGCCCCTCCGTGGACGTAATTACCGGGTTGATCAAAGCAAATTTTCCGGCGCGAATTTCATTTCAAGTGACTTCCCGTGTCGATTCGCGAACGATTTTGGACTCTATGGGGGGTGAGAAACTCCTGGGCAATGGCGATTTACTTTTTCTGCCACCGGGAACCGCACGCATAATCCGGGTGCATGGCGCGTTTGTCTCAGACCAAGAGGTCCTTCGGGTGATGAAATTCATCAAGCAGCAGGGCCGGCCAACCTATCGACCGGAAGTGCTCGAGGCCAAGAGAGAAATCGAAGCGGCGGCGGCAGCCGATGAAGAATATGACGAGATGTACGATCAGGCGCTCGCGATCGTCACGGAAACCCAGCAGGCTTCGATCTCTATGATTCAACGGAGATTGCGGGTAGGATACAATCGCGCGGCTCGGATGATCGAGCAAATGGAAAGAGACGGTGTGGTCGGACCCCCCGACGGTGCCAAACCCCGTGAAGTTTATGCACGAAAAATCGACGCTTAAGACGCCTGGATGGATAGCCTGCTTCTTTATACTAACGCTTATGGCGTTCGCCCTAGTGCAATGGAGCGGCGCCGCGGAGAACAACAACGCCGATGCGATCGTCGACAAGTTACAAAAAAATTACGACGCGACGGTGGATTTTGTCGCGGACTTCCGTCAGGAAACTGAAGTCAAAACTCTCAACCGCAGTCTCAAAGCATCGGGCAAGCTATCCTTCAAGCGTCCCGGCAAGATGCTCTGGCGTTACGACGAACCGAAAGGACAGTTCGTGCTCGCCGACGGCAAGCATCTGTATTTTTATCAGCCGGAGCAAAATCAAGTGATCAAAAGCCCGCTCAAAAATGCTTTTCGCGGCGATATTCCACTCTCTTTCCTGCTCGGCTTGGGAAATTTGAAAAAGGATTTCAATGCTACCCTCAAGGCAAGCGAAGACAATCAGTATGTCTTGCGCCTCGAACCCAAGGGCGAGGCCGGAGGATTCACGGAAATTCTCCTCGGCGTCAACAAGACATCCTTCGATATCGTCTGGGTAAGCGTGCGCGATGCGGCGAGCAATCTGACGACCGTGCGCTTTTCCGCCATGCGCAAAGGCGTCGGCTTAAAGGATTCGTTATTTGACGCGCAGATTCCGAAAGGCGCCGATGTGGTTGAGCTAGGACAATGAGCGAGACCAAACAAAAATTCAACATTATCAGTTTGGGATGCGCCCGTAACCTGGTCGATTCCGAAGTCATGGCCGGGCTGCTGCACAAGAACAATTTCGAAATGGTGCGCGAGCCCGAGCTCGCTGACATTGTCCTGGTCAATACTTGCGGCTTTATCGGCGCCGCTAAAGAAGAATCCATCGATACCATCCTCGATGTGGCGCGACTCAAAGAAACGGGACAAATAAAAAAACTCGTTGTCGCCGGATGCCTCTCCCAGCGCTATCCGGACGAACTCGCCGCCGAATTACCGGAAGTCGATCTGTTCATCGGCACCGGCGAAGTCCCGCGCATCGCCGAAATCCTGCGCGAGCATGAAGCGAACACCGCCCGGCGCCAATTTATCGGCGTTCCGAGTTACATTTACGATCACGCCACGCCTCGTTTACGATCGACGCCTTCCTATACCGCATTTCTAAAAGTATCGGAGGGGTGCGATCACAAATGTGCTTTCTGCATCATCCCGCAAATGCGCGGCCCGCACCGCAGCCGCTCGATCGATTCGGTGGTCGAAGAAACAGCCGAGCTCGCGCAAAACGGCGTCAAAGAGATCAATCTCATCGCGCAAGATCTCACCGCTTACGGTCGAGACCGAAAAGACGGCACCACCCTCGAACGTTTGCTGTGCAGAATGGAAAAAGTACCAGGGATCGAGTGGATTCGGCTTTTATACGCTTATCCTAACTTTCTCGATTTACCGCTCCTCGAGCTCATCCGCGACAGCGATAAAATCTGCAAGTACATGGATATTCCCTTTCAACACAGCAGCAAATCGGTCTTGCAGCGAATGCGCCGGGGCAAAAGCGGCAGCGCCGTTCGAGAAGCAGTGAGTAAACTGCGCCAATCGATTCCCGGATTGACCCTGCGCACGTCATTGATCGTTGGGTTTCCGGGCGAGAGCGAAGCGGATTTCGCGGAACTTTTGCAGTTCGTGGAGGAAGCAGAATTCGAGAGACTCGGTGTATTCAAGTACTCCGAGGAAGAAGGCACCGCCGCGGCGCGCATGCCAGGGAAGGTTTCGGAACAAGATAAAGAACGGCGTTGGCAGGAAGTGATGGACTTGCAATCAACGATCTCACGAAAAAAGAACGAGGCCTTGATTGGGAGCATTCAGCGCGTTATGATCGACGAGGTCGATCTTGACTCCGACAAAGCAACGGGTCGTACCCAAGCCCACGCACCGGAGGTGGACGGAACCGTATATGTGGAAGGTTTGGCAGGAGAGACTACAGTTTGCGGCGAAATGGTCGATGTCAGAATCACCGGTGCCCTCGATTACGACCTGATAGGTGAGATTATCAATGCCTAAAACCGATCCCGATAAAGAAAAAAAACAACGAAGAGATTTCTTGAAACAAGCTTCGGATATGCTCGAGGAGATGAAGCGGCAACTGATGAAAGAAATGCAAGGCCGCGTCAAAGAAGAGACCGAAGGGGTGAAAGACGAAGGCCGTGACACCTACGATCTCGCCAGCGATGAGAGAGATCGAGAAATCAATTTTATTCTCAACGATCGCGAGCGCGAAAAGCTCGTCGCCATCGACGACGCGCTCCAGCGGATCGCCGATAAAACCTACGGTATTTGCGAGAGCTGCGAAGGTGAAATCCAACTGGGCCGCTTAAAAATCCTGCCTTTTACGCGCCTTTGCGTGAGATGCCAGGAAGAGAACGAAAGAGAAGCGAAGCGGCAAAAAACTTTAGAAAACGAACGCAGCTACCGTAAGCTGGATCTCGCCGACACGGAAGAAGACGGTTTTTAATTCTAGCGCCGGGTCGCGCCAGCCAATCTCGCCATAGCACTCAATCCTAAATCCAAGCTAATTCTCGGTCCCGGCCACCGGGCCAAACAACATTCGATTCAACGCATTCAATTTGAAGTGAACAAAAAAATGGGCATGGCGTGCGCCGCCATGCCCATTTTTTAGACCTGCCACAATCGGAGACGAGCTTACTCGCCTTTCGCTGGCGTGAATTCCATCTTGCTCAAGAAATTTTTCTCGCCTTTAGTCGTGTACTCGACAACTGCCGAAGAGCCGAGGCCAACGTCTCCCATCTTCACTTTCGTCTCTTTAATCTCAGTTGCCTTGGTCTTCTGGTTAAAATCCAAAGTGATTAACTTTCCCTCTTTAGTGACGACAATCATGTAGTTTTTTTCGGTATCCAATAAACCTATGTCGCCTGAAACCTTCTCCGCTTTAGCCTTGGCCGGTTCGGCTTTCTTCTCTTCCGCCTTCTTTTCCTCTTGGGCAACAACCGGTAACGCCAAAGACGCCGCCAGTAACAAAGCCAACCCGCCTAAAGCCATCGTATTCGCTCTCATTTGCGTGTTTCCTCCTGATTCGTAATTAAGACTTTTCAAGCCAGCGGTCTTCTTACTCGCCCTTTGCCGGCACAAATTCGATATTCGTAGCGATACTCTTTTCTCCTTCTTTAGTATATTGCACAACCGCCGACGAGCCGAGCCCGATGTCGGCGACTTTGCTTTCGACCGGCTCCTTCTGGGTCGGCTGATATTTGGCGTCGAAATCAATCGTCACGAGCTTGCCTTCTTTAGTTACCAGAATCATATAGTTCTTTTCGGTATCCAGAAGTCCGACATCGCCAGCGAGCTTGGTTGCTTTCGCCTTTTCAGCTCCCTTTTCCTCGGGCGCTTTCCCGTCGGCCTTCTCGGCCGGCGCTTTGGCTTCGGCCTTTGCAGCCGGGGCGGGTGCCGGAGCCGGCTTAGGCGCCATTTCTTCTTGGCTCGAACATCCTGAGAGCGCAAATATTACAGACACTGCTGCAACACCAGTAATTGATAACAGGCTCTTCATTTTACCTCCGTAATAAAGAGAATTTCTTTGGATTAGCGACGATACTTATCGTGACCGTCAGGTCATCTCAATACGCTTTAGGTATGATTTTGCCTTTCCTCCCCGTCATGAAACTCGATCGTTATACAACTAAAGTTGTAGAACGCTTGATGAACCTATTTCATCCGTTTGCATGTGTGCATAATTGATGTATTTTCATTTCAACTACATAATTGGTCGAGTATCGTGAGGTAGCTTATGTTACCGATTAAAGTCGTAATCGCCGACGATCACGCGCTGTTCCGGGACGGTTTGCGGAAAATATTATCGCTCGAAAAAGATATTCTCGTTGTCGGTGAAGCTGGAAACGGCGACGAAGTCCCCAAGGTCGTTGAACGGACCAAACCGGACGTATTGCTCCTCGACCTAAAGATGCCCAAAGGGGACGTCGTCCAAAACCTTCTCGATGTCGGTGCTAGAAGTCCATCCACTCGGGTCATGATCCTGACCGCGTTTTCCGACGAAGAAAACGTCCTGAACGCCGCCAAGGGAGGGGCTAAAGGCTACGTGCCCAAGGGAGTCCCTTCGGCAACTCTGCTACAGGCAATTAAAGTGGTCTATGGCGGCGGCTATTGGATCGATCGGGAAGTCCCATCGTGGGAAACTTTTCAAGAAATCGTCCAAGATCAAGCAGCGCCGCGCGAGGCCGCGCCCCCCGTTGATGAAAGTATTAAAACTCTGACGAAAAGAGAGATGGAAATCTTAAGACTGGTTGCCGAGGGTCTAACCAACGAGGAAATCGGCAAGAAAATTTTTATCAGCGAAAAGACGGTCAAAACACACCTGACTAACATTTTCGACAAGCTCAAAGTCAATAACCGGTTTAAGGCAGCGCTCATGCTGATGGGAAACTCGAGTAATTGAGTCGACACCGCAACAAAGGCAAACTTCGTTCAACTGCGAGGCAGGTACCGCGAATACGGTAAACCATAATGACGAGCCCTGACAAAATCACGCCTGAAGACGGGTGGCTGTTGCAGCGGGTCACCGCCGTGGCTTGGTTGCGCGTGGCTTTCGCGGTGGTGGCCGTCCTGGTGATACAACTCAATCCGGAACGAGTGGCTCGTTTTCCGACATTGTCATTTGTTTCGCTGATCTCTTTTTTACTCTATAGCCTGGTTGTCCTCTATTTCGCCCGCCGAAGCGAGCTCGCGTCGGCGTGGGTTGGGATACTGACGAACGCTCTTGACGTGGTCTGGATCGCGGTCATCGTCTTTTCCACCGGCGGAACCCGCACGCCGTTTTTCTTTTATTATTCATTCCCCGTCATCACGGCGAGTATCCGTTGGGGACTCAAGGGCAGCATTCCAGTCGCACTCGCTGGCGTCGTGCTCTACGGCATTGTCCGGCTGACCCTCGCCGCAGAATCGCTCGAGGGGCCGATCGGAATTGACACCCTACTTGTTCGAAGTCTCTACCTGATCGTCCTGGCCGGCATCTTTGGTTACATTTGCGAATTTGAGCGAAACCAAAATCAGCGTCTGTTAACGCTCTCAAGAACGGCGGGCGAAGTAGCAACTCTTCAGGAAAGACGCAGGATCCTGTTCGAATTGCATGATGGAATCCTCCAATCACTCGCTACTTTGATTCTCCGTCTTGAAGGTTGTCGCAGAGACCTAGCTGATTCCCAAAAAGAATTGATTGATGAAATGCGATCGCTGGAAGATCTTACCAGAGATTCGATGAAAGAAATCCGCCAGTTTCTTATGGGCCAAGCGACAAAACCGCTCATCGCCGGCACTCTCGTGGAAAAATTGCGTGAAGAAGCGCGGTTTTTGCGCGACGGTATGGGCTTGGATGTGATTCTGGAGAGTGAGCCGGAGGAGCTGAATTTACCGGCGGATATAGAGCGCGAGATCTATTACGTTCTTCGCGAAGCTTTAACCAATGTAACGCGTCATTCGCACGCGTCGAAGACTGATATCCATCTTGTGCGCAATAATGGCCGGTTGGAAGGATCGCTGTCGGATAACGGCGTCGGATTCCAGAAAGAGATCATAAAGAGTGAAACGCGATTCGGTTTGGCCGGGATGGAACAAAGGGTAAAACAACTCGGGGGAGAATTTTTGGTCAAATCCTCCCCCGGTAACGGCACTAAAATATCCTTCTTCATTCCGATCGCGTCACAGCCGAAACGCCGGGACAAGATCGAGCCACTGCCCGCGGCTTGATCCCGCTTGATTTACTGGTTTTTCGCTATTCACCTTTGGCAGGACTGAATTCCATCTTTGTTAGAAAATTCTTATCGGCCTTCGTCACGTACTCCACACTTGCGGCCGACCCAAGTCCGACCTCCGCCATTTTCACCTTCGTTTGCTTAATTTCCTGCGCTTTAGTTTTGCTGTTGTAATCCAGCGTAATGAGTTTGCCCTCTTTGGTCACCACGATCATGTAGTTTTTTTCCGTATCCAACAAGCCGATATCGCCCGCTACTTTCTCCGCCTTGGCCTTCGCGGGCTCAGTTCCCTTCTTTGCCTCGTCCGCTTTCTTCTCCTGGGCAATGACTGGCAATGCCAAAGCCGCCGCCAAAACACGCCCGCAACACCTGCAATCTTTGTTTGCGCTCTCATTCGCGTTTCCTCCTTAAGTCTATGGTCGGATCTCACTCACCCTTGGCCGGTAGAAATTCAACATTGGTTGCGACGTTCTTGTCGCCTTCTTTGGTGTATTGCACGACCGCAGATGAGCCAAGGCCGACATCAGCCATTTTCGCGGGATGCGGCGTCTTCTCGACCGGCTGAAACTTCGGATCGAAGTCGAGGGTTACCAGCTTCCCGTCTTTCGTGACTAAAATCATATAATTTTTTTCCGTGTCCAAGAGCCCGACATCGCCGGCTAGCTTGGTCGCCTTGGCCTTCTCGGCTGCCTTTTCTTCGGGCGCTTTGGTCTCAGCCTTGGCCGCCGGTGCTGGCGCTGCTGGAGCGGGCTTAGGAGGCGGCTTGGACGCCATCTCTTCCTGCGTCGAGCATGCGGAAACCATCAGCATTATTGAGATGGCGGCTACGCTAGTAAATGAGTTAAGATTTTTCATTTTCTCCTCCCAGAAATAAGACTTAAGTCGTGTTAACTAAGCCTAGAGTCGTATACTGCACGGCGAGTCAACTTGTCAAGCGCTAAAGCCAATCCAACAAATATTTTGGACAAGATTTTGATTTATTACGAGATCGGCGGCGTTTTACCTTCGACAAATCGGTCACGGCGATTTTTCTGATAGCTCGTACACTTTTAGTGCGTGGCCGGTATCCGCAAAGTTGCCTCAGGCAAACAAAATAAAAAAGGGGAAGCCATCTCTGACTTCCCCCTTTTTGGTTGAGTTTCTAAGTTTCGCTTAGAACGTGTAGCGCCAGTTAAGAATTACGTTCACCCAATCCCCACCGCCGCCGGGTCTACCGTTGGCCTTGTTGAAGATCTGGTTCTGCGCAGTAGCGCCATGGCCGTGCGGTTAGATTCGAGGCGTCGTACCAGATGATAATTGACGCCGACGCTCATACTCAGGCGCAACGAAGTACCAAAGATCCCATTCCCGCAACAGCACCCTCTCACGGTGAAACTGACCGCCGTTTATAGTAGCGGGACAATTGTTACATTTAAAGTTGTCGCGCTCGAAGTGCGTGCCAAAAAGTATCGACCCCGGCGTTTGCGCTGAACCCGTCATAAAACCCTTCGGGCTCCAGACAAAGATATCGTGCGCGATCAAGAACACGTTGGCCGACGGGTCGCCTTTGAAGGCTTGGGCTACAACATGGCGTCTGGTTGCCGCCGTTGTAGAGTTCATGTTACCCGCTATGGCCCGTAACCGGTATGGCCCGACGGTGTACTGAAACCCAAAATTGACGTAGTTCTGGCGGCCCGCGCCCACAAGCGTGCCCGTGTCATAAATGGTCGTTTGCGAGTTGGCGTCATTCTCGTTTTCCCGTACCCGCGAACGGTTACAGGAGTTCGGCTGCTACGGCGCGGGCGTCAACGGCGCAATACAACCAACCCATTTCAAATTTCAAACCGGAGAGCCATTTGTTCTTAACTTGGGAAAGCGGGTCGATCCCGAAAAACGCCACTAAGTCTCGCCTATCCGTAAACATAAAAGTGTTATCCGACCCCTTGCCTGGAATGGCATAAGCAAGCTGGAACCGCGAAATTCTTCCGGGAATGCCGATGCCGTCCAGCGAGCGATCATCCCAGTTAAAGACAATGCCAAATCCCGAACTGCCGGTATTGAAACCGTTGTTGCGGCTCATAAGATCGTAGTCCGCTTGAGCCCCCGTGGCGCTCGATCCTTGGCGGATCGTACCACCGGCGCTGGTCGAAACGTCGTTACCGAAATCAATCGTCGGCAGGAATGGATTCAAGTTCTCCGCATGGAAATGCACCACGGCCCGCTGAAACAGACTGTTGCCGCCAAAGCCGTCTTTATCGAAGGTCGATTCAATTTCCCACAAGCAGTTGTCGATGCAATAAAAGAAACCCGGCCGAAAACGCCGCGCCTCTATTTCGCCGTTGGTCCGCTCATACTGGTCCTGTCCCTGGTTAAAGTACATGCGCAAGTGCGATTCGATAGTCGCGCGAAAACCCCACGACTTATCTGCCGCTTCGATGTTCAACCCGTTGCCCGGACGATAACTGAACGTCGGCAGCGCCGCGGCCGCCGCCGTGGCCTCCTTCTTCATCTCGACCTGCTGATCTTTTAACTGCGAGAGCTCCTGCTCGAGCGACTTGATCTTGTCATCGACGCTCTGAGCTCGCACCGTTCCAGCAGCTAAAAGAAACACAGTGAGCACAGTGAGTGCCCAAAACCTCTTCGCCATACTTGCCTCCTTTTTTCCGGCCTAAATTTTTTATTGCGTATTTTTCGTACTACTTTCGGCGGTTTTTAGCCTAACCATGGAAATCTGTCAAGCCTAAAGTTGTATATTAGGTAAAAATGTTTAGGCACATATGACTATAATAGAGTAAAAATGCTGACTTACCGGAGGGATAAGGCAATTTTAGCAACCCTAAAGTCTTATCTCATCGATGCTCAATTTAGGTCATAATATGAGGATTTTGTCGCTCCCGAAAAGCTCGAAGCCAGCGCACTTCCACGAGGAGAGAGCTCCCGCGCTTATCGAGACCGCTGTAGCACATTAGAGGAACTACCAAGGTCGTAGGTCTTTGCTAACTTGTGAAGACAATAAAGCTTCGGTAGATTTGCTGAATCGATGTTAGCAAAGCGCATCATTCCCTGCCTGGATGTAAACGCCGGCCGCGTCGTCAAGGGAGTAAAGTTTCTTGACCTGCGCGACGCCGGCGATCCCGTTGAAATCGCCCAAGCCTATGACCGGGAAGGCGCGGATGAGTTGTGTTTCCTTGACATCACCGCGTCGCATGAGAATCGCTCGATCATCCTCGACGTCGTCGCGCGCACGGCCGAGCAAGTCTTTATGCCGCTCACGGTCGGTGGCGGTATCAACAAGATCGAAGATATTCGTGCGCTGCTAAAGGCGGGAGCAGATAAAGTTTCCATCAACACCGGCGCAGTGAACCGACCCGAGTTCGTCCAAGAAGCCGCGCAAATGTTCGGCAGTCAATGTATCGTCGTGGCGATCGACGCTAAACGAGGCCGGCAACCGCTGGGAAGTCTTTACTCACGGGGGGAGAAACCCCACGGGTATCGATGCCGGCGATTGGGCCGAACGGATGGAACACTCCGGCGCGGGAGAAATTCTTCTCACCAGTATGGACCGCGACGGTACCAAGGCGGGATACGATTTAGCGTTAACTCGGATGATTTCCGAGCGCGTCAGTATCCCGGTTATCGCCTCGGGCGGTGTCGGCGATCTCGAACACATCTACGAAGGATTGACCCAAGGCAAGGCGAGCGCCGCGTTAGCCGCGTCGATTTTTCACTTTCGCGAGCACACGATTGCCGAGTGCAAGCGCTATCTCGAAGCCCGCGGCGTGCTGATACGCCCGGTCAACTGAGATTCGTTAGATTAAGCCCGTCCGCGCTTGGTTAAAATTAGCTGGCGCTTGGGACAGCGCCCGCTTGCGCGGTGGATCGAAGAAGGGCGTTTTCACTACGGTTGCGAGGACGGTCTTGCGCGCGTATTCGACCGTCACTTCCATGTCGAGCTCGGTGCCCAGCTTCAGCGAAGGCCTTTTCCACCGTCGCGAGCGCAAGGTATTTCTTCAGCGTCGGCGACCATGCGCCAGTCGTCGCATGGCCGATGTGTCGATCTTCTTTATAGATCGGCACTCCGCCACGCCACGCCGTGAGCGGGATCTGCGGTGGCAACCCCACTTGGCGAAATAGGTATTCATAGTCAGCGAGACTGATCTCCAAACCGACGATTTGCCGGGGCCACTGTTGGTTGGTGATTTTTTTTAAAGCCGGCCGACCGACAAAATGCTCCTTTTTCATGTCGACGGTCCAGCCCAGACCGATTTCAAACGGCGAATAGCGCTGCGATGGCGATCATAGCTTTTTCCGCGCCGGTGTAGTCGACCTCCAGAAGAATAAATCCCGCCTCAAGCCGCGCCACGTCGAGAGCCAACATACCCGCGGGTTTGATGCCGAACGCCTTGCCCTTCTCCATAAAAATATCCCAGACCGATAGGGCGTGCGCCGCGTCAAACCAGATTTCATAACCCAAGTCGCCCGTGTAGCCGGTGCGCGAAACGATAACCGGAACGGCGCCGATCTTGGCGGCGATCAAGCGAAAAAAACGTAGACCGCTCAAGTTCCGATCGACAATTTGCTCCAGTATTTTAAGCGCGTTCGGCCCCTGGAGCGCCAGAGCGGCAATCTTTTCGGAAACCTCCTCAAGCGAGAGATCCATGCCGACGGCATTGAGCCTGAGCCAACGCAAACTCGAATCGGCCAGATGAAAACGAAAATAATCTTCCGCCAACCTGAACACCGTTCCGTCTTGAATCACCGCGCCATCGTCCTCGCATAGACAACCGTAGAGCGCCTGGCCGACGGCACATTTCGCGGCGTCCCGCGTGATTACCCGATCAACGAGTCGCAGCGCGTCTTTGCCGCGAATCTCATACTTGTAAAGTGGCGAGATGTCGATGAGTGCCGCCGTGTTGCGGATCGCGTGATATTCGTAGTCATGCATCACGTCGTAGGAGCTGGCGACGAAATAGCCGGACCAGGTGCGCCAGTTTTGACTGGCGCAGAGAGCCGACGTGCGAGAATGGAATGGAGTTCCGATGGGCATTTGTCGTGTCGATGTTGGATTTGGGCGCGGATTGAATCGATAATCCCGCGGGTCTCGTTGACTTCGCAGACGAAATTACCAAATATGCTCGCTTAAGCAAATCGCCACTATGCCCAACTATGACGCCATCATTATCGGCGCCGGCCACAACGGCCTCACCAGCGCAGCCTATCTTGCGAAAGCCGGGAAAAAAGTCCTCGTTCTGGAGCGCCGCCATGTGCTCGGCGGAGCGGCGGTCACCGAAGAGATCTATCCTGGTTTTAAGTATTCGGTCTGCTCCTATGTCGTGAGCCTGCTCCGTCCCGAAGTCATCCGTGATCTGGAATTGCCGAAATACGACCTCGAAATCATCCCGCTCGACAGCACGTTCACACCGATGCCGGACGGCAATTATCTGTTTCGTTGCGGCGATCATGCGCGCACGCGTCGCGAGATCGCGCGCCACTCGGTTCCCGACGCGGAAGCCTACGAGGAGTACGGCCAATTGATGGTGCAGATGGCGATGGCGGTCAAGCCCCTGCTCGGCATGATCCCACCGGAGCCGACTACGTGGAACCCGAAGGACCTTTTCGGGCTGGCCCGAGTCGGCAATCATTTTCGCGGCTTGGGCGAGAAGCTTCTCTATGATCTGACCAAACTCATGACCATGAGCTCGGCGGATTTTCTCGACGAATGGTTCGAGACCGACGTGCTTAAAGCGACCATGTCCGCGAGCGGTATCATCGGCACATTCATGGGACCGCGCTCGCCGGGAACCGCTTACGTGCTGCTACATCATTATATGGGCGA
This sequence comes from uncultured delta proteobacterium, assembly GCA_963755715.1. Classification (GTDB taxonomy): domain Bacteria; phylum Desulfobacterota; class Binatia; order UBA9968; family UBA9968; genus DP-20. Next base: position 77,376 of record CAVWLW010000027.1, read on the forward strand.
GCTCGATGGCGCTTTTCGGTCCTGGGGTTTTGCCCGAGGCGGCATGGGCTCGATTAGTCGAGTCATTGCCGAGGCGGCACGCCATCATGGCGCGGAGATCCGAACTCAAGCGCCGGTCGACCAGGTATTGATCAAAAGCGGCCGCGCGTGCGGCGTCGTGCTCGCCTCGGGCGAAGAGATTCAGAGCAAAGTCGTCGTCTCGGGTGTCGATCCCAAGCGAACGTTTTTGAAAATGGTCGACGGGCGGCATCTCGATGCGGAATTCACTAAGCAAGTGAGCAATTTCAAAATCCGCGGCTCGTCGGCAAAAGTAAATCTGGCGCTCGATGCGTTGCCGAATTTCACCAGCATGCCGGGCGACGGTCTCCACTTAGCAGGAGCGGTCTCGATCAGTCCCAGTCTTGATTACATCGAGCGCGCTTACGACGACGCGAAATACGGCGATTATTCACGCCGGCCCTACATGGATATCATCTTGCCATCGATGCTCGATCCGTCCATGGCGCCACCGGGCAAGCACGTCATGTCGATCTTCGTGCAGTACGCGCCTTATCATCTAAAAAATGGCACCTGGCCGGAGAAACGCGAGGCGCTCGGCGATGCCGTGATCGAGACGCTGAGCGAATACGCGCCTAATCTGAAAAACATCATCCTTCATCGCCAAGTCGTCACCCCGTGGGATCTCGAGCAGGAATTTGGCCTCACGGAGGGAAATATTTTTCAAGGTGAATTGACATTGGACCAGCTCTTTTTTCTCCGTCCCGTTCCTGGCTGGGCGAAATACCGCACGCCGATCAAGAATCTTTATATGTGCGGCGCCTGCACCCATCCGGGTGGCGGTGTCATGGCAGCGTCGGGGCGCCTCGCGGCGCTGGAGATCCTGAAAGACATGAAACTGAGGTTGATCTAAACCGCCGTGGCCACCTACGACGCGATTATCATCGGCGCCGGCCACAACGGGCTTGTGACCGCGGCTTATCTCGCCAAGGCGGGAAAGAAAGTTCTGGTTTTAGAGCGTCGCTCAATCGTCGGCGGTATCGCGGTCACCGAAGAAATATTTCCGGGATTTAAATTCTCCACCTGCGCTCACTTGGCGGGATCGTTTTCCAGTGAGATCATTGCCGACCTCGACTTGAAGAGCCACGGTTTCGAGCTGCTCACGCTCGATCCGCTTTTGTTTGTGCCAAGCCTCAATGGTCATTCTTTGCTGATCCCACGGGACTTTAACAAAGCCGCCGCGGAGATCGGACGCCATTCCAAGTTTGACGCAGACAAATACCCAGCGTTTTGTGCGCTTGCGAAGAATCTCTCAGCTTTTTTACAAACTCTCTACGGCATAGCGCTGCCCGATAAAGCCAATCCGAGAAGTTTCAACCCGGCCGAGCTTCTGAAAATCGGCTGGAAGTTTCATCGTCTCGGTGAAAAAGAGATGTATGAGTTCCTGCGCGTCTTGCCTATGAGCGTCGCCGATTGGCTGAACGAGTGGTTTGAAAACGACTTGCTCAAAGCCACGTTGGCGGCGAGCGGCATCCTCGGTTCTTTTGTTGGCCCGCGCCAGCAAGGAACAGCGTTCAACCTGCTGCATCATCAAATAGGCGCATCGAACGGCGCTCTGCGAACGTCAGGCTTCGTCCGCGGCGGCATCGGCCAACTATCGCAAGCTCTCGCCAAGGCCGCCCAGCGGTTTGGCGTCGAGATCCGCACCGGCGCGGAAGTGCTCAAGATCGTCACCAATAGCGGTGCCGCCACTGGAATCGTGTTACAGAACGGCGAGGAGATCGACGCAACGCAGGTGATTTCCAGCGCGGACGTGAAGCGGACTTTCTTAAAGCTGGTGGAGCCGACCTATCTTGGTCCGCATTTTTTACTCCAGGTACAAAACATCCGCGCCCGCGGCACCGTCGCCAAGGTTAATGTAGCGCTCGATGCTCTACCCAAGTTCAAGAGCACGAACGATCATGACGCGGCTGCACTCGGTGGCATTATTCATATCGGTCCGACACTGGACTATTTGGAACGCGCCGCAGACGACGCCAAATATGGGCGATTTTCAGAACAGCCGTTTTTAGAAATTACCATTCCTTCGATCTCCGACCCATCGCTCGCGCCCACAGGCAAACACGTCATGTCGATATGGATGCAGTCGGCGCCCTACGATCTCCGCGACGGCAATTGGAACGAGCGGCGCGACACCTTGGGCGACACAGTGGTAAACCTTCATCGAGGAATACGCGCCGGGGTTTAAGAATTCAGTCCTGCACCGCCAGATTCTCACGCCGCTAGACCTGGAACAGGAATACGGTCTTACAGGGAGGCCATCTCTACCATGCCGAAATGGCTCTTGACCAAATCTTCTTCATGCGCCCGGTTCCTGGTTGGTCGCGTTATCACACGCCGATCGAAGATCTCTTCCTCTGCGGTTCCGGCACGCATCCCGGCGGCGGCGTTACCGGCCTCCCCGGCTATTACGCCGCCAAGGAAATCCTCAAAAATCGTTCTCGCCAAAAGTAAGCTTTCACCTAGGATTTTTTCGTCTACCGTGATAGACGAAAGGCGGTTTTGTCGAGTTGTTTCTCAGGACTTAAGCGAATGAAGTTGTATCTCGGTCTTTTAGAAAGCTCTCGCCCCGATCAAACTAGAATCTTTACCGAGATCGATGGCAGGCTCATCGACGTAAACCTCGCCTATGCGGCTTATCTCCAACAGTCACCAAATAATCCGGCAAGCGCGTACGAGCTCGCCGATTTCTATTTCCCCGGAACCATCGCGGCGTTTCTCGAACGAGGCGAGCCTGCGCGAAAAGCGTTAGCTGAGGTTATGGCATTCGCACGCTGCGGCGGCGGCGATCTTCGCGGTCCCGGCGCCGAGAAGATTTCTTATGCCGTCACTGAAGTAAAAATCTTGCCGCCGTTATTGGATCCGGAAAAATCCTTCGTGATCGGCTTTTCCGATAAGGCTCGCACGGAAGCGATGCCAAAAGCGGAAATCCCCACCGGCTACTATAAATTGCCCCAGACCTTCGTGTCATCGGGCGCACCGATTGTTTGGCCGAAATTTTCCGAGGAAATTGACGCCGACGCCTGTCTGGCCATCGTCATCGGTAAGCCGGGAAGGCGAATTCCGCTCGAAAGAGCTTGGGATCATGTCGCAGGAGCAACGTTAATCATCGACATCACCGCCCGCGATATCAACAAACGCGAAGGGCTGACCACCAACAATCTTCTCGGCAAAAACTTTCCGTCGAGCACCTGCATCGGACCTGCCCTGTTATTGCAACCCGCACGCGAAGAACTCGAAAGGATAGAAGTCGACCTTTCGCTCGACGGCGCCGTCAAACAAAAGTTCGCGCTGCGCGATTGCGTTTTCACCGTCGAACAAATCATTGCCCGCTGGTCGATCCTCGGCATCAAGCCCGGCGACTGGCTCGCCATCGGCGCCAGCATGGCGATGGCAGGCGATCGGCTGCAAAATCCTGTGCCGCTCAAAATCGGCTCGACGATCCGCTGCTCTTCAACGGCGATCGGCGAACTATCGCACCAAGTCGTCGTCGCAGCGGAAGGCGTGCGCCGATGAAGCTCGTCACTTTCATCCATCAAGATCAGGAACGCATCGGCGCCGTCGATAACTTTGACCGTATTGTCGATTTGCATCGGGCGTATGGGTCTTATCTACGACAAATCGAATCGAACCCCATCGGTGATCGGTTGGCTGAGATTGCCCTTGGCCGCGATATGGTAGAATTCTTGAAACGCGGTGAAAAAGCTTTCGACGCAGCGCGCAAAGCTCTGGCTCATGCGGAAAAGGCGAAAGCAGACACCAGTATAGTCCTCGACCCCGCGCAGGTTCGTCTCAAATCTCCTGTGCCGCGCCCCGGCGCGCTGATATCTGCCGGGAAAAATTTTTCCGATCACGTCGCCGAGATGGCGTCGAAGAAGGGCCCCGCCGCACCGGTGGCATTTCTCAAGCTACCGGGAACGGTGATCGGCCCCGAAGACGATATCCCGCATCCGCCGGAGGTAAAAAATTTAGATTACGAAGTTGAGCTCGCTATCGTGATCGGCAAACCTTGCGTCGACGTGACCGCGGAAGAAGCTTTGAACTACGTCGCCGGCTACTCTGCGTTCAATGATATCAGCGCCCGCGACGTCATCCGCGGAGAAAACAAAAATGGTATCCATCTCATGGGCAAAAGCTTTCCGGGCTTTGCGCCGATGGGTCCCTATCTGGTAACGACTGACGAAATTCCTGATCCGCAAAATTTGAAACTGCGACTTTCCGTCAACGGCGAAATCCGTCAGGATTCAAATCTGAGCTACATGATTTTCAAAATTCGCGACATGATCGCCTACTGGTCGCAGATGGGCCTCAATCCCGGCGACGTCCTAACAACCGGCACGCCGCGCGGCGTCGCCGCCGGACGAAAACCCGATCAAACACCGTGGTGGCTCAAACCCGGAGACGTCGTCGAGGCCGAAGTTGAGAATATCGGTCTGCTCAAAAACCGTATCGTTGCCGAATGACAAATTTCAAAGCCGATCACGAGGAGCACTAGAATGGCAGCCGGTACAAAATCAGTCCTTCATCCCACCGGCCTCGTGCACGGCCACAGCGAATGCCGCTATCTCGACGAGAGCATCCCGGTATTGACGCAGGTTTTGGCTTTGGATCTCGTTCAGCGGCGCGATCATGAAGCGGTGCTGAAGCACCCGAATACCGGCTGGAAATTAATCCTGCACGAAGGCGGCGCTGAGGTGAAAGACAAGCCCGAGCGCAATCATTACGGCGTGCGCGTGTCGAACAACGAAGAAGTCGATCGCGCTTACCAATATCTTCTGGCAAACAAGGAAAAGCTCGGCCTTAAAAAAGTTGTGAAGCGCAAGGAGCGCGCCGGTTCGTATTCGATGTTTCTTGTCGAACCCGGCGGCAACTACTGGGAAATTGAATCTTACGAGAATCGCCACAAAGCCGGTTTGCCCGAACCTATCGCCTATCCGTGGAAAACCAAGCTCACTGAAGAAAGACTTCCCGGCTGTGGCTACATTCCGCAGGCAATGACCCACGGCACCCTGGAGTGCGTCGACTTGGACGCATCGGTAAAGTTTTACAAAGAGGGCTTGGGGCTCGACGTCATTACCCACGTTCCAACCGTCAAACCCCATGACATCAAGCATCCTTCGACCCCTTGGTATATTGCGAGCCTCGAGATTCCGGAAAAAAACCGCAAATACTTAACGCCGCTGCAGCGATATACCGTGGCCGTCGATTCACCAAGCGCGCTGACGAAGCGCGCATGACGAATTGCAAAATCGCCGCGAAGAGTTCGGCATCACGGCGATCGAACGCGATCGAGGACATCGTCTGACGGGCAAGCCTTTTTGCTGAGTGATCTCAACCGCAACTGGTGGGAGATCGCCTACATGCGAAACTAGCTGGCTGGAGATGTTCACATTACGATCCATCGCTCGAATGAACGTTAGAGCGGTAATTTCAAACGAGCACCGTTCTGTCTTTTTCTAGCTTAGCGCTGGTGGTTGCCGCGCAGGCCCAGCCTATCAAGCTCAATGTCGCTTACACTTCGACTGCTGGACATCGCAATTGAGTCCTCGATGAAATCGAGGTCGGTGCTTGGGCAGCTAGAGTTAGAGCACCTGCATCTTCGCACTGGCGAAAAAGAGTCTATGTTCTGAATAGCCCGCCAACGGAGTCATCGGATCAAGTCACCATTCGGCAGATTCACACAGAGATCTTTATCGCGTCGGTTCCCCGCTCAGGAGAATCGTCATCCCCGCAGGGCGACAGTAATTTGGTAATGGTGTATTGACACCAATTCAGCGAAGGCCTTGTTGGTCAACTCACCAAATGTAAGACCAAAGTCGTGTAACGTTATTTCTCACAGCTACCAGTTTGAGATACACCGAAGAAAGTCTCAGGATTTTCTGAGAGAAGCTTCTAAGGGCTTTAACAAGCAGCGTTTCAGCCGCAAGAATGATCTCATCTCAAGTAACCTTTTCTTGCTAAGATCAAACCTTAGCGGACGGCCGGCAAGAAACAGAGTTCAGATTAAGCCATTGACAGCATACGACTTTAGTTGTAAATGCTGAAACGCGAACAACCAAGAGTCGGGTATGGCATGAACCGGATTTTGATCATAGAAAAAAACAATCACGCGCGCGCTCTCCTACAATGCCGGCTTGCCGCCGAGGTTAAGATTAAATTTGCTTCGTGCATGGAAGCGGCCTGGGAAAAAATAAACAGCCGTAAATACGACTTGATTGTATGGAATGCCACCGCGGATTCGGCAGGCGAGATTAACCTTCGCCACACCATTAGCATACTTTCGACAAAAACTTTGGGCGCTAGGACGATTGTGTTCACAACGGCCGATCATTCGGAAACGTCACCGTTATGCGATGACAACATTTACCTTAAGAAATATCCGCGCAGCGATGAAGAATATTTGTCATTTATCGAGAACAATCTTCCTCTCGAATCGCATCGCAGACCGAGTCTCGCCAATGTCGAGGACCCTGGTTTTCCGGTGGAATTCGAGGGGATGATTACCGTGGGTTTGTCGATGCGACCGGTCATTCGCCGGATTATGGACGCGGCTGCGGTTGATATTCCTGTCTTGATTACCGGTGAAACCGGTACGGGGAAAGATCTTGTCGCCGCCGCGATCCACCGACAGAGCGGCCGCAAAAGTCGACCGTACGTTCCGGTCAATATGGGAGCAATGTCGCCAGAGCTTATCGCGAGCGAGATATTTGGTCACGAGAGAGGGGCTTTTACCGGGGCGCAAGATGCGCGTCCAGGTATCTTTGAGCAAGCAAATGGTGGCACGGTATTTTTAGACGAAGTCGCCACTATGGACGAAAAAACGCAAGTCAGTTTGTTGAGGGTTTTGGAAGAAAAGACGTTTCGCCGAGTCGGCGGCATGAGGAATATCGGAGTTGACGTCCGCATCATCGCTGCGACAAACGAAGATCTGGATAAAACCGTAGCGGAAAAACATTTCCGCGAGGACCTTTTCTACCGTCTCAATGTTTTTCATATCAGCGTGCCTCCGCTGCGAGAGCGTCCTGGAGCCATCACGGTGCTCACCGATCATTTTCTTTCCCATTTTGCCAGCGTGTACGGCAAAGACGTCGAGCGCGTCTCCCGTGAAACCTACAGGTTGCTCAGGCACTATCCTTGGCCAGGAAATGTTCGCGAGCTCAAAAACCTCGTTCAAACGGCGGTTCTCATGGTGGATGGCAAGGAACTCACACCGGACTTTATTCCACAACGAATTCGTGATGCGGTTGCGGGCGGTGAGAACCGTGGCGACTCTGTCTGCTCTTTCCCCTTGGGGTCTACTCTGGAATCTGTTGAAAAAGAAGTCATTCGTATGACCCTGACTCGGGTCGGTGGCAATAAGAAACTCGCTGCCAATATTCTTGGGATCAGTCGCCGGGCGCTGTATAACAAGCTCAAAAGGCATCATTTGTTCTGCCTGTGCACACTGTGCGCACAAGCGCTGATCACCTGATCTGTGCCTCATGCTGCTTGGCGCAATTGCCATGGTTTCAATAATTATCCGGTCTGTTCTTCCGCATTTCTAAGCTACAACGGAGATCGCACTTGTGTATAACAACTCAAAGACACATTTGTTCTATATGTGCATAATGTGCGCACAAGCGCTCACCCGTAAGACGTTAACGCTGTGAAAGTGCAGTGCTTCTATTTCTCTTAAATTTATTCCGTGCGCGGTGTGTAAACAATTTTCACACGAAGTGCTTAATATAGTCCCCTCAGTGTGAACCTCCTGTACCAATTTCGGTAAACTACCGCGGTCGAGCCGTTCATCCCGTGTAAGCTCCCGCATCTCCACGTTTTGTTTCTTTGGTTCCGATCTTGCTGCCGTGAAGCAACGGGAGGAAACGATGAACAAGACCGCGGCAGCGACCGATCGATCAGTGGCTTCGCTTTTTGAACCGGACGTCCTAACGACGCATCGGTATTTCCAAGTGTTTCGGCAAAAATGGCCAAGTACGAGCCGGAAGAAAATCTCATGTTTGCGGTTTTGACGGATGCCATCGAATGTTTCCAAAAATATTTCGGCGACCAGAGTCGCCGGTGCCGTGTGCTGTTCGGCGAAGCCGAAGCATGGATCGCAAACCAAGACTCGAAGTCGCTATTTTCCTTCGAACATATTTGCCAGGTGCTGAATATCAGCCCGAGCTATCTTCGGCTGGGTTTGATGCGATGGCGCTTGGCGCATGAAAGCAACAAGGGCCCGCGTAAACGGATACGCGAGGCGCTGCGTTATCAATATCGAGCGAGAAATAGGCGCATGAGCTTTTAGCTTTTCAGAGTTCGTTTAGAAGCATTGCGCTGGGAAGCGGAAAAATTGTCGCTGCCGCAGTGGCAAGCCGATGTGAAGCCTAGCAATGTTACGGCAAGCCGATGCCAATTCCACAGTCGGTAAGATCATGCTGGTCGGAACCGACGTCAATCAGATTTTGGAAAGACGCTTCATGGCCGCCGGATGTCAGGTCGTTAAAGTGAACGATGACCAAGCGGCCATCGATCATGCGCGCCGCGAATCTTTGGATGCGACCGTCCTGATATCGAAGGGTTCGTTGATCGACATCGCGGAAACCTTTTTCAACTTACGAGATTTGAACCGATCCATGGAAATTATTGTCCTGGTCAATCGGCGCGGGCGCCATCCAAGCCGATTTCTCCGCCAACTTCTCGAACATCCCATTGAGGGTACTCGGATTTTCACCCGCCGCCAATTGCAAAAACGGCTGCAAGCATATTTGCAGCAATCGCCACCCGGCACGTCGCTCTTAACAGGCTGGTGATGGACCGGGAAAGCGAGGCCATGAAGATGAGGAAGCCCAGACTCAAATTCGCTCGCTGCCGCCAACCGCTCACACGTCTCACCGCCGTTTTTATCGTCCTAATCTCATTCGGATCTAGTGACGCACGGACGCCTCGATATCCGGAGCTAAGCGTGATCCGAGGTACGACGCCTGCGGGCTATCCCTACATGAATGGCGGCGTCAGCTTCGATGAGCGGCAGGCGATGGAGCGGGCGGCCAAAATTTACAATCTCAAATTAGTTTTTACCCGACCTGCCGGCACACCGGTGGCGCCGGCCTTTGTCATGATCGGCGCCAACAACGGTCGTGGAATCGACAAAATCGTCCCGCGCGGTCCGTGGTTTTACATCCAACTGCCGCCCGGCGGGTACACGATATTGGCCCGTTTCGATCGGCAAGTTGTGCTGATGAGGAACGTCAAGCTGAGCGAAGGGGGACGCGCCACGTTTCGCCTGCGCGGCGATTGAATCGAATTGGATGAGAAAGTTTTCCCAGTGGACTCGCAATTCGTCGAATTGAAACCGCTGCGGTTAAACAAACGAAGTAAACGAAGGGAGACTTTATGAAAAGACTCATGCCACTGATCGGTTTGCTCGTCCTTTGCTCGTCGGTCGCCACCGGCGTAAATTCCGCAGCGGCGGAAGAGATTCGTCTCTCCTATATCTCCGATTCGCCCGGCTCATCCGCCCCTTATTGGATCGCTAAGGAAGCCGGTTTCTACAAAAAGTACGGATTGGATGTGGAGCTGATCTTCATCAATGGCAGCACGCGCGGCATTCAAAGTTTAATCGCGGGCGATCTCGATTTTACTGGCGCCGTCGGTACGTCGGCAATCAACGGTAGGCTGGCGGGCGGCGATATATTCATTATCGACAGCCTGGTCAACACGCTTCCGTATTACATTCTCGGTAATCCGAAGATCAAATCTCCCGAAGACCTCAAGGGCCGAACTCTGGCGACCCACATTCCCGGCACCTCCGCCGATTTTGCGGTGCGGCTTGCGCTGCGCAAATACGGCATCGACTACAAAGATATCCGAGCCGTCATGGTCGGCGGTGCTACGGCGCGGGTTGCCTCGCTGATCAACGGCCAGACCGATTTCACGATGGTGACCGAGCCGGGAAAACTTCAAGGCGAAAAGGCCGGCATGAAAGTGATCATCGACATGGCCAAGCTCAAAATTCCGTTTCAATTCAGCTGCAGCGTCACGTCGGGAAAGACGATCCGCGAGCGTCCCAAAATGGTCGAGACGATGGTCAAGGCACTGGCGAATGCGGTGCACTTCTTCAAGACCAACAAGCAAGAATCGATTCGGATCATGGCGAAATACACCCGGGGAGCGGCGCCCGAGGTTCTTGAGGGTTCCTGGGCAGCGTACGCGGAGCTTCTCGAAGAGGATTTGCATCCCACTCTCGAGGGGTTGAGCGACACGCTCGCCGTACAGGCGGCCTGGGATCCCAAAGCCGCCAAAGCCAAGGCGCAGGACATGGTCGATCTTCGCTTTGTCAACAACTTAAAGAGGAGCGGCTTTATCGACCAACTCTACGGGCGCACGACGATGAGTCACAAGTAAATCGGCGCGATCGAACGCGCCAAGAATCGGAGGCCCAAATGAATCGATCGTTCGGATCAAAATCGTTTCTTATCGCCGGCGCGTTTTTATTTTCTTCGCTGTCGGTTTCCGCCGCGCGAGCGGGATCCGATGCAAAAATAATCGAGGCGGCAAAGAAAGAAGGGACCGTATCTTATTACACCACGATGACCTTATCGCAGAGCAAAAAGGTCGTCGACAAATTTCAAGAGAAATATCCGTTCATCAAGCCGGAGCTATTTCGCGGCGGCGGCGACGAGGTGCTGAACCGGATTCTGAATGAGGCTCGGGGCGGCCTTAATGCCTGGGATGTCGTATCGACGCGGGGCGATTCGGTGCTGACTTTAAGGGAGGCCAAGCTGATCACGTCCTACCGTTCGCCCGAGAGCAAGTTCATCGATCGCGACATGGTCGATGACGAAGGATATTGGACCGCCTACTACGTCAATCCTTATGTGCTCGGCTACAACACCAAGTTGGTCAAGAAAGAAGAGGTTCCCAAAACCTACGAAGAACTGCTGGATCCCAAGTGGAAAGGAAAAAAGATCTCCATCGACGACTCGGCCTACGGGTTGCTTGCAGGACTCATTCACGCTTGGGGAAAAGAAAAGGCGGTCGGGTATTTCAAGAAACTGGCCGCGCAGGAGCCCGTGGTCAGAGGGGAAACACCAACCGCGTCCAACTCGCGATGGCCGGAGAATATCCGCTGATCATCGCCTACGCGCCGACGATCCAAAGAGAGACTTCAAAGGGACATCCCATGGATTGGGTTCCTCTGGAACCTGTGCCGGTGCAAGTCAATCCCATGATGCTCGCGGCTAAAGCGCCCCATCCGAACGCCGGCAAGCTTTTCATAGATTTTCTGCTGTCTAAAGCGGGACAGAAGATGCTCGTTGGTTTCAGACGCATTCCGGTTCGAGAAGACATAGAACCCGATCCGCCTCGGCTGTTCAGGGGTTACAAGCGCATCGTTGAGCACCCGGAAGATTATAAAAACTTCAACGAGACGATTAAGCTTTATCAAGAAATTTTCGGCATTCGCTGAGGCCACTGAGTGCACTTGCCTTCATGATCATCATTTATCGTGCAAATCACATCTGGAAGGCACGTTAATATTGCGCGCAGGTTCCATCGCCCTACGGATCCAATTGGAATCGCCTCCCAGGAGGATTCCCCGCCTCGTACTTCAATAGTTTCATGCGCGGGACAGAAACCTCGCTGCAAACCTTTCGGATGTTTATCAGCTCGGTGGGCGCGTTCCAGTCGCTCTTCGACTCGCAGACGACTTTCGCGCAGGTGGTCTTCTTCAGCCAGGAGCACACTTTCTCGTCGCGGCCGGCTGCATCCACCAGCTCGGTCAGATACCAGGTAGTGGGTTTGTCCTTGCCATCCTCTAAATGCACGCTTTGCACTATCGTGTAGAAGACGCCGCCGACCTCCAGCAAGCTCAGCACTCTGTCAACGAACTGCGACAAGTCCTCGGTATAGGAGAAACCGCCGAACACGTCGGTAATGATCTGGAATTTTCCCAGCTCCTCGGGCGAATAGTCCCGCAGACGCTTGCCGGTGAGATAGCGTAGACGGTCATCGCCGAGGCTCGCGGCCTGCTGTTGCCACGTGTCCGTCCGGCGGTCCTCTATCGACATCGCGACCGCGCGCACCTTGCCGCCGGCCCCGGCGCACCTTTTACCCGGCGCCGCCTCGTTTTCGGGTGCGTTGTAGTCCAGTATGGCCTGCCCGGCGCCCGCGCCGATATCGAGCCATCGGTCCGAGCTTCCCAGCGTGCCGAGCGCGTCACAGAAGCCGGAGGGAAGAAGTTCCAGGTAGTCCGAGAGCCCTCGATTGGTGACGTAGCCGCCGGGAACATCGGCGCCCCGGCTGCGGTAGATTTTTTCCTGCTTGGCGATTTCCTCGTCAATCTGCGGTGGAGTGGGTTCCTGCGGCCAGACAACTCCCAGCCCAAGCGCCTGCAGAACGATGACGATCAGAACGGCCAAGCGCGCTGCCGCGGTCTTCCATCCTTGCACCGACGATTTGACTGAACCCATGACAATCACTTCCTCCTCGCGTTGAAGAAAATGCCTTTCTTAAGACCGTTTTCAAAGCTGTTCCAGCCATAGTCTATGCTGCCGGTGGCCGCAAGGCTGAAGGCGGAGGCGGTCAGCGCGCTGACGAAAGTGATCTGCGCTTCTTCGGTGTCATCCGGGTCGTCTTCGAATGGGCGCAGCGTGTGCTGGTTCGGATACTGGGCATCTTCGTGGAGCGTGTCCCGTATCGAGATCTCTCCGACCGCGGCCGGAATGAACCGGTAAAATTGCCCGCGGTTGCGGGTGGGCCGGATGTCCTCGTCCGCACCGATCACCATCACCGGAGCGGTGATCCGCTGCAGCAACTGCCGCAATTCCCGGCCGATCCCGGCGGGATCGAGCAGGACGCCGCCCAGCGCGGGGGCGCCTTCGCCCAACGCGGCGGCGACGGCAGTCGCGCCGAATGAGTGGCCCACGAGAATGATCTTGTCCGCGTCTATGCGGCCGTCGACGAGCTGCGGTGTCCGATAAATGGCGTCGACGAGCTTGGCAAGGGTTCTGCCGTTGGCGATCCAGGGGCCGCGCTTGGGCAAGTCGATGGCCATGCCATGCATGCCCCAGGAGGCCACGTGCATCGCTTGGAAGGCATGGTCCTCCTTGGAATTGTCTTGACCGTGCAACACGATGACCAGCGGAGCCTTGCGAGCCGCCGCGCACAGGTATAAGTCCGCTTCCACCGTGAGACCGGAAACCAGGGGGATTTCCAGGTCTCTGCGCTCGATGACGGCAAAGGGCCCACGCAGCCTGAATTGCGCTACATCGGGCTTGCGGGACAGTAGATAGCGCTGGAGCTCGGCAGGGTTTGCGGCCTTTATCGGCGTGACTTCAGTCGGCGGAAACCGGCGCGCACAGCCGACCAAATGCACCATGAGGGTGATCAGCAAAAGGGCTGGAATGTGAAAACCTGATCGGCCGATCGCGGCTGCGGTTCCTGGCACGTTACTCCCGAGGGACGATTCACTGGGGGAAACAAAGGTTAGACCTTTACTTCCAGACTTTCGAGCTTTTTGTTTTGTTCATCGCGCACTGGCGCTATGAATTCAACTTCACAACCCCTACGGCTCCAATTGGCATCGCCTGTCGTGTACCCAACTTTATACCGGTAAGGAGGCTGTCAATAAGTTGCCAGCCCCCTTGAGTGCATGTGCTTCAGTCGCAGTTCTTAAGCTTAGACTCCTGACAACGCCGTGCCATCTCCTGCGCGGTTGCAATCTGCTCGGCTGTCATTTTTGAAGCAATTCTATCTCGATTCTTTGTCGCCGTATCTCCAGAATCGCCGCTCAATGCTGCGGCAGCGAGCGTAAACCACATATGCGCACGCACAAAGTCCTGCCGCACGCCTGTGCCATTGGTATACATCACACCCAGATTAATTTGCGCAAATTGGTTTCCCTGCGCTGCCGCGAGGCGATACCAATTCACGGCTTCCTGATAATCCTGCGGCACGCCTTGTCCTTTCTCATACGCCAGACCCAGACTGGACTGTGCCGGTGCGTATCCCTGTGCCGCCGCGAGGCGATACCAGTTTACAGCCTCCTGATAATCCTGCGGCACGCCTCTCCCCTCTGCGTATATCGAACCCAGCCTCGTCTGCGCCCATTCGTCTTCCCGAGACGCCGCGATGCGATACCAATTCACGGCTTCCTGATAATCCTGCGGCACGCCTTGGCCTTTCTCATACGCCAGACCCAGACTATATTGCGCCGGGACATTTCCCTGCGCTGCCGCGAGGCGATACCACTTCACAGCCTCCTGATAATCCTGTGTCGCGCCTTTCCCCTCTGCGTACATCGAACCCACTCGCCTCTGCGCCCATTGGTTTCCCTTCTCGGCAAGTTGGCGAAAGAGTTTCATCGCCTGAACATAGTCGCCGCGCTCGTACGCAGCGCTTGCGTCATCAAAAGGGTTCGATGCGGCAAAACTACTGGTACCGAGTAAATAAAGAATGGCGAGCAAAAGCAGGTTGGTTTTCATGGCGATTCCCGTGCCGTTACCGACTGTGGGTTGCCTGACTGTTGCACGAGTCCGCTGTTGACGGTCGAATTGAGAGGTCTTGAATAGTGAAATTTTTAATTTTCGAGCTTGCTCTTTATGCGTCGCGGCAACATCGTGAGTCGCCAAGACTCCATAGTTGCTTTTGCCGGCTTGGCAAACCCGTCATTTACTTCTTTCCCATAGGAAAGCAACTTCTTAAACTCGACGCTTCTGCATCGGCTTGAAATGCGCCGCGCCGTTGGGGAAGCCTGAAAACCATCCAACTGGACGCTCATTGATCTTCCGGTTCGCGAACTGTAACCAAGATTTACCACCCTACTGTTCCAATTGGAATCGCCTGTCGGGAGGATATCCCGCCTCGAACTCCACTAATTTCATGCGCGGGACCGAGGTGTCGCTGCAAACCTTCCGAATGTTTATCAGCTCGGTGGGCCTTTTCCAGTCGCTCTTCGACTCGCAGGTGACTTGCACGCAGGAGGTCTTCTTCAGCCAGGAGCACACTAGTTTCAGGCGCGGGCCGCACGCGGCTTGCAAACCTTCCGAATATTTAACAGCTCGGTGGGTCTTTTCCAGTTGCTCTTCGACTCGCAGGAACTTGCGCGCAGGCGGTAGCTGCTTCAGCCAGGAGCACACTCTTAGAGGCGGCCGGCGGCATCCTCCAGCTCGGTCAGATAAAAGACGCCGAGTTTATTTCGAACCACCCTCTAAGTGCACGCCTGGCACCAGCGTGTAGAAGCTACCGCCGACCTCCAGCAAGCTCAGCACCTGCCCACAAACCCGGACAAGTCCTCGGTATAGGTGAATCCGCCGAACACGTCGGTAATAATCTGGAATGTTCCCAGCTCCTCGCGCGAATATTGCCGCAGACGCTTGCCGGAGAGATACCGTATCCGGTCGCCGAGGCTCGCGGCCTGCTGCTGCCACTTGTCCGTCCGGCGGTCCTCTATGGAGATCGCGACCGCGCGCGCCTTAGGCCGGATCCGCCGCACTTTTCACCCGAGCCCCGTCGCCTTCGGGTGCATAGTAGTCCAGTATGGCCTGCCCCTCGCCCGCGCCGATATCCAGCCATCGGTCCGAGCTGCCAAGCCTGCCGAGAGCGTCGCAGAACCCGGCGGGAAGAAGCTCCGCGTAGTCCGAGAGCCCTCGGTTGGTGACGTAGCCGCGGGGAACATCGGCGCCCCGGCTGCGGAAGATTTTTTCCTGTTTCGTGAATTCCTCGTCGAGTCGCAGTTGAGCGGGCTCCTGTGGCCAGACAGGTCCGAGCCAAGCGCCTAGCAGGATGATGATCAAAACGGCCAGGCGGGTTCCAACGGCCTTCCGTCCTTGTACCGACGAAATAACTGAAGGGATGACCATTACTTTCTCCTCGCGTTGAAAAAATGCCGTTCTTGAAAGCGATTCGAGGCTGTTCAAAGCATAGTATAGGCTTCCCCGGCGTCTTCCGGGTTGTCTTCAAACGCGCGCAGCATGCGCTCGTCCTTTAGTCAAACCAACAAATACGCAAACGTGGCGGCTGCGTCCACCCACAAATCGTCTGGACGAAGCTATGCGCCAGGTTTCATCGCCTATGGCTCCAATTGGAATCGCCTGCCGGGAGGAGCCCCCGCCATGTACTCCACAAGGTTCGTGCGCGGAACCGCAATGTCGCTGCAAGCCTTGCGAATTTTTATCAACTGCGTGGGCTCGTCCCAGTCGCTCTTCGACTCGCAGACGATTTTCGCGCAGGTGGTCTGCTTGAGCCAGGAGCACACTTTTATCGGGCGGCTGGCTGCATCCACCAGCTCGGTCTTATACCAGGTGCCGAGTTTATCCGTGCCATCCTCCAAGTGCACGGCCGGTAACACTGTGTAGAAGGCGCCGCCCATCTCCAGCAAGCTCAGTACCTTCTCGAGGAATCGGGATAAATTTTCCGTGTAAGTGAAGCCGCCGTACACGTCGGTGATAATCTGGAATTTTCCAAGCTCATCGCGTGAATATTGGCTCAGACGTTTGCCGGCGAGATCCCGCATCCGGTCGCCGAGGCTCGCGGCCTGCTGTTTCCACCTGTCTGCCCGGCGGTCCTCTATGGAGATCGCGACCACGCGCGCCTTGGGGCCGGATCCGCCACACTTTTCAGGAGCCCCATCGCCTTGCGGGTGCATAGTAGTCGAGTATGGCCTGCCCCTCGCCCGCGCCGATATCCAGCCATCGGCCGAAGCTGCCGAGCTTGCCGAGCGCGTCGCAGAAGCCGGTGGGAAGAACCTCCGCGTAGTCCGAGAGCCCTCGGTTCGTGGTGTAGCTCCCGGCACCCCGTCTGCGGTAGATTTTTTCCTGCTTGGCGAATTCCTCGTCGATTCGTGGCTGAACGGGTTCCTGTGGCCAGCCAGCTCCCAGACCAAGGGCCTGCAGGACGATCAGCACAGCCAGGCGCGCTGCCGCGGCTTTCCGTCCTTGTACCGACGAAATAACTGAAGGGATGACCATTACTTTCTCCTCGCGTTGAAAAACATGGCGTTCTTGAAAGCATTCTCAAAGCTGTTCCACCCATAATCTATGCCGCCGGTGGCCGCAAGGCCGAAGGCGGAGGCGGTCGGTGACCTGACGGTAAACGTGACCTGCGCTTCCTCCGTCTCATCGGGCTGGTCCTCGAATGCGCGCAGCGTGTGCTGGTTCGGATTTTTGATGAGTAGGCAGCTTTTTACAATCTATTGATGAGACGGGTGGGTGAGATGGCCATGCAAGGCAAATCTCTCGACGCGATCAAGAGGGAGCTTAAAATGCCGGAATATTCTGATTGGCGGGGACAAAAACAATCTGCCACAAAAGATTACCGTGGCCCACGAGTCGGTGAAGAAACAAATCGGTGATCAAAAACGCATCGCGGGCTTTGCATTAAAGAGCCGGTTGCCGTCGGTGTACAGCAACAGAGAATTTGTAGATGCCGGCGGGCTCATGTTCTACGGGGCGGACCTCGCGGACAGCCACCGGCGCGTCGCCTATTACGTGGACAAATCCTGAAGGGTGCCAAGCCTGCCGATCTGCCAGTCGAGCAGCCGACGAAGTTTGAGCTGGTGATAAATTTGAAGACGGCGAAGCAGTCTGACGATTCCGCAGAACGTGCTGGCGAGAGCGGATAAAGTCATTAAGTAATAGTTCGACGTTGCTCACCTCAAAGGACATGCGCAAACAAATCACCGTCATTACTCTTTGCGCTGTAGTGTTAGCGCTTTGCGCGCATGCCGCGAATCTTGGAAAAAGCCAAAGAGAATTGTTTCGTCTCCAACTCGATCAAAAGCACGCACCATCAAAATCTAACCGGAATCTTCCACCAACAGACTCCTGCCCACTGGGCGAATCCCCTTCGCCTGACGAGCGAATCTCAGAAACTTAAAGCGCCGGGCGGCTCATTACTTCTGGGGCCACGTCCAAGTTCCTAGTTTCTGCTTGCGGCTAATGCAAAGTTCCGTTTCGCGCTATTGCTAAAGTTGCCAGGCTTCTTTCCCAATCTCGACAAATAGTCGGCGCGAGTTTCTCCATAAAACAGTACTTTAGTCGTGGCATATTCGTTGCTCTATGACTCTTTGCCTACCGAATTAAACGCATAAACAGAAAGGAGGTGAAAAAAAATGAAGAAGATTGCTTTAGTTCTGTTCGCGGGAGCGATCGCAATTTATGCTAGCGGCTTTGTCGTCCTACGCGCAGCCAAGAGGGGGGATGATGTGGCGAGGGAGTGGCGGGTGGGGACCGGGAACACAGTACAATAGAATGTACGATCCAAAGGCGGCGGAAACGATCACCGGCGAGGTCACGGCGTGGATCGGATCACACCGAACAAAGGGATGAGCGGCGGATTCACATGAACGTGAAAACCGATAAGGAGACGGTCTCTGTGCATCTTGGGCCGAGTTGGTACCTCGAAAATCAGGACGTGAAGATCGAGCCAAAGACAAGGTCGAGGTGAAAGGCGCCAGAACGACATTTGCCGGAAACCGGCGATCATCGCGGCGGAGGTGAAGAAGGGAGATGAAGTCTTGAAGCTGCGTGACGACAGCGGCTTCCCGGTGTGGAGCGGCTGGAGACGGCGATAGCACAGGAGGTTAAAAGAATGGGGAACACGGCGGCGAATTCCGAATCGCATACGGTTTTCGCTGCCGCGGATGTTCGACGGAGAATCTTCTATGAACTGGCTCAAAAAAGAAGAATGGTCGTGGTGGCAAGCAGGTTTATTGCTAGGGCTGCTTAACATCGCTGTGTTCTATACTGCGAATTACTACCTGTCGGTTTCGACTACTTTCTCACGCGCCGCGGGCATGCTGGTTGGGCTGGTCGCGCCGGAACATGTAGCGGCGAACGCTTACTGGCAAAACGTCAAGCCGATTGTCGACTGGCAATTTATGCTCGTGCTCGGCATCCCGATCGGCGCCTATCTGGCGGCACGGCTGAGTCAAAAAGCCCTTAGCTTTAGCGGCTCGCTTCCCGATATGTGGGTGAGCCGATTCGGCACGAGCAATACGCAGCGTTGGGTCGTCGGAATTCTCGGCGGCATTTTCGTCGGTTTCGGCGCGCGCCTGGCCGACGGCTGAACCAGCGGCCACGCCCTCAGTGGAGGGCTTCAATTGGCAGTGAGCAGTTGGATTTTTCTGATCGCAATGATGATTTCAGGAACGATCATGGCGCGGCTGATTTTTCGGAGGGTGTAGTTATGGGTCCACTGGAAATTACCGGTCCGGCGCGCCTCGTGCTCGGACTCGTCACGGGAATTCTGTTCGGCTTTATTCTACAAAAAGCACAAGTGACCAAGTATCAGAAGATCGTGTCCTTTTTCCGTTGGACCGATCTGACGGTGCAAAAAGTCATGTTCGCGGCGATCCTGGTTGGCATGGTCGGCGTCTACGCGTTGCACGATCTTGGTTTGGTCAATCTCCACATCAAACCGACGCTGCTCGGCGCCAATATTCTCGGCGGCCTGATCTTCGGCGTCGGCATGTTGCTCCTTGGATTTTGACCCGGCACGTGTGCCGCGGCCTTCGGCGAAGGTCGCCTAGACGGTTTGTTTCGCGGCGTTCTAGGTATTCTGATCGGTGCCGGTCTCTACTCGGAAGTCTATCCGTTCATCGAGAATAATCTTCTCAAACTTGGCGATTATGGCAAGTTAACGATTCCTTCTTTACTTGGGGCGGGGCCCTGGTCAGTGATTGTGCCCTTCGTTTTAGTTTTCGGTGCCGTATTTTTTGGCTGTATCAACGTAAAGGTATGTGAAAGATAGGTAGTAGGGCCGCTGAAAACGTTGACGCTGAGGACGGCGCTGATCGAGTGTACGAAAATACGTCAACGCGAAGTTCGGCGAGCTGCACCGAACCAATTTCGCGTCAAAGCTGATCGATTGTTACGTTACGGGCGTCGACTTCATGGTGTTAACCGGACAGAGTCGCACACTCGTTACGGTGTTAATTTTTCCAGCAACCTCACGACCAATTTAGTCATGCACGGTGGGTTCGCCGTGGTCAATAACTCTTGATACAATGGCCATCAACGCAAACGGTCAGACGACCAAGACGCAAGCGGCCGCAACCGGTCAGCTGATCGGGTTGCGTTACTTGAGCGAGAAGGAGACGACCTATTTTCTCGAATACTATCGCAACGGCGGTGGCTTTAGCCGAGCGCAAATAAAAGACTTCATCACCTTCGTCGATAATAGTTATCGGACCTTCGTCAATACCGGCAACGACAGCGGACTCATGCGCGCGGCGACACTGCTCGACGGGCCCTATGGCAAGCCCAATCCGGCGCGCCACTATTTATATTTTCGCGCAAGCCAAAAGGAGCCGTTTGACATTCTTTATTTCACGCCGGCGATTACATCTATTATGAACTTGAACGACGCAAGCCTAACGGTTATCCCCGAACTTGCCTACAGCCCAATGACCAACCTTGAGATGCGCTTCCGTACGCCGGTCTTAATTGGAAAAAAAGGTACGGAGTACGGCGAGAAGCAAAACGACTATCGAATTGAATTGCGCATTCGCTATTATTTCGGTTTGTAGAATGGTCAATGGTCCGGTTCATTGCGGGTCGGTTTATTGCCAAACGAACGCTGTCGTCTATCGGAGGTCCTATGAAGGAGCAAAGTGAGTCGCGAACGACTGATTTACCCAGCATGGATGCCCGCCGACGTGTGCTGATTGTCGGTGGTGTCGCGGGGGGCGCTTCCTGCGCGGCGCGGCTAAGACGGCTCGACGAATCCGTGGAGATCTTGATGATCGATCGCGGTCCGTACGTCTCGTTCGCGAACTGCGGTCTGCCGTACTACGTCGGCAATGTGATTTCCGATGAACGCAAGCTGCTGGTGGCATCGCGGGAGATGTTTCACGAACGGTTCAATATCGATGTGCAAACCGACACCGAAGTCATCGGTATCGATCGCAGCATGCGCACGATCACAATGCGCGACGTGCACACCGGCAACACTCGCACGGAACGCTACGACGTGCTTGTCCTGTCGCCCGGCGCGGCGCCGATCCGTCCCGCGCTGCCGGGCGTGGACCTGCCCGGTGTCTTCGCGGTACGCACGATTCCCGACTCGCGCCGCATTCGTTCCTGGATTACGGACCATAACGCCAGGAGTGCCGTTGTCGTCGGTGGCGGATTCATTGGCTTGGAGATGGTCGAGAACTTAATCCATCGCGAGTTGTCGGTGGCAATTTTAGAGAAACTGCCCCAGGTGATGCCTCCGCTGGATCCCGAGATGGCGGTGCCGCTCATGGAACACCTTGCCGCCAAGGGTGTGCGGCTCCATTTGGGTGATGGGCTAGCGCGCATCGAAGAGCGCGCTGGCGCTGGTTTGGTCGTCGTGGCGGAGAGCTGCGCGCGTTTGCCCGCTGATTTAGTTATCCTTGCCATCGGTGTGCGGCCCGAAACCATGTTGGCCAAGGATGCCGGCCTGGAGATCGGTCCGCGTGGCGGCATTGTCGTTGATGCCCAGATGCGCACTTGCGATCCGAACATCTGGGCCGTGGGCGATGTCGTGGAAGTGCAGGACGTACTTACGGGTCAAGAAACGGTGCTGCCGCTCGCGGGACCAGCCAACCGCCAGGGACGAATCGCGGCTGAATCGATCGCCGGGCGCGCGCCGCGTTTCCGCGGCGTGCAAGCGACAGCTGTGGTTGGTGTGTTGGGACTGACCGTAGCTTCGACCGGCGCCAGTGAAAAGGGGCTACGGCGCGCCGGCGTCACGGGCTTTCAAAAAGTCTATCTTCACCCAGGTCATCACGCCGGTTACTATCCCGGTGCACGCGAGATTCATCTGAAACTCGTGTTCTCGGTCGCCGACGGCCGCATTCTCGGGGCGCAAGCCGTGGGGTTCGAAGGCGTGGAGAAGCGCATCGATGTCATCGCGACCGCTATTCAGTTCAATGGCACGGTTCATGATCTCGCCGAGGCCGAGCTGTGCTACGCGCCGCAGTTTGGTGCCGCAAAAGATCCGGTCAATCTTGCCGGCATGCTTGGCGAAAACGTTTTGAACGGTGACATGCCCGTGGCCGATTGGTCGGAGCTCGAGCAGACCGATGCTTTGTTGCTCGACGTGCGCGAGGTCGACGAGTTTAGCCGCGGGCACATCCCCAAGGCGATCAACCTGCCGCTCTCGCAGCTGCGCTCCCGTTACCGTGAGCTGCCGAATGCTCGCGATATCTGGGTGTGCTGCGCGGTCGGACAGCGCGCGTATTTCGCCACGCGTTTTCTGACCCAGCACGGCTATCGCTCACGGAATCTATCCGGAGGTTATACGACCTACAAAGCTCTGAAGGCGGCGGGGCTTGCGCCGTGAACTAACCTGCCGGGCG
The DNA here is from genome assembly GCA_963755715.1 of uncultured delta proteobacterium. Lineage (GTDB taxonomy): Bacteria > Desulfobacterota > Binatia > UBA9968 > UBA9968 > DP-20. The sequence goes on from CAVWLW010000027.1 coordinate 99,739, forward strand.
GTATTTGAGGTCGAAAATGCTGGCGCTTTGCCGTAAACTACACCGGCTCAGGTTCCAGTCGTGCCGCCTGATAAAACTGCTCAGGCGATTTATTCCAGCCGTCTGCTCAATCTCATTGTTTTTGTAATGTTCGTACAGTTAGACTACGAAGGAGGTGCATATAAATCTGCCTTTGAACGGTTGCGTGTCTGCGGCAATCCTAGTTTCGAACCTGGTATTCTTGAGTTACCGGCACAACCGCCGAAGTTCGAACTCGTGATTAATCTCAAGACCGCCAAGCAGATCGGGCTGACGATTCCGCCGAATGTGGTGGCAAGGGCGGATAATGTGATCAAATAATCACCCGACACCGCTAGAGATGCCAGCTGTGGCGTGTCGTAAACGATCCGAACAACGTGCTCATAGCGCTGCCTGTTCCGATAGACCATGAAACATAAAATGACTCTGTGCATTTCACTCCTTTACCACCCTAATCCCAGTCTTCTCCAGCGCTCCAATTACAAAAAGGAGACATTGAAACCATGAACATCAATCATCTCGACAACAAAAAAACCGCCCTGCTGTTCTTCGACATGCTCAACGTCTATTACCACGGCGCGTCGGAGGAAACGAAAAAAAGAATGAAGCCGGTGGTCGATAACGCCGTGCGCTTGATGAAAGCGGCGCGCGAGCACGGCATTCTGATCTTTTATGCTATGGCCAATCACCGAGTCGATGGCGAGAGCAGGAGTATGATTATCACTGAAACCGATATGCGCTTACGGCCTTGGGCCAACAACGACTGTAACCCGACCGTGCACGGCGCCACCGAAGGCTCTTGGGAGCAAAAAGTCATCGAAGAGATCGCGCCGCGTCCTGAGGACTACGTCATCCCCAAATACCGCTGGAACACCTTTCATCAGACCTACTTCGATCTGGCACTGCGCTCGCGCGGCATCGATACGTTGATCGTTTCCGGCGGCGCCGTCGACGTCGGCGTCGCCTCGACCGTCTACGCAGCGCGCGATTTGGACTACAACATTATCGTCGTCCGCGACGCCTGCAGCAACTCCCATGAAGACTCGATGGCCGCCTTTATGGACACCGTATTCCCACGCATGGCGCGAGTCCGAACCACCGCTAATGTGCTGGAGTTGATCCGAAACAGCATGAAGTAGCGAACTCTTTGGGGGTGAACCAACTTTTGCCTGCGCCGAACGTCTAAATCAGGCAGGGTAAGTCATAATGAAAAGAAGGCTGGTTCTCACCGTTTTTTTTGCCTGCATGGCAACGTTTGCAGCAATCCTGCCGAGCTTTGCGTCTGCACAAAGCGCACCCGCGGCGGAAAAGCAGAAAATCGAGGCATTGATTAAACAGGTGGGCGATCTTAAAGACGCCAAGTTCGTTCGCAACGGGTGGACCTATGAACCCGCAACCGCAGTGCGCTTTCTGCGCGGCAAGTGGGAAGCCAACGATGCCGAAGTCAAAACCGCCCGGGATTTCATCGATAAGGTTGCCAGCGCGTCCGGCACGTCGGGCAAACCCTACCTGATTCGTTTCAAAGATGGTCGTGAAATCAAAAACCAGGAATTCCTCCTCGCCGAACTGAAGAAGATCGAACCGAAGTTGTAACGCGGCGCAGCGCTTTTTTTCCGTTCGACGACGGCGCGATGCTTAACGCCCGCTCATCCGGCGCGGCGACGCCCAGGTGTATACTCGATTCCCATTTCGCTACATTGTAGAATTTCGTGCAATGGAGCGGACCGCTTGCGGCCGGAGAATCGGTATTGTCGAGCTGTCACGTTCCGTTGTATCGCGGTTGGAGGAAGCAGAAAAATGTCCGTTGCCCTGAGAACGACCTTGTTGCTTATCGGATCAAATATATTCATGACCTTTGCCTGGTACGCACACTTAAAAAATCTCAATGATCGGAAATGGTACATAGCGGCGCTCGCGAGCTGGGGCATCGCTCTGTTCGAGTATCTGCTTCAGGTTCCGGCAAACCGCATCGGTTACACTCAGTTCAGCGTGGCGCAGTTAAAGATCACTCAGGAGGTGATCACTCTTTCAGTATTCGCACCTTTTGCCATGCTGTATCTGCGTGAACCGATGAAGCTCGATTATTTGTGGGCGGGACTGTGCTTGCTCGGGGCGGTCTATTTCATGTTTCGATCATAGAGCGTCGCTGAGCGACCTCACCCTGCGCTAGTGCCCCTGGCTCTCCAAAAACCGCTCGGCGTCAATCGCAGCCATACATCCCGTGCCTGCGGCCGTAACGGCCTGCCGATAGATGTGATCCTGCACGTCGCCGCAGGCAAAGACGCCGGGAACATTGGTCTTGGTGCCATCGTGGGTCAGAATGTAGCCGTTCGGATCCAATTCCAATTGACCAACGAAAAGCTTGCTATTCGGCTCGTGACCGATGGCGATAAAAAGACCGTCGGTCTTGAAATCTTCGGTCTTACCGGTCTTGACGTTGACAAACCGCACGCCGGTCACTCCGCCTGCTTTCGGGTCGCCGTAGACTTCATCGACAATAGTATCCCACACAAATGCGATCTTGGGGTTTTTCTCTGCCCGGTCTTGCATGATCTTCGACGCGCGCAGTTGGTCCCGGCGATGTGCAACGGTTACTTTGGTGGCGAACTTCGTGAGAAACGTCGCTTCTTCCATCGCCGTGTCGCCGCCGCCGACGACAACAAGCTCTTTGTCTCTAAAGAAAAACCCGTCGCAAGTCGCGCAAGCCGAGACACCGTGGCCCATGAGCTTCATCTCCGATTCGAGACCGAGCAATTTTGCCGTCGCGCCGGTCGCAACGATTAAACTATCGCACGTGTAAGTATCTTTGCCGACAGCGAGTTGAAAGGACCGCTTCTTGAGGTCAACTGAGGTGACTTCACCAAACACGACTTCCGTGCCGAAGCGCACGGCCTGCTTCTTGAATTCCTCCATCAACTCCGGCCCCATAATTCCCTTGGGAAAACCAGGATAATTCTCCACATCGGTTGTAATCGTAAGCTGGCCGCCGGGTTGAGATCCTTCGATCACCAGCGGTTGAAGATTGGCGCGCGCGGCATAAATTGCCGCCGTCAGTCCGGCGGCACCCGAACCCAAAATGATAACTCGGTAATGACTTTTCTTGTCCATTGTGATTTTTTAACATAAAAGCAATGGTGCAGAAAGTAACCCTCAGAGTCGTGCTCGGCTGTCTATTTGAATCTCTATACGAATGGTTGCCATGGGCACGGTGAAGCACATTCGGCTACCAAACCGGATTGAAAGCGGGATATTTATGGCACAACTCAGTCATTTGGATGAACAAGGCCGAGCCCGAATGGTCGATGTAAGCGCAAAGGAAATAACCAGCAGAATCGCTATCGCGAGCGGCAGTATTCATATGCGCGCGGAAACTTTGGCGCTGATTCTCGAAGACAAAATCGAGAAAGGCGATGTCTTTTCCGTCGCCCGGGTCGCCGGCATCATGGCGGCAAAGAAGACTTCGGAATTAATCCCCATGTGCCACCCGCTCAACATCACTGCGGTGGAAATCGAGCTCACGGCGCAAAAAGAGCCTGCCCGCGTCGATATCGAAGCCACGGTTCGCGTCAGCGGTAAAACCGGCGTCGAGATGGAGGCCATGACGGCCGTGTCCGTCGCTGGCCTTACGATCTACGACATGTGCAAAGCCGTCGACCGCGAGATGACGATCGGCGAGATCCGTCTCGTTAAAAAAAGCGGCGGCAAGAGCGGCACGTTCATCCGTAAGGAATAGAAACCGAAATCAGCTGCCCAATGCCTGAATGGTAGGGGCGCAGCATGCTGCGCCCCTACTTTTTGGCACAGTCCAATCTCATGTTGACAATTTACCTCAAATCCGGCCGGGAGCGTCCCGTGCTCAACGGTCATCCTTGGATATTTTCCGGCGCCATCGAGAGAATCGAAGGAGCCGAAGATGACATCGGAGTGGCGGATGTCTTTGATTGCAAAAAGACTTGGCTCGCCCGCGGGCTTTACAATCCAAGATCGCAAATCCGCTTGCGCTTGCTTACCTGGCAGAAAGAAGAGATCGACAGCGAGTTCTTCACGCGTCGGCTCTCCACCGCTCAGGCTTTCAGGAAACGGCACCTTGCTGCATCGACTAACGCCTACCGAATCGTCAACGCCGAAGGCGATTTTCTCCCAGGATTGATTGTCGATCGCTACGCCGATTTTCTCGTTTGTCAATTTTTCACCGCCGGCATGGCGCTGTTCAAAGACGACATTGCCGAAGCACTGGGCGCTCTCGAACCCAGCGTCGCGATCTTCGAGCGCAGCGAAGGGCGGGTCGGAGACGAAGAAGGCCTCGACCCTGCCATCGGAGTACTGCGCGGCGACGCGCCGCCGGAGGCAATTACTGTCGAGGAAAATGGCTATAAGTTTCTCGTCGATATTCGCCGTGGGCAGAAAACCGGCTTTTTTTTGGACCAGCGCGATAACCGGGCGTTTCTATTGACGCTGGCGCACGATCGCAGTGTATTGAACTGTTTTTCGTTCAGCGGCGCTTTCTCGGTTTACGCCTTCGGCGGCAAAGCGAAAGAAGTCGTCACTCTCGATTCGTCGAAACCCGCCTTGGAACTGGCCGAGCAGAATTTAGCATTGAACGGCTTCGCCGAGGCGCCAGGAGAGCTGCTGAAAGGCGACGCCTTCGCTTATCTAAAAGAAATCGAACGAAAGTTCGACTTGATCGTGTTGGACCCGCCGTCTTTGGCTCCTAAACGAAGCAACGTGGACGCCGCCACCGGCGGCTATAAATTTCTCAATCTGCACGCGCTCAAGCATCTTAACCCAGGCGGTCTGCTCCTGACCTTCTCCTGCTCCCAGCATCTTTCAATAGATCTTTTCCAAAAAGTCGTCTTCGGCGCGGCCGTCGATGCGCGGCGCAAAGTCACCGTAATCAAAAGGCTCGGCCAGCCGATCGATCATCCCGTTAGCCTGCATCATCCCGAAGGCGAATACCTCAAAGGGCTTGCGCTCCGCGCCCTGGACTAGTCCTCGGACAGTGTGGTAGACGAACTCGGCGACGAGGACAGCCGGTTCTGATTCGGTCTCTAAACAACGAGAGGTGTCAATGGCTTCGTACCAGACCATCAAGGATTGGCCCGAGGAAGATCGGCCGCGGGAAAAACTTCTGGCCAAGGGAGCGCAATCGCTCAGTGAAACCGAATTGCTGGCGATCATCTTGCGTAACGGCAACGCCAGCACGGGCGAGAGCGCTATCGATCATGCGCGCCTTTTGTTGAATCAATTCGGCGGCCTGAAGGGCATCGAAGAAGCCTCCTTCGGCGAACTCGGTAAAGTCAAAGGGATCGGGCCGGCAAAAGTCGCCCAACTCAAAGCCTGTCTCGAAATCGCCAAACGGGTCAGCAGTCAAAAATGGGAAACCGGCCAACCCCTTCGTTCGGCGGAAGACGTCTATCATCATTTTCGCGACAATCTCGGGACTGAAAAGCGCGAGCTTTTCTATGTCGTGCTGCTCAACAATAAAAACCGCAAGATTCGCGAAGTAAAAATCTCCGAGGGCTCGCTCACGGCCTCGCTGGTCCATCCGCGCGAAGTTTACAATCCCGTGATCCGCGAGTCTGCCGCGGCGGTGATTTTCGTCCATAATCATCCGAGCGGCGACCCGGCGCCGAGCCCGGAAGACATCGACATCACCCGGCGCTTGAAAGAAGTCGGTGACGTCATGGGCGTGCGGGTTCTCGATCACGTGGTGATCGGCCGCGACCGCTTCTTTAGCTTCAACGACAAAGGAATGTTGTAACCGGCGCCCTTCCCACTCGTTTGCGCGAACCGCTACCAAACTGTGCTGTCGATTGTGCAAAGTTACAATGGAGTTTTGTTGACATCACCGCGAGCCGCGTTTATTCTAGCGCTGGAGCGGTTCCCTAATCATATCTTTGATTCATTTAATCCATGAGCGCGCTTGAATTTGGCAAACCCAGGCGACGGTTTGTGCCGGGTCGCGGCCTCGTCTATCTGGTATTGGTCATCCTCATCATCGGAGGCGGCTACCTTTTGGTACCCCGTTTCGAATGGCGCCGCCCGCAGATCAAGATCACCCCGGATATCGACACGATCGGCCTCGCCCCGGTGGAGATCGAAGTCGACGAGCCGGGCACGGGCTTAAAATCCTTCGCCGTGGTGTTGATCGCCGGCGGGACCGAGCACACGCTGGTTTCTGAGCAGTACGATCAGCCTTTAGCGCAAAAGAAATTTACCGTGGCTTTGTCGTCGAAGCTCACCGGCTTGAAAGAAGGGCCGGCCGTGCTGCGCGTGACCGCTCGTGACCGGTCGTTGTGGAATTTTTTTCGCGGCAATGAGTCCGTCGTTCAAAAGAATTTGACCATTGACATCACGCCGCCGTCCCTGGAGCTGGTTGCGGACGATCGTTATGTCAACTTTGGCGGCGTCGGCGTGATCGTTTACAAACCGTCGCCCGATACGATCACTTCCGGCATAAAGATCGGTAATTACTTTTTTCCGGGCTACAAAGGCCAAATTAAGGAACATCCGGATCATTACTTGGTTTTTTTCGCGCACCCTTACAATGTCCCGGAGACGGAAAAGGCGTCGCTCGTGGCCACCGATAAAGCCGGCAATAGGCGGGAAATGAAACTCGTCTACGAGCTCAAGAATGTAAAGTACAAAAAGAGCACGATCCAAATCTCCGAAGATTTCGTCCAGCAAAAGGTCGCGCCGTTGTTAAATGACGTGGGCGCGCGCCAAGGAAGCCCGAAAGATATTTTTATCAAGGTGAACAAAAATCTGCGCAAAGAGAACGAAGATAAAATCCGCTCGATCACCGAGAAGTCGACGCCGACCATTCTCTGGCACGGCGCCTTTAGCCAGCTCACGAATTCAAAGGTAGAAGCGAATTTCGCCGACGCGCGCACTTACATTTACAACAACGAAGCGATCGATACGGCGTATCATGTCGGCTACGACTTATCGGTCACAAAGCATTACCCGGCCGAAGCGGCCAACAGCGGTGTCGTCGCGTTCGTCGGTGATTTGGGAATCTACGGCAACACGGTCATCATCGATCATGGCTTGGGGCTTTTCACCCTCTACTCTCACTTAAGCGCCATCGACGTCAAAGTGGGCGACCCCATCAAGCAACAACAGCCCATCGGCAAAACCGGCGAAACCGGGCTTGCCGTCGGCGACCATCTTCATTTTGGCGTCTACCTGAACGGCCTACCCGTGCTCCCGGTCGAATGGTGGGACCAAAAATGGATCAATGACAACGTCCAACCTAAACTGGATGGTTCGAGCGGAGAGAATATCGAGCAGGCCAAAGGCACCCCTCCGCGCAAGGTCGCGCGCAAACGGAAGAGATAGTCGCTTCACAGCCACCGTCTCTTTTTACGCGGCGAATTTCAAAAGCGACCCAACCGCCGTTTTCCTGACTGAACCTCCGCTCGTGAATTCTCGCGGCCAATCCAGTAAAACGGTTTCCGCTGATATCAGCGACTTCATCGCGCGAGCTACGATAAAAAATATCTCGCCTGAGGTGCGCGAGACCGCCAAGCTTCACTTACTTGACGGTTTGGCGACCATGCTGGGCGGCGCCAACGAAAAATCCAGCCTACTTTTGCGCCGCCGTTTTCGCCGGCAGAAATTGACCGGTGAAGCGACAGTGCTGGGCTCGCTTACCAAATTTTCCGCCGAGCATGCGGCATTGATAAACGGCGTCCAGGGACATGTTCTGGACTACGACGACGCGCAACTCGCCACGTTGCCGTCGCGTCCGATGGGGCAACAAACCCATCCGACCACGCCTGTGTTGGCCGCGGCACTCGCCTTAGCCGAGAGCCGCAGAGCTACGGGAGCAGCACTGCTTACCGCGTACATCGTTGGCCTTGAAGTCGCCTGCCGATTAGGCGATGCGGTTGACCCAAGTCACTATCTGGACGGTTTTCATCCGACCGGGACGCTTGGTGCATTCGGCGCCACAGCGGCTGGCGCCCAGCTGCTCAAACTGTCACCGCGTTCGATACGCCATGCTTTGGGCATTGCCGGCACGCTCGCGTCCGGCCTGCGTGCAAACCGCGGCACCATGGCTAAAGGGCTGAACGCCGGGCGCGCCGCAGAAAATGGCGTGATTGCCGCGACACTCGCTGCCGACGGTTTCACCGCTTCGGAAAATATTTTCGATGACCCCATGGGGTTTTTCTCCGCCGCCTGCCGCGGCCGGGTCGACGCCGATCTTCTGCGATTCGGCAAGCCATTCTTTGTCGCGCGAACCAGGGGTAGCCATCAAGCTCTACCCCTGCGCCGGGGTACTCCACCCCACCCTCGACCTGACACTGAACTTGCGCGCAAAACACAGTATCGATCCGAAGAACATCGATCGAATTCGCGTCGGTCTCGATACCAATGCCGCCCTGCCTCTGGTTTACGAAAATCCGCTAGATAGTCTCCAAGCCAAATTCAGCCTCAATTTTGCAGTAGCTGTTGCGATCGTCGACGGCAAAGCCGGACTAAAACAATTCACTGCCGAATGGCTGCATGACCCAAAGGTCAAAAGGCTTATGAAACGAGTTGAGCTCGTGCGCCGGCCCCCACGGAAAGGAACGCAAAAGATTGGCATCGATACCGAAATCGAAATTACGATGAAAAACGGTGTAGTTCATCGAGGAAAGACTACCATCGCCCGCGGTCATCCGAAGCTCCCTCCTTCGCGCGCCGAAATTGAAGATAAGTTGCGCCAATGTGCCGATGGTATTTTAGCGCCGCGTCAAATTGCGAATTTTTTAAACGACTTTTGGACGTTGGAACGCGCCCCATCGATTGCCGCTTGGCTCCGGCTCCTCCGTCCGTCACGGCGTTGACTTTTTCCTAGCCGGGCGGGATAGATGATTGACCAATCGTCTCGGAGGATATTTGAATGCGTATCGTCGATCTCAGCATGACGGTGGAAGAATGCGACTCGGCGCCCTTTGCGCCCGATGAAAAATATTTCAAACTGAAACCGATCATCAAGTGGGAGGACAAAGGTTTTGTCTCCAACGTCGTTGAGATGACCGTGCACGCCGGCACGCACATCGACTCGCCGCATCATTTTTTCCGCGATAAACCGTCGATCGAACAATTGCCTCTCGAATCGATGATGGGCAAAGCCGTGGTTTTGGATCTGACCGCCAAAGGCATTGCCCATGCCAGCATTTCACCGGACGACTTGGATGAGGCCGAACGAAAACTGAAGCAGCAGGGCGTGGAGATTCAAGAGGGCGGCATGCTGTTACTCAGAACCGACTGGCCGAAGGGCCACGATACCACCGATCCCAAGTGGTGGAACGACTCGCCCTATCTCACCAAAGAAGCCGCGCAATGGGTCGTAAACAAAAAGCCGTCCGTCGTCGGCTACGACTTCGCGCAAGAGGAAAAAGGCGCCGACTATCAGCAGGCCGACCAAATTTTGGAGAGCGCCATGCGCGTTCATCGAACGATTCTGCCGAAAGTGATTTTTCAGATCGAGAACCTGATCAACCTCGATCAGATCGGCGCCACGGCTCAAGTCGTCGCCCTGCCGGTCAAATGGAAGACCGAATCGGCGCCGGCGCGCGTGATTGCGATCCTGGACAATTGATCTCAGCCGCGACGAATGAAAGCAGTCCGCGTCCACGACCTCGGCGGTCCGGAAGCACTCCGCTATGAAGAAATTCCCGCTCCAAGCCCGAAGTCCGATGAAGTTTTAGTCAAGATCGAAGCTGCCGGTGTTAATTTTCTCGATATCTATTATCGCTCCGGCTTTCACTGGGGCGGCCACTATCGCCGCGCGCTGCCATATATTCCCGGCGCCGAGGCATCCGGCACCGTCGTCGAAGTCGGTCCCGACGTTAAAGACATCAAAATCGGAGATCGGGTTGTCTATGGTATATCCAATGGCTATGGCTCCTATGCCGAATTGTATGCCGTGCCAAGCTGGCACTTGTTCAAGTTCCCAAGCTCTGTAGATTTTCAAACCGCCGCCGCAGTCATGTTGCAGGGAATGACTGCGCATTATCTAACTCACAGCACCTATTCTTTGAAGCCCAACGACACCGCGCTTATCCACGCCGCCGCTGGCGGAACAGGGTTATTGTTGGTTCAAATAAGCAAGCTGCTCGGCGCTCGAGTGATCGGCACCGTATCGACGGAGGAAAAGGCTCAACTCGCGCGCGCGGCAGGCGCGGACATGACGATCAATTACGCGAAAGAGGATTTTGCCGCCGAAGTAAGAACATTAACCGACGGCAAGGGTGTCAACGTCGTCTATGATTCCGTGGGCAAAGATACCTATGAGAAAAGCCTCGATTGCCTCGCGCCGCTCGGCGTCCTCGTCATCTTCGGTCAAGCGAGCGGTCCGGTGCCGCCCTTTGATACCGCGGTGCTGAACGCCAAAGGATCTTTATCGCTGGCGCGCCCGAGTCTCACCCATAACGTCGCGAATCACGCCGATGTTGTCTGGCGCGCCGGCGATTTATTCAAATGGATCGAAACTGGGAAGCTCATCAGTCAATATCGGCAAGACTTTTTCTTTGGCCGATGCAGCGAACGCGCATCGGGAATTGGAATCGCGCAGATCGGTCGGCAAGATTCTCTTGATCCCGTGAAATAAAATGTACGGCTGGCGTGCCAAGATCGGACGGATTTCTCCTTCTCCCGAAACCGTCGGCTGCGAGGAATGGCGCCGCGCTTTACCGGCAGGCGTCTGCCTGGTTGAAACCCGCACGCTCCTCCACGATGTCACGGTCGAAGGACTCACCGAAACCGTTAAGCAAGTCGAGCGCGCCGCCCTCGAGCTGGCGTCAGCCGAAGTCGACGTGATTCTCCAAGCCGGCACCGCCATCGCCTTCTTCCGTGGCTTCGGCCATGATCAAGAGCTCAGTCGCCGCATCAGCACCGCAACCGGGATCAAAGCCACCACGTCATTGACTTCGGTGGTTGACGCGCTACGCGTGCTCGGCATTAAACGTCCAGCGATCGCGACATCGTACCTCGCGGACATCGATGCGCGGCTAGTCGATGTCTTACAGCAATCGGGTTTTCGTGTTGCCGGAATTCGCGGCATGGGTCTCAAACGAAGCATCGATATGGGTAAAGTGATGCCAGAGGAAACTTATCGATTGGCCTGCGCGGTCGCGCGCGCCGCAACCGATGCCGACGGCATCTTCATCTCGTGTGGCAATCTCCGCAGTTTCGAAGCCATCGAGCCGCTGGAAAAAGACACCGGCTTGCCGGTCGTGACAAGTAATCAGGCGGGGTTGTGGCAGGCGCTCAGAATGGCCGGAGTCCAAGAGCGACTGCCAAATCTAGGCCGACTCTTGCGCGAGCATTGAGGGTAGAGCTTCTTCCAGCTTACGAATGCTCATCCTGGCAAAACCAATCCGTGGGCAGCTCTCTTCCCAATTTGCGTGCTTTGGCGAGCTCGTAGATTCTCGCCGCGGCGGCTGAGAACTGAAGTCCCAGCCCTAAATGATTGAGCATGCAGGTAACGTCGCGGTCATTTTTCCGGCCCGCTATTTTACCCGCCATGATTTCCGATAATTCAGGCTTAGTGCGCCAATCGGCGGCCGTGTTTTCCAACTCGGCGCGTCCGTAGTCGCCCCGTCCGAACTCGGGGATCTTAGATTCCTCTCCTGGAAGAGTAAATAGCTTTGCCGCCTCACGCGTAGACACGGCAATCAGATCGCAACGCATCAGCGCATCGAGCATCATCTCGCTCGGCCGCACGGTCGTAATATGCATGCCGTTAGAAATCCACGAAGAAGGAAAGAACGGATCGAGCGCATTGGTCGTCAATGCGACGATATCGGCGCCCTTCGCCGCTTCTTCAGGAGCAGAGACGGCGCGCAAGCGCGCCTGTGTTTTTTTGCTCATCTTCTCGACGAATCTCTCACGATTTACCCTCGTCGGGCTGTAGACGCGGACTTCTTCAATAGGCAGCACCTGGCACATCGCCAGCAACGCCGGTCCCGCTTGCCAACCGGAACCGTAGAGCGCCATTACGGAGGAATCCTTTCGCGCCAGATATTTGGCCGAGAGCGCGTTGGTGACACCGACGCGAATCGCCTGCATGTAGCCATCGGGAAATATCGCGAGAAGCTCACCGCTAGCCGTGCTGAAGACAAACACCAGCCCGACGTATTTATTGCCCATGGCCAATGGAACTTTCACCCGACGTTGCCTGCCGCCGATTGTCGGCCAGGTGATAACGTCGGAGGTTAGCCGCATCGTCGTGACGCCGGCATTCGGCAACGCGGCGCAAGAAGTCTTAAGGCCGTGATAACTATTTTCCAGCGGCCCCGGCACGAGCAGATCCTGACGCGGCATATTTACGGCTTGGCCGTTTCCGAGATCGCGCAAGGCCGGCTCCAGTGCATTGAAGCATTCTTCCAAGGTAAAAACGCTTTCGATTTCTTCATTGGTGAGAATGAGAGTCATGACGTCTGTAACTGTGTAATTCGCGCGACTCAGGAATTCATCGCGCGCGCCGGCTTGAGCAGCAGCAATGTGATAACCGCGGCGATCAATGGAAAGACGGCGATCGCATGCAAAGCGGCAGGTAAGCCATACGCATCGGCGATCAATCCGGCGGAAACCGGCGCTAGAAATGAAACTCCCATATTCGCGCCGTAAATGAGCGCCACGATGCTGCCCGAAAGCTCCTGCGGAGCCGCTCCCATCGCCGCCGAAACGATCACCGGCCGAAGCGCCCAGAGAAGCGCGCCGAGCGCGCCAAAACCACCGGCTAGAAGCAAACCCGACCCAAGAAACGGAATCGCCACGATGGTCGCGAAGCTGAGAAATGAAAATACGATGATTAAAGATTTGTAACCGAAGCGGTCGGAAATCCAACCGACGAACGCCGGCGCAATCCCGGCAAACAAAAACAGGATCGACATATACGCGGCGGCAACCCCGGCGGATAATTTCAGATAGAGCGATAGGTAAAGCGGCAAAAACACCGCCAAAGCAGTTTGTCCCATGGCGCGGAGGGTCGACACTGCGACCAAGCCAAAGACCGCCTTATTTTTAATCACGTCCTCCCACAACGCGCGCCGATAGTCGCGCGCCCGCGGTGGCGCGAGATTGCCCTCTGAACCGAAGGCGGCGTAGAGCAAGCCGATCGTTAAGCCGGGAATCGCCCAGATTTGCAAGCTCGTACGCCAATCAAAAAAATTGAGCAAAAAACCGAGTGCGAGGGGGCCGATGACTTCGCCCAAGTTAGCGCTGCTGTCGTGAACACCAAGCGCGAAGGCTTTCTGCTCGCGATACTTCGCCGACAAGATCGCCAATGACTGCGGGTGAAATCCGCCGCCGCCGAATCCGCCGAGGGCCATATAAACCATCAGCATGGCGAAATTCGACGAAACGCTGAGCCCGAACGTGGCAAAGCCTATCATAGAGATACAGAGTCCGAGTAACAGGTTTCGCCGGCCGGCGAGATCCGCAAGAAATCCGGACGGAAAACTCCCGACCCCGGCGAGTAATGTGCGCGCCGAAGCGAGCGCCCCCGCCTGGGCCAAGCTCAAACCCAACGACGTGGTAATGATCGGCAACACGACGACAATCACGCCGTTGAAAAGATGCTCGGTCATATGCGCAGCGGAGTTGGCCGCCAACCGGCCCCACGCCGCAAACGGCATCGCGACGGTCTGAACGTTTTCAATTTTCGCCAACAAAAACCTCAACGGAATATTAATTCGGATACTTATGCCGATTTCGCCAGAGCCGCAACAAGATCGATGAGGGTTTTAGCTGGAACGTTTCACCCGGCACTCGTCGGAAACAAAGCGCCGAGCGCCGGCGCCTGATCAGCCGATTTCGATGAGCTTATGGCGCGCCGAATGACCGCGGATAATTTTAACCGTGGATTTGGCGACGCCAAAGTGGTCCGCGAGGATATCTACAAGAGCCCGATTGGCTTTACCGTCTTGCGCCGCTTCTCGCACCGCTACTCGGTACTGCTTCTCGGCAAGCTCTACAACTTGGGCTTTTTTGGCGTTGGGCTTGACCGTTACCGCTATCTTCAACCCCATGATTGACCATAGCGGGAGAAACGCTTGGCGAGCAAGCGTGAAAGTGCAAATGCGCGGAGGATCTTCGCGCGGGCTCTTCGATTCGCTCCGGACGGCGTGAACGACTTGAGCTTCTTGAACGACTTAGCGCGCTTGCTTTTGCACCAATTCAAGAATCTGTTGATAAGATTTGAGCAGGTCCGTTGAAGTAACGATACCGCATACGCTGCCGTCATCCTCGACGACCGGCAGGCAATTGATGCGTTTAGCGAGCATTTTCGAAACCGCATCGATGATCGGAGTATTCCGCTTCACCGTAATCGGGTTGTGCGTCATAATCTGCTCGAGGGATTTAGTGCGCGAATTGGGATTACGCGCTAACGCCCGAAAAATATCTCGGTCGGAAATCACGCCGACAACTTTGCCTTGATTGTCGACCACGACACAATGGCGAAAAAATCGGTCGTTCATCAGATTGGTGACTTCATTGAAGCCATGATGTGGGCTAAGCGTTACCACTTTACCGGTCATCACGTCGGCAACCTCGGTGGGACCAATCACTAATGAAATTTTACGCGAAGTCGCAGCATCGGCGGATCCTTTATCGTTGAGATTCTCAAACATTGGTTTCGCTCCTGAAATTACCCAAAATTAAACTGGCGAACTGTCACAAATTAAGCAATTCTTACACCACAGAGACCAGGCCGGCCTGGGCGTTCTGTCAACTTACATGAACTCGCAGCAATAGATGAAAAAATTGCCAATTCATCCCTGGTCTTACCGCAAGCTCTCGGCGCAACCCGCTATTGCTCGTCCAAACTTTGTCCAATTTCCGTTTGCGCATGCCCTAAATTGGTTCGCAGACGGGCCGCCCGCATAATAACATGAATCTTTCGCCGATGCGCTGCGAAATCGCCGGGTAGCAATTTAAAGTCCATCAGGCCGCGCTGCATCCTGTACGGACCTCGGACCCTATGCTAAGAACACATTTAAATCTTTGCAGGAGCATTCCCGATGACCCTTATTCTCAGTAACGATGATGTCGAGTCGGCACTAAGTGTGCGCCGGTGTTTGGATGTTATGGAAGAGTCTTATCGGGAGCAGGCCGAAAGCCGTGCGGTTAACCGCCCGACCTGCCATTCCTATTTGCCGCACTCGCTCGCCAACTCCACTTATAGTTTCAAATCGGTTGATGGCGGCGTCGGCAAATACGGCATTCTAGCGTTGCGGGTCACCTCCGACGTGGTTCAGGAACAACGAATCCGCGGCTCGATTCGCTTGGAAAAGCTGCCGCTCGCCGGTAAGGGGATGTTTGTCGGACTGGTTCAATTGTTCAGCGCCGAAACCGGCGAGCTTTTAGCGATCATGCCGGACGGCCTCATTCAACAAACCCGCGTCGGCGTCACGAGCGCTCTCGGAATGAAAGTCATGGCGCGGCAAGACTCAGAAGTTTTGGGCTTGATCGGTTCGGGCGGGCAAGCAAAAGCACACTACCGTTTCATGACCGCTAGTGATGCCGATCAAAAAAGTCAAAGTTTTCAGTCCCAATCCCGAGCATCGAAAAGCGTTCGTCGAGGAGATGGAAAAAGAAACCGGCGTTCCGGGCGAACCGGTAAATAGCGCCGAGGAAGCCGCCAACGAGTGTCGACGTCGTCTGCACCGCGACAAATTCATCCGAGCCCGGTGTTGAAAATCGAATGGCTCAGGCCGGGTATGCACTACAATTCGATCAGGGAATTTGAGACCGATCTCTCCGTGTTGGAGAAATGCGACGTGATCGCGATCCATACTCAATTCGGCGGCATCCAGCACTACCAGCCGCCCGGTATTATCGATGACATGCCCGGCGTACGCCGCGAAAAGCCGCGCGACTGGTCGAAGTATCCGGAGATTTGCGATCTTATCGCCGGCAAAGCGCCCAGCCGGACAAACGAAAAACAGATCAGTTTTTTCTTGAACAATGTCGGCACCGGCGTCCAGTTCGCCGCCATGGGTTATTGCGCCTACATGGGCGCGAAGGAAAAAGGTAGAGGCCATGAAATCCCCAGCGAGTGGTTCATGCAGGATATCAAGCCGTGACGATCAGGATTTGAAAGCGGGTCAGAGATTTTAGTTTTTCATCATTTTCTTAAGCCGCTCGATCACTTCTGGCGGCTGGGACATGACATCTTTCGTCAGCGCCTCGACTTCTTCGCCGGTCGTCGGATCCATATCAAGCTTCTTCCTCTTCGTCTCCGCTAGAAACTCGGGATCTTTCATTGTTTTGTTAAAAGCCTCGCGGATCGTCTTAACAAGCTCCGGGCGTATCTGCGGCGGCGCAAGGTACGGCCGGTGAAATTCCCCCGAGGCTAGCAGCGCTGTAGCCAGACGCCGTCCCGCTTCGGGTGTTTTATACTTGTCCATCAACTCGAAGAGCGTCGGCGTATTGGCTAATTTTTCATCCCTCGTTCGGCCGCCTTGAACCAGCTCGCGAGTAAAACCTCGCTTGCGCCAGGAATGAAACGGCTCGCGTGAGAAATACGCCTCGGAGCTGAGCGAACGGCACTGGATCTCGCCCCGCTCGACAGCGAGATCGATCTCGTTGCCACCCTGATAGCCGGCGATGACGTTGAATTTAGCGCCGACGGTTTCTTCTAAAAGCTTCGGCACGAAATAACCCATGTTGCTCATGCCCGTCGTGCCACATTTGGGCGGCTCTTTGGCGGTGCGCACGTCGTCGATGCTTTTAAAAGGGCTGTCCGCGCGCATGTAGAGAACCTGCGGCGATTTGGTCGCGTTGCCGATCCAGGTAAATTTCGTCCAGTCGAATTTGACCTCGGGCCGCCCGATCAGTTGCTCGAAATAAAGACCGGCATTGATCGCCCCGAGTGTGAAACCGTCTGGTTTCGCGACCGTGTAAATATAGTTGGCGGCAATCATGTGGCCCGCGCCCGGCATATTTTGCACGATGACGTTGGGATTCCCCGGCAGATACTTGCCCATGTAGAGCGCAATCGCGCGCGCGTAGAGATCGTAGAGGTCTCCCGCGACTGTGCCGACGATGATCGTCATGGTTTTTCCTTGATAGTATGGACCTTGAGCGCGTAGGACTACGGGTGCCATGAGCAACAGAAAACTCGCACAGATAAGCGACTTGAGCATCGGCAGGCTCCTTTCGAGCTTAACTACTCCGATAGTATTTTTTTCATCCGCTCAATGACATCCGGCGGCTGGTCCATGATCTCTTGGACCAGCGCCTGCAATTCTTCTCCGGTCGAGGGATCCATGTCCATCCGTCCCTTCTTGGCTTCCGCGATGAGCTCGGGGTCTTTCATCGACTTTGCGTAAGCTTCCCGGAGCATCTTCACTCTGTCCGAAGGCGTTCCAGGCGTAACCAACATGAAGCGGCCAAACTCGGCGCCGCTGAGCAAAACATTGGCAAGACGCCGATTCGACTCCGTCGTTTTGGATTGATCCATCAGCTCGTAGATCGTCGGCGCTTCCGCCACTACCGGGTCGCGCTTGCGCGCGGTTTGAATCAAATGACGGTCAAAACCCTTCTTGTGCCAGGTATCGAATGGCTCCCGGCCAAAATGGGGCAAAATCGTGTTTCCCCGGCAATGAACTTCGCCCTTCTCTACCGCCAGATCGATTTCATTACCTCCCGGATAGCCCATCACTGTGTTGATCTTCGCGCCCAGAGCGACTTCCAAAACCCGGTCGAGAATATATCCGGCGCTGCCAACGCCGGTGCTGCCGCATTTCGGCGGCTCCTTGGCTTTGATGATGTCGCCGATAGTTTTGTACGGCGCATCCGCTCTCATGTAGAGCAGCATGTAATTTTTTTCCTGAGAGCCGATGATCGGGAACTTGCGTAAGTCGAATCGCACTTCTTTATGGCCGGAGAGTTGTTCCAAATAAACGTTGCTGTTGGGCATGACCATGGTAAGTCCGTCGGGCTTGGCGACGCCATAAACATAGTTGGCCGCCACCAAAGAACCGCCCCCAGGCATATTCTGCACGATGATATCGGGCTGACCCGGCAAATACTTGGGCATTGCGCGCGCCAACAACCGCGCCCAGCGGTCATAGAAACCACCGGCCGTTGCCCCGGTGACGATGCGAATCTGTTTGCCTTTGTAAAACGGTTCGGCTTGAGAATGCGCGGAAGTCGCCACTAAAATATTTAGCAATTGAAACGCCAAGAGAGAGATTAATGCAGATCTGGGGTTAAACATTTCGCCTAGATTCGCCTTTCGCTTTCCAGCTGTGCGGAGAGAACGTTTGGCCCCTTGAACAGATAAATTCAACCACCGACACCAAGGCACTCACCACGTCTCCGCCCTTCCACCCTGCACCCACCAGTTTAGGCGCGGCTCGATGCGAAGCTCGTAACCTTTACCATGCTGTCTCGCAAGGTCGTAGCACTTTTTCGCCAGCGCAATATCGACGATGCCCTGTCCGCCCTGATTTTTGTAAAGGATAATTTGCTTGTCGTCGGTTCGACCCGCCGCTTTGCCCGCGAGCACGTCAGAAATTTCCACCACCTTGTCCCATGTAATCACACCGCTTTGTACCGGCCAATAAATGTCGCCTTGCTGCGAATCGATCGCCTGAGATTTCGAGAGCGCGACGATTAAGTCGCAGCGCCGCAGCGTGCCGTCATCGATCTCCCGGCGGGGCGCATCGAGGTTGCCGCTTTTTACCAACTCGATATTGCTGCCGACGACTGAAATAATGTACTGCCCCGCTTCCAGCCAGGAACCGTCGATCACAGGAACGTTCGTATTGGTCATGCAGAGAATAATGTCGACGTCCTTCGCGGCCAGCTCCGGCGCATCGACGGGGGCCACCGGCACACTCGTTTTTGCCATGATCTTTTTAGCGAAACCCTCGCGATGAGCCGGCGTCGGACTGTAGACTTTAGCGCTCTCGATCGCGCCGCATTTCGCAGAGTCCGGCGAAGGTCGCCCAAGCCTGCTGGCCCGAACCATAAATGCCAACACGCTTGGCATCCTTGCGCGCAAAGAGGTCGAGCCCCGCCAAACTCGTGGCCGGCGTGCGCAGGTCCGCGACCGCAGTAAAATCGCGCGGCCGATGCGCCATGACGCCAAGCAGCGAACCCGTGTCGCTATCATAGATCAATGCCAGCTCGGTTTGATCCGGATTGAACGCCGGGCGCTTTTGCGTGCGACCGGCGATCGCCTTTCGATGCAGCGCCACCTGTGCGCCGATCGCTCCATAGCTGGCAGCCCCGCCGGCGTAAATATTCAGTACGGTGTCAAAGCTGCCTTCGGCGATGTTGCGGTGAAGGTTCAGTCGCTTGCGCGGCGCGCAAACGCCGTCGGATGAAATCATATCCCGCAGCGCATTCTCGGTGATTTGAACCGCTTCTTTGAAAGGAATCAGCTGATCGACATCATCGGAGTGAAAAAAAAGTGCCATGACAACCCCTTCTACTAGCTGTTCGACAAACTGAAATCCGTCTCCCAGAGTGTCTTGATCTTCGCCGTCTGCTCGTCAGATAACGGCGGCGCGCCCGAACACGCAACCGCGTCGTCAATGTGCGTGAGGTTGGAGAACCCGACGAGCACCGTGGAAACTTTTTCATTCATCAAGCCGAAGCGAATCGCTGCTTGCGTGAGATCTTTTCCGTCCACTCCGAGCGCGGCTTTGATTTTTTCCGCGCGCTGCAAATCCACCGGGTAATCCGAGCCCGGCGAAAGGTTTGGCCGCTGCCGCCTCCTCCGGCGCTCGGATCCGAAGTCAGCGCACCTGCCGCCAACACTCGTATAACGAAGGCGCCCATTCCTTTGGCCGCAGCGCGATCGAGGATTCGCCCATAATCCAAGAGCACTAAACGTGTGCTGGGACGGGCTGGCCTGCGCTTGGATTAAGCAAATTGTAGTAACACTGAAAACCATGAAACTCGCCGCTATCGACCAGCTCGTGCAGCGCCTTGGCGATCCCCGAGGCCGCTAAAGCCAAAAAAGCCGACCTTGCCGCGATCGCGCATGGATTTGAAACCGTCGATGACGCCGTTCGGACCGAGCACGTCTTTCGGAGTGAGACTGAATCGTTTGCCCATCCCGCGATCCAATGTCACCCGCGTATGGAGTTGAACAAAGTCGACTCGATCCCGACCGAGTCTGGATAATCCAGCTTCCACCGCGCGAACGGTCGCGGCCCGGAGGTCAGCGACCGCGTCGGCCTCAAGACGTATTTTCGTTGAGACAACCGGCTCAGCGCCGAGCTCGTGCAAAATCCTACCAAGATTCTCTTCAGACTTTCCTAGACCGTAGGCAAATGCGGTATCGAAAAAATTGATCCCCACATCGAGCGCGTGGCGCACCGCCTTTACTTGATCTTCGTGTGGCGCCTTGACCATCAAAACCGCGTTATTGCCGCAGCCAAAGCCGATCTCGGAAACTCGGAGGCCGGTTTTGCCAATGGTCCGATACTGCATCGTTCCCCCTTTAGAATTGTGCCAGCATGTTTAGAACCGAATCCGTGTCGGTCAGATCCGCAAGGCATCCGTCCGGCCGCCAATACTGCAACTCTTCTATCGGATAGCGGCCGGTGCCGACAAGAATGCAATGCATTTGATTTTGCCTCGCCGCCTCTAAATCCTTCGGCGTGTCGCCGACAATAACGCATTGGTTCGACGCCAGCGACCGTCCGGTGGCCTTTTCCCAGCGTCTTTTGGCGATTGCCGGCAAGTCGGGACGATGATGCGAGTCGCTCGCGTAGGCGCCGCGGCAAAGGTACGGCGCCAAGCCAGCCGCTTCGAGCTTGATCTCGGCAGTGACTTCGAAATTGCCGGTCACAACGCTCGCAGAGAATTCTTCGCTCGCCGCCAGCGTTCGCAGCAACACCGCTGCGCCCGGTAAAGGCGCAATCGTCGTCGTGCCGTTTAGCAAGTGATAGTGGTAGCGCTCGCGCAAATTGGTTGTGAACGGCTCCCAAGCCGCGTCGCGAAACTGAAAATTAACATTGGCCTTGATGAAGATGTCTTGCACGATCAACGGATCGGTATTGCCGTCCGGCACCACCGTGCGAATGTCGCCGTAAAAACCGAAGGTATTGAAAATCGCTTCGTTGAAAGGAAGATAGCCGTTTTGCGTCCGCGTCAGCGTGCCGTCGATATCGAAGAGAAGCAACCGTTCCATGCGCAAACGGATATTTGCACAATCAGAATCGCCTTGGCAATCGAGCGCCGCTGGCTGATCCGGCACATTGACAACCCGGACCTTTCAAGATAGATATTTTTCGTAAGTTTTGCGCGACTGGCGAACGTGGAATTGACCACGAGGGAACGCAAAGCATTAAGACGGCCGAACGCCTGGGTCTCTTACGGATAGAGGTCCAGGCTTTTTGTTGTCCGATAAACCGCTGTCAGCATTCGGTTTGTTAACTCTCGCCCCCGGAAGCTGATAGCTTCGAGATTTTCATGATCAAGCACTATCTACTTTCACCCGGTCCGACGCCGATTCCCAATGAAGTCGCGCTGGCGATGTCGGAAACGATGATCCACCATCGCACGCCGCAGTTTAACAAGATCTTTGAAGAAGCTCGGAACGGGCTCAAAAAACTATTCGGCACCAAAAATGACGTTCTTATGCTCGCCTCGTCCGGCACCGGCGCGATGGAGGCCTCGGTCGCCAATCTGTTTTCACCAGGCGATAAAGTCCTGGTCGTGAACGGCGGGAAATTCGGCGAGCGCTGGCTCAATATCTCCAACGCCTATGGACTAAATCCGATCGAACTCAAAGTGGAATGGGGCCAAGCGGTTAAGGTCGCCGACATCGAGCAGCAGCTAAAAGCCCATCCCGACATTCAGGGCGTGATGATCCAGGCGAGCGAGACTTCGACCACCGTATTTCACCCCGTGAAGGAAATCGCCAAGCTAACCAAAAATGGCCCGCTATTTTTAGTCGACGGTGTCACCGCCGTAGGCGTGGTTCCGTTGATGATGGATGAATGGGGCATCGACGTCTTGGTCACCGGCTCGCAAAAGGCTTTGATGCTGCCGCCAGGACTGGGCTTCATCGCGCTCAGCGATCGCGCCTGGGAAAAAACCAAGAAAGCAAAGTTGCCGCGCTTTTATTTCGATTTGAACCTCGAGCGCAAAAACCAGCAAAAAGGCTCAGGCGCGTTCACTCCGGCGGTGTCTCTCATTTTCGGTGCGCGCGCTTCGATAAAAATGCTTGAGCGCGAAGGCTTGGAAAATGTTTACGCGCGCCATGCGCGTCTGTGCCGGGCCACTCGCGCCGCGGCGACCGCGCTCGGGCTGAAACTTTTGGCGCCCGATAGCCCGAGCCCAGCCGCAACCGGCATCTATCTGCCGAGCGGCATCGATGCAGACCAGCTACTCGATTACCTGCGCGACAAAATGAATGTCACCCTGGCCGAAGGACAAGATCAGCTTAAAGGCAAAGCGATCCGCATCGCGCATATCGGCTACATGGGCGCTTTCGACGTGATCACTGCCATCGCCGCTTTGGAAATGGCGCTCAGAAAATTCGGCGCCGAGATTCCTTTCGGACGCGGCGTCGCGGCCGCCGAAGAAGTTTTAATGGAGGCGCTGGTTTAAAACCGAGGATGGAAAATGGAGGATCGAGGATCGCCCGTGACTTTCCATCCTCGATCTTCAATCCTCGATCCTCAACCAATAACCCAGCCGTGGACCGCAAGATGAAGATCTTAGTCACCGATTCACTCGCTCCGGAAGGTCTGGAGGTTTTCAAAAACGCCGAGGGTTTCGAAGTCGACGTCAAGCTCGGGCTCAAAGCCGCCGAGCTTAAAAAGATCTGCGAGAGTTATGACGGTTGGGTAATCCGGAGCGGCACCAAGATTACCGCCGAGCTGATCGAAGCGGCGAAGAATTTAAAAGTGATTGGGCGCGCCGGCGTCGGTTATGAAAATATCGACGCCGATGCGGCGACGAAAAAAGGCATCGTCGTGATGAACACTCCCGGCGGCAACAACGTCACCACCGGCGAGCATACCGTCGCTCTCATGATGGCCCTGGCGCGCCATATCCCGCAAGCCGTTGCCTCGCTCAAAAGCGGCAAGTGGGACCGCAATAAATTTGTCGGCGTTGAGATGTGCAACAAAACCATCGGCGTGATCGGCCTCGGCAACGTCGGCCGCATCGTCGCCGAGCGGGCGGCGGGCTTGAGAATGAAAGTGATCGGCTTTGATCCATTCATCGCCGCGGAAAACATCGCGCGCATGGGCGTCGAGCCCGGCACGCTCGACGACATCTTCACTAAATCGGACTTCATCACGGTTCATGTGCCCTTGACCCCGGATACCCAAGGTCTGATCAACAAAGCCGCCTTTGCCAAGATGAAAAACGGCGTGCGAATTATCAACTGCGCGCGCGGTGGCATCGTCGACGAGCATGACCTCGCCGACGCGATCAAAGCGGGCAAAGTCGCCGGCGCGGCGCTCGATGTTTACGTCGATGAGCCGCCGTCCGCCGATCATCCGCTGCTCAAACTCGATCAGGTGATCACGACGCCGCATCTGGGCGCGTCGACCGACGAAGCGCAGCTCAATGTCGCCATCGCGGTGGCCGAGCAGATGGTCGATTTTCTCGCGCGCGGCGTCGTGCGCTATGCGGTCAATGTGCCGTCGGTCAGCCCGGAGCTGTTGGCGGTTTTGCGCCCCTATTTAACTCTGGGCGAGAAGCTCGGCAGTCTCCACACGCAAATGGGCGGCGCGCTGCCGAAGGAAGTTCAGGTGGAGTATCGCGGCGACGTGACCCAATACAACGTCGCGCCGCTCACGGTCGCGGTGTTGAAAGGCCTCTTGTCGCCGGTGATGGAATCGGCGGTCAATTACGTCAACGCGCCGATGATGGCCAAAGAGCGCGGCATCAAAATTATCGAATCGAAAGGCGAAGAAGCTGGCGATTTCACCAGCTCGCTCACCGTCAAGGCAAAAAATGACAAGGAAAGCCTCGAAGTCGAAGGAGCAATCTTCGGCGCCAAGCATCCGCGCATCGTGCGGGTCAATAGTTTTTACTTGGAGGCCGTGCCGGAAGGATATATTCTCATCTTGCAGAATAAAGACGTCCCCGGCGTCGTCGGCGCCGTCGGCACGATTTTGGGCAACAACGGCGTGAACATCGCCGGCATGGAGCTTGGCCGCAGCGAAAAGGGCGGCAACGCGATTTCATTTACTCATGTCGACGACGCGGTAGCCAAAAAGGCGCTCGATGAGCTCCGTGCCCTGCCGCAAATCGTTTCGGCAACTTTGGTCAAACTGTAAGGAGAAGGCTGAAGGCATGAGGCGCGAGGCGAGAGTCTGGATCGATCTTTGTATTGCCTATTGCCTATTGCCTGCCTAACCCAATGGCAAACGTCGCAATCATCGGCGCCCAGTGGGGTGACGAAGGCAAAGGGAAAGTAGTCGACCTGTTCACCCGCGAGGCGGATATTATCGTGCGCTTCCAGGGCGGTAATAACGCCGGCCACACGCTGGTCGTCGACGGCAAGAAAACCGTTTTACATCTGGTTCCCTCCGGAGCGCTGCATGCCGACAAGCTCTGCGTCATCGGCAACGGCGTTGTCATCGATCCGGCCGTCTTGATCGCAGAAATCGACTCTTTGAAAGCCCAGGGACATCTCGCTGACAACGGGCAGTTGCGCATCAGCGAGCAGGCCCACGTGATCATGCCGTACCACAAGGCAATCGATTTGGCGCGCGAACGTCTGCGCGGCAAGGGCAAGATCGGCACCACCGGGCGCGGCATCGGCCCAGCCTATGAAGACAAGGTCGCGCGCGTCGGCATTCGCTTTATCGATCTATTGGAAGAAGACACCTTCCAGGAAAAGCTCCAACGTAACATCGAAGAGAAGAACTTCTATTTGAAAGCCATTCTTAAGGAAAAACCTCTTCAGTTCGACGAGATTCATGAGAGCTATGCCGGCTATCGGGAAAAACTCAAAGACTATGTGACCAATACAGGATTTTTACTCGATCAGGAAATACGCGCCGGCAAGCGGGTGCTTTTTGAAGGTGCTCAAGGGACACTGCTCGATGTCGATCACGGCACTTATCCCTACGTCACCTCATCGAGCACGATCACCGGCGGCGCGTGCTCGGGCTCGGGCATCGGGCCGCAAAGCATTCAGCAGGTAATCGGTATCTCGAAAGCGTACACCACGCGAGTCGGCAGCGGTCCGTTTCCCACGGAGATCGACGGACCCGAAGGTGAAACACTGCAACGCGAAGGCGAAGAGTTTGGCGCCACCACCGGACGATCACGCCGCTGCGGCTGGTTTGACGCCGTTGGCGTGCGGCATGCGGTGAGAATGAACGGCATGACCGGTATCGCGCTCATCAAACTTGACGTGTTGACCGGTTTTAAGAAAATCCCGATCTGCTCCGCCTACCGCTATAAACAAACGCTCATAACCGAATTTCCGGCAAGCTGTAAAGTAATGCAGCAGGCAAGTCCGGTCTACGAAGAGCTGGACGGCTGGACCGAGCCCCTGGATAACGTCCGAAAGTTTTCCGATCTGCCGCAGCCGGCTCAGAAATACGTCCGGCGAATCGAAGAAGTGATCGGCACCGAGATCATTTTGGTCTCGGTGGGTCCCGGCCGCGAACAAACTATCCTGCTCAAGAATCCGTTCAAAGAATAGGCGAGCGGCCAGAAGGATTGAGGCGTGATCAGGAACTCTTACTCAAGCCTCTCGCCTGGTGCCTGCGTCTATCTTCCTATCGCAACTTAAAAATCTCCAGATACTGCTTCACCGAGGCGTCGAAATCTTTGTAATCCTCGGGATCTTCGACGGCGATTTTAAAACCACGAAAAAGCCGCGGCGGATCGGGCTCGACATCCTTGCGCACCGGAATGCGCTGGAAGCCGCGCAGCATCTCTTGCCCTTCCTTGGAAAGAACAAAATCGTAAAACAGCCGCGCCGCGTTGGGATGCGGCGACTTGGCGGCCAGCATGATCGGGTTCACCTGGGTAACCGAAGGCTCCAACGGTAGCCAATCAACCGGCGCGCCGCGCGAGGTCATTCTCTGAAGGGTTTGGTTATAGGCGATGATGAGCGGGTACTCGCCGGCGACGACCAGTTGGACGCGCTCGGTATTGCCGCGTTTCAAGACCGGATCCAAAGCGGCGAGCCGCTTGAAATAGCTAATGCCTTTTTCCTTGCCCCACACGCGCTTGAGCCCTTCCATCATCCCATAAGCTTCGGTATCAAGCGAAATTTGCCCGCCCTTCCATTTTGGGTTGAGTAGCTCCTCGTAGGTTTTAGGCACGTCCTGCTTTTTGACAAGCTTGGTGTTCCAGCCTAGCACATAGCTGTTCACGTAGTAGGCGGTCCAATAGCCCTGCTTATCAACGAGCTGTTCTTCGATCATCTTGGTTTCCGGAGATAGGTAAGAGGCCACAAGTTTTCTCTCTATTAATGGCAAGACCATCTCACCGCGTCCGACGACGACGTCCCAATCGTATCGTCCGCCGCGCGCTTCGGTGAAAATCTTATTGAGTAAAGGGCCGCCGCCGGTGCGGAAAAGGGTTGCTTTGATGCCGTACTTCTTTTCGAAACGGTCGGTGACGGTCTTACTCTGATCGAGCGTCATGGTCGTGTAATAGACCAGCTCACCTTCTTTCTTCGCAGCCTCCACCAGCTTTTGGTTGGGACTCCCCTGAGCCCAAGCGGCCACGGGCGCCGCAAGAGTTATCAAAAAAAACGCGCCGAGCAGTCGGCGCCAATAGTGACAGATCATTTCAAATATCCTCCTCGCCTCGTTCGAGGCAAAAGAATGCATAACATTTAAACAACGTAAATCAACTTCTCGCGGGCCGCGCTAAAACCCTTGTTCAGGGAAATTATGACCTTGAATAGCGCCGCCGCGGTGATTATCATAAGAACGTCAGCAGCCTGAACCGCGGAGGTGTTTATGGACGGCGAAACCAGCAGCAAAGAGAGACTCGTTAGCGACTTGCGAACGCTAGTCGGCGATGCGGAGGAGTTATTGAAGGCGACAGCCAGCCAGGCGGGCGAAAAAATCGGCGTCGCGCGGCAAAAAATCGAACAGAGCCTGATCGAGGGTAAAAAAGCTCTGGGCGATGCTGAACAAACTCTGCGAAAAAAATCCAAAGAATGCGCCGAAATCGCCGACGATTACGTTCGGGAAAATCCTTGGAGCGCCGTGGGCATCGCGGCCGCCGTCGGATTGGCCTTCGGCTTATTGATTCGTGGCAAGTAATCGCCGATGAGCGATTTGGGAAGCAGCCAAAGCCGCGAAGGCTCGTCGAGCTTCTTCCAGCCGCTTAAGGCCGTGCTCGCCGGGTTAAGCTCGGCCTTGCACACACGCCTTGACCTATTCGTCACAGAACTCGAAGAAGAACGTGAACGGATCAAACAGGCCCTTGTCTTCACCCTCCTGCTGCTCTTCGGGTTCACTTTTGGCATCGTCCTTTTGACGATTTTTCTCGTCGCTTTGTTTTGGCAAAACGGCTGGATTGCGGCAATCGGCGGTCTCGCGCTGGCGTATTTCGCCGTCGGGGTTGTTGCCGCGGTCAAACTGCGCGGCGTGATTATTCACCATCCTCGTCTATTCCCCACCACTATGGCCGAGCTCGGCAAAGATCGCGACTACTTGAGGGCCTCCACTCGTGAGCAGTCGTCTCGATAACATCGCGCGCCGCAAACAAGCGCTGATCGAAAAAGCGGCATTGGAGCGCCTCGAGTTGACCACTGCCTGTCGGAGAATCCGTTCGCCGATCGACATCGACGGCAAGCTTTTCGGAATCGGCCGGCTAATCAGTTCCCATCCGTTGCTCACTGCCGGCGTATCGACGTTTTTGATCGGCGGCTTCGGCAAGAAAATATTCAGGACCGCCAGCGCTGTGCTGAAATTGTGGCGAGTGGTTTTACCGATTCTAAGCCTGTGGCCCAAGCGGCGGCGAAGCTCCTGGCGATTGTTTGGACGGAACCGCTAGAATCGCCAGGTCTAACGGTTCACAAAAATATTTTCATCGCCGCTCGCACGCGCTATTCCGTGCGCGCTCTTTCGGTTTTCCTCGAATCAGCCGTGCCGCTCATCGTCGAGTCTTGCCAAGTGATCGCTTGCACGACTCCGAGTTCGCTCTGCTCGCGGAGCACATGACCGCGCTGTTCCAGGCCCTTTCTTTCCTCAACAGTGATCTTGGCTTCGACATTTAACCGCTCCGGGAGCCACTGATGATGAACGCGCGGCGCTTCGACGGCCGCGCCGACCGGCATATGAAAATCGACAACGTTGAGGATTGTCTGCAGGGTTGCGCTGATGATGCGCGGCCCACCGGCCGCGCCGACGACAAGCTCAGGGCGGTTTTGTCGCAGGACGATCGTCGGCGCCATGCTGCTGAGCGGACGTTTGTCGGCTTGCAGCGAGTTCGCCTCGTTGCCGATCAAGCCGTAAACATTGCCGATGCCGGGATGAATGGCGAAATCATCCATCTCGTTGTTGAGCACGATGCCGGTTTGCGCCACGAGTAGTTTCGAGCCGAAGCGCGTATTGACCGATTGGGTGCATGCCACCGCATTGCCGAAACGATCGATCACGCTGAAGTGCGTCGTTCCGCCTTTTTCGGCATTGTAATTGTAATAACCGTAAAAAGGCGGCGGATGCGTTTTGTCGGGCGAGATCCGGCCGCGAATCCAGGCGGCGTAATCCTTTGCCGTCAGTTTACGAATCGGCACATGGACGAAATCCGGATCGCCGAGAAACTGCGCCCGGTCGGCGAAGGCATGTTTCATGGCCTCGGTTAGAAGGTGAAGATACTCGGCTGAGTTATGACGAAATTGATCGAGTTTATAGCCTTCAAGGATATTAAGCATCTCTAAGATCGCGACGCCGCCGGAGCTCGGCGGTGGCATGGTGATGATCGTGCGATCTCGGTATGCGCCAATCAGCGGCTCGCGCCATACCGGCTTGTAGCGTTTTAGATCATCCGCCGTCATCACGCCGCCGTTTTTTTGGATCGTGTCAATGATCGCCGCGCCAATCCAGCCCTGATAAAAAACTTGAGAACCTTGCGCCGCGATCGCTTTGAGAGTCTCGGCCAACGCCGGCTGCCGAATAATGGCGCCTTGGGCAGGCACTGCGCCATTGGTGAGATAAATACTGCCAAGGTCGGCGAAGCGCTTCATCGCCGTCTGCTGGCGCTCGATAGCGATGCGCAGGGTCGGATCCAGAGGAAAACCGTTGCTCGCGAGCTTTAGCGCGGGCGCAACGAGCGCGGCCAGCGGCAGCGTGCCAAAACGCCGGCGCGCCTCGACCAAGCCGGCGACTTCTCCGGGCACACCGACGGCCAAAGCGCCCGTGAGGCTCAGGGACGGCACAGGTTTGCCGTCTTTCGTATATAACTCTCTGCGCGATTCTCGCGGCGCGGTTTCGCGAAAATCCAGCGCGAAGGACTTTCTATCTTGGGCTCGGTAAATCACCATGAAGCCGCCGCCGCCCAAGCCCGAGGACGCCTGATCGACCACGGAAAGCGCGAACGCCGTTGCGACCGCCGCGTCGACAGCATTGCCGCCGCGCTTAAGAATCTCCATGCCCGCGGCGCTCGCGAGTTCGCTGTCGGCGACAACGAGGCCCGCGCTCGATTCGAGCACGCGTTCGCGGGCACTAGCGCGAAAAGACAGAACGACGAGGAAAAAAATGACGAGTAGTCGGTTTGGTTTGGCAAATCGCATTGGCTGTTGGTTTAATGGTTTGTATTTACATTTGCAATTGCCGTCGGTGTCACGAACATCGTCCGCCCAAATGATCGACGTGCCTCTGGCGCTTGCGCTAAACGATACCTTGTTTCATATTTCGTGCTAGTTTGAGTCTGCAGGTCATCCGAGCCCGCTAACAAATCATGCAAACCATCCTCGGGCCATTTAACCCCGACCTCGAAAACAGTCTCGTCGAGGAAATCCTAAAATATAAGGACGCGGACTTGCTCAGCCCGCTGTTGATTCTAACGCCGTCCGACTTGCTGCGCCGGCGGTTAAAAATACTTTTAAGCCGCGAGCGGCGTCTGGCGCTGCTTAATGTTCAGTTGCTGACCTTTTACCAATTGGCCCTGCGGCTCCAAGCAGAGAGCAGCGGCACAGCGCTGGAGCTACGCACCGATCTATTTCTCGAAGAAGCGCTGCGCCAAATCATCCGCACGCGCCAGCCCGGCGCGGAGCCTTTTGCCGGCATCGAAGAGCGCGCTGGCGGCTGCGCCGCGCTCTGGCAGACCCTGCGCGATCTGCGCGACGGACTCGTCGATCCAACGGTCGCGCTCGACGCGCTGGGCGAAGGGCACTTCAGCCAGCGCGCCAGCGAACGCACATCGCAGCTTTTGGTCTTACTGCGAACCTTTCAACAATTTTGCCGCCGACAGAAAATCACCGACCAGTCCGACTTGAACCGCGCTGCCACCGAACAGGTTCCGGCATCGAGATTCTTGCAACAATTTAGTCAGATTTTCTATTATGGCTTTTATGATCTGACGCAAATTCAGGTAGACTTTTTTCACGCGGTCGCGCGCCACTATCCGACCACGCTCTATTTTCCCTATCTGTCCGCCAAGCCGAGTCATGACGCCTGGCGCTTCGCCGAGCGCTTTTACGAGCGTTACATTCAGGGACACAACACCGAACCCGCGCAAGAGTTAGAATCTCAAGGCGTCTTGCCCGCATCAGCGCGCCTGTTCGATGACAACAAAGAGCGAAAATACGGCGACTTTCCGAAACACTGGCAGTGCCACATCGTCAGTACTTTCGGCATTCAAGATGAAGTCGCCGCGGCGGCGAAAGAGATCTTGCGACTTGCCGAGGACTGCAAGCTGCAACTTCATGAAATTGGCGTTGTGGCTCGAAGCTTGGAGTCTTACAGCCAAGTCGTCAAAGACATTTTTCACCAGCACCGCATCCCGCTCGCCGGCACGCTCGAAGAACCGTTGGTGCAGTTCCCGTTAACCAAGGCAGTCATTCTGCTTCTGAACTTGCCTGCAAAAGACTTCGTGCGCAGTCAGGTGATCGATCTGCTCTCTTCACCCTATTTTCAATTTCAGAACATAGATGGGAATCCAGCTTCGGTTCGCCCCGATCTCTGGGATCTTGCGACGCGCGAGCTCGCCATCTGCAAAGGCGTGGCCGAGTGGCGCCGGCTGCGCCGTTACAGCCATCGCGATCTAGAACTGCGGCAGATGTCGGATGATGAAGAGCCGCGTAAAATCCGCATCCGCTCGGTGCAGCTAATCTGCCTGGCCAATCTTGTCGACACACTGATGGCGGATCTCCTTCGGTTGCCGGACCAAGCTTCATGGCAGGAATACGCCGCGGCCTGGAAGGACTTGCTGAAAAAATATCTTGGCATTGCGCCCAATACTGAGACGGCGCCGCGTGACCCCAATGCAGAGATTCTCGAAATCCTGGATCAACTCGCCGGTCTGGACAGCGTGGACAATCGCGTCGCGCGCAACGATTTTAGCCGTACCTTTCAACACTGGCTCGAACGCTCCAGCGTGACCGATGACCGCCGAAACCGCGACGGCGTCATGGTGCTAAGTGCAACTGCGGCACGTGGCCTAGCGTTCCGTGCGCTCTTTGTTCTAGGCATGAACGAAGGCGTTTTCCCGCGCACGATCCGCGAAGATGCCTTTCTGCGCGATCGCGACCGCGAAGTTCTCGACCGCGACCTGGGCTACAAGGTAAGCCAAAAACTCGCCGCCTTCGACGAAGAAAAGTTGCTGTTCACACTGCTCGTCGGCGCCGCGCGCGAGCGGCTCTATTGCTCCTTTCAAAGAGCGGACGACAGCGGCAGAGGGCTGGCACCATCCTGGTACGTCGATGAGCTCAAGCGCGCTCTCAAAGAGCACGGCCGCGAATGCGAAACGATCAATATTCCACGAAGCATGACTGAAAAAACCGCGACGCCGCCGTTCGACCGCCAGGATTTATTATTGCCGTCCGAACTAGCGATTCGCCTGACGCTCGAAGCTCAAGATCCCACCGCGCTGATCGAAGCCACGGCTTCGCTGCCGGAGCTTTACAGGCAAGGACGCCAGGTCGTCGCCGCAATCGATCAAAGCAGTGACCGCCTGCTTCCTTACGACGGCGCGCTCGCCGACTTCGATAGCTACTGGAAACATTTTTCCAAGCGCGGCCCTTCGCCCACGGCGCTCGAAACCTATGCCCGCTGCCCGTTTCAGTTTTTCGCGCGCCACGTGCTCGGCTTGGAACCGCTCGACCATCCTGAAGAAACCCTCGGACCGAGCCCCGCGGAGTTCGGCGAGCTCGGTCATGGAATTTTGCATTCGTTTTACCGCGCTTGGATTGACGCCGGTTACTTTGCCGGCAAAGCGGTAACGGTGGACATGGAAACTACGCTGCAAGCCGTCACCGTCCGCGCCTTCGCCGACTATGAAGAGAATAATCCGGTTGGCTACCCGCTCGCGTGGGAGAGCGTCAAGGACGGTCTCGTCCAACTGTTGCGCCAAGTGATCGCTCAAGATCTCGCCGAGTTGTCACAGTCAGGGTTTTCGCCCGTGAGCCTGGAGGCCGACGTGACGACGCGCTTGCCGCCCGACTGGCCGGAACCGCTGAAAAACCTGGCGATCCGCGGCCGCATGGACCGTATCGACCGAAAAGACGACGCTCTGCGGGTAATCGACTATAAATTCAAATTCGGTGCAAACCGGGCAACCCAAGACAAGAATCTGATCCGCGCCGCCATGCGCGGCGAGAGATTGCAGCCACCCTTCTATTACATGCTCGCGCAACGCTGGGCCGAGGAGCAACTTCTCAAGCCATTGCCAAAGACTATCGAGGCGGATTTTTACTACATTTCGCCTCGCTGGGCCGACGGGCCGCTGATCTCGACGCCTTACGGCAGCGAAGGACTTGCCGACAAGGTCGGCGCGGCAACCAAACGCACGATCGCCTATCTGGTCGATGGCGTTCGGCAAGGCCGTTTCTTCATCAACCGCGGCGTCCACTGCGGCCACTGCGACGCGGCGCCGATCTGCCGCAAAAACCATCCGCCGAGCCTGTGGCGCGCCGAGAACGATCCGCTGACCGAACCGCATCGCGCTTTACGCGCAAAAGATCCCAATGACGATGAGCCCGAGCCAGATTGAACTTGCCGACGCCGGTGATCGACAGGTCGCCACCGCCTCTTTCGATCGCAATCTCGTGGTCACGGCGGGAGCAGGCACCGGCAAAACGACGTTGTTGGTCGATCGCCTGGTTCATTTGCTGCTGCGCAATCCCCAGCCGCTAAAAATCACCGAGATCGTCGCCCTCACCTTTACTAACAAAGCCGCCGACGAAATGAAGCTTCGGCTGCGTCAACGCCTGCAGGCTTTTCTCGATGTCCAGCTCGATCGTGAAGCCGCCAACGATGCCGAGGCTAAAACCAAGAGCGACGCTGAAGCGCTGATCGCGCTCTACCAGCTCTCCAAAGACGAATTGGACAATCGCATCCATGATGCGCTCAGAAACATGGAACGAAGCGACATCGGCACGATCCATAGCTTCGCCGCCAACTTGCTTCGCCTCTATCCGCTCGAAGCGGGCGTCGACCCGCAATTTCGTGAGGACGATGGCGCAGCGTTCGACCGGCTTTTCGACGACCACTGGAACTTGTGGTTGGATCAGGAACTTTCCTTGGACAGCGCGCACGCGGCGGACTGGCAGAAAATTCTCCCTCGCTGCGGCCTCGATCAAATCAAGGCCTTGGCCAAATCGATTGCCGCGGAAAACGTCGATCTTCGGCAGAACGCTAACCTAGCCAACGCCGTTTTCCCTGCCCTACGCGATTGGTTGGCAAGGCTCGAAGCCAAGGCCGCAGCCTTGATTGAACGTCATCCCGAGGATCGCCTGAATGAAAAGTTAGTTCGCGCGGCACGTACTGTCCTGAGCGAGTTTAGAAAAGACGGACAGCGCTCGGATACGTTAATGGACGAATACGCGCTTTTGTCCGATAAGTCGATCAATCGAGATGTTCAGGGCTGGCCTTCCGACGATGTCGCAACAGCTCAAGAGCTCGTGCGCGCCGCCAAGGGGCTCGTCAAAGTCGACGGCGAATTGACCGCCACGTTCTGGCGCTTGCTTGTTCCCTTCGCCGAGGATTTCCGCGAGCGCTTCATCCGCGAAGGGCATCTATCTTTTGACGGCTTACTCGTGCGCGCGCGCAACCTCGTGCGCGACCAAGTGCGCGTACGCGCGGATCTCAAACGACGCTACCGCACTATTCTCATCGACGAATTTCAAGACACGGATCCGATTCAATATGAGATTCTCCTCTATTTGGCGGAACAAACCGGTCAGATAGCGTTGGACTGGCGTCAAGTTAGAGTCGTTCCGGGAAAAATATTTGTGGTCGGCGATCCGAAGCAGTCGATCTACGCTTTTCGCCGCGCGGACATCGAAGCCTACCTCGAAGTCGTCGAAAAAATTATCAAAGCGCAGGATGGCATCGAGTGCCGTCTCACCACCAACTTTCGCAGCAACGCGGCGATCCTGGACGGAGTGAACGGCGCGTTCGAAAACCTCATCCAAGCTCAAGACGGCGTGCAACCGCCCTACATCGCCATCTATCCGGCGCCCGGTCGAATCACCGAGCCGAGCGACATTCCCAAGCTCTTGGTGCGAAAGATTGTCGCGGACCGAGACGTCAATGCCGAAACCGCGCGCCATCTGGAAGGTGAAAGCCTGGCGCGCTGGCTAAAGGAGCAGGTCTTAGGCAAAGCCACAATTTTGAACACGCGAGGCGAAAAAGTCCAGGCGCAGCCTAAAGATGTCGCGATTCTGCTGCGCAAGCTCACCGACATCCACGACTACCTAGAACCCTTGCGCCGCCAAGAAATTCGGTACGTCGTCGAAGGCGAACGCCACTTTTACGCCGCGAAAGAAATCATCGACGCCGTCAACCTGCTGCGCGCCGTAGAAAATCCCCACGATCGGCTGGCGTTCGTCGGCGTTCTACGCGCGCCTTTGGGCGGGCTCACCGACCAGCAAATTTATGAGCTGCACCGGCAAAACCTGCTCGATTACCGCGCTGCCGCGAAACTCGCTGGAAAGGATTTTCCACCGACGCTGGTACAGCTCTATGACACGCTGGCGCGCCTACATGATGAAACCCGCAGAATGCCGATTGGCGCCGCGGTAGCCCATGTATTTGCGACGTTGCCGGTGGAACTGCTGGCGGCATGCTATTTTCACGGCGAACAGGCGGTGGCAAATTTGCAAAAGTTGGCGCAGCAGGCCGAGTTGCTTGGCCGCGAAGGATTGACCACGCTTAAGGAAGCGATCCGCCAGCTAGAACAACGCGTGCTCGACGTCAAAGATGAAGGCGAAAGCGTGCTCGCCGAAGAAAACCTCGATGCCGTACGCATCATGAGCATTCACAAATCTAAAGGCTTGGAGTTCCCCATCGTGATTCTAGCCGGCTGCCAAACCGGCATCGAGGGCAGACACAGCGCCGCAGCCGAAGCGCTGTTCGATTGGTCGACGGGATTGACCGGCTTACGTATCGGCGCGATTTCGGATCTCGCCGGGCTATACATCGCGGAAAAAACCAGGCTGAGAAACGCCGAAGAACAAAAGCGTCTGCTCTACGTCGCTATGACCAGAGCGAGAGAGCATCTAATTATCTCCTGCGCGCCGAGCGATCGGCGCTCGAGCGGCAGTTTTCTTTCCATGCTCGACGACACCGTGAACCACGGTATCACCGACGCAGAAGAGCCAAAGAGGGTATCGCTCGGGGCCGGCGTAGTGGAAATCGAAGTCGTCAGCGAAAGACTGACCGCGCCCGGTCGCACAAAAGGCAAATCCAAACGCGTCAAGAAAACAAACCGAGTGGAGATCCTTCATCGATACTTGGGCGCGCCGCGACGCGCGACTATGAGAAGGCGCAACAAGCCGCGCCGTTTGTCACGCCGACGCTCCTGAAACGGCAAGAGGAATCATCGACTGAATCCGGCAGCAAAATGAACGGTCAATTCTATCGGCAAACGCCGGCTCTCGTCGTCGGTGATCTTGCGCACCGTTTTCTGCAGAACTGGCAGTTCACCAGGGACGTCAAAGAATACAAAGGGCAACTTCACGATTTCATCACGCTCTCACTGCCGAGGGAATTCGCGTCATCCTGCCGAGAGATCGAAGCCGAGCTCGAAGACATTTTCCAGGCTTTCTTTCGCTCGAAAGTCTACGCCGAGCTCGCCGGCGCACGGATCCTCGGCCGCGAAGTGCCGCTCTTGATGCCGTGGAACGGCCAGATCATGGAAGGTGTCATCGATTTGATCTACGAAAAAAACGGCTTGCTTTACTTGGCCGACTATAAGACAGATAGGATCACGAAAGATCAATTGATCGAAGGCGCGGCGCGCTATAACCGGCAGGCGGAAATCTATTCACAAGCGGTCAAACAGAGTCTCGGACGCGAACTCGCGGCTTTTAAAATAATTTTCTTGCGTCTCGGCGAAGCCGTCGAGCTCGGCGCAGAAAAGAATAAGGAGTTATCGCTGTTCTGATCCATGGCCATGAAGATTATTTTTCTCGATATCGAAACCGTCCCTACCGATCTATCGTTGCAGGAAAATGGTCTCCTTGAACCGCAAATCCAACTGAATGAAGCCGAGCTGATCAAAAAGCTCAGCCTATCGGCGGCAACCGCGAAGATTATTTGCCTCTGCTACGCCATCGAGCCGTCCACAGACACCGAAGTCCAAGTGCTTCAAGGAGAAGAGACCGAAATCATCAAAGGGTTTTGGAAATTGGCGGTCGAGTGCAATCTCTTCGTCGGCCACAACATCCTCGATTTCGACCTTCGCTTCATCTATCAACGCTCGATCATCCATCAAATCAAACCGTCGCGCGATCTTCCCTTTGCTCGTTTCCGAAACGCGCCGATTTACGACACCATGCAGGAGTGGAGCAAGTGGGGCCGCGAACACGCGAGCCTCGACACACTTTCGAAAGCCCTCAGCATTCCTTCGCCGAAGGAAAGTCTCGACGGCTCTAAAGTCTACCCGTACTACCGAGCCGGCAAGCTCGCCGAAATCATCGAATACTGTAAGCGCGACGTCGACTCGACACGGCAAGTCTATCGCCGGCTGACGTTTACGAATGGGCCGGGGCCGGCTGTATAGACAACCGTCTTGACGTTTGGGGCAAGTGATGTGACAAACCGCAACAATTCTACATGCTGCACCTAACCGATTCGCTAAAGCGCATGCCTAGCGTGTATGTTATCGGCCTGTTAGATAGCAACTAACTATTGTGCCAAGACATCGAGAGAAGGATATGAACGAAGAACGAATAGCTCAAAATTTGGCGGCCGTTGTGAACCATTTTCACAGTGAGGCGCTGAACGACGTGGAGGCCGCACTTTCGACATTCACCGACGATGTCATTTGGGAGGCACCTGCACCGAACGGTCTTAACCGATCTTTCACGGGGAAGGAGGCGGTCGAGAGTAATTATCGGCAGCTCTGGGCGTCCATGCGCAATGTGACCTTTCAGCCACTCCAGCGCATCGCTACCGAGGATCGTGTGGTGGATGACTGCACGGTTACTTTTGAGGTGGCCAAAGATGGATATTGGCATTTTCCGGTCGGCAGCAAAGTGGAAATGCGACTGGTCCACATCTTCGAGATGCGCGAC
Organism: uncultured delta proteobacterium; assembly: GCA_963755715.1. GTDB lineage: Bacteria > Desulfobacterota > Binatia > UBA9968 > UBA9968 > DP-20. Next base: position 137,402 of record CAVWLW010000027.1, read on the forward strand.
GGAAAGATCGCACGGGAGATCGTTTTCGACATGGGACGTAGCGTCTAGTTGGAAGGGCAAGATGATACCGACGACTGCTGGGATCTAGTTCGAGATTGGGAGCATATTGGCTAAGGTTTAATCTCCATTTAGTTCTTGCTCCTGCCTTCTCGACGGCTCGTTTGACTCCCAGTACGCCAGTCGATAATAATTGTTACAAATCCGCTAGGCCTGAGCACGTGATCTCACGCCGATCTGCAGATTCCAACGAATTATACGAGCAAGAAGGAGGCATTATGGATCATCCCGCTGAGCAATCATTTCAGGAACCGACAGATAAAAAGACCCGGGCCGGCTATGGAAAATTTCTCCGGCCGAATACGCCTTACGACAACTTCATGGAGTCGCAGGGCATTCCGATTTATCGCGACATCGGCGTTCGGCGCGTGCAGGATCTGCCTCGCAAGCCGTGGAAGCGCATGGGCGGCAACGGCACGTTCATTCAGCTCCTCGGCACCGAAGGTCTGTGGGGTTGCTACGTCGTCGAGGTCCCCGGCGCCGGCGCGTTGAACCCGGAAAAGCATCTGTACGAAGAGCAGTATCTCGTCGTCGACGGCCGCGGCACCACCGAGGTTTGGGTCGACGGCAATCCGAAGAAGGTCACGTTTGAATGGCAGAAAGGCTCGATCTTCGCCATTCCGATGAATGCGACGCATCGCATCGTCAATGCGACCTCGAGCCCGGCGCTTTTGCTCGCCGGCACCACGGCGCCCAATATTATGAACAACTTTGGCAACGAGGATTTTATCTTCAACTGCCCCTATAACTTCAAAGACCGTTTCGATCCCAGCGACGACTACTACAAGTACAAAGAAGAAGTCACGCCGGACCCGCTCCGGGGTCTCGCCATGCGCCAGACGAACATCATTCCCGACGTCATGTCCTGCGAGTTACCCATGGATAACCGGCGCTCGCCGGGTTATCGGCGCATCGAGCCGCATATGGCGGGACAGCAATTCTATATGTGGATCGGTCAGCATGAAACCGGCCGTTACTCGAAAGCGCATGCGCATGGCTCCGCGGCAGTGCTGATTTGCCTGAGCGGCAAAGGGTATACCTACACGTGGCCGGCAAAATTGGGCACCCATCCCTGGGAAAAAGGCACGACGGAAGAAATCAGACGCCAGGACTATGAACCCGTGGGTATGGTCAGCGCGGCGCCAATGAGCGGGAACTGGTTTCATGCCCATTTTGGCGCGAGCAAAGAGCCGCTGCGTCTCACCGCCTGGTTCGGCCCCAACGCGCCAGGGCGCGATCGCGGCAAGCCTGGTGAAAAGGGCATCGACTACGGCGCCATCGACATGAAAGACGGCGGCACGGCGATCCCGTACAACGAAGAAGATCCGTATCTCCGTAAAGAGTTCGAAGAAACGCTGGCAAGTGTGGGCGCGCAATCGCGCATGGAGCCGGATCTTTACAAGCACTCCTACTAAGAATCTGTCTCAGCGTCTAGGGTCTAGAGTTTGGGGGTTAACGCCAGACTCTAGACTCTGGAATCCAAACGATCTTAGCTGCCCAAAGGAATTTCATGGCCACCGCACCTCGAGGTTCGTTTTCCAATGCCAACCGCCACATGCAGGAGGAAGAAAAGCTTCAGCTCACCAGCGTCGGTGTCGACATCGGCTCTTCAACATCGCACCTGGTTTTTTCCCGGCTGGAACTGACCCTCGAAGGTTCGCGTTATCGCGTCACCAAACGCGATGTCTTGAACGAATCGCAGATCCTGCTGACGCCTTATGTCGACGATACGAGAATCGACGTGGAAGCGCTGGAAACTTTTATCAACGAACAGTACAAGACCGCCAAGATCCGGCGTGAGGATGTCGACACCGGCGCGCTCATTCTCACCGGCGTCGCCGTGCGCCGGCGCAATGCTCGCGCCATCGCCGACCTCTTCGCTGAGGAGGCGGGCAAATTCGTGGCGGTAAGCGCAGGCGACGGTTTGGAGGCCACGATGGCGGCTCACGGCTCGGGCGCGGTGGCGCACTCAGAAAAAATGGGCGGCGTCGTCCTGAACATCGATGTCGGCGGCGGCACCAGCAAGTTTGCAATCTGTAATAACGGCAAGGTTCAGGAAGTTTCCGCCATCGACGTAGGCGCACGCCTGCTCGCCTTCGACAAAGACGGCGCCATCGTGCGTATCGAGGAAGCCGGCCGCAAGCATGCCGGCTGGGCCGGATTTTCAGTGGCGCTCGGCGAAAAAATCGCCGAAGCAAACCTGCGCAAAATGGTCTCGGGCATGGTAGATAAACTATTTGCCATGTTGAAGCCGCAATCCATCACCGAAGATATTAAAGAGCTTCTGCGCCTGTCGCCGCTGACCTACAAAGGGGAAATCGATTGCGTAATGTTTTCCGGCGGCGTGTCGGAGTTCATCTACAATCGCACCAAGACCAGTTTCGGCGATCTCGGACCATGGATCGCAGAAGAGGTGCACAAGCGCACGGGCGATTTGGGACTCCTCGTCATGGAACCCAACGCGCGAATTCGCGCCACGGTCATAGGCGCCTCGCAATATACCGTGCAGGTGAGCGGCAACACAGTCTTCATTTCGCCGGAAGACGCCGTTCCCGTGCGCAACGTCGCGGTCGTCGCGCCGGAGTTTCCGTTAAACGAAGATGATTTCACCAAAGATGCGGTCCGCGACGCGCTGCTAAATGCGTTACGACGCTTGGACTTACTACATGGACGCCAACCCGTAGCCGTTGCGTTTCATTGGGACGGCTCAGCGACATTCTCCCGTTTGCAGTCTTTCTGCAGTGGCGTCGCCGAAGGACTCAAAGATATCTTCGTCAAAGGCCACCCGCTAGTTTTGGTGAACGACGGCGACATCGGCGGTATTGTTGGATTACATTTTCAAGAAGAACTGCAGATGCAGACCCCGATCATCTCCATCGATGGCATCGCCCTCAGCGATTTCGACTACATCGACATCGGCGCGCTGATTCAATCGTCCGGCGCAGTGCCGGTCGTGATCAAATCCCTGATCTTTCCAGCTTCACCGCAACAATAAAAAGGCCGGGAAAGGTGACTCCTTCCCGGCTTTCAATGGCTTGAACGATTTGCACCCGATGGAGTTTTTTAAACCCTAAAAAATCTTTTAGCATTCCCGCCCAACACCGCGGCTTTTTCTGAGTGCGTCAAATCCGGACGTTCCACGGTGTCGTGAATCATCTGCTTCGCCGCCACTAAATCGACTTCATGCGGATAGTCCGAAGCGTAGGAAAAAGCGTCGGCACCACATTGCTTGATCACGTACGGCAAAATCCATTCGTTGCCTTCGCAACCGACGAGCACCTGGCCACTGGCAAGATAGTCGTTGAGACTGCGCGAATGGCCAGTGCTGGTCGTGTAGACATTGTCGTCGCGATCCATGCGGTCCTTGAGCAGCAGAAGCCATGCGCAACCGCCTTCGAAGAACCCGATGTGCAAATCTCGATAGCGATCGAGCACGCCGTGATAAACCAGCGACACGAATTCCAAAGCCAGCGGCACCGGATGACGCAACACCCGAGCGGCCCAGGGATCCGTAAAAGTATCGGCGCCGAGCCCGACGCTCGAGCCACCGTGAATTCCGAGAGCGCAGCCGAGACTGGCAGCTTCTTCATAGACCGGCCAGTAATAATCGTGGCCGAGATGCAGTGGCAAACCCCGCGACGGCAACATCGCGCCGGGAAGTTTTAGATCCAACACCAAGCGCCGCAGTTCTTTCACTGCTTCTTTGACGTCCTGCATGGCGATCAAACCCATCGGATGGAGCCGCGGATCGACCTTGCGGTAGCGTTCTGAAATATAATCGTTGAAGGCATGGCACACGCGTGTGGCGTAGTCGGCTTGCTGGAAGAAGCCTACCGAGAGTCCTTCGGATGGAAATAGCACGGCTTCCGAAACTCCCGCCTTTTCTAAGAAGGCGACCCAGTCCTCGCCCGAGCCTTTGCGATAGTTACTGGCATCGATCCGCGGCCGGCGTGGAGCTTCGACCTCGCCCGACTTGCGCACGTTGCGCGGGTAGTGAATATCATCGAGACTAGCGAAAACTCCCTGACGATTGCGCGACGGCGTCAGCGCCACGTCACGGTCGACGGGATCGAGAAACGGCGCCATCTCGGGGATCGATTCAATAATATGACCATCACAATCGAAGACGCTAATCGGGTCTGCCATGTTACCTTCCTCCAAGATTTTTTTGTCTCCGCCAAGGATAAAATTTTTAGCACAAACCGACGGCGACAAAAAAGAGAGGCGATCGCTACTCGGATCGCGAAATGCTCGGCGGAAGCGAGCGGCCTACTGTTTTCTGAACGTCAACCTCAGCGCGTCGCGACGCTAGTCAAAATTGATTTTCGAAGGAGGCTTAAGACCCATTCTTAGCCAATGAGAGACAATCTTTGACAAGAAATGACGGCGTCCAGCGCGAGCGGCGCAGTTTGGCGGCAAATGTTCAAATTCTTGATGAAACAGCGCTCATGCGGCTTGACTTTCTGGGCTGTTACGCTTAAAACGCGCCAAGATTGAGCACTTCACGATGTCGAAGTACCGAGCGCGCCACTGCCCGAACTGCAATTATTTTGTCGGCTTCACCGTCGCGAGAAAGCATATCAAAGGCCGCCCGATCTCCATTACTAATTTTTGTTTGAATTGCAACTATAAGCTGCCGGTGTATAGTATTGTTCGCGGGATTCGAACGCCGACCCGGGTCTCGCGCCGAACCACGCTGCGTTTGGTGCGCGGCAAACCGGAATTGTCTGGGCTCGATTTTGTCGGCCGAAATCGGAACCATGCGATGGACGTAAGAATCAGCCCCGCGGATTATGCCCGCCATTTACGGGCCATCGGACAGGACTTAGAGAATCTCCATCTTACAACGTTCAACTTGGAATACGTCGGCGATGCCTATCTGGTCTGGGTGCGAGCGGACGAGCAGACTGAAAACAACAACCCACTTTTTCGGATCAGCAAGAATCGCCTGCAGAAGCTGTGGCGCAACAAAATGCCGCCGCGCACGCTTGGCCACGAAGAACCGTCCCCTCTTTCCACAACTCAAACCGGCAAACGGTTACGCTATGCAATACCGGAATTAGATCGAATCGAAAGAGAGCAACGGGCGCGTCGTCGCCAACAAAGCGGCAATGCCGATGGCCACTGTTTATCGCAATTGCTCCGAACCGTAGGCGATCTTGTCAGCCAAAGGGGCAACCGCCTGCTGGGCATCGCCTGGCAGGAGCTTTCGGTCAGCGTGGTGATTGAAACGCCGCATGGGCGCAAAGAAATAGACGTCTTTCGGCCGGATAATTTGTACGATCTCTGGGTGAGGATGTATCTGAAGCGGGATAACCGCGCTTTCCTCGACACGCCGCACTAAGTTATCGATCCGCCGGCGTGAGCCCGGCGTCTTGAACTCTTATCGAGAATCCGCTCCAAAGTTTTCACTGGCCGTCGGCAATAAAAGTTGCTCATGCGCCGCGGCATTGCCGTGCAAAGGTGCGGGAATTTGAAAAATGAAGGTCGTTCCCTCGCCCACGCGACTGTGGACTTCTATGTTACCGCCTAAGAGGTCGAGGTATTTCTTGACAATATACAATCCCAGTCCGACGCCGCCGTGCTCCATTCCGGTGTGCCTTTCGCCTTGTCGGAACTTTTCGAAGATTTTGGGAATATTCTCCTCGGGAATGCCTACGCCGGTATCGCTGATCTTGAACTCGAGGCGCTGTTTCCCCGCTAGATAGCGCACCGCGATCATCACTGTGCCCTGCTGGGTAAATTTGAGCGCGTTGCCGACCAAGTTTTCCAGCATGCGTCTGAGCTTGGCCCGGTCCCCTTCTACCGAGGGCAGATCGGCCGGATAGTTCCAGACCAACTTCACCCCTGTCGCGAGCGGATAGTCGTAAAATGTTCTTAGTTCCGAGCAAAACTCCCATAGATTAATCTCATGAAGCTCGACGTGCAGCTTCTCCGCCTCCATGCTGCTCACCTGGAGTACGGTGTTGATCAAGCCATGCAGCTCTTTGGACTGGCGCGCGACAGTTTCGATCGCCTTTTCTTGAATGGGCGTGATTTCACCCAACAGCCCTTCCAAAAACATTTCCGAGTATCCGGTAATCACGTTTAATGGTGTCTTGAGCTGGGTCGAGACGACTTTCAAAAATTCGTCCTTGATCTTGTGCGCGTCGGTCAGCTCTTCGGATTGGCGCTGGCTGCGGTCGTAAAGCTCGGAATGATGGATTGCAATGGCCGCTTGGCCGGCGAGAGTCGATATAAAATCAATTTCTTCCGGGTTAAACTCGTGCTCTTCTCGGGTTAGAAACAGCAAGCACCCAAGGACTTCATTGTTGGCAACGAGCGGAACACAGAGAAAAGAAACTAGTCCCTCCCCCTCGAAGAAAGCGAGATTTGACACCTGCCGATCGGTAAAAACGTTTCGAACTTTCAGCGGAGCGGGATCGTCGAGGACACGGTCCGTGAAGGCCAGGGAATCCTTCCCGTTGCTCAGAGTCTTACTTTTAAATCCTCGCGCCGCGGTAGTTTCGAGCACGCCGGCGTGTCTGAGTCTGATAACTGCGGCGGCATAAGGCAGATGAATGAGCGCGGTCTCCAAGAAAGCCGAGAGTATATCAGCTTTGTCGATGGTCGAGGCAACCGACATATTGACTTGGTGCAGCACTTCCAACCGTTCGCGCTGGCGGCGAATCTCCTCGGCGGCCTTTTGTTGCCTTGTTATTTGCTCTTCTTTGTCGCGCGCGGTACGGCGTATTCGCTCGACTTGGGCGAAATAACCATAGAACAAAGAGATCACGAAGGGAAAAGGCAAACGCAAATAGACGTTCGGATCTAAATATGCGGCGCTGTTGAAAACAAAATAGGCGTAGGCGAGCGGCGCTAAGATCGTCACCATTAGCAAGCCACGAGCATCGTTGCAGATGACGCTCAGGACCACAGTCAGCAAACAAGCGATGTAAAAGTCCGGACTTGCCGCGCCGCTGGTGCTCAGAACCACGCCGAGGACGATGGTATCGAAAAGCAGAAGGGGGGCGTAAAAATAGGGCGAATCAAACAGATCGTCGGCCAAAAAATACAGAGTCGAGTGGCTGAGCAGGTAGAGAATCAGAACCGCCTGTATCTGAGTGGCCGTCAGCCATTCGCTCGGCGAATAGTAAAGCAGATACGATGAGAGGATCACTAACGGCCAACGCAGGCGAATAACCGTATCCTTTTTCGCAACATCAAAAAACCGGTCCAAACTGCGCAGAGGCCGATCAGTCAATGACGATTCAATGGTTGAGGTTTTTTCCACAAATTACAATCCGCTATTTTTTCAATGAATTAGTGCATATAACATGCCAGAGGCTCGCTAAAATCGCCTGTTGTCACCAGGCAATTTTTTCAAATAATTTAGATAGTTGTCTGCGCGCAAACGAAGACTGAAGGAGGTTTCCGGCTGGCCGCGGTACAAATCACCTCAGCGCAGCACAATTTTGTCGCTAGGTTTACTTTGTTGCGCGCTTAATGGAAGTGACAAGAATAAATGGGAAGAGACGAGGGAACTTTACTCGGATCTATCGCGCAGAGTCTGCTATTCGTGTTTGTGCGAGCCGCACCGCGCGCAAAATATCCGCATAGCCGGCGCAGCGGCACAGGTTCCCGGACAGATACTCGCGGATTTCGTCGTCTGACGGATGTGGTTTTTCATCTAGGAACGCCTTTATGGAGAGTATAAACCCGGGTGTGCAGTAAGCGCATTGCAAGGCGCGCTCCTCGACGAAGGCTTCTTGAATGCAATGAAGTGAGCTCCCATCACCGAGACCTTCCAGTGTCGTAATCGCATGGTCCGCGGCGCGAACCGCAAGCAAGAAGCAGGAGCTGACCGGCTTGCCGTCCAACAGCACCGTGCAACTCCCGCAAGCGCCCACTCCACAGCTCTCGCGCACGCTCCAGAGTTTTAGTCGATCGCGCAAGACTTCGAGAAGCGTATCGGCGTCGTCGACCGTCAATGTCTCCCGCCGCAGGTTCACTGTAACGACAATCTCTCGCTTCATAGCACTCGGTTCTTTGTATTCATGATTATCGCCGCTTCCCGACGCCCGCGCTTGGCCTCCGACGAGTTATATAAAGTCGCGGCTACATTCGTTTTAACGACTCAAGCCACCAATTCGCTCAACTGAAAGCGCTGTTCAATTGATCGATTGCCTTTTTTACAAACAATCGTGCCATTCGGCGCTTGTACCATTCCGAGCCGCGCAGATCGGCGAACGGCGATATTTGCTGCTCGACTTTTTCGAGTAGCTTCTCAGTCAGAGCGTCGTCGAGACTCTGGTCATTGGCGAAGTCCAGCCCGTCAATTAACACCGGTGTCGACGCCACGCCGCCGAGAGCGATCCGCACCTCTTGGCAGCGCCCGTTTTCTTTCCTTAAAAACGCGGCCACGCCCAAGCACGGCCAGTCATTGGCCGACAACGCGGTATAGCGCAAGTAAACCGCTCGACTATTCGGCGGCATAAAGGGAACCCTGACATCGACCAAGAGTTCGGCCGGTTCCAGGGCCGTTTCATAGATGCCGCGGAAAAAATTCTTGAGCGGAATCACCCGCGAACCTTTTGGACCGAATGCTTGGACTTCCGCGCCGAGCACCAGAAGGGCCGGGGGTGGGTCGAGACGATAATCGCCATGGGCGAGATTGCCGCCCACCGACGCCGTCTGCCGCACTCGCACATTGCCGATTTGGCAAAACGCATCAGCGACTACCGGAAGCGCCTCGCGAATCAGGGTGGAGCATTCGACCGTGCGATGTGTCGCCAGAGCGCCAATGCGCACTCCGTCCGGCTCCCGCTTGATCTCGTTTAGGCCGGGTATCGTTTGTAGATCGACGAGGTAGGGATAATAAAGCGCGCGCTGCTTCATCAAGATGACCAGTGTCGTGCCACCGCCCAGAGCGCGGGCATTATCACCATGCTTGGCGAGCATCTCGACCGCCTCGGATAAAGAGCGCGGCCGCAAAAGATCGAAGGATCGGATCGTCATGACGGATAAGTTCGCACCTAACCTGCTTGATCGAGATAAGTCAAGTTACCTGGCATGATTTGACTCGGTCCGTCACCGTAATCCGAAAGTCCAAATTCGAAACTCCTGTCCTCGGCAGTTGACAGCCGCAACTAACTTTGAGAAGAATCCGACTCAATAGGAGGATAACGACCATGTTTACCAGCATTCGACATATCGCCGTGTTGACGGAAAATTGGGACCGCGAAGCCAAGTTTTATCAAACGATCTTCGGCATGAAGAAAATTACCAACGGCATGACCGATGAAAAGGGCGAATACAACAAAGACCGCGGCCATTTGAGCGACGGAGTCATCGGCCTCGCCCTCCTGCAGCGTCAACCCGGTTCTAGATCGGGTCTGGATCATTTCGGCTTTGCCGTGGAAAATGTCCAGACTGTCCGTGATCGCATTAAAGAATCTTACCCCGAAATCTACATTCACGAGAGCCCAGGCCATGTGCCGTTTGCCGGCTTGCGCGGCCACGACCCGGACGGCAACCAATACGACCTTTCGCAAAAAGGCATGGCCAACGTGCGCGAAGGCTACGTCGAATTCGGCTGGGAACAGCCGCGCTGGATCAATCACGTCTGCATCCGCAGCGGCCGCCCGGCGCATATCGCCGAGTTCTATCAGAAAGTTTTCGATTTGCAGCCCGTCGAGGGAATGTCCGGCGACAACAGCTACTATCTTACCGACGGTAAAGTGAATCTTGCGATCCGTCCTTGGGACATGATCCAATACCGCGGCCACATGGCGGGCCTAGATCACTTCGGTTTCAAGGTCGACGATTTAGCACAAACGAAAAAGGATCTTGACGCCCTGGCTGCCTCCTCGCCCGCTTCCGCGCCGAGAAAAATCGCCATCGGCCGCGAGGGCGAAACGCGCCAGAAAAACCTCGAAGGCTGCAAGCTGTGCAAGCAAAGTCTCGCCGATCCGGACGGCGTGCTGCTGGATTTGACGGACTGAGATATCGTGGAGTTGCTAACCGGCGTGGAAGCGTTCAACTTGGCCGAAAGACACAAAGCTTGGGAGGAGGATTCATGGAGTTTGCCAACATCAATGACACCATGCGCACGGCCAAGGATGAAGAGAAACGATTTATTCCGCTCTTCGGCTCAGAGACGTTTCGCTCCTGGATACTCTATTTCCGGCCGGGCGAACACACCGACATGCATTTCCATATGTCGCCGGAAACCTTTCTCGTACTCGAGGGCAAAGCGTCGGTCAAAGGGCTCAAAGGCGAAGACCGGATTTTGGAGAAAAACGAGATCGTATTTTTCGGCGCCAAAGACTATTATCAGATCACCAACGTCGGCACTGAACCGCTGGTGCTCGTGGGCAACCGTTCCGAGTCTTTCGGCGGTGCCCACGTGACCGCCGAAGAAAAGTCTTCATAGCCTCCGAAAACCGCACGAAGAGCCGCGTGCCGGAATGAGCAAGCGTGTCGCGTTTCCCCTGTTCTTTTCGTTAGCCCTATTCGTAATTACGCCCGCGACATCGCGCGGCATTCAGGAAATTAAAATCGCCTCGACGGGTCCCGGCGTTAGCACGCTGCCGCTCGAAATGGCCACACGAAAGGGTTTTTTCCGCGATGAGGGCCTCGATGTTCTGACGATCACGATGAGAACGAATATCGCGGTCAACGCGCTTCTAACCCGCAGCGTCGACTATGCTACGCCGAGCACTTCGGCGATCAAGGCCGCCACTGCCGGATTGCCGGTCAAATTGATCGCTGTATTGTTGGGGCGCCCCGATTACTTTCTCACGGTAAAGAAAGAGATTAGATCGCTAAAGGACTTGAAGGGTAAACGCGTTGCCATTGGCACTTTCGGCGCTGCCGCCGATTTGGCGCTGCGCACGGTCGCGAAACAGGATGGCTTGGACCCCGATCGCGATCTCATTCGTTTACAGATGGGCGGAGCCGCTTCTCGCTACGCTGCTCTGATCGCCGGAAGCGTAGACGCAACGATTTTAACGCTGCCGTATAACTTGCAAGCGGAAAAGGCCGGTTACAAAGACTTGCTCTGGTTCGGCGAGCGCATGGAATTGCCCTTATCCGGGCTTGTAGCCCGCGACGAAACTATTCAAAAAAATCCAAAGCAAGTTCTCGCGGTCGTGCGCGCGGTCTTTCGCGCCATGAGCTTTGCAGGCGCCAATCGCGAAGAAACCACGCAAATAATCGTCAACTGGCTCAAAGTAGACCAGGAAGTCGCCGCCAAAAGTTACGACCTCGGCAAAAACAGTTGGTCCGCCGGCGGAATCGTCTCGGACGCAGCGGTGAAAGTATTGGTCGATCAAGCGATATTGGAGATCAAGGGCAAAGACGCCGTCCCGCTCGACAAAGTCCGTACCTGGAGCTTCGCCGAACAAGCGCGGCGGGAGTTGGCGAACGCAGGAATAGCGCGATAAGCGCCTCTCGTATTCGCAGGTCGATGGATATGTAGGCCGGAGCGGAATGGGACTTTCGATTCGAGAAATCATCGCAACCTATAATCCCGATGCTCATTTAAGTGAGGCGTCAACCCCGCCATCATCTTGGTACACAGATCCTCGCATTCTCGAACTCGAGCAAAAAACGGTCCTTTCGCAGTCGTGGCAGTTCGTCGGTCGCACCAATCAGCTGGGCGATCCAGGCAACTACATCACATGTGATGTCGCCGGCGAGCCAATCGTCGTCGTTGTAGGAAATGACAATGTTCCGCGTGGCTTCTTCAACGTCTGCCGTCATCACGCCGCAGCCGTAATGACGAAATCCGAGGGAAGAACAGAGAATCTGCGCTGTCCCTACCATGGCTGGACGTACAATCTGGAAGGTGCGCTGATTCTTACGCCGGAATTTGGCGGGGTCGCCAATTTCGACCGCGCCGCGAACGGGCTTGTTCCGGTTCAAACTGCGGTCTGGCAGAACTGGGTGTTCGTGAAGCTCGACGGCTGGAGATCCGTCACTCGAAGATTTTCTCGGCAAGGATCTCATCGGACGTTTAGAACGCTTGAACCTCGAACAATTAAGATGGTTCGAACGCCGCCACTATACAGTCAACTGCAACTGGAAAGTCTTCGTCGACAATTATCTCGACGGCGGCTATCACGTCCCGCATATTCACGGCGGTTTGAACAGCGTACTCGATTACAGCAACTACAAGATCGAAACTGGCGAGCGCTTTTGTGTGCAGTCGAGCCCGATCGTGCCAAATGTAGGCGAGGGTAAAACCGCCGAAGTCCGCAAAGGCGAGCGCGCATTCTATTACTGGATCTATCCGAATCTCATGATCAACATCTACGACGGCGTGATGGATACGAATCTCGTCATCCCGCGCGGCATTGACCAAGACCGAAGTCATCTTCGATTACTATTTTGCCGACGTCTCGGAACAGGCCCGCAAGCACAACCTCGCGAGCATCGCCGTCAGCGAACAGATCCAAGCCGAAGACGTCGCGATCTGCGAATCCGTCCAGCGCGGCTTGAACTCTCGCTCGTATTCTACCGGCCGGCTGTCAGTTCGGCGCGAAGCGGGAGAGCATCTTTTTCACAAGCTGCTGCATGCGGATTTGGTGGCCGGCTTTGTTGGATGACGAATCCCGACAAACTCAGTCTTACAGTCGCTCCTGAATGCCATATCGCGCGCTGATTTTCTGCGCGATCGACACAAGGAGGATCAAGATCGTGAACATGAGCACGCCGAAGGCGCTCAGTTGTTGAAATGAGCCGTTGGTCCAAAGATCGTAGATGATGACCGATGCGGTGCGGTTGCTCGAGCGCGCAAGCATCAACGAAATCGTCAGCTCCCGATAGGCGTGGACCATGACCCAAAACCATCCAGCCATGAGACCGGGGCGAAGAAGCGGCAAATAAATGTGGCGAAAGTTTCTCCACCAGCCTCCGCCTGCCACCGCTGCCGCTTCTTCGAGCTCGGTATGAATTTGTACCATGGATGCCGAGACAAAACGCAGAGCAAAGGGCAAATACCTCGTCAAATAAGCCAAGCCGATGATGCTCAACGTGCCGATGACGGGCAGCGGCACCAATAGATAAAGCCAAAGAAATGCGGAGCCAAGCACGACGCTCGGCAGGGCGATGGGAGCGAAGGCAAGGAAGTCGAGAATTTTTCGGCCGCCGAGCCGCGTCTTGTGCACGAAATAACTGATTGCCGCAACCAACAGCATGACGATGGTGGCCGAGCCGACACCGAGCAATGTGCTGTTCCATAGCGGCTTGAGCGCGTAACCGCCTTCGGTGAGAAGAGTTCTGTAATTAATCAATGACATCGCCTCGAACGCTTCGGCGGTCGGCGGTCGAAAGCGCGGCAACAAAGAAGCGTAAAGCATGGTCAGAAACGGCAGTCCGGTAATGAAGAATACGAGGAAAAGACTCAACAGACAGCTGAGATATTTCCAGCCGCCGAGATCGATGCGCCGCGGCCGGTAGTCCTTGCCAGTGATCGTTTGGTAACGCTCGCCGTGGCGCACGAGGCGGAAATAAACATAGAGCAGCGCCATGGAAAGAAACAACAGCACGATCGAATACGTGCTCGACAGACCCCAATCCGTCGGCATACGCGACGTGTTGAAATAAACTTGCGTCGTATACACCGCCACCCGAGCGCGCCCACCAAGCAAAAGCGGCACTTCGAAGCTCTCGATCGTCTGTATGAACAAAAGCAACGCGGCCGCTGCCGCCGCGGGCACGATCAGGGGCAACGTGACGCGGCGAAAAGTCGGCCAGGTGCCGGCGCCGGCGATGGCTGACGCTTCCTCGAGGCGCGGATCGATCGACTGCATCGCGGCGGACATCAGTAGATAAGCGAGCGGCGTCATTTCCAGCGCTTGCACCCAAACCATACCCCAAAAAGAATAGATATTGAGGAATCGCGGCACACCGGTGAGGGCGTTGATCATATAGTTGAGCACGCCGATGCTCGGGCTCGCCGAGAGAATCCAAGAGATCGTGATGATTACGCCGGGAATAATAATTCGCCCCAGAGTAATCATGCCAATCAACTTTGCCAGCGGCGTATTGGTGCGCTCCACGGCCCACGCCAAGAATGTCCCGCAGATAAAGGCGCAGAAGCTCGACAAGGCCGCGAAGTAGAGCGTGTTTAGGCTCGCTTCCCAAAATTCGCTGATGCCGTACGCCCTGACGTAGTTGGCGAGCGTGAAGCTCAGTTCTAGGAAACCGGGCTCGCCGGGGCGAATCGTCTTCAGGCTGGTCCAGATGATGAGAAGAAGCGGAACGAGGACTTGGTAGCCAAGAATAACAACCAAGCCGATGACAACGATGCCGCCACCGCTCATCAACGGCGGCCGCGCTCCGGCTCCCCAACGGAGCGAGCTCGTTGCCATGATGTCAAATCACCTGGGCGGTTACTTCATCCGGCCGATCGATTGGTTCCAGGCCTCGTGTAGCCGTTTGGTGATGTCGTCGCTGACGATGTTATAGGTGACGAGCTTGACGCTGTCCGGCAAATACGGATGCTTGATCGTGAGCGGTCCGCGCAAGATCGAGTTGATGAGATTTTGGCTATCCGGCGACAACGTCCAGTCGACGAATAATGCCGATGCATAAGGATGCTCGGTATTTTTGTTGATCACCATGGCGCCGGCGAAGGACAGCACGGGCGCGCTCAATACCATAGCGAAAGGCGCCTTAGGATCTTTTTTCTTGGCTTCCACGCCGGTGTAAAAATAATTGTCACCCTGCACGGCATGATCGCCTGTGAGCATGAGCTCCATGCGCTGGGTGTGGCCTTGCTGGATGATCGGTTGATTCTGCCCCATGCATTTGAACCATTCTTTGACTTTCCCTTCGCCCATCATGACGTAAAGTCCGGCCATAAAGCGCGTTTCCGGTGGATCGAAGGAAACCTGCCCCTTGAACTCGGGCTTACAAAGATCGAACCAAGCTTTTGGCGCTTTGTCCGGCTTGACCAAATCCGTATTGTAAGAAATTCCATGTTCGGCCCAATACCAAGGCGTCCAGCGATTCTCCGGCTCGATGAACGCTTGGTACTGTTTTAAAATCCCTTTGGTCGCCGGCGTTGGATACTTGGCGACCAAATTTTGCTTGAGAATAACCGCCATATCGGGCACGCCGAGTGTGAGAATATCGGTCAGATGCCGGCCCGCGGTCTCCTCGGCGATGAAGCGCTCCGCCGCATCCTGTGAGCCGATATCGCCCATCTCGACTTTCACAAAGGGATAGCGTTTTTCAAAAAGAGCGACATGATCGCGCGCGATCTTGCCGCGCCAAGTATGAACGAAATTGAGCTTGCCCTCCTTGCGCGCACCGTCTTCGAGTTGCTTGGTTCGCTGGTCGGCCGGCAATTTAGCGAGTTTGGTGTAAAGCTGCTCCGCTGACGATTCCGCGGCAACGCTCTTGCCTACAAACGGGTGAAAGCCTATGGCTACGGCGATCAGCAGGGCAATTCGAACAAGGCGAGTCATGCGAAATCCTCCCATTACGAATGGAATCAAGGTTTTCCTATATGCCAGTTGAGCGCATGTTTTCAAGGCAAGGGAGCGTTGTTTTGCGAAGCTTCTCGAATCGGC
This sequence comes from uncultured delta proteobacterium, assembly GCA_963755715.1. Taxonomy (GTDB): domain Bacteria; phylum Desulfobacterota; class Binatia; order UBA9968; family UBA9968; genus DP-20. Next base: position 153,022 of record CAVWLW010000027.1, read on the forward strand.
GTAGAATGTTTCCCATTAATCGAGTCGAAAAAAATTTACATGCGCTCAAAAATTTACATCGACGGTCAAGCGGGCACCACAGCGCTGCGCATTCGCGAATGGCTCGCGGAACGGGACGATCTCGAGGTCGTGACGCTTCCTGAAGAACTGCGCAAAGATCCTGCCGCACGCAAGCAGGCATTCGAGGGCGCCAACATTGTCTTACTCTGTCTTCCCGATGATGCGGCGAAAGAAGCCGCGAGTTGGGTGAGCGATTCGCCGGTGCGGCTTCTCGACGCTAGCACCGCGCACCGCGTTACCGAAGGTTGGGTTTATGGGCTGCCCGAATTAATCCCGGATCAGCGCGAGCGCATAGCCAAAGCTCAACGGGTGGCGAACCCCGGCTGTTATGCCTCTGCCGTGATTTTGCTGCTGCGCCCGCTCGTGGACGCGGGGCTGATCGCGCCGGACACGCCGTTGTCGATTCATGCCCTTTCCGGTTACTCCGGCGGCGGGCGTTCGCTCATAGAACGTTGGGAAGACCCCAAGCGTGGCTTGCTCAAGCTGACTTACGAAGCTCCATACAGCATTGCTAAGTTTCACAAACACATCCCGGAAATCATGCGCCATGGCGCGCTCGATACGGAACCGCATTTTCTACCCAATGTCGGTCCGTTTCGTTGCGGCATGCGCGTGGAGATCATGATCCCGGCGAAAGCTCGGCTCAAAGCGGGCAGCGGCAAAGCCCTGTGGGAAATCCTGTCGGCGCGCTACGAGAGTGAAACATTCGTCGAAGTTGAACCCTTGACTGACGCCAGCGAGGCGGACGAGTTCAGCTTCGATCCGCAAGCGCTCAACGATACCAACCGCATCTCGCTTCGCGTCCTGCCGCACCAGTCCGGTCACGTCCTGCTTATGGCGCGGCTCGACAACCTCGGCAAAGGCGCGGCGGGCGTGGCGATTCAGAATTTGAATCTCATGCTGGGCGTACCGGAAGACACAGGCCTACCGCGCTAACGCCGTTTCGCCTTTTCGGCCACGCGCGCGTTGGGCACGATCCGTAGCGGCGTGGGAACCCAGGGAAGCAAGCCGCGAATCATGCTAGCCAGCAAAGCGAGCCTTTTTTCTTTTCGCCCGCTCCATCGTAGATCATAGCCAGCTCGAAGCGTTTCCGGCAGCAGCCCGGCTGTGACAAATCGAAACAGCGGTCCGCCGGGCTTGAAAATCCATGGACGCGGATAAAGCACATCGTGCGCGAGACGCTTCGCCAACCGTCCCACGGCGATTTTGTCACTGAGCAACATCCGCTTCATGTACGCTTCGAATGCTTCGAGCGACACCGGAATTGTCTCTTCTTCAATCCCGAACAATGAAGCCAGTTTTTTGGAATCGTTGTAATAGGTAATTCTCTCATGCGGCGACAATGGCGCGACAAACAGGTGATAGGCGACCAGCGCCGAATCGATCAACGTAGCGTGCACCCAGAGCAGCAGTTCCTGATCGAAAGCATCGTACGGCGCACCGCCCTGCGACGGTTCGTTCTCCGGAACAACGCCGCGCACCTGTGTGTGGCGACGCTCCACGCTTTGAAGCGCAGCCCGCGCGTCCAACTGTTCGTCAAACACGATCGACCACATCGCGTTCATAGTGCGATAAAGCCGGGCGAGCGGATCTTCTTGAAAGCGGCTGTGCTCGGCGACACCGGCGGCGATCTTCGGATGGGCGAGTTGCATCAGCAGCGCGCGCCCGCCGGCGAGCAGCAGGACCATTTCCCGATTGACGTGCCGGATCTTGCTGTCGCGCTCGAAAAATCCCTCGCCGCCTTTTGTCTTGTCCGGAACCGTGCTCACGTCGAGAACGCTTAGGCCAAAGTATCGGACGGCAGCGGCGCTATTTGTAATTCTTCCGCTGAGCGCTGCGCGCCGGGCAAGATCCACCACGCAAAAGCCCCCAACGTAAATGCGCCGACGCCGCAGATCAGATAAAGCAGATCGATGCCGCTTCGATCGATCAACCAGCCGGCCGATGCGTTCGAGACAATGCCGGCGATACCCGCGCTCACCATCGAGAGAATTCCTTGCGCCGTGGAGCGCAGTTTTTCCGGCGCCACAACGTCAAGATAAAGCGGGCTACCCAAGTTGAGTCCCACGACGGTGACGCCGTGTAGCGCCTGCACAGCGAACAAAAGAGTCGTATCGGTGATCATGGCGCATAAAAACCAGCGCAAGCCGCCGACCAGGACGCCGACGCCAAGCAAGCCGCGGGCGCCGAGGCGCTTCAAGCCGCTGCCCGTTGAAAGCACGAGCGGGATCTCGAACAGCAACATGAGGATCCACATATTGCGAATCGTGCTGAGATCGCCGCCGCGCGAGCGGACAAAGAGCGGGAACAACCACATCGGTCCGTGCATCAGGAAATGGGCGATGAGCGCGAACAACAAAAATCTCAGAAACGCGCGGTTGTGCACGAGCTCGCGCCAATCGCCGCGTTGCGCGCGCAGTGCCACGGCGCCGCTCCTAGGCAGCAGGAAAGCGATCAACGCCGCGCCAAACACCAAGCTCGCGGTGATCGGAAACATCAAACCGAGATCAGGCTGTGATGAATTGACGGCTGGCGCATTTCCGACCGGCTGAATAAGGGTAAGCAGCCAAGGAAATAAAAGAATGAGAATGAAATAGCCGACCGTCCCCCACACGCGCACCCGGCCAAACGCGTGGCGGCCCTCGTCGCGCAGAATCGCCAGGCTCACCGAAGTCATGATTGGAAAAATCGCAGTGCCGACTACGGCCAGCGCTGCAGTCGCGAGACCGATCGACCAAAAACCTGCCGCGCTGCCAAGTCCTAGATAACCCAGAGCCGTGCCCAAGGTGAGCAACGCCAGCATGCGGCTGCGCGCGCCGGTGCGGTCCGCCAGATTGTCCCCAGAACGGCTGAGCGAGCATGCCGATCAACGGCGAGATCGCTAAAATCAAACCCACTTCTGTGCCGGTCAGCCCGGCATTCTCTCTCAGATAAAGAGCGAAATAAGGATAGAAGATGCCCAAGGAACCGAAGTAGACAAACCAAAACAAGCGTCAGCGGAATAGAATGCCACATGGCGCGATGATAACATCAGTCGGCATAAGGTTCACTGTCGGTAAACGAAGAATTTGGGAAAATGCCGGACACGAGCTGCAATTCGCCGCGCACTGTCCATACCATCGGCCACTCAACGAGAACGATTGATGCGTTGATCGAATTCTTAGGTGCGCACGCAATCGAGCTGCTCGTCGACGTGCGCCGCTGGCCGGCGTCGCGCCGCTATCCACATTTCAATCGCGAGCCGTTAGGCGCGTCGCTGCAAGCGCACGGCATCGATTATCTGTGGCGCGGTGATCTCAGGCGGTTTTCGCAAACCCGCTCCCGACTCACCTAACACTGCCTGGCGGGTTGCGACCTTTCGCGCCTATGCGGATTTCATGTTGACGGAGGAATTCGAGCGAATCATGAAGGAAATGGAAACGAGCGCGGACCAAAACCGCATCGCCGTCATGTGCGCCGAAGCGGTTCCCTGGCGTTGTCATCGGCAGTTACTCGCCGATGCGTTTCTCGTGCGCGGTTGGGCGGTACGCCATATCCTGGACGACACTTGCCACGAGCATTCGTTGCCGGGCTTTGCCCGTGCGGATGGGACGCGAATTTATTATGGCGGCGCGAGCAAATGAGCGCCGGCAGCAGCGCTAGCGGTACATCCCGCTTGGATCGAGCTCTTCGCGGATCAAGCGCAGCTCTTCTACCGATGGTGCGGAAACCTCCTCGATCTTAGCGGCCAGCCGCAGTGGCCAGCCGACTTCTTCCTGCACATTCTTTTCGGTTATGCCGGGATAGAGCGCGTTCAGTTGCATCTCGCGCTCGGCATTGTCGAAGTTCAAGATCGCCATGTCGGTAATCACGATCTCGGGTCCGCCGCCGGGAAGGCCGAGACGGGAGCGGCTGTCCCCGCCGGTCAGATGACCCGGGCTGGTGACGAAGTCAAGCTTTTCGACGAATGCCCGGCGTTTGAGACGCATGATCATGAACGTTCGTTGAGCGTTGGTGGCGATCTCGCAGGCGCCGCCGCTCCCCGGCAGGCGCGTCTTGGGTTTGGCATAGTCGCCGATCACCGTGGAATTGAGATTGCCGTGTTTATCGATCTGGGCTCCGCCAAGCAGCGCGATTTCGACCAAGCCCCGTTGCAAATACAAGCCAAATAGATCCGCCATCGATACCACCGAGACGGCGCCGCTGACGAGTGTCGGATCGCCGATGGAAAGCGGCAACCGCTCCGGTCGCGCGCCGTAAACACCGGACTCATAAATCAGCTCCATATCCGGAGCGACGGTGACGCGCGCCAAGTTGCAGGCGATATTGGGGAGACCGACGCCGACGAATACGGTGCGCGCGCCCGTCAACATGCGCGCCGCCACTGCGATCATCATCTCCGACGCCGAATAAGCGGGATCGCTCATCGATACCTCCCGTAATCGACCGACGGCGCCGGATAAGGCTCCGGCTTGAGCTTGTCAAAATGGGCTTGCCCAATTTTGCCCACGTAAGCGCCGAAATTTTCCAGGCCGTAAACCCATTCGTCGAGCCACGCGACGACCGCCGCGTGATCCTGCGAAAGTTTATCCCAGGCAAGATAGGACTCGTTGTCTCGGTCGTAATAACCCTGAACGTACGAAGGATGCGCGCCATACGGTTCGTGCACCACCGCATCGACGATCAAGCCGGGAATCAAAGTACGATTGGGATCGGCGCGGATCACCGATTCGTCAACCAACTCTTCCACCACGACGATGACACGCTTCGAAGCGAAAGCTACTTCTTTCTGCATGCCGAGGAGCCCCCACAATTGCGTATTGCCCTGCCGATCAGCGCGTTGGGCGTGCAGGATAGCGACGTCGGGGTTGAGCGGCGGCACCACAGCGATCTTACCCGTGCCGTAGGGATCGTCGATAAGTTTAATTAACGGATTGGCCGTTAGCATGTCTGAGCCGACGTAGCTCCGTAGGGCGAAAAACGGCATGCGCGCCGCGCCGGCGGCATAACGGCCGACCAGCCCGTAGTGCGAATACTCTTCCAGCTCCAATGGAAGGGGGACACTTTTCTCCACAGCGCGGCGAATGCAGTAAAGCGAGCCGACGCCCGGATTGCCCATATAGCTGAAAATTAATTTTTTCGCCGCCCCGGCCGCGATCATCTGATCGTAGATCAGATCGGGAGTCATCCGGATCAAGGTCAAATTGCGCCGGCGCTGCCGAATGATCTCATGGCCCGCCGCGAAACAGATGAATCCGGTGAAACCTTCGATGGCGATCGAGCAGTCATCCGCCACGTGCGTGGCGATGGCCTCTCGCATCGATACGACCTTATCGGTTTTTGCTGTGTTGCTCATTTTCTGAAATAAGATTCTTTCAAACTAAAAATTTATTGGCGCTTTCAAGCACTCGATCGAGCATTCTGTTCGACTCGCCGACGTAGTTCTCCGGCTTGCCCAGAACCTGCCAGTCGACCGTGCCGTCGCCAATTTCGCCCTTCGATAAATCACGCACGACATCAATCAGCGGTTTGCCGTCAGCCACCGCCACCGCGCACGCTTTTTTTACCAGCTCTTCGGCCTTAAGCCGCGGCATCAGCTTGGCAAGGGCAAAGACCGCGGCTTCCGCGAGAATGACGTCGTTAGCGCGGGCGATATTGGCCCTCATTGCAGTGGAGTCCACTTGCAGATTCCTCGCCAGATAGAGCGCATGCTGGAGCGCGCCGCCGGTGAGAAGCATCATTTGCGGCAGGGTCAGCCATTCCATCTGCCAACCATGCGTGGCGCGCTCTTGTTCCTGGATCTGCGCCTGGTGCATTGCTGACAACAAGGAAGCATTCGTGCGTGCCGCGGCGACGATCAGCTCGCTCGTGATCGGGTTGGCCTTCTGCGGCATCGTGCTGCTGCCGCCGCGGCCTCTCTCCGACGACTCACCGATCTCACCGACTTCAGTCTGCGCCATGAGAATAATATCCTGCGCCATCTTGCCGAGCGTTCCCGTGACGAGACTCAGCCAGCTCGCAAACTCAACAAATGAATCGCGCTGCGCATGCCAAGGCATCGCCGGGACGCCTAATTTGAGCTCCTTAGCCAATTCTTCCGCAACGGCCAAACCCTTATCGCCCAGAGCCGCCAATGTCCCGGCGGCGCCGCCGAACTGCACGACGAGCAGGCGCGGCTGGATTTCCTCGAGACGTTGCAAGTGGCGCACAAGCGGCGCCAGCCAATTCGCGACCTTCAAGCCGAAAGTCACCGGCAACGCCTGCTGCCCGTGTGTGCGAGCGGCTAGGATCGTATTTCGATGCCGATCGGCCAGCGCGCTCAAGTGGCGCACCACCTCTTGGAGCCTCGTCTTGAATGACTTGATCGCCGCTCGAAGCTGCAAGACACAAGCGGTATCCATGATGTCCTGCGTGGTCGCGCCCCAGTGAACGAATGACGCCGCATCAGCGCTCACTTGTTTACGCAGCTCTTGAACCAACGCGATGATCGGAAAACCCGAACGCACCGTCCCCTTCGCCAGCGCAGCGACGTCAATCTTTTCTGCTTGAACATGGGCTATCTGCTCAGCCGCGTTTGTGGGGATGACGCCGGCGCGAGCCTCAGCACGAGCTAAAGCAATCTCGACTTCGACGAGAGCGCGCACCAAGGCCGCATCGCTGAGCAGCGTCGCGATCTCGTCATCGCTGAAGAGCGGACCCAAAATGGCTGAATCGAGCGCCGTCATCGGATAAACCTAATTTGATAATTCTGTTTCTGTCATTCCGAACGAACGTGAGGAATCTTTCTCCAGTCCTAACGACACACCGTCTCAACGTTTAAAAAGAAAGATTTCTCCTTTCAGTCGAAATAACAGAAGCTAAGTGATGAACGCCCGAACCATCACCCGCACGAGTACAAAATCGGCTTTCGTGTCCTCACTCCAACACTCCACTACTCCATCATTCCAATTTGCCCGCGCCCCCTCACATATCAAAGAAAACTGTTTCGTTGTCTCCCTGTAAGCGAATGTCGAAGCGATAAACGGTCTTGCCGTTTTCCATTCCGGGCGACGCAATCAAAGTCTGCCGCCGCTTTTTGTTTTTGATCGAGTTCAGCACCGGATCGCTCGCATTGGCCGGCTCGTCGGCGAAATACAGCCGCGTGTACGCATGCACCAGCATACCGCGCGCAAAAACGACAACGTTGATGTGCGGCGCTTGTACCGATTCATCATTTCCCGGCACCGGACCGGGCTTGACGGTTTCAAAGGTGTAAAAACATTTTTCGTCGGTGCCTGAACGGCCCCAGCCGGTGAAAGTCGGATCGAGAGGTTTTTCTTGTTTGTCGTCGGGATGGTTGTAGCGGCCGTAGGTGTTGGCTTGCCAAATCTCGACCATGACATCGGGAATCGCCACGCCGTCGCCGTCGAAGACTTGCCCCTCAATGCGAATCCGCTGGCCTTGGGTCGCGTCCGTCGCCATGACATTCATCGGCTTGCGCGTGAGTCCGATGGAATAGAACGGCCCGACCGTCTGTGACGGGGTTTGCTTCCTCATCTAGATTCCTCAAACGGCGTGGCCTTTCTGCCGCGCAGCACGATGTCGAAGCGATAGCCGAGTGCAAACTCGGGCTCGCTCACGTCATGAGCATAGCTCGACATCAGACGCTCGCGCCCGCTCTTGGTCGGCACCGAATTCAAAATCGGATCGAGTGGAATCAATGGATCGCCGGGAAAGAAAAATTGCGTTACCAAGCGGGTGACAAAGCTCGGCCCGAATAAGGAGAGATGAATATGGGCCGGCCGCCACGCGTTGGGATGATTGAGCCACGGATAAGCGCCGGGCTTGATCGTCAAGTATCGATACTCGCCTTTTTCGTCGGTCACGCAGCGCCCCGCGCCGGTGAAGTTCGGATCGAGCGGCGCGTTGTGTTGATCGACGGGGTGGCGATAGCGCCCGGCCGCGTTGGCCTGCCAGATCTCGATCAGCGTATTCGGCACCGGCTTATCGTCTTCGTCCAAGACCCGGCCGACTACGATAATGCGCTCGCCCATCGCCTCTTTTCCAGTGTCGGCATCGCGCGTGAGATCGTTCTCGCCGGGCTCCAGTTTGATATCGCTGAACAACGGCCCGGTGATTTCCGACAAAGTCTGCTGGATCGGCACGAGCCTTTTTAACGGCCCGCGTTTAACGGAAGACCCGTAGTCTTTAAACGTATAAGGCGGATGAGATTTCCAGTCGCGCGGATTGTATTCTTGAATGCGCATAAGAGCTTCCTTCTTTGGTCGATTACGATCCGACAACAGAAGAGGAGTGTCGATCGCTGAACGCAGTGAAGGATCTCGACCTGAATTTTCACTTTTTACCTTCAGCCTCCATCTCCTTATACGTCCGTTTGGCGATAGCGAAAGCCGAGTTCGCCGCCGGCGCACCCGCATAGACTGCGACTTGCAGAAGAATTTCTTTGACTTCTTCTTTCGTGACTCCGGTGTTGCGGGTCGCACGAATATGCGCGCCAAGCTCTTCAAGTCTACCCAATGACGCGAGCATGGCGATAGTCAACATGCTGCGCGTCCGCCTTTCGAGTCCGGGCCTGCTCCACACCGCCGCCCAGGCGTGCTCCGTCACGTAACGCTGCCAGTCTTCGTCGAACTCCGTTTTGTTCGCTTCCGCGCGCGCGACGTAGTCGGCGCCGAGCACCGCTTTACGCGTCGCCATGCCCTTGTCAAATAAATCGTCAGACAATTTGCACCTCCTGAAAGAACCGCAACATTTTCTGAGTCAGAATGTCCGGCTGTTCGATACACGGCAGATGGGCGGCGTTTTCAATCAAGGAAAACTGCGCGCCCGAAATCAATTCCGCGAGCTCGCGGCCAAGCTCCGGCGGCGTCGCGATATCTTGTGCGCCGCACAGAACCAACGTCGGACAGCGGACTGTCGCGAGGGTCGCGCGAAAATCCGCGTCTCGCAACGCGCAACAAGTTCCAATATATCCTTCCACCGAGGTTTGCAGCAGCATGTTCGAGTAACCGCGAATATCGGCGGAGCGGCGCGCCCGAAACGTTGGCGAAAACCACCGCTCCATCGTCGGCGATTCAAGCGCTTGGAGACCGCCTGCTCGCACTATTTCGATACGTTGCCGCCAAGATTCGATGGAGCCGATCCGCGCCCCGGTATCGCACAGAACCAGAGCGCGCACACGCTTCGGGTAATTCAATGCGAACGCCTGCGCGATCAAGCCGCCTACGGATACACCGCATAGCACCGCCTGTTCGATTTCGAGAGCATCGAGCACGCCGGCAACGTCTTGCGCGAGATCGTTGATGGAATAAGGCGACGGTGGCGCATCGCTTAAGCCATGTCCTCGTTTATCGTAGCGAACTACTCTGAAATTTTCGTCCAGGCAATTGGTTACGTCATCCCAAATCCTAAGGTCCGTGCCGAGAGAATTGGCGAACAGCAGCGCTGGCTTGCTCTTCGCCCCCGAGCTCACATAATGGTGGACGTTATTGTTAATCCGAGCGAAGGCCACTTCGCTATTCCTCGTTCAGGCTGAAGCCGAAGCTAAATATCCCCTCGGACATAACGGATCAGCCGGTCGATCCCCGCAAACATAACCCGGCGCTCATTCGGGTCGAGCTGGGCAATCAGTCGGCGCTGGCGCTCTCGATTCATGCGCATGACAATTTCGTACTTTTTCTTTCCCTGCTTGGTAATCGCGAAAACCGCGCTGCGCTCGTCGGCGGAATCTTTACTTCGGAGCGTATAACCGCGGCGCACGAGCGCTGCCGCGGCCCGGCTAATTTGCGATTTGGCCATGTAGGTTCGCGCCGCGATGCCGCGAACCGTCGTCGGCGAATTTGTCGCCAATTGGCCCAGCACGCGCCACTCGGCGATAGACAAATCATGATGTTCGGCGAGCATCTTCTTGAGCTGCCGATCGAGCAATCGATAGAGAAGATTGATGCGAAAGGTGAGAAAGTCCTTGATCTGCCATTTACTGGTATCGGGTCCGAGCCCGTCATCGCGGCCTAACCCCTGTTTGGAATCCGAATCGGCCGCTCCGCCGGTTCGATCGGTGAACTTCGGAAATGACTTTTGTATTGCGTGACTGCTCTTTCGCATGCCGGTCAAGCTTTCTACGTAAGCGCGTATCCTAGCGAAAACCGCTTGATCATTTCAACCGAGGCGGAGCAGTTTGCGCGCGTTTTCCTCGTAGATTTTCTTTTTGTCCTCGATCGAAGCCGTGATGTTGTCGATGACACGAATCGTTTCACGGATAAATCCGGGACCTTTTTCCGGATCGAACGGCATGTCGGTGCCGAAGAGCACATGGTCCGAGCCGAAGAAAGCCAAGCCGCACTCGGTGGCCGGCAAGGCGCCGAACAAAGCCGTGTCCGCGTAAAACATTCTAAAATAGTCGAAGGGCCGTTTTTTGAGACGGCCTAGGGTCCCCACGTCGTGTTCGTCATCCGTGCGCCGGCCAAGCTGATCCAACCCCCCGCCGATGCGCCCTTCAAAATAGGGAATCATGGCGCCCATATGATGCGTGATGATTTTTAGATCGGGATTCTCGTCGAACACGCCTGACAGCGCGAGACGCCCCATGGCGACGCTCGTTTCATAAGGCCAGCCGAAAGCCCACCAGAGATCGTATTTCGAGCGGTTCTCGTTTTTGTAGTCGGCGAAGTCCGGCGATCTCGTCGGGTGCAACCAGATGGGGTAATCCAATTGAGCCATGAGCGAAAACAACGGACGGAACTCCGGCTCGTCCAGCGGCCTGCCGTTCACGTTGGAACCGATCTGAACGCCACGCGCGCCAAGCTCTTTCACCGCCCGCTCCGCTTCGCGCAGCGTGGCATCGGGATTGTTCAACGGCAGCGACGCAACGAACGCAGGAAAATGTTTCGGATATTTGCTCACCAGCTCGGCCATGCTGTCGTTCGCCAGCTTGGCGAGATCCGGACTCTCCTTGGGACCCGCAACCACTTCGATCGGCGGCAAATTGAGCGTCAGCACCTGCGCGTAATCCTGATACTGCTCCATAATGCGAAAGCGAACGTCGAGATCGTACATAACGGGAATATCCCGCACGCGCTTTTGCATGTATGCGCTCCGGCTGCTCATGGACAACATCTTGTCGAAATAAGGTTTGGGCAAGATATGCGGAAAAACGTCGATCTTCGTCATGGTTCCCTCCCAGCTGATTTGAATGGGTTAAAGAAGATAGTCGACTTATTAACGTTCACTTTGCAACGAATTTACCAATCCCACCTGATCCAGTCAACGACGACACGGATCCTTGTTCTCAACTTGAGATGGGAGCGAATCCAATCCTGACCTTTGACTTCCAGGCACGGAGGTAAGTAGAATCAAAAAGCTGAGAGAGAAAGGAGACGATCATGCCGGAACCGCTCGTTCTCGAAGTTTTTTCCGATTTTGTTTGACCGTGGTGCTACCTCGTCACCGGGCGTGTCGAGAAACTGAAGCAGAATTACGGTCTGGAGATTAAGTTCACTCAATTCCCACTGCATCCGGAGACTCCCGAAGAAGGCAGCGTGCGCGGGCCGGAGATCATCGCGCGCAACCAGCGCATGAAAACGAACATGGAGCAGGAGGGTTTGCCTTTCAATGCCGAACGCAACATGTCCTACAATAGCCGGCTCGCCCAGGAATTATCGAAATGGGCCGAAGGCAAAGGCAAGGGTGATGAAATCCATGACGCTCTCTTTCGCGCTTACTTTGTCGACGTGAAGAACATCGGCAAAGCGGAGGTGCTCGCGGAGATTGCCGCGGAACGCGGTTTGCCGGCCGACGAAGCGACCGACGTCTTGTTAAGCCGGAAATTTAAAGATGCCGTCGACGAGGACTGGCGCCGTTGCGCCACCTATGGCGTCAACGCCGTGCCGACTTTTCTGGCTGGAAAATATTTAATGGTCGGGGCGCAGCCCTACGAAGAATTGCAGCGCTTGATCGAGCATGTAGTAAAGTCACCGTCTGATCAAACCGCGGGATAACAGATCCCATCGGCTAATTCCGATCGAGCGAGGCCTTCGTGATCGACGTCTGCGGCTGATTTTGATAGCGCGCTGATGGAGTCGAAATTGATTCTCGAACGGTGAAAGCTCTCAAATTCATGCGTGAGGATTAGAAAACACCTATACTTAAGATGCAACCTCTAGTCATCCGATCACTTTTCGTATTATTTTCTCTGATTCCCCTATTCAATCTTGCCGCGCAACAACGCCACCTTCATAGTAGCGCGGGTGTCGGCGGTGCGCAGATTCCCCTCTGGACCGGGAAGGACCTGGGAACATTTCGCAAATATCAATTGGACGTGGAAAGTGTTCTGATCTCGGGAGGAGCGCGCGGAATGCAAGCGCTACTCGGCGGGAGCGTTCATTCCGCGAATATGGCGGCCATGGTTCCCATCCGTACGAGTCTCGCCGGTGGAGATGTGGTCATCGTCGGCGGGTTTCTAAACAAAAATTTGCTGAAGTTCGTCGCGCAAAAAACCATCACGAAGCCTGGAGATCTTCGTGGGAAAAAAGTCGGCATTGCCAATTTCGGCGGATCAAACGAATTTGGCGTTCTGCTCGCGCTTCGAGAATGGGGCATTCCACGCGAAGCGGTAAATATCATTCCCGGCGGCGGCAGCGCTGCGCGACTAATCGCGATGGAGCGCGCGGCTTGGATGCCACTGTCATTTCGTATGACCATGCCCTCATAGCTGCGCAAAAGGGAATGACTATTTTAGGTGACCTGGCCGAGATCGTACCGGAGTTCCCCGACAGACTGATCGTTGCGCGTCGTTCGTTTCTTGATAAGGAGCGCGATACCATCAAGCGTTTTCTCCAAGCGCTTAGCGAGTCCATCTACCAAGTCAGTACCCAGCGCGAAAAAATCCTACCCATTATTAGCAGACACCTAAAAGTGGATCGCAAAGTAGCGGAAGAGACCTATGATCTCTACCACAACGTATTTTCTTTACCGCCTCGGGTCGGCCGTAAAGGTGTTAGAGATGTCGCTGACGTCGTTCTGCAACAGATGGGACGCCCAAAAGAGGAAGTAAATTTGAGCCGGCTCATCGACGAAAGCCTGATCGATGAACTGGAGAGAGAAGGCTTTTTTAATAAATTGCAGAAGGAATACACGCAGAGATAAACGACATCGGCGACTGTAATATTTTGTAGTGCCAGCGAAGTTTGCACGCGTATTAAAAATTAGAAAGGAGCTTTACAATGATAGCAAAGATCAAACATGTGGCGTTTATGAGTCACAACGCGCCCCGGCTCTGCCGATTCTATGAGTGCTTGTTTGGGCTAACTCGGGCAAGGGCAGATACCTCCCCGGCATCCGAGGAAGAGTTTGCCAAGCGTTTCGGCAATCCACTTTTATCGACCAAACGCGTTGCCAAACCTTACGATGCAACGGTGATAGCGGGCGATGGCAACGTTGGGGTGGCGTTCCTGCGCCGGCGACCGGGATATCCAGCCGGCATAGATCACTTTGGCATCGAGGTGGACGACCTGGACCGCGTTTTCAGCCGCTACAAGGAAAAATATCCCGCAGTGGGAGTGGTGAAGAGACCAAGCAACCGACCTTTTGCGTCTTTCAGCTCACACGATCCTGAAGGCCATCTGTTCGACCTGAGCCAGCCCGGTTTGGATAACGTCCGCGGCGTTTGGGCCGAGTCCGATCGGGAGCAAGATCGCCATATCAAGCACCTGACGATACGCGCCATCAATCCGGGTGCGTTGGCGCGCTTTTATGTGGACGTCTTCGAATTTAAAGAAGAGGAAAAAGCGTTGGAAGATCCGAATTTTTACCTCACCGACGGCAAAGTCACGTTGATCCTGACGCCGTGGAAAATCGAGGACTATCACGGCGCCGAACACCGGGGTCCTGGACTCGACCACGTCGGATTCAAGGTAGAAAACATGGAGATGTTTAGAAAAGACTTCGATGTTTTGACCAGCGTGGATCCTGAGTGGATGACTCCGAAGGCTCCCAATCAGGCTTCTGAACACGATGTCGTACTGCGACTACTCTCGGCTTGTCGTTACGGCCGACATCAACTGGCCGATCCGGACGGGAATTTCATAGACGTAACCGATCAATAAATTGTTTGGCGAGAATAACGATGCCGCTCACTTTTCGGAGGACCTGGATGAGCATGGAAAGATGTATCGCTACTTTAATCGCGCTTTCATTCATCCTGTTAAGTCCCACGGCTGAAACTGCGTTTTCTGCCGATAAAGCGGACAAACTAACGCAGGTCCGCATGGGCTTGGCAGCAAGAAGCACGACTTCCATGCCCTTCTTCGTTGCCAAGGAGCGCGGCTTTTTCCGCGAGGAAGGATTAGACGTCGAGCTGATCGTCATGCAGGCGATTCAAACCATTCAGGCGACGATGGGGAAAAGCTTACAATTTGCCTCAGCAACCGGCTCGGCGGTGAGCGCCGCGGTCAACGGCGCCGACATCAAAGTGATCTTGGCCGTCACGGACCGGCCGTCGTTCGATCTCATCGCTCAGCCGAATATTACCAGCATCCAACAATTGCGCGGCAAGAAAATCGGCACCGGCGGTGTCGGCTCTTTGGCGGAAATTCTCTCGCGCCGCATTTTGACCGCTAACAACGTTCGCCCCGAAGAGGTGACTATTCTGGCTACCGGCCCAAGCCACGTCACCTACATGTCTTTGAAAGCGAAAGTGATCGATGCCGCGCCGCTGCAGATGCCCCTGACCTTCACCGCGCAAGACGAAGGTTTTCGCAAGCTCGCAGCCGCCGGGCGACGTCTATCAATCCGTGCAGGGCGGTCTCGCGACGACCAAAGCCGTCCTAACGGAACAGCCCGAAATGGTGACCAAAGTAGTCCGCGCCATGCTGCGTGCGATTCGGCTTATCAAAAACGACAGAAAGTACGGCATCGAATTCATCAAAGGACCGTGGCTCGATCTCGGCAAAGAGCGCGGACAAGATCGCCGCGCGCGTCTATGACGTCGCGGCGCCGGATCTTTTGGAAAACGGCATAGTCAGCGACGAAATTCAGCGGCAGATGATCGCAGATGCGTCATCGCGGATAAAGCCGGCGCATCCGGTGCTGCCCGAGCAGGCTTTCGACTTTAGCATCGCCCGTAAGGTCAGCGCGACGTTGAAGTAGCTGATTAATGATTGAGCAGCGCCACGGCAATCGAGCCCACGGCCAAGCCGATCGTTTTTTGCTTCGACAACCGTTCCCGAAAGAGTAACACCGCCAAGACCGCGCTCACCGCGACTACGCCCACGCTATAAATCGGAAAGAGCTGCGAGCTTTGCCAGCCTTTCAACGCCAAGACTTGCAGCAACGCATAAACTGCGACGTAGTTTACTACGCCGAGAAATATCCCCGCCCAGATATGCTTCAAGCAAAAATCGGCCGAAGAGAAAACGCTTTTGACGGTACCGATCACAATGCTCGATAAAAACGCGAAGACAAACGCCGACATGACGTAGCTGTGATACGACGAATCATCGAGATAGTAAGTCTGCAGATATTTGAGAATCGTAAAGTAGACGCCAAAGGTTGCGAAAACAAGAAGCGGCAGCAACTGGAACAACCGCGATCCGCCCGCGCCTTTCTCCGGCGCGGTGCAGAGATAGAGCGCCATGAGCGCAGTTAATAACCCGGCAAGTTTAATTGCCGTCAGAGAATCGCCGTAGAGCGCAAACGCCAGGAGCGACGGTATCACCACCGACAATCGGCTCGCCAACGCGGCAAGCGCCACCCCTGCGCGCTGCGCCGTTTGGGCAAGCAGGTAAAAGTTCACTGCCAGGAGGATTCCTTGAACAGCGGCGAGCCAGAGCCAAGGCTTTGCGGTCACGCTCAGAACACCAACTGAGTTTCCCGTCAAAAGGCTTCCAACCAAAACGCAAGTTACGTAATTCGCCGGGATCGCCCAAAAAAGATTGATGCCGAATTTATCGAAGGCGCGAAAGATAACCGGGATGACGCCCGAGCCAAAAATGGCGAGAAGTAAGTAAATCATGGGCGGCGCTGTTGTGCTGTCGATGCGTTTTAGAGAAAGATTTCTCCCAGAGGTCGAAATAACAAAGGCGAGACAAACACGCTGTCATTTCGAAGGAGCGAAGCGACTGAGAAATCTTTCTTCGACTCTCCCCTCCAAATGGCGTTAAAACAACAACTCGCTCACCCGCTCCATGAGGTCGCGGTGGGCTCACCTTTGCGTCGGCAAGGATCTTTTTCTCATCGAGCTGTGTGAGCGCGCGATCACGCATTAAGATTTCCCCGTTGACGATCACCGTCTGCACGTCGCTCGCTTTGGCGCAGTGAACTATTTGGCTGAAAATATCGTTCACCGGCTGGTTATGAATCGTGTTCATGTCGAGAAGAATCAAGTCCGCCTGCTTGCCGACTTCGATCGTGCCGCACGTAGAATCGAGCCCCAACGCCTTGGCGCCGCCGATCGTCGCCATGCGCAGGACAGAATACGGATCGATGACGCCCGCGTCTTGGTGATGCACTTTCTGCAGCAGTGACGCCGCCTTCATCGTGTCGAAGAGATCCTGCGAGTGGTTGCTCGCGGCGCCGTCGGTGCCAAGGGCGACGTTCACCCCTTCACGCAACATCTCCACCACCGGGGCAACACCGTCGCCGAGCATCATATTGCTCACCGGGTTATGCGACACGGATGTGCCGGTTTCTTTCAGTATCTCAATTTCATCCTTCGACACGTGCACCGAGTGGGCGAAGATCGAATTTTTTCCCGGGATGCCGAACTCTTGCAAAAATTCTATGACGCCGTTCTTGCCGTGATCGCGCCGCACGCACTCTACCACCGACTTCGATTCCGCCACGTGCGCGCTGATGCCGAGAGAATGATCGTCGGCAAAGCGGCGCAGCTCGCGAAGTAAATCCCGCGTGGTGTTGATCGGCGGCGTGTTCGGTCCGGTCATGAATGAGAGCCGAGCGTCGTTTCGGTGCTTGGCTAAAATTGCCTCGATGGAATGAAACGCTTGCTCGGGCTTTTCTTTCGTACAGTCCGGAACGATCTCGCCGGTGTCCATAATCGTGCGCGCGAAAACCGCGCGCAAACCGGACTGTTGAATCGCGCCGATAGTCGCAAACGCACACTCAGCGCTAGGATTGAGGAAATTATGCTCGCACACGGTCGTCACGCCGCTGCGGATCGCCTCGACACAGCCGAGCAAGCTGCCGGTGTAAAAATGTTCCGGCCGCAGCACTCGAGCGCAGCCGTAGATGCGCTTGAGCCACGGCATCAGCTCGAGATCTTCCCAGACCGCGCGCAGTAAAACCTGATACAGATGCGTGTGCGCGTTGATTAATCCCGGCATGAGCATGCAACCGGAGGCGTCGATGATTCGTTCCGTCTCTGTGTTTTTTGGCGGCGCGCCGGTTCCGATCTCGGTAATCACGCCGTCTTTTGTACCGACGTAACCGTTAAACGACCGGCGTTCATCGGTCATCGGAATGATGAGCGCATTGGTGATAATCAGATTACTCATTCGTCCCTTGTATCAGTTGTGCCGTCCTGAGCAAAAGCGAAGGATCTCGCCTTGGTCAACCTTTGGATCGGGCGGGATTGATTTTCCGATTGCGATGCCGTCTCACACGCGGAAGAAATTCTCTGAGCCGTATCCCGCAGAAACCACCAAAGCGGAAAATAATTGTCTCACTGACTCAGCCGGCTTTTCCGAACAGCTTATCCACGAACCCGCTTTTGCGGATTTCTTCCATGAGGCTCCCATCGATGAAGTCTTCAGCTTTCGCGCCGCGGGCTTTGGGCATGGGCAGCGAATCGATGACGTTTTGAATGCCGCGGGTTTCGGGCGACGGAAAGTCGCGAAAGGATTTGGACAGCCTTTCATAAAGCGCAGTCACGTCAGCGTCGCCGTTACTCTGGCGCAAGACGGCGCGCGCCACGTCGGGCTTGGACTTGAAGGTGTAAATTCCTTCGATCAACGCCTGCAAAAATCGCTTGACGTTGTCTCTTTGGTTTTTGAGCAAGGAGCCGGAAACCACCACGCCGTAGTTGGCGAACTCGAGCGGCAGCTCGGAAAGATCCGCCAGCACGCGGCAGCAACCCGTGGCGACGATCTTCGCCACACCCGTCGAGCTAACCAGCGCGGCATCCATGTGGCCGGCGATCAGCGCGGCGGTGCGCGTCGGTGTGTTGCCGGATTGGAAGAAGCTCACGTCTTTATCCGGGTCGAGCTTCCAGTAGCGCAGTGCCACGCGAGTCATAATATCCGAGCCCGAGCCGAAGCGGCTGATCGTGATCTTTTTGCCCTTGAGATCGGCCGGCGTCTTAATGCTGCTGCGCACGACAAAAAACGGCTCGAGACGATTGATCGGCACGGCGATGACCTTGAGACTGTGACCGGCCAAAGCCAGGCTGAGCATTGCCGGAGTGTCGAAACCGGCGATGCCGATGTCCCCCGACGACAGCGTCTGCGCCATCAAGCTTCCACTGGAAAGGTAAATTGTGCGCACGTCGATGCCATGCTTGCGCCAGAGCCCGTTGCGCTCGATCACTTTGAGCAGATCCGAACCGATGCCAGCGCCGCTGAAGCCCATATTGAGGATCGGAACATTTTGCGCTGACGCCGGCACACTCAACCACAAAAGCAAAGCCGCGCTGAGCTTGATCAGCCATTTTTGCATGATGTCCTCCATACGATCGCCGATCCGCTTGAACGCATAAGTATTATAGTCCAGTACGAACCGTCAATGCGCAGCGGTCATGAAACGAAGCCGCCGTCGAATCAATCGATCTTTCTTCCCCTTGACCCGTGCAACCGAACGGGATTAAGCTTCAGGAAATTTCAAACCCGAGGTGATCCATGGCACAAGATGCGAAAGAATTTAGATATCAGACTCCCCAATTCGAAGGTGTCAAAAAAACGTTGCAAGTTTGCAACAGCGACCTGATGAAGGTCCAGGTGCAGGTAGTCAAAAACGGCGGCGAAAATAATCTGCATACGCACACCGGCGATGACGCATTCTGGTATGTCATCAACGGCGCCGCCAAATTTTACGGCGAAGGCGACAAGCTAATCGGAGAATACAAGAAGGGCGAAGGGATTTTGGTCCCGCGCGGCTTCAAATACTGGTTTGAAAGTTCCTCGAGCGAAGCGCTGGAAGTACTGCGCGTGACCGCCAAAGATCAAAACGTCGAAAACAAGCGCGTCGACCTCTCGCCCCAGAAGCAGTGGATGGTCGAGCAAAACACCTTCGGCACCCGCCAGTAAATCGGTCCGAGCGCAATCATTCGTTTCGCACCATCGTAGGGGACGGTCGTGACCGTCCCCTACGTGCTTTCTCACGGCGCTGGGGCGCCGCTTGCGGCAAATTTGAGCTGGCAGAGAAATTCTTTTTTTAATATAACCTCAAGCAATTTCTGTAAGAGGTGAACGCATGCGGTTAAGTAGATCTCAGCAAATTCTCTTGGCTTTGTTTCTGATCGTGATGTGGCCGCTCAAGATTGCCTCGGCTGCCGAGCTATTGCCGTTGCGTGCGAGTTACTCGTCGATCGGCGGGGCTTTTGCGCCGCTCTGGCTCGCGCAAGATAAAGGGCTTTTCACCAAATACGGCCTCGCAGTAGAGCTAAAGTATATTCTCTCGGCTACGGGAACCCAGGCGCTTTTTTCCGGTAGCATCGATATCGTCAATCCCGCCACGGAGATCGTTGAAGCCGGCCTGGGCGGTCAGCGCGTAGCTTTTATAATAGGAATTCTCAATCGCGCCGTGCTTTCCGTTTACAGCAAAGCGGAATTGCGCCAATTGACCGATCTGCGCGGCAAGGTCATGGGAGTTACATTACCGGGATCGACCACCGACCTCACCGCGAAGATACTTTTTCAACAAGCCGGCATGGTTCCGGGCAAAGACGTGCAGGTGACTCACTTGCAAGGCATGCCGGATATCATCACCGCGTTAACGCAAGGACGGATCGACGCCGGCGTTGTCTCCGCGCCGACGACGTTGAAGCTGCGCCAAGCCGGCTTTAAAGAGCTCGTCGATGTCGCCGCTCGAAACGTGCCGATGATACACGCCGGGCTCGCGACGACAAAGGATTTTATCAAGAACAATCCTGAAAAAGTGCGCCGCTACGTGCAAGCGTACATCGAAGGCACAAAGATCGCGCGCACCGACCCGGAGACAACCAAACAGATAATCGGCAAGTATACCAAGACCGACAACAAAGAAGACTTGGACGAGACGTACAACACCTACGCCAAGGTTTGGGAGCAAGCGCCGTACGTCTCCGCCGCCGGCATGCAGACGCTGCTCAATTTTGCCGTCAATCCAGCCGGCAAAACCGCGAAACCGGAACAGTTCATCGACAACTCGTTCGTCGCCGAGTTGGAAAAGTCCGGCTTTATTGAAAAGCTCTACAAACCGTAAGTAGAACAAAATTCCTATCACGTTGATCGCTGCGACTATGTGCGTAAATATCATCCTGAGCAACGCGAAGGATCTCGCATTATTGCGCTCGGAAGGAATATTCCCTGTGGATTTCGGCTTTACCCAAGAGCAACAAAAGCTAATTGATCGAGTCAATCAACTGGTGCAAGAGCGCATCGCACCCCGGGCCGCTCAGTACGATCAATCTTTCGAAGCGCCGATTGAGGACGTTCAAGATCTCCATCGAGAAGGCTGGCTGCTGGCAAATCTCGATAAGCGACGCGGCGGTCTCGGCTACGGTTTACACGGCGATGATCCATTGTCTTTTTTTCTCATCGACGAGCATCTGGCCTACGGTAATCCTTCGACGGCGCACTGTTTCCAGGTGCACAACAACGCGCTCATGATGATCGATGCCATGGCCGCCGACGCGCAAATCCAACGCTGGATCGAGCCGACGGTCAAGCATGGCGCTTTGATTCCCGGCGCCGGCGCTGAACCGCACGGAAGCGCGCCGACCACGGCAAAACGCGCTACCGGTGGCTTTCGGGTAAGCGGCACCAAACATTACGCAACCAATGCAAGTTTGGCGGAGTGGCTGTGGATCGGCCGCGTCGACTTCGGACTCGCACGCCAAACCGATCATGTTCATGATGCACAGAGACACGCAGGGGTTGAAAATCGATACCGAGGTCTGGCGCCCGACCGGAATGCGCGCCTGTGTCAGTCCGTGGCTCTATCTTGACGACTGCTTCGTGCCGGAGGAAAACTTGCTCGGCCAACCGGGGCAATTTCTCGGTGAGAACTGGATGGGCAAGATCAACTTCGCTTTTACGGCGAATTATTTAGGTTCGGCGCGGGCGATGTACGACTGGGCTTTGAATTACATCCGCGAGCGCGGCGGCGGCAAGGATTCCTACCGCCAGCTCCGCTTCGGCGAGCTAAAAAGTATGCTCGATGCCTCGCGCCTGCTGCTCTACAATACCGTTCGAATGTTCAAGACCAACCCCGATGGCGCGATGGTTGCCGCCCACGAGGCCAAATGGATGGCCAAAGAAACCCTGGAAAAAATCATGTGGAGCGCCGCCGAAGTTTGTGGCTCAACTTCGTTATTCGAAAAACACCCGCTGGAGCGCTTTTATCGCGATATGCATCTGCACATGATGCACGGCCGGCACGACATCGCCGCGCAAATCGTCGGCGCGTCGGAGCTAGGCGAGCCCTACGACGTCAATCGGACACACTAGAGGAAAGGATAAAGGCAAAGGGATAAAGGATAAAAAAGCGAGTCCCAGTAAATTTTATCCTTTTGCCTTTATCCTTCATCCTTTATTTTCCCGCTTCCAACTCTTTCATCGCCTGGCGCGCGAAGGAAAAGTCTCTGACTTCATCCAGTGGCCGCTTTTTTTCGCCGACGCGCGCGATGATCGCTTCGATTTCCGCATCGGTCATTGTGCCGTCTTTGCTGAGGGTTTTGAGCTCGCCGTCGTAGGAATGCTCGGCGATGTCGAGCGGCTGGGGTAGCCATTTGATCAGAGTTTGAATCGTCTCTTGGCGGTTGTCGAGAATATACAAGTGTGCTCGCAGCAGCGCCTTGAGCGTGCGCCTGACCACCTGCGGATTTTCCTTGATGAGACGATCGGAAGTGAGCATACCGGCGGAGGGCAAGCCTACTTCGGGCGGGCCGGCCAACGCCGGATAACCCATTTTTTTGAGCATTAAATCGTGCGGCGGCGCGACACAGATCGCTTCCACCGCGCCGCTGATAAGCGCTTGCATGCGCACTGGCCCGTCGCCGATGGCGACCGCTTGCAGCAGATTTGGATTGAATCCCTTCGCTTGCAGCATTTCTTCGGCGACCAACTGGTCCGTGCCTTTGATCGTAGCGACGCCGATGCGCTTGCCTTTGAACTGCTGCACATCTTTGATGTCGGGACGAACCATCACGTAGTACGGACCTTTTTTGAGATGAATGAAAACAAGCTTCATCGGAAAACCCTGGAGCACGCCGCGAAATACGCTGGTGAACGGCGTGGCAAAGGACACATCGCCGTTGACCACCGCCGTCGCGCCAAGCCGCGGGTTCATCTGAATGATCTCCACCTCCAAGCCTTCGCCTTTGAAGTAGCCCTTTTGCAACGCCATATACTGCGGCATCGCCGAGCTGCTGCGGCTCGCGTAAGCGATCCGCACTTTTTGCGGCGCCTCAGCGCTGAAAATCGGCGTCGCGATGCCGAGCACGAAAGCAACATGAAACATCAACGACAGAAAGACGATGAGCGCGGTTACTCGCCAACATAAGGCTCCGTCCTTTCACTGCACGCCCAATTCTTTTTGCACTTCTCTTAACAAGCGTGTAATCGACCAATCGCTCGGGCGGAAAGTCGACATTCTTGCCGACCGCCGTGCCGAGTGTCTCGATCATGACTTTCAATCCTTTGTCCGTGGCCAGCCCGTTTTCGCTCATCGCCGGCAGCAGCGAAGCATAAACTTTATCCGCCACCGCGTCCTGCAGTTTGTAATCCTTGGCGATGAAACGTACCGTCTCGGCGCGATTTTTGAGCGTGAATTGCAAACCGCGCAGCGTACCGCGCAAAAGTTTCTTGATCAGCTCTCGCTTGTTCTTGAGCGTCGCGTCGGAAACCGTAAAGCCGCTCTGAGGAAATTCGAGAAAATCGCCGACGTAAGCGAGCACACGCAACCCCATTTGCTCGGCATACACGTTAAAGGGCGGCGACAACGTCGTCGCGTCAAATGAGCCGGCCTTGAGTCCCTGGAGACGCGTTGACGTCGAACCGGCGACGATGCGTTTCATATCCTTGTCCGGATCCAATTTTCCGCTCGCAGCGTAGATTTTCATGGACAAATCGGTGTCGCTGCCAAAGGAGCTGATGCCGATCGTCTTGATTTTTAGATCGGCGGCGGATTTTATCTCCGGCCGTGCGACGACGTAAAACGTCGGTTTTTTGAAAAGCCAGATGACTGTGCGCACCGGCACGTTCTGACTCGCGATAAAGCGCGACGCCGAACCGACGCAGCCGGTCGCCTGCAGATCGCCCGTCAAGAGAGCCGTCACCGCAATATCGCATTTGGTATTGAGCAGCTTGACGTCCAATCCAAGTTCCTTGAAAAAGCCTCTTTCAATGGCGAGATCGAAGTGAAAAAAATTGAGACTCTTGCCCGGATTGCCGATGAAGACTTCTTGGCCCACCGCCAAAGACGCGAGCAGAAGGTTTAAAGCGATCAGCACCACACAGATTGAACAATTGAATCTCATCATCACCCCGCCCCGGAGTGATGGAGTACTGGAGGGGTGGAGTGATGGGTTTCCGAGCCAATACCCCAGTACTCCAACACGCCATTACTCCAGTTCCCGCTATCCTTACAAAGCATAGAACGCCCGCGGATTATCGATCATGATTTTTTGCCGCAACTGCGGCGATAAGTCCTGCCGAGCGTTGAGGACGTTGACGAATTGATCTTCGCGCGACGGATCGCTGTGCGGATAGTCCGAGCCGATCAGCAGATGATCATCGCCGGTGTATTTCGCCAGATACGGAATATCCTCGTCGGCTTCGCACGCGACGTAGAGCCGATACTCGCGAAACAGCTCTGCGCTCGAGCCGAAACGAAATTTGTCCTTCTGCAAGCGCCGCACGATGTGAATCAAAAACGGCACCCAGCCGGCCGCCGCCTCGATGAAGCCGAAGCGGAGCTCGGGAAACTGTTCGGGAATCTTATTGGCGATGAGGTCGCGGAAGGCGAGCAGCGGCATCACCCGAGTGTGGCCGAAGGTGTGATTCCGAGATAGCTCGAACATTTCGAGAATCGCCCTGACGCCGCAGCCGGTGTGAACGCAAATCGACAGGTTCTGTTTCTGCGCTTCCTCGTAAATCGGAAAGAGGTACGGATTGTCGAGGGTGTAGTCGCCTTCGATGCCGCGAAAGAAAATACCGACGGCGCCATTTTGTTTGGCGAAGCGGATTTCGTCGACTGCTTCGCTCATCGACTGAAACGGCAAAACCGCGACCCAGTTCATCCGATCCGACGCCTGGGCGCAGGCCTGCGCGAGGAAACGGTTGTAGGCACGGCACAGCGCGATCTCCAGGTCACGGTCCTTGGTGTTATAAACGAGAAAAAGCGTAGGATAAACGACCTGCTTGGCGGTATGGAGCTTATCCATATCGGCGAGGCGACCCTTGATGTCGGTCATTTCCCTCGTCGCCGGCGTGGAGTCTTTGCGGCCCGCCTGGACTTTTTGCGCAGAGGGGGTGACGAGAGCAAAACTCCCCTTGCCCGCCGGCTTGGGGTAGATTTCGCCGTCGATCAGCCAAAACGCATTGCGGTTGCCGTACCAAGTGTCTTCGGGCACCGACAGCATGATGGGCCGGCGCGGCTGCATCGCCTTCTCCATCATCGCCCACATCGCTTCGCCTTCGGAAATGTGCGTATCGGCATCGATAATTCCTTGCATAGCTTTCACCTCGAATAATGAATTTGTGCTCGGCTAATAGAAATTGTGCTCGATGGAAAGATAGAGCAGCGCGCCATAATTGCCCGCGTTGCGATTAAGGCCGATCGGCGCCCCAGCACCAACAACGACCTGCAATTTCTCCTCGTTCACCACTGCCGTCCGAAAGCCCGGCGAGATCACCGGCAGGAATTCCCGCCTGGCCTTGCCCGCATCATTGATGCTTTCCTGGAACACGCCAATCCATTCGAGCATCAGGTGAAACCGCGGCAATAACGCGAATATCCCGCTCGCTCCAAGGTTATATGTAACCAGTGAATGACGCGGCGAAAGAGGCCCCGTGCTGCCGCCCAGGCGCTCCCGTACACCGGGAAGATAAGTGACGCCCAGATTGGCGTTCGTCGCGAATCGCGGGCCGAGCTTCTTGCTGAAAGGAAGCGCCCATTGATAGCCGACCACGCCATTGCCGGTGCCGCGATCGCGGTTGCCGGTCGGCAGGATCAGACTAAAACGCGGCGCGAAAGCAGGCTTGAACTCCCCCTCTTCCAGCGCCTGGTAACGATAATTGAGCAGCATATCGCCGATACCGTAAATGCGGTCTGGCTCTTGGATCAGATGGCCCGACAGAATCGTATATGAGAACTGATGCTCTTGGGAAAAGACCGGCCATTCCTGCGTGAAATTGAATAGCCATCCGTGCTGTGCTCCGCTCGTCGTGTACGATGCATTGAAAATATGCTGCACGACTCCCGGCTCTTGGTTGTAGGCCTCTTCGATGAGAAAACTGTTGTCTTCAATCACCTCGATCGGCGTCTCCTCTGCGGCGCGGGCCATAGAACAAAGCAAAACTGCCCACAAGATTACAGTCCATAGACCCGTTACTCTCATCCAGTTTTCCCCCGACGCGAAAATCTTAAGGTATGTACCGCAAATCTATCAGTTGTTGAACCGTCAATCCCTTGGCTTTGGAATTCTCCTTGGCAGCAGCATCGAGCACCACTTCCATGCCTTTTAAAGTCGGTTTGCCGTCATCGGGAGTCGCCCGCAGAGAGCCGTCATAAATCACTTCGCCCATTTGCCGGTCGGGAAGTTTGCTCAAAAAAATGATTTTCTTCACCGCCTCATCTCGATGGCTTTTAAAATAGCGCACCGATTCCACATAAGCGCGCATGAAACTCCGCGCCGTTTGCGACTGGCTTTCGAGATAATCATCGCGCACGACAACGTTTACATGGGGAAACTCGATGCCCTTCTCGATAAAATCGAGCAAAACTCCATAGCCCATTTTTTGCGCTACCGCGGTTTCCTCCGGGCTTAGCACCGTCGCTTGGATCGCTCCCGATTTCATCGCCACCAGCCGCGCTTGCGATCCACCTACCTGGATGACTTGCACGTCGTTGGTCGCCAGCGCAAATTGATTCAACGCGAGACGGACAACGTAATCGGTATTGCTGCCAAAGCGGCTGATGCCGATCTTTTTCCCCTTCAGTTGCTCCGGGTTACGAATGCCCGCCGTCGCAATAAAAGTGTAGGGCAGCAAGTTCACCGCGCCGCCGATGATTTTGATCTTGGCGCCTTGCAAATAGGCATTGACGACCGGCGGTCCGCCGGTCATGAGTATATCGAGGCTCTTGCCGATCAGGGCTTGGAGCGACAAAGACCCGCCGGGGATAAATATCATCTCCAGATTAAGTCCCTGCTTCTTGAAAATCCCGGCGTCTTGACCCAGATAAATCGGCGCGATCCCGCCAAAGCCGTTGAACGCAACCCGCACGTTAGTGGTCTGGGCAAACGAGCGTACGTCAGCGCCGATGATGACACCGACCAGCAGTACTACGATGCAAATCGTTCTTAAATGTCATTCTCTTCGCTTTCCGCTGAGAAAAGCGAAATCCGAGAGCGAAACGTTTTGAACGATTGGAACGGATTTTTATTCAGTTCCAAAGCGAAACCGCCATGCGTAACTTGCCGTGCTCTAAATCCGCCAGCGCTTCGTTGATCTGATCGTAGCGGTAATTTCTCGTGATCAGGCCCTTCAGCTCGATCCGGCCGAGCGTCGCCATCTGAAAAACTTCTTCGACGTCATTGGCCTGGCGGCTCGATACGCCCGTGATGGTGATTTCGCTGGTCACGAACCGCCCGCTGCTGATCGTGAAAGGCCCGTTGCCTAAACCGCCGATGATCGTTGCCGTGCCACCGGGACGGGTCGCCTGGATGATTTGATCGGAAGTCTTTGGGTTACCGATCGCCTCGAAGGCTTTGTCGACACCGCCGTCGGTGAGTTTGATCACGGCTTTCACCGGATCTTCCGCCGTTGCGTTGATCGTATGCGTCGCACCGAAATTTTTGGCTGCCGCTAATTTTTCATCCGCGATATCGACCGCGATGATCGGATAGGCTCCGAAGCATTTGAGAAACTGAATCGTATTGAGGCCGATGCCACCGCAACCGATCACCAGCGCCGAATCCCCTGGCTCCAGGCGGGCGCGATGTTTGACCGCATTGTAAGCCGTCGTGACGCGGCAACCGACCACGCTCGCCTCTTCCATCGACATGCCGTCGGGAATTTTGAAAGCCATGTAAGCTGGCACGGATACATACTCGGCAAACCCGCCGACGTTCCAACGGGTGACAATGGTTCCGTCAATCGTTTTCAGCGTCGGTGGCGCCGGCCGACGCTCGCAGAGATTTTCCCGCGCGCTCAAACAATAGCGGCAGCGCCCGCACTTATAGCGCATGCCGATGATCACCCGGTCACCCGACTTGAAGTCTTTGCAGTACGCTCCGACCTGCTCGACAGTTCCAGCAACTTCATGGCCAAGGATCGTCGGCGGCGTAAAACGGGTCCTGCCTTCGACAACTTTCAAGTCGGTATGGCAAACACCGCACGACGCAACCTTGATCAACACGTCCTCGTCGTCCACATCCGGCATTTTGAGCTCTTCGATCTTTAGCGGTTGGCGCGCTTCATAGAGAACGGCGGCTTTCATAAATCCTCGCTTTCAGTCGTTCTTGGCTGGTGCACGGTGGTATTTACGCCACGCAAAGACGAGCCGTCAAGCGTACCAGTTCCGCTTGGCGCAGGCATTGGCGCGATTATTTCTTACGGCAACGTCTTCAGCTTCTCGCGCATCTCCTGGGCGCTCATCTCCGCTCCGTAGAGCGGCCCGCCCTGCTCAAAAAGCTTTGAACGCTGCAGCGAGCCGATTTCTACCGGATCGAAGCCGGCATCACGCACCAGCCGCGATGCAATCTTCAGCGCCTGCGCGTCATCTCCCGCTATGGGGATGGCGAGTCGCGGCTCGGGACGATTGGAGAAGCTGGAAACCTTACGAGAGCTCAAGATGTTGAAGGCGCGGACGATGCGCGCGCCGGCGAGCAGCTTTGCCGACGTGAGCGCAACGCCATTTTCCCGAGCTTGCTTGCCAATCTCACCGTCGCGGGCTAGGACCGCATTCCCGGCGTCGAGCACGATCTTGCCGGCGAATTGCTTGCCGTAATCCTTGGCAATTTGCGGATAAGCGCCGTACGGCACGCCGATGAAAACCACGTCACCAAAGCTCAAAGCTTCATCCACGGTGCCGGCGCGAGCCAGCGGACCCAGGCCGTCGACCAGTTGCTTCAAGTTCTCCGGATGGCGCGAAGAAAACAAAACTTGATGGCCGGCCTTCACCCACAACGTGCCCACCGCGCTGCCGATATTTCCCGAGCCAATGACGCCAATTTTCATCGGCGAAGCTCCCGGTGTCGGTTGCGCAAGGGTTCCCTTGGGAAGGACTCCCAATACAACGCTCAAACCGAAGATAACCGCCAGACTGCCAAAAAACTGTCGACTCAAAAAATTAGCAGACATCATGACAAGCTCCTTTCCATAGAACTGTTTCGCGGCGATACCGCCTCCACGATTTGCCAACATTTGAACGTCTCCTAAAACTCTAGCGCGGATAAAGCTCTTTGATAAATCCTTCCTTCGCCAGCTGCTCCAGCGGCGCCGGATCGTAGAACTGCCGAGTGTCGATTCCCTTTGCTTTGGGATTTCGTGTGGCGATGTCTTCCATCATCGCTTCGATTTCCGGCAGTGTCACCGTCGGAACGTTGCGAATGTAGCCGAGAACGTAACTTTTAAACGCGCTCGCCAGCAGCTTGGTATCCGCGGTGCGGGTATACTTGCCGAGAATTCGAATCGTGAAGTCCGGATTGGCCTTGGCGTATTTGATTCCCTCCAGTGTCGCTTTGAGAAAGCGATTCACCGTCTGCGGTCGGCCGCGAATGAAAGAATCCGTCGTGATGAGCGCGGTTCCCGGATAGCGAAATTTAACTTCGCTCAAATTCATGAATTCCTTGTAGCCAAGCTCTTTGGCTTTCTCCAAGGTCGGCGACGAGATCAGACCGCCTTTGATGACGCCCTGCTGCATAAAAAGCAAGATCTCCGGCACGCCGCCGGTTTGAATCATTTTGATGTCTTTGTTGGCGTCTAAACCCAGTTCGGTGACGGCCTTTCTCAAGCCGAGATCGGTCAACGAACCGAATCGGCTGACGCCGAAAGTTTTTCCTTTGAGATCTTGCGCCGTGGCGATATCGGGAGCGGTCACGAGACTCATGGGAATAACGTTGATCGTCGTGCCGATCACGGTCGCATCCGAGCCCGACAATCGCGACAATGCCGCGGCGGCGCCCGAGCCTTGCACGATATGCGCGTCGCCGGAAAGTAAGGTCGTGATCGCTTGGGCCCCGGAAACATAAATGATGTTCACGTCGAGTCCGTATTTCTTGAAGATGCCGGCTTCGTGCGGCACCCAGGTGGTAATCGACGTCGCAGCAATCGACGAATAGCACACATTGAGTTTTTCCAGCTCGCCGACTTGTGCGCCGCGCGCGCTCCCGTTGATAGAAACAGCGAAAATGAGCGAAAACAAAGTTAATGCGGTTGCTGTACTTCGTAGCTTCATCGAATGCATCCTCCGGCTCGGCACATTCATAAAAACCTGCCGTTTTAGTCGTCGCGGCTGACGTTAGAGAAGGCGCTTCGACAAGTCAAGGTAGTGATTATGCCGCGTTGAGTTGGGTTTTTCGCTGTGATATCTCCGGTGAAGTCCGAGCTTTGCCGTGAAAGTTGAATTATGAGCAAAGAGATTGAATCTGTCGGCGTCGTCGGCCTCGGCGTCATGGGCTTCGACATCGCGTTTCTGTACGCGATGAAAGGTTTTCCCACTGCCGTATTTGACGCCTCCCAAGCGGCCATGGACGCTCTCGACAATCGCCGGGAACAAACCATTGAGCGGCTCAACAAACGAAATCGGATCAGTGAAAGCGAGTGTGACAATGTTCGAAGGCTGTTGGTAAAATCCTCGGCCATTGAGGGATTAGCAAGCACGGATTTGGTGACGGAAGCAGTTTCGGAGAACGCGCGAACCAAACTGGCGGTTTACCGCTCTCTCAAAGCCGCCGGGTTCACGGGGCTGTTAACGACCAATACTTCTTCCGTAGCTCGCGCTACTTTGCTCGCTGACGGAGTTTGCGATCCAAAGAATTTCGCCCTGACCCATTTCTTCAATCCGGTGCTTCACACGCAGATGGTCGAAGTCGTGAAGGGCGATATGGCAGAGGCGCAGGGCAACACCGTGATTGGGTTTTTGAAAGGAATCGGCCGCCAGCCCGTGGAGACCCGCGACATTTCAGGCTTCGTCTCCAACAGCATCCTGATGATTTACGCCGTGATGGCGCTCCGCTTGTTGGAATGTGGCGCGCGCATCGAGCAAGTCGACCAAGCCGCGCGAGAGCTCAAGCTGCTCCCACCTTTGTTTAGCTTCGACAGTTGGAAGCCGTCCATCGTCGAAGATGTCACTCGCGTCATGTTCGAGCATCGAGGTGACGCTTTCTTGCGTTCTTCAAAACTGCTCGCCCGATTGGCAAAAGACAATCCCGCATTCTATGTCGACCGATTACCCAATGCGAAAATCTACGACCTCGCCGAAGCGCACGGCCGATCGATCGATGACGAGAGTATAAAGCACGCGCTGCGCGCGTCCATGATCATCGCCGCCGCGCGCGTTGCCGAGCTTGGCGAATCGCCCGCGACCATCGATTTCGTCGCGACCGAAGGGATCAAACTGCCCCAGCCGCCGTTAAAAGAGATCGACGGCGTCGGCGCTGCGACGGTCCTCGACGAATTGGCACGAACAAACCGGCAACTGGGGAGCGCGCCGTTGGCGCCGCCCAAACTTCTCATCGCGATGTCGGCGGAGAGTCAAACTTTCTACAAGAACGGCCAGCCGAATCCTTGGCTGTCGGCTTACACGGAACGGGCGACAACCCATGCGCGCCATTGACGTTCACGTCCATCCGAGCACACGGGGACTCGATACCCATGCGTGCAGTTATTTCCGCCGAAATCTCAGCGAAGTTCCACAAACGCCGGAAACGTTCGCTGAATTATATATTAAGCACGACGTGAAAGCGCCGCTGATCGGCTGGCATCCTTCTACCGTCAACGAAGGTAGCCGGAACAGCAACGACCACGTCCTCGACCTCGCAACGAGATTTCCGAACGCGTTTTTGGGAATTCTCGCGTCGCTCGATACCGGCGCCGAGAATCTCGACGCTGTCGCGCATTATGCGCAGGAACTAGTCCGCAATGCCAAAGTTCTCGGCTTCAAATTCCATCCACCCGACCAAGGTTTTTACCCCAACGATCGAAAGTTCTACCCGATTTGGGAAGTGCTTCAGGCCAGCGGCAAACCGGTGATGTTTCACGTCGGCTTTACCGTGCTCGGCGCCAACACCGACGGCGGCAGCGGCATCGCCCTCGACTACGGCCGGCCGATCCATCTCGATACTCTCGCCCGCGATTTTCCGCTCATGAAGATCATCGCCGCGCATCCCGGTTGGCCTTGGGAGCAAGAGCTCATCGGCGTCGTGACCCACAAGAAAAACCTATTCGTCGACACCTCCGGCTATCTCGCCGAACAATTGCCGGAGATTTTTCTCAAGGCAATCGGCGGCCGCCTTCAGGACAAGGCGCTCTTCGGCACCGACTTTCCATACGTTGATTTAGAGAGGGCGCTCATCAGCTTCGATAAACTGAATTTCAAGCAGTCGGTAAAAGACAAAATCCTCTTCGCCAATGCGCAGTCGTTATTCGGATTAAAGTAGACGCCGTGCCGGCGCTTCTTACCCTCGCCCGCTTGCGGGAGAGGGCGAGGGTGAGGGTTCTTCGACAGCTCAGCGAAAAAGAGGTCGAGCAATGAAGCGAGTCTTGATCTTCCTGATTCTCAATTTTCCATTATCCATTCTCCATTTCTCCCCCGCTCAAAGCGCCGCGCTCGAGCGTCTGAGAGTAGGATATCCGTCCCCGAGCGCCAATTTCTATCCGCTCTTCGCGACTAAAGAGGCAAATCTATTTGAGAAGTACGGCTTCGAACCCGAAATGATCTATGTCCAAGGAGTTCAATTGATCGCGGTCCAAGTGGCCGGTCAGTTGGATTTCTCGTCGGTCTCCGGTCTGGTGTTTCTCCAAGCATCGGTCGAAGGATCGGACCTCATTCTCCTCGCCAGCTCCAACGACAGTCAGCCGATGAAGCTCATGGTTCACAGCGGCATCACCGGTCCGAAAGATCTCCGCGGCAAGACCGTGGCGGTTACACGCTTCGGTTCTCTTACCGATTTGCTGCTTCGTCCGGTGCTCAAAAATTGGGGATTGGAACCACAGAAGGACGTGAACCTGCTGCAGATCGGCAGATTGCCCGACATGGTTTTGGCCATTGCACAGAAGAAAGTCGATGGCGGCGTAATCTCTTTTCCGAATTCATTGCAGGCCGAGAAAATGGGTGTCAAAACGCTTCTCGACTTCGCCGAGTCGGGTTTGGACATTCCCTCCACCACGGTGGTGGCAAGCCGCAAATACGCCACCTCTCACCGGGAGGTTGTTTTGAGATTTCTCAAAGCATACATCGAGGGCACGCGCCGTCTTCTCACCGACAAAGAACTCGGCATTCGCGCGCTCAGAAAGTACGGCGGAGTCAATGACCGGGAACTTCTGACGACAACCTATGATCTTTTCACCACTCGCTACACCAAGAAGGTGCCGAAGATCAATCCAAAGACGGTGGAAACAGCGTTGAACCTGCTTGCGGAGGGTAATCCTAAAGCAAAAGGCCGTAAAGCCGAAGAATTTATGGACACGAGCTTTATGGACGAGCTGGAATCAACGGGATTTATCAACGCGGTTTGGAAATGAGACCGTAGCGGCGGACCTCTGTGTCCGCCCTTGCTCGGAATCGCAGCGAGGGAGTACGTAAGAAGAAGGAGCGATTAAAGCATGCCTCAAGAAAAAATCGCGTCACAAGCATACCTCGAAGTCGCGGCGGCACATGGCGTCGAATATGTTTTCGGTTTGCCCGGCACCAGCGGCCAGGAATTTATCGGCACCATCGCCGATCAGGAAAAAATCCGCTTCATCCTCGCTCTCCATGAAACCTGCGTAGTCTCCATGGCCGATGGTCACGCGCGCGTGACCGGCCGGCCCCAGCTCGCCCAAGTAAGCACCTTGCCCGGCTCCTGCAATGCGGTCGGCGCGCTTTACGACGCCTATCGCGACCGCTCGCCGGTCATCGTCACGTCGACCAACGTCGACACGAGAATCGTCGGGCGTGACTCGCACACGGAAGGCAAAGACCTGGTTGAAATGACCAAGCAGTTCACCAAGTGGAGCGCCGAGGTTCATCGCGCCGACCGTATTCCGGAATATTTAAATCGCGCTTTCAAAGTCGCCGCGACGCCGCCGACCGGGCCGGTTTATCTGGCGCTGCCGAGCAACTTGCTCGGCGAATCGATCAGCGTCGAGAATCCTTTCGCCGAGCGCTCGCGCATCGCGCCGCGCATCGGCGCCGATCCCGAAGCGCTGGCTGAAGCCGCCAAGCTGCTTACGCAAGCCAAGCGCCCGGTGATCGTCGCCGGCAGCGGCGTTGCCAAAGCCGGCGCGGTCGACGAGCTGATCAAGTTCGCTGAGATGATCGCCGCGCCGGTAGTCATGGAGCCACGCTACTCGTTTCTGAGTTTTCCGACCGATCACGCGCAGAGCTTTCAAGTCGCCGAGCGCCAGCCGTCGTTCAATCTACCGGTTTGGGGCGAGCCGGATTTGTTGCTCGCCATCGGCTGCCGGCTGATCCGCGAGTATCGCTACCTGTCGGAGCCGGTGATCAAACCGGAAACTCGCTGCATTCACATCGAGGAAGATCCCTGGGAGATCGGCAAAATATTCCCCGTCGACGTCGGCATCATCGCCGACGCGCGCAGCGCGCTGCGCTCTCTGCTCGATGTTTATCCACGGATTGCCTCGGACACGAACGGAAAAAGAAACGAGCGGCTCGACTGTATCAAAAAAGCCAAGGAACAAGTGAACACCGAGTTGGAAACACGAGTCAAACAGGGCTGGGACGCAACGCCAATCAACACGGCGCGGCTTGCTCGAACCATGGATCGGTTGATCGAGAAGGACGCCCTGATCGTCAACGAAAGCCCGACCAGCAAAGATATTCTGATGGCCAATTTTCAGTTCTCCAAAAGCCGCTCTTACTTTTCCAATTCTTCCGGCGGTTATCTTGGCTGGGGCCTCGGTGCCGCGATCGGCGCCAAACTCGCCTCGCGCAATCGCCGCGTGGTTGCCTGCCTCGGCGACGGCAGCACCATGTTCGGTCTGCAGGGTTTGTGGACGCTGGCAAAATACCGCGTGCCGTTAACGGTCATCGTGTTCAACAACCGCGCCTACATGGCGGTGAAGAATCAGTTCCGCGGCTCCGAAGAGCGCGTGAGAATTGCCGCCGAAATGGGCGCCGAACTGGTTGGACCCGATTTAAATTTTGCCCGGCTTGCCGACACCTTCGGCATCTTCGGCCAACGTGTCGAACAACCCGACGCCATCGAGCCCGCGCTCAAGCGCGCCTTGGAACAAAACGGACCCGCGCTCGTCGACGTCGTGATCGCGCAAAACACGAGGAAAGATTGACGCAGCGAGAGAGCAAAATAAGACTCACCACGAAGGACACGAAGAGCACGAAGGTCGAGTCTCAATTATCAAAACCCTTCGTGTCCTTCGTGATCTTCGTGGTAAAACTCTTTCTGCTCGACCTCGCAACGCAAACTTAGGAGGGAGTATGACACAAGAGTCCAAAGACGCCTTCGAGAAAACCTCGCTCGGCGCCGAGAACAAAGCTTACAACATCATCGCCAAGCTCGATCCGGAATATTTCGAGAAGCTCAAAGGCCTCTACGTCGACGGCACCTTCGGCCGTGAAGGCGCATTGCCGCGTCAAACAAAGGAATTGATCATGGTGGGCATCTGCTGCGCGCTCAACCGTCCGCGCGGCGTGCGTTTGCACAGTGAGCGCGCGCTGACCCTGGGCGCGAGCCCGCGCGAAGTTCTCGAAGCCGTCGAGGTCGCCGCTATTCCCGGCGGCATGCCCGGCCTCTGGCTCGGTGTCGAAACCTTGGAAGAAGTTCTTAAGGCCAAAGGCATAGAATTCAAATGAATCTACAGATTCCGTGTAGGGGCGATTCATGAATCGCCCCTGCCGAACGGAGCGAAGCGATTGAACGATTTGAACCGAATCTAAGATCCATGAGCGAATTCAACACAGGACCCCTCGCCGGCATCCGCGTGCTCGATTTGACGCGCGTTCTCGCTGGCCCTTACTGCACGATGTTTCTCGGCGACCTCGGCGCCGAGGTGGTCAAAGTGGAACAACCCGGCGTCGGCGACGATACGCGCGGCTGGGGTCCACCGTTCGCCGGCGGCGAAAGCGCCTACTTTCTTTGCATCAATCGCAACAAAAAAAGCCTCACCGTCGATCTGAAATCGCCCGAGGGCATTTCGTTGGTGCGCCAACTCGCCGAACGCGCGGATGTCTTAATCGAAAACTTTCGCCCCGGCGCAATGGAACGATTGGGCCTCGGCGACGATCAACTGCGCGGTGCCAATCCGAAACTGATTTACGCCTCGCTCTCCGGATTCGGTGCGGACGGTCCAATGGCGGATGTTCCCGGTTATGATCTGATCGTTCAAGCCTGGGGCGGCTTGATGAGCATTACCGGCACGGCGGAGAGCGGGCCGTTGAAAGTCGGCGTGGCGATCATCGATCTCGTCGCCGGCTTGATGCTCGGCAAATCGATCGCCGCTGCGCTCTATGCCCGAGAAAAAACCGGCCTGGGACAAAAAATCGACACCTCGCTGCTCGAAGCGGAAGTTGCCGTGCTGATCAACGCCGGCAGCAATTATCTCATGAACGGCAAAGTTCCCGGCCGTTGGGGCAACGCCCATCCGACCATCGTGCCGTACCAAAGTTTTCAGACGGCGGATAGCTATCTGGTTATCGGCGTTGCCAGCGAAGGAATTTGGCAACGCTTCTGCAAGGCGATCGGCAAGACCGATCTCGTCGACGATGCGCGCTTTGAGAAGAACGCCAATCGCGTCGAGAACCGCGACGCCTTGATCCGTCTCCTGACCGAAATCTTTCGCAGCCGTGATAATGATACGTGGCTCCAAATTCTGAATGAAGCCGAAGTTCCCTGCGCGCCGATTCAAACCATCGATCAAGTGTTCCATGCGCCGCAAGTTCTTCACCGCGACATGCTCGTGGAAGTCGCGCATCCGACGGCAGGCACCGTGCGCATGGCTGGATTACCGGTAAAGCTATCCGCGACGCCGGCGTCGGTGCGGTTGCCGCCGCCTTTGCTCGGTGAGCATTCCGAGCAGGTGCTGTCTTCGTGGCTCGACATGAGCGCCGACGCCATCGAGCGCCTGAAAAAGAAGGGCGTGATATGAACGGCAAAACATTCGAACAGTTCAAACCTGGCGACCGCTACGTCACCGGCCGGCGCACGATTACCGAGCATGATATCTTGCAGTTTGTCGGGCTCGTCGGGTTGACCGAGCCGCTCTTCTTGGATCTGGAATACATTCGCAAGGAAAGTTTATACGGCGAGCGCATCGCGCCGGGGAGCTTGACCTTCGGCATGGCCGAAGGCCTCACGGTGCAAACAGGGATCATTCACGGCACCGGCATGGCGTTCGCCGGCCTAGACAAGATGCGGCTTTTCGGTCCGGTGAAAGTCGGCGACACGATCCAAGTCGAGATCGAAGTTCTCGATGCAAGCCGGTGCCCGCGCGCGGCGGCGGTATCGTGCGTTATCGCCAGTGGGTAAAGAATCAACGCGGCGAAACGATCATGGAATACGACGTGGCACGCTTGATCCGTGGCGCCACGGAGTGAGAACACGATGACCCGTTCAACAATAAACTTTGGTGTCTTGCTACCGACGCGCGAAGCCGTGATGTCCGGCCGATCCGATCCGTCAACCTTGATGCAAATTGCGGAGCGCGCCGAAGCGCTGGGATTTAGTTCCGTGTGGGTCGGCGACAGCCTCACGGCGCGCCCACGAATCGACGCGCTCACAACCCTCGCAGCCGTCGGCGCGCGCACGCGCCGGGTACGCCTCGGCACGGCGATTTTTCTTGCCGCGCTGAGAAATCCGATCATGCTCGCCTATCAGCTGGCCAGTCTTGACTGGATCACCGGCGGACGGATCGATCTCGGCATCGGCTACGGACGTCCGAAGGAGCCGGCGGCAGAACACGAATTCAAAATCCTCGGTCTCGACCCCAGCGCGCGCATGAAAATGAGCGAAGAATTGATCCAAGTAATGCGCCGGCTCTGGCTCGAGAAGGACGTTTCTTACGCAGGCAAATTCACTAGCTTCGAACACGTCACCCTCGAACCGAAACCCGTCCAACCTAAGGGCGTGCCGATCTGGATCGCTTCGAACAACGTGGAGCCGGGGCTCAAGCGCGTCGCTCGCCTCGGTGACGCTTGGATCAATAACATCAAGAGCCCTGATATTTTCGCTGAATGTTGGCAGAAGATCCGCGCTTACGCCGCGGATGCTGGACGTGATCCGAGTTCAATCCACGCAAGCATCTACTTTACCCTCGCCGCCGGGGGCAAGGATGCGGTCATCGAAGGCCAAACTTTTCTCGCGCAATATTACAATCGTTCCTATGAAGCGGTCGCCAACGCCATGCTATGTGTCACTGGGACTTGGGATGAAGTGATCGACTGGATGGAGAAATACGTCGAAGCCGGCGCGCGCACCGTCGTCCTGCGCTTCGCCGCGAATGATCAGCTCCGCACTCTCGAAGCGTGCGCCGAGGCGCTCCATCGGCGCGGGTTGCTCGGCTAAATCGCCGATTCGGGCCAATGACCCGCATTAAACGATTTTGAACTGCTTTAACCCTTGGAACGGCCTGACCTTTTCAAGACTCCGATCCATCCGGTATGCTCAGAACAACTTTACCAAATTGCCGCGCCTCTTCGACGTAGCGTTGCGCCGCTGCCGTTTTCTCGAGCGAAAAAACTCTATCGATGATCGGCTTGATTTTGGCTGCGGTCAAAAAACTGATCAGTTGACGAAACTCTTCTCGGCTGCCGAGAGTTGAACCGTAGATTTTAAGTTCCTTCGAACAAATCGCCGCGATATCGTCGATCGGTTGGCCGCCCGCCGTGGCGCCGCAGGTCACCAGACGCCCGCCGCGCGTCAAAGATGCAAGGCTTTTCTGCCAGACTTCGCCGCCGACGGAATCGAGGACAACATCGACACCGCGATTTCCAGTCAGCGCCTGCACCGCACCGACAATGTCCGTGTTCCGATGATTGATGCCGTGATCCGCGCCCAAACTCCGAGCGCGTTCCAGCTTCGCATCACTGCCGGAGGTGACGATCACGCGCGCGCCGATGTCTTTTTGCCAACTGCATCGATGCGCTCGCCACGCCGCCGCCGATGCCGATGATAAGAATGGTTTCCCCCGGTTTCAGCTCGGCGTTGGTGATCAACATTCGCCACAGCGTGATGAACACCAGCGGGAAGGCAGCGGCTTCTTCGAATGAATAATTTTGCGGAATAGGAAAACAATTTTGCGCCGGCAGCTTCACGTATTGCGCGTAAGTGCCTTCCATTCTTTCGCCGAGGACGCGCAAACGAAAACACAGGAAGTCGCGATCCGTCAAGCAGAATTCACACTGGCCGCAGCCGGTCAGCGGATAGAGACAGACCGGATCACCGACTTTGACATTCGCGACTTTCGCCCCGACTTCTACGACCACGCCGGCGCCATCCGCACCGAGAATGTGCGGCATCGGCACGACAATGCCGGTTGCGCCCATGCGGTTCCAGATATCGATATGATTGATCGCCGCCGCTTTCAGCTTGACGATCACGTCATCGGGCTCAATTAATCTTGGCTCGTCCGCCTCTTCGTAGAAGAGTTGCTCCACGCCGCCGTAACCGTGCATGCGAACTGCCTTCAAGAAATTTCTCCTGCTTCGACAGACAACTCGGTAACAAGAGAAATTTTTGAAGTCAAACCGGCGTGCACGGCAAAGGAGTCTCTTCACACCGAACGGCGCTTGAATTCGAACTACAGAACGCGCGGCTCTGTTTCGAAAATAAATGTAAGTTTAGCTTTAGGGTAGGGTGTCCCCTTAGCGGGGACACCCCGGGGTGATAGCGTCAAACATGAACCGAGGAGGGGAGTCCATGCTCACGCTCGGGAACTTGTTTTGCCGGTGCAATCCGGCAAGTCGAAAAAAACATTTACCTCATTCGATTCATAGCGAACTGAAGCTTCTTAAGCTCACTCTGCAGAAACAGATCCTTTAACTCATGACGATCCATATGCGCTTCGAGCAACTCTGTGGGAAACATTCTCGCACCACAGCGATTGCAGACCGCCGCGCGAAAGGTTTCCTTTTCAAACTGGATGTCGTGCGAATCGGTGCTGTTTAATGATTCCATTTGTCCCTCTTTATTCGATTACTTGCAGACGATGCAGGCTAGAGCAATTGATATGCCAGTTCGGAAGGCGCTGAAAGGATCGGCCAACATATTGATATCTCGTAGAATCGGCTTGACAATGGCAAGTGGACAAACAAGTTTCCGCACAAAGTCCGATCGTGGCGGTTGTCAATCGTTGACATTTTTGTGCTCCGATCGATCAGGATCTACCCATGACGGCTTCAAGGCTTGACTCGATCGCGGGTGCCAATTTTTTGGCGGACAAAGCATTGGAGTCGCATATAGGGCCTATCCGCAGATCGGCAAAGTAAGATCGTACTCGACCGTGGCAATGCGGTGGCGGCGCGCGACCGTGAGATCACTAAAGAGACGCGCGAAAGGACGCGCTGGCAACGGCATCGGCTTTAGTCCGAGGCGCAAGGCGCGCCCTTACACGGACAAGAAATCACCGCCCGGAAAATGCAGCAGCGTATTAGGAGCTGCGTGAAAGCGCTGTAAAAAATTCAAACTTGGCGCAAGATCGCCATGCCGTGACCGGCGAGAGAGATGCGAACCGCGCGACGATTGCCGCAAGTTTCCACGCTAAGCCGCGTTTTGGGGTCGAGTAAGTTGGTCAGCTTGGCGCCATCTTTATTGAGATTGGCGTCCACCGTCACGTAGTCGGTTCGAGGAACCGCTTCGAGATTGAGCGCGATCAGCACTTCGGTATCGTCGAGGATTCTCGAGTATGCCAGGGTGCATCGACCATCGAGCGGAAAGCCGAAGTCGATGCCATTGCCGGAAATCTCTCGAAAATATTGGCGACCGTAGCGTAGCGCCGGTTCGTTTCGGCGCACCGCGGCGATTTGCGCGATGCTTTTATAGATCGGATTTCCCGGTTTGAAAAAGTGGCGCTGCCGACTGTCGAAAGCGCCCCACTCGCCGCCGAACATGCACTCCCGCACATAGCTGTCATTATCGCCGCCGCCGTCGAACCCCTGCTCCGTGCCGTAATAGATGCACGGCACTCCCTGGCTCGTCAGCAAATAACCGATCGTCTGCGCCGCTTGTGGTGGAAACGGATTGGCGTGCATGAACCGCCTATAGGGGCGCGCCATCTGGTCGTGGTTATCGACGAACGTAACGAAATATTGGCCGGCTTCGCCGTGGTCGGCGTACTCGGTCTTAAAGCGCTCGTAACGCGCGCGCAACTCCGCCGGATTCAAAAAACCTTTGAGGGTTTCCTCTAAAATAAAATACAGGGGAAAATCCAGCGCAGCGTCGAGCGAGGGAAAACGTTCGTTGGTCCCTTCGATTCGGCTGTTGCGGCCGAGGTAATGCTGCAGCGTTTGATCGTCGGCGACGATCTCGCCAAAAATAAAAAAATTGTGCTTGCCGATGCGCCGGGCGTACTCGCGAACTGCGTTGCAAAAGATCGCCGTCGCACTCGATTCCATATGCTTGACCGTATCCAAACGAAAGCCGTCGATGTCGGCGGCAGCGATCCAGTACTTGTAGACCTTGATCAGCCCGTCCAACACGTCGGCGCGCCGGATATCGAGCTCTTTCAAGCTCAAAAAATCGCCGTTGATCGCCTCTTCGGGATCGCTCCAGTTGCGGATCTGGCCGCGCCGCTTGTAACTCTCCGGCCGCTGCAGCTCGATCGGCCAAACCGCGTCGTCTTCTTGCAGGTTCGGTGCTGCCTCGTTTTCGCGCCAGAAACCGAAATCGAAGGGAGCGCTTGATTGATTAGAATAGAAGTATGGAAAATCGCCGGGATAGGCCCAATTGTCGCCGGTGTGGTTCAAGATGATATCGAGGATCACATACATGTCGCGCGCGTGGGCTTCGCTGACGAGTTTCTGTAAATCTTCTTTGGTGCCGAAGCGCGGATCGACTTCAAGAAAGTTTTGGATGCCGTAGCCGTGGTAGCTGTCGGCTTTTTCCCGGCGATTTTTCAATATCGGGCTGAGCCAGATCGCGTTGGCGCCCAATCCTTTAATATAATTTAGCCGGCGCATGATTCCTTTGAGATTACCGCCTTGAAAGATTTTTCCTTGCGCCGGATCTCGGCCTTGCGGCCCCGATGCGACATAGGGCCGCAGACCCTTGCTGTTATTATCAAAGCGGTCCACGAGTAAAAAATAAACAAATACATCGCGCCAATCGGCTGGAGACGAAAAGACATCATCTTGCGGAGTAAAATCCAACTGCTGAACGGATCGAAGCGGCTCGGCCATTGCTCCTCCCGAGACATTTTTTTTCTAATGATACAACCTGAACTTCGCGAAACAACTCCGCAGCGCATCGAATATTTCGATCGCGCGCAGATTTTTCGCGCTAGATCGTCAGATAGAAATGGAGATTGGCTGGAAGCGAATATCGCAGCGTTGGCTGGCGTGAACCGCCGTTAAGAACGGCCCGCGAGACGCCGCAATTTTTCTTTGTCGACTTCGATGCCGTGTCCTGCGGTCATCGGCGGATAGGCTGTGCCGCGCGTTACTGTGATGGGACTGAAAATATCTTGCTCGCCGAGCCGCATGAAGCCGGTCATCTCACCGCCGGGTTGAGCATTTTTTAACGCACAGTGAAGTTGCATCTCCGCGGCGGAAAGGATCGTCGTGCACGCGCTTCCCTGGCCGATGACAACGGGGAGCCCTTTCGCGCCGACCACCGCCGCGACTTCACGCGCGCTTTCAAATCCGCCGATGTGCGTGAGCTTGATCTTCAAAAGATCGGCCGCCTGCTCCTCGAGCACCGCCAGCGCATCCTCCGGCGAGCTCACGCTTTCCTGTGCCGCGATCGGGATGCCGACGGCGCGGCGTAATTCGGCGAGGCTGCGCAAATCGGAGCGGGTCAACGGCTGCTCGGCGTCGGTGATGTGAAAGCGGCTGAGCTCGTGCAAGACAACGCGCGCGTCGGCGAAAGAATAAGCAGCGTTGCCGTCGACGCGGATCGAAGCGTCGTCACCGACGGCCTGGCGTACAGCGCGCACCCGCTCGATATCTTTTGCATGATCCGGTTGGCCGATCTTGATTTTAAATGTGCGAAAGCCCTCTTGTTGGAGCAAGCGAGCGCGCGCGCCGATCACTTCCGGCCCTAAATCCATCCCCAATCCGCCGACGAGGTTTATCTCGCGGCGATGAGGCCCGCCAAAAAAGCGGCAGAGCGGCACGCGATAAGCTTTTCCCAAAGCGTCGAAGATCGCTATTTCTATGGCCGCTTTGGTAATCGGATGGCCATAGCGAACGCGATGAAGCTTGCTGATGACAACACCCGTCTCTTCGAGATCCAGACCAAGGAGCGCCGGCGCAAAATATTTTTGCGCCATGATCTCCATCGTTTCCAGAGTCTCGTAGGTATTGCCCGGCCGCCCCTGGGTGGCCTCGCCCCAGCCTTCGATGCCATTCTCCGTCTCGACCCGGACGATCAGCGAGCGGCAATCTTCGAGGAAACCCGCGGCACCGCCATAGACTTCTTTAATCGGGAGCACCAGTGAATACGTATCGAGCTCGACGATTTTCATCATGGGCCTCGCAACAAATCACCGATGGACGAAACGTCATCGAGCTTTTCTAGATCTTTGACCGCCGCGACCAGCCGCTCGAGCTGCCCTTCGGACAAGATCGAGCGCGTCAGCTTGCGCGCCTTGTCCTCAACTTCGAGTTGGGTTAACGGATTTCGCGGCGTGCCTTTGAAATGGATAATGAGCTTGGACGGACGTTGCTTGTTAGCGAGACTGACGGTCACGCGGGCGGCGCGGTCCCAGCCTTTTTGTTCGATTTCACGATCGACTTTGAGCCGGACCTTGCGCATCATGGCGAGGATTTTTTTGTCCTTGAGCTTTTTCTCGTCAAAAGATTCGGGATCGGTCGGATCGTCATACAGACTCAACGCGACGCAGAAAGGAATGCTGTACTGCGCCATCATCAAGTCTTTGGGTTGATAGATGGCATGATGCGTCACCAACTTCTCGATGCCGCCGACGGTGATTTCACGCACATCTTCCGGCTTGAATCCCGTTTCGGCTTGAAGCGCTTGCAGCGCTTCGATCGGCGCGTGGGCGTTGATGTGGCAGGCGCAGCGCTTGATGCCGATATTCATGCTCTCGAACTCGCGCCCCAGGCGGTGCGTAAGATAAGAAAGCTTTGGTGAATCGGAATACGTCTGGCAAAAACCGAACTTCCCTTCGAGGATGCTTTCCGGCCCGGC
The DNA here is from genome assembly GCA_963755715.1 of uncultured delta proteobacterium. GTDB lineage: Bacteria > Desulfobacterota > Binatia > UBA9968 > UBA9968 > DP-20. Next base: position 196,976 of record CAVWLW010000027.1, read on the forward strand.
GAAACCTCTGCTCGCGAGCAGCGCCGCGGTCACTCCTCCTTCCCCTGCTTTGCCGAGGTGGAGCCGCTTGATCATCGCGCCTTCCTGGCAGCGGGAAAATTCGATCAGCCCGCCGGAGTACGACGCCGCGATGCCGAGAGCATTGACCATCTTCGTATCATTCAATCCCAAGAGCCGGCCTGCCGCCACGGCAGCGCCGAAAGTACCGGTCAATCCGGGCGCGTGAAAACCTCTTCGCTCGAGCGAGTTTCCTGCGGCAACGCCGATGCGCGACATCACTTCGCAGCGCGGCGACAAAGGCGGTGAGCAACGCTTTGCCATCGGCTTTCGTTTCTTCCGCCATCGCAAAGGCCGGGAAGAAAAGCGGTCGCGCCCGGATGGACGCCCGCGCCCGGCTGGCGCACGTTGTCGAGCTCGAAGGCGTGGGCCATGACGCCGTTGGCGAGCGTCGCTTGCGCCGGCTGCGCCGCAGAAATTTTCGCCCAATCACGGTGGAACGGCCGCGCAGACGCGGAGTCGCGAACGAATCCGCTGACGGTGCGGCTCCACGGCTTCGTCGAGCCGTACAAGCGAGACCGCCAGGGTATCTAGAATACAGGCCTTGGCCCGCTCGATCACTTCGCCGGGAATACTGCTTGTAATTGAGTTCAAGGGCAAAGTGCGCCAGACGCTGCGTGGCGTTCATAGAATAAAATTAGCGCACAACTTTGGCGCCGGCTTCTTTGAGCACGTCGCGCATCTGCACGGTCAGATCGTCGAAGAATTTGCTCAGCGCCGGGTCCTTTGAGATAGCCGTCTTCGAACTGATTTTGCTCCACGTACTGCTTCCACTCGCAGTTTTCTGCGAAGCGGTCGAAAACTCCTTCCCAGTATTGCACCACTTCACGCGGCGCTGCCCGGCGGCGCGACGACTCCGCGCGCTTGCGGAATCAGCGGGACGTCGATGCCTTGCTCCTTGATCGTCGGCACATTGGCCAGCGACGCCAACCGCTTCTCCGTCAGCGCAGCGATGACGCGCAAATTTCCCGCGCGAATCTGCTCGCCGGCTTCTTGCGGCTCGATCACCATCATTTGCACATGGCCGCCGAGCAGATTGGACAGCCGTTCGCCGCCGCTCGGGAAGGAAATAAAAGTTCCACTGCGCGCCGGTGGCCTTTTGCAGCAACAGGCGCATGAGATTGTCCCGCGAAGTAATCGTGCCGCCGGACTGCGCGAGCTGTTTAGGGTTTTTCTTCGCCGCCTCGATGAAGTCTTGCATATTCTTGTACGGCGAGTCCGCTTTAACCGCGATCACCGCGGGCTCCAAAACCAGACGGACGATCGGCGTCAAATCTTTTACGGTGACGTTCGCTTCGGCGGTGGTCAGAGGATTGGTCACCCACACGCCGGTAAAAAAACCGATGGTGTGCGTCTCGCCTTTTTTCTCCGCGAGGTAGGACATGGCGACGGCCGGGCCGCCGCCGGGTTTGTTGACGACCTGCATGCGCTGGGAGATGAGCTTTTCTTTTTGCAGCAGTTCGGCGATCGCGCGCGCCAACAAATCCGAGCCGCCGCCAGGACCGGTATGAACCACGGCTTCGATTTGTTTGCTGGGCTTGAACTCCTGGCTCCAAGCACGACTCAACGATAGAGCCATGATCGTAGCGATGGTGATCGGTAATAGAATCGCTCTATGTTTCATCTTCCACGCCTCCCGTAAGATTTTGGCCGCTAATGTCTCAGCCGCAACTATCATCTTCAGCTCTCCCGCTCAATAGCTTCGACCCGCCAGGAGCGCACTTTGCGAACCGCCGGCAGACATAAAATCACGGCAGCGATGAACAGCAAGGTTGCCGGAAATGGGCCGGTTCGCGAGGATCGTGAGGTCGCCCTGCGACATCATCAGCGATTGGCGCAGCGCCCGCTCGAGCGCGTCGCCGAGCACCATTCCCAAAATCAGCGCCGCCGCGGGAAAATCGAGCTTGCGCATCAGATAGCCGAGCAAACCGAAGAGGCCCATCATCCAAACATCGAACAGACTGTTGTTGACGCTGTAAACGCCGACGATGGAGATGCCGACGATGAGCGGATAGAGAACGTAATACGGCAAACGCAAAATCTGCGCGAACAGCGGCACCAGCGGCAGATTCAAAACCAGCAGCAAGACGTTGCCGATGTACATGCTCGCGACCAGCCCCCAAAAAAGCTCCGGGATGTTCCTGGATCAGCAGCGGACCCGGCTTGATAGCCCCAGAGAATCAGGCCGCCCAACAGGATCGCGGTGGTATTGCCGCCGGGAATGCCGAGCGTCAGCAACGGCACCAGCGCGCCGCCGGCATCGGCGTTGTTGGCGCCCTCCGGCGCGGCCACGCCTTCGATCACGCCGGTGCCGAATTTTTCCGGATGGCGCGAGACCGCCTTTTCGAGACCGTAGGATAAGAACGAGGCGACCGTCGCGCCCGCGCCGGGCAAGCGCGCCGACGAAAAAGCCGATCATCGAGCCATTCAAGAAAGCAAAGCGGCAATCCTTGAGATCTTGCAGCGTCGGCAAAAGATTTCTGAGCCCTTTCGCAAGCTTGAAAATCTCTGCGCCGCCCTGTGGATTCCAGGTTCACCAGGACTTCGCCGATCGCAAAAACCCCGACAGTCGCAGCGATAAAGTCGACGCCGCCGAGCAGCTTCACCTGGCCGAAGGTAAATCTCGATTCAGCGGTGAAAAGATCCGTGCCGATCGTCGCGATCCAAAGACCGACAAGCATCGCTAGCAGGGCTTTGACCATCGACTCGCCGGCCAAGAAAACCACCATGGCCAGCCCCAAAACCATCAAGGCGAAATACTCGGGCGGAGCAAAGCGCAACGCGAAGCGCGCCAGAGGCGGCGCGATCAGCATCAAACCCGAGCACGCCTACGGTCCCCGCGACGAACGAAGCGATGGCGGAAATTCCCAGCGCAGCCCCCGCTCTTCCTTGACGCGCCATCTGATAGCCGTCGAGACAGGTCACGACCGAAGAGGACTCTCCAGGTATGTTCAAAAGGATCGATGTAGTTGAGCCGCCGTAGCGCGCGCCGTAAAAAATACCCGCAAGCGCGATGATGGCCGTCGTGTGGTCCATTTTGAGGGTGAGCGGCAGCAACATCGCGATGGTCGCCGCCGGCCCCAAACCCGGCAACACGCCGACCATGGTGCCCAGGATCACGCCGACCAAACACCAGAATAAATTTACCGGCGTCAGCGCGACCGAAAACCCAAGCAGGAGATTACCGAGGTCCTCCATGATTCAACGATCTAACCCGGAGTCAGAATCCCCAAAATGCCTTCGGTAAAGACACATCGAGAGCTACGACAAAAATCAAATGGAATGACACCGCGAGGCCGATGCCGACGCCGACCGCAAGCAAAGTGGGGCGTCGATCCAAAGCGACGATGAGGAACATCGTGAGAACTATAAAGCTCACGGCAAATCCGATGCTGCCCAGAAGAGCGATGGCGACCATCAGCGCCAACCATGCGGCCAGGGCGCGACCGGCAGCTTTCCATGATTTGGATTCGCCTTTAGCCTTGCTTCGGGAGATCGACAAGGATGCGAGCATCAATCCAGACGCAAATAGCACCAGGCCGATGCCGAGCCAGAGCGGAAAAAATCCCGGTCCCGGCCCGACCTCGGACACGTAGTCCAGTCTGGCAGCCACCGAAATCACGTAGATCCCGAAAGCGGCGAGACAAGCCGCAGAAATGAAATTACCTTTGTCGCGTATCATAAGAAGTTTTACACGTGAGCGCTGTGAATAGCGTTTATTAACGATTCGCGCAAGAGCATGGAGACTGAGGCGGGAGAGTATTGCGCACGTTCATGAAGATTCTAGCGCGAGTAGACACGGCCGTCCTGGCGTCGCTGACATGGTGACAAAACGAAACCTGTGAGAAAAACATCGAGAGCGCGCGAGCAACCGCCGGCTAACCAAAAATCTTGCGCTCCACGCTTTGCCAGTCGTAGGGCACAAAGTTATTTTCGCTCGGCGTCCGCATCTGCGGACTTTCAGCTTCATCGAATAGACCGATCGACGTTTGCTGCAGTTTGCCGGCGACCAGCGCGGGAGCGTGAGCCTCGACCACGACTGCATCGGCGTCGGAACGGTTCCACGCCCAATGAATCTTGTGGGACGGGATACGATGGAAATCTCCGGCTTTGCAAAGAAAGCCGCGCTCCTCGACAAAGAACCAGATTTCGCCTTCGAGCACGTAATTGATCTGCTCCGCCTCATGCGCGTGCGGCGTCGTGTGATAGCCGGGCGCTCGGGTGGCGTACATCAGGCTGCACTCGTTGCCGTAACCTCTTCGCACCACCATCGCGCCCTCGCCTTCGACGCCGGTGCGTACTACCTTTCGCTCAGGCACATCTTTAGCTTTAACGTGCAGCGACATGAGGAATCTCCTGGGAGGAAGATTGCACCACTGGAATGTTGGAGTGACGGAGTGTAATGCTCTGGAACCAACACTCCAGTACTCCAATACTCCATCACTCCAGCTCTTTCGGTTTCTTGTACCGCGCCTTCGGCACGATCTCGGCCACCGTACCGCCGGGAGCGCGAAACTTGATCGGAATCACTCCGGGATCGCTGATGATCTCGCAGCCGAATTTTTGCAATTGAGCGGCCGAATCCTTCATGTCGTCGACCTCGATGGCAAAGTGATGGATGCAGGGGCCCAATCCCGACGCGCGCGCTTCGGCCGAATCCTCGCTGTCATACTTGATCAGCGCCAGATCGATCGTGCCGTCGGTCAGATGGCGCGAGGTGTGATCTCTCACCTGGCCGGTTTCCATCTCCACGAAGCCAAAACCCTTTTCGTAAAACTCGGTGGCTTTTTCCAGATCATCGACCTTGAGCGCGATGTGAACGATTCGGGCCATGGTCCCTCCTTGCTTCGCTTGAGGTCTAACACAGTGAAGAGAAGCGATTCAACCCACCGCTATCGAGGACGACTCCCGGAGGCAAAGTTCTGCCTCGGACGTTAATATTTACCCAGCCTGGCTAATCTTTCAGACGCAGCCGCGAGGGTTTCGTCCTTTTTGCAGACCGCGAATCGCGCGAAGTGTTGGCCCAGATGCTTGTCCGATTCCTGATAAAACGGACTGGCCGGAACGCAGGCGACACCGACTTCGCGAATCAACCAATGCGCGAATTGAAAGTCATCCGTCACGCGCGCCGGCGCGACGCCGCGCCAGTCGACCATGACGAAGTAACTCCCTCGCGGCTGAAAAACTTTGAAACCTGCGTTTTGAAGCGCATGGAGCACCCGGTTTCGCCGCGCTTGATAACTCGCTCGCAGATTGTCGAAAAATTGAGTCGGCAAGCAGAGTGCTGTGGCGGCGGCTGCCTGCAGCGGCGAAGCGACGGCGTAGGTAATGAATTGGTGCGCCTGATTCACTGAGTTGACCAAAGCCGCTGGTCCAACGGCCCAACCGATTTTCCAGCCCGTGACGCTGAAAGTTTTCCCCAAGCTACTGATCGTAACGGTGCGGTCTTCCATACCGGGCAGCGTCGCGAGTCGTGTATGAACCGCGTCGTCGTAAAGAATGTGCTCGTACACTTCGTCGGTGATCGCGATCACGTCGTGTTTCTGACACAGATCGGCAATCACCCGAAGCTCCTCGCGCGCATAGACTTTGCCGGTCGGGTTATGCGGCGTGTTGACGATGATCGCTCGCGTATGCGCGTTGAAAGCCCTCGCCAGCTCATCCGGATCGAAAGTCCAATTTTCCCCGCGCAACGGAACGTAGCGCGGCGTTACGCCGGCCATGACCATGTTCGGCACATAGGTGTCATAAACCGGCTCGAACACAATCACTTCATCGCCCGGATCAGTGAGACCGAGGACCGCCGCAAATACACCTTCGGTCGCGCCGCTGGTTACCAGAACATCGGTTTCGGCGTTGAGCTTTTGGCCGTAGAAGCGTTCGGCATGCTGCGCAATCGCTTCGCGCACAGTGGCCATGCCGATGCCGGGGGCGTATTGATTCAGCGCGCTGTTTACGGCCTTGACCGCGGCGGCGAGAACTTCCGGCGGACCATCGAAGTCCGGCGCGCCTTGGCCGAGATTTACCGCGTTGTGTTGTCGCGCCAAATCATTGATCTCGACAAAAACCGTCGTGCCAAATCCGGCGACGCGCTGGGACATCAATGAAATCTCCGGGTCATCTCCATTAAAGCTTCTTCATCGGAATAATCATGATCGCGCCTGTGTTTCAACAGTTCATTGTATGGTGTTTCGTGAGGGGTGCCCATGACTCACGCCTCGCTCATCCCTGGACATTTTCGCCAGGTTTCAATATCAAAGACAGTAACAGACCATCCCTGAAGGAGTAATTCTCATGGCTCAAACAAATGCATTTAATGTTGTCGAAGCAACCATCGAAGACATACACACCGGTTATAAATCCGGCAAGCTCACCTGTCATCAGCTCGTGCAAATGTATCTCGACCGCATCGAAGCCTTCGACAAGAAAGGCCCGAACATCAACGCACTCATCACGATCAATGCCGACGCGCTCAAAGAAGCCGACCGCCTCGACGCGGCATATAAGGCATCCGGCCCCATTGGTCCGCTGCACGGCATTCCGGTGATCGTGAAAGATCAGGCCGATGTCAAAGGCATGCCGACGACCTTGGGCTCGCTGTTATTCAAAGATTACTTTCCCGATCGTGACTCCTTCGTCGCGGAAAAGTTGCGCAAGGCCGGCGCAGTGATTCTCGGCAAAGCCACGCTCGGCGAATTGGGCGGCGGCGACACGCATGGCTCGCTTTTCGGCTCGACAAGAAATCCTTACGACATCGAGCGTACCGTCGGCGGATCCTCGGGTGGCTCCGCGGCATCGGTGTCGGCGAATTTCTCGACGGTCGCCGTCGGCCAGGAAGGTTTGGCATCGATCCGCCGACCGTCGACGTGGAACGGCATTGCCGGCATGCGTCCTTCCGCCGGTTTGGTCAGCCGCGGCGGCGTGTACGGCTGCTGGCCGGAGATCTTCGGCTCCCTCGGCCCGATGGCGCGAAGCGTCACAGATTTGGCCAAACTTCTCGACGTCATGGCCGGCTACGATCCGGAAGATCCCATTACGGCGCGTAGCGTCGGCCATATTCCGGAAACGTTTACAAAATTTCTCGATAAGAACGGCCTCAAAGGCGCGCGCCTGGGCATTTTGCGCGAATCGATCGGCCTCAACGCCGAACCAGAATCGGCAGACTTCAAAAAGGTAAGTGAAGTTTTTGACAAAGCCATCAGCGAGTTGAAAGCCGCGGGCGCTGAGCATCGTCGATCCCATCGTCATTCCGAAGATCAAAGAGCTGCTCGCCAAACGCTCCGGCGGTCCGGGAGACACGGACGAGTCGTTTAAAAACTACTACGGCCGCAGCGCCAATCCGCCGTTCAAGACGCCGCAGGAAGTCATCGCCGCGCCTGACTTCGCCAAAGTCGTCAAACGATCGCAAGACCGTTTCAAAAGGCAGCCCGACGCAGCGAAACACTACGAAAGTCTTAAAGCGCAAGACGAGCTGATGACGAATTTGTTAAAAGTGATGGCCGATCACAAGCTCGACGCCATCGTGCACAAGGCCGTCGAGCACCAACCAACCTTGATCAAGGACGGCATCGCGCCGCCCTTCACCGACCAAAAAGGCGCGCCGCATCTGAATACGTTTTTAGTCTATACGCCGACGATCGTGGTTCCCGCGGGCTTCACGCGCGACAATCTACCGGCAGGCGTCTGCTTTATCGGCCGTCCCTACGACGACGGCAATCTGATCAAGTTCGCCTACGCTTACGAACAGGCGACCCATCATCGCAAGCCGCCGGCGAGCACGACGGGACTGTGATCTGTCCGTCGTTCGCTTGGTGAAAAACTTTTCTTCAGGGCGGGACGTAACCCGCCCTGAGAGCATCAGTTCCCATTCGTTGGCGCTGAGCTGCGCGGCCGGCTCAGCGCTCAGAAACACATTGATTTCTTACTTGCCGAGCGTTTTTAGAAACCCTTCCCGATCCAGCTCTTCGAGCAGGGAATTTTCGTAAAAATCCTCGATCTTGCGGTTGGTCGGCTTGTCGGTCGGTAGTCCTGCCTGGATCGTCGCCGCGTCGGACAGCGGCATGACGGGACTGTTTTTGACAAAGTAATTATAGGATTGCGCCAGCACGTCGGCGTTGGCGAGCTTGGAATACTTTTGCAATACCTGAATGGCAAAATTTTTATTTTGCCGGTGAACGTTCAGCCCGTCGATGAGCGCCATGAGAAACCGCTTGGCTATCGGTCTGTTTTGAGTCAGGGAGGTGCGCCGCGATGCGATCACCGAGGTGGGATACGTGATCTTCAACGCGCCGAGATCGGCCAGCAAATTGAGACCGCGCCCGGTCGCGGCAAAGAGTCCCGGCGGCGCCAGCATCGTTGCTTGCGCCGAGCCGGATTCCAGCGCGGCGATGCGCACGGGGTCCGGCCCCGCCTGCAAAAAAGATACGTTGCGCGCGCCGACACCCAGTCGATCGAGCGCGATTCGAGCAGCGGTCTCCTCGATGCCGCCGAGGCGCGCGACCACGAATATCTTACCTTTGAGATCCGCCGGCGCATGAATGTTCTTGCCCGACACCATGCCATAGGGCATCAGCCCGTACGCCGTGGCCAAAATCACGATATCGGCGCCCTGCACGGTCGCTTGGAGTGGCGATGCGCCGCCGAGATAGGTAAATCCGATCTCGTTTGCCATCACCGACTGAATGTTGGTCAGGCCGCCTGAGATCAGCAGCATTTCAGCCGACAAACCGTATTTTTTATAGAGCCCGGCCTCGTAAGTAATCCAGAACGGCAAGTTTTGACCTGATAGTCCCGAATAACTGACGCGCACCGCTTGAGCATAGCTCAACGACGGAAAGTAAGAGAGCGCAGCTAGAAAAATAAAAATAACCCACCGTAGAAACACCGATCCTCCTTTTTGCGCGCCCGTAGAATGGCGCTTATTGTAATTTAAAGATATTTTGAAAAAGTTTTTCGTAATGCTCCCAGCGCTCGCCCAGCGATTCGTCGACGGAAATCATTTGCACTTTGGCGTTCCTGATCTTTGCCATGAACGCGGATTTCACATCGGTACGCCCCGAAGGTTTGACGAATTGTTCTTCGAGCAAGGTCTCCTGCACGTCTCTCGATAATACGTGGTTCAAATAAAGCTTGGCGGCGTTGGGATGGGGCGCGTTCGCCGCAATGCCAATCGTGACGACGTCGACGACCGTCGGATCGAGAGCAACCCATTCGATCGGCGCGCCGCGCCGCTTGGTGAGCTCCACGCGCGGACCGTTCAGCGAAACCGCGCCTGCGTGTTCGCCGGCGGCGACCAGTTGAGTGATTAAAGTATTGCCGTTGAGTATTTTCAGGTTTTGCCCGGCCAGACGGCGCATGAAGGCGAGGCCTTTGTCTTCGCCCCAGTGGCGCAGCAGCGTCGCGAACCACTCGATGGCGGTTTGCTCGAACGCGAGCTGTCCGTTCCAGCGCGGCTCCAAAAGATCGCCGTAGGCCTTGGGCGCGGCGGTCGAGGCAATCAGCCGGGTATTATATGCGGTCACTTCTGGATTGACGTAGAACGCGGTCCAAAAGCCGTTGCGGTCTTTGAACGCTGGATCGAAGCGGGCTCTTTCCGGTGATTCGTAATTCATGATCAGGCTGCGCTGGATGAGCGCCGTCATATTGAGCCGGCTGATACCGATCACGTCGACCAAAGGCCGTCCGGCGCGCGCTTCGGTCATCACTCTTGCGGTGATCCGCTCGCTGGCGCCGGGACGAGTCAGCGACACTTCGACAAATGGGTATTTTTCTCGAAAATGATTGACGATGCGCGAGTGATCCGGCACGGCTAGGAGCGAATAAATAACCAGCCGCCCTTCCTTGCGCGCGCCTTCGACGAGCGCCGACGACTCCGCCGCGCAAGCAAGGGAACTGTGATTGATCGCGCAGAGCACAACCAGCAGCGAAATAAGGCCGCCGGCGCGGCGCGCTCGATTTTTGTTTGCATCACGGTTTGCGTCAATCGCTCTTTGAACGTGAAAGAATTCGCCGGCTACGCGATTATTCCGTTCTTTGGACGGTGAGAGAGAAGTCGCCCTTGCGGATATGGACGTGCCCCAGTTTCTTTTTGCCAAGCTCTTCGACCAGACGCACAAGCGGCTTGCGCGCGAGATATTCCTTCCTCGGCGGCGCGCCTTTTAGAGCATCGACAAACTCGGGACCCGCGTAGAAGCGTAGCAGCAATTCTTCGTCCGACAAATGTGGTCCGCCGTATTGTTTGCGCACTTCTTCGAGCGCCGGCTCCGGGTACTCGATTTTTTCAATCTCTCGGGCGCGCGGACGATCGAGAATTTTCGCCTTAACGGCTGAATCCATATGATCGCTGCCTTCTTTGCCCCAGAGACCGAGCGCATATTGAATCACTGGATCCGTGACTTCTTTATATCGCTCGCCCAGAATTACGTTGATCGCCGCTTGGCTGCCGACAAACTGCGCGAACGGCGTCACCATGATCGGATAGCCGAGCTCGGCGCGCACCTGCGCGGTTTCTTCCAGCACTTCTTGCAACTTTTCCTCTTTGCCCATCAGCTTGAGCTGATGGCGCAGGTTCGAAATCATACCGCCCGGCACCTGATGGCCGTACCAGGCTTGATCGAATTCGCGCGGGGCGCCCACCGGCAAGCCCTCGCGCTTGGCAATCCACGAGAAGTGCTCGCGCACCGGCGGCAGCGCGTCGAGATTCACCAATGGCTTATATCCTAACGCGCGCAGGTTGCCGACGACATTGAACACGGAAGGTTGCGACGAGCCGTTGGCGAGCGGCGGTATCGCGGTATGAACGATGCGCACGCCTTCTTTCACCGCTTCGAGCAGATTGAAAGGCGCCAAGCCCATTGTTGCAGTGGGCATGGAACTCAAGCGGCGTGTCGCCGATATTTTGTTTGATGAGTCTTACCAAATCGCGCGTGCGGTCCGGCGTTAACATGCCGCCGACGTCTTTGAAGCACAGCCGATACGGCTTCAGTGCCGCCGCGTCGCGCGCTTTTTGCGCGTAATACTCGTCGGTGTGGCGCGGCGAGATCGAGTAGATCAGGTTCATCACCGTTTCCATGCCGAGCTTTTTAAGTTCTTTCGCTTCTTTTCCCAAAGCTTCGAAGTCATTCCAAGCGTTGGAAGTGCGGGTCAGATCGATGCCGTACTTGGCAACGGTTTGAATCACCAACCGGCGGATGCACTCCGGAATGAACTCAAAGCCGCTGTGCAACCCGCCGTGATAGCGCAGGCGAGTTTTTTTGATCTCTTTGGTTCCAAGCCGCAGCCAATCCCACGGATCTTCTTTGTGCTCGCGAACGAATTTTTTGAAACGCAAGCTCAAGAAAAACTCCATGGAATCGAAGCCCGCCTCGTCCATGTGGCGCAACGCCGGCAGCATCATGCCGGTGGTCATGCCATAGGCCCAAAGGCTGATATCGCCATCGCGCAGAGTCGTATCGACGATTCGGATTTCGTCCACGGCTTGATTCACCTCGACGTCTTCATCTGACGTTCACAACGCAGGTTGAATGTCGACCAGATTCATGAGCGCACCGATGTGCTGAGCATCTTTTACGCGCCACCAACTTTCCAGCGCAGTGCGGCTGCGATCTTTGCCCAGTGCCGGTTCCGCCAACGCCATAAATTTTTCTTCGATGTGGTGGTCTTGCATCGGATTGTCGGGATGGCCCAATGGATTTTCCACTTCGACGAAATGCCGGGCGCCGTCCTGCGTCGTCGCAACCACTCGAATCAAGACTTTTGCCGGCAGCAGAGCTTCGATGGCATCGTCCGGAATCACTTTGATCTTTTGCATCAACGGCCGCAGCGCCGGATCTCGAACGGCTTCGTCGTTGAATGAAGAAACGCGAATCGGTCCGTCGACGAGCGCTCGGGCAAAAATATACGGCAAGCTGTGATCCGCCGTTTCGCGCGTCTTGGGATCCCATTTTTCCGGCTCACTGCCGATTTCGAACCAGGTAAACTTCGAGGTAAAGACTTCGATCTCTCTTAACTCGTCTGCTTTGGTTTTCGCACGCAGCTCCAGCGCCGCCCACACCGCAGCTTGACCATTAGTTTCGATGGGCCAGTATTTGAGTTGAACCCGCGGCGTCAGATAGACGCCACCTTCGTCAGGGAAACGGCGCCAAATCGAACGGGCCGGTGACCTTTTCCCAAAGTCCATTGCGGCCCTCAAACGCGCTGCCGGGCCCGCTCATGCCTTCGGCCGCGAGCAATGCGGCAAAAAGTCCATTGCGCGCGGCGTATGCCGTCGCGACATTTTTCCACGGCGTAAGCTCGCCCGAGCGCGTAACCCGCAACGGCAGATTGGAAGTTGCGGCGATGCCAACCGCGTGCGCGGTCACATCGGCGGAAAGTTTCAGCAGGTTACAAACTCCCGCCGCGGTCGCGATGCCGATGGCGTAGCCTTGATCCCAACCGCGCCGGCTGAGCGTCGTGGCATCACTCAGACGCGCAAAAATCTCGTAAACCACGATCATGCTGGCGAGCAAACTTTTCCCGTCCACTTGCATGCTGCCCGCCAACGCGAGCAGTGCGCCCAGGCAATCGCTCGGATGCCCTCCCGGATAACGATCGTTGAAATCAAAATTGCGAATCATCGCGGTGTTAATGAACGCCGCGGACTCCGCAGGTAAATTATCGCCGAAGCAAAGCACGCGACCTGCATATTTGCCGGGAGCCTGCCCGCTTGCCAGCCTCCGACCGATCTGCGCGGGCTCGCAGTCGAAGGCTCCGAGCGCACAGCCGATCGAATCTATCAGCCGCTGGGTCGCGGCGTGCGCCGCTTCCGCGGTTAAATGGTCGAACCTCGTAGAAGCGGCGTAATTGGCGATCTTGTCAGTGACTGCATCCATGAATTAAACCCAAGGCCGCTGCCGATAACTTGAAACTCCCGAGCTCAACGACTGTGCTTACAGTGGCGGCGCCTTGACGACCGTCGATGCATCGATGCTGGCGACAGTCGGCCGGCCGCATTTGGCCATGGTAATTTCGATTTCCTCGCGCAGAATATCGAAAACACGGATAACGCCTTTTTCGCCGTCGACGGCGAGTCCCCAAAAAAGTGGCCGGCCGATGAAGACGGCTTTGGCCCCCAAGGCGATTGCCTTGACGACATCGGCGCCGCGCCGCACACCGCCATCGAGGTAGATTTCCAGCTTACCCTTGGCCGCCGCCACAGCCTCGGCAAGCACTTCGATGGTCGCCAAGGTGTTGTCCAAATGGCGCCCGCCGTGATTGGAAACTATGACGCCATCAGCGCCGACTTCGGCGCAAAGCTCGACGTCCTCGCCGGTCAATACGCCCTTGGCGATAACGGGAAGTTCCGTGGCGGACTTGATCCAGGCTAAATCGTTCCAGGTCGCGGCGGGGTCGGATCCTTCTCCGGCCCTGCCTGCGGGTCTCGGCGTCTCCGCATTCGTCTTTGGATAGTTAACACCGCGCGTCCTGCGATAATTATTGCGGATGTTGCGCTCGCGCTTGGGCGGCCATTGCGAATCCAAGGTGACGATGATCGCCTCATATCCCGCTTCCTTGGCACGGTCGAGCCACTCCTGAGTCATTTCCTTATCGCGGAAGGGATACATCTGGACCCATAAGTGTCCGCGCGCGGCTTTTGCCAGTTCTTCAAAAGACGTATTCGAATTGGCGCTGACGGCCATGATACTGCCGCACGCCGCTGCGGCGCGATAGGTGGCGAGCTCGCCGTCGGGATGGGCGCGCTTGTGTCCACCGCAAGGCGCGATCAAAACCGGCAAGCTCACTTTGGTGCCAAGCACCGTGGTCGACAGATCCAATGCGCTCACGTCGCGCAGCACGCGCGGGCGCAGCGCCCAAGAGGCAAACGCGCGGTGATTCCGATCGACGCTGATCTCGTCCGTGGCGCCGCCGGCGATGTAGTCATATTCTTCTTTCGGCAAACGCTCTTTGGCGAATTGCTCGAATTCAAAAAGATTGATCGGTTGTGGTAGCGCGGTCATTCTTCCTCCGTAAATTGAGTCGATCTGAAGAAATCGAGGCGAGATAAATCCATGCAGATAAATTTCGCCCTCGATCCAAATACCGGCCTCGTCATGTCATATCTTTTCTTGCGCCGAGCGTCCACATCTGTCAAACGTACGGCGGTATTTTGACTCAGAAATCGAGAGCTAGTTTTTTTACTCGATGCTGGAATCCGCAGTCGATTTAGGATCGGGAGATGTCACTGATGGTCTTTAAACGACAAAGCCCAGCGAGGAGCAATCCCTCGCTGGGCTTGAGTCGATGCCGTTAGATTCTTATTTAAGTCTAATAGGGCGGTTTAGTCGGCGCAGGTTTTGCCGCGGGCTTAGGTGCCGGTTTTGCTGCCGGCTTGGCTGCTGGCGCCGCCGCCGCGGCCGGCGTCAAAGCCTGCGATGCAGGCGTCGTTCCACCCTGGACGCCTAAGCCGCCGCCGGTGCCGAGACCACCCTTGACCTCTTGAGCTTTGTAATTTCGCACGGACTGAACCAGCCGGTTATAAGCATCTGCAAACGCGCCGGCAAGGACCTTGCCTTCCGGAGTGTTAGTGTATCCTCCGAGTCCTCCCCCGCCCCCCGAACCGAAGCCGGCGCTGAAGAGATTGAAATCGGTATTCGACGCAGCTCCTTCGGCAGAAGCCAGTTGCACGCCCGATCGATTATCCACCAAGGTAAGCGTGGTGGATGCTTCGCTGGTTCTAAGACCGCCCGCGAGTGCACCGAACGCTCCGGCGTAGGGAATTCCACCTAATGCGCCTCCCAGACCTTTGGTATCCCGTTGGCTGAACGTGATCATCGGATTGAGCGAATAATCCGCAGCCACGACCTGCCCTTGCCCGAAATTACTTCCCTCGCGTAGCTCGCCGCTTTGTTGGAGGGCCCGCTCGCCCTGCATCTGACCGAAGGCTCGGCCGCGCTCGACGACAACGAAGCAGTTGGACTGCTGCACCAGCAAGCGAATGAGCGGAACCGTCGAGGTGAGCTTGTACTCCCGAGTGAGTCGATAGTACCAGGGCGACGTCTGGTCTTCGATGACAGCCAAAGTTCCAAGCGATTGATCGCAGCGCTCCAGCTTGGCATTGGCGTTTTGTGAGGTTGCGCCGCCCGCCGATCCCGTCACTGGCGTTCTGGCGGAGTCGTCACCCATCTGGACGCCGCAACCTGTCAGCAAGGCCAAAACAAGCATGCCGTACAATGATTTAATGATGGCCGATTTCATTATTTCCTCCCCGTTGCTGATCTATGTAGTGTTTGGGATGCATAATCGGGGGAGGTTTTACCTTTTTTTACGCTATCACGTCAATACCCTCACAAAACGATCAATTTTTACCAGCCAGCTTACCTAAAAAGGGGTCTTTATTGATAGAGTTTTCGG
Source organism: uncultured delta proteobacterium (assembly GCA_963755715.1). Taxonomy (GTDB): domain Bacteria; phylum Desulfobacterota; class Binatia; order UBA9968; family UBA9968; genus DP-20. The sequence continues at coordinate 212,420 of CAVWLW010000027.1, forward strand.
ATATAGCCGCTGTCATCGATCTCCTTGACGTAGTGCAAATCCCACAGCGCCAGCGGGTTGAATTCCTTGATCTCCGGATCGCGCTTCACGCCGAGCGCGAAGACGTTTTGAATAGCCTCGATGGACGGATACGGAGCTTTCTCCAGCGAGTCGGCTTGGTTTTCGTAGAAACAATCCCACTCCTGGTCATCGTGCATTTTGAGCAGCTGGGAGCAATGTTTTTTAATAATAGCGATGGTGTCGGCTTTCTTGGTTTTGAAAAAATGAGTGCCGTCGATCAGCGCCATAATCAGGGATCGGCACTCGTCTTCGTGTTTACTCACATACGTGGTCGTCGTCGTCAGCGTCACGCCTTCGATCATCGCCATCGGCGGCACTTCGACGATCTTGGCGTTGAATTTGAGCGCGCGCAGGCGATCCACGGCGCGAATAAAAGTGGCGTCGTATTTGCCTTCAGTAACGGCCTTGGCCCGTTCTGCGCCTTTGACTGGGTCCGTGACCAGTTCGACGTCGCGCCCTTCTTCCAAGCCATGTTGTTTAAGATACAGCCAGACGTTTAAGCCGGTATGGCCGTCATAATCGTCCATGGCGACGCGCTTGCCTTTTAGATCCTTGAGGCCCTCAATGCCTTTACCGCAAACAAGATAATTTTCCCGCCAGGCATTGTTGCTCTGCGCGATGTGCACGTAGGGATCGCCGTAGAGCGCCTTGCGCACGTACAAATTGTGATGATTGCCCGAGACGACATCGAGGTCACCCGCCTTCAACCCGTCCGCCGCGCGTTTGCGCTGCCCTTCGAGCGAGCCCATCTCCATTTCCAATCCGTGCTTCTCCAGAAACCCGCCTTCCTCCATCACTTTCCACAGCGGTACGTGACTCGGCGCCCGATAATGAATTTTGATTTTCTTAGCCATCACTCTTCCACCTTTCCTGGTTTTTCACTAAACGATTTGAACGGCTGAACCCTTTGAACGTTTTGAACGACTATTTTCCTTTTAGCACTTGCCATACTTTCTCACGATTCTCCTGGCGGCCGGTGACGATCCAATTCCAATCGGTATCGTCGAAATATTTAACGCCCTTCTTCGGTAAATTGCCGGGATTCAGATTCGCTTCGTCGATATCCGTGCGCAGGCTAACGGAGCCGAAGCCGCGCGCATAAGTGCCGAGCCCCTCTTTGGATAGAATCCAGTTGGCGAAAAGTTGCGCTGCTTTCGGATTGGGCGCCTTGTTCGCGAGAGTCAACATCCACGGCGAACCGTTGACCGACCCGGGCATATCGGCGAGCGAAAATATTTCGAGAATCTTGAAGCCGTCTTTTATCAATGGCCGGACGTCGTCCTCGCGGCAACTGAGACAGATCGGCTGCGTGCCGCGCGCCAACCAGTCGCTCATCTGCCTGCGATCACGCGTGCGCACGGCCTTTTGCTCGATATAAAGTTTGCGGACGAAATCTTCGCCGAAGTCATGATAAAACCTGGCCGCGGCGTTGGCGCCCGAGCCGGTGGTCGTCGGGTCTTCGGTGGAAATCTTGCCGCGCCATTTGGCATTGAGCAGATCTTTGGCCGCGCGCATCTCTTCCGGCTTCACCTGATCGGTGTTGATGAACAACAAGGTCGCCACGCTGCTGAAAGCGCGCGCGACGAAACGCTCTTCGGGATCGGCGAACCAGATTTTGCCCTGTTTCCATTTCGTGGCGTCGGTAACTTCCGGCATGATCAGAAGCGGTTTGAGAGGATCGATCAACTTTTCGCCGTAGAGCGTCGTGGCCGTGGTATCGGGCCCGGCGAGAAAAACATCGACACTGTAAATACCCGAGCCGCGCTCGGTTTTGATCCGCGCCGTGATTTCACTCGAGCGGCCGGCGATAAACTCGATGGGAATGCCGTAGCGTTCTTTGAATTTCGGTATCACGTCGTTGCGCATGACCGGATCGGGAGAGCCGGCGACAACGACTTTGCCTTCTTTTTTCGCCGCCTCGACGACGGCATTCCATTCTTTGTCGCTCGCCTTGGTTTGCGCAAATCCAGGCGCGCTCCATCCGAGCATTGCGATGATTAGGATAAGCCAAGCCATAATGCCCCCACGGTCATGTATCATTGCAGCCCCGATAACTGAAGACCCAAACGCCGGCCGATCAGCATCATGGCGCAGATCATCGCCGTGATCAGCAGGCCGAGAGCGGCGCCCCGTTCTAACTCGCCGGTCACGCTGTATTCGAGCAGCAAAATCGCCAGGGGCCTCGACTGGTGGCTGTAGAGCAGCACCGGCGTGCTGATGCTGGTCAAGGCGCCGCCAAAATTCATCAAGCCGACTGCGCCGGCGATCGGCGCCAAGAGCGGCAGCAGAATTTTTCGGTAGGTATACCACCACGACGCGCCGGTTACGCGCGCCGCTTCTTCGAGGTCCGCGACCGAGCTGCAAATATCCCGCTCTGAATGCTTGAGTGGTCACCGGACTGTCGCTCACCATGAGCGCCAGGGCGATGCCCCAAACCGTGCCGTAGAATAGAAAGCGCAGCGGTGTGGCGAGAAACAACCACAGAATCCCGAGCCCAAGGAGTATGCCCGGCAGAATATGCGGCAACCAGCAAAGCCCTTCCAGCAGCGGCGCCGCAACCGCGCGGCGCGATACCAGTAAGTAAGCGACCGTGGAGTAGAGCACGATGCCGCCTACCGCCGTGATCGAGGCGATGATCAAACTATTTTTCAACGACAAGAGAAAAATCGGATCGCTGAGAAGATCGCGCCAATGCGCCAGAGTAAACGGCGAGTTGATATTGAAGAAACCGTAGCGGCGCATGAACGAGCCGATGATGAGAAATATCAAAGGCAGCACGGTCATGACCGCAATATAAAAAAGGCAACCCGCCAGCGCGACCCAGCGCCACTTGCCGAGCTTAACGCGCAAGGTCGAATAACCTTGGCCCGTGACCACGGTAAATTGCCGCTTGCCGCGAAGAAAGCGCCAGTAGAGAAACAGCAGCGCGCCGAGAGTGAGGATGAAGACGGAACCGAGCGCCGTCGCTTCGCCGTACGAAGAGGGCTCGCGGTGGATGTAGTCATAAATCCGCGTCGAGTAAACGTAGATCCCCGCGGGGGTGCCGAGCAGAAGCTCGGTGTTGAACGATTGCAGACCGCGAATGAAACTCAACACCGAGACCGCCAAAATCATCGGCGATAGCAATGGAATCGTTATGCGCCAAAGCATCGTCGCCGTGTTGGCGCCGGCGACTCGCGCCGCTTCTTCCAGCGCCGCGCCGAGACGGCGAAACACCGGCGTCAAGAGAATCACCTTAAACCAGATACCGCCCGCCGAAGTGTGCACCCAGACGATGCCCCAGAAGCTGTACGGATTGAACAGCGGCCCGTCGACGAACGGCAGATGACGCGCCAATGTGTTGAGGAAGCCGTAATTAGGATCGAGAAGCAAAATCCACGCAAGCGTCAGCGGGAAATCCGGAATAAAGTACGCAACCCAGCAAAAAAACTCGATGGCGTTGCCACCCGGCATGTCGGTGCGCGCGATCAACCACGCGAACATCACGCCAATCATGATCGCGGGAATCAGACGCGCCACGGCAAGAAGGAAACTCATCCAAAGCGCGCTGATCGTCGTCGGATCGTTGAACGCGCGGAGCCAATTATCAAATCCATACGCGGCCGCTCGCCCTGGCTGCGCTAAATTGAAGCTGCCGGTAAGCAGAAACAGAAGCGGCAGTCCCGTCACCACCGCGAAGAGCAAGAGCATTGAGAATTCCGCCACACGAATCGGGCGCAGGCGAAATCTCGGCCGCGGTAGCTCTAGAGTCGAAGCCGGGATGCTCATCAAAGCCTCAGCGCGGATGAATAGTCACGGCGCTCGGATCGAAGCTCAGTCGGACTTTGGCGCCGATTGGGTAACGGTCTCGCTTGGGAGCGGACAGAACTAAAACTGCGCCCGCCGCCCGCACATAGTACTCGAAGCGGTCGCCGAGATAATCCACTTGTTCGACGGTCGCGTCGATCTGATTCGATGCAGGTTCCGCCGGCGGAAGAATTTCGATATCCTCCGGCCGCGCGATCAGCCGCACTGGCGCGCCATCGCGCAACGAGTCGGTTGAATATGCGCTAACCGCAAGGCGCCCGCCGCCAGTCAATTCAATCCATTGGCCGCCAACTGGTTTCCTCAGCGCTCCGTCGAGCGTAACCGTCCGGCCGAGAAACTCGCCCGCAAACGTGGTCGCCGGTTTCTCGTAAACCTCCTCAGGCGATCCCACTTGTTCAAAGCGGCCCCGATTGACCACCGCGATGCGATCCGACAGCGTCATCGCTTCGGTCTGGTCATGGGTCACATAGAGAATCGTCAGCGTCAGTTTCCTCTGCAGCGCGCGCAGCTCGAAACGCATCTGCTCGCGCAGCTTGGCGTCGAGATTCGACAGCGGTTCATCGAGCAGCAATACGGCGGGCTCGTACACCAGCGCCCGCGCTAACGCGACCCGCTGCTGTTGCCCACCGGAAAGTTGCGTCGCGCCGCGATCAGCAAAGCCATCGAGACCAACACTCTCCAGCGCATGATCGACCCGTTGTCGAATTAAGTCGGCGGATTCACGTCGCACCCGAAGCGGAAATGCAACGTTTTCGAATACCGTGAGGTGCGGCCAGATTGCGTAGGATTGAAAGACCATTCCAAGTTGGCGCTTTTCCGGCGGCAGAAACAGTCCCCGTTGCGGCGCCGCGACGATCTTGCCGTCGATGTAAATCTCCCCGTCGTCCGGCTCTTCCAGTCCGGCCACCAAGCGCAGCGTGGTCGTCTTGCCGCAGCCGGACGGACCGAGCAGAGTAAAAATCTCACCACGCTGAACGGCAAAATTCACACCGTCTACCGCGTTGACGGTCCCGAAGCGTTTGATGACGGCACGAAATTCGAGAACCGGCGGAGCCATAACAATCGATCAAAGCGTTACTCTTGGACCCTGCTATTCGCTTTCCGACGATTTGAACGACTTGAACGTTTTGAACGATTGGAACGCGTTGGAGACTTATTCCTCATCGAGCAGCTTACAGTAATAGCGCCAGTTGGAATTGGCATGCACCCCTTTGCTGTCACTGCGCGACTTGCCGACGAGAATTTCAATGTCTTCCTGTGGAATCGGTTGCGGCGTGCCAAGCAGCGAAGCTTGGTAGTTGATCACCGCTGCGTCATTGAGTTTGATCGCCGTAAGCGTCGCGTCTTCGATACTCGGCCCCGCGCTGGTGATCCCATGGCCGCGCATGAGGCAGGCTTGCTTCTTGCCCATCGCGTTTGCGAATTCTTCGCCGAGCTTTTCACTGGATACAGTAATGCTTCTGGGGTAAGTCGCCAGTCCTTCCACCAGCAGGCGGAGACCAGACGGATCGTACGCGCCGAAGAGAGGTTGCAAAGGCTTGCCGCAAATCGTGAACAGCACAACGGTCAACGGATGCACATGCACGACGCATTCAACATCCGGCCGCGTCTTATAGAGCCAAGTGTGGATGAAGACTTCCTGAGGCACATCCAGGCCGTCGTCGCCCGCCAGTTTCTTGCCGTTGAAATCGACGGTGATGATATCGCGCGCGCTCACGAAACGCAGACCCGATTCCTCGGGCCCGCGCGCTTTGATGAGAACTTTGTCCTCGCCCGGCACGCGCGCGCTGACGTGGCCGCTGGGCTCTTTTGTAAGGTTAAGTTTGCCGAGGACACGGCAAGACTGGGCAACCAACTCGCGCAACTTTGTTTGATCTGCCATAAAATTTATTCTCCGCTATTCTTGAATTTGATCGTCACGGAAAGCGACTGGATCATAGCCTCGGTCAAATGCCAAGGCAAGCTAAGAGTTGGATCGGGCGCGCGGGAAACCGGGCGGATGATCGCGATTGAATTCGGCGTTCGTTGAGAAAATCCCGAGTAGCAGACTCTGGACTCGAAGCAAAAACAACCGAGCCCCTCGGAGGGGGATCGAGGAGCTCGGTTGGAGCGTTACTGATTGACGGCGCGCGGCGCGCGATCGTCGCCGATTTGCGCGATGGACTCCAGCAAATGGGTGTCGATGAATGGATTGTTCGCCGCATCGCGAACGATGCCCAGAGGATCTTGACCCTGCCTCACCTTTTTCAATTCACGGAACATCACTTCGCGCAGCAGGATGACGCCACGATCCGAGCTGGTCAGCCGTTCGGTTGTGCGGTCCGCGATCGGCCCCTGAGTTTCCCAGGCCATATGGTCTTGGGCCTGCACCATATCCATGCGGAATTTCGTGTAGGGATGGAGCGCGTCGGGAGGATTCTTGTACGGCTTGATATATTCCACGGGCGGCTCGTCGTTCTCCACAATCTCGCCGTTTTCAGCCGGGAAAAAGCGCACGAAGTAAACTTTTGTGTGTGTATCATCCATCGGTACGCGAATTTGACCGACGTTTCCCTGGCGCAATATATTCGGGAAGATCACCGGATGCTCGTCGATCATGCCGTTTTTGTACGTCCGACGTTTCATGAGTCCATAAGAGACCTCGTAAAAGTCGAATTCCTGAACGTCATCCGTGAGTCCGCGCGTGCTGTCTTGAATCGGCCGGCCGCGATTGGCCGTATCCTGATGGAGAATCTGCAGATGCGCCGGGTCCATGGAATTCTCCATCGCTTGAAACCAATTGCAGTCGAGTTGCGGTTGAATGAAGATTTTTCGGTGACCATCCTTACGATACCAAACATCGAAGTTTGGGATCAGCGGCAGCGGCTGTGGCCCCAGGTAGGCCCAGTAAAGACCGACTAATTTTTGCACTGGATAGGATTTTTGTTTTACGGTCAGGTGAAATTTGCTTTCGGCGGGTTCAGCGGGCGTCTCCAGACAGTTTCCCTTGGTGTCGTACAGCCAGCCATGGTAAGGGCAAGCGATGCCTCGTTCCTCGACGCGTCCATAACAAAGTGACGCGCCGCGGTGCGAGCAGCGATCGTTTAACAGACCGACGTTGCCTTTCTTGTCGCGAAACAGCACCAGCGTCTCGCCGAGAATCCGCACGATTTGCGTGGGGCTTTCAGCGGTAAGCTCGCTCGCGACACCGACGGGAAACCAATAGCGCCGCAACAGTTCTCCGGCGGGGGTCCCCGGTCCCACACGGGTGATCATCTCATTTTCTTCTCTAGTAAGCATAACCAAATCCTCCGACTTCGATGTCGAGCGCTATTTTTCTCCCGCTTAGCTAAAGCCTCATCGCTCCCAAATCATAATCGAATTGGAACTCTTTAGGCAAGAGTTCTATGCGAAAAAACCAAGAAAAATCAATAACTTATGTTAGGTATGGAATTTTTAGACGTTAACGATCGGAGGATCGACGATTGTCCGGGTGGCGGCGTCAATACTGAACTGCAAACCCATCTGCGGGGAAAATTTAGTGATCTGAAATGGCCGGAACGGAGAGCCAAAGAAAGGTCGTCGAGAATTCAGCGCGCGGCACGGCTCAGCGTCGCTCTTGTGTCCGACGCGGCGAAGAGGCCGATTCGCTCGTTGATCACACCGAGATCAATCAGCTGGTTTCTTTCGGGGTCGCGGATAATCCCAAGAGGTTCGAGCCCTTGCTGGACGCGCTCGATTTGCTCGCGCAGAAGTTTTCTGAGCTCGATCACTCCCTCGTCGCCGACACCGAGGTGTTCTCGGGCGCGGTTGGCGAGTAACCCTTGAGTTTCCCAGGCCATCGAGTCCTGCGCCGACACCATGTTCATCTTGTACTCTCGCGGTCCGGTCTTGAGCGGCGTGAAACGAAACGGCACCGGCGCGTCCGCGGGCGAGCGTTCGGTCTCTGACGGAACGAAATTTACGCGAAAAACCTGCGTGTGAAAGTCGTCCACTGGCACGCGGATCTGTAAGTTGTGACGATGTCCATTGCCCTCATTGAACGGCGCCACATGGCGCAGCACCGAGGGAAATAGCAGCGGATGTTCATCGACAGCGGGCTCCGCGCCGGTCGCCAGCGGCAGAGTCGTGCGCCGTTTTTTGATGCCGTATTCGAAGCGAATGAATTCATGCTTCTCGGCGTATTTTTTTACGCGCGGCGCGAGATGCGCCGTGTCGCCGTGCAGCCAATAGAGATGCGACGGGTCGACGGAGTTTTCCATCGGCTGCAGCCAGTTGCACTCGATGATCGATTCCTTGACGATCCAACGTTTGCCATGCTCCCACACCAACACATCCCAGCGCGGCAAGAGCGGCACCGGCGCCGGACCCAAATACGCGTAAATCAGCCCGCCGAGGTACTCGACCGGATAAGCAACATGTTTGATGCGGTCTTTGAACGTGCTGTCCGCCGGCTCCGCCGGCTGTTCGAGACATTTGCCCGTGCAATCGAACTTCCAACCGTGGTACGGGCAACGAATTCCCTCGTCATCGACGCGGCCGTAGGCAAGTGAAGCCGAGCGATGCGGACAATGCTCGCCGACTAAACCGTAGTTGCCTTTCTTGTCGCGATAGACAACCAATTCCTCGCCGAGAATTTTCACAGGGCGAATGGGTTTTTCTTCCGTGAATTCTCCCGCCGCCGCCACCGGGTGCCAATAACGGCGCAGCAGTTCGCCGCACGGCGTGCCGCGGCTGACTTGAGTTAGAAATTCGTTTTCTTCACGTGTGAGCATGGTTCTTTCTCTTACTCTTAAATGCAAAGTTACAACAATGCAAAACCGTCAGCTTTGCTGCACGCCATAGCGTCGCGCGATGACATAATAAACCACCGCGATCGAAACCAAGATCACCGACCAAATGACGCCGAACGCGGCCAGCTCGCCCACCTGGGCGTTTTCCCAAAGCTCAAAGATCGCGACGGAAACCACCGGCGTCTGCGGGCTCACGAGCAAAACCGACATGGACAATTCTTTGGCGGACAATAGAAAAATAAATACCCAGCCGCCGAGAAACGACGGCGTGATCAGCGGCACGACGATGCGGCGCATGGAGTTGAACCAAGACGCGCCGGACACGTAAGAAGCCTCTTCGAGTTCCTTGTGCAACTGCAGCAAGGCCGAATGAGTATAGCGAATGCCGTAAGGGATGTAGCGGGTGACGAAAGCGATCAAGAGAATCCACAGCGTGCCGTACACGGGAATCGGCACGAACAGATAAAAGCGCAGGATCGCCAACCCCATGACGATGCCGGGGAACAACAGCGGCAGCGTCGTCAGCAAGTCGAGCAGCCACCGTCCGCGCATTTTGGTCCGCACCAGAAGCCAAGAGGCAAACAAGGTGAGTAACATCACCGCGCTGGCGCTGCCGAGCCCGAGCAGGATGCTGTTTTTGATCGCGTCGGTGACTTTCGGGAAATGAAGCGCCGTGATGTAATTTTTCACTGTGAATTTGGCCATCGCTTCGATGGACGGCTGCATGTAATACGGCAACAAAGACGCCCAGAGAATAATGAGAAAAGGCAGCACGAGCAGCACGACGGAATAAAATACTAACGCCGACGCTGTGAGATAACGCCAGCGGCCGAGGTTAATCAGTTTGGGCCGGTAACCTTTACCCGTCACCGTGTGAAAACGATCGCCCTCGCGAGTGATGCGGAAATAGAAATAGAGCGTCGCCGCCACCACCAGCATCAACAGCACCGAGAACGCGCCGGCGCTGCCATACTTCGGCGGCAGCTTCTGCGCGTCGAGGTAGATCGACGTGGTCAGCACGCGGATGTCGCCGGGAAGTCCGACCAGTGCGGGAATCTCGAAGGACTCGAAGGATCGGATGAAGATCAACAACATCACGGAAAAGAACGCCGGCAGCATCAGCCGGAGCGATATTCGCCGCATGGTCTGCCAAACCCGTGCGCCGCAAACCGATGAAGCTTCTTCCAGCGAAGGATCCATGGAGCGGAACGTGGCCGCCAACATGAGAAAGACAAAAGGCGACCACAGCAACGACTCGATGAAAATCATGCCGAACAGCGAATAAATGTTGACCACCGGGCCCGGCTGATCCAGCACGGTTTTAAGCCAGTAATTGACCGGCCCTGCCCTGCCCAGCAACAATAACCAGCCGATGGTGTAAAGAATAAAGGGAGTGCCGAAGGAAGCGAACGCGGTAAAATAACCCAAGCCGCGCAGCGGACTGTCCGTGCGCGTGACGATCCAAGCGATTGAGCCGCCAAGCAGGGTCGCCAGAAGCGCGCTGCCCAAAGAAAAATAGAATGTGTTCAGAAACGGGCCAATGACCTGCAGCTCGCGCAGCAGATCTTGATAATAGCGGAGCGTGAACTCATCGATCTCACCGGTGAGCTTGGTCGTGAACAGACTGGTTTGGATGACGGAATAGAGCGGCGGCAAAACAAGATAAGCGGTGACGACCGATACGATGATCATCACGATCGTCGCAACATCAAAATTGGAAGTCGTTCCCAGCGACCAAAGTCCACCCGAGGTGCGGGTTTTCAGCGGCACGCCGATGGTCTTGGTCGATTGTTGCTTGGCCACGATGCGCCGCTACTTCACAAATATGTTGTTAAAGTAATCCACCCAGTCATTGCCTTTGTCGTACTGCGCATCTGGGTTGATATAGTAGGCACGCTTGAACCGTCCATTGCCGGGTTTCAAATCGACCTGCTTCGCCGGAACTTTCGGGTGCGAAGGTAAGTAGTTCGATTGCTGAAAAACCTTTTGACCCCTCTCCGACATCGCGAAATCGAGGAGGAGCATCGCGGCGTGCGGGTGCGCTGAGTTTTTTGCGAGGGCAATCGTTTGAATGGTTGCGGTCACCGGTTCATGCGGCTGCCAATCCACCGGCGCCCCCGCCGATTTGCTGATAAAAGCGTGATGATTGAATATTTGCAGCGCCAAGGGATATTCGCCGGCGATCGTCAAATCCAAAACTTGGCGATTGCTCGCAGTGGTCTTGGCAATGTTTTGCGCCTTCAATTTTTGTAAGTAAGTTTTACCGGCTTCCGCTCCCATGGTGCCCAGAATCGTGCCGATGAAGATCGGCGCACCGGAGCCGCGGCTCGTCGACCACATCATCTGACCTTTCCAGCGCGGGTTGAGTAAGTCTTCGTAGGTTTTCGGAACTTCATTCGGCTTGACCATGCGCGTGTTGTAGCCGGTCGCGAAAAAATAAAGATTGGTCGTTCCCCAAAACCCTTGGGCGTCTTTCAAATCGGCCGGATATTCCGCCAGCATCGGCGAATAGAATCGCTGTAATAAATTCGCTCGCCGCACCATTGTCGGCGACACCGTGCCGTCGATAATGTCGACGTCGTATCTCTTGGCTTGATACTCAGCGAGCATCTTTTGCACCAGGCGTTCGGCGTTGCCGCGGAAGAATTCTACCTGCAGAAATGGGTACTCTTTCTCGAAAGCGTCTTTCACAGGCCGCACCACCTGATCGACGATCAGCGTCGTGTACCAGGAAACCTTTCCCTCTTTCTTTGCTCCCTCGACGAGAACCTTTTGCCGGTCGGCACGGTTCATCAGTGCGATCTCTTCCACCGTCGCGGCCATGACTCGGTGCGTTATCGCTACGTCGGCGAGTCCAGCCACGATTGCGATAACGACGATCCATGACCGCTGGATTTTGGCCATCTCTCAGTCCCCTTCTAAAATCAAGGCGGTGATTTCTGCTGCGAAGCTAGTCTGAGAACCCTTCCTTGTCAAGGTAATCGGCCCTCGAAAAAGCGACTGTCATCTCGGACGAAATGGATCACTGAACAAAGTTTTTCTGAAAATACTCCACCCACTCGTTACCCTTGTCGAACTGTACTTCGGGATTCATATAATTGACGCGTTTGAACCGGCCACCGCCCGGTTTCAGATCCGCTTGAAGCGCGGGCATTTCGGGATGTGACGGCAGATAATTTGATAGTTGGAAAATCTTCTGCCCTCGTTTTGAAATGACGAAATCCAGAAACAGCAAAGCCGCGTGCGGATGCGGCGCAAATTTCGGCAAGCCAATCGTGCTGATCGTCGCCGCAACCGGCTCCAAAGGCAGCCATTCGGACGGCGCACCCGCCGTCTTGCTGATATAGGCATGATGATTGAAGATGACGAGAACGAGCGGATATTCCCCGGCGATAACGAGATCGAGGACTTGACGTGCGCTCGCGGTGCTCTTGGCAATATTTTGTGCTCTGAGTTTTTGCAGGTAGACCTTCCCAGCAGTTTCACCCATCGTTTGGAACAGGTTGCCTACGAAGAGCGGCCCGCCACCGCCGCGTCCCGTGGACCAAATCATCTGCCCTTTCCATCGTGGATTTAATAGCTCCTCGTACGTTCGAGGAACTTCGTTCGGCTTCACCATGCGGGTGTTGTACCCCAGGGTATGGAAATAGACGTTACTCACACCCCAATAGCCCTGCGGATCTTTTAGCTCCGCGGGATATTCGGCGAGATGCGGCGAGAAAAATTTTTGCAGGTAGCCGGCGCGCTGAACCATCGTCGTCGTCGAACTGCCGTCGACCACGTCCACGGCATAGCGCTTGGCTTGGTATTCGGCGAAAAGTCTTTGCGTGATGCGATCGGAGTTGCCGCGGAAAAATTCGACTTGGATGAAGGGATACTCCTTCTCGAAGGCGTCCTTGAGCGGCCGCACTACCTGCTCAACAATCAACGTCGTGTAGAAAGAAAGCTTGCCTTCCTTCTTCGCGCCTTCGACGAGAATTTTTTGCCGGTCAGCGGATTTCAATAGCGCGACATCTTCAACCGACGCGCCGTTCAGTGATTGAAGGTGAAAAAACGCGGCCAGCGTCATCGCGAGAACGAACTCCGCGATGCTCCACTTTGAACTTTGCCGTTTGTTAATGATTCCTGCGCTACGTCGACCATCGAAAATGTGAGGGTCGTTTTTGCGCATCGACCTTAGATCAACTTACGATGGCTCGCCCGACTATTTCAAGAAATTCTTCTCGAAGTAATCGACCCATGCATTGCCTTCGTTCAATTGCGAATCCGGCGTAAAGTAGAGCACTCTCTTGAAGCGCCCGCCTCCCGGTTTCAGATCGGGCTGTTTCGCCGGAACCTTCGGATGGGACGGCAGATAGTTAACGGCTTGAATAACTTTCTGTCCCTCCTCCGACAGGATAAAGTCAAGGAAGAGCATAGTCGCATGCGGGTGCGGCGAGCGCGTCACCGGAGAGATCGTGTTGATGGTCGCCGACGCCGGTTCCAGCGCGTACCAATCGACCGGCGCGCCGGCGGTCTTACTGATATGGGCGTGGTGATGAAAGATATGCAGCGCCGATCGGATACTCACCTGCGATCACCAGGTCTAGCAGCTGTCGATTGCTCGCCGTCGTCTTCGCTACGTTCTGCGTTTTTAGTTTCTGCAAATACGCCTTGCCCGCTTCCGGTCCCATCGTCTGCAAAACGTTTCCGATAAACATCGGCGCGCCCGAGCCGCGGCTCGTCGACCACATCATTTGCCCTTTCCAGCGCGGGTTGAGCAGGTCTTCGTAGGTCTTGGGCACTTCATTGGGCTTCACCATGCGCGTGTTGTAGCCGAGAGCGAAATAATAGACGTTGCTCACGCCCCAATAGCCCTGCGGATCTTTCAGCTCCGCGGGATATTCGGCGAGATGGGGCGAATAGAAGCGCTGCAAATAACCGCCATTTTTTACCATCGGCGCCGTGACCGTACCGTCGACGATATCGACTTCATAACGTTTCCCCTGATACTCCGCGAACATTTTTTGCACGAGCCGTTCCGAGTTGCCGCGGAAGTACTCGACTTGCAGGAATGGATACTTTTTTTCAAAGGCCTCCTTTACCGGACGCACGACTTGATCGACGATCAACGACGTGTACCACGAGATCTTGCCTTCCTTGCGCGCGCCGTCGACGAGAATTTTTTGCCGGTCCGGCTTATTGTAAAGAGTGATCTCATCGACCGTGGCTGCGCCGCAAATCGTAATTGACGCTGACGCGATCAGAGAATAAACGAGGCCGCTCAAAAGTATCGGGGCAAATTTCATGCAGCACCTCCGCAAACTATCCTGTGCCTTGAGACCCCTCGTCGAATAATTCGTCGATCATGGCGTTTTTCCGCTCCGCTGAAAACCGCGGCGTGCGGTCAAACCCCTTGGGGTTAGTGCAGTATCGTCTCGGCAAATCTCCCTGCAGGGATTCTCACGTTGGTGTATTTATCTTCGAGATGGTTTCGCACTCGGTTGTACTCCTGCACGGTGAGCGCGTCCTTTGCCGCCGAGATGCCCAAGTCTTTCAACCATTGCGTGTTAACATCGAGTCGCCGCGTGCCGTTCTGCATGATTTTGCCGTACCAGTCTTGACCCTCACGACTCAGAAACCAGTTGATAAAAACCTTGGTGGCGTTGGGGTGGGGCGGATCTTTGATGATGCCGAGAACGCCGAAGCTGTTGCTTGCAGGCAGTCCCTCTTTCGTCGCGGGCGCAGGTTTGATCGGCAGTCCCGCCTTGATGAACGGTTCGGTTTGACTTCGACCTAGGCCAAACGCCAAAGCCACTTTGCCTTTCGCCAAGGCGTCGGCGAGCTGGCGCAGATCGCGGGTCAAGAATAAATCCTGCTGAACCAATTTCTTGAGAAATTCCTCGCCGCGCAGTTCCCACATGAATGACCAGATCGACTGGCCGGAGCTCGGCACGCGCGGATCGCTGAAGCCGATCCGTCCCTTCCATTTCGGATTTAAGTAATCCTCGAAGGAACGCAGCTCCTGCGGCTTCGCCAGGCTGGTGTTATACCAGGTGCTGTGCGTGCTCACGTCGGCAAGAAACGAATAAAGAAACTTGCTCGTGCTTACGTTGTCTTCCCAAATATGGCCGCCCCACCACTGCTTCGGATCTTTCACTTCGGTAAGAATCCAAAAAGACTCCATCGGTTCAAGCATGCCGTCGTGCGTCAATCCCGCCGCAGTGCCGGTGCCGCAAATAATCGCGTCAAAGTAACTTACGCCGGCCTTTTTTTCCGCCGTGATCCGGCTTGCGTTTTTTGGACCGGGTGCAGAGACCAACTCGGCTTCCAGGCCGAACTTTTGCTTTAAAAGCGGCTCTAGAGCGGTGCGTAGCTCTGTGGCCGGAGGAATCGCAAGGACAATCTTGCCTTCCTTCTTGGCCTCTTCGAGAGTTTTGTCCCATTCCGCTAGGCGTCTCGTTTCGGCCGCAAAGATGGGCGGCTGCAAAGCTAGCGTGACGACAAATAATGCCGCAATGAATTCGACAGATCTATGGAACATACCGGCCTCCCACCTGGCGCGAGCTTGACCAGGGTCCGCGTGATTGCTCTCTTAACAATTTGCCGATAGCGAAGCAAACATTTGTTGACGGCTATCGACAAAGAAAAGACAGTCGAGGTCTGTGGTTGACGGCTGGAATCATCAGATGATAATCGAATGAATACATCACTATGAGCGATAGGTGAAACGTACCCGCAAGGAGGGTTTATGATTACCACCAAAGGCGTTTACCATATGGGTATTCCGGTCAATGATGTGGAGCGCGCCGTAAAGTTTTACACCGAGATTCTCGGCATGACGATTGCCAAGCTCAACCGCGATGATATGGGCGATCACCTGAATCGCGCCGATCTTCGCTCGGGAGATTCCATGGTGGTGCTTTTCCAGCGGCCAAAGGCGCTGGAAAAAGACGCCGTAAAAGAGGACGGCGCAACCCATCAAGCTTTCATGGTCTCGCCGGAGGATTTCGAGCTCGCGGCAAAGAAGATGAAAGATTGGGGCGTAAAAGTTTATGACATCCCGACCGTCGAGCGCCCTACCGGAAGAGGTTTTTACTTCTTCGACCCCGATGGCAATCTGCTGCAATTGTACGCGCCGCCGAAAATGCAACCGGCATCGTGAAAAATTTCAAAGTCGTCGGCAAGCCGCTGCCGCGGCTCGATGGTCCCGACAGCGTCACCGGCCGCGCCATCTACACCGTGGATGTCGCCTTGCCGGAAATGCTCCACGTCAAGTTATTTCGCAGCGACCTACCCCACGCGAAGATTCGTCGCCTCGATGTGAGCCGCGCGCGAGCGCTGAATGGCGTCGCCGCGGTTCTCACCGCCGACGACGTGCCGGCGAAGCGCTTCGGTTTCGGCGTCCAGGACGAACAGCTTCTCGCCGGCGACAAGGTGCGCTACGTCGGTGACGTGATCGCCGCGGTTGCGGCCGTCGACGAAACGACCGCGGAGCAGGCGCTCGATCTCATCGAATGCGATTACGCAGAGCTGCCCGCCGCGCTCACTTTGGCTGAGGCGCTGAGCGAGAACGCACCTTTGGTTCACGAACAGTTAAGCTCCTATCGGCTCAATACCGTGCTGGCGCGCGACTGGCATCCGGTATTCGGCACCAACATTGCCCATCAAACATCCTTCGCAAAAGGCGATATCGATAAAGGCTTTGCTGATGCTGACGAGATCTTCGACGACACCTTTCGCTCGCAGCAAGTGCAGCACTGCTCGCTCGAGCCACACGCCGTGGTTGCTGAGTGGAACGGCGATCGTCTGACCGTCTGGACCAGCACGCAGAAAGTTTTTCTGGTGCGCTCCGGCTTGGCGGACCTGTTCGATCTACCGGAAGATAAGATTCGCGTCATCGGCAGCAAAGTCGGCGCCGGTTTCGGCGGCAAGAACGCCATGCGCTTGGAACCCTATGCCGCGGCGCTCGCGCTCAAGACCGGCAAACCGGTGCGTCTCGTCAACAGCCGTGCCGAAGAGTTCTTTGCCGCCGCCGGTTCCGTGCCGGCGAACGGTGCGCATCAAGAACCGGGGTTAAAAAAGACGGCACGATCACGGCGCGCGCTATGGAATTTACCTGGGACACCGGCGCCTACGCCGAGGGGCTGGCCGGCAGCAACCGCGCCCTCAAAGACGGCGTCGGGCCGTATAAAATTCCTAATATTCGCGTCAGCTCGACCTTAGTCTATACCAACAAACTGCGCGGCTGCCCTTTTCGCGGCCTCGGCATACCGGAAGCGGTATGGGCCGGCGAATCGCAGATGGATATCATTGCGCAAAAGCTCGGTATCGATCCGGTCGCGCTTCGGTTGAAAAATTGTCTCGATACCGGCGACGTAACTCCGGCCGGCGATCGCGCCAACCATATCGCGCTGCGCGAGTGTTTGGTGAAGGTCGGTGACGAGCTCAAGCGCTGGAAGAAACGCGCGCCGGCGCATCATGGATTCGGCGTCGCGCTGCTGCATAAGTCGCCGACCACTTCGGCGTCTTCTTCCAACGCGCGCGTGCGCATCGACGCCGATGGCAAGGTCGAACTGTTTATCGGCGCCACCGACGTCGGCGGCGGCACCGGCACGAGCCTCGGACAAATCGTCGCGGAAGAATTAGGCATACCCCTCGGCACAGTTCGCGTAATCATCGCCGATACCGAGTTGACGCCGTTCGACCACGGTACCTACTCGAGCCGCGTGACGCCCTACGTCGGCGCCGCGGTCAAGCTCGCCGCGGCTGACGCGCGCCGGCAGATCATGGAAACCGCCGCTCGATTATGGAATTTGCCCGCCGAAGCCGTCCGATTTGTTACCGGGAAAGTCAGTGCTAAAGGCCGGCGGGCGTTAAGTTTGGCCGAAGTCTTGGAGCAATCGCGTGCAGAAGAGATCGTTGGAGTCGGCGCGAGTCAGAGCAAACGGCTCTGGGCCGAAGATGCGTCGCAACAAGCAAAAGAGTCCAGCGCGCCGGGTTGGCCCTTCGGCGCTCAGGCGGTCGAAGTCGCGGTGGATCGCGAAACCGGCGTGATCAAGCTCATTCGAGTCGCGTCCGCGCACGACGTCGGCAGGGCGATCAATCCTCTCGCGGTCACGGGCCAAATCGAGGGCGGCATCATGATGGGACTCGGTTACGCGCTCTCGGAGAGTTTGCTGTTCGACGAGGGCAAGATCACCAACGCCAGCTTCGCCGATTATAAAATCCCAACTGTGCGCGATATCCCGGCGGCGACGCCGATTATCGTCGAAAAAAATTATGACTCGGAGCCCTATGGCGCCAAAGGCGTGGGCGAGATGTCGGTGTTCGGCATCGCTCCCGCCGTCGCCAATGCGATCGCGCGCGTGACCGGCGTGCGCATCAAGGATTTGCCGATGTCGGCGGAGAAGGTGCTCGAACAGCTCAACAAATCATAGCGGAGATGCCGATGCACAAGCGAAAAAGAACTGGCGTTTCTCCCCTTATTTTTGTCTTTGAACTCGGTGTCCTTTGCGCTGCCTTTGTCCACGCCTTCGCCCAATCGGAGGAGGAACTGATACGTGGCGCGAAAAAAGAAGGCCAGGTCGTGTTCTGGAGTTCCATGCGCGTTGAAGATTCAAAAGCGTTGGCCACCGGATTCGAAGCCAAGTATCCCTTCCTCAAGGTCGAAATCGTCCGCGCGGGAGGCGAGCAGATCGTCAATCGCGCCATTACGGAACATATGGCGGGAAAGACCACCTACGACGTGCTCAATGCATTTGCGCTCAAAGTTTTGCAAAACCGCGGTTTGCTCCAGCCCTATGCCGCGCCTGAGGCAAATCATTATCTCGCCGGCTTTAAAGACGCACAGAATTTCTGGGTATCGCTCTACAGCGGCTACAACGTGATCGGCTATAACACGAAGCTCGTCCCCAAAGGCGAAGCGCCCAAGAACTGGGAAGATCTCTTGAATCCCCGGTGGAAAGGCAAGTTGGGAATGGACGATGAAGAATATTTTTGGTACGCCGGCATGCTCAAATATTGGGGCGAAGACAAAGGCCGCAAGTATATGGAAGCGTTGAACCGGCAGGGATTACAATTCCGTAACGGCCATGCCTTGCTCGCCGATCTCATGTCGGTAGGAGAATTTCCCGTTGCCGTGGTCGTTTATCCGGATCAGATCGAGCAGATGAAGCTCAAAGGCCAACCTGTCGAGTGGGTCAAGACCACCGATCCGATTCTGGTTAACCTCGCGCCGGTTGCCGTTGCGGCAAAGGCGCCGCATCCAAACGCGGCTAAGCTGCTTATGAACTACAGCATTTCGAAGGAAGGCCAGGAGATCTTGCAAAAGGCCCGGCGCGCTTCAGCTCGGCACGATGTCCCGCCGCTCGTTCCTGAGATGGATCCGAGGAAACTTAAGCTCGTGCCCCTCGACCCCGAGATCCCAACCAACGCAGAGCACATTAAGGATTTTCGCAGAGCGTTTGGTTTGAACTAGATCTGACTCGAAAACCTCATTCACAAATCGTGTTGCCGCGTCTAATTTTTTTCTCGTCCTCTCCCGCGAACGGGCGGGCAAACATCGCCGCTGTCACTTAATCGAGCGAAACAGCAGCAGACGAAAGGAAACTAAATGACAAGCTCTCAGGTGCCTGAACCCATTGACGAAAGAAATCTGCCGCGGTCTTATGATGACGTCAGGCAGTGGCTCGATCTCGTCGAATCGATGGGCGAGCTCAAGCGCATCGACGGCGCGGATTGGGATCTGGAGATCGGCACCATGGCGGAGCTGATCTACCGCGAGCGCACGGGCACGATCCCGGCGCTGCTGTTCGATCAGATCAAAGGTTATCCCGGAAGGATTTCGCATTCTCTTTGGCCAGCAAACTTCCTATCGCCGTCTGGCGCTCATGGCCGGCTTGCCGATGGACAGCGTGGGACTGAAGCTCGTCAGCCGATTCAAAGAAAAGCTCAACAAGCTTCAACCGATTCCGCCGCAAATTGTGAAGACAGGACCGGTCTTTGAAAACACCATGGCCGGCGACGCCATCGACATATTGAAATTTCCCGTGCCGAAAGTTCATGAGCTCGATGGCGGCCGATTTATCGGCACGGCGTGCATCGCTATCACGCGCGATCCCGAAGAAGGCTGGCTCAATCTCGGCACCTATCGCGCCATGGTGCATGACGAAAAATCTGTGGGGCTTTTCATGTCGTCCGCCGGCAAGCACGGGCGCATGCACATGGAAAAATATTTCAAGCAGGGCAAACCCTGTCCCGTTGTCTTGTGCGTCGGCCAAGACCCGCTACTGCTCCTGGCGGCAGGCAATCCCATCGAGCTTGGTTATTCGGAGTACGACTACTGCGGCGGCATCAGAGGCAGACCTTATGATCTCGTCGAGGGTCAAGTCACCGGCTTGCCTTTTCCGGCCCATGCCGAAATCGCCCTCGAAGGATTTCTCCATCCCGGCGACATCAAACCCGACGGACCCTTCGGCGAATGGCTCGGCTACTACGGCACGCGCATGGAAGACACGCCGGTGCTGCGCATCGAGCGCGTCTATTATCGCAACGATCCGATCCTCTGCGTCGCGCGGCCGGGCCGCCCGCCGACGGACTACTCGCTCTCCAAAGGAATGATTCGCGCCGCTCAGCTTTGGGATCGCGTTGAGAAAGCCGGCTTGCCCAACGTCAAAGGCGTGTGGTCGCTCGAATCCGGCATCGGCAGTCTGTTCAACGTGATTTCGATCAAACAAGCCTATCCCGGCCATTCGCGCCAAGCGCTTTTCCTCGCCTCACAGTCCCTCGGCGGCGCTTACAACGGACGCTTCGTCGTGGTGGTGGACGAAGACATCGACCCGACGAGCGAGTTCGACGTGCTGTGGGCGATGGCGACGAGATGCGATCCGGATCAAGCCGTGGAAATCATCAGCCGCGCGGCAAGCGGTTCGCTCGACGTGTGCATTCCGCCCGAGAACAAAGGACATAGCTCGCGCTGCCTGATCGACGCCTGCATGCCGTATGAGCGGCGCCACCAGTTCCCACCGATCGCCGAATCGAGCGAGGAGCTCAAAAACCAAGTCCGAGCAAAATGGCGCGAGACCATCTATGGATAACCAACTTGTTGCTACCAACTCGCCGCAGCAAAATTTCCCCCTTTGGAAAAGGGGGATCAAGGGGGATTTTCTTCATGCAGCAAAGTCGCTCGGCAATTCTGAAAATCTCCCCTAGCCCCTCTTTTTCAAAGAGGGGAACTTCGGAGGCTGTCGCTCGCCGTCGTTCAAGAAGTGCAATCAGCAATCTTCTACTGCTAGTGTTGCTGCTCTTCTCTCCGAAATTGCTCCTCGCCCAAGAACCGCTGCGCGCCGGCACCATCTTCAGCGCCACGCAGGCGCCCCTCTGGGCGGCAAAAGAAGGACGCTACTTCGAGAAATATGGCATCAAGAATCTCGAAGTCATCCAATTCTCCGGCGGCCAACCCGTCACGCGCGCCTTGATCGGCGGCGACATTCAGATCAGCACCACCGGCGGCGCCGCGGTCGTCAACGCCCGGCTCAAGGGCGCGGACACGGTCATCATCGCCAGAACCGTCGGCGTGTTTCCCTATACGCTCTATGTCGGCAAAGATATTCGCGATGCCGGTGAATTGAAGGGTAAGAAACTCGCGGTGAGCACGATCGGCGGCTCAGGTTACGTGGCGATGCAATACGCGCTTAGAAAAATCGGCTTGGATCCGGACAAAGATGTCACCATGTTGCAGATCGGCGACTTTGGCGCGCGCTTGGCATCGCTCGCCGCCGGAACGGTTCAAGGAACACTGCTGCTTCCGCCGTTCACTTTGCGGGCGCGCGAGCTCGGACTTCGCCCGCTCTACGATTTGGTCGGCAGCGGCATTCAATATCCGATCAACCAGATCACCGCGCGTCAGTCCTTCATCAAGTCACAGCGCGAAACCGTGAAGAATTTCATGAGGGGATTTGTCGCCGGTCTGGCTCGCTTTCGCACGGATCGAGAGTTCGGCGCCAGAGTGTTGGGTAAAAATCTGCGGGAAACCGATCCCAAGATTCTTCAGGAGACTTACGATTTTTGGCTGAAAGTATTTCCCAGAGTTCCCAACCCAGGCCCCGAAGATGCAACGGTCTTTCTGGAATTCATGCAGATCAAAGAACAGCATGATTGGCGTGAATTTGTCGACACGAGCGTGATGGACGAATTGGCGCGGGAAGGATTTCTGAGCAGCGTCTATAAATAGCGAAAGAGGTTTTATGAAGCCCGTCGCAAGCATCCTGGTAGCCTTGAGCATTCCGCTATTTTTCGGTGCCGGCCGCGCCCAAGACCTCGCCAAAGCCAAGCAAGAAGGACGGATCGTCTTTTACACCTCGTGGGGACCGAGCGATGCCGACTACGTCGTCAAAGCCTTCGAGAAAAAATATGCGCCGCTCAGAGTCGAAACCGTGCGCGCCAGCAGCGAGCGAACTCTGACTCGTCTCTTGAGTGAGCACCGCGCCAATACGTTTCTTGGCGATGTCGTCGCCGTCAGCGGTATTCAGTCAGGAATTCTAAAAGAGAAAGGCTCGCTCGACCGTTATCAATCTCCGGAAGCGGCGAATTTTCCCGCCGATTGGCGCGACTCGGATGGATACGGCGTCGGCCTGCACCAAACGATTTATGTCATCGGCTACAACTCTCGGCTGGTTTCAGCCGACGCCGTCCCGAGAAGCTACGAAGACCTGCTGCAGCCTCGCTGGAAAGGCCAACTCGGCTGGGACACCGAAGAGTTTTATCTGTTCGGCGCGCTGATGAAAGTACGCGGCAAAGAAAAAGGCTTGGAGTACTGGCGCCGGCTCGCCGAGCAACAGATCAATTTTCGCAAAGGCTACACCCTGATCAGCGAGCTGGTGTCGGCCGGCGAGTTTCCCGCCGCGGTGTCGCTGTATCAGCATCGCGTCGATGAATACATCGAGAAGGGCGCGCCGCTTCAGTGGGTTGCGCCGAATCCTTTGGTCGGCGGAGATCCCAATAAAATATCGCTGTTAAAGAATGCGCCGCGACCGAACGCGGCCAAACTGTTTATCGACTTCATGCTGTCGATGGAAGGCCAAAAGCTGCTGCAGGACAAAGGCCGAAGTCCGGGGAGGATCGGCATGGGCGCGAAAAATCCTCGTCTCAAGGGAGCGAAGGTTTTCACGTTGCACGTAAATTCCGATGAATACGAACAGCTCGGCAAAGATTTCAACCGGGTTTTCAAACTGCAATAACATGGCGTTGAAATTGTCCATGACCTGCGGTCCTTACGACCGCGCCCGCGCACTGATCGACGGCACGGTGAAACCGCCAGGCATCGATCTCGAGGTTCGCGTCAACAAAAGTCCGGGCCGGCATACCAAGATCGACGGCAAGGAATTCGATGCCGCCGAGTTCTATACCGCTACGTACATCGCCGACCTGCACTATAAAACGCTTGGCTACACGGCGATTCCCATTTTCGTCAAACGGATGTTTCGCCACTCGTATATCTATATCAACAAGCGCGCGGATATCCGTTCGCCTGGCGATTTGAACGGCAAGCGCATCGGCGTGCAGAACTGGCTGACGACCACCGCCGTTTGGGCCAGAGGACTGCTCGAAGACGAATACGGCCTCGATCCAAAGTCGGTGACCTGGATAGCCGATCGCGTATCCGGCGTCGGCGATTGGAAGCCGCCCGCCTGGTTGAAAATAGAGATTGTTCCGAAAGAGCAAAAACAATTTAACTTGCTGGCGAACGGCGTTATCGACGCGGCGATCACCACGGGAACCTGGGCGCCGAACGTTCACCCCGAAATCGACTTCCTTTTTCCCAACTACGCCGCGCTGGAACGCGATTATTTCAAGCGCACCGGTTTTTTCCCGATCATGCACACCCTATTGATAAAAACCTCCGTGCTGGAAAAAGATCCGTGGGTCGCTATGAGCATGTACGATGCCTGGCAAGAGTCCAAAAGAAAATGCTACGAATGGCTTGAATGGCAGCGCGTTCATCAGACGGGACTGTGGTACCGCGCGTTGTGGGAAGAAGAGCAGGCGACCGCGGGTCAGGATCCGTACCTCTGGGGATTTCAGGAGCACGCAGCCCGAAGTGGACAAGCTGCTGGAATACTGCCACCGCCAGGGCCTTACGACGCGCAAGTTCGAGCCGGAAGAAATGTTTCATCCGAGTACTCTGGAGACGTAGCTGAAAAGACAAATCTACCCTAGCCCCTCTTTTTCAAAGAGGGGCATGCTATTGAGCTATCGTCGTCAAAGGAGCGCATTAAACATCCCCCTTTGGCTAAAGGGGGAAAGAGGGGGATTTTAGATTTTGTAAAAAGCTGAATCACGAGGAGCTATGCCATTAATCAAAATTATCTCCACCGGTGGCACCATCGCCAATACTGGCCACGGCCTGATCGGTATCGATGAAGTGCTCAAAGACATCCCGCAAGCGCGGGCTATGGCGGATTTCGAAATCATCGAGGCGACGCGCGTAAGAAGTGGTCAAATGCGGCTGGCTCAATGGTTCGACGTCGCCCGTGCCGCTAGCGCCGCGGCGGAAGACCCGCGCGTCGACGGCATCATCGTCACGCATGGAACCTTTACCACGGAAGAAACCGCTTACTTTCTTCACTTGGTTGTGCGTACCGAGAAGCCGATCGTGGTCGTCGCATCGCAGCGCAAGCACGACGAAGTCGGCAACGACGGCGATCGCAATATGCTCGACGCGATTCGCTTGGCGCTCTCGCCGGAAGCGCGCGGCAAAGGCGTTTTGGTCACGCTGCACGAAGAAATTCATTCGGCGCGCGAAGTCGTTAAGACGAACCAGCGTCCAGGCGGATTTCATTCTTTAGGACGCGGCATCCTCGGCCATATCGAAGATGATCAAGTCAGTTTTTATTACGCGCCGATCCGCCGCCATACATTTCGCTCCGAGTTCGATATCCGCGAGATCCGCGAGTTGCCGCGCGTCGACGTGATCGCGGCTTATGTCGGCGGCGACGACACCGCGGCGCAGGCCTGTGTGGCCGCCGGAGCCCAAGGACTCGTGATCAGCGGCTATGCCTACAACGGCCGTCCCTCCGCTGACCAGCTCGCAGGAATAGAGAAAATCGCTGCATCGGGGGTTCCAGTCGTCTTGTCCAATCGCGGCGGCCAAGGACGGATTCCTGTGAATTGGGAAGATCCATTCATCCAGGGAGATAGTTTGGTGCCGCACAAAGCGCGCATCCTGCTGATGCTCGGCCTAACGAAAACCAAAGACCCGCGCGAACTGCAGCGGATGTTCAATGAATATTGACAGCAGCAGCATGGCCACGATTCCACTATTTTTTAATTTTCAATTTTCCATTTTCCATTAAAATTTATGATCACCCGTCTCGTTGTTCAAAGAAGAGAGCCGTTTGCCGACGGCCACGAATTTCCCATCACCGGAGCCTACGAAAAACTCGTCGGCAAAGTTTACGGCGAGGTCGATCCGAGAAACCGGCTCAATAGAATCATCGTCAATCTCGATAGGGCGCCGCGCAATCGTCGCGGACGAGTCGAGTACCGCAGTGACTTTTTTATTTTGAAACCAGCGGACATGGCGCGCGGCAATGGAAAAATATTTCTCGATGCGCCCAACCGCGGCAGCAAACGTCTGCTTAGCTTTCTCAACGATGCGCCGGCGACGAACGATCCGAGTGCCGTCGCCGATGCCGGTAACGGCTTTCTTATGCGCCAGGGTTACACGATCGTCTGGTGCGGCTGGCAAGGCGATCTAATGCCGATCAAGAACTGGCTCGTGCTCGACGTTCCGGTCGCGACGAACCGTGGCAAACCGATCGTGAGCAAAGTCCGCACTGAAATCGTGGTCGATGAAAAAAATGTCAAATCACAGCCGCTCAGCGCCGACGAGCGGGTGAAAAGCTATGAAGCCGCTTCACGCGGATAAGTCACAAGCAACGCTCACCGTGCGCGAGAAATCCTACGGCAAAAGAATCCCCGTGCCGGAGACAAACTGGGAATTCGCCGCTTCGTCAAAAGACCCAAGCACCGGTAAAGAAACCATCAAACCAAGCTCCAAAGATCTTTACCTGCACGAGGGATTCAAACCCGGCCACATCTATGAATTCATCTACCCGGCGAAAAATCCTCTTGTGCTGGGCTTGGGCTTCGCCGTCACGCGCGATCTGATTTCTTTCCTACGCTACGAATCGAAAGATGCCATCGGCAAACCTAATCCTTTAGCGTCAAGCAAGAAGTCGACCGGCATCGATCACGCTTACGCTTGGGGACGCTCGCAGAGTGGGCGTTATCTTCGAGACTTCGTCTATCACGGCTTCAACGAGGACGAATCGCACCGAAAAGTTTTCGACGCCATCGCGCCCCATGTCGCGGGCGGCGGCCGCCTGTATTTGAACTACGAGTTCGCCCGCCCGGTTACCTCTTCGCAGCAGCACACCAATCAGCTCGATCCCGAGCTCTTTCCGCACGCTTACAACGTCATCAAAGATGCTCAGACGGGCCGGCGCGATGGAATTCTTAAACGGCCGAGAACCGATCCGCTGGTTTTCCACACGCAAACTTCGACGGAGTACTGGCAGAAGCGTGGCTGTCTCGCGCACACCGACGGCAAAGGAAACGATCTGCGCATTCCCAACAACGTGCGCATCTACGTGATCGCCAGCGCGCAGCACAACAGCCCATTCGGCTCGGAGCCAGTGAAGGACGGCACCCAGCAGCGAATCAATCCGTTGCCGGCGGGCGATGTGCTGCGGGCGTTGATGGTTGCGATGGATCTTTGGGTGACTAAGGGCATTTCACCGCCGCCGAGCCGCTACCCGACCGCACGGGATCGCACGCTCGTCTCGCCGAAGCGCAACAATTTTCCTAAAATTCCCGACGTGCGCTTCGCGGCGCTGCACAACCGTCAGCTTTTTCTCGACTACGGCCCGCACATTCGCCACGGCAAAATGAAGATCCATCCGCCGCAATCGGTCAATAAAGGCGAGTATCATATTCTCGTGCCGAAGGTTGATGAGGACGGGAACGACGTCGCCGGCATTCGCCTGCCGGCTGTCCAAGTGCCGGTCGGGACGTTTACCGGGTGGAATCTCCGGCCGCGCGGCCTGGCCGAAGGCGAATTGGCGGGCTTGCTTGGGTCCTTTATCCCTTTTGCAAAAACAAAGGCGCAACGGCGACGCACCCGCGATCCACGGCCATCCATCCAAGAACGCTACAAAAACCGCGACGACTACGTTCGGCAATTCAGCCGCGCCGCGCGGCGGCTCGTCGAGCAACGCTACCTATTGGCGGAAGACGCAGAGCGAATGATTGCGGAAGCAAAAAAACGCCGTGTACCGTAACCGTAACCGGAAACACGAATTGGAGGTTGTATGCTATTCGTCTTCTTGGTCGTAGTCGTCCTACTCCCCATGCCTTCCTTCGCCGAGATTACCAAGATCGTTATCGACAAACGCGAGCCGTTCGCTGCCGGCCATGAATTCGGCGTCACCGGCGCCTACGAGAAACTCATCGGTAAAGCCTACGGCGAAGTCGATCCCAAAAAACACCACAACAAGAACATCATCAATCTGAAAAACGCGCCACTCAATAACCGAGGTCGAGTCGAATATTCCATGGACATGTTGATCCTCAAACCAATCGACATGCAACGCGGCAATCAGACAATTTTCTACGACGTCGTGAATCGCGGCAATCAAGCCTTGCGCGTGAACTTCGGCGCCGAGCGCAGCAATAATCCGACAACCCTCGCGCACGCCGGCGACGGTTTCATGATGCGTCAAGGCTATACCCTGGTGTGGAGCGGTTGGCAGGGCGACGTTCTTCCTGTTGGAGGTCGTCTCACGACAAGCTTTCCAGTGGCGAAGAATCCGGATGGCAGCCCGATCAAACGCACGATTACCACCGAGTTTGTTTTTCAGAAACCAAGCTTTTCGGTGCCGCTCAGTTTCGACCGGGAATCGCTGGACGTGAAGCCCTATCCGGCCGTAGAAGAAAGCATGTCGAAAGCGCGACTTTACCGCCGCGCTGGAACTCACGCGCAGCGCGAGCTCGTCTCCGCCGATGAGTGGTCGTTCGCGCGTTGCCCGGACGGCAAGACAAAGACCGCAAGCAATGCCGATATTTGCCTGGCGGCCGGCTTTTCGCCGAATTTCATTTACGAATTGACCTACGAAGCGCGTGATCCGATAGTCATGGGCTTGGGCTTTGCCGCCACGCGCGATCTGATTTCTTTTCTGCGCTACAACGCGAGCGACGCCAATCCTTTGGTCGACAAAGAAATGAAAACGCCCCGTTGGGTCATCGGTTTCGGCTCATCCCAGAGCGGGCGCTTCCTCAAGGATCTTATCTATCAAGGTTTCAATCAGGACGAAGCCGGCAGGATCGTCTTCGACGGCGCGATTCCGCACATCTCGGCGTCACGCCGGACGTTTACCAATTATGAGTTCGCCATGCCCGGCCGCTTTTCAACCGGATTGGAAGGTCACTTCATTCCCGGAGATGAGTTTCCCATTTACCTATGAAACCCTCACCGATCCGATCAGCAAGAAAACCGACGGTTGGCTGATGCGTTGTCGGCAACAGAAAGCTTGTCCCAAGATCATGCATTGGGATTCCGGCACGGAATCTTGGCAAGGGCGAAACTCGCTGGTCGTCGGCGATCCGCTGGCAAAAAAAGACGTGCCGATACCGGACAACGTGCGGCTCTATTATTTCTCAAGCACGCAGCACGGTCCGACGGACAAACCCGACCGCGGCATGTGTCAGCAACTGACCAATCCGCTTTCTTACATGGAAACTCAGCGCGCCTTGATCGTTGCCTTGCACGCATGGGTCAGCAAAGACGTTCCGCCGCCGCCCACGCGCTATCCACGAATTTCCGACGGAACGCTGGTATCGCCGCAGCAGACTGTCCAAGGCTTTCCCAATGTTCCGGGAGTGCGCTATCTTGGCCGACCCAACGATCTGTCGATCAATGATGGCACCATTCAGCCGGCCAACCATGTCAAAGGCAAGGAATATCCGCTGCTCGTTCCCAAAGTCGACAAAGACGGCAACGAGATCGCCGGCGTCCGCGCGGTCGCTCTGCAAGTGCCGCTTGCGACCCATGCCGGATGGAACCTGCGTGCCAAAGGATTTATCGAAGACGAACTTTGCTATTTGAACGGCCAGTATATCCCCTTTGCGAAAACCAAGGAGGAACGAGAGAAGACCGGCGACCCGCGCTTGTCCATCGAAGAACGCTACAAAGATCAAGCCGACTATGTAGAGCGCATCAGCCACGCCGCGCGTGCGTTGGTAGAGGAAAGATTTTTACTTCAGGAAGACGCGGAGCGGTTAATTGCCGATGCCGCAAAGAATAAAATCTTCGCGGAGAAAAATCCTTAGCTGTAACGACAGGCGTGAGCGGCGGTAATTGTTTGCGGCGTGGGCCTAGCGCCCACGTCTATTTCTGCTCATAAAGTTTCTTGATAAAACCGTTTTTGTCCAGCTCGGCGATAAAGCTCGGATCGACAAACTCTTCGGGCTTATGCGCGCGGATGTCCGGCCGGGTTTGCGCGACATAATCGTAGGTCGGTTCCAGTCCTTTGGTGATCGGATAGGGCGCAGCGATAAAATCCTGCTTGAAAATATTGTACGAGCCTTCCAGAAACTCCGGGTCGGTGGTTCTTACGTACTTGGTCAGGACTTTCAACGCGAACTCTTTATTTTGTTTGTGAAACGCGATGCCTTCGACGTGGGAACGCACGAACCGCATCACGGTATCGCGATCCTCACGAATGGTTTTGCGCCGAGTGACGACCGACGTGGTCGGAAAGGTGATTTCTTTTCTGGCGTCGATCAGCACACGGTAGCCCTTGCGCTCCGCCTGCACGTCGGCCGGATAGGTAACGTCGGCGCCGTCGATGGCGCCGGTGAGCAACGCCTGGAGTCGCTCGGCGTTGGTGCCGATGGAAAGCCAGGTAATCTCGCGGTCCGGATTGACGCCGTATTTGCGCAGCGCGTAGCGGAACAAAAAATCGCCGAGCGAGCCGATGCTCGAAGTCGCAATCTTCTTGCCGCGCAGATCTTCCGGCTTCTTGATCTCCGGCCTTACCAGCAATTTGCTGCTCGCCATCGCTATCGTGTGGGCGACATTGACCAAGTCAGCGCCGTTTAGATCCGCGAGCATGACTTGCGGCAGCGCCACCGGCGCCGCGAAGAGGCTGCCGCCGAGCAGCGCCTGCGAACTTTGGCCCGATCCGCGCAGCAAAACGATTTCGACATCGAGCCCGTTTTTCTCGTAAATCTTCGCATCCTTGGCGATCCAAGGAATCCACATGGCCGCCGACAGCGCAGTCATCCCCCAGTTAATTTTCTTCAGCGGCCGATCCTGGGCGCGATTCACTGCCGGCAGCAGAAGCAAAGCGATAAATGCGAGCAAAATACATCGCTGTGTCCGGTGCAGAATCATCAAATTATCAATTGTCAATTTTCCATTATTCATTTCGATTCGTAGAGCTTCTTGATAAACCCACTCTTCTCCAACTCTGCGATGAAACTCGGGTCGACAAACTCTTCGGGTTTACGATTGCGGATTTCCGGCCTGCGTTTGCGCGACGTAGTCGTAAGTCGCTTCCAGGCCTTTCGTGATCGGGTACGGCACGGAGATGAAATCCTGCCTGTAGGTCTCATAAGAGTTTTCCAGGTTTCCCGGTCAGTGATCTTCAATTGCTTGCTCAGAACTTGAATACTGAACTCCTTATTGTTCTTAAAGTAAGCGATGCCTTCCACGTGCGCTTTGACCATTCGCATCACCGTGTCGCGGTCTTCGACGATGTTTTTTCTCCGCGTCACTATCGACATCGACGGGTAGATCACTTCCTTCCTGGCGTCGAATAGAACTCGGAAGCCTTTGCGCTCCCCTTGCAGATCGAAGGGATAAGACGCCTCGGTCGCGTCCACCACGCCGGAAATCAAGGCTTGCAAGCGTTCCGGCGGAGTGCCGATGGAAAGCCAAGTGATTTCCCGGTTCGGGTCCACGCCGTTTTTGCGCAAGATATATTTGAACAGAAAATCCCCCAGGGATCCCAGGCTTGATGTCGCGATCCGCTTGCCGCGGAGATCTTCCGCTCTCTTGATCTCTGGCTTGACCAGCATCTTGGTTTGCACGCCGGGTACGGTGTGCGCCACGTTGATCAGATCGGCGCCGCTCAGGTCCGCCATCATCATCGTCGGCAGCGCCACCGGCGAAGCGAAAATACTACCGCCCAGAAGCGCCGCTGAAGTTTGCCCTGAGCCGCGCAAAAGAATCAGCTCGACGTCGAGTCCGTGTTTTTCGTAGATCTTGGCTTCCTTCGCGATCCAGGGGATCCAATTTCCGCCAGAGAGCGAAGTTACGCCCCAATTGATCTTTTTGAGAGGTCGATCCTGTGCGGCGCTCGTCGAATGAATTGAAAGGAGGAAGAGTGATAATGCAGCGACCCGGAAGCGCGGGAGTAATCTCATGACGAGTGTCCTCCGCCGGTTTTTCTGATGCCTGTTGCCACTGCTGATGCCTTCTTATTACTTTTGCCCGTAAAGCTTCTTGATAAAGCCGCCTTTGTCCAGCTCTGAGATAAAGCTTGGATCGACGAATTCTTCGGCTTTATGCTGGTAGATTTCCGGGCGGCGCTGCGCGACGTACTCGTAGGTTGTTTGCAGTCCCTGGGTGA
This sequence comes from uncultured delta proteobacterium, assembly GCA_963755715.1. Lineage (GTDB taxonomy): Bacteria > Desulfobacterota > Binatia > UBA9968 > UBA9968 > DP-20. The sequence goes on from CAVWLW010000027.1 coordinate 243,735, forward strand.
TCGGATAGGGCGTACGGCGATGAAGTCTTCTTTATAAATTTCGTAAGAACCTTCCAGGAGCTCTTTATCATTGGTGCGCAGATATTTCGCGAGTATCTTCAGGCTGGCTTCCTTCTGCGTCTTTAGAAAATGGATGCCCTCCACGTGCGCGCGCATCATCCGCATCACCGTGTCGTGGTCCTCCTGAATGGTCTTTTTGCGCGTCACCACCGACATGGAAGGATACGGCACTTCGATGCGCGCATCCCACAGTACCCGGTAGCCTTTTTTCTCGGCTTGAACATCGAATGGATAAGAAAGGTCTGCCGCATCGACGAGCTTGGCCTCCAGCGCCTGTACCCGATCGGGCGGCGCTCCGATGGTAAGCCAAGTTACGTCACGCTCCGGATTGAGACCGTACCTTTTCATCACCACGCGGTGAAGAAAATCACCCAACGAACCCAGACCCGAGCTAGCCAATCTTTTACCCTTGATGTCTTCCGGTCTCTTGAGCTCAGGTCGCGCCATGACTTTGCTCTGAACCGCTTTGACAGTGTGAGCGATGGTGGTGAGGTCCGCGCCGGCGAGGTTCGCCGTCATGACCGTTGCCGTCGTCACCGGCGCGGCAAAAATGCTCCCCGCGACGAGCGCTTTTGAAGTGTCCCCCGAACCGCCGCGCAGGTAAACAATGTCAACATCAAGGCCGTATTTCTCATAGAGCTTCGCATCTTTGGCGATCCAAGGAATCCATTGAGACGAGGATATCGATGTCTGCCCCCAGATAATTTTCTTGAGTCCCTTGTCTTGCGCCTGAACCAACGTCGCGAACGCCGCAATCGAAATCAGGAACGCCGGATAGAATGATTTTCGCTTGAATGCCGAACTCATGATTTAACTTCTCCCGTTCCACATGCCTTATCTCTGTTGCCGCGCGCGGTTTTCACCGCCGAATCGCAAACTGTTTGGTGAAACCGCTGTCCTCAATTTTCTTTAAATAACTGTGATCGTAGAACTCTTCAGGATTCGCCGTTGCGGCCTTGGGCTGGCCAGGGGCCAAAAACTGCAAGACCGTCTTAACACCGGCGACGCTGGCGTAAGGCATCACCGGCATAAGCTCGACGTAATAATCATATCCTTCTTCGGCCCGCGCCCGATCGTTCATCTTCATGAACTTCATGATGCCCGCGACGGTTTTTTCCTTTTGCGTGCGAAAGAAATGGAGCGACTCGATATAGCCCTTGAGAAAGTTCTCGACCAGCAACGAGTGACTTTTGATATATCCCGCCATCCCTGCTATCGACGAGCCGGCGTACTCGATATCGGATTTCCGCAGGTCGATCAGCTCGCGAAAGCCTAATTGCTTCGCGATTCCGCTGAACGGCGGCGTCAGAGCGGTCGCGACGACCGAGCCGCGCTGTAGCGCGTTCATGCGCCCCTGCTGGCTCTCTCCGACGGAAATGAAGATAACATCCTTGCCCGGTTCCAATCCCCATTTGCGCAGAATTAAACGCAATGCGCTGTCGGCCGACGCGCCGGGCCGCGTCCCGGTTACAATTTTTCCCTTCAAGTCTTGCGGAGTTTTGATATCGGGAGACGTCATAATGCTGTACTCAAGCTTGCTCGACTGCACGGTAAGCATCGTAATATCCATCCCGCCGAGCCGCGCGCTGATCGTCGCCGTTGACCCGGCGGAAAGAAATTGCACGGAATTGGAAGTTACCGCCGCCAGCGAGTTCATCCCGCCGCCCATGTAAATCGGTTCGAGATCGACCCCGTACTTGGCGAAAATTCCAAACTGATGTCCGATCGGAATCACGCTGGTATTGACCGATATCGATCCCAACGCGACGCGGATTTTCTCCCGCGTCTGCGCCGCACCTATCTGAGCCAGAAGTAAAAAAAAGATTGTCAGTGAGAGCCTAAACCGAATCACAATTTGGATCCTTCCTATCTTAAACTGTTGCCTGATGCCTATGCGGGTCATTCTTCATATTGCTCTTTGAGCTTGGCCACCACCGCCGGATCGGCCAGCGTTGTGGTATCGCCCAGCGCGCGGCCGTCGGCGATATCGCGCAGCAAGCGGCGCATTATTTTGCCGCTGCGGGTCTTGGGCAACTCCGCCGTGAAAAGAATCTCGTCGGGCCGGGCGATCGGACCGATTTTTTTCGCCACATGCGCTTTAAGCTCGTCGATCAGGGAACTGCTGCCGTCGACGCCGGACTTGATCGAGACGAAAGCGCAGATCGCCTGGCCTTTGATTTCGTGCTCCTTGCCGATGACCGCGGCTTCGGCCACTTTTTGATGATCGACCAGCGCGCTCTCGACTTCCATCGTGCTGATGCGATGACCGGCGACGTTCATCACGTCGTCGACCCGGCCGAGCAGCCAATAGTAACCGTCTTTATCGCGCTTGCAGCCGTCGCCGGCAAAATACTTTCCCGGGAAACGGCTCCAATAGGTTTGCACGAACCGGTCCGGGTCGCCGTAAATCGTCCGCATCATCGCCGGCCAGGGTTTGGTCAGCACCAGATAGCCGCCACCGCCTTTGGGAACGGACTTGCCGCTCTCATCGACGACGTCCGCTTCGATACCGGGCAACGGCATCGTCGCCGACCCCGGTTTTAGTTTGGTAATGCCGGGGAGAGGCGAAATGAGAGGGTGCCCTGTCTCCGTTTGCCACCAGGTGTCCATCACGGGGCAACGCCCGCCGCCGATATATTTGTGGTACCACACCCAAGCCTCGGGATTGATCGGCTCGCCGACGCTGCCAAGCAGCCGCAAGCTTTTCAAGTCATGCTTGCCGGGAAATTCCGTGCCCCAGCGCATGAAGGTTCGGATCGCCGTCGGCGCGGTGTGAAAAATCGTCACGCCGTATTTTTCCACGATGCGCCAGAGACGGTCTTTGTCTGGCCAATCCGGCGTGCCTTCATACATCACCTGAGTGACGCCATTGGCCATCGGGCCGTACACAATGTGTGTATGGCCGGTCACCCAGCCGATATCCGCCGCGCACCAGAAGACATCGTCATCCTTCATGTCGAAGATCCACTTATTCGCGAGCGTGACACCGGTAAGATAGCCGCCGGTGGTGTGAACGATGCCTTTGGGTTTACCGGTAGTGCCGCTGGTGTAGAGGATGTAGAGCATGTCTTCGCTGTCCATCTGCTCGGGCTCACACCATAGCGGCGCCTCGGCCATCGCATCATCCCACCACAAATCGCGGCCTTCTTTCATCTGCGCGCCGGAGTCCGCGCCGATCCTTTTTACCACGACAACATGCTCGATCGACGGCGCGTCGGTAAGCGCTTCGTCGGCATTTTTTTTAAGCGGCACCACCGCGCCGCGCCGGTAGCCGCCGTCGGCGGTGACCAGCACTTTGGCTTGAGCGTCGTTGATGCGGCCACGCAAGGCTTCGGCGCTGAATCCGCCGAATACCACACTGTGCGGCGCGCCGATGCGGTTACAGGCGTGCATGGCGATCACGAGCTCGGGAATCATGCCCATATAAAGGCAGACCCGGTCGCCTTTTTTGACGCCGAGTTTTTTGAGCACGTTGGCGAATTTGTTTACCTCGCGCCACACGTCGCGGTAGGTCAAGACGCGCTCGTCACCGGGCTCGCCTTCCCAGATGATCGCCGCTTTGTTCTTGCGCCCACCTTGCACATGGCGATCGAGGCAATTGTAGGAAGCGTTGAGCTTGCCGCCGATGAACCACTTTGCCCACGGCGAGTTCCACTCCAGGACTTTTTTCCACGGCTTGAACCAGTGCAGGTCTTTGGCCGCTTTGGCCCAGAAGGCTTGCGGATTTTTGCGCGCGGTGTTGAACACGCCTGCGCTTTTGATGTTAGCCGATTTCTTGAATTCTTTAGGCGGTGGAAAGTTTCTTTTTTCGTTTAACAAAACCTCGATCGCTTTATCTGCCATAGTGCAGCCTCCTTCAAAAAAGTTTGCCGCAGATCAAGAAAACGTTCGGATTCTATTGAAGCCTTATCGGCTTGGCAAGAGGGAAATCCAGAATGATCTCTAGTTTCGAGTCCCCAGGTTTCGGTTGAACTCGGAACGCGAAAACTGCGCATCGCCCTTGACGCTCATTCAAGAGTTACGATAGGGCTCAAACAGTTAAGCTATTAAGAGGAAGACACAGATGAGCAAAATCGCCGTCGTAACGGGAGGAGCCGGAGGGATCGGCCAAGCCGTAGCCGAGCGCTTCGGCAGAGGACGAATACAAGTTAGTTTTGATCGATCTGGACGATCAAGCCGGGCAACAGCTTGCCGGCGCATGGCGCAGGCGCGGTGCCGAGCTATCGTTTTTTCCAGCCGACCTGACCGAAGAAGCCGCGGTCAATGCGACCTTTGAAAAAATCATCACCGCGCACGGCCGCGTCGACGCCCTGGTCAACGTCGCAGGCGGCAGCCTGCATCGCCACCAACTGGAAGACTTCCCCCTGGCGCACTGGCAAGCCGTCATCGACGCAAACCTCACCTCCACGTTTCTTTGCTGCCGTGCAGTGGTCGGGCTCATGAAAAAGCAAAAAAGCGGCGCCATCGTGAACATCTCATCAGATATCGGCTTCAGCGGCGACGCCGGGCGCTCCGCCTACGCCGCGGCTAAAGCCGGCATTCTCGGTCTGACCCGATCGCTAGCGCTCGAATTGGCGACCTGCGGCGTGCGCGTCAACGCCGTCGCGCCGGGGCGGATCGCCACGCCGCGGGTCCGAGCAAGTTACACCGACATCGAATGGGAAGCCGCGGCGAAGAGAATTCCGGTCGGCCATGCCGGCGCGCCGGAAGATGTCGCCGAAGCCGTCGCCTTTCTCGCCAGCGACGCAGCCAAACACATGACGGGACAAACGATCCATGTGAACGGCGGCAGGATCATGACGTAACCGATCTTTCGTAGGTAAGTAAAAAACACTGCGCCACAAAAAAGCCGGAAGTGCGAGTGACACTTCCGGCTTCTTCTAGGTATTGAAGCGAAACTCTTTTAGTTGCGCGCCCTATCTCGCCGCCTTGCGCGCCGCAATGACTTCGAGCATCTTGTCGTCGCTGATGTATTTGAAGTCCCAGGTTTTGCGCGCGCGGGCTTCCTCTTGTTCGGCGCTTTCGAGCAGCTCGATGTCTTCTTTGGTCACTACTGAAGCGCCTTTTTTGTGCAGCAGCTCGATCAGCGCTTCGATTTTCGCTTCCATGTCGCCGCTCGAAAGGCCCTCTTTGCTTGCGAGGTACTGGTTTACGACCTTCATGCCGCGCTCGGCGTCTTGCTTGGCGACGCCGACCAGACCGACGCTCGCGTTACGCGACCAGCCGGCGACAAAAATGCCGTCGAGCGCTTTCTTGGTTTCCGGATCGTACGGCTGATAGGCCGCGGGATTGGGATCGCCGGGAAGCTTTTCCGGGTTGGTCACGAACGCCCCCCGTGAAAACGGCAAACCGAGCGCCGCATCGACCTGATCGCCGATCGCGTAGATCACGCAATCGACTTCGATCCGGCGCGTCTTGCCGGTGCCCTTGGCCACCGTCCGGCCGTCCTGAAGAATCATTTCGTTTTCTTCGGCCTCGAGCGCAGCGACACGGCCTTGGTCGTTGGCGATGACCTTCGTCGGCGAGCAGAGATAGCGAAACGTCAGCCGGCGGCCTTCGGCGGGCTCGCCTTGCTTGACGAATTTTTTCATGATTTCGTCGACGTTTTGTCCGACGGCCGCGAGGTGCGGCGCGATCCGTTCGATCTCTTGTTTCATGTCGGCATTGTCGAGGTACGGTTCGATATATTCGAACTCGTTGTCGTCATAGGCCTTTTCGAGTGGTCCACGGCGCGCCACGACGACAACCTGATCGATCTTTTTGAGATTGAGCAGCCAATTGGCGATATCGACCATGACGTTGCCCATGCCGATAATCGCGACCCGCCGGCCGATCTCGAAAGTCCTCTGGCTAAACGGCGGTAGAGAATTATAGTAATAGACGACGTCCTTCGCATGGTACACGCCTAGCGTATCTTCGCCTTCGATGCCTAATTTCTTTGTGCCCTGCGCGCCGGCGGTTACGACGATGACGCCGAAACCGATCGTTCTTAGATCGTTCAACGTCAACGCCTGGTCTTGTCCGATGGTCACGTGGCCGAGATAAAAAACCTTCGGATCCGCGAGAATTTTCTTAAACTGCTTGCGCAGTCCTGTTTTCATCTTCTCTTTTTCTACATAAATGCCGTATTCGGCCAAGCCACCGGGTTTGATATCGCGATTGAGCAGAACGACGCGATGGCCCGCCTCAGCGAGTTTCCGCGCCCCGTAAATCCCTGCGGGTCCCGCGCCCACGACAGCGACCAAATGTTGCTCCGGCATCCGCGTTACCTCAACGCCAAAAATACCAATTGGCTCTCGACTTTGAGAGGATTCTCGACCAAAACAGAACGACAAGGAAAGATGGAAGGTGTTTTACTGCAGCTCCCTTTTGCCTTCGTATTCCAACTCTGTGCCCCGGGAGTCCTTGTGCGTAAATGAAACCAAGTCCCAAGAACCGTCTTCCAAGGGACCCTTCAGGATGTAGGAGTTTTCGTCGCTCCCGAGCACGCGAAAATAACATGCCTGCTCGCCGTGCCAGCGATCCACGCACGCTTCGACTTGAATGATTCGCGTTCCGAGCGTAAAGCGGGTGGGGCTTTCTTGTCCCTTAGAGTCGGATTGAGATTCAACCTTCACCTTCATGAGCGACTCACTTTTACTTTAAAATAAAACCGGACGAACGTAATATAGCGTAAAAATTGCCAATTTCAAAGGAGGAGTGCCATGGACACGCTCAAGCTCTTAAAACAGGACGTCGTCAGCGCTTGTCGAATCCTCTCGCAGCAAAAACTGGTCGAGGGCTTTGGCCACGTCAGCGCGCGCCTGCCGGATACAGATCTCTTCCTCATGACACCGCGCATCAGTCTCGCCCTGCTCGCAGGAAACCGACCTTCTCACCTTGAATCTGCGCGGTGAAATTGTCGAAGGCATCCATCCAGCGCCCTTCGAAGCTTGGCTGCATACGGCGATCATGAAAGCGAAGCCGCGCGTGCATGCGATTACGCGCATCCACGCGCGTATGGCGAATATCTTCTCGGTGACCGACCGCAAACTCGAACCGGTGCACAATCACGGCAGCTTTTTCGCCGGAGGCGTGCCTGTGTTCAAAACACCGGATCTGATATCGACGGCCAAACTCGGCGACGAAGTGGCGCAGGCCCTCGCCGACAAACCGGCTATCCTTCTGCGCGGCAACGGTCAAGTAACCGTCGGCAGAACGATCCCCGAAGCGGTCATGATGGCGATCTACCTGGAGGAAGCGGCGGCGATGCTTCACGGCGCGCTGCAAATCGGCACACCGATTCCTCTGGCACTCGATGAAGCGAAGCAGCGGCAAGTCGAAGCGCTACCGCCGGTGGATTTGGAGCGGGCGTGGAATTTTTTTAAAAATCGGGTGGAGAACAGATAGACTGTGCTGACGCGGCTCTCTATCACACAGCAGAGCCGTGCGGCTGCCTAACTAAAAAAAGCGCGGCGCCCAAAACCGAGCGCCGCGCTTTAGACGAATAAACCGCGATTATTTGCCGGCGATTTCGAAGTTGACCTTTGCCTCTTCCTTCGCCTTGACAGTTACCTTTTGGCTGCTCTTGCCAAGCTTCTCCTGCCAAACTTCCACATTGTAGGTTCCCGCCGGCACGTCGGTGAGCTTGAAACTACCGGAGTTATCGGTCACGGCAAAGTATGGATTCTCGGTCGCGACCAGCCAGCCGTGCATCCAGCCGTGCACGTCACACTTGATCTCGATCACTTCCGGTTTGTCGATTTTTACTTCCAAGGTCTTTTTAAACTTCGGTTGGGCTTGGTTAAACGGGCTGTTGACCTTGCTGTAAGAATGGACGTTATGGAGAATGCCGTCCGGGTTCAAAATTTCAAGTGTAGAACCCGCAGGGAACGCCAACACGTGGGGGTGATATTGGCACTCCTTCTGGTCCAATGTCACTTTTTTAACTTCGATTTTCTTGCCTTTTTGAATATCGGTGATCGTGATCACGGCATTCGCGAGATTACCATTGCTGACCACCAAGGTCTGATCCTCTTTGGGCGTTTTTCCGCAAACCTCTTTGTCCTTGCTCACATCCAGCTTCTTCGGCGCCGGAGCGGTGCCTTTGAATTTCACCGTGCCGGAAATCGTCCCGCCGTCTTTTACATCGCCGCCCTGATAGGCCGCCATGCCGCTGACCGGCAAACTCAAAAGAGCCATCGATAAGATCACTGAGCCCAATTTTTTCATACCTTCCTCCTTCAGTTTAAACCTGACTATTCCTTTGACGAACTTCGAGGTTCAGCTATTCACTATTTTCCCGGCTTCGCCTTTGCGACTGAAGCTGGAGCCGCCGGCGCGGGAGCAGCAGCGCCGCGACCGATGCTCATCAGATAATCGCGCAGCGCCTCGATCTGTAAATCTTCCTTGCCACCGAGAATATTATCCGGTCCGCCGGGATAGAAAGACGGCATTTTGGTCCCAGGTTGCAACTTTTTGCGGGTCTTTCAACCACTTCAGAATCCAGTTTGGATTGAGCCGTTGGCGGGCCAAAGTCAGATCCGGCGCCCAGCCGTCAACCGGACCTTCGGGCTTCTTGTCGCCCTGTTGGTGACAGCTGAAACAATTGAAGTAGTCTTTAGAAACGAGCTGCTTTGCGGCGTCGATATAATCGGGTGGGATCGTCTTATCATCGAAGTACGTATAGGGGATTTCGACTTTGGCAAGCCCGTTGAAAAAATTGATCAATTGATTCGCGTGTTCATCCGAGAAACCGAACGTCGGCATGCGCACTTCAAGCCAAGGACGAATCGGCACCGGTGCTTTCAGGAAGCTGAAAAACCAATTCGATTGAACCTTCTCGCCTTCACCGTTGAGAACCGGCGGCGCCAGAGTTGGATTCTCTTGATAATACTTCCTAATGTATCCGCCGCGCTTTTCGATCTCATGACAGCCTACACAATTGTACTGTTGCATCAAGCGGCGTCCTTCGACGACCTGCTGGACGCGTAATCCTTGATCCGCCTGATAGCGTTGACCGACTCGGCGCTCGCGGAATCCGGCCAGCAAAATGCGTAACGCCTTGATATCCTCGTCGGCGAGATCAAATTGGGGCATCACTTGCTCGATCCGCTCGGTCGCGTAAATTCGCGGCGTCTTGAGCTTATTGTAAGTCCAGTCGTCCCAAGTTTCTTTAATATCGGTGCGATTGCCAAAAAACAGCTCTTCTTTCGCCTTGGAGCCAAAGGTCGTGAGCTCGGCGCCGATCCGGGACTCTTTTTCCATGCCCTTGATCTCGTGACAGCCGAAGCAACCCCACTTGCGCACGAGCGATTCGCCTTTTTTGATATTCGCGGCATCCGCAAATTTTTGCTCGAATGCCGGGCATCGGATCGCCTTTGCGTTCCGAGCGTTGTCAAATAGGCGGTGATCGCGAAGGCTTCATCATCGGAGAGACGCAGACTCGGCATCCGCGTTTCGGGCGAAAAGCCGCGCGGATTTTTGATCCAGTTATAGATCCACTGGGCGTCCGACTTTGGCCGAAATGTCCTTCAAGTTCGGCACTAGGTCCTTGGATTTGCCGAGCGGCGTGGTGAATTCGCCGTCGGCAAAACCGTGGCAGCCCCGACACCCGATGCTGTCGACGAGCTTTTTCCCCTTCGCAGCCGTATTGGCATCCCGTCGCGCCTAAGCCCGCGGGCGCCGGATGCGCCTGGGTCCATTTGTCGCCTTCTTCTTTGGATTGCGACCACAGGTAGGAAGCGATCGCGATGGCGTCGTCCTCTTTGAAGTCGAAATTCGGCATGCGCGTGCGCGGACGAAATTTATGGGGATTCTCGATCCAGCGCACCATCCAGCTCGGATCGACCTTGGCGCTGATCTTCAACAGGCTGGGCGCGATTTTTGGAATATTCTCGTAGCCTTTGACTAAATGACAACCGGTGCAACCGACCTGCTCGAAGAGCCTCTGACCTTCGACCAGCAGCGGCGCATCGTCTGCGAATTTCTGCACATCCAGATGACATGAAGTGCAGCTCGATTGCGCCTTAGCGCCGCGCAGCAGCGGAAATTCCCACAGATGAACTTCACCGTGGGCTTGATTGACGCTATTGACGGCCACGCCCTGGCCATCGTGGCAACTGGTGCAACCAAACTTATCCGGCGGATGAGCATTATCAGCCAATAGCACTTCGCGCCGCGGGTGGCTCTTAAAAGGGTGGGCTTCCTTTTCGAAACCGGGTCGATTGATCGCCATGTGGCAAGTTTGGCAGCGATCGACGCGCGCCACCGGCTGATCGAAACGGTTACGGTCAAACTCATCGAGAGACACCTGTTGAATCTTGGGAATCTTGTAGGGCCGCAGCGGGCCGAGCTTGAACGTGTCGTTTTCCATCACCCGGACCCATTTGTCCCGTTCGATGCTCATTTTGGTGAGTTCGTCTTCGATCTCCTTTGAGCCCAACTGGATCTTTTTTATTTCTTCTTTTAGCTGGTTGCGTCGGTCGCGCGCGGGTTCCAGCTCCTTATCCAGTTGCGCTTTGCTTTTTTCGAGCTCGCCGATAAGGTCCAGGTAAGGTTTGGGATCGCGTTTTTGTTGGACCGCGTGATCGTGCTCATACCAGGCTTCTTCGAGCTCGCTTTTGACGTTCTTAACTTTTTGATCGGCTTCTTGGAACTTGACTGTCGCTCGGCCCTCCTCGCTTTCCAGCGCCTTCAGTTTCTTGCCGAGCTCGCCGCCAGCCAGACTCGCCTGATACGCCGCGAGCTTTTTCGAGAGCTCTTGATACTTGGCGTCCTCCTTAAGCTTCTTGTCCTCTTCATCGTAAGCCGCTTGAGCCTTGCTGTAATCGAGACGGTAGAAGTATGCCTGAACGCTCTTCCACGGACGACGGGTAAAGTTGTCATCCCAATACGCCCATAAAGACAACGCCACCAAAAGAGCGATGCCGATTACAAAGACGCTGCCATAGGATTTTTTCTCTTCTTTTGGGTCGACCCCTCGCTCCGCCATCCCGACTCCCTTATGCTACCTTGCGTTCGAGCACGCGTCCCAAGGAAAACACCCCGAGACCGATTAACGACAGCACGATTTCTTCAGCCATTGAAGAATTTCTCATGACTCCGACGAACAGGGCATAGCCCATATCCGCGAGGCCCAAAGCCTGGAGAATCTTCGCCACGTAAAACATTTAGATATTGATCCAGGGCGTGACTAACACATATTTAACGTTGAACAGCAGCCGCAAGGCCATCTTCGCGGGGAGCGAAAGCATGATGGCAATGAGCGCCGCGGTGATCGAAAAACGCACCATGCCCCAGCGCTCGATAAAATCTTTGCCTTTGACCTTCAAAACAAAAAGGTAGAACAGAGCGATCGTTACGACGAAATAGCCGCCGATCATGACGAGGCTGAACACCGCCGACCACCAATAATCTCGAAAGCCGACCAGATACGGCAGATCGACATTGGTCAGAGCGACGACTTTGTGCAGATCCCATTTCTGCCACGGCCAAAAAAGATTCCAGCCCGGGCCGCGGAAAAAAGTTCCGATCATGATCATGGTAATCCACAAGATGTGAAAGCCGAAAAAAAACGTCAGGATCTCCCACTTTCGATCTTTGAAACAGTAGTAGCCGTTGCCCTTCGGATTGATGTCGATATAGGGAATGACCATCAAGCCGACGATAATCAGGCTCGGTAATACGACGCCGGCATTCCACGGATCGAAGTAAACCAACATCTCCTGGAGTCCAAGAAAGTACCACGGAGCTTTGGACGGATTGGGCGTGCGCGTGGGGTTCGCCGCCTCTTCTAGCGGCGCATCGACCGTCAAGGCCCATAGCGTCAACGCCCCGAGGATAAATAGCGCAACGAGAAACTCCATGCGCACCAAGTGCGGCCAGGTATGCACCTTATCATCAACGGGAAGCTTTCTTTCGCGGGTAGCCTCTGCCATTTGCGTGCCTCGATTCTGAAATTCTTATAGAGACGGACCGGAGAAGCCGTCACGGCGAATACGCCAGAAGTGCACGGCCATCAGGATACTGGCGACCATCGGAATGAAGATACAGTGCAAAATGTAGAATCGCAGCAGCGTGTGCGGGCCGATCTCGCCGCCGCCGAATAAAAAGGCGCGAGCGTCGTAGATCGGGTTGGCGCCGACAAAATCCGCGAATGGCCCCTCGTAACCCAAGAGCGGCGTCGCGCGCGCCATATTGGAGCCGACGGTCACGGCCCAGATAGCGAGTTGGTCCCACGGCAATAAATAACCGGTAAAACTCAAAAGGAGCGTTAAAACCAAGAGCAAAACGCCGACGATCCAGTTAAACTCGCGCGGCGGTTTATACGACCCGGTTAAAAAGACCCGGAACATGTGCAGCCAGACGAAGACGATCATCGCATGAGCGGCCCAACGGTGCATGTTGCGCATGAGCATGCCGAAGGGCATGTCGTTGTCCAGATACTTCATGTCCGCATAAGCGTATTCGGCCACCGGACGATAGTAGAACATCAAGTAGATGCCCGTTATCACGGTGATCAAAAACATCAGGAAGGTCAGTCCGCCCATGCACCACGTAAAGCGCATGCGCACGGCATGGCGCCGTACCTTGGCCGGATGGAGGTGCAGAAACACGTTGGCGGTCACCATCATGACCCGGTTGCGCGGCGTGTCTTCGTAACCGTGGCGAAAGATGGATTTCCAAACGTGGCTCTCCACGATGTCGCTTTTGATTTTATCTAAAAGGCTCATGATTCTATCCGTTAAACTTTGAGAATACTGTCGGCATATTGCTCATCGGGCTCGGCCCCGGGCCCCATCTTGAAAACTTTGCTTTTATCGACGACCAACTGGCCATCGTCGCCGACGGAAATTTTAAAGCGGTCTAGCGGTCGCGGCGCCGGTCCCTCGAAATTCAGGCCACTCTTGAAAAAGCCGCTACCGTGACAGGGGCATTTGAATTTGTTTTCCGCGGCCAGCCAGCGCGGTGTGCAGCCGAGGTGTGTGCATTTGGCGAAGATCGCATAGATCCCGGTATCCTCGCGCACGATCCAAACGCGTTGGTCTTGCTTGTATTTCTCGCTCACCTCGCCCAAGGCGTAGTCATTCGGCGATCCAGCTTTAAAAGTTGCCGGCGGTTGAAACAACACCCGAGGAAACGCCGAGCGCAGAAATCCCAAAAGACTCAAGCCGCCGAAAATGCCAAACCCGCCCCATCCCAACCGAGTAAAAAAGTCTCTGCGCGACCAGATACCGCGCTTTTCCTTCTCCTGTTCCGCCATACTCTTCTATCCTTTAATCCAACTGATCAAGGCACCCCAAACTATAAAAATTACGCCGCCGAGCATTAAAAGCAGCCCAACGGGTCCGAACACGAAAGACAATCCCGCTCCCAAAACGAAAATTAAGACTCCGGTTCCCAGCGGGTTGAAAGGTGCCGGAGTGGTTCCTGCCGTGCTCGCCTGATCATCCGCCTTATGGATGAACTCCTCGCGGATGAGGGCGAACGCCAGCTCTTTGAGATCTTCGCGTCGCTCAGGGTCGGCGCCCTGAATCAGACGGCCCAGCTCTTGAGCTAACCTTTCGATCTCTTGTTCACGCGCTTCGGGCGCTAGATTGGCAGGATCAGATGTCACCTGAGATTAGAGTTGTTGATTATTATAGAAATAATTCTTTGTCAACAAATCCGCCCATCACAGCGGCGCTAACGAGTCACCAATACCACCGCTGTCGCAGCCATTCCTTTGCCTTGACCCGCCCAGCCGAGTTTTTCCGTTGTCGTGGCTTTGATGCTTATTCTCTCTTCGGCAACCCGGCACAATCCGGCGACGTTCTTGCGCATCCGGCTATAGTGCGGCGCGAGTTTCGGCTCCTGCGCCACCACGGTGACGTCGACGTTCACCAGCTTGAAACGCTTGCGCCGCATGATCTCGAGCGCCCGTGCCAGCAATTCGCTGCTCGCGATACCTTTGAAACGGATATCGCTATCGGGGAAATGGGTGCCGATATCGCCTTCGCCGATCGCGCCAAAGATCGCGTTGATCAAAGCATGGAGCACGACGTCAGCGTCGGAATGACCCTTGAGCCCCTTGGTGTGGGGGATCTCGACACCGCCGATCATGAGTCTGCGTCCGCGCACCAAGCGGTGTACATCGAAGCCGTGTCCAATGCGACTCTCTTTGGCCATGTCCGATAGCTTACCCACGCCCACCCACAGCGCATCATCACTCGAAGCCGCGAAACATTCAATCATCCGCTTTCCCCGTCGTATAAATTAGCCTCCCGGCGGTGTCTGGAGTTGACGCGGTCGCTGGGCTATACTTGCGTCCACATAATAAAAGATCGATGCGATCGCGAATGCTATTAATCTGCTTGCTCGTCTTCGTCGCCCTGCCTCTTTACACCGTACTGTCCGGACAGGCGCCACTGGGTCGTGATTTTCGCACCGCGGATCGTTCCAGCGCCGGCATCGCGCCGACTCCTGAGACCACACCGGAAGCAGTCGTGCAAGTTTATTTTGCGCGCGCGCTCAATTGGCGCGGCATTTTCGGTGTCCACACCTGGATCGCCACCAAGCCCGAGAACGCCCCCGAGTACACTATCCATCAAGTGATCGGCTGGCGTGCCTACCGCGGTCTTCCCGTGGTCGTCTCCGCGCCGGGCATTCCCGATGGGCGCTGGTTTGGCAACGAACCGACGCTGATCGGCGGGCTCAGTGGCAGCGCCGCTGCAGAGGCCATCCCGAAGATACTTGAAGCAGTGGCCAGCTATCCTTACGCCAACGAGTACCAACTGTGGCCGGGTCCGAACAGCAACACGTTTATGGCTTACATCGGCCGCAAAGTCCCGGAGCTGCAAATGGATCTGCCGGCAACAGCCATCGGCAAGGACTATCCGATCAATGGCTCGATGCTCGACCGCACTCCGAGCGGCACCGGCTACCAACTTTCCATGCTGGGCCTGCTCGGCGTGTCCGTGGGACGCGAAGAAGGATTCGAACTAAACTTGCTAGGCTTAAATTTCGGCATCGACTTCTTCAGACCCGCGCTCAAGCTGCCCTTCATCGGTCGGCTCGGCGTGGGCGAGCATTGAGGAAATCTCTCCCAATTTCATCGCGCCTCACTCGAATGGCGGCACGCCAATCGTCTCTGACCCGCTACCGCCTGCTGGTCTTCTCAGCCACCGCATGGGCGTTGGCCTCGGGGATTTTTCTATTCGACAATAACTTATTTTCTCAGCGCGAGAAATTCCAAGAATCTGATTTCATCATGACTTTCTACGTGGCGGGTCACTTGGCTGCGACCGGCCGCGCGAACGAGCTTTATCCGCCGTCGGACGCCCGTTCCTTTATCGATACGCCATTCGATAGGGCCGCGCACGAGCTTTTACCGCATCTACCGAAATCATCCACCGGCGCTTACATGTACATTCCGCTCATCGCCGGCTTCTTCGCGCCATTTAGCCTGGTCGATCCGAATTTGTCTTTGTTTCTATGGCAGCTAATGTCGGTTGTAGCCCTGGCTTTGTCCGTGACGATTTTGTCCCGCGTGAGCGCGATAAAAATTAGCGAGCTGTTTTTTCTGTCGTTCTTGTACGGTCCCGTCTTTCTGACATTGTGGGCGGGGCAACTGGGTCTCGGATTTGGCTTGCTGCCGCTCTGTATCGGCTATTTTCTACTTCTGCGACAAATGCCCTTTGCGGCAGGAATCGTCTGGTCGTTTCTTTTACTCAAACCCCAATATTTTTTCGCGCCAGCGTTTGTCGCGCTGGTGAACGCACTGACGGGACGTTATCGAACCCTTACAGGAATGAGTGTGGGCGTTGTTTGTCTTCTGGTCTTGACCGTCACCGCGTTTTCGACGCCGTTGACCGTTCAATGGTTGCTCAGTCACCGGGTGAGCGATGCTTATTTTTTTTCCGGTCTACAAGGCATTCCAAGCCATCTGCTAACCGGTTTGCCGGCTAATCTCCTGGTTCTTTTTCCCATCAATCAACGAGAGGTCGTCAAACTGCCGCTTTACGCCGGCGCCGCCGCCATGTGGCTATTTGGCTTTTGGTTTTGCTCTAGATTTAAGAAACTGCAGATGGCGGAATCAGCGCAAATTTCAGTTACGTTCGTGGTCGGAATTGTGCTGAGCTCGCTCACTTTGCCGCACCTGCTCTACTACGATCTTTGTATTCTCTTGCCCGCCGGAGTTCTTTTACTCGCGCAAGATGGGCCTTTGCCCAAGGCAAACGGAATGAGATCGATCGGAGTGATGGGTTGGATCGTCGTGAGTGGCTTCCTGCCGCTTTTGCTGTTCTTCGCCAATCAAAAACTGGCTCCGCTCCTTCTCGAATTGATTCTATTGATCCTGTTCGTCTGGCTATTGAAGCAGCTGAATCAGTTTTGCAAACTCACAGCGCGCGCATAACAGCGCATCGAAGGCTCATCTGAATTCATCTCTAGACGCCGGCCATAAACTGATGACAGCGCCGCCGAAGGCAATCGCCGCCGCGATCAGATAAGCGTACCGATACCCATACAAGAAAGCGGTGAGAACCAGCCTGTCGGCATCGCCCCCAGCGTCACGGCCGAGATTCTGCAGCGACGTTTCACCGGTCGATGCCAACAAAAAATGACTGACGACGGCCGCGGCCAGCGTCGCGCCGATAGAATAGCCAAGACTGCGCACGATCGATAAAACTGACGAACCGATGCCGAGACGATGGCGCGGCACCGCGCTCATGAGCAGATTATTGTTCGGCGTTTGAAATATTCCCATGCCGACGCCGAGCAAAGCCAAGCCAAAGATCACTTCCGTTGCGCTCGCGCCAGGCGCAAGAAAACTCAAAAAGACCAAAGCTGCGCCGTTCACGGCCAGGCCTAAGGCACAGAGCCGCTCCGGCACAAATCGTTCCGACATCCAGCCCGTGAAGGGCGCCAGCAGCGCCATCGCCAGCGGCGTCGGCGCCACCAAGAACCCGGCGCGTAGCGGATCCAATCCCATCACCAGTTGCAAGAAAAACGGCATCAGCAAATTGCTGACGCTCATCGTGATGAAACTGAACCATCGGGTGGCATTGCCCAAGCTAAACGCGGCGATGCGAAAAATGTCCAGATCGAGCAGTGGCGATCGAGCCCGCTTCTCCCACCAGACAAAAAAGCCGAGCACACCGACTCCGCTGAGCGCCATCAAACCGATGATGGGATCGCGCCACTGTCCCTTCTGAGCGAGCGCCAGAGCGAACAACAGCGACGAAATACCGATGGCGAAGGAGACGGCGCCGGCGAAGTCGAACGGCTCTTTTTTCTCGCCGCTGCCTTTGAAACTCTCCGCCGGCAAGAGCGCCCGCGCAGCGCCGAAACCGACCATGGCTAGAAAGGCGGATAGATAGAAATTTGAGCGCCAACCGAAGGCATGGGTCAGCAGCCCACCCAAGACCGGCCCAAGGGTATAGCCGAGAGCCGACACCGTGCCGCCGGCGATGCCCATGGCGCGACCGCGTTCTTCCCGCGGAAACAGCGCCGTGACCAAAGCAAAATTATTGGCCATGATGAGCGCGCTGCCGGCCGCTTGTAAGGCGCGGAAAAAAATCAATTGGCCGGCTCCTTGCGCCGCGCCGGCGGCCACTGAGCTGATCGCATACAAGACAAAACCCGCGAGAAAAAGTTTGCCGACACCGAGCAGATCCGCCATCCTGCCGCAAGGCAGATAGAGCGACGCGGTGATCAAGGCATAAACCAGCGCGATCCAACTGGCCAGCGCCAAGTCTGCATGCAGATCTTTAATGATCAAAGGCAGCGCGATACTGAGCTGCCCCGAGTCTGCCGTTACGATCAGGGTCGCTAGCGAAGCGACCGCCAGCGACCACCAGCGCTTTCGTGGCGGCGAGGATTGAGTCTGGACGACCATGGCGGGATCAGAGAAGTTAGTGAACGGCGTCAATGAAGGGGCGATTACTTGACGACGGGCCAGTATCGTCCCTTCCGCTTCATAACTGTTAAAGACACACCGTACAGATCTTTCAACACATTTCGATCGAGTACGCGCCGAGTGTCGCCGGCGTAAAGCACCCTGCCGTCGCGCAGAATCAAGGTGTGACGAAACAGCGGCAGGATTTCCTCGATATGATGCGTCACATAGATCAGCGCGGGAATTTTTCTTTGCGCGCCGACCCGGCGCAGTGAAGCGAGAAAATTTTCCCGCGCGCCCGGGTCCATGCCGGCGCAAGGCTCGTCGAGAATAATCAGATACGGCTTGGTCATGCGCGCCCGCGCAATCAGGACTCTTTGCTGCTCGCCTTGCGACAGCGTGGCGAATTCCTGCTCGCTCAAATGAGCGCAGCCCAATTGACTCAAATAGCGCCGCGCGCAAGCGTAGTCGTATCGGCTCGCCTGACCCCATAAACCGCCGAGGTAACCGATCTGGGCAAATCTACCGGACACAACCGTGTTGAGAACCTTTTCCTGAGGCAGGAATCTCGCTCGCCAGCGCCGCCGTCACCCAGCCGATACTCTTTCTCAGCTCAGGCAAATGCGTAAGCTCCTTGCCGTTGCGCAAAATCACGCCGCCGGCATTGGGCCAAAGGTAACCGCACGCCAATTTGAGTAAGGTCGTTTTACCGGAGCCGTTCGGACCGAGAATCGCCCAATGCTCGCCGCGCCGAACCGTCCAATTGATGGAATGAAGAATCGACTTGCCGCCGGCCACGTAGGAAACGTCACGAAGTTCGAGCGCGGGAGTTTTCTTCATCGACAAAAGCTCTGCCGATGAAAGTGAACGGAAAACGCGAGATTTGCAACGGCGACGGAGTGGGCGGACAGCGTGAATGGGAGTGATGAAGTTATGGGAAATCTTAATCCCTCATTACTCCACTACTCCATTCCTAGTGCTTGAACCGCGAGAACACTTGCAACGCGTTTTTCTCGAAAACCTTGGCTTTGTCCTCCGCCGCGAGCCACGGGATGCTTTCGATATTCGGCCGCACGTCGTCGTACCACTTGCCGGTGCGTGGATCGGTCTTGGAGCCGGCGCCCGGTCGCTCGGTGCCGAAAAGGCAACGCTCCGGACCGCAGATGCGAAACAGCAGTTTCAGAGACTCGATATTGTAAAGCGCCGTGTCGAAGTAAAGTTGCTTTAATCTCTGATCGAAATTTTCCGTGTCGTTGGGTCCGCGCAGCTGCGAGCGCCAGCGCCCGACTTGATAGGGCACCGAGCCACCGCCGTGAGAAATAATCAGTTTCAGCTTGGGAAAATCCTGAAACACTTTTGAATCCACCAGCGAAAGAATCGCGATGCTTTCTTCGGTGATGAAATGACCGTGAAACGACTCGCGCGGATTTTTGCAGCTCGCGCCATGGACGAGTCCAGGGATATCCATCTTCACCATCTTTTCGTAAAGCGGATACCAGTACTCTTGACCCATCGCCGGCGTTTGACCGTCGCCTTCGCCCGGATCCGGGTTGATCATGATGCCGACGAAGCCCAAGTCGTTGATGCAGCGATCGATCTCGTCGAACGTATTCGTTACCGGCACGCCGGCGTTCTGCGGCAAGCCGCCGATGGCGCGAAACTTCTTTGGCTCCATCTTCACCTGCAACGCCAGCGCGTCGTTCACCGCCTGACAATACCAGTGGACGATCTTTTCCGGTTTCGCCGAGTGCATCATCGTGTATGGCCGCGGCGAGATAAAGGCGAAATCAGTTCCGACTTCGTCCAGGACCTCGGAATGCTTGTGACCACGCCACTTCGCCTCTTGAATATTTTTCTCCGTGACCACCGCACCGCCGCCAGGACGATGAAACCCGGCGCTATTGATCAGGCCGGCTTGAAAGGTCTGGAGCTGCTCGCCGGCTACAATGTGATTGTGAACGTCGATAATCATGGCGAAATCCTTTCTGCGTAAATTCGCTTGTTACCTATCAGAGACCGACGACGCACCGCAAGATGAGCAGAAGTGGAGTGATGGAGTACTGGACATGATAGGTTTCCGATTTCTATCAATACTCCAACACTCCAGTGCCCCAGTCTTCCAACTCCATCACCCCATTATGCTTTCCGCGGCGGTTTCAGCATGAGGCTGAGCCCCGCTGAGGTCATCAATGCTGCGCCGAACAGCGCAAAGGACAGGCCGTAGCCGCCGGTGGCGTCGAATAGAAATCCGAAAAACGGCGGACCTGCTGCCGCCAATATCTGCGAAATCAGCAATCCCATGCCGCGAACCTTGCCGAGCGAGCGGCGGCCGAAATAATTCGCCCAGAGAATATCAGGCAAGACCATATTGCCGCCGAGACCTATGCCGTAGAGAAAAAAACCGGCATACAGACAAAAGATACTTGCCGTCGATATCGCCAACGCCAATCCAATCCCCTGGATCACGAATCGCAACATCGCTGCGATGCACGGGTTGATCCGCTCGGCAAGCAGGCCCCAGGCCAGCGGCGAAGCGAGCTGCATCGAGGCGATCACGCTCATCACTGTAGCCGCGACCACCGGAGAATGACCGATATCGGTGACATAAGAAAAAACATGCAGGTTGAGTCCGGTGACTCCCATGCTCGAGATGCCGAAGGTTACGACCAGCAGCCAGAACGCGCTGGTGTGCACGGCTTCGCTGCGCGTCCAAACCGCATCCAGATCGTTTGTCGGAAATCGATCGCCGCCGCTTTTTTTTGCCGCGCTGGAATTGACAGGTACGGCGTCGCCATCGGGATAGAGGTTCATGTCTTCCGGCCGGCGCCGGATGACAAACAGCGCTGGCAGCACGAGCAACGCGATGGTAAGAACGCCGAACACCGTCCAGGTCTGGCGCCAGCCGAGCGTGAGAAGAAGCCATGCCGCGACCACCGGCATACAAACTTTGGCGAAGCCGACACCCATGCTGGTGAACGCAAGCGCGCGCCCGCGCCGGCGCACAAACCACTGGGCGATGACGACGTTGACGACCATGTAGCCCATCACCGCGTCACCGCAGCTCACCAGCGTCAGACGAATAGCCGCGAATTGATTGAAGCTGTCGACGTGACCGAGAAAGAAGTAACCGACGCCGACGACGATCGCGCCGATCGCCATCAGCCAGCGGCCGCCGTAGCGATCCACCAGCGTGCCGACGAACGGCGCGAGACAAGCGCCGATGATTCCCTCTCCGGAGCGGAGCAGTGAAAACACGCCGCGCGAAATACCTAATTCGGTTGTTAGCGGTTTAAGAAAGATGCTCAGCGTACTGGCGAGCGCGAACGATGAAGCGACGTTGGCGAGAAAGCCGACGCCAACGATGTACCAGCCGTAAAACAAACCCTGTCGCTTGATGCCGTGCGCAACGCTGGCTGCCGTTTCCACATTCACGGTGTAGCAGGAATCCGGCTGGGCGCGCAATTCAACGCACGAGTCTCTGGTATTATTCCGAGGCGAAGCCGAGGAATCTGAGGTCGAGACCCTTCACTCCATTAGACTATCTGAAACTCCGTTCATGGTTCGACTAAGCTCACCACGAACGGAAGAGAGTCGAGAGTCGCCAGTTAGCCGTCAGAACAATCTGTTCGTTTAGTCCCTGAAGATCGACAGCCGGTGTTCGCTCGAGCGCCATGTCCTTGACGCGCCAGGCGAGTTTTTGCCGGTGCATTGAACAAGCGGTGAAGAGAAGCATGCAGATCAGACGGATGAACTTTTTCATACGCTGCGCGTCTAAGCTTTGACCGGTTCTTGACCGTCGGTCATACTCGCGATGTCGCTGGATTTGCTGTAACCTTTTGACGAAAGGAATTATCATGAAAAACTTTCTGCTTATTGGCGGGATTTTAGTTCTTTTGGCGCCGTCTGCCGGAGCGCAGCAAGACAGGCCCCGGCCGCGAGTGCCGTCGATTACCGTCACGGGCGAAGCGACTATATCCGCCGAACCAAATCAAGCGCAAATCGATATCGGCGTCGTCACCCAAGCCCGCACCGCGCCCGAAGCGTCAAAAGAAAATGCCGAACGCGTGACCCGTGTGTTGGCCGAGCTTAAAAAACTTTTGGACAAAGCCGACGAAATCAAGACCAGCGGTTACGCGCTCACACCCAACTACCGCTATCCGCAGGGCGGCAAGCCGGAGATCGTCGGCTACAATGCCAATAACACGGTGCGAATCAAGACAAGCAATCTGGATCTCGTCGGCCGCCTGATCGATAGCGCCATGCAGGCCGGCGCCAATAACGTGAATCGTTTGATGTTTACTTTGAAGGATGAACAGGGTGCTCAGCTTGAGGCGCTGCGCGCGGCGTCCGCTAAAGCAAGGACGAAAGCCGAAGCAATTGCCGCATCACTGGGGTTGAAGATTGTGAAAATCGCATCGGTCACCGAGGGCGAGCGCGCGGTGCAGCCCGTTTTTCGCCAGGCGATGGCCGCGCGCGCTGAAGCGGCGCCCGCGCCAACGCCCGTTGAACCCGGCACCGTGGAAGTGCGCTCGACGGTTTCGATGACCGTGGAAGTGAGCGAGAAATAGCGCCGTCAGATTGGAGTACTGGAGTATTGGAGTGCTGGGTTTCGGACCGAATACCATATTCTTTGTCTCAGAACCCATTACTCCAACACTCCATCACTCCAATTTTCCCGGATCCTTGTAGTAGTGTTTGTAGTACCACTCGGCGATCTCCCAACCCGTCGTGCGCCATACGCCCTCGTGCGAACACATGTAGTCGAGCGCCTTATCCAAATATTTGATGCGAAAAGGCAGGCCGATGACGAACGGATGGAGCGGCAAGCAAAGCACGCGACCGCCGGACTCGCTATCTTTGTAAAGCGTGTCGAAGTGATCGCAAACCATCCGGTAATATTGCTCCGGCGTGTGGTTTTCGCGAATGAACACGCGAATGTCGTTGACGCCCAATTCGTAGGGCACCACGACCATGCGGCCGCTTTTGACACGCATCGGCGTCGGCTGCTCGTCGTTGCCCCAATCACAGACGTATTCGAATCCTTCCGCAGCGAGATGGTCCGGGGTGTTGTAAGTCTCGCCCAGTCCCGGTCCCAACCAGCCCTTCGGCGCCTTCCCCGTGGCCTTCGCGATGATCTCCTTCACGTTGTGGATGATCGAGCGCTCTTCTTCGGGCGGGTAATCGAGCATGGAAATACTGTTGGTCATGCCGTGGCCGAGCCATTCCCACTTGCGCTTGTTGCCTTCTTCGATGATCGGCGGGTGTTTCTCGCAAACCTCGGCGTTCAATAAAACACTGGCGCGAATACCGTGCTTGTCGAGCACTTCCATGATGCGATAAACGCCCACGCGCGAGCCATAATCGCGCAGCGTGTAGCCCGGCACGTCGGGCGTGTGATTGCTGCCCGAGCCGCGGATCGGCATGTCGTAGTGAAAATATTCGATATTGGGCGCGACCCACAAAGCTATGCGGCCGTGCTCGGGCCATTCGATTTTCGGTCGGCGAATGATCGGCGAATAGTCGTAACGTCGGTTGTCCATGAGTTGACTACACTCCTGCGTGTGAAATTTATGCGGCTCATTACCGCCGCAAAATTAACCTATGCCACTTGACAAACGGGCGTCAACCCGCAGTGGAGACTTTTCCCCCTCGAATTTTTCCGCTTGACGGCGCTTCTCTATTCATCCTAGCTTAGCCCCGGATCAAGGGTCCTGAGGAGGCTGGGGTGCCTGATCTAGTCGTTGTTGTTTACGCGTTCTCTCCGGTTCAGGTGGCCCAGTTGGATTTTGATCGGAATCAAGCGGGTCGGGAACAGAGTCTCAGATAACCGAAAGGAGAATTGAAATGGCCACAGCGGAGGGAGTTTTACACGCGGGAGACAGCGAAAGGATTATTTCAAAATCCGACGAGCGCCGAGTCATCGTCGCCTCTTCGGTGGGAACCGTTTTTGAATGGTACGATTTCTATCTGTACGCGATTTTGGCTCCATTCTTTGCAGGGTTGTTCTTTCCACCCGGAAACCAGACGGCTGCATTATTGGGGGCCTTCGGCGCCTACGCGGCCGGATTTCTGATTCGGCCCTTCGGCGCCTTGATCTTCGGACGCATCGGCGACTTGGTCGGTCGAAAATACACTTTTTTGGTAACGATCGTCGTGATGGGCGTCTCCACCGTCTTGGTCGGCTTCATGCCGACGTACGCCTCCATGGGTTTTGCCGCGCCGCTGATCCTCGTCACCCTGCGGCTCGCCCAGGGGCTGGCCCTCGGCGGAGAATACGGCGGAGCAGCGACTTACGTCGCGGAACACGCGCCGGATCATAAGCGCGGCTACGCCACCAGCTGGATCCAAACTACCGCGACTCTCGGCATGCTCATGGCGCTGCTCATCATCGGTCTGTGTCGCTACTACATGGAAGCTAAATCTTTCACCGAATGGGGTTGGCGAATTCCCTTTTGGTTCTCGATCCCGCTGTTGCTCATTTCCATCTATATTCGTTTAAAACTCCAGGAATCCCCGATCTTTCAGCGCATGAAGTCGCAAGGCAAGCGTTCCAAGCAGCCGTTGATCGACAGCTTCTTCAGATATCCGAACAATAAGTACGTGGCTCTCGCACTGCTCGGCGCGACAGCCGGCCAGGGAGTGGTCTGGTACACCGGCCAGTTCTACGCGCTCTTTTTTATCCTGATCTATCTCAAGCTCGACTTCATTCCGACCTACACTCTCGTCGGCCTTTCACTCCTTATTGGCACGCCGTTTTTTTTGGTTTTCGGCGCGCTCTCGGACAAGATCGGCCGCAAAAAAATTATTTTGGCGGGCTGTCTGATTGCGGCGGTGACTTACGTCCCGCTTTTTCATGGCCTGACACACTACATAAATCCCGACCTCGAAGCCTACCAGGAGCGGACACCGATCACCGTTACCGCTACGGATTGCAACTTCCATATATTCATCGGCCCATGGTCGCGCCAGAGCGCTTGCGATAAAACCAAGGATTTTCTCGGCAAGGCCGGGCTCTCGTTTACATCGCTCCCTGCCGTAACCACCGACGACGTCGTCACCAAGATCGGCGACATCGAGATCAAAGGTTGGGATGAAACCAAGTTTAAGGATGTGCTCAAAGCAAGCGGTTATCCCGCGAAAGCCGACATGGCGAAAGTAAATTGGTTCATGGCCGAGCTTATCCTGGTGATCATGGTGATCTACGTTACGATGGTCTACGGACCGATCGCGGCATTTTTAGTCGAGCTGTTTCCCGCCAGGATTCGTTACACGTCGATGTCGCTGCCCTATCACATCGGCAACGGTTGGTTTGGCGGCATGCTCCCGCTCCTCGCCACCTCAATGGTGGCCAAAGCCGGCAACATCTACTATGGCCTATGGTATCCGATCATTGTCGCCCTGATTACCTTCGTCATCGGTTTATTTTTCTTGAAGGAGACAAAGGACGTGAAGATCCACGAAGAGCACTGATCGCAGGAGAAGGTAAGGTGAACGGCAACGGTGTCCCGTGCCGTTGGTGATCTAACTAAAAAAGGGGACGGAAGAATATTCCGTCCCCTTTCTTCGAACCGCCGTTGTCTGCTAGAGAAATTTCCCCCACAAGATAACTTTGAAATTATCGCCACGTGATCCGAAGATAATAATGTTGACTCACCTCACTTTATGAGGCTATAGGTACGCCAACGTCTCCGGGTCAGCTAGTATGACGATGGAAGGAAAAACGTTGCTCCTGCCGTTCATTACGGCGGTTCTTTTTAGCGGCTCATGGTTCGCGCCCGCGTGGGCTCAGAATTATCGGCCGAGCCGTCCCGTCGAGCTGGTCGTTCATAGCGCCCTTGGTGGCGGCTCGGATGTCTTTGCCCGCGAAGTCGTCGCGATGGCGGAGCGGGAAAAACTCCTCACGCAGCCCATCCGAATTGTCAACAAGACCGCAGGCGCCGGTTTGGAGGCTATCGCCTATCTCGCTGACAAAAAGGGCGACGATCATACAATCGCGATATTCACCAACACCTGGATCGCCACTCCGCTCACCAATAAAGAGGCCAAATACACCGTCACGGATTTGACTGCGATTGTTCGTCTGGTCCTCGAACCGACGATCGTCGTGGTCAGAGCGGACTCTCCTTATAAGAACATGAACGATTTTGTCGCTGCGGCGAAGCAAAATCCGCTCGGTCTGAAACAGGCTGGCGGCTCAGTCACTGCGATCGAAAGCCTGAGCGGTCTATTGATCCAAAAAGCTACCGGAGTCCAATGGACGTTCATTCCGACGCCGGCGATCAAGGACAGGATCGCCAATCTGCTGGCGGGCAACGTCGACGTCATTATCCCTCAGCCGCAAGATGTCAACGAACATATCACCGCCGGAAGAATGCGGCCTATCGCTGCTCTCACAGAGAAGCGCCTCGCCGTATTGCCGGACGTGGCAACGATCAAGGAGCAGGGGATCAACGTTCCCATCATCGCCAACGCCCGGGGTCTCCTCGGACCGCCGGCGATGCCGAGAGAAATCGTCGAATACTGGGAAGACTTTTTCTCCCGCTTGGTGCAGACGGCGAGCTGGAAAAAGTATGTGGAAGAAAACCAGGTTCAAGACGTGTTTTTGAAGAGCCGCGAGGTGGCGCCGTTTCTCGAGGAACAAAACCAATTGATGCGATCGGTCCTGCAAGCAGCGGGCGTGAAAGTCGCGCGCTAGTCGGGAGAAGCTGAAGGCAGGCAGCGCCGGAGTTCTCCCCCGTCCCTTGTTTACGTATCAACCCGTCAACTACAGGAACTTTCCCACAAGAAATTGGCTGATCTCCTCCGAGCCGCGCAACGGCTTGCCGTCGACGACCAAGACGCTGGGCGGCAATTCGAACGCACAGCCTGGTTCGGACTGCGGTTCGAATCGCCGGTTTTAAGCGAGTCGGGTTCGATTATTTGGCGGCGGCGAGAGCGGCATCGTAATTCGGGTGCTCGCCGATGCTGCCGACGTATTCGACGTGTTTGAGCTTGTTGTCCGGGCCGATGACGAAAACTGCGCGAGCCAGGACGCGATCGAGCGGGCCGCCGGATATCAACAAGCCGTAGTTTTTTCCGAACGAGGCTTCGCGGTGATCGCTCGCCGTGACGACTTTGTCCGCGTTCGCGGCGCCGCACCAGCGCTTTTGCGCAAACGGCAGGTCCATGCTGACGACAACGACTTCGACATTGCCGAGCTTGCTCGCCTCCTCATTGAACCTCTTAGCTTCTAAATCGCACACCGGCGTGTCGAGAGACGGCACGGTCGCGATGATGCGCGTTTTGCCCGCGCCGCTCGCCAAAGTGTAATCGCTCATATCCGCGCTTTTTTGCACTTTGAAGTCCGGCGCGCTCTGGCCGGCTTTCACTTCGTTGCCCAACAGTGTCAAGGTCGTGTCTTTGAATTTTACCGTCGCCATAACGTTTCCTCCTGTTTTGGATTTGTAGTGCAGCTTCGAACCGTTTTAACACTTTGTCTGGAACGATCAAGCGCACAAAATTACCACGCGAATCTGGGCCGGTGGATCGCTCACGGCAAGTTGAATTCGCGGCAAAGACGCTCCCACGAACCGTGCCGCGCCAACTCGTGCAACACAGTGGTCGTTGGCGGCAAGATCGGAAAATCGGTTCGGTGCATGCGCGCCAGAGCCTCCTCAGGTTTGAGCCAAAGACTATGAGTGACTTCTTCGGAACGAGTCAACGGGACCTGATGGGGCGGCAGCTCGGCGATGTAAAAGCGCGTGTCGAAACGCATCGAATAAATCTCCGGCGTCACCCAGTGATCGAAATAAACCCCGCGAGATAAATCGCAAAAGAGGTTTTCCGATCTGAAGAAACGCGCCGAAGTCGAGCTGCTTCCGCACGATCGCTTGACGCTGACGTTCAAATCGGTCGCTTGCTTCGTGATTGCTGAAATCGATCAGAGCGCCGGTGTCATCGACACAAAGCAGGACACCGACTTCTTCGAAGAGTTCCCGAACCACGGCCACCCAGTGGCCGAGTGCTTGCTCCGGCTCGTGCTGGCTGTCGAGAATTCTTCGTGCCTCCTCGCCGGAAAGCCCGCGGCACCTCGCTAGCACCAGAGGCGAATAGTCGTCTCGATGAACCGTGCCGCCGGGGAAAACGTAGTAGCCGCCGAGAAAGCGCATCTCCGCCGGCCGGCGGGTCAACAGAATTTCAAAACTCCCGTCACCGCCGGGCCGAACCAGCACCACGGTGGAAGCGTCGCGAGGGTAAACCATGAATAATTAATATCGAAATCCGAAGCACGAAATCCGAAACAAACAGGGGCCTAAATAACCATCAATTGCTAGGAAATTCCAAACCAGCAATCCGAAGCATCTTGTTTTGAGCATCGCGTTTTTCGGTCATTTGGATTTGTTTCGAATTTCGGATTTCGTGCTTCGAATTTCATCCTTTTCACTTGCGTCTTTGCGTCTTTACGTCGAAAGCTTCGACTACTTACTGTTCCCCTCACTTCTTGCCGATTTCCTTGAGCAGCTTTTCCCATTTCTCGTTTTCTTTTTCATACTTCTCCACGGTCATGCCCGCCTCGGCATAGAAGCGCTTGAAGTCGGGCTTGTTCATGGCGCTATCGAGACCGTACTTGCCGAGAAACTTCTGGCCGTCGGCGCTGAGCAGAAAATCTCCAAACAGCAAAGCCGCGTAGGGATGCGGCGCGTTGGCCGGCAAGGCCACGCCGCCCGCGTTGGTCGGCACCAGGTCCATCGCCACCCACTTGATCGGCGCGCCTTTAGAAATGGAAACTCGCGAGTGGCTGAGAAAAACCGTCGGCGAAACGACCGAGCTCGCCCGATATCACCATATCGAGAATCGCTCGGCCCGAGACCGAATGCAGGCTGATCTGTTGCGCCTTCAACTTTTGCACATATTCCGCCCCTTTGGTGGCGAGCATCGCCGCGATCACGCGGTTGCCGGTGTCGCTCGTAGCAAAACCGATTTTGTCCTTTAGCTCGGGCTTGAGCAGATCGGCAAAATTTTTCGGCACCGCGTTTCCCTGCACGGAGTTGGTATTGTACGCCAGCCCGATATAGGACTCCCGGTCGGTCGCCCAGAAGACCAGACCTTTGCCGGCTTTTTCTTTCACGTCATCCGGATACGCAGCCAAATGCGCCGAGAAGTACGGCGCCAGCAGCTTGTATTCCTGCATCACTTTGAGAATTGGAAAAGTCGTCTCAACCGAATCGACGATATGGCGCTTCGCCTGCGCCTCTTGAACGATCCGCGAGATCAGCGCATCGCTGTCGCCGCGGTAAACTTCTACCTGCACTCCGGGATATTTGCTCTCAAAAACTTTGGGCACGTCCGTATTGGGTCCGCCCGTGAGCGAGGTGTACCACATCAACTTGCCTTCTTTTTTCGCGCCGTCGTAAAGAATTTTCTCGCGATCGGGTTTGTTGTACGCCGCCAGCTCGGCGATCGACATCGGCTTTGCCGTCTGCGCCAGACCGGAGGACGAGCCCATCAGAAGCGCGAACATTAGAATTACGAAACCTTTCATCTTGTGTCTCCTGTTCGAATCAGTGCAATTTCATTTATCATCAACGCGGGAATCGTCACAATGAGTCCGCGACTCAATCAACACGGCAAGAAATCGGCCGTCGCCGCGATTAGCGAAACTATCTAAACAAAAATTAGGGGAGAAAATCGAATGTACAGTTTAGTCTTTGAAGACGCAGAATGTTGTAGGCAGGAACCGGGCGGTGAAATCCTTTGAGCGTTAACTCTCCCATGGATTCCGCCTCGACCATAGATTCGATGCTGCCGAGCAGGCGCTGGGAAACTAAAATTTCTCCCGGCTTCGCCTCACCACACAGGCGCGCCGACAGGTTGGGCACGCTGCCGATGGCGCCGTACTCCCAACGCCCTTCAAAGCCGATGGCGCCGATCGTCGCATAGCCTTGCGCGATGCCGACACCGAAATCGAGATCGTGGCCGAGCTTGCGCCACTTGATTGTTAATTCCTTGACGCGCTCGCGCATCGCCAGCGCCATGCGTGCGGCCTGTTCGGCGGCGTTCTCGACCGGCACGGGATCGTTGAAAAAAATCATCATGCCGTCGCCGGCGAAGTGTTCCAGAGTTCCCTCATATTCGAGAATCAATTTGCCCATGGCGGCGTGATACTCGTGTAAAATGTCCATGACCTCTTCGGGTTCGGCGGTTTCAGCGAACGCGGTGAAGCCGCGGAGATCCAGATAGACAACCGTTAATTCGCATCGGTGAGTTTTGAGAGGATCGTCAGTCTCGCCGTTGACGATCAATTCTGCGAGCTGTGGGGAGAAGAAGCGTTTGAGGCGACCGAGGCGTTCGAGCTGGCCAACTTGCTCCTGGACGCGCTGCGCCAAATTTTTATTCCAGTCCGCGAGCTCAACAGCTTGAGCTTCGACCTGATCGTGGAGCTGCTTGATCCGAAGCAGCGAGCGAACGCGAGCAAGAAGCTCGGCTTGATTGATCGGCTTGGCGAGAAAGTCGTCCGCACCGGCTTCTATACCCTTGATCCGTTCTTCCGCCGGATCAAGCGCCGTCACCATCACCACCGGGAGAATCCTGGTCGCTGCGTTCTCACGAATCTTGCGGCAAACCTCATAACCGCTCATCTCCGGCATGACAACGTCCAACAATACGAGATCCGGCCGTTCCGCTTCCAATTGAGCCAAAGCTTCTCGGCCGGACTCCGCGGTAACGACGCTGTAACCTTTTACCGCCAACAGATCGGCAAGCAGTTTAACGTTCTTGAGCGTGTCGTCGACAACGAGAATTTTAGCGGGATTATTCACGAGCTACTCTGTCTTCCTTCGTGACCTTCGCGTCCTTCGTGGTTATTATCTTCTCACCACGAAGAGCACGAAGCACACGAAGTTCGGTCTTTTCGTAAAGACCTTCCTCATGCATCGAGGACACGCTGCACTTCCGCGAGAAAATCTTTCAAGCTGATCGGCTTGGTCTGATAGCCGTCGAATCCTTCGGCCAACATCGATGTCCGGTTATTCGTCATCGCCGACGCCGTGATCGCGATGATCGATATGGCTCTGCGTCTTCGGGTCGGCCTTGAGTTGCTTCATGGCGGTGATGCCGTCCATGCCGGGAAGCTGAATGTCCATGAGAATGAGAGCAGGAGCTTGATCCAGAGCGAGCTTGAGCCCTTCTTCCGCCGTCTCAGACTCGATAGTTTTGTAACCTTTGACCTGCAGCACATCGCGGCAAAGCCTGCGGTTCTTTTCGTTGTCTTCGATGATCAATATAAGTTCGTTGGCCATAGAACCTCGGATTATTTTCCCGCAAAGGCGCTAAGGCGCAAAGGTCGGGAGTTACAAACATCAAGGTCGATCTTCGAGTCCATTCACCACGCGCGTGATGCCGCGCTTCATTAGCGCTTCACCAAAGTTAGTAAGAAACCAAGCTTGCATCCGGTTAACCGTAGATAGGTCTGCACTTGTTTTTTATGAGCCTCACTTACTTGTTCGACGGATTTTAACTCCACTATCACCTTCTCCGCCACAAGAAGATCAGCGCGGAATGCTTCGTCGAAGGTCATATCTTGATAGCGGATCGGGATTGGCATCTGCCGATTCACGCCAAGACCGCGTTGTTGTAATTCATAGGCCAAGACAATTTCGTAAACCGATTCAAGTAATCCAGGCCCCAGCTGTCGATGCACCGCAATTGCGCATTGACGATTATTGTCCCAATTTCATTCTCCGTCATAACTTAGCGTCTTTGCGCCTTTGCGGGAGAATATTCTTATCTGACCGGCAGCGTGAATATGAACCTGCTGCCCCTGCCCAGCTCGCTTTCCACCCAAATTTTACCGCCGTGCAATTCGACGAACTTCCGAGTGAGCGTCAATCCTAGTCCCGTGCCTTCGCGCTTCTGCGCGTAGTCGGTGCCCACCTGGCGAAATTCTTCGAAGATGGTTTCTTGGTCTTGTGGGGCAATGCCAATGCCGGTGTCGCTAACCGAGATCTCGACCACTCCGTCACTAGACACGGCATCGACGTCCACTCGTCCGCCTTCCGGCGTGAACTTCACCGCATTGGAAAGTAGAT
The DNA here is from genome assembly GCA_963755715.1 of uncultured delta proteobacterium. Lineage (GTDB taxonomy): Bacteria > Desulfobacterota > Binatia > UBA9968 > UBA9968 > DP-20. The sequence continues at coordinate 275,718 of CAVWLW010000027.1, forward strand.
TGAGCAGGATCTGCTTGATCTTTCTTTCGTCGCCGGTCAACTCGCCGAGACGCTCGTCGACGCTGTGATGGAGCCTGATGCCGTGACGGCTGGCGCGCTCGCGTATGAGAGTCAGCGCGTTGTCGATGGCCATAGGCAAGTCGAACTTGGTCAACTCCAGCTCCATGCGCCCAGCCTCGACCTTGGACAGATCGAGAATATCGTTGATCAGCGAAAGCAGATGGCGACCCGAGGAAAGGATGTCATCGGTGTACTCGGCTTGTTTTTCATTGAGCTCGCCGAACATTCTCTCGCCCAAGACTTCAGAGAAACCGATGATGGCGTTGAGCGGCGTGCGCAGCTCATGCGACATGTTCGCGAGAAATTCCGACTTGTGGCGGTTGGCCATCTCGATCTGCCGGCTCTTTTCCTCGATCTCGCGAAACAGCCGCGCGTTCTGAATCGCCAGGGCGGATTGAGTCGCAAAGGTCTGAAGCAAGTTGACGACTTCCGCAGAAAAACTGCCCGCCTCCTTGCGCCACACTGTCAACGCGCCCATGATCCGCTCCTCGCGGAGCAGTGGAACAGCCAGAACAGATCGATAGCCGAGGCGCGCAAGCATGGGCCGCACGCGGGTACCGGTATATTCGCGCTCCTCTAAAATGTCCGGCACTTGAACGGGCGCGCGGACGGTTGCCGTTTGCCCCGTCGCGCCTTGCCCCGGGCGGACCGGGGTCGTTTGCAGCCCCTCGACCACTTCCTTCTCTATCTGATAAGTGGCCCTGAGATGAAACTCCTGCGCAGCTTCGTCGTACTCGTAGATCACGCCGCCGCTGGTTCCGGAGAGCTGGACCGCGTGGCCAACAATGGCGCTGAGCACCGTCTGAAGATCGAGAGTAGAACTGACCGCTTGGCCGACTTCTCCGAGCGCTTTTAGTTCTCCCACTGATCGCGCCAGCTCGCGCGTCCGCGCTTCCAGTTCCTGGAACAGGCGCACGTTCTCGATGGCGATGACCGCCTGGTCGGCGAAGGTTTCCAGAAGCTTCACATGCTTCTCTGAGAACGGGCGCACCTCCGTACGGCGAATATTGATCGTGCCGATGGGAATGCCTTCGCGAAGCAGCGGTGTGACGAGCATAGTGCGAGTGCCAGTAACTTTCTGACGTTCTTTCGACTCCGGATACTCAGTTTCAATTTCTGCCGCCAGGTCATGAACATGAACGGTCGCTCGCGGACTGGTGGTACGAGAGCACGCTCGAGTCGCCCGAGGACATCCGCCGCGTCCGCGAGCAGTACTTCTCGAGCGATGACCAGCTGATCACGCTCGCGATGGGCACCCGCGGGCCGGGCTTCTGCACGCCCGAGGTGGTGAAGCACGACTGGGAGCTCGCGCGCGACGTCGGCGCGCCAATCAGCGTCCACGTCGGGATGGGTCCGTATGCCGGGCGCTTCGCCATGGTCTCGCAGCTGAACGACATGGGGCTGCTCGGGCCGGACACCACGTACATCCACTGCAACTACCTCTCTGACGAGGAGTTTCAGCTGATCGCGGACTCGGGCGGGAAGGTCTCGATCGCTCCCTCCGTGGAGATGATCATGGGGCACGGGACGCCGCCGACTGGGAAGGCGCTCGCTCACGGGCTGCGGCCGAGCCTGAGCATCGACGTGGTCACGACCGTTCCGGGCGACATGTTCACGCAGATGCGGTTCCTGTTCGCCTCCGAGCGGCTGCTCGCCACGAGGCCGCGTTCGCGGCCGGGCAACGAGGAGGAGCCGGCGCTGCTCTCGTCGCGCGAGGTGCTCGAGTTCGCGACCATCGAGGGCGCGCGCGTGTGCGGGCTCGAGGACCGAACGGGATCGCTCACGCCTGGCAAGAAGGCGGACCTGGTGCTGATCCGCTGCGACCACTCCAACACGTATCCGGTCATCGACCCTGTCTCGACCGTCGTGCACCAGGCCGACACCCGCAACATCGACACGGTCATAGTCGACGGCGGGATCCTCAAGCGGGACGGCCAGCTCGTGGACGGCGATCTCCGACGGGCGCGCGACCTCGCCGGGTCGGCTCTCAACTATCTACTCGAGCACACGGACGTCCAACCTGAGTGGGTGCAGAGTGCAACGGGGTCTCCTGCACACTCTCACTAAACGGGGTCTGACCTTTCGGGTCCAAAAGCGCCATTTGTTAACCGTCTACTTGACCATTTGTTTACCAGTCATATACTCGCGCGGCCCGTCGAGGCGGGTGCGCGAGTCCCCACAAAGGAGGCCACGGAAGTGAAACAGGATCTCTCTCTCGACGAGGCGCCGTACGACCGCCGCGGTCGTCGTGATCGGCGGCCGTCGCCGCGGCTGTGATCGGCGTTACCGGCGCCGCGTCGCATACCGCGGCGAAGCCGAAGGTCGCGTACCTGTCGTTCGCGGTCGCGAACAGCTACGACGCGCCGATGCTCAGCCGCGGCCAAGAAGGTCGCCAAGGCGCACGGCGCCGGGAGCATCGCCGTCTTCGACGCGCACAACGACCCGAACAAGCAGCTCCAGCAGCTGCAGACGCTCGGTGCAGTCGAAGCAGTACAACGGGATCATCCTCCAGCCCATCTTCGGGCCGCAGCTCCTCTCGACTGTGAGGGCGGCGTTTAAGGCCGGCATCAAGGTCGTGAACATCGACCAGATCCTGGGGAACGAACCCGGGAACGGCGAGGCCTCCGCTCGCCGGCCTGTCGGGGAACGTCGTCTTCGTCCAGACCCAGATCGGCGCGTAAGCAGGGCGGCCTCGTCGTGAAGGCGTGCAAGAACAAGAACCCCTGCAAGGTCGGCTACATGTACTCGGTCAAGGTTTCCTCGCTCGACACCGCGATCAGGAAGGGCTTCGACGCGGTCACCAAGGGCCATCACATCCAGGTCGTCGCCGAGGGGCAGACGTTCTACACCCCGTCGGTCGCACTCCAGGCCGCGCAGACGATGCTCCAGGGTCACCCGGACATCAACCTGATCGTCGGGGCCGACCAGGCCGCGACCGGCGCTGAGCAGGCGCTCAACGGCAAGAAGGTCACCCTCGTCGGGTACGGCGGCGGAGCCGTCGGCCTCAATCGCGTCAAGGCAGGCAAGTGGTACGGCACCGTCATGCAGCGGCCGGCGACCGAGGGCAAGCGCGGGATGCAGTGCCTGATCAAGGCGGTCAAGACCGGCAAGGCGAGCAAGGTCTGCAAGAAGGGCATCGACGTGCTCGCCAACCTGCCCAACGGCGGCGTCGTCGTGAAGGCGAACGCCAAGAAGTTCCACGCCGAGTGGCCCGGTTAGCATCCGGCCTCATGGCCGTAGGCGAGCCTGAAGCTCCCTACCTCGAGCTCCTGGACGTCTCCAAGCACTTCGGAGGCGTCCAGGCGCTCGACTCCGTCTCGCTCGGGGTCCGCCGCGGTTCGATCCACGCGCTCGTCGGCGAGAACGGGGCGGGCAAGTCCACGCTCGGCAAGATCGTCGCCGGCGCGCTGAGCGCCGGACGGCGGCCGATGTTCTGCTCGAAGGGGAGCCGGTCGCGTTCGGGTCGCCGCGCGAGGCGCTCGAGCGCCAGGTGGCGGCAATCGCCCAGGAGCCGAACGTCGTCCCCCAGCTGACCGTCGCCGAGAACGTCCTGCTCGGCGCCGAGCCCCGCCGGGCCGGCTTCGTCCGGACGCGGGCGCTCAAGCGGCGCTATGCCCAGCTCGTCGAGGGGCAGGCTTCGACCTGCGCGGAGACGTGGCGGCCGAGGAGCTGGGGACCGCGGAGCAGCAGAAGGTCGAGATCCTCCGTGCGCTCTCGCGTGACGCTCAGCTGATCGTCATGGACGAGCCGACCGCGTCGCTCGACGCGCGCGAGACGGGCCATCTCCACGACGATCGTGCGCGCGCTCGCGGCTTCGGGCACGACGATCATCCTCATCTCGCACTTCCTCAAGGAGGTGCTCCAGCTCGCTGACACTGTCACGGTTCTTCGGGACGGCCGGCTGGTGAAGACGGCGCAGGCGGCGTCCGAGACCGAGGCCTCGCTGATCGAGGCGATGCTCGGGCGGCCGCTGACGGCGACGTTTCCGCCGAAGGCGCCGCCGCCGGCGGACGCTCCGGTCGCGCTCTCCGTGCGCGATCTGTACGGGCCCGGCGTCGAGGGAGTGAGCTTCGAGCTGCGCGCGGGCGAGATACTCGGGCTGGCCGGCCTCGTGGGCGCCGGGCGCACCGAGCTCGCGCGGACGATCTTCGGCGCGGCGCCGTCGGAAAAGGGGGAGGCCGTCCTGGCGACCGGCGAGCAGCTCGCCCGAAATCCGAGCCGGAGCCTCGACGCGGGCGTGGCGATGATCCCCGAGTCGCGGAAGGACGAGGGCCTCATCTTCGGCCGCTCGTCGATCGAGAACACGACGCTCCCGCGGCTCGACTCGCTCAGCTTCCTCGGCGTCGTCCGCCGAAGGGCGGAGCGGAAGGCGGCGCGCAGCGTGCTCGAGCGGTCGCGGCGTGCACGGCGCGAGCTACGGAGCTCCGGTCGAGACGCTGTCCGGCGGCAACCAGCAGAAGGTGCTCCTCGCGCGGATGCTCCTCTGCGAACCGCGCGTCGTCATCGCCGACGAGCCGACGCGCGGCGTCGACATCGGCGCGAAGCGCGCGATCTACGACTTTCTCGTCGAGCTCGCCGCGGCGGGCATGGGGATCCTCCTCATCTCCTCCGAGGTCGAGGAGATCATCGGCCTCGCCCACCGCGTGCTCGTCATGCGCCGGGGCCGCATGGTGGCCGAGCTCGAAGGCGACGGATCACCGAGAACCGCATCCTCGCCGCGGCGTTCGCCGACCAGTCTGCGGAAGCCGCTGCATGACGTCCGACGCCTCGCCGATGCGGCGTTGGATGACGCGCGAGCAGATGCGCTCGACGGGCGTGCGCTTCCTCCGCCGCGGCGGGATCATCATTCCGTTCCTCGCGCTCTTCCTCACGCTCTCGCTGGTCAGCGAGCCGTTCGCGACGAAGGGCAACCTCCTCCAGATCCTCGACCAGCAGTCGGCGACCCTGATCATCGCCGCGGCCGGGACGCTCGTGCTCGTCGCCGGCGGGATAGACCTCTCGGTCGGCGCGGTCTACGGGTTCGCCGCGGTCACCGCCGGGAACTTCGCGCCCCACCACAGCGCCGGCTTCGCGATCGTGGCGGGGATCGGCGCCGGCCTGCTCGTCGGGCTGCTCAACGGAATCGTCGTCACCGTCCTCCGGATCAACTCGCTGATCGCGACGCTGGCGATGGCCTTCATCATCAACGGCTGCTCGTCGATCGTCGCGGGTGGGAACCTGCTCGTGTTCTTCGACAAGACCGCGTTCCAGGACTTCGCGCAGACCGAGTTCCTCGGCGTCAGGACCTCGATCTGGACGATGCTCGCCGCCGTGGTCGCCCTCGGGCTGCTGCTTGCGACGACGAAGTGGGGGAGATACATGTACGCGGCCGGAGGGAACCCTGAGGCGGCCCGCCTGGCCGGCGTACGCGTCGACCGGATCCGCATCCTCACGTTCGCGATCAGCGGTATGGCCGCGGGCCTCGCCGGCGTGATCGACACCGCGAAGGTGCTGACGGCGCAGGCCACCACCAACGACACGCTGACCTTCACTGTCCTGGCCGCGATCGTCGTCGGGGGGACGAGCATCCTCGGGGGCGAGGGTGCGGTGTGGCGGTCTGTCGTCGGCGTGCTCTTCATCGCGCTGATCGGCAACGGCTACGTGCTGCTGGCGCTCGACCCGCTGTACCAGCAGATCACCCTCGGCGTGCTGCTGCTCGCAGCGGTCGCCCTGGACGCGTTCGCGCGGGGCCTGCTGCGGCCGGGAGCGGCGATCAAGCAGCTTTTGGCGACGCCGTTCACGCGCACCGTAGATCGACTAGCGTTCACCCTGACTGAACGAGACGAGAGGAGCTTCCGATGCTGACGGCAACGAAGGACAGGATTCTTCCGACCACCGTGACCGGCTCGTGGCCGCGTCCCACCTGGTACACGGCCGAGCTGCGCGGCAGGCCGTTCTCGGACGCGATGACCGATCTCCAGTTCCGCGAGCAGTTCACCGACGCTGTCGCGGCGGTCGTCAACGACCAGGAGCGCGCCGGGCTCGACATCGTCACGAACGGCGACTACCACCTGGACGCCGATCACGCCGGCCGCTCGTGGTTCATCTACCCGACCGAGCGCCTCGACGGGCATGTCGGAGCACTCGCTCTCGTACACGAACCCGATGTGGTCGTACCCGGTCGGCACGTGGCTGAACGAGATCGTCGGCGGCTGGAAGTTCCCGCTCGTGGTCGGCAAGGTCGGCCCGAGGATCCCGCTCGAGTTCGCCAAGATCTGGCGCGTCGCCCAGGCGCGCGCCGAACGCCGGTCAAGTTCGGGACGATCTCCGCCGACCTCGCTTCCGCCGTCCTCGAAGTCGGCACCGACGTCTACGACGACGACAAGAAGCAGCTGATGTGGGACATCGCGGAGATCATCAACGCCGATCTGCGCGAGCTCGCGGCCGCCGGCTGCAAGGTGATCCAGGTCGAGGAGCCGGCGATCCACAGCTCCGCCGCGTACGGCGCCGACTCGGACACGCTCGACTTCCTCGTCGACCTCTTCAACCGCCACGTCGAGGGCCTCGACGACGTCGAGGTCTGGGTGCACACGTGCTGGGGCAACCCCGGCGCGCAGCACTGCTTCGACCCGAACATCTCGTACGAGAACTCGATCGACATCTACCTCAACCGGCTGAACGCGGACGTGTGGACGATCGAGTCGAAGGACGCCGGCCACAAGCCGCTCGAGCTGTTCGAGCCGTACAAGGGCCAGCTGGCGAAGAAGGTCGCGGTCGGCTTCATCAGCCACCGGACGCTCTCGATCGAGTCGCCCGAGGAGATCGCCGGCGACGTCCGCCGCGCGCTCGAGTACATCGACGCGGAGCACCTCGTCCTCTCGTCCGACTGCGGGTTCGGCCGCCAGGGCGTCCCGCGCCCGGTCGCCTACTACAAGGCGGCCGCGCTGGCGCTCAGGGGCGAACATCGTCCGCGGCGAGCTCGGGGCCGAGGAGAGCGAGGTCATCGCGGCCGATCCGTCGGCCTGCAGGTCGACATCCCGGAAGGCGCGCCCGCGCTCGTCAGCTGAGCTCCGCCTGTAACGAAATCTTTACGCCGCCCGGGAAACCGGGCGGCTGCATGTCTCCGTATCGCGGAGACAACCGACGAAAGGGGAACGAGTCGTGCGACGTAGCTTGCTTGCATTCGGTGTTGCCGCGATCGTCCTTGCGCTCGCCGGCACCGGCACATCGGCGACCGCGAAGGACCGCTTCCAGCTGAAGGGCGAGGTCTACGGAAACTCGCTCTTCAAGATCGAGATGAAGAACGCCGCCGGCCGTCCGCTGAAGACGGTCAAGCGCGGCACGTATCGGATCAAGATCGAGGACAAGGCCACGATCCACAACTTCCGCCTGAAGGGGCCGGGCGTCAACAAGGCGACGTCCGTCGGCGCGCGTGCCGAGACGATCTGGACGGTTCGCCTCCGCCCCGGGAAGTACACGTTCAAGTGCGACCCGCACGCATCCACGATGCGCGGGTCGTTCCGCGTGACCTAACCAGCCCTTAGGGGCGCCTGCCGGGCGGCGTCAGCTGTGCGAGCCGCCGCCCGGCGGCGGAGTCGGCGATCAACTGCTCGAGGCGGCGCGCACGCGTCTCCTCGCGTTTCGCGCTGACGACCCAGAAGATCGCCGTCTTCCGGTAGGACGGCGGCTGTTTCTGGAAGAACTCCCACGCCGCCGGGTCTGTCGCGAAATCGCTCCTCCTGCTCGGGCTCGAGTCGCGCCGAGTGTCGCTGCTCGAATGAATAGATTCCGGTGCGCTCCGGCGAGCGCGCCTCGTACGCGGCGAGGCCGGCCGGCCTCATCCGACCCTCGGCGATCAACTCCTCGACGTGCCGGACGTTCCGGTCGCTCCAGATGCTGCGCGGCCGGCGCGGCGTGAAGCGGATGGTGTAGCTCTCCTCGCCGAGGCTGCGGCGGATGCCGTCGATCCAGCCGAAGCAGAGCGCCTCGTCGTACGGACTCCGTCCACGTCATAGTCGGACGCCCGGTGCTCTTCTTGTGGAAGCCGACGACGAGCTCGTCCGCGGTCGCGTGGTGCTCCTCGAGCCACGCGCGGAACTCCGCGGGCGTGGCGAAGAAACGAGCCTGGCTCATTAGCCGAACGTGAAGCAATAAGCCTCGGCGCCGGGGGCGAGGAACTCGATCTCGAACGTGCGGTCCTCGATCGATCCCGGCTCGCGGATCAGCTGGTGGAGCCGCTGCTCGCAGCGTCCCGTTCCCCGCCTCGTCCACGTCGAAGCCGCGCGCGTCTCCGGGCGGCTCGCCGTCGAGGCGCACATGGAAGGGGACGGACGCGCCCCGCTCACGCGGGCCCATGACGAGGTTGACGTCGCGCGCATGGAAGCGGTAGGCGACGCGTCCGCCTGCGGTCGTTCGACACGCTCAGCCCGCTCTCGATCGTCCAGTCCCCGGCGAGGGCCCACTGATTGCGCTCGAGGCGGTCGGGCGTGGCGTACGTTCGCGCCTCGTCGCGCTCCGCGCCGTCCGTGGAAGCGAAGTTCCGGCCCTGCTGGTAGCCGAGGTACGTCTCCGGGGACTCCAGGTTCTCCCAGTCGGCCTGGACCTCGAAGCCGGTCGGAGAGACGGAGACGAGGTCGTCCCCGACGTCGCGCCCGCTCTCGCGCAGCAGCTTCTGGATGACGCGCTCGCACTCGTCGTAGCGGCCTTCGCCGAACTGCTGGTGCTGGATCTCGCCCTGCGCGTCCGCGACGTAGACCGCGGGCCAGTAGTGGTTGGAGAACGCCTCCCAGACCGCGTAGTCGCTGTCGATCGCGACCGGATACGTCACGTTCATCTCCTGCACGGCCGCGCGGATGTTGTCCACGTCGCGCTCGAACGGAAACTCGGGCGTGTGGACGCCGACGACAACGAGCCCCTGGTCCTTGTACGTGTCGGCCCACGCGCGCACCCAGGCGAGCGTCCGCAGCCAGTTGATGCAGGTGTACGTCCAGAAGTCGGTGAGGACGACCTTCCCCTCCAGGTCGGCAGCTGTGAGCGGCGGCGAGTTAGCCAGCCGGTCGCCCCGTCGTAGCCCGGCAGCTTCATCGTCTCAATTGCTTCTGCCGAAGAGGGAGAGGAAGAGGAGGAACACTTAAGGAGTCCAGGAAGATCGAAGCGGCGAGTAGGGGGCGGCTCTGATGTCCTTCGCGCGGCGCAGGCGCTGAAGTCGTAGGCCGTCAGGCCGGCGAAGATCACCAGCCCGTCGATCGCGTGGACCAACGAAGATCGCGACGATCCCGAAGATGATCAGCCCGATCAGCGCCCAGAAGAGCGCGCGAGCGAGCGGCGCGAGATCGCGGCGAGTCGCGTATCCGGCCGCCCCGAAGCCGGCGATGAAGAGCGCCGTCGCCCCGCCGGCCTGCCAGACGACCTTCGGGTTGGTGCTCGCGTAGTACGCGATCGTCGGCGCCGTGGCGAAGCCGATGAGCGCGCCGAACGCGAACAACAGTCCGATCGCCAGCCCCTCGGACCGCTGCGCCGCGAAGTTGAGTGCGATCAGGCACGCCAGCGCCGGCAGGAACAAGGCCCAGCCCCAGCCGTACGAGAGGTCGCGGCCGAGATATGCGCCGAGCGCGAAGAGCCCGGCCGTGGCGGCGACCAGCCCGAACGTCTGCCCGACGAGGGTCCCGGTCTCGTCCCGCGTAAGCGCGGGCTGAACGGTTGCGGTGCTCGACTCCGTCATCGCAGCGTGCTGAAGGCCGCGCGTACCTCCTCGGAGAAGATCTGCGGCTCCTCCCAGGCTGCGAAGTGTCCGCCCTTCTCGGCCTCGTTGAAGTAGACGACGTTGGGGTACGACTCGTCGACCCAGCTACGCGGGCTCCGCCAGATCTCGTCGGGGAACGTCGTGAAGCCGGCCGGCAGGTTGACCGGCGGGGGCGGGTTGGTGGCCGCCTGAGCTCCGAATCGCCCGTTCTCCCAATACGAGCGCGCCGCCGAGGCCCCGGTGCCCGTCATCCAGTACAGCGTGATGTTGTCGAGGATGTGATCGCGGGTAAGGCCGCCGGTCGGCTCTCCGTCGACGAAGGCACGGGCGATCTTCACGTAGGAGTCCGTGTCGTGGTCGAGCAGCCAGGCCGCCAGGGCCACGGGAGAATCGAGCTGCGCGTAGCCGATCGTCTGCGGCCGCGTGGCCATCTCGAGGAAGTAGGCGAACCCGTCGGCCCTGAAGACATCGAGCTGGGCGGTCGCCGCCTTCTCCTCCTCGGTCTCTGCCGGCAGTCGGGCGGCCAGGACAGTGACGAGCAGGTTCGTGTGGATCCCGAGCAGACCCTCGGGCGCCTGGCGTCCCATCTGGTCTGTGACGGAGGCGCCCACGTCGCCGCCCTGAGCTACGTAGCGGGTGTAGCCAAGGCGGCGCATCAGCTCCGCCCATGCGCCTGCGATGCGGCCCACGTTCCAGCCGAGCTCTCTCGGCTCGCTCGAGAAGCCGTAGCCGGGCAGCGACGGGATCACGAGGTCGAACGCGTCCTCGGCGCTCCCGCCGTGCGCGGTCGGATCGGTCAGCGGCCCGACGACGTCGAGGAGCTCGATGACCGACCCGGGCCACCCGTGCGTGACGATCAGCGGCAGCGCGTTCTCGTGTGGAGACTTGACGTGGATGAAGTGGACGTCGACCCCGTCGATCTCGGTCGTGAACTGCGGGTGGACGTTCAGTCTCGCTGCGACCCGGCCGACGTCGTACTCGGTGTCCCAATAGCGGGCGAGCTCCTGAATCGTCGCGAGCTGCACGCCCTGCGAGCGGTCTTCCACGAGCTCCTTGGTGGGCAAGCGGGCCGTGGACAGGCGGTTGCGGAGCTCGGCGAGCTCCTCTTCTGGAAAGTCGACCTGGAAAGGATGGATCTCGGTCGCGGTATCGGCAGTGCTGCTCATGATGAACTCCTTTCATCGCGCAGCGGCCTGAAGGCGGCGCGCATCTGAGTCATGAAGATCTCGTGGTCGAGGTCGACTTGGATGGAACGGATCTCGGTTGCCATCTCGAGCCTCCTCAGTCGTCTAGAGGACGCAGCGAAGATCCGAGGATGACTCTCTCATAGCGGTGGCCATCGGTCAACGCCGTTCAGGAGCTACTTGTGCCACGGTAGTACCGTCTACATGAGTTTCTTGACCGACGACTCGGACAGTCGTCTCGTGCGCGATTGGGGTCAGCATCGACGTCCGCCCCGCCGCTGGCCGCCGAGATGGGCTTGGTTGGTGCTCGCCGTCTCGACAGTGGCTGCGCTCGGCCTCGCGGTCTGGCTCCTGCACGGCTCCCAGGCGTGGCGGCCGCCGAGCGGCATGCCGCGCTTCGTCTCCTGCACCTACGGCGGCTATGTCGACGGACGGTGCGCCCGCCTGCGCGTTGCGTTGGACCCGCGCAAGCCGCACGGCGCGACGATTTCCCTGCGAATCGCGGTGCTGCCGGCGACAAAGCGGCCGGCGGACGGAGCGCTGTTCTACCTCGAGGGCGGCCCGGGCGGTGCCGCGACCGCGTCGGCGATACGCGTGAACGCCTTGTTTGCCGAAGTCGGGCGAGACCGCGATCTCGTCATGGTCGACCAGCGCGGCACAGGCGGCTCGAGCCGTCTTGCCTGCCCCTACTCGTATGTGCGCGGAGCGGATGCGAAGGCCGTAACCGATTACCTGCGCCGGTGCTTAGCCCGGCTCGATACAGATCCGCGGCTCTTCACGACGAGCGTCGCCGCAAAAGACCTGGAGACCGTGCGGCGCGTGCTCGGGTACGGGAAGATCGACCTGTACGGAGGTTCGTACGGCGCGACGCTTGCGCAGGCGTACGTGCGCCGATACCCGGAGTCGGTGCGCAGTGTCGTCCTCGACAGCGGGTCGCTCCCGGACGTCCGGATCTTCGACGTCTCTGCCCGTAACACAGAACGGGCTCTCGAGGCGCAACTCGCCCGGTGCGCGGCCGCGCCGTCCTGCAAGCACGCCTACCCCCGCTCGAGGCGGCAGCTCGCCGAATTGCTCGCCCGCCCGCCGCGCCTCGCCAACGCCGCCACGCGCAGGGTGTTGCTTGGCCCGGACCAAATCGCCTGGACGGTGGAGTGGCTATCCGAGACGGCCGACAACGCCGCGCTCATCCCCTTCGCGGTGAACGCCGCAGCGAAGGGCGACTACACGACGCTCGCCACAACGTACGCCGACCAACTTGGCGGGTCGAACCTCGATCCGCTCGCCCGGCTCGTGCCCTACTGGGTGATCCTCTGCTCAGAGCCGTGGGCTGGGTTCGATCCGGGGGCGACGGCGCGTGCCGGGAGGGGGAGCTACTTCGCCCGGGCGGCGATCGCGCGTGCTCGGCTCTTCCGCCGCGCCTGCCGGGTCGTCCCCAAGGGACGCGTTCCACCCGACGCGGACAGCCTCCGAGTCGTGCGCGCGCCGACTCTGCTGCTGGCCGGCAGCGCAGATCCCCTCGACCCGACCGCGAACCTTCGGGGCTGGCGCCGGGTCTTTCCAAACGGCCGCCTGATCGTCGTGCCCGGCGCCGGCCATGGCACGATCGAATATGCCTGCGTCCAGAAGCTCGTCGCGCGCTTCGTCGATCGCGGCAGCCCGAGAGGCCTCAACGCGGAGTGCGGCCGGCACGTCTCGCTACCTCAATTCGTGACGGGTTGAGCACGCGTCGTACGTCCGGAACCGTGTCACGGATCCGCATTCCATAACGGCTTGCCGATAGCGCGTGGCCCGAAGGCGTACGTGTGCGCCACGTCCGTCATCATGAGTCGCGTATGAGCAAGCCGCGCATCTTCCTCGGGTCGTCGGGCAAGCAGGCGAAGCTGCTCCAGGCGATCACGCGCGGGCTCGCGGACGTCGCCGACGTCGAGCCCTGGACGACCACGTTCAACCCGGGGCGATCGACCCTCGACCGGCTGGTCGAGCTCTCCCAGGAGGTCGATTTCGCCGCCTTCGTCTTTGCCCAGGACGACTGGACGGCGACGGATGCATCCCCGTCCGGCGAGGCGGCGCCGCGGGACAACGTGGTGTTCGAGGCCGGGCTGTTCGGCGGGGCACTCGGCATCCGGCGCACGTTCATCCTCCACGCGAACGGGTCGAAGCTGCCGACTGACCTGCTCGGGCTGACCTCCGTCCGCTACGACCCGGCCACCAGCGCCGCGGAGGTTCGCGCCGATCAACCAGAAGCTCCGCAAGGCGATCGAAACCGAGGGTCGCCGCGGCCCGGTCGAGGGGCTGTGGTGGCAGCTCTCGCTCACCGTGCGGACCGAGGAAGAACCGTCGGCGGTGAGCCTGCTGAGCATCTCGCGCGACCGCGACGGTGACCTGAACGTGAACGGCCGGGGCTGGCAGGAGGACGGCATGCTGTCGGTCCGCTACTGGAGCGTGGCTGCGAAGGAGCGCAGGGATCCCGCCGGCGTCTTCTACTACTGGAACGGCGAGCGCCCTCGGCATCCGAACGCCCCGCAGCTCGAGGGCACGGGGGAGATCAGAGTGGAGAGCGTCGACCGCGCCACGGGGTTCTGGACCACGCGGTCGGATCGCGAGCCCGGGCTGAATGCCCGCACCTCCGGCGTCTACCTTCGAGCCGACCCGTCAGACCTCCAGGTGCTGGACAGCGGGAGCGCGGAGGAGCGGGCCGACCTCATCGCGCAGCGGCTCGGCGAGTGGAAGTCGGCCGCGAACGACATGTTCTGAAGTCTGGGTGACGCTACCGGCGTTCTCCCGCTGAGGGCTCGGAAATCGCTTCGACGAGCTGAGCGGTCTTGTCGTTGTCCTTGAGGGCGATGTCGGCCTGGGCGACGATGCCGACGAGCCTGCCGTTCTCGACCACGGGCAGCCGCCGAACCTGGTGGCGGGCCATGAGTTGGAGCGCTTCATCGAGATCCTCGTCGGGCTCAACGCTGACGAGGTCCCGGGAGTAGACGTCCTCGACCGACATCGACGTGGGATCCGCGGCCTCGGCGACCACTCTCGTCGTGATGTCTCGGTCGGTGATCATCCCGACGAGCTTCTCGTCGTCGGTTATCGGGAGCGAGCCGATGTCTTCCTCTCGCATCAGTCGCGCGGCCTCGACCACCGAGGTCGATGCGCCGATCGAACGGGGATTCTCGGTCATTGCGTCGCGCACGCTCTTAGCCATCGTGCCTCCTCTTCCTTTTGAATGCGATCGGAAAGCCTAGGTCACGAATCGGGATTGGCACCCTGGATGATGATGTTGCTGCCGGGGCCACCGTCGAGCGTGTCGGTACCCGGACCCCCGATCAGCACGTCGTCGCCGTTGCCGCCGAGGATGACATCGTTGCCGTCGCCGCCGAGGAGCACGTCGTCGCCGTCGCCGCCGTCGAGCGTGAGCAGCATGGCAGTGGCGACCACGCTGGTCCCGTCGACGACGTCGTCCCCCGCCTGCCCGTTCACTCTCAGCCGGTCGCTGCCGGCGGTGCCGCCGGACACCGAGACGAGCGCGGCGAGCCCGGCGACCTGCGTGGTGGCCGGTGTGCCCGCGACGGTCGCTACGTCGTCGCCGGCCGTCCCGTTGACGATCACGTTGTCGGCCGCTGCGTCATCGCCGCCCACGGCCGAGGCGAGGTTGGCGTTCACGTTCGTCACGTCCGTTCCCGAAAGATCGCCGACGCTGACGATGTCTGCACCGCCGAGCAACTTCGCGCTGACGGTCTCGACATCGTTGATGTCCATGAGCGTGTTGTTGACGTTGCGCGTCACGCGAACGCGCGGGCCGTTGGCCGAGACGGCAACGGTCTCGTTCGAGTTGCTGGCGTTGAAGATCAGAGTGTCGAAGTCGTCCTGCCCCTCGACGGTGTCGTTGCCGTCGCCCGGATCCCACTGGAAACTGTCGTCGCCCGTGCCCAGGAACGCGGTGTCGTTGCCCTTCTGGCCGTCGACGAAGTCGTCTCCGTCGCCACCAAGCAGCGTGTCGGCGCCGTTGCTGCCGGAAATCGTGTCGTTCCCGATTCCGCCGTCGACCGTGATCTGAATCAACGCCGCCAGGTTTCCGCTGGCCGAGAAGAAGTCGTCGCCGCCGTTCATGTTGAGGACGAGTTTCTCGCTCGTACCGATATCGATGCTGAAGGGCGCCGGGGTGACGCGGTCGAAACGGACGCGAGTGCCGTTCGCAGTGGTGGTGAAGACTTCCATCCCGTTCCCTCCGTTCACCTCGACCGTGTCGACGACGTCGCCGCCTTCGTTCAGGTCGGTGTCGTCGCCGGGGTTCCAGATCATCCGGTCGCTGCCGCCCTGGCCGAAGACCTGGTCGTCGGCATCACCGCCTACGAGCGTGTCGTTCTCGCTGCCGCCGAAAAGCATGTCGAAGCCGCCCTTGCCGAGGAGTGTGTCATTCCCGCCCTCGCCGTAGAGCAGGTCGTTCCCCGAGCCGCCGGTAAGCGTGTCGTTGTTGGCGCCGCCGAACAGGCGCGCCTGCGGCAGCGCCCCGTTGACCTCGCTCAGCGTGATCACGTCGTCGCCGGCGAGCCCGAAGACCTGGACCCTGATGGTGTTGGCCACGGTCGGCGTCCCTCCGGTCACCGGGATCGCCCCGCCGTTCACCAGGATTCTTCCCGCGGCATCGCGGCTGAGAACGATCGAGTTGCCGGCGCTGTCGCCGGTCACGGTCAGGATTCCGGAGCTGAATGTGGCTGTCGTAGCCGCGCTCGCTGAAGCGGCCGTCCCGAGAAACACGGCGGCGCCGAGCGCGACGCCCACGAGCAAACGCCGTCCCGCCCGTCGCGGGACGCTGTTCCGTCCGTTCTTCATCGTGCGTCCTCCTAGCGGTGAGCCGGGGTCAGTGAAGCCAAGTCTGGCCCTCCCGAGCACGTGCCGTCAAGACCCAGCTCAATTCTCGGCGGCGAAGCGGTCGTGCGCCTAAAGAAGGCCCACGCGACGAGCGCGCCGCAGGCGTAGCCGGTCGCTGACGCCGCGGCGGCACCCGCGGCGCCGAACGCGATGACGAGTGGGACGGCCGCGGCGAGCGTGACGAGCATCGCAACGCCGCCGGCAGCGAGCGACAAGCCGGCGCGCCCACGCCGCACGGAGAGGTAGACGACGAAGACCTGGACCGGCGCATAGGCGACGGCGCCTGGCAGGAGCAAAAGGAGCGGGGTCGCCGCGTTCCTGAAGTCGCCTCCAAGCGTTGCGGGGATCACGAACGGGGCCGCGACCGCGACCGCGCCTGCCGCGAGGCCCGTGTAGAGCAGGCTCCTCAGGAGCGACCGTTTGACGAGCGCGACCGCCTCGCGCTCGCCGGCCCGCACGACCGGAGCCGTGATCGCCGTCGCCATCGCGGCCGAAATCAGCCACATCGACTCGGCTGTCTGGTTCGCGATCGAGTACACGCCGACCGCAGCGACGCCCTTGATCGCCTCGAGCACGAAGAGCTCGATCCGGTACCCGATGAGCGCGATCACCTGGAGCGCTCCCATTGTCAGCGCAAGGCGGATTAGTCCCTGTGACACCGAGTCGAGGAGTCGCGCGAAGCGGAACGGCCGCCATATGTCACGCGTCAAGACGAGTGCGAGTAGAGCCGTCACGACGTGCGCGCACGTCCAAGCGGCCAGGGCTGCGCGCACGCCTCCGCCCAGCCCGACGACGAGGACCAGCGTGCCGATGACGGTCAGCAGCGGCGATGCGAGCTGGACGTAATTCCACGCGCGAATTCGGCCGAGCCCGAGCAGGATTCCGGAGGCCGTCTGCCACGTCACGTTGGGAACGAGACCGACCGCCGCCACTGCCGCGGTCGCCGCGCCTACGGACGGTGTGAGAGCGCCGATGCCGACGATCAGCACGCCGCCGGCGACTCCGAGAACGACAGCGAGCCCGAACGCGCGCTGTGTGAGCGAGTGCAACTCGCGCGGCTCGTCCCACTCCGTGTGGCCCATGCGATTCGCGACCGCGACTCCGAGCTGGCTGAGGAGCCTCGAAAAGATCGACACCGTGAGGACGGCGAGCACGAACGTGCCGCGCCCCTCGGCCTCGAGGAAGCGACTCTGGAGGACCACGAGGAACAGCGCGAGGGGCGTCGAGAGTCCGCGGAAGAGCAGGATCTCCACGACGTTCGCGCCGGTCTTGCGGGCTTGAGGGACCTGCTTCGCCCGCACCAACTCGGGATTGACAGGCGGCGTCGCAGACGCGGCGGCCTCGTTCGAGGTCGCGTCCGTCGCGAGCGGGACGGTCGCAGGCCCGAGCGGTCTCACGCGCGCAAACTATGGCCCGCCCAGGCAGCACGTGCACGAAGTAGAACGCGTCGTCGAGTACGAGCTCGAAACGGGGCGAGCCTATAGGCTTCGCGCGGCGCCCCACTCGGAGGGAGATGCGGTATGGCGACGTCGGATATGGCAGGTCAGGTCGCCCTCGTCACGGGTGGAATTCGGGGGATCGGCCTTTCCATCTGCGCGCGGCTGATCGGGCGAGGCGTACGTGTCGCCGCGGGTTACTCGCGCAATGAGGAATCGGCGAGGATGTTCCTCGACACCCACGGCGATACGGGCGCGACAGTCCACCAGGGCAATATCGGCGTCTACGAGGACTGCGAGCGCGTCGTCCGCGAGGTGATCGAGCAGCACGGCCGGCTCGACATCCTGGTCAACAACGCCGGGATCACGATGGACAAGACCGTCCGCAAGATGGCACCCGAGGAGTGGAGTCACGTGATCGAGGTCAACCTCAACGGCGCCTTCTACATGTCCCGGTCCGTGCTCTCGCAGATGATCGACCAGGGCTACGGTCGCATCATCCACATCAGCTCGGTGATCGGTGAGACCGGGAGCATCGGGCAGGCGAACTACGCGGCGGCAAAGTCAGGTCTATTCGGCTTCACGATGAGCCTCGCACTCGAATGCGCGAACAAGGGCATCACCGTCAACTGCGTGGCACCCGGCTTCATCAAGACTGCGATGGTCGCCGCCGTACCCAAGGACCTGCTCGACCGAGTCATCGCGCAGATTCCGACCGGTCGGCTCGGGGAGCCGGACGAGGTGGCGCGCGTGGTCGAGTTTCTCGCCGATCCCGAGTCGAGCTACATCACCGGCCAGGCATACTCGGTCAACGGTGGACTGAACATGTGACACTTCGCCTCGCCTCACGCCGGCGATCGCGAACCTGCGAGCGACGTCAAGGAGGCGAGAGCCACGACACGAGAGCCGATCGAGAAAAATAGCCTGGCGGGCACCGTCGTCGACATCGGCGACCTGGCGAGCCTCGCCGGCCGCCACCTAGGCACGAGCAGCTGGCACGTGATCACCCAGGATCAGGTCGACCGCTTCGCGGAGGCGACCGGTGACCGCCAGTGGATCCACGTCGACCGCCAGCGTGCGATGACGGGACCGTTCGAGGGCACGATCGCCCACGGCTACCTGACGCTCTCGCTCGGGCCCGCCCTGCTCGACGAGGTGATCAACGTCGTCGGGGCTACGCGGATCATCAACTACGGTCTCAACAAGGTGCGTTTCCCGGCGCCGGTCATGACCGGTTCGCGCGTTCGGCTCGGAGCGGGACTGCGCGAGGTGGACGAGGTCCCCGGCGGACTGCAGGCGGCGTTCGAGCTCACGTTCGCCACCGAGGGGCGGGAGAAGCCGGCCTGCTACGCCGAAGCCCTCTTCCGCTACTACAGGTGAGCGACCGAAGCGAGACCACGACGAACGGTGCGGCGCAGGCGGCTGCGGCCGAGGCTGCGGAGGCGCTCGAGCCGGAGGCGGACCTCTTCGATCTCCTCGACCCGATGGCCTTCGGCCAGGCGCTGGCGCAGGTCGGCGCCGGTCTCGCCCTCCACCCGCTCGAAGCCTTTCGCGCCGGTACGCGCTTTGCGAGCGGCCTGGTCGAGGCGGGCGCGGCCGTTGCGGTTCGGGCGCTCGGCGGCGACGCTGCGGGGCCCGTCGCTCCCGCCGCCAAGGACCGCCGGTTCACCGACCCCACGTGGCAGGAGAATCCCGTCTACTTCGGGCTGATGGAGGCCTATCTCCTGTCCGCGCGACTCGCACATGAGCTCGTCGAAGCCGCCGACCTCGAAGAGCCGGCGGCGGGAAAGGCGCAGTTCGCAGCCGAGCTCTTCGTCGACGCCCTCGCACCCGGCAACTACCTCTGGGGCAATCCCGCCGCGATCAAGCGAGCGTTCGAGACCGGCGGGATGAGCCTGACCAGCGGGTTCCGCAACTTCCTCGAAGATCTGTCCGAGAACGGGGGAATGCCGAGCCAGGTCGATCTTTCGGCGTTTGCGGTGGGAGAGAACCTGGCGGCGACGCCAGGGGAAGTCGTCTTCCGCAACGAGTTGATGGAGTTGATCCAGTACGCGCCGCAGACGGAGTCGGTCTTCGAGATCCCGCTGCTCTGCAGCCCGCCGTGGATCAACAAGTACTACATCATGGATCTCGCCCCCGGGCGGAGCTTCATCGAGTGGGCGGTCAAGCACGGTCACACGGTCTTCGCGATCAGTTACCGCAACCCCGATGAGTCCCTGGGGCGGCGTTTCTCTGGATGACTACCTGCTGCGCGGGCCCGACACGGCGCTCTCGGTCGTGGAGGAGATCACGGGTGCGCCCCAGGTGAACGTCGCCGGGCTCTGCATCGGCGGGACGCTCACGGCGATGCTCCTGGCCCAGTTCGCCGGCGCAGGCGCCGACAGCGGTTCGCTCCGCGACGCTCCTGAACACCCTGGTCGACTTCAGCGAGCCAGGCCCACTCGGCGCGTTCGCGGACGCGAAGGCGGTGTCAGGCCTGGCGCGGAAGATGGAGCGGAGGGGTTACCTCGACGGTGCGGAGATCGCCCGGACCTTCAACGTCCTCCGCGCGAACGATCTGATCTGGAGCTATGTCGGGAGCAACTGGCTGATGGGCGAGCAGCCCCCCGCGTTCGACATCCTCGCGTGGAACGCCGACAGCACCAGGCTTCCTGCGGCCCTCCACTCCTTCTACCTCCGCTCGTGCTACGTCGACAACGAGCTTCGCACGCGGGGAGCTCGAGCTGGACGGAACGCGGCTCGACCCGGCCGCGGTCACGCCCGACCTGTACGTGCTGGCGGCGAAGGATGACCACATCGCGCCGTGGCGTTCGAGCTTCGAGGCGGTGCGTCTCTTCTCGGGCAGCGACGTCCGCTTCGTCCTGACGCTCGTCCGGCCACATCGCCGGAATCGTGAACCCGCCGAGCGCCAAGAGCTCGCACTGGACTGACGGGAAGCCGGCGGCGGATCCGGAGAGCTGGCTCGCGAGCGCGACTCGACATGAAGGATCCTGGTGGGAGGACTGGGCCACGTGGGCCGAAGCCCATGCCGGAGGCCGGCGCGAGGCTCCTCCGATGGGCAGCGAGGCGCATCCCGTGCTCGGCGAGGCGCCCGGCACGTACGTCCACGAGAAGTAGGTCGGTTTGCGATAGTACGCGGTTGGGTACTATACTTATCAGAGTAAGCAAACCTCAGGAGGAATCATGACCACCACCACCACCACATCGAACGATTTCATGCGGACCGCGCAGGACGCGACCCTGGACGCCGTTCAGAAGAGCCAGGAGACCGTGGTCGAAGCGGTACGGGTCTGGGCGAAGGCCGTCGAGAAGGCTGTTCCGACCATGCCCGTCTCCGCTAGCAAGGAGCTGCCGACCGCCGGAGAGCTCGTCGAGTCCTCGTTCCAGTTCGCAGAGCGTCTGCTGAACGCTCAGCATGAGTTCGCCCGCCAGGTTCTCAAGGCGGCCGCACCGGTGATCGAGAAGACCACCCCGAAGGCGACGAAGGCGACCTCCGCCTGAGCTGGCGCTTTAGCCGGGAGGGTCACGCCCTCCCGGCAGCTAGCCGTGGGTGACTCGAAGATGGAGGACGCTTGGAAGGGGCAGATGGAGGCGCTCGGCGAGTTCATCCGCACACAGCGGAGTCTCGCCCGGCTGTCGCTGCGCGAGCTGGCCGGCTTGACCGATCTCTCGAACGCATACCTGAGTCAGGTGGAGCGCGGTCTTCACGAGCCGTCGGTCCGCGTCCTGAAAGCGATCGCCGAGGCCCTCGATCTCTCCTCGGCGACTCTGCTCGCCCAGGCCGGTCTTCTCCGCGACGACGAGCCGCGGCCAGAGGGCGCCTCTGTCGAGCGGACGGAGGCAACGATTCGCGCGGATCCGACGCTGAGCGAGGATCAGAAAGAGGCGCTCCTGGCCGTATATCGGAGCTACTCGACGCGGCGGCGGCTCCGAGTAGACCGTCCACAGGGCACCAACACGCGAGTCCGGCGCTGACCTTCGTCTTGTCGGGATGCGCTCGGCCCGCGGCAAGCCGACAAATGAAAACCCACCGGTTCCAGCGGGTTTCAGAGCGGGAGCGACGGGACTCGAACCCGCGACCTCCGGCGTGACAGGCCGCTCGTTCTGTCGCCAGCTGTGCCGTTAGTCCGGAAAAACTGAAGTCGCCTCCAAGTGTCGCGGGGTTACGAACAGGGGCCAGTGCATGAGGCGGAGGAAGCCCCGTCGGTCGGGCTTCCTCCGCCATTCATCCGACTAGTAGCTCGCGCGGGCGAACTGCTCGCTATAGGCGTGCCACGATCCGTCCGGGCTGTCCCAACAGAACTGCACGTAGACCGTGCCGGGAACGAGGGAACCATGCTGACCGTAGTCGTCCGGGGGCGGCTCGTGCGAGGAGATCTGCCACGTGCCGGTGTGCCAAGTGCCGTCGCAGGTGAACTCGGTCGGGCCGGGGTGGCGAAACAGCCATGCGCCGTCCGGGTAGGTAAGCCCGCTGCTGCCTTCGAGTTTGAGGGCGGGATCCGGCAGGCCGCCAGCGACCTGCTTCACCGACACGAACAGGTGCGCCGGATCGGTTGATGCCGGACACGTGTACCTGCCTGTCACATAGGCGACAGACGGGTTGGTCGGATCGATCCGGACGACGCCGATCTGGTTGGCATTTGCACCGCCACTGTGGCTGCTCGTGGGCTTGTCGGAACTGGCCAACGCGACTGACGTCGCGATGACGGCAAAGGTTGCCATCGCTACACAGACGGCGAGGAACCGCCTCTTGTTCATTGGATTTCCTTTCGTTGTCGCTGCGTTGCCGCTGAAGCGCGAGCATCGCACACTTTCGATCGTCGCGCGGCACCAGCTTCCGGCCCGCATTTTTTCCCTTCAGTTCGGGGAACTTCGATAGCGGTCAGCCGCCGTAGAAGGATGAGCGGGTAGAACCAGCGGCAGCGCGACCGGGCATAAGGCCGATCTCCATAGGGCTGGGGCGGCCCAAAGCAGAATGGAGCCGTATCGAAGTCGCCCACCCGTGCTTTGCCGGACTAGGAACTCCTCACAAAGGTGTTGGGCGCTGCAAGTACCACCTTGGCAATGCCCCGAATCACATGAAGGCGGCGGTGCGGCTTCAGGCCGAGAAGGAAATCGCCAAGACACGAGCCCAGTTCGGCGACAAGATCCCCGTCGAACCGAGCGAGGCCCTGTTGAGCGTCCTACACCTATCCGCCGGGCAGCTGGCCTGGCTCCACGCAGAGCTGGAGGAGCGGGCGGACAAGACAGGCGACTTCGAGAGCCAAGTGCTCATGCTGTGGAACGACGAGCGCGACCGCGTCGCCCGCGTCTCGGAGGCCGCGCTGCGTGCCGGGGTGCAGGAACGCGCGATCCGCCTGGCAGAGAACTACGGGCAGCAGCTGGCCGAAGTCCTGCGCGCGATCTTCTACGACGCCCGAGCTCGACATGAGCGACGAGCAACGCGAGCTTCTGCCCACGGTCCTCGGGCGGCACCTGTTCACAGCCGAGCGACAACCCACTGGATTCCTAGCCGCCGGGGAGAACGGGGCCAGCGCCGAAGACAACGGCAGCAAGCCCAAGCCCAAGGCCAAAGGAAGCGGACGCAAGCCCAAGGCGAAGGCAAAGTGAGGACAAGGCTGCGGCTGGCTATCGGCGTGCCAGGCGCAGATGGGGTGAGGCATGGTCGCTGCGCACAGGGTGGTCTCAGGTGGAATGTTCACCCGAGAAGGACTTGAGTAGCAGGGTTTGCAGGACGACCGCCGCACTGTCACGCCGGAGGTTCGAGGTCCCGTCGCTCCCGTCTCTATTTGCAGGGATTTCCTCGGAGCTGTGGCGTCGGCGCGGACCTTCGCCACACTGGATCCCCCCACGCGCGGCGCGCACGAGCTCCTTGGCTTGCTTGCGAAGCTGCTCGAGATTCACCACGACCTCCTCCCACGAAGAGCCCGCGGTCCGCGGCGCCGGGCGGGAAGAAGATCGTCTGGTGCTGCAGGTCGCTACTTACCATCCGTGTAGTGGTGCTCGTTTGGCCGTGTCGCGGAGCCGCCGCTTCGTCGCGCTTTGCAGACTCGTGCGACCTTGGTGCGACCTGCGGCCTATCGCCCGAATCTGGGAGCGTCGCTGAGTGCCGATGGTGTCTGGCACCCGACGATCGCGGGTGCCTCGTGGATCAGGTCGTTGTTCGTGAGCGCTTCGACCATGAACAGGGCAAAGTCTGTGCGGCGGGTGATGTTGCTCTCGAGGATCGGATCGCCCACATGCCGACTCCAGACGGGAAGGCCTTGGCTCTCGCCTTCCTCGAGGTCGCTGCCGCGTACGACCGTCCAGAGTGTGTCGCTGGCGAATATGCGCCGCGTCGCCTCGACCTGGTCGTCGATGTCGACGACACGGGCGGTGCGTGCGGCCCAGGCCAGTGCCCTGTCTTTCAGCGTCCAGCGGAAGACGTCCTGGCCGTCACGTGTGATGTGCCAGCCACACGAGAACACCAGACGAGCTCCGGTCGGAGCGGAATCGAGCACCGCCTGGGCCGTTCCGGACGCATAGTGGTGCATCCCCCACGGGACGAGCACGACCAGCACCCCGTCGCAGCCGGCGACCGCACGTCTGATCACCTCGGCGTCGTCGGTTGCCCGGCACGACCATGATCCGCCCCTTGTAGCGGTCGAGCTTCGCGACGCTCTTCTCGCGGCAGACGCCGACGACGTCGTAGCCTCGGTCGAGCGCGTGCTGAACCATGTACTGGCCCAGCTTCCCGGAAACCCCAACGACGCAGACCTTCATTCCGCGAAGGGTTGCATGCGTGACAAATCGCTGGCAACCGCCCCGGCGACGAACAGCCCGATCGAACCCGTCAACCGCCAGGAAAGCCCTGCTGTCAGCCGGTGATTCCGGGTCGTAGCCGGTTGTAGCCGGTTGCGCCGTGCCGGCGTGTCACGCCGGACTGGAGCGGCAGCGACGAACCGGGCGTTGATTCTGCCTGCCGGATCGGTTAGGCGGCGGGCGCCCGGTAACGGTTCTGTGCGGCCCGCGACGAGTAGGTGAGTAGATCCAGCAGGATGCCGACGGCGACGACGAACCAACCAACGCCGGAAACGCCATGCACCGGCCCCCATGCGAGCGTGTACATCAGCGCGGTCCAGGGCGCGAAGATGATCCCCAACACGGGCCAGATCGTCGACGAGAAGGCCGCATTGACCCGGTCCGTGTCGAAGATCCAGAGAAGGAAGAACGCGAAGCGCGGGCCGATGAAGGCCATTACGAGACCCAGGCAGCACACAGGAAAGGCAGATTCTGCTAGGGCGGCGCGGCGGTGTCAAACATTCGACGAGCACCCGCACCCCTTGTGAGGCATCGCCGGAGCAGTTGAAATGCGTTTTTCCGGCGCTCCCCCAGTCCTCGCGGGTCATCTCGTAACCGACCTCGCCCTCCTCGGCGCCCTCCACGTCGGTCATGGAGCCATGGCCGCTTCTGTCGTCGATCGTGGTCGGCGGCGCCATCGAGACGTCTTATCTCCTGCCTCTCGTCGCGTGCCACGCGTCGCCCCGACGGAATTCCCCCTTGCAGCGCCCTTGTGGACTGTCAAAACCCTTGCTTCGCCCTTGTCAATAAGGGCAAGCGCGCCGGTACGCGCTCGTCCGTGCCGGTACGCGCAAGACGTCAATTAGGCCGATTTTCGGGGAGTTTCGCCCGTTTCGGCTTGCCTAGCGGGAACGGGAGCGACGGGACTCGAACCCGCGACCTCCGGCGTGACAGGCCGGCGTTCTAACCAACTGAACTACGCCCCCGAGCGCTGCAAGTGTATCGACGGCCCCTGGGAGTAGCCTGGCCTCGTGAACCTGTTCGACTGGATCGCGATCGCGCTCGTCGCGCTGCTCGCGATCGCCGGCTACTTCCGCGGCCTGCTCACCGCCGCGCTCTCGCTCGCCGGAATCGTCGGAGGGGCGCTGCTCGGCGCGCGGCTCGCGCCCTACTTCCTGTCCGGCGGGAGCACCTCTCGCTACGCGACGCTCTTCGCCCTCGGCGGCGCGGTCTTCTGCGCGATCGTGCTCGAGGCGGTCGGCAGCTACCTCGGCTCGAGGATGCGCTCCTCGATGCGACTCAAGCCGTTGCGCGCAGTCGACTCGGCCGGCGGCCTCCTGATCGGAGCGGCGACGGGCCTCGCGGTCGTCTGGGTGCTCGGCACCGTGGTGCTGCTCATCCCGGGCCAGACGAACCTCCGCCGCAACGCCCAGCGCTCGGTGATCGTTCGCCAGCTCAACGACCTGCTGCCGCCGTCGACCGTCCTCCACGCGCTCGCGCGCATCGACCCGCTGCTCGCGATCGAAGGCCCGCTCGCCATCGGCCCGCCGCCGAACCCCGCCGTCCTGAACCGGCCCGGTGTCCGCGAGGCGGCGCCGAGCGTCGTAAGGGTGCTCGGAAACGCCTGCGGGCTCGGAATCGCGGGTACCGGCTGGGTCGCGCGACGTGGGCTCGTCGTGACCGCGGCGCACGTCGTCGCCGGAGAGGAGGCGACCACCGTCGAAGCTCCCGGCGGCCTCCCGCTCGACGCCGAGGCGGTCGCCTTCGACTCGAGGAACGACGTCGCCGTGCTTCGCGTGCCCGGGCTTCAGGCGCGCCCGCTTCGGCTCGTCGACCCGAGACCGGAGACCCCGGTCGCGCTCCTCGGCTATCCCGGCAACGGCGCCTTCGCCGCCGAGCCGGGCCGCATCGGCGAGACCGCGCGGATCAGCACTGACGACGCGTACGGACGCGGCCCCGTCTCGCGCCGGATCACGAGCCTGCGCGGGAAGATCGAGCACGGTGACTCCGGCGGCCCGGCCGTCGACGCGCAGGGTGCCGTCCAGGCCACGATGTTCGCGGCACGCGTCGGCGCGGCGGGCGGCTACGGCATCCCGGCCGATGTCGTCCGGCACGCGCTCACACATGCGCGCCGGCGCGTCTCGACCGGCCCGTGTGCACGCTGAGGCCGGATCCGCGCTTTCGCGGATGACGTCCCGTCGCGCCCGTGGTCTGCTTGCGGTGAAAGGAGGCAGAGATGAGAGCGACAGTGATCTGCGAGTCGTCGTTCGGCAACACGCGCGCGATCGCGGAGGCAATCGCCGAGACGCTCGACGCCGAGGTGCTTTCTGCCGGGCGACCCGATCGAGCTGGAGGAGGTCGACCTGCTGGTCGTCGGAGCGCCGACCCACGTGCACGGGATTCCGGGCGAGCGCAGCCGCAAGGCAGCGGTCGACCAGGGAGGCAGCGATGGGCCCGGCGTGCGCGACTGGCTGGACGATCTCCCGCACGGGCAGAGCCGCGCCGCGGCGTTCGACACGCGCTTCGACAAGCCGGCATTCCTGACCGGGTCGGCCGCGAAGGGCATTGCCAAACGGCTGCGGCGACGCGGCTTCGAGCTGGTCGCCGAGCCGGAGAGCTTCTTCGTGCTCGGCACCGAGGGCCCGCTGAAGGACGGCGAGCTCGAGCGCGCGGCCGAGTGGGCCGTAGCGCTACGCAATCAGGTTCAGGATGTTGAGCGGCTGGCGGTAGGGAGCCACGAGGTAGACGCCGCGCCGCGCGCTCCTTGGCGGCCGCGTACAGCTCCTTCGCGGCCGCCATCCCGACCTCGGCCGCGTTCGGCCCCGCGTCGCGCGAGCGCGTTCCTGCAGCGCCTCGGGGACGACGATCCCCGGCAGCTCGTTGTGGAGCCGCAGCGCGAGGCGGTAGCTCGCAGAGCGGGAAGACGCCGACCAGCACCGGGATCGGCGAGGTGCCGCCGAGCCGTCGAAGAAGCGGTCGAGATGGTCGAGGTCGAAGACGATCTGCGTCATCGCGAAGCGGCGCCTGCCTCGACCTTCTGCCGGAAGCGCTCGAGCTCGAGGTCGAGGTCGTCCGCGGTCGGGTTGACGGCGACGCCGATGAAGAACGACGTCGGCGCGTCGATCGGCCGGCCGTTGTAGTCCTCGCCGCGGTTCAGCTGGGACATGAGCCGGTGAGCCCGATCGCGTCGATCTCGTAGACGCCGCTGCGAGCCCGGGTAGTCGCCGACCTCCGGCGGGTCGCCGGTGACCGCGAGCACGTTGCGGACGCCCTCGGCGTGCGCGCCGAGCAGGATCGCCTCGAGGCCCATGATCGTCGTAGTCGCGCGTCGTCAGGTGCGGGATCGTCTCGATCCCGCCTCGCGCTCGATCGCGGCGGAGACCATCATCGCGCTCATGCCTGCGCGCGCGCCGTCGCGTTGTCGTTGATGTCGACGAAGCCGACCATGCCGGACGTCCTTGCAGCGCCGCGACAGCTCGACGAGGCCGCCGATGTCGCCGCCGAGCGGCGGATCGAGCTGGATGGAGACGACCCACTCGCCCTCGCGCAGCGCGCGGGCGAGCCGGGTCTCCCGCTGCTCCTCGCCGAGCGAGACGACGAGCTCGCGCTCGTCGAAGTCGAGCGCGCGCGCGCGGCTTGCGCTCCTCGTCGACCGCGCGAGCGGATCGCGGCGATCTCGGTCGGCGTCGTCCCGCAGCAGCCGCCGATCGATCCGCGCGCCGAGCTCGCGCGCGTGGGCGGCGAACTCGGCGAAGTACTCGGGCGTGGCGTGCGGGTAGATGACGCGGCCGCCGGCGAGGCTCGCGAGGCCGATGTTCGGCAGAGCCGCGAGCGGCTGCCCGTCGCCGGCCATCTCCTCGAGCGCGGCGAGCGCCGCCTGCAGGCCGGCGCCGTGGTTCGCGCCATCGCGGCGACGTCGAGCTCGCCAGGCGCTCGCCGCCTCGCGCGGCCTTCACCCGCGCGAGCGTCTCGGCGTCCTCGTCGAAGGTCATCAGCGCGACGATCGGGAGGAGCGGACACGCTGCGCACGGCCTCGATCGCGCGCACGAGCTCGTCCAGGTCGTAGAACGTCTCGACCATGAACAGGTCGACGCCGCGACCCTCGAGCACGGCGCCTGCTCGGCGAGAGCTCGCGCCGCACGCGCCGCGTCGCCGGCTTCGCCGAGCGGGCCGATCGAGCCGGCGATGAAAACGTCCCGTCCGGTGACCTCCCGCGCGTCCCGGGCGAGCTTCACGCCGGTCGAGTCGATCGGCTCGAAGTCGTCTCGAGGAAGTGGCGCGCGAGCTTGCGCCGGTTCGCGCCGAACGTGTTCGTCTGGATCAGCTCCGCGCCGGCGCTGATGAAGCCGAGATGGAGCGAGACGACCGTGTCGGGTGCGCGCAGGTTCGCCTCCTCCGGGCAGCGCAGGCGCCGACCGCGCTCGAGAGAGCGCGCCCATGCCGCCGTCGGCGACGACGGTAGGCCCGTTCTCCATTCGCTCCAAAATCTGCTTGCCAACGAACTCCTTTCCTCCCGCGCTCGGCTCGCTAGCCGTTGCGCCCGTTAGCCGAAGGCCGGCGGGGCCGCATCGTCTTTGCCACCTTGCGACTAGGCAGGTTGGCGGGCGAGCCGGGCGCGGGCCCTCTCGACCTCTCTTGATGCGGGACGGATCCTAGCGGGTTAGTGTCGCGGCCGGCCGTGGAATCCGTTCAAGATCGGAAAGCTCGAGGCTGTCGTCGCCACCGGTGTTCCGGGCGCGGTGGTCGTCGCGGTGAGGCCGGACCAGCGAATCGAGGCAGCGGCGGGGATTGCCAACGTACAGACCGGGGAGGCCCTGGCACCGGGCCACCGTTTCCGCATCGGAAGCGTGACGAAGATCTTCGTGGCGTCCCTCGTCCTCCGGCTCGTCGCGGACGGGCTGCTCGAGCTTGACGGGGAGGCGGCGCCTTTGTCGAGGGCGTCACGATCCGCCAGCTCCTGAATCACACGAGCGGTCTCGACGATTTCAACGGCGACATGGTGGTGTTCTTCGAGCCGTATCGGCGGGATCCCGGCCCATCGCTGGGAGCTCGCGCCGCGCGACGAGCTTCAGCTGGTCCTGGAGAAGCCGCGCTGTTCCCACCCGGCGAGGGCTGGGCGTACCACGGCAGCAACTACATCGTGCTCAGGCTCGTCGTCGAGGAGGCGACGGGCATGGGGCTGCGCGACGCGCTCCGGCAACGCGTCTTCGGGCCGCTGGGTCTGAGCAGACCGATCTGGTGGAACGTCCGCTGCGTGGCGCGTGCGCGCATGGCTACCTGGCGTCGGACAACCCGATCTTGCCCGGCGGGCCGGGGGCCTGTCGATGTCACCGAGCTCGACCTTCCGTTCTACCGCGCCGGAGGCGGCATCGTTTCGACCGCCGGCGACGTCGTCACGATGCTCGGCGCCCAACTCCGAGGCGAGCTGCTTCCCGCCGACCTCCGCCGGGAGATGCTCGACCGCCGTCGAGTCCGACTGGGAGAGAACGGACCGCTACGGATGGGGCATCGGCGAGATCACGGGCGTCTGAGGAGACGGGCGGCGTTCGCCGTGCGGACTGCCTGGGGACATCTCGGCTTCTCCCTCGGATATATGGCGTCGCGCTGTCGAGCGAGGACGGCGAACGGCAAGTCGTGGTCTGCACCAACTGGTCATTCACCACGGAGGAGACCGAAAAGGCGTTCTTCGACGCGGCCGGCCGTCTCATGTGGCGCCTGTACTGCATGTAACGGCCCCGTTACAGAAACGTGTGACGTTTGCCGCGCCGGTGGCGTATACAGGGCTGAGTGAACGCAACGACCTGGGCCGACCGCAGCATGCGGGCGCGGAGCGCGAGAGCTTCGCCACCGCGGCTGAAGCCCACCTCGACGACGTCTACGCCTACCTCCTCTACCTGACCGGAGACCCGACCGTGGCCGAAGACCTGACCGGAGAGACGTTCGAGAAGGCGCTGCGCAAATGGCGTCGCTACGACCCGCGCCGCGGCTCGACCAAGACGTGGCTCTGCCAGGTGGCGCGCTCGACCGCGCTCGACCACCTCCGCTCGGAGCGGCGGCGCCGGCGGCGGGAGGAGGTCGCCGCGCCGCCGAGCGGCAGGAGCAGGCGTTCGCTCGGGACTTTCCCCCGAGCTCGAGCAAGCCGTGCTGGCGCTGTCCGCCGCCGAGCGCGAGGTGATCGCGCTGCGCGTGATCCTCGACCTCGACGGCAAGAGCGCCGCGCGCCTGCTCGGGATCAGCCCCACCGCATGTTCCACCCGATTGAGCCGTGCCCTGAAGAAGCTGGAGGAGATGGTGACCGATGTCGAGCGTTGACCTGACGAACGAGCTGCGCCTGGCCAAGCCGCGCGCTCCCGAGCAGCTGCGCGAGCGCGTCCTGGCGCTAAGCGAGCGGCCGGTGCGCGAGCCGCGCTTCAGCTTCTCGCTGCCGTCCCGGTACACGGTGCGCCGCGTCGCGTTTGTCGCGGCTCCCGCGATCGTCGCAGTCGCGCTCGGGCGGCGCCGCTATCCACGGGATCGCAACTCGGGGGCGGCCAAGCTGCGGTTGGTCGCGCCGGGCCCGCCAGCTAAGCCAGGACGCCCCGCTACTTGAGGCGGCAACGTCAGAGCCGGCGGAAGTCGACATCGGGGAGTGCATTCAGCTCGAGAAGACTTGAGGCTCACCGGCGCCAACGTTCCGACTGCGACACGGACCTAGGAACCGGCTCCAGCAGTACCAGGCGGCGATGGTCGTCCGGGTCGAGGGCTTGACGAGCTTTCACCCTCGACCCAGAAGGCGATGCGGATCACGCGCGCCCTCGGCGGCTAGCGTCGTCTCCCGGCACGTTCAGATCCGCCGGAGGAGGGCACGTCTGCCCTGGTCGTCAAGATCCCGGTCGGCGCGTCCAGCAGGCGATAGCGAAGTTCTCGGCGCTGGGAACGATCGCTGCGCAGAACATCCGGATCACCGATCTCAGGCGCGTTCAACCAGCTCGTAAGCGGATCGGGGCGCTGCGCGTCGCGATCGCGAAGGTGGACGACAGGCTCGCCGACACGTCGGCTCTCGAACGAGGAGCGGGTGCGCCTGGAGCAGCGGCGCGCACGGCTCGCGGCACGCTGGAGGCACTGAGGACGAGCAAGGCCCGCACGCGCACCGCGCCGCGCTCGCCACCGTCTCGCTCGGCCTCACCACGAAGGAGGCCGCCGCGGTCGTCAAGCCGGAGCATCGCGGCCCGCTCGGCGCGCCCTCCACGACGCCGGCAACATCCTCGCGAAGGAGGCGTCCTGGGCCCTTACGCGCTGATCGTCCTCGGCCCGATCTCTCTCGTCGCGCTGCTCGCGTGCCTGCTTGATTCGGGGCGGGCGTCGCCTCTCCGACCGCCGCCTGCTTGAATCTTCATGAATGCGTTGACAGTACTCGGCACGAGTCGGCGGATACCCGCCCCCGGTTCCGCCTGCTCGGGCTACCTCGTCGAGGAGGATGACACCCGCGTCTGGATCGACGCCGGCTCGGGCACATTCCCGCGCCTGCTCGAGCATTGCGCGCCGAACGAGCTGACGGCGATCCTCATCAGCCACCTGCACGCCGACCACTGGACGACCTCGTCGCTCGGCCTCCACGCCTGCGGTTCGCCTTCGAGCGCGAGCGGCCGCTGCCGGTCTACGGCCCGGCGGGCTGGATGGAGGCGATGGGCGTCGTCGCCGAGTGGGCGGTCGAGGACGAGGCCGGCTTTGGAGGCCCACGAAGTCCGCGCGAAGGGGGAGACGATCAGCGTCGGGCCGCTGAAGATCATTCGCGATCCCGGTCGAGCACACCCCGGATCTCGACACGTACGGGTTCCGCATCGTCAACGGCGACTGCTCGATGGCGTACTCGGCGGACTCCGGGCCCATGCAGAGGCGCTCGTAGAGCTCGCGCGCGGCGTCGATCTGTTCGTCTGCGAGGCGGGCTCGCCCGGCGAGCAGGAGATGACGATGCACCTGAACGGGCGGCAGGCCGGCGAGGTCGCAGCTCGGGCGGGCGCGGAGAGGTTGCTCGTCACGCCATCTGGCGCCGGGAATAGCTTGTCGCGGTCGACACGCTCGCGCACGCGCGCTCAGGGTTCGGAGGTCGGTCGAGCTCGCCGCCGAAGGCCTGACGATCGAGCTCTAGCCGCCGAAGGGCGCGCCGCTCATGTACTTGAAGCCGCTGTCGACGGCGAGCGTGACGATGACCGCGTCCGGGCCGAGCCGCTCGGCGAGGCGCAGCGAGCCGACCACGTTCGCGCCGGTGGAGACGCCGGCGAAGATCCCTCCTCGCGCGGCCAGCCGCCGCGTCATCGCGATCGCCTCCTCATCCTCGATCGTGCTGAAGCCCGTCGACCCATCGGGATCCCAGTGCGGCGGAACCATCCCGACCAGCCCTGCATCGCGAACGTCCCGCTCTCTCCGCCCGAGATCGCAGCCGAGCGGCCGGCTCGAGCGCCTGGACCAGACGCCTTCCGGCTTGAGCGCGTGCCGCCGATGCCGACCACAGAGCTCGCGGTCCCGATCCCCTGGCAGAAGGCCGTCACCCGTCCTCCCGCCTGGTCCCAGATCTCCCGGGCGAGGTGCGGCTCGTGGCCCAGGGACGATGTACGGGTTGTTGAACTGGTCGGTCGCGTCGTGGCCGGGCTCGGCGGCCAGTTCGGCGGCGCGGGCGATCATGCCGCCGAATGTCCTCGTGCCGTCACGTTCGGCTGGCCCTGGACGGACGCGATCACGATCGAGGTGCCCCGGCGAGCGCGCGCATCAGGCGCAGTCGCTCCTCGGAGAAGCAATCGGCGATCACGATCTTGCGCGCGGTATCCCTTCGCGCCGCAGACGAGCGCTAGCGCCGGGCCCTTGCTCTCGCCGGTGTACTCGACGACGATGATGCCGGGGCCGATCGAGACCGTTGCGCTCGGCCCCTTCGATCATCGCGAGGGCCATGCGGTCCTTCGTCGAGCGGGTCGGGTTCGTGTACTCAGCTTGATCCAGAGCTCGGCGCCGTTCGCGGGGACGCAGTGGCGGAGCGGACGAGCGGCGTGTTCCCGATCTGCTCGAGGATCGAGCTCAGAGCTCGCCGTCCCGGTAGTCGAGCTGCTCGATCCGGGCGATCAGGCCGACGCCGCGGAAGAGACCTTGTTCGAGCGCGGGTAGTAGCAGATGTCGTTCGGCTCGCCGGGTGCCGTAGGCCAGGAGACTCAATGCCGTCCTCGCCGCCGCGGAAGCGTGCGCGACCGCGTCGCCGGCCGGGCCGCGCGACGACGTGACCCGCGCGGCGGATGTTCCTCGTCGCCGAGCAGGCACACGCCGTCCCCGTCGAGCACGACGAAGAGCTCCTCCTCGGCGGAATGGCAGTGCAAGGGCGGCGTCCGCTTGCCCGGGTGGATCCGGTCGATGTTCAGGCCCGTCTGCTGCGGCGCCGCGCGGCGGCGCGCGAACCAGCCGGACGGTGATCGCCGAACGTCGCCGCCGGGACCCAGTCCTCCCACTCGGCGTCATTCACGTTCAGGATGTTCGACGGTCGCGGCTCGGGCTCGCCTACCTCGGGCTCGCCGGCGGCGACCTCGCGCGCCCAGGGATGGTCGCCGGTGCCCGCGTCCGTCCACGTGGGGAAGATCCAGGCGACGTCTCCGCGCGGCAGGTCGGCGATCTGCAGAGGACGCGCATGCCGTAGATGAGGACGTCGAGCCCGTCGTCGCCGGCGCGCAGCGTGTGCGCCCAGGCGCTCGGCGGATGGACGATGCAGTCGCCCGGCCCGACCTCGTAGACGCTTCCCGTCCTGCCAGGAGAGGCCGGAGCCGCCGAGGACGTAGACGATCTCCTCCTCGGCGCCCTCGACGTGCGCCGGCGTCGACCACTTGCCGGGGTCGATCTGGAGCCGCTTCAGCCCGACGGTGACCGTCCCGGCCGCGCGTCCGAGGTCGCGCCAGACCGCGCCCAGGTGTCCGCGCTCGCTGCGGCGGCCCTCGACGTCGTCCCAGTGCGCGATGAACTCAGTCATGGACGACACGCCCCTCCATCCCGCCGGCGACCGTGATGACCTGCCCCGTGACGTGCCCGGAGATGTCGTCGGAGGCGAGGACGACGACCTGGCGCGCGACGTCCTCCGCAACGGCGACCTTGCGCAGCGGCATCGTCCGGGTGATTCGCTGGACCAGCGTCGTCGTCGATCGCGCCGCGCGTCATCGGCGAGTACGTCCAGCCCGGCGCGACCACGTTGACGCGGGCGCGCGGAGCGACGCGCACGACCTCGTTCTTCAGGCTGAGCAGCAACCCGTATGCGATCGCGGACTTCGCCGCCGCGTAGTCGGCGTGGCCGGCCTCGCCGAAGAGCCCGGCGGTCGAGCCGACCATGACCAGGCTGCCGTGGCCGCGTCTCGGCGACGCCGCGCAGGAAACCGCGCGCGGTCAGGAACGTCGCGGTCAGGTTCGCCGCAGCGTCGTCCTCCCACCGCTCGAGCGGCAGCTCCCAGACGGGCTCGTCCGGGCGTCGGCCAGACGCCGGCGACCGCCGCGCAGACGTCGAGCGCGCCGGCCTCGGCGAACAGGTGCTCGACCTCGGCCTCGCTCGTCAGGTCGGCCTGGACGAGCGCGCCGCCGATCTCGTCCTGCAGCGCCTCGGCCCGCTCCTTGCCGCGGTGGTAGTGCAGCGACGACCTCGCAGCCCTCCGCGGCGAAGGCGCGGGCGCAGGCCGAGCCGATTCCGCCCGAGGCGCCGGTGACGAGCACGCGCTTCCCTTGCAGCCCGGTCTCCACGTTTGGGAGGCTACAAGCATGCGTGTCCACATCATCAGCGACATGGAGGGCGTCGCCGGGATCGTCAAGTGGGAGCAGGTCACCGGCGGCGACGAGATGTACGAGGAGGGCCGGCGGCTCTAACCGGGGAGATCAACGCCGCCGTGCGCGGGGCGAAGGCGGCCGGGGCGACCGAGATCGTCGTCATGGACTGCCACGGCGCGGGCAAGGGCTGGAGCTTCAACTCGCTCATCCCCGAGGAGCTCGACCCCGACTGCGAGTGCGTCGTCCAGCAGGAGTGGACCGGAGTACACGGAGTTCCTCGAAGAGGGCTGTGACGCCGCGCTCTTCGTCGGCGATGCACGCGATGGCGGGAACGCCGACGGCGTGCATGAACCACACGGTCTCGGGCAGCAATGGCAGAACCTCTGGTTCAACGGGACGCTCGTCGGCGAGACAGGCATCAACGCGGCGCTGTGCG
Source organism: uncultured delta proteobacterium (assembly GCA_963755715.1). GTDB lineage: Bacteria > Desulfobacterota > Binatia > UBA9968 > UBA9968 > DP-20. The sequence continues at coordinate 310,962 of CAVWLW010000027.1, forward strand.
GCCAGTGGGGCTGTCCGGTGCTGCTCGTCACCGGCGACGACGCGGTCTGCCGGGAGGGGACGCGCGCTGCTCGGCGACGGCCTGACGACCGTGGCGGTCAAGCGCGGGCCTCAGCAGCTTCAGCGCCCGCCAGATCCGGCAAAGCGGGCTCGCGAGGTGATCGAGGAGGGCGCGAAGCAGGCGCTGAAGGACCTGAAGGCGGTCGAGCCCTACGTCCCGGGCCGTCCTGCCGAGATCAAGGTCGAGTTCAAGGTCACCGACGCCGCCGCGCAGCTACGCGCGGAAGGCGGGCGTCGAGCAGCTCGACGACCGCATGGTGGTCTCGCGTGCCGACGACTGGTGGTCAGCGTGGAGCCAGTTCTTCTTCTGAGACGACGTTCAGCTCCTCGACCAGCGTGAAGAAGGCCTGGGCGAACGGCGACTCGCTCGTCCGTTCGCGCACGCTCGGCCAGTCGATCTGCTCGCGCAGCGCCCGCGCGACCTCGAGGATGGCCTTGTAGTCGAGCACCATCTCGTCGAGTGCGAGGAGCTTCGAGACGATCAGGTCGTCGGGGTGGAGCACGAGCATCGGCACGGCGTAGACCTCCATCTCGGCCGCGCGGTCGATCACCTCGTCGGTCACGTCGCCCTCGGACGTCCGGAAGATCAGGTCGACGAAGACGTCGCCGTCCCAGGCTTTGTACAGCCATCCCTCCGGCGGCTTCTCCGGGCGGAAGCCCGCGTCGTCGAGCACGGCCAGGGCGCGGTCGGCGTCCTGCGGCCGCAGGAGAAGGTCGACGTCATGGTCCGACTCGGGCCCGCCGCGCGCAGCCGAGGCGATTCCGCCGCCCAGCACGAACGGTGATGCCGGATTCGCGCAACGCTGCCGGCTGCCTTCTTCAGGCTCTCGATCAGGTCCGCAAACGTCGGCCCCCCGCTCATGGGTGAGTGGATACCCCGCGCCGCCGTTTGCGAATCCGGCCTGTCGTGGTAGATCGCAGCGAATGAGCTGCATTCGAATCGCCGCTGCAGGCGACATCACTGCAGCGAGGAGAACCGTGTAGCGGTAGCGGCCGCGTTCGACGAGGCCGAGCGCGACGCCGACCTGATCCTGCTCGCGGGTGACCTGACGACGTACGGCGAGCCGGAACAGGCGGCGCTTGCTCGCCCAGATACTGCACGGAGATCTCGACGGGCCGGTGATCGCGGTCCTCGGCAACCACGACTGGCACGCCGACCGCTGCGCGGAGATCACGAGTCTTGCTCGAGGACGCCGGGGGTCGGGGATGCTCGAATCGCACCCGACACCGTGCGCGACGTGCGCGGAACCCGGATCGGGGATCGTCGGCACCAAGGGTTTCATCGGCGGCTTCCCCGATTCCGAGCTGCCCGGACTTCGGCGAGCCGATCCTCCGCCGCGTCTACGCGGAGACGACCGCCGAGGTGGCCGCGCTCGACGCCGGCCTGGCGGCGATCGCGGACTGCCGGCTGCGGATCGTCCTGATGCACTACGCGCCGACGACGACGACGCTCGTGGGCGAGCGCCGGTGATCTGGGCCTTCCTCGGCAGCAGCCGGATGGGCGTCCCGATCGCGCGCTACCACCCCGATCTCGTGCTCCACGGCCACGCCCACGGGGGCACCTTCGAGGGCTCGATCGACGACATCCCGGTCTACAACGTCGCCGTGCCTGTGCTCGGCCGGGACTTCTGGATATTCGAGCTCGAGGGCGCGGAAGTGAAGGTCGAGGCGGAGCCCGCCGAGCCGGTCGCGGGCCCTCACTAGGCGTTCGTCGCCCCGGCGGCGCAGCTCGCCTCCAAACAAATCGTTTACATGAAGAAAAGCTCATTGCACCTGCTCGAAGTTACGTGCGAAAATGTCAGCGTGCGTGCGCACGTCGTTCACGAGACCGAGGTTCGCGGCCGCCGGGCCGGGACGGACACCGCAGAGGTACGCGTCACCCTTGACTCGGCGGTCGGCTCCGACCGGCTGGAGCAGCGTGTCATCCGCTTCGGCCGCGGGAAATCGCAGCCGCAAAAGCTGGACGGGGTGCAGGGCATCCTCTACGCGGTCTCCGGCCGCGGCGTGATGGAGGTCGACGGAGAGAGCCACGAGCTCGAGCCCGAGACGGGCGTCTACCTGCGACCGGGCGAGCACTTCGCGATCGAAAACCCGGGGCCGGACGAGCTCGTCACCGTGCTCGTCACCACCTGGCCCACCGACGGGATGCTGGCCACGCCGAACCCGCGCGTCGTCCGCTACGGCGAGCGACCCACGCTTCCCGCCGGCAAGGATCGCGAGTTCCGCTACCTCGTCCATCGCGACACGGGCTCTCCGGACGTGACGCAGTTCATCGGGACGATCCCACCCGGGCGCTCGCCGCACCACAGCCACGTCTACGACGAGGTCATCTACGTGCTGACGGGCGAGGGAACCCTCCACGTCGAAGGGCGGGAGTTCCCGATCCAGGCCGGGACGTGCATGCATCTCCCGCCGCTCGTCGAGCATGCGCTCGAGAACGGAGGGGAAACGCCGATGCGCGTGCTGGGCGTGTTCCACCCCTCCGGTGACCCCGCGTCACGCGCGTACGAGGCAAACGAATTAGCCAAGAACGGAGTCTCAGACGCAATATGCTGCAAAACTGCATTATCCAGTGAGGAGGAGAAGAATGAAGAAATCATCAATCGCGGCGGTTGCCGTCTCTGGCCGCGCTCGTTACTGCAGCAACGGGCGCGGCCAGGCGGCGTTCAGGCCCGCTGCGGACAACAGGCCGGCTCGGCGCTGGTCGATTGCGGAACGACGCAGACGATCGGCGTCGCGTACCCGGCGACGGGCCCCGCGGCCTCGATCGGCGTCTGCCAGATCCATTGGGCGCAGTTCTTCGCGTCGCAGTGGAACAAGACCCATCGAGAGGAACAAGATCCGCATCGTCCAGGGCGATACGAAGCTGCCGGACACGGCTTCGGCGCTCTCGGTCGCGCACCAGTTCGCGTCCAACTCGAACATCCTCGGCCTTGTCGGCCCGGCCGGCAGCCAGGAGGTCCAGGACACGGCCGCAGTCTTCAAGAGTGGCCGGTCTCGCAATCGTCACCGGCTCGGCGACCCGCGTCACGCTAACGCGTGCGCAAGGCGGGAAGCCGCGCGACACGCCCAAGGGCTTCTTCTACCGGACGGTTCCGAACGACGGGCAGCAGGGCGACCGCGTGCGCGGTCTGGATCGCTGGAAAGCTGAAGGCGAAGCGCGTCTACATCATCGACGACGAGGAGAGCTACAGCACGGGCCTCGCCGACCAGGTGCAGCGCGACCTGCAGTCGAACGGCGGCCTCACCGTCAACCGCGACCACGTGAACCAGAGCGTGTCCGACTTCTCGTCGGTCATCACCCGCATCCCGGGCGAACACGCAGGTCGTGTTCCTCCCGTGGCAGCTCGCGGGGAAGGCCCAGCTCTTCTACACGCAGCTCCGCGCTGCTGGGAAGAGAGCGATCGTGTTCGGCTCGGACGGGACGTTCGCGCCCGGCACCTTCACCGGCGCCGGCTCGTACGTGTCCTCGTTCCCGGTCGACTACAACAGCGCCCTGCTCAAGAAATTCAAAGCCCAGCACGGCGGGCAGGACGAGGCGTTCGGTCTCCCGACCTACACCGCAGCTCTCGTGAACGCGACCGCGATCATGAAGGCGTGCAAGAACGGGACCGCGTCGCGGGCCGAGGTGCGAAAGAACGTCGCAAACGTCAAGCTGTCGAAGAAGGCCTCGCTGCTTGGGTTCCCGGTGACGTTCCTGTCGAAGAACAGGGGCTCGCAGCTGGGTGCCGGCGACATGGGCCTCCCCGCCGACTTCGGCATCTACAAGATCGGCGCGAACGGGAAGTACAACCGCGTCGGCTAGGTAACGGAAAGTGACTCGACTCGAGCGGCCCACCCCGGTGGGCCGCTCGCGTTTCTGACAACCTTTCGCCGTTGCACCCTCCGCTCCTCAGCATCTGGGACACCATCACGCAGCTCGGCTGGGGCGGTGCCTTCGAGCTGCTGCGGAACGGCCTGGTGCTGGGGAGCCTCTACGCCCTGATCGCGCTGGGCTACACGATGGTGTACGGAATTCTCAAGCTCCTGAACTTCGCCCACGGCGAGGTCTACATGGTCGGGGCATTTCTCGGATACGGGATCCTCAGCGTCCTGGGCGGCCCTCTGGCGCCGGCGGTCGCGCTCGTGCCGCTGATCCTGTTGATGTTCGCCGGCGGGATGCTCGGCGCCGGCGCGCTCGGCATCGTGGTCGAGCGCTTCGCGTACCGGCCCTTACGAAACGCGCCGAGGATCGCGCCGCTGATCAGCGCGCTCGGCGTGTCCTTCTTCCTCGCCAACAGCGTGCTCCTGCTCACCCACGGCCAGCGCTACAGCTACGCCGCTTACCAGCTAGGCGGCAATCCGAACACCGGCGAACCTGGCTCCCTGTTCCAGCCCGCCTTCAACGTGATGGGCCGGCCGGTCACCGTCGTCCAGCTGGTTGTGGTCACGACCAGCATCGCGCTGATGATCACGCTCACGCTGGTCGTGTCCCGCACGAAGCTCGGAAAGGCGATGCGCGCTGTCGCGTTCGATCGCGAAGCAGCATCGATGATGGGCATCGACACCGACCGCGTGATCATGTTCACGTTCTTCATCGCGTCCGTGTTGGCCGGGGCGGCCGGTGTCATGTTCGGCCTCTACATCGGCGAGACGTACTACCTGATGGGTTTCCTCGCCGGGCTGAAGGCGTTCACGGCCGCGGTCGTCGGTGGGATCGGCAGCATCCCCGGAGCGATGGCGGGCGGGCTCCTGATCGGGGTGACGGAGTCGTTCGCCGCGGGTTACGTCGGAGGCCAGTGGTCCGACATCGTCGTCTTCGGGATCCTGATCCTGTTCATGCTGCTGCGCCCGACGGCCTGTTCGGGACGAAAGCGATCCAGAAGGTCTAGTGGGATGACGGGCGAGACCCCACTAGCTCCCGTCCCGCCAGACGAGGTCGATCGTCCGGCGATCGGCGTCGACGAATGGGTCGCGAGCGCAGAGGAGCGTCATGAGCGACGGGGAGGCCTCGGTGGGCTGATCTCCCGCGGCTGGGACGTGTCGCCGCCGCCGGCCAAGCTGATTGCCTTCGTCGCGCTTGCCTCGACGCTGCCGTTCTGGATGAACGAGGGCGAGCTCTTCTCGTACGGCCTGTACACGCTGATCTTCGCCTTGCTCGCCCTCGGCCTGAACGTCGTCGTCGGGTTCGCGGGCCTCCTCGACCTCGGCTACGTGGCCTTCTACGGGATCGGGGCCTACGGCTACGCGCTGCTTTCCTCGAGGCACTACGGGATCCACTGGCAGGCCGAATTCTCGATCCCGATCGTGGTCGCCGGGACGGCGCTCGTCGGGCTCTTGCTCGGGTTGACCTCGCGCCGGCTCCTCGGGGACTACCTCGCGATCGTGACGCTCTTCTTCGGCCAGGCATTCGTCGCGTTCGTCAACAACGCGAACCCGAAGGTGGCCGGAGAGGGGCTGACAGGCGGTCCGAACGGAATCCCCGGTGTCGACCCGCTGAACTTCTTCGGCTACAAGCTCCACTCGACCAAGCAGTACTACTTCCTCCTGCTCATCGTTTTTCGCTCGCGATGGCCGGCCTCTACTTCCTGAGCCACTCGCGCACGGGCCGCGCCTGGAAGGCGCTGCGGGAGGATCCGCTCGCCGCCGAGACGATGAGCATCCCCGTCAACCGCCTGAAGATCATGGCCTTCATGTTCGGCGCCGGGACTGCCGGGCTCGCGGGTTGCATCTTCGCGGCGATCCAGACCGGGGTCGTTGCCGGGCAACTTCGACGTCGCGCTGTTGATCACGCTCTACGCGATCGTCATTCTCGGCGGGCTCGGGAGCATCGCCGGCGTGCTCGTCGGCGCGATCGTCATCGATGTCGTCCTTGCAATTCCTCGCGCCGTCGAACGACCACCCGGAGCTCAAGCGGTGGCTCTTCTACGGCGTGATCGTCCTCATCGTTGCGCGGATCAGGCCCTGGGCCCGCTGGCCCTGTCGCCGCGGGCACGGTCGCGTTCGGCTTCGTCTTCCATCGCGGTCGCGGGTGCCATCGACTCCTCGTGGACGGCCGGGACCGCGATGGACGCGGGGTCCGCCGGAACCGGTATCGAGCACTGGGTGGTCATCCCCCAGGGCCACCCGGGGTTCGACACATGGGCGTACATCATCCTGGTCGCGCTGATCATCGCGGCCGCGCAGGTGCGCGGCTGGTGGCGGTACGGATTATGATCCCGACGCTGTACTGGGTCGCCGTCGTCTGGGAGAACGTCCTCGTCGAACAGCCGGCGGTGACGGCGCTCATCCTCTTCGGCGCGCTGCTGATCGCGCTGATGCAGGCCAGGCCCAGGGCTTGCTCGGCACGGCGCGGGTGGAGATCGTATTAATGGCGCCCCTGCTCGAACTCGAGGGCCTGACAAGTCTTCGGCGGGCTGCGGGTGATCGACGAGCTCGACCTCCTGGTGAACGAAGGGGAGGTGGTCAGTGTCATCGGACCAAACGGCGCCGGCAAGACCACGCTCTTCAATCTCGATCACCGGCATCTACCGTCCGGACGAGGGCGAGATCCGCCTTGACGGCGAAACGTCGTCGGCCTCGCGCCCAACAAGATCACGAAGCTCGGAGTGGCGCGAACGTTCCAGACCCTTCGCCTCTTCCTGAACATGTCCGTCAAGGAGAACGTGATGGCCGGCGCAGTACGGCCGCACACAAAGCGGGGCCGCTGCGCTCGATCCTGCGGACTCCCGGGCATGCGCCGCGAGGAGCAGGAGATCGCCGCAGCAGGCTGAGGAGAAGCTCTCCTTCTTCGGCCAGCGGCTGATGGGTTACCGCTGGGACCAGCCCGCCTACAGCCTCTCCTACGCGAACCGCCGGCGGCTCGAGATCGCGCGGGCGATGGCGACCGAGCCGCGCATCCTCCTGTTGGACGAGCCGGCTGCGGGGATGAACCCGGTCGAGACGCACGAGATCACCGAGCTGATCGGCCAGCTGCGCGACGAGGCCGGCTACACGATTCTCGTGATCGAGCACGACATGCACGTCGTCGAGGGGATCTCCGACCGCGTCGCCGCGCTCGACCACGGCGTCAAGATCGCCGAGGGCTCCTTCGAGCGAGGTGGCGACCGACCCGCGCGTCGTCGAGGCGTACCTCGGGATCAAGGGTGCGGGAGGGAGAGAGCCGATGCTGCTCCGACTTAGCGGGCATCGACACCTATTACGGCCAGATCCACATCCTCTCGGGCGTCGACCTGGAGGTGGGGGAGGGCGAGCTCGTCTGCCTGCTCGGCGGCAACGCGTCGGGGAAGTCGACGACGCTGAAGACGATCCTCGGGATCGTCGGCCGCGCAACGGGACGGTCGAGTTCGCCGGCGAGAACGTCACCGAGCGGCACACGAGCTACCGGATCCGCCAGGGGATGGCGATCGTCCCGGAGAACCGGCGGCTGTTCGCGCCGATGACCGTGCTCGAGAACCTGGAGATGGGCGCGTACCTGCGCGGCGGCGGGCGCGAAGGAGGACTTCGACCGCGTCTACGACGCTCTTCCCGCTGCTGCACGAGCGGCGCAATCAGCTCGCCGGGACGCTGTCAGGCGGCGAGCAGCAGATGGTCGCGATGGGCCGCGCGCTGATGTCGCGGCCGAAGCTGCTGCTGATGGACGAGCCGTCGATGGGGCTCGCGCCGATCCTGGTCGAGCGGAACTTCGAGATCATCAAGGAAGTGCACGAGGCCGGCGTCTCGATCCTGGTCGTCGAGCAGAACGCGAACATCTCGCTCTCGATCGCCGACCGCGGCTACGTCCTGTCGACCGGCCGCGTCGTGCTCACGGGCCCGGCGAAAGAGCTGCTCGCGCACGAAGACCTGAAGAAAGGCGTACCGTAGGGCCGCTGAGGCGCATAGCGCTGGCGCCGCGGCAGCGCCGTGCCCGCGGCCCGGCCGCCCGTTCCACTTCCGCCGCTACACGAGCGGCATGGTCGAACGATCACCAGTACGTCGTACTGAACGAGAAGAGGAACGGGTCCGGCTGAGAGGAACTCACAGGGTCCTGTACCGTTCACGGCCACGCATGTTACGAGCACGGCGCTCAATCTCGGGCCTGCAGCTGAACGGGGAGACTCCCTCGTCCGGGAGGCGGCGCGCGAGCGGCCGCTCCAGGTCGGGCCGCTGCCAGACCGCATCCGGCACCGCTTCCCGATCTTCCGCAACCGCATCTACATCAACTCCTGCTCGCAGGGGGCGCTCTCCGACTCGGTGCGCGAGGCGTACGAGCGCTACCTCGAGGACTGGGACGAGCGCGGCGCGCCGTGGGATTACTGGGTCGAGAAATCGGAGGACGCGCGCAACGCCTTCGCCGGCCTCGTCAACGCGGACGCCGACGAGGTCGCCGTCACGACCTCCGTCTCGGCCGGCCTGAGCGCTATCGCGACGGGCCTGCGCTACGCGCGCCGCTCGAAGATCGTCACGACCGACTGGGAGTTCCCGACGGTCGGACAGATCTGGCACGCGCAGGAGCTCCGCGGGGCGCGCGTCGTCCACATCGAGGCCGACGCGGACGGGACGCTCCCGCTCGAGCGCTTCGAGCGGGAGATCGACGAGGACACGGCGATCGTCTCGGTCACGCATGTCTGCTACCGGAACGGGGCGCGCGTCGAGTCGCCGAGGTCGCGCGGATCGCGCACGAGCGCGGCGCGCTCGTCGTTCTCGACGCGTACCAGTCCGCCGGCTCGCTCCCCCTCGACGTGCGCGAGCTCGACGTCGACTTTCTCGGCGGCCGGAGCGCTCAAGTACCTGCTCGGCTCGGCCGGGCTGGCGTTCCTGTACGCGCGCCGCGAGGTCGTCGAGCGCGTCTGGCCGACCGCGACCGGCTGGTTCGCCGACAAGAACATCTTCGAGATGGACCACCGCGACTACTCGCCGGCGCCGACCGCGAGCCGCTTCCAGTCGGGGACGCCGCCGATCCCGGCGATCTACGCGGGCGTCGCCGGGATCGAGCTGATGCAGGAGATCGGCGTCGCCGACACGCGCAGGCACGTGAACGAGCTGAACGCGCGGCTGATCGAGGGCCTGGACGAGCTCGGCGCGCAGATCGCGACTCCGCGCCGGCCGAAGCGGCGCGGCGCGCTGATCTGCGTCGCGTTCGAAGGACGCGCCGGAGCTCGTCGCGCGCTCGGCCGCGAAGGGATCGTCACGTCGGATCGCGACGGAAACCTGCGCGTCTCCGCGCACGCGTACAACTCCGTCGACGACGTGGACGAGCTGCTCGCCGCGCTCGAGCGGCACGAGAAGCTCCTGGCGTAGTCGCGCTCAGGCGCCCGCGAACTGCGGGCCGGCGATCTCCGTGAGCGCGTCAGTGACCTTCGACGACGACCCGAGGTAGACGGCGACGCCGCGGCCGCTCCGGTACCAGTGCGGCGGCGCCGACCAGTCCACGGCCTGGTTGATTCCCGCCGTGTTCTGCACGGTGTACCCGTCGGGCTTCACCCGGGCCGCGGCGATCTTCGCAGCCTGCCCGTCCGGGAACGTGAACACGTGGAGGATGCCCCCCGGCACTTGTACATGGTCGAGCTCGACCTCGAGGATGCCCGGCGGCTCGGGTTGCGGCGCTCTCACGTCGATGCCGTGGCTCTCCAGGCCGGCCAGGAATCCCTCGTTGCTCGTTCCTCCGCTCCTCCGCCGCAGCCGGCGAGGAGGACTACGGTGCCCAGCAGCGTTGCGCGCCTCATGCGAAATGCACGTACGCCGCTTCGTCCTCGTCGACCGCGCGCTCGCAGGTCGGGCAGTACCAGCGCGCCTCGAGCGGTGTGCCGCAGGAGCGCGTGCCGCGAGCGGCTCCGGCGCCGTCGCGCGTGCCGCGCGCCCCAGTCGGCCAGCAGCCGCAGGGCGCCGGCCAGCTCCCGCCCCGACGCGGTCAGCTCGTACTCGATCGCGCGGCGGCCGCTCCGAGTACGGCTGGGCGACGACGAGGCCGTCCTGCCTCGAGGCCGCTTGAGGCGCTGGGTGAGGATGTTCGACGCGATCCCGCGATGCGCTCGACGAGGTCGCCGAAGCGGAGCGGCCCGTCGAGCAGCGACGGCGACGATCGAGCAGCGTCCAGCGGTCGCCCACGCGCGCGGCGGCCTCGGCGAGCGGGCGAGTCCGGGCTCGGTGCGTCACGCGCTCGCATCCTACGGGCTCTGTATGGTACAACTTGCAATTTGCAAGTGACTGAGGAGCTGAAGATGACCGCAGTTCACGGAGATCGAAGACGCTGATCCGGGGCGTCGGCGGACGCGTCGGCCCGAAGGTGGTCGGCGTCGGACGGTTCGGCTCGGGCGTGGTCATCGGCGACGGCGGATCCTCACGAACGCGCACACGTCCGCGGCGAGGAGGTGCGCGTGCAGGTTCGCCGACGGCCGCACGCGAGACCGGCACGCGTCGCGGGAGCTCGACCCGACCGCGACCTGGCGGTCGTCTCGGCCGACACCGGCGACGTCGCCCCGGTCGAGTGGGCGCGACGGCAACGGCCCGGCATCGGCACCGCCGTCGTCGCCCTCGCGAACCCGGGCGGCCGCGGCCTGCGGGTGACGCTCGGCTTCGTCGTCCGCCGACCGGAGCTTCCGCGGGCCGCGCGGGCGCCGCATCGCGCGGACGCATCGAGCACACCGCCCCGCTGCCGCGCGGCTCGTCGGGCGGCCCGCTGGTCGACGCGGACGGACGCCTGCTCGGCATCAACACGATCCGCCTCGAAGGCGGGCTCGATCCTGGCGATCGCTGCCGACGCCGACGCTGCGCGAGCACGTCGCAGGCGCTCGCGCGCGGCGAGGCGCCCGCGCGCCGCGACGCCTCGGCGTCGCGCTCGCGCCGCCGCGCGTGGCGCGCCGGCTGCGCCGCGCCGTCGGGCTGCCCGAGCGGGACGGCCTGCTCGTCCGCGGCGTCGCCGCCGACGGCCCGGCCGAGCGCGCCGGGATCGAGCAGGGCGACCTGATCGTCGGCGGCCGGCGGCGCCGTCGATCGGGGATCGACGACCTCTACGAGGCCGGCTCGACGGCGCGTCGCCGGGTGCGCGGCCTGCGAGCTCGAGCTCGTCCGCGGGACGGACGAGCGGAAGGTGCGAGGTGACGCCGGGATCGACTGAGCGTGGCCGCCGAGCGGCGAGGCGCTCGACGCCTATTCGCGGACTCGTCGTCGGCGTCGCGGAGCGCGCTCTCGCCGTCGGTCGCCAACCTGCGCGTGATGCGCCGCACGCCGCGGCGGCCTCGTCCCGGCCGGCGCCGGCAGCGCCGTCGTCCTGACGCCCGACGGCTTCCTGCTCACCTCGGCGCACGTCGTCGCCGGCCGCGGCCGGCGGCGGCCGGGCCGCATTCGCCGACGGGCGCGAGCTTCACGTTCGAGGTCGTCGGGCGCGCGATCCGCTCTCCGACCTCGCCGTGCTGCGCGCCGAGGGCGACGACCTCGATGCCGGCCGAGCTCGGCGACGCCGAGCGCCTCCGCGTCGGCCAGCTCGTCGTCGCGATCGGGAACCCGCACGGCTTCGCCGGCTCGGTCACCGCGGGCGTCGTCTCGGCCCTCGGCCGCTCGCTGCCCGCCGCGCGGGCGCGGCCGCGCGGATGATCGACAACGTGATCCAGACCGACGCCGCGCTCAACCCCGGCAACTCCGGCGGCGCGCTCGCGGACAGCGCTCGGCCACGTCGTCGGCGTCGAACACCGCCGTCGCCGGCATCGGCCTCGGCCTCGCGGTCCCGATCAACGACGACGCACCCGCCGCGATCATCGGCGCGCTGATGACGCGAGGGCCGCGTTCGCCGCGCCTATCTCGGCATCGCCGGCGGCCCGCGGCCGCTGCCGCCGCGGCTCGCGCGCGAGCTCGGGCGCGCGCGCGTGCGTGGAGGTCGTCGAGGTCGTCGGCGGGCAGCCCGGCGGAGCGCGCCGGGCTGCGCGCCGAGGACCTGATCGTCGCGCGTCGGCGGCGAGCCCGTCGAGGGCGTCGACGACCTCCAGCGGCTGATGGTCGCCGACCTGATCGGCGCGCGACTGCCGTTCTCGGTCATCCGGAGCGGCGCGACTGATCGAGGTCGAGCTGGCTCCGGTCGAGCTGCCGTAATCGATACGGCTGAGCAGGAGGTCACCCCAGAACCGCTGAGGAGGTCGAGCGCGTATGTCAAAGTGCATGTTGCACATGTCGCGTTCCCGCCTGCTCCTGACGGCGCTCGTCGCCGTTGCCCTCGCCGGCCTTGCGGCCGGCCTGCTGGTCGCGCGCGAAAGCAGCGCCGCCGCCGTGCCTTCCGGGTTGATCGCGCGTGGAGAGTTCCATTCCCTGTCGTGGGGGACGCGCGGGACGGCATCGATCGTCGGGCGGAACGGCCACGCCGTGCTCGAGCTCCGCGGCTTCCAGACGCAGAAGGCGCCCGAGCTCTGGATCGTGCTCGAAGGCAAAGAGGGCGTCACCTCGCGCCAGCAGCTCACGCACCTACAGCGGGCGTGGGGGAATCAGGATTACGCGCTCCCCGCCGGCGTGGCGGCCAATCCACCCGCCCGCGTGCTGGTCTACTGCACCAAGTGCGGGAAGGTCTGGGGCTATGCGCCGCTGCGGATCGGCGCACTCGTCCCTGAGCTAGCGACGGGAGGCCGTGGCTCTTCTCCTCGGCGTTCCGAGTGCCTACTCGCTCGCCCGCCGCCGCGCTGAGCGCCACGCAAGGAAGCCACGCGGGGCTTGGGCGGCGAGGCGGAAGGGGCGGATGACGTACGCCGCCACTGTCCCAACAGTTCCATGGCGGGCAAGCGGATCGGCCTTTCGCAGCGTGTCGCGGGGCGGCGCGAGCTCTGACGCGAGATAGCCGAGCTTGCCGGCGAGGCCGGGTGTCCGCCGCAGGCGTTCGAATCCCATCGCCGTCGGCGGCGCCATGGTGCTGCGCAGGATCACCTCGACCGACGTCGTACCCGTCAGCTCGAGCCGACGAGAGAGGGCGACGCCCTCGGGAACGAATGAGAGGCCGATGGCCAGCGCCGACTCGGCGCGAAGCCGACGAGCGAGCACGGCGGCTTCCTGCCAGGTCTCGTCGGGCACCTGGTCAACGGCACGTACGAGATCCTCGAGTGGCGTTCCCGCCGGCCCGTTCGCCGCAGCATGCAGGGCGACGAGAAGTGTGCGCGCGGCCACGCCGGGAACACGCACGACGTCCTCATAGCCGCCAAGCGACAACGGCTCGGTCTCCCGGACGAGCTCCTCCCACAGCTGCTCATCGCTCGCCTGGATTCCGAGGAAGCCACGGTGCAGCTCGACGCAGACGTTGTCTCGGGGGGCGGTACCACTTCTCGTGGTGGCTCTCCTGCAGAATGCGCATCGACTCGGAGGACAGGGGCTCGAAACCCAGGCTGTCGGCGACGGCCTCCGCGCGGTGCAGCTCGGCCGGCGAGACGAGCAGGTCGATGTCCCAGTAGTGGCGGGTTTCGTGGTCGGCGTACAACCAGCGCTGGACCGAGGGGCCTTTCAGCAGGATGCTGCGGATGCCCGCAGCTTGCAGGGCGGCCATGAGCTCGACCGTCGCGATGTCCGTGCGGCGGCGGTGCTCGACCTCGAACTCGTTCTCGACCACGTGCTGAATCACTCCGCGGCTGCGGCGTCCCGGAGGTCAGACTCGGCGTCAGCTGCCGTCATCGGTTGGTCAAGTCGCACAGCAGGACGCGGTAGAGGGGAATCGTCGACGGACGCAGGGCGAGCGTCGTGCACACGCGACGCCTCAAACCGCCACGATTCGTCGCGACCAAGCGCCCCGCAAGGAGCTGGTGCGTGGCGTCCTGCAGGCCCAGGCCCTGCCCGCGCCTGAGGAGAGCCTTGTTCGCGTCACCCTCGGGACCAACCCATCGGTGGCCTCTCGCTCCGGTTACATGGGCATAGTCGTGCCTTTGGTGAATCACCAACGTCGATGGGGAGACATCAACGACGGGAAACCGCAGCTTGCGGGCCTGCCAAATCATCCAGTTGTCCCACCCGGGTCTGCCAACCGCGAAGGGAGGGATCCGCCCCAAGCTGTTGACACGGAACACGAAAAAGTCAATCCACCAAACGCCGCGCGCGACTCCCTCATCAGCGACGCGTCGGCGGAGTTTCTCTTCGCAGCTGTCGTCGAACGGCATGAGTTCTCGATCGATATGGATGTCCCAACTTCGCCCTACAACAAGGAAGAGCCGCTCCACCGATGACGCCCGGGCGACAGCGTCCATCAGATCACTACCGAAGATGAGATCGGCGTTCGCGTAACAGACGATGTCATGCCTCGCAGCGTCTTGTGCCTGCTGGAAAGCCGAGTGGAGGAGTGGCGTGCCAAATTCGTTCGTCTCTATCTCGGGGAGGTGGACGGCGCCGAACTCGGCTGCGTTCCGGCAATCCCCAAGTCGTTCCCGCCGAAGATGATCTCGACGCTCGAGCCGAGGCGTTGCCAGCTGCGGATGGCATTGCGCTGGATTCGCCTGGCGTGGCCCTCAAACGGCTTCGGCAGAGCGAAGATGGTCAGCGCGAGGTCCTCGTTTATCCTGGCTCACCGCTTTCCTGAAAAGCGTCGAAAACGTTCGCCCTCTGACACCGGCGCAGCTCGTCAAGCATCTACGGAGGCGCGGTTGCGGGTTGAAGATCGCCTGCGAGCAGCAGGTCGTTGCCGGCGCGATAGACGGACTGGTTCGTGATGCTGGAGCCCGTTGGCGACCGAGACGATGTCGAGGTCGCCCACGGCTTCCGTTCCGGCGCCCAGGATGGTCGGCGCGATGCCGACGATCACTCGATCGGCCAGTCTCGCCTTCAGAAACGACGTGAGGACGCGGGCGCCTCCCTCGACGAGCACGGAGCGAACGCCGAGGCCCGGAGCAGCCGCAACGCCTCGGCGGCGTCCACGCCGGCCGGATGCGCGGCTGACCGAGTGCACGGCGACACCGTGGTTTCAGAAGGACGAGCCGGCTCTGCGGCCTGCGCCTGCGCTCGTCGAGATGACCATCGTGCACGGCGTCGTCCTCGAGGATCCTCGCGTCACTCGGGACGCGGAGCGTCGAGTCGAGGATGACGCGGAGCGGGTGAGGCGCCGGGGACAAGGCGCACGGTCAGCCGGGGATCGTCGGTGAGGACGGTGCCGATCCCGACGAGGACGGCGTCGCTCGTCGCCCGCAGCGCGTGAGAGATCCGCCGCTCCTCCTCTCCGCTGATCCACTTGCTGTCGCCTGTTCGCGACGCGATGCGCCCGTCGAGCGTCTGCGCGTACTTCAGCACGACATACGGGCGCGAGGACGATTCGCGCACGTCCCCGAGCAGGGCGTGCACGTCAACGGCTTCCGCGATCATCTCCGGCGCGGCCACGGACGCGGCGGCGTGACCGAGGCGGCCCTGTTTCGACCGTAGGTACGTGAGGTTCCGCGCGTGCGGCGAGGTCGACAGCAGAGACGACCTCGTCGACCTCGATGCCATTTCTCCGCAGGCCCTCCACCTTGCGGGGATTGTTCGTGAGCAACCGCACCGAGCGGACGCCGACGAGCGCCAAGCATTGCGCCGCCTCCGCGTAGTCGCGCACGTCTGCGGGGAAGCCCAGCAGATGGTTCGCATCGACCGTGTCGTATCCGTTCTCCTGCAGGACGTAGGCGCGCAGTTTGTTGACGAGCCCGACTCCACGCCCTTCTTGCCCGGTCGCGTATACGAGCACGCCGCGCCCCTCCTGCCCGATGGCCCGCAAGCGCATTCCGCAGCTGGAGCCCGCAGTCGCAGCGCCTCGACCCGAGGGCGTCTCCCGTCAGGCATTCGGAGTGCACGCGCGTGAGAACGGATGAGCCGTCACCGAGCTGACCCTTGACGAGAACGACGTAGACGTATCCCGAGGGATACTCGAACGCGCGCAGCTCGAACTCCCCGTTGTCGGTCGCGAAGAGCGTCCGTGCCACCTCGGCCGGTTTGTCGCCCCCGCGCGTCTCGGCCTCCATCCGCGGTCGATTCAAGCGGCTTACGACCGGTTTTGCAAGAGATCGCCGATCATCGGGTCGGCTGGTGGAGGTTCCCTGCGGCTCCCACCGAAGTCGCAGGACGCGATGATGACAGTGGTCGGACACGACAACCTCCTCTGCCGTGGTCAACTGCGCCCACCTTGGCTGATTGAGGAACGGGAGCCGGGTCCCGGGGATCGAAGCGAGCTCCCACAGCAGCTCGCCCGACTCCGTCGCCCGCGAGCACACGGTTGTTGCCGGTGTCGGCGACGACGAGAACCCCGGTCGGTGAGACCTCTGCGTAGCGAGGGCCGCTAAAACGAAACCAGGCGGAGTCCGAGCGGAACGCGCGCAGCTCGGTGACTGCTGCTCCGTCCGCTCCCACCCACAAGACGCGGTGGTTGCCCGAGTCGCAGACGAGGACGAGGTCGTTCTCGAGGAGCTGGGCGCTGTGTGGATCTTTGAGGGTTTCCGCGCCCGGCGTCGCCGCCGACCGTCCGGAAGATCTGCCCGTTCCAGTCGGCTTCGACGACGAGCCCGAGAGGCGCGTCGGTGATCAGCAGATGGCCGTTCGGGAGCAGGCGGACGTCGTGCGGGTCGTCAAGCGGCAGCCCGCCGTCGAGCTGGTCGAGCCGGCGGAGCACCTCGCCCGACGGAGCCACCTCGAGCACGCGCCCGTTCCGGCCGTCGGCGACGAGGAGCGAGCCGGAGGGAAGCATCCGCGCGCATCGCGGCCAGAAGAGTTGTGCCGTCCGCTCCAGCGGCCACGGGTTGTGCGCGCCGTTCTCCGCGACGACGACTCGATCGTGAGCGGTATCGCAGACCAGCAGCCCGCCGCCGGCGAGCGTCTCGACGGACCGCGGAAACGAGAACCATCTGGGCTGGGCCGGCGGCTCCCCGTACTGCACCACGACCTCGCCGCCGGCGTCGTACTCGACGACCCGGCGGTTGCCCGCATCGCAGACGAGCAGGTTCCCGTCCGGCAGCTTGACGGCAAACGTCGGCGAGGAGAGGCCCTCCGCCGGCTGCGGCAGAACCTCGACCGTCCCGTCGGCTGCGACCTTCAGGATGCGGTTGTTGCGGGTGTCGGCGACCAGCCGCGTGCCGTCGGCGGCTTCCCACGCCGCGCGCGGGCTCGAAAGGCGGTTGCCGCGCCTGCCGGGATCGCGCCGGCTTCCTACCTGCTGGACGACCGAGCCGTCACGGGTGAGCTCGACCACGACGTGGCAGAACTCGTCTGCGATCAGGAGGTTTCCGCTGCGGAGGAGCTGGACGCTGCCGGCGTACCCCAAGCTGTCCAGGTGGGGTAAATACCAGAGGAGGCGCCCGCTCACGTCGACCTCGACCACATCGACGCCGAAGGGCCGGTCGGCGAACGCCACGAGAAACGTGCCCTGCGGCGTCGGCGAGGCGGTCAGCGGCATCCGCTTCGACAGCGGGGAGAGATCGAGCGTCGAAACACGCTCCCCGCGGGAGACAGGAGGACGATCTCCCACTGGGTCACACGCAGGATCGCGAGCGATTCGCCCGCGACGAAGCCGTACGCGTCGTCGTCCCCCCATTCCGCCGAATCCGCGAGCGGCACGCCGTCCGGGTCGAGCCTCAGCGTCCGGTACCAGGCCCGCAGGTGCAGCGATTTCTCGATCGCCAACTCGTCGACGATGACCGTCGTGCCGTCTGCGGCGCGCGCTGCGTAGACCGGGTAGCGCAGCGCCGGGGACGGGAGGCGGACGGCGCGCCCGGGGCGCTTCGGCCGGGCCGTACGTGATGCCCACTTCGTCGACGAGGGCGAAGCCCATCTATGGACGGCCGAGCTCGATCTCGCGATCGCAGCG